>NZ_CP034588.1:462500-1758886 GCF_003970735.1 Silicimonas algicola
GCAAGTGGAATCTGGGGGCACAAACCAGGGGGTGGCGACTGTTTACTAAAAACACAGGGCTCTGCGAAGTCGCAAGACGACGTATAGGGTCTGACGCCTGCCCGGTGCCGGAAGGTTAAAAGGAGGGGTGCAAGCTCCGAATTGAAGCCCCGGTAAACGGCGGCCGTAACTATAACGGTCCTAAGGTAGCGAAATTCCTTGTCGGGTAAGTTCCGACCTGCACGAATGGCGTAACGACTTCCCCGCTGTCTCCAACATCGACTCAGCGAAATTGAATTGCCTGTCAAGATGCAGGCTTCCCGCGGTTAGACGGAAAGACCCCATGCACCTTTACTACAACTTCACACTGGCATCAGGCCAAGCATGTGCAGGATAGGTGGTAGGCTTTGAAGCAGGGACGCTAGTTCCTGTGGAGCCTCCCTTGAGATACCACCCTTGCTTTGCTTGATGTCTAACCGCGGTCCGTTATCCGGATCCGGGACCCTGTGTGGTGGGTAGTTTGACTGGGGCGGTCGCCTCCCAAAGAGTAACGGAGGCGCGCGAAGGTTGGCTCAGAGCGGTCGGACATCGCTCGTTGAGTGCAATGGCAGAAGCCAGCCTGACTGCAAGACTGACAAGTCGAGCAGAGTCGAAAGACGGCCATAGTGATCCGGTGGTCCCGAGTGGAAGGGCCATCGCTCAACGGATAAAAGGTACGCTGGGGATAACAGGCTGATGGTGCCCAAGAGTCCATATCGACGGCACCGTTTGGCACCTCGATGTCGGCTCATCTCATCCTGGGGCTGGAGCAGGTCCCAAGGGTATGGCTGTTCGCCATTTAAAGAGGTACGTGAGCTGGGTTTAGAACGTCGTGAGACAGTTCGGTCCCTATCTGCCGTGGGTGTAGGATACTTGAGAGGAGTTGCCCCTAGTACGAGAGGACCGGGGTGAACGGACCACTGGTGGACCTGTTGTCGTGCCAACGGCAGTGCAGGGTAGCTATGTCCGGAAAGGATAACCGCTGAAGGCATCTAAGCGGGAAGCCCCCCTCAAAACAAGGTATCCCTGAGGGCCGTGGTAGACCACCACGTCGATAGGCCGGAGATGTAAGCGCAGCAATGCGTTCAGTTGACCGGTACTAATTGCCCGATAGGCTTGATTTGATCCAGAAGCAGTCTGGCTCGATCGAGAGCATACGCCGCTCTTGACTTGGAAACGTCATCACTGATGACGATGTTGTTCTTTTGGTTTGGTGGTCATAGCGCAAGCAAAACACCCGATCCCATCCCGAACTCGGCAGTTAAGTGCTGCAGCGCCGATGGTACTGCGTCTTAAGACGTGGGAGAGTAGGTCACCGCCAAACCTAATGAGCAACATCGTATGTATCTCTCGACGATGTTCGATTGAAACCGCCGCCTCTCTGAGGCGGCGGTTTTTGTTTTGAAGACACCATCGCGATCTCAGCATGTGTAGGACCAGTGCTTTGGAGCCCCTCGGACATCGTGATAGTGTGGGCAGAGAAATCTACCTGCCCGAAGCTCGGCGCGCTGCCCTTTCGCAGTTAACTGAAGAGGCCACGGGCTCGATCCGCCTGTACCATTCCACATGAGTTAGAAAGGGCGACGTACTCACCTGCCTTATTGGCGGCCCAGGCTTGCAGGAACGCGTCGGCCTTTGCATCGAGCCAGACGAGCAGCATTGGACGCTCCAGCTGCACCAACTTCGGTGCAACGATCTTGGCTTGGGTCAGGATCAGCCAGAGTGCGATCACGACCCCCAAGACAAGACCAATGCAACGAAAGGAAGAACGAAGGCGTGCAGGAACATGCCGTGGCGATAGGATGGGACGCCCAAGCGCAGCAAGTGGAGGCCGCGCCCTGGGTCCCCGGGTGTCGCTTTCAGTCCCACATCGGCACGACGTCACGGAAACTTGGAAAACTTCCCCGCCGACCCTTGCGGTGCCACGGAATGACGGCTAGATGACACTTCGGTGACGCGGGGTGGAGCAGCCCGGTAGCTCGTCAGGCTCATAACCTGAAGGTCGTAGGTTCAAATCCTACCCCCGCAACCAAAAACAGCAGCAATTACAGCTGTTTGCGCAGCCCCTCCGCGGGGCTGTTTTGCTGTCCTGTAGTCGAAACAGCACCTAGCTAGCCGCCACAGAGCGAGTCGTTGGGAAAGTGTCATAGGGCCTCGCTGAGCGAGTGCAGCGCACGGTAGCCCTTCAGCTCACAGAGTTCAGCTAGCGGGGACTCTGGCGGCAAATCGGCGAACGAACCTAGATCGCAACGCCCATCATGTCTACGACACCCCATGTCATGCAGGACTTTGGAGCAATACTTTCATGTTCGCAGAAGTTGATGTTTTCCAGCTGCTCGGGTTCAAGTTCAGGTAGGTCTACTCTGAACTCCGCTTCACCTAAGGGGTCTATCCAAATCGGTGTTTCGGCAGAAATCTCTTGCGCGTTGCCGTCCGCGTCGAAAATGCTGAGAGAAATACGGACCCAAGTAGTAACATGGTCGGCCGTCCTGTTTTCGAGGATGCCACCCCAGCCAACCGTTTGCTGGTTCATCCTTGGTCCGGCGCGTCCGGTCGCATGGTCGTTGTCATATAGACGCTTCTGAAAGGTGCTGACACACGTTGCCCTGACGGCCTCTTTGGACAGAAGTTCACTCCTTGAATAGTCCATGCAAGTTTCGACACCCTTCAAGGTGCCCTGATACGTCGCCTCGTTTATCGCTCGCTGCACGGGCTCAACACCAAAGACCAAGGCCGCTACGAGACACGCTAAACCGACAATCAGAATGTTCTTCATCTAGCATGTCTCCGTCAGGCTTTCGCGGAGCTATACCAGCTTTCCGAGGACCAAAATGCGGCGATTGCAGGGCCCCACGGAGGGAAAGCGGGCATGTCTCAGGCAGCGGTTCGCTGAAGCCGAACGAGTTGAGACGAGGCTCGCTGTAGTCGCGCGTGGAGCCGGTTTGTCCCTTTGGGCAGCCACCCCCCTGAGCCCCCCGACCTGCGACTGTGGGTGCGGCTGTAGCGGCGGCTCGCCTTGCTGCCATCGTGCCAACCACGGCGGCTGCTCACTCAGCATAGGCCTTCCTCTTCCCACCGGCGAAGGCACCGCAGCACGCCGCCATCGCCCTTCTCACCGAGCCAGTCGATCCTGTCCAGCCCACCAGCTTCAGCTTCGACGCGTATCCGCGCCTCGAACGCGTCGAAGGAACCATAGGCGCGGGCGATGCGCGAGAGCCGGGGCCGCCGCGCATCTTCGAGGCGGGCGACCCGCGCCAATAGTGCCCGCGCGCTACCCATCGCCTTTCAGCACCTTCAGCGCAGCGCCTAGACGCAGGGCGGCAGCGAGATTCGCATCATTTCGGGCTTGCCGATCTTTCGCCGCTTCCAGTTCGCGCTGGTGCAGCAACTTCTGCTCTTCAGGCGTGACGGTGTGGTCAGGGTCGTCCTTCGCCACGACACTTTCGTTGCGCCAATGGCGGCCATAGGCGAACGTTACTCCCCGATCCTCCTCCTCCACAGGGCGAGGCGTCCGGACGGACCCGCGGGCTGGATCGAACCAGCGATCGGGTGGGGATGCGCGTCTCATTCAATCGCCCTCAACTGCCTCAACACGCCATGCGCTTCACGTCGAATCTCAGGATCGTCGCTGTCCCGCATCAGGTCCCCCATTGCCGTCACCAAGATGCTTCGCACCTCGCCATGCTCCTGGTCGGTGAGGGTGGCCATGAAGTGCGCTATGCTGCTGCGGTTCCGGTGCATGTATTCAGGACCGGTGACCGGGACCACTTCGATATGGTGCTCCATCACGTCCGCCATCTCGCGCGCCCATGTCACTGCCGTCTCGTACTCCGCGATCTTCTTGGTGAGAAGCACGCGCCGTCCGCTGGGCGTGCCAATGCGCACCTCCACGAATAGGTCCTCCGGCAACGGTTCGTATGCCGCAACCATGTTGCGCTTCGTATGAATGACGCTCATCGCTTCACCTCCCGAGATTCAAGTTCGAGGATCCGCCGCTCCAGCTCCGTCACAGCCTCGATGCCAGCGACCGAACTGAGGCACCCAATCAGGATGCGCCCGGTGTCGGGGTCCACTTCGCCGTTCGCCACCGCCTGCATGATCTGACGGGCTTGCTCGGCAAGTGGCGCATCCCTGTTCAACTCGAACTGGACTCGCTCCGCCTGCGACTTGATGACGGGAGCGCAGCGGGACAGGACCAGCCCCGCCGCGGTCATGTCGCCTTCCATCGCCGCGTCAATGACCACGCGGGCGACAGCGGGTGCGTCATCCATCAGCGCCCGTGTCACCTTCGTTCGCTTATCAAGGACACCCTTAGGACGCCCAAGAGGGTTCGGACTTGCCATACCGGCTTCCCACTTCGTGGGTGCGGGCTTTGGCACGAAGCCCTTCTTCCACTCGGGTTGGATAAGTTCGGTCTGCTTTGCCATCCGTCGATCCTGATCTTATCAAGGTGCGAGCAGCGTCACGCGGAGGTGGCTTTGTCAGCCGCCATCTGTGCGAGGCGGACTTGCCTCGCCTTGGTGGACGTGCCGCCCACAGCCTTTTCCATCGCAACGAAGACCTTGCCTGCGTCACGGTCCAGCATCGCCTTCGCCTGTTGCAGAACGTGCAGGCGCTTCGCCACGTCGGGACGCTGCTTTTGGTTCCAGTGCTTCAGGTACGTCTTCTGTAAGTCAGGGGTCAGGCCGCTGAGGTAGGCAGGCCCCATCAACACAGCCCCGACTGTCAAGCTGTCTCCACCGTCCACCGCGTCGCTGATGAGCTGGTGCAGCTTGTCTGTCGGCAGTGACTTGGCATGGGCGCGTATCTCCGCCGCGACGCTCCCTGACGCCTTCTCTGCAATAGGCTGCGCAAGCTCGCCCTCAAGGTATCTGATCGTAGTCGTAATGCGGGCACTGGTGGCGTCGAATGTCCGGGTCGCGCTCTCCAGCTTCTTCGCCGCGAAGCCGTCCAGCTGGAGCAGGCGGGCGTCTGCCGTCTTGCTGGTGTCCTGCTCCACCTTCTCGCGGGCGTCCCATACGGAGCGGACGTTCTCGTAGGCGGTGCTGAAGGCGGTCATGACCTGGGCGAGCACGTCCTTCGTGTCGTCACCGTAGCCGTCAATGTTTTCCACAACGCCGGGATGAAGAGCCGGGGTGATGCGGGTGTCCACTTTCACGTCGTCTGTGATGCTCATTTTCGTCCCTCGATGCCTGATCTGGCTACAAATGTGCTATAAGCGTACCTGCTCTCGCTTTAGGTCCACTAGCTTTTTCTTTTCCTAACAATGCCTTAGGTCGATGGGGGAAAGGGTCGGCGGACATATTGCGGATATGCGGGTCCGTAATTCTGAGGGGGCAGTCTTGGTCCTAGTCCTCTTCCGGCAGGGCTTCAGCTATGACGCCTGGCAGATGCTCGCCGAGTTCAAGGATGAAAGCGATAGTCAATTCGGTGTCGGGCTTATCGATTGGCCACAGAGTTATGCCCGCTAATGTTGGGTTCACGTCTGCTTCGTGAGCAATTTGGTTGCGCCTCTTCCAAATACTCTTTAACTGGCCCTTTACTTGGACATCAGTTCGCCTGTCACCCACTACCTTCCCTTCGTTCAACCTCTCAGTAATCTTCTGCCAGGGGTTTGCACAATAACATGAAAGCATCTCCGCTAACTTTGCTGGGTCAACAAATGCCTTGTAGGAGTTGGACTGACGAATCTGGCTTTCGGCCGCGTTAGATCGCTCCTCAGCATCATTGATGGTCATCAACTCCATTGGTAGGGTGATATTTCGCGTTTTCAGCGAGGACCGAAATCTGTGCTTGGCCTCTACCAACGCAAGCTCATGCGCAAAGAAATCAAACGAGCTAACCGCTAGGATGTAGGCTGACCGCAGAGCGTCATCATTTGCAGGGTCACGAATGCGAATGGCAGACAGCGCATCGAATAGGCTAACCATCTGACGTGCCCGCTCGACAGCGTGTAGAAAGGTTGCAATCGCGTCGTCAAACCTTTCCATTGGAGCTAGAAACTATCAGCTAGTGCGATCACCTTTTTCGCTCCGCTCTCGAAGCCCAACCGCACGTCGTCGATTTTGTTCCTGTACGTATCTGCGACATTTCCGCGGAACGTTGTATCGGCTTGGAGATCGATGGCGAACACGGGTTTTGCAAGTTCCTGAGCCGTCGCGATTAATCCGTCGAGCGAACCGATTTCCATTAAAAACTGATCTGTAGGTGCACCGGCGGAATTGTAGACCTCGTCCGGAAGCAGCATTTTTGCGTTGCGCAAGGCTTCTAGGAGATCCGCCTCCCTTGTCTCTGCAAGTCGATCAAACCACCTTTGAAAGGCCTGAGTAGGCCTGGCTTCCTCCTCGCCTCTGGCCCGCTTTCGAAAATTCTGGACCGTCGAGCCAAGATATTTTGGGCTGGAATCTGGAAATGGGTAATCGGCCATCTTCAATACGGCATTGCTTGCTGCTTTCTTCCCCCATTCTGACCACTTTGGAAGCGTTCGAGAAAGTGATCTGAGCGCCATCGAGGAAAAAAGATCTGGCGCCATTGGAATTATGAATGCGTCGCTGGTCATGAAAAGATTCTGATTGATCGCTCCAAGGCTTGGACTCATGTCTATAAGTGCAAAATCTATGGAGTTCTGTTCGCCGGTAATAGTGATCGCATGGTGCAGCGCTCCCGGAATGTTCTGGAGCGCTGAGAGCGTATTGCTAAGTTCATGTGAGACTGCAAGCTGGCTTTCATACTCAGAAAGACCGACGTGCCCGGGTAGTAAGAAAAGGTCACGGCACGTCGGTGACGGAAAGAGTTCGGTTGGTTCAATCATGTAGGGGCGCGACTCAAATGCCGGCCGAACCGCATCCCGGATATTTCGCGGCTTTTGCGGAACTTCGCTTTCAAATGGATAGTCCTCTGCGTCAACATCGCCAAGAAAAACGCCTGTCAGATTACATTGTGGGTCGCAGTCCACAAGCATCGTTCGCTTACCCATCAACGCTAGCATCCAGCCAAGATGAAAGGTCATCGTAGTCTTGGCGACGCCGCCTTTATGATTGAAGATTGCGATCTGTTTCATCTAAGTTCCTAGTATTGCTGTCATCCATTATGACGGTAAACTATATGAAGCGCCAAGAGTTTTCGTACGACGTTGCTGACATATTTCGAAGTAATGTCCTGCTAGTGAAAGGCTAGACGGCTTTTTATCACCACACGCAGAACGGATGCACGCCAAGGGCTTAGGCCCCGGCGGCGGACATATACCCAATATGTGGGTCGACCGACGGCCCAACTTTCGCCGGATTGAATCGGGATGGTGGCAGTGCCTCAGAAGGGACTTGGATCATGAGCAATGACGCGACGCGCAAGTGGGCGCAGGAGCAACACCAGCGAGAGATGGACGCCGAGCGTCGCTCCGGTGGCGGCTATGCTGTCTGCCTGCACTGCAACAATCCTTTCCCCGTCTCCGAAGGTGTCGTCACGCCTGATGCCGCCATCTGCGACGTCTGTAACGACGATTAGGAAGCTACCTGCGCGGCTCCTGCTGAACTGAGCCCAAGGAGCCAGCGAGTCGCGCGGCCGGGCGTGTCTGCGCACGGTGGGGAGGGTGGTATGCGGGGAAAGTGGGGGCGATGGGGCCTTACACATTCAGCTAAGTTATTGTTTGGTATCACGCCCCCCAGTTTCCCCACTCTCCCAGCACAGTCCCCACTATCACCACACTACGGAGTTTCTTTAGGGGTTGTGCCCTTGGGGCGGCAGAACCAGCAACCGCCGTCGTTTCGCTTCTCCAGATAAGTGTTGCTGTTCTTGCTCCACCAGTTCTCTGTGGCCACCTTCTCCGTGATCGCGATCATCTTCACTAGGTCTACTCGGAGCCATTCGCGGTCAGAGCGTTCCGCGAAGAAAGCTTGGAGCCACACGGCGAACGGAAGTCCATACTGGCTTTGGGGTCCGCGAGCTGGACCTACGGCGGTCTTCGGCGTCAAGGCGTGGTCAAGCTGTTCCCATGCCGGTCGGGTCGCGTAGATCGGCGTCTGGTAGTCAGGGTCCGTCCCGACCTCGACTTTCTCCGTACAGAAACGCCATGCGCCGCCGGGATGCTCTGGAAGGTTCACCTTCACTTGAATCATCGCCCTTTCAAACTGGTCGGGCTCGTAGTCGTCTGTGGCAGGCGGCTCGATAACAGCGATGAGGCTCCGGCAGGTCTGGGCGAAGGCGGCAGACCCGAGAACCCGATGCAGCATTGCGCGGGCGGTGTCCTTGGCGAAGTGAGTGACGCAGACGACTGCGATCCGGTGCTTCTGTGCGAGTATCAGCCACGGCTCAAGCACGGACCGGAGCTGCCCGGCGTCGTTGAGGTCTACCCTCCGCAGCTTCTGCCCCGGCAGGTAGCTTGTCACCGGGTCAATCACCAACATGGCGAAGGGGTGGCCCTCTGTCTCCGCGAAAACCAACCACTCCGCCACCGCGCCTAGGTCATCCTGCATCGAAAAGGTGTTGCGCTGGCCCTCTTGGGTCACGCCCTGAATCTCAATGACGTTGTTCAAGTTGGCGCCGCACGCCATGAGACGCGGCACGGTCATTTCCTCAATGCCATCCTCGCTCCCGAGCCACAGGACGCGGGAGGCCGGGCGCACGGGGTGAGGTCGTGTTGCGTTCTCGCCGGGTTGAGCATGAAACTCGCCGGGCCAGGGCGAGCCCGTGGTTATCCTCGCCGCGATGTCCGCCAGGACCGTGGTCTTGCCCGCCCCAGTCTCGCCCGCCAGCAGGGTGATGTATCCCTTCGGGACCCATCCGGTCCAAAGCCATTGAATGGATCGCGGCTGCACTGAACCGAGGCTGCGCCCAACTAGGGTGCGCGGGCCATTGGCGACCGAAGGCGAAAGGCCCTTTCTGATTTGCTCTCGTCTGGTCCGCGCTTCCTCGACCTTCAACTCAGCTTCATGTTGCTTGGTGATCTTCTCGGTAAGATCTGCCGCGTTCCTAAGTTCCTGCTCGCGCAGCCGGGCTGTTCGCTCTTCGGGCGTCAAGAGCGAGTATTCGTATGCCTTGTTCCAATGCTCAAGGGCCGCCTTGCGCTGCTCGGGCGTCCAGCTCGGATTGTCTTGAAACTCGAGTGAATCTTTCATGCGCTCTTCGAGCCAATTGTTAGGCATGCTGCAACCCCTCCGCGTTTAAGCGCAGGGTGTCGTTGCCGGTCCCACCGGCCTGTTGCATACTGCTCATGTTGCAGTCCTTTCGTATCTGATTTGGCTGGGACAGTTCAAAGTCTGGATGACTGAGGGGGCCGGGTCGCGCCGGTCCCCTTTTTCGTGGGCACGGCTATGTCCGTGCTGGATGGCGGGCACACCTGATGCGGGCGCACCCTTGCTGCATTCCGCGTTTCGGCCGTGGGCGTTCATATTCATGGTATGAAGGCCGACCTACGCCGCGTTCTCGCTGGTGCTGTGCTTTGCGCCCGACACCAACCACGCGAGGACGTCGCGTTCTGAATACATGACGCGGCGGGTGCCCGGCGGCTGGAAGTAGCGCGGGCCAACGCCTCGCACGCGATCACCCTCCACCGTGCGCTCGCTGACGCCGCGCAGGTCAGCTAGTTCCTTGCTGGTGATCGGACGTTTCTTGGGGGTGTAGTTGAACAGCTCGCAATGCTGCTCGAAAGTCATATCCTCAACGGACAGTTCCTTGTGGGCCATACTCTGGACTCCAGCTTGCCGGAGCCGCGACGTGCGCGGCGGTCGGCGTTTGAGCTGTGTCCTGGGGGGCTTTCACCCTTGCTCCACTTCGTTCGGTTCTCTGGAACTTGCCTCGTGGGCGTGCCCCAGTGCGGCACATTGCAGCTATAGTAGCTGTCGCGTAGCAAGTCGTACAAGCGAAGCCTGCAGTCGGAGGCAACCCGCCTCGCTAGAGCGGGTCGAGTTCGAAATTAGTCATCCATACCTTCCCGGCCGTTGAAGTAGTCCTGAATCTCGAACTTCATTTGGGAGATGAATTCGGTCGCCGTGTATTCGAGCTGATCGCCGCGAAGCACCTCGTCGGTCTTTGCGAGGATATGGCTGATTTCTTTACTCGTAAGGTGAATGCGGCTGTAGCGCGTTGAGCGCGGCCTACTGATGGTCTGCATCTGAATATCTCCTGTTCAGATGCCCGCCGCCTGAATCAAAAAGCAGGCGGACGAGCGGTTTCGTCAGCGCCTGCTCAGGAGGACTACCTCACGCGGTCCCGGACCATTCGTTGCATGAAGATGAGTATTGAATACCCAGTCCAGCGCGACCTGACAAGTGTCAGATGTGGCAACAACGCGGGTCGCCGCGCAACGCCGCGCTAGAGCCGGGGAGCGAGCCGGGAGCCACCTTTCCCCCGGCCATCCGCCATCCCCTAGCGCCGCCCGAAATTTTCGGGGGCTACGCGCGAGCGGGGAGCGCCACCACGTTGTCGCCCGCCGCGATCCGCCCTTGGCGCTCAATGTAGTCACCGATGCGCTCAACCTCGGGTTGAAGCCACTCGAGCTTGGTAAGATCGAGGTAATTCCGAGCTGTCACGTCCGCAGCGGCGGGAACATGGCACGTCAGCAAGTCAGTGCGAAATTTCTCGATCAGGCATTCACGGAGCGAGATGTTCGTGAAGGTCCGCCGCAGGTCATGGCAGCTCAGCCGCTTCGCAGCTAACTCGCTGATCAGTTGCATCGGGGCGCGAGGGTCGAGGATGTGCCCAGCTTTGGAACGCGAGGGGAAGACATGGGGGTTTCCCTTCACCCGTTCGCGCTCCCGGTTCCGCAGCACAGCGATCGCCTGCTTGCTGACCGGCAAAAAAACCTCGCGCCCGTTCTTCGGGTCGGGCAGGTGCCACCAGCACTTGGCGGGGTCGTCGTCCAAATGCACCCGATCCCAAGTCAACATGGCTCCTTCGTTGCGGCGAGCGCCCGTGAGAAGGAGGAACAGAATCAGGTCGATCCCGGCGAGAGCGTCGACGTTCTTCGGGTTCGCGCGGGCTTCGTGCAAAGCGTTCCATGCAGCACCGATGGTCGCCTTGTCGATGTACCGCTGCGTCCGCGTCCCGAGCTTGGCCCAGTGATCCTTCAAAATGTCGACCGGGTTGTAGAGGAACAGGGGGGTTCCATCGGCGCGCCGGTACTGGCGGCTGGCGAAGTTGATGAGCGCCCGAAGCGTGGTCATGCTGAGATTCGCCTGACCCGGCGCCGGTCCCTTACCGCGCAGACCCATCGTCGCCATTTCGCGGTGCCGCTTGCGCACCATGTCCTCGCTGATGGAGGTGATGGGCTTGTCAATCCACGCCGCGAACACCTGCTCAACATGCCTGCGGGACTCCGCCGAACTGCTGGGCTTCAGCTTGCCGGGCCGGCTCAGATACGCCTCCATCACCTCGCGCAGAGTGACCTGCTCCGCCTCCGCGGCCCTCTTCTCGGCGTTCGGGTTAATGCCGTCGCGCATCCGCTGAAGCGCCGCCAGTGCCCGCTTCCGGGCCTGATCCTCGGTGTAGAGCGGAAAGCGACCGATGGTGACGATCACCACCTTCCCCTTTGCCCGCCCCTGGGCGATGAAAGAACGCACCCCTGTCGCGGTGACCTTCAGCCCATAGCCAGACACGCGGTCGTCCCAGTGAATCTTGTGCCCTGTGGCAGGCACATCTACCCCTTCAACGAAGGTCTTCGTGAGCTTCGGCATGTGGTTTTCCTTTGACCAAAACTAGCGCCCAACTAGCGCACTAGAATGGTGTAAGGCGTTCTGCCACGTCCTTACAAGGACATCAAGATACTGAAATTAAATGATAAAGCGCGCTCTTGCGTAGAAACCCGTAGTAGGCCGTAGACTGCAAACTCAAACTCATAACCTGAAGGTCGTAGGTTCAAATCCTACCCCCGCAACCAACACCCTGAAAAATGGCGAACGTGCAAACTTCAGGCGCTCGCGAGTGTCGCCCTTCGGAATGCCGATACGGTCCCGGATGCAGCGAAAACGAGCGCTGCCGTGCACACGATGGACGGGCCGGCGGGCGTGTCCGCCACTAGTGCCACTCGGAGACCGACGAGGACGGACATGGACCCTATGATGCCCGCCGTCAGAACCATCCTCTCCGGCGTTCGCGACAGCGGACGTGCGGCCGCTGCCGGGACGATCAGCATGGCCGAGATCAGGAGAATGCCGACCACCTTGATCGCGACGGCGACTGTCACTGCAAGGGCGAGCGTCAGGACCAGCCTCTCCCGCCGGGGGTCGATGCCGTCCGCGTAGGCCAAGTCCTCGTTCAGCGTCGCTGTCAGAAGGGCCGACCAGCGCCAGGCGATCAGGCCGGCGACGACAAGCGCTCCGCTCCAGATTGCCGCGACGTCCAGGCGCGAGACGGCGAGGATGTCGCCGAAGAGGTAGGCCATCAAGTCGATCCTGACGCCCTGAAGGAACGACACGGCCACCAGCCCGAATGCCAGCGCCGAGTGGGCAAGAACGCCCAGGAGGGTGTCCATTGAATGGGTGCGACCAGACAGGGCGTTTACCGTCATAGCCATGGCGAGTGCCACGCCAAGCGCCCCGAGAAAGACCGAGACCTGCAAGGCCAGGGACAGCGCAACGCCAAGTATTGCGGCGTGGGCTGTCGCATCACCGAAATAGGCCATGCGACGCCAAACAACGAAGCTGCCCAGGGGTGCCGTCGCGACGGCCACGCCTATGCCGCCAAGTGTGGCGCGGGTCATAAAGTCGTCGAGCATCAGTCGGCCGCCTCATTCTCGGGATGCGCGTGATTGCAGGTCGCGCCATCGGAGTGGGCGTGACCGTGATGCGAGTGGCCGTGAGCATGGTCATGGTCGTGGCGGTAAAGAGCAAGCGCCCCGCCGGTTCCGCTGCCGAACAGCGCCCGGTATTCCGGTGCGGAGGACACCACGTCGGGTGTTCCGTGGCAACAGACGTGACCGTTGATGCAGATCACCCGGTCCGATGCCGCCATGACGACATGAAGTTCGTGGCTGATCATCAGGACGGCGCAGCCCGTGTCGCGCCTGACTTCCTCGATGAGGCGATAGAATGCTGCCGACCCTGGCTGGTCTAGTCCCTGTGTCGGTTCGTCGAGTAGCAGCAGTCCCGGGCGTGACACCAGGGCACGCGCCAAGAGGACTCGCTGAAGCTGTCCGCCGGACAAATCCGCCATCTGTCTGTCAGTGACATCCGGCACTCCGGCGCGAGATAGGGATGACGCGATCTGATCGCGCGTTGCGCCTCTTCGCAGGCGAAGGAATCGCGCGACGGTCATGGGCATCGTCGGATCGATGTGCAGCCGTTGCGGAACATAGCCGAGGATCAGGCCCGAGGCCCTTTTGATGCGGCCGGCAGAAATCGGAACAGCACCCACGATGGCGCGCAGAAGGCTGGTTTTGCCCGACCCGTTCGGCCCGACGATTGTGACGATCTCGCCTGCGTCGATGGACAGGCTCACGTCGTGCAGCGCCTCATGGCTGCCGTAGCGCACCGACAGATCGCGCACGTCGAGAAGGCTCATGCCGCTTCCTCTTTGGCGCAGGCAGGACACAGGCCCTCGGCCTCCAGCACAGTGCATTCGATTCGGAAACCTGCTGCTCTCGCGGCATCGCCGAGAGCCCCCTTCGCCGTCGGCGTCATCGCCTCGGCGACAGACGCGCAGACCCGGCAAATCATGAAGGCGGGTGAATGCGCGGCCTTCGGGTCGGCGCAGGCGACGAAGGCGTTCAGGCATTCGACCTTGTGCACGAAGCCGTGCGAGACAAGGAAGTCCAGCGCTCGATAGGCAACGGGCGGCTGAGATCCGAACCCGGCATCCCGCAGGCGGTCCAGAACTTCGTAAGCCCCAAGGGCGCGGTGATCCTGCAAAAGCACCTCGAGCGTCTTGCGCCGCACCGGGGTCAACCTCAGCCCCTCCCGCGCGCATAGAGCTTCAACGTCCGTCAGGCCCGATCGCACGCAGGCGCCGTGGTTATGCCGCTCAAATGCAATGGCGCTGTGTTTCTCGGAGTGGCTTGTCACGGGCGGATGATCTGTCCTAAGAGTTGATATGTTATAAGATCACATGGAGCGACCGATGTCCAGAATCCCCCTGACGGCGCTGACGGCGGCCTTCGGTCTCGGAACTGCGGCCTATGCCGAGGTTCCCAGGGTAGTCGCCGACATTGCGCCCGTCCATTCTCTCGTGGCGCGCGTGATGGAGGGTGTCGCCGCGCCCGAGTTGATCCTGCCGCCGGGATCGAGCCCGCATGAACACACTCTTAGGCCATCCGAGGCCAAGGCGCTTCAGGACGCGGAGCTGATCTTCTGGATCGGCGAGGATCTTACTCCCTGGTTTGGCGAAACCATCGCGACCCTTGCCGATGGCGCTACCGAGGTCCCCCTGTCCGAAGTCGAGGGCAGCTTGATTCTGCCTTTCCGCGAGGGCGTACTGTTCGACAGCCAGGATGCCCACGACCATGATGACGATCACGGCGAAGACGAGAATGACCCTCATTCTTGGCTTTCACCGGACAATGCTGCTCTGTGGCTCGACGCAATCGCTGGCGCCTTGTCTGATGCGGATCCAGATCATGCCGAGGTCTATGCGATCAACGCGAAAGCGGGTCGCGAAGAGTTGTCGGCGACCAGGGACGACATCGCCAACGTATTGGCTCCGCTGAAGGAGCGCAGGTTCGTGGTGTTTCACGACGCTTACCAGTATTTCGAGTCGACCTTCGACCTTCAGGCCTTCGGGGCCATCTCTCTCGCCGATGCATCGGACCCCAGCCCGGCGCGGATCGCCGAGATCAGGGACAGGATCGCTGAGGACGGGATCGACTGCGTTCTGGCGGAACCGCAATTCAATGCGGGTCTGGTCGACACTGTGCTGGACGGAACCACGGCCCGCACTGCCGTCCTCGATCCGCTAGGCGCGTCGCTCGAGCCGGGACCGCAATTCTATACCCAACTTCTTCGGAACCTGGCGAATGCCCTGTCGGATTGCCTGTCTTGACCTTTGAAACCCGCCGCCCCTCGCGCTAGAGACGGAGCAGGGACCGCGTTCGAAGGTCTTTCCAAAGGCCGAGGACCGGATGCTGAGCGACAAAGACCATCAGGCCGCTGCAGACAGGATTCGGCCCGCGGAAACCACGAGGCGGGACTGCGCCCTGCCGCCTCTCACATTGTTCGCGATGACCATTGAGGATGCCATGCCTTCCAGCCCCTTAGGCGCCATTGGCGTCACTTTCGAATGAGATCGACATGACCTCTTCTCTTCCTCCCAACTCCTTCAAGGTGGCGCTGCGCGACGGCCGCGAGCAGATCGGCCTCTGGGCTTCGATCTCGGACCCGTCCGTGGGCGAGATGCTTGCGGGGTGTGGGTTCGATTGGCTCATGCTCGACACCGAGCACTCCACCATCGGACCGGCCGAAGTCGTGACATATCTGCGCGCCGTCGCGACCTCGCCCGTTGCGGCCGTCGTCCGCCCGCCGTGGAATGACGCCGTCGCGATCAAGAAGCTGCTGGACGCCGGCGCCCAGACGCTCCTTGTTCCGTTCGTCCAGTCCGCCGACGAGGCCCGCGCTGCGGTCGCCGCCGTGACCTATCCACCGAAAGGCATTCGCGGTGTTGCTGGTGTCACGCGCGCCACCCGGTACGGGACGGTCGAAGGCTACGCCGCCCGCGCAAGCGAGGAGATTTGCCTGCTCGTCCAGGTCGAAACCCGCGCGGCACTGGAGCAACTGGACGACATCGCTGCAGTCGACGGCGTGGATGGAGTCTTCTTTGGCCCTGCCGACCTGGCCGCGAGCTTCGGATATCCTGGCCAGCCGAACCATCCTGAAGTGCAGGCAGCGATCCTCGACGGCATTAGGAGGGTGACGGCGAAAGGTGTTCCCGCCGGTCTTCTGTCGCTCGACCAGCCCTTTTTGCACGAGGCAAAGAAGGCCGGAGCGCTTTTCATCGCTGTCGACGTGGACGCTGCACTCCTTCGTCGCGCCGCCGTCTCTCGCCGGGCGGAATGGGAATAGGGCGGGATAGCCGCTCGAAATTCACGCTGTCACGAACTGATTGGTCCGACATTCGCCTGTCACACGAACCATGCTAGACTGGGCGTCGGGACAGGTGGGATTGCATCATTCCCGCGAAATCTTGAAGCGCCGTTTGATGTTTCAAGTTGTTTTGGCCGCGCTCAAGATAAGATCGGCGCGACTCAGGTCTGAGGGTGAAGGTAAGGGTTTGAGATGCAGGTCGAACGCAAGATTGCTTATGCGCCTAGAACGATCGAAGTCGGTCAGAAGATCGCCAGGCTTCACGAAACATGCGTCGGCTGCTCCGGGTGCCGCGGCCTTTGTCGTGAGTTTCTTGAGCTGCTCACTCTTCCAGAGGCCGTGGTCCGCACGGCCTGACGTTTAGCCTTCGCGAAACCGTGTGGCCAACTCATCGGGCAGGGCGGCTGACTTCAATGCTTGAGACGATGGATCGCGGATTGTCCACACGCGCGTTTCCTTTCCCTCGACGCAGATCGTCTCGCCCTTTCTCAGGACATGCCCAATGAGGAACGAAGATCGACGCACCTCGAGGATGGAGGTCTCGATCGTCACCTCCTCGCCATAGCGGCACGGCGCGCGGAACGTCGCCCCGGTCTCGACCACGGGACAGCCGGCCGCGCTGAAATGGGCGAGCATCGCATCCTTCGGCCATCCGGCGGCCTCGTAAAGCAACGCCGTCGCATGATCGAACCAGCGGAAATAGTTGGGATTGAAGACGATGCCCGCAGGATCGCAGTCGCCCCATTCGATGCGACGGTTCGTGATGTTCGAAAGCATCCTAGAGCGTCTGGCCGTCGACCTGACGCTCGAGTTCGAGGATCGTCTGCGACAACCCCTCGCGGTGCGGCGTGAGTGTTTCCACCTCGCGCCAAATCTCGAGCGCGTCTTCAGGCCGTCCAAGCTCCTGCAGGATCAGCGCCAGCCCGCTCATCGCCGCGAAATGCTTTGGATTGAGCGAAAGCGTCTGACCGATGTCCTCGACCGCCTGACCGAATTGCCCGGCCATGAAATAGGCTGTCGCGCGTCCGTTGTAGCCTTCGGCGAAGTCCGGGGCGTGGTCGATCAGAGCACTGAAGTGTTCGACAGCGGTCTTCCAGTCGCCACTTTCCAGCGCTTTGCGCCCCCGCTCCAGAAGCAGGTCCATCGATGGTGAGCCTGATTTCGACCAGATATCGTAGATCCGCTGCTCGATCTGTGCTGCGGCGGCAGGATCACCGCCCCTCAGACCCTCGAAAAGAGCGTCGAGTTCGGAGTCCTCAACAGCCAGAGCTGAGCCAGATATGACGAAGCCGGTCACAAGTGCCGCTACGGCGTATTTGAGAGTTGACGTTCTGCGGCCCATATATCGAGTTTAGCGCAACAGCGGGCGAATGCGAGCCCGAAAGACCCCAGGAAGGATACCCGGATGAGCGAAGTGATCGACCAGGCGGTGACCGCCCTCAATGCAAAGTTGGGCCCGGACGGATTCGACGGCATCGCCAAGTTCGTGATCGAAGGCGAGGGCGCGGTGATGCTGGATCACTCCGGTGCGCGCGCCGCCGACGAAGAGGCCGACGTCACCATGACTGCCGATACCGAGACGTTCCGCGACATCCTCGAAGGCAGCCTGAACCCGACGTCCGCTTTCATGACTGGCCGCCTTAAGATCGACGGCGACATGGGAGCCGCGATGCGGCTTGCGCCCGTCCTTTCCTGACGATGGACAAGGCGCCCTACCGCGCCGATCTGGCACAAGGTCCCGAGGATGCGTCGACGTTCTGGGTCCGTGCGAACGACGGCGTCCGGCTGAGGCTGACGATCTGGCGGCAAGAGGGCGCGGGGGGGACGGTCCTGCTGTTCCCCGGTCGGACCGAATTCATCGAGAAATACGGACGCCTTGCCCGCGATCTCACGGCGCAGGGATTGGCCGTAGCGACCATCGACTGGCGAGGGCAGGGGTTCTCGGACCGGCTTGCGGGCGACCCTAGTCTTGGGCATGTCGGCGCTTTTCCGGACTACCAGCGTGACGTCGATGCGCTTCTTTCGGCCGCCCGAGAGGCGAGGCTGCCCGAGCCCTTCAATCTCCTCGCGCATTCCATGGGTGGATCCATCGGATTGCGTGCGCTGTGCGAGGGCCTTCCGGTGGCGCGGGCGGTCTTCACGGCGCCGATGTGGGCGATCAACCTGCCCGTCGCACTGCGCCCTCTGCCTTTTGTGCTGCCGCCGGTTTACCGCCTGGCGCGCAGGGGGCTGGACTATGCGCCGGGCACGAGGCCGACGAACTACATTGCGGACACAGGATTTGTCGAAAACCTCCTGACCACGGATCGCGACAGCTATGACATCCTGGGCGCCTATGCAGCGGCAGAACCGATGTTCGCCCTTGGCGGTCCCTCGGTGCACTGGGTGGGCGAGGCCGCAAAGGAAGGTCGTGCGCTCATGCGGATGCCTCGCCCGGACGTACCGACACTGACGTTCCTAGGCACGCTCGAGCAAGTCGTATCGATCACGGCCATAAATCGCATTCACGCCGACTGGCCGTCCGCGGAACTTCGGCTGGTTGAGGGCGCCAAGCACGAGCTTCTGATGGAAGCGCCCGCAATCCGCGCGCAAGTCCTGTCGCAGACGCTCGAGTTTTTGGCGCCCGACCGGATTCACGCCACGCGATAGATACGCTCGCCGCGCAGTGGCCTTGCGGCGGGGCCGTGCGGCAGCCCACGCACGATCTCGGCATCTTGTCGGCCCTCGTCCCCAAGGGCGGCCAGAACGAAATCGCGATCGAGAAAACCTTTGTAGGATAACCCGGCGCGATCGGCCGCTTCGGCGGCATGACTCGGACGGGCATTCGGACATTCGCCTGGACAGGGCGACGTCTCGGAGAGAAAACACGCGCCGCTTCCGCGGCAAAACTTGAACTCGCACATACTACCCACCCAACACTTGTGGTCTTGATGCGTCGAAATTACGGCGAAACTTTGGCAAAGGCAAGCGCAAACTTGTGTAATATCAAATAAAAACAAATAGTTAATTGAAAAAGTAAGAGGCGCGCTCCGCCCCACCGGAACGCGCCTCGCCCCACCCAGGCCGATGCTCTGTTTACCGGGAAGGCAGTCGCCGGCGAGCATCGGTGAGCATCCTGTCAGTCGGCCGTCTAGCGGCCCTTTCCTGGCGATCTGCGGTACAGTGCCGGCCGGTCGCCGTTGAATCTCGAAAAGGTATTGGAATATCTGTCCTCCCCATCCGGCTGCGGCGCCGGAAAAGGCGCCGCAGGCCGGGGGGTATCGGCAGAGGTCGTACCGCGTCCGGAACCAGTCCTGACGGACCGGGTGAGAGCCGGATTGGACAGAGAGCGGCGCGACACCACAACCATTAACCTTTCACACACACACGAGGCAGGGACACATTCGCCTCAGTGACTTTCTTAAGGCAGGAATATGGCAGGAATAGGGCGTGCATTTGGTCGAGAGGCCCTCCAATCGTGGCCTATCGGACGCTGGAGACCATCATTATGTACCACGCGTGGTCACTCGGCCGCCTCGACGCTTAGAACGCCGTCGGTCATCACCAGAATCGGGCCAAAATAGGGCGACATGCCTAGAGAGGTGCGGGCGACAAGGCCGCCGCCCGCATCCGGTCTCAGCCGGCGTCCTTGTAGCTGACGGTCTTCACGTCAGAATCGGGATCGGACTTCTGTCGCCGCACGAGAAGCCGATTCAAGGCGTTCACATAGGCCTTAGCCGAGGCTACCACCGTATCCGTGTCCGCGGCCTGGCCGGTCGCGATGCGACCTTCCTCCTCCATTCGAACGCTCACGGTGGCCTGGGCGTCCGTCCCTTCAGTCACGGCATGAACCTGATAGAGCTGAAGCCGAGCCTCGTGCGGGAACAGAGCCTTCACGGCGTTGAAGGTCGCATCCACGGGTCCGTCTCCCTGGGACGTCGTCCGCAGTTCCTTCCCGTCTATCTCAAGGATCAGATCCGCCGACTGGGGCGCTTCGGTGCCGCAGATGACACGCAGGAACTTGACCTTGATGCGGTCGTGCGCGTCCCCTGTCTCCTGGTCACGCATGAGGGCAATCAGGTCGTCCTCGAAGACCTCTTTCTTGCGGTCGGCCAGCGCCTTGAACCGGACGAACACGTCGTTGAGCTGGTTGTCGGCCAGGTCGAAACCCAATTCCTTCAGCTTCGCTCGCAGCGCGGCGCGTCCCGAGTGCTTGCCCATGACGATGTTCGTCTCGGACAGACCCACGTCCTCGGGACGCATGATCTCGAAAGTCTCGGCGTTCTTCAGCATTCCGTCCTGGTGAATGCCGCTTTCGTGCGCGAAGGCGTTCTTGCCGACAATTGCCTTGTTGTACTGCACGGGGAAGCCTGAGACCGTCGAGACCCGGCGCGAAATGTGCATGAGCTTCGTCGTGTCGACACCCGTCGTCCAGGGCATGATGTCGTGACGCACCTTAAGCGCCATCACCACCTCTTCCAGTGCGGTGTTACCGGCCCGTTCGCCCAGGCCGTTGATCGTGCATTCGATCTGCCGCGCCCCACCCTCGACGGCGGCAAGCGCGTTCGCCGTCGCCATGCCGAGGTCGTTGTGGCAATGCGTGGCGAAGATCACCTCGTCGGCCCCCGGCACGGTCTCGATCAGCCGACGGATCAGGTCGGCACTTTCGCGGGGCGCCGTATAGCCGACCGTGTCGGGGATGTTGATCGTGGTCGCACCCGCCTTGATCGCAATCTCGACCACGCGGGCGAGGTAGTCCCACTCGGTCCGGGTGGCGTCCATGGGCGACCACTGCACGTTGTCGCAGAGATTCCGCGCATGCGTCACGGTGTCGTGGATGCGGTCGGCCATCTCGTCCATCGTCAGGTTCGGGATGGCGCGGTGCAACGGTGACGTCCCGATGAAGGTGTGGATGCGCGGGCGCCGCGCGTGCTTCACGGCCTCCCAGCACCGGTCGATGTCCCTGAAGTTGGCTCGGGCGAGGCCGCAGATCACGGCCTGTTTCGATCGCCGTGCGACCTCGCTCACCGCCTCGAAGTCCCCGTCCGAAGCTATCGGGAAGCCGGCCTCGATGATGTCGACGCCCATGTCGTCGAGGAGTTCGGCGATCTCCAGCTTCTCGGAATGGCTCATGGTGGCGCCAGGGCTTTGCTCTCCGTCGCGCAGTGTCGTGTCGAAGATTACAACACGGGTCTGGTCTGTCATGGTCTTGATCCTTGTGTCCTTAGCTCTGGTCCCGGCGCTGGAGCTCCTCTGAGCGGTCGCGCCGAAAAGGCACGCTCAGAGGCGGCTAAGGAGAAGAAGCAGGTCGGCGGCAGAAAGGCCGCAGGAGGGGATATGTCTCACCTGGTTCATGCCGAAAGAGGATAGGCAGCGGGGCCAGCCTTGTCAAAGCCTTCCCAACCCACCTAGTCGGGCGCGTGAAGCGCCGACTGACGGATGACCGCGCCTTCCAGCCAGCCCGGCTCCATCGTGGGCACCGAAGCGAGAAGAAGCGCGGTATAGTCAGGATGGGGGGGAGAAAGGATGTCGTCCTTCGGGCCCTGCTCGACGACGCGACCCTGGTGCATCACCACGATTTCGTCCGCAATGGCCCGCACCGTCGCAATGTCGTGCGTGATGAAGATGTAGGTCACGCCAAGCTCTTCCTGAAGGCGCATAAGCAGTTTCAGGATGCCTTCCTGCACAACCTGGTCGAGCGCCGAGGTGACCTCGTCGCAGATCACTAGGTCAGGTTCGGCGGCAAGGGCGCGGGCAATGCAGATCCGCTGCTTCTGCCCGCCTGACAGTTCTCCGGGCAAGCGGTCGGCGAAGCTCTCGTCGAGTTCGATCAGCTTCAGAAGTCGCGTCACCTCTTCCTCGCGCGCGCGTCCCTTCAGCCCGCGATAGAAGGTTAGCGGTCGCCCGATGATTTCCGAGACGCGATGCCTCGGGTTCATCGCCGTGTCGGCCATCTGGTAGATCATCTGGATGCGGCGAAGCTGCTCCTTGGATCGTCCCTTGAGCGCGGGTGGAAGGCCGGCGCCGTCGAAACGAACGGTGCCCTCGATGGGCGGCAGAAGCCCCGTCACCACGCGCGCGGTCGTGGACTTGCCCGAACCGCTTTCGCCTACGACGGCAATGGTCCGTCCCTTGGGGACGCGGATCGTCACGTCGTGAAGGACGGGCTTCGAGCCATAGGCTGCCGTCACACCCGCGATCTCGAGAATAGGCTCGGAGGCGGCCCGTGCCGGCTTCTCGATTGAGCGCACAGCCCAGAGGGACCGGGTGTAGGGATCCTTCGGGCGCGCCAGCATCTCGGCCGTCTCGGCCTCCTCGATCTCCCGCCCGTGTCTCAGGACCTTGATCCGGTCGGCCATCTGAGCGACCACGGCAAGGTCGTGAGTGATATAGATCGCCGCCGTATCGAAGCGTTCGACCGCCTCCTTCATGGCGGCCAGCACATTCACCTGCGTCGTCACGTCCAGTGCCGTCGTTGGCTCGTCGAAGATGATGAGGTCGGGACGCGCGCTCATCGCCATTGCCGTCATCGCCCGCTGAAGTTGCCCGCCCGAAACCTGATGGGGATAGCGAAATCCGATGGTGTTTGGCTCCGGCAGCTTCATCGCGGCATAAAGCGCCTTGGCGTCCTCGACCGCTTCGGCCTCGGGGCGAAGGCCGTGGGCCAAGGTCGCTTCGACGGTCTGGTCGATCAGACGGTGCGCGGGGTTGAAGGCTGCGGCGGCGGACTGGGCGACATAGGCGATACGCGATCCCCGCAGAGCTTGCCGCTTCGTCTCGCTCGCGGTCATCAGGTCGATGCCGTCGAACACGATCCGGCCGCTGGTCAGGCGGCAACCGGGCCGCGCGAAGCCCATGGCCGCGAGACCAAGGGTCGATTTGCCGGCGCCCGATTCTCCGATGAGGCCCAACACCTCACCCCGGCGCAGGGTCAGGCTCACGCCCCGGACAATCGGATGCCAGCGTTCGTCCGAGAACCCGTCGATGACGACGTCGCGCATGTCGAGAAGAAGGTCGTCCGCCATGTCGTCCCTCACACCTCGTCCCGCAGACCGCTTGTCTTGATGAGGAACCAATCCACCACGAAGTTCACGGCAATGGTCAGAAGCGCGATCGCTCCGGCCGGCAGCAGCGGCGTGATTCCGGCTTTGAGGTCGTACTGCGCGAACTGGATCAGCGAGGCGTTTTCGCGAACCATCGAGCCCCAGTCGGCCGTCGGCGGTTGAATTCCGACGCCCAGGAACGACAGCGCCGCGATGGTCAGGAACACGAAGCAGAAGCGCAGACCGAATTCGGCGACGAGGGGCGGCATGATGTTGGGCAGAATCTCGCGGCGCATCACCCAGCCAAGGCCTTCTCCGCGTAGGCGCGCGGCCTCGACGTATTCCATCACGGCGACGTTCATGGCCACCGCCCGCGTCAGACGGAAGACCCGCGTCGAATCGAGAAGGGCGATGATGACGACCAGCGACCAGACCGACGAGCCGAAGATCGACAGAAGCATCAGCGCGAAGATCAGCGACGGGATCGCCATGAGCACGTCGATCGCGCGGGCGAGGAACTGGTCCACCCACCCACGGCTGATCGCGGCGGCAAGCCCAAGGCCTCCTCCCACGAGGAAGGCCAGTAGGGTCGTGACGACCGCGATCCCGATGGTGTTCCGCGCCCCGTAGATCAGACGCGAGAAGATGTCGCGCCCGATCTGGTCTGTTCCGAAGACATGCCCGTCGCCCCAGGGCAGGTAGGCTCCGAAGCTGCTGTCCGCCTCACCGTAAGGTGCGATCAACGGCGCCAGCAAGGCCACCACCATGTAGATCGCGATGACGATCATCCCGAACCACGCCGTGAGAGGCGCGCCCTTCAGAGCGATCCACGCCTTCTGAAGGCGGCTTCGGCGGACCCTTGGCTGGGCCACTTCGTCGAGGGCGGAGTATGTCTCCGGCGCGTCTGTCATCTGGGGTGCAGAAGCCTGGGGTTCGTCGCGATCGACACGATGTCCGCCGTCAGGTTCAAGAGGATGTAGGTGCCCGCGAAGATCAGGGCGCAGGCCTGCACGACGGGAATATCGCGCGAGGTCACGGCATCGACCATCAGCTGTCCCACGCCGGGATAAACGAACACGACCTCCACCACGACCACACCCACGACGAGGTAGGCGAGGTTGAAGGCCACCACATTCGCAATGGGAGCCCATGCGTTCGGAAGGGCGTGCCTGAGGATCACCGTCGACGGCTTCAGCCCTTTGAGGCGCGCCATTTCGATATAGGGCGATGCAAGGAGGTTGATGATGGCTGCACGCGTCATCCGCATCATGTGAGCGACGATGACGAGCGTCAGGGTGAGGCAGGGCAGGGCGCACTTCGTGACCCTTTCCCAGAATGGCGTGGCCGATGTCACGTCCGCGAGGGATGGAAAGATCGGGTTCAGCGTTGCGAGGAAAAGGATGAGGAGATAGGCGACCAGAAATTCGGGCATGGAGATCGTCGACAACGTCACCGCGTTCACCACCCGGTCGTAGATGCCGCCGCGCCAGAGCGCGGCCGTCACCCCCAGGATCAGGGCGAGCGGCACGGCGACGATGGCCGTCATGCCCGCAAGGAACAGGGTGTTCGACAGCCGGGGCGCGATCAGCTCGGCGACCGAGCGCGAACGGTCTATGCCCGAGGACGCCCGGCCCGAGAAGCTTTGCCCCAGATCGCCCTGCGCCACCGAGCCGATCCAGTCGATGTACCGGACGTAGGCGGGCTGATCGAGACCAAGCTCGCGACGGAAGGCGGCCACGGTCTCTTCGGTGGCCGACTGCCCAAGGACGGCCTCGGTGAAATCGCCGGGAAGGAATTCGATGGCCGAGAAGATGATGATCGACACGAGGAAAAGCGTCAGAAGGCCCAACCCAAGCCGCTGAAGAACCGTCGCAAGGATCGGATGCAAGTCTGTCTCCCCGTCGTACGGGCCACTTCCGGGCCGCTTCTGCGCAAGCCTAGCTACCGTCCCCCCGTCTGACAACCGCCCGTAGCACTCCGTCCCGCCGGCAGTGGGCAGGCGTAGCCATCTAACAAAGCAAGGGTGGATCGACGCGGGTTTTCCCGAGCCCGATCAAGTCACGGGGGTGCGACGACTGGACATCGCCTTTCCGAGTGTCTTCTCGGCTCTAGATGCCGGGCATGGAACGAGCTTTGGTCATCGGATCGTCGGGCGGGATCGGAAGCGCCCTCGTCGCGGCGCTTCGCGAAAGGCGCGTCGACGTCGTGGGACTGTCTCGCCGCGACGACGGCCTCGAGATCACCGACGAATCCTCGGTCGCGCAGCTCCTTGGGGCGCTGGATCCGCCCTTCGACCTTGTCATCACGGCAACCGGGGCTCTTGTCGTCGACGGGGCCGAACCTGAAAAAGCCTTGCGGGAGATCACGGCGGAGGGCCTTCTGGGTCAGTTCCGCGTCAACACGCTCGGCCCCGCCCTGGTGTTGAAGCACGCCGTCCGTCTTCTGCCGAGAAATCAACACTCGGTTTTCGCCGCCCTCTCGGCGCGCGTCGGCTCGATCGGCGACAACCGCCTCGGCGGGTGGCACTCGTACCGCGCGTCGAAATCCGCCCTGAACCAGCTTGTGCACGGAGCGTCGATCGAACTTGCCCGCACGCACAAGCATGCTATCGCTGTCTGCCTGCACCCCGGCACCGTGGCAACGCCCTTCACCGCGGACTACGCCGGACACCATCGAACCGTCACGCCGGAGGAGGCCGCGGGCAAGCTGCTCAATGTCGTCGAAAGTCTCGAGCCCTCCGACAATGGTGGCTTCTTCGACTACGCCGGAAGACGGATTCCCTGGTAGTGCCCCGCCTTGTCCTCGTCCTCGGCGACCAACTCACGACACGCGTCGCGGCCCTGCGCGAGGCAGACCTCTCGACGGACGTCGTCGTCATGGCCGAAGTCATGGGGGAAGCGACCTACGTCCGCCACCACGTCAGGAAGCTTGCGTTCTGCTTCTCGGCGATGCGGCACTTCCGCAACCGCTTGCGCAGCGCGGGCTGGACCGTCGACTACACGCAGCTTGATGACGAAGCCGCGCACGACAGCATCGCGGGCGCCATTCTCTCCGCCGCCGACCGTCACGGATCAACGGAGGTCATCGCCACGGAGCCGGGCGAATGGCGGCTTCTCGAGGCGCTTCAGTCCTTGCCCCTGAAAACGACCATGCTGGAAGACGACCGCTTCGTCGCGTCCCACGCCGACTTCAACGCGTGGGCCGCAAATCGGAAAGAACTGCGGATGGAGTGGTTCTACCGCGATATGCGTCGAAAGACCGGCCTTCTAATGGAGGACGGCGAGCCGGCCGGCGGTCAGTGGAACTTCGACCACGACAACCGCAAGCCCGCGCCCAAAGGCATCGACTTCGGTGGTCCCTTGCGATTCTCGCCCGACGGGATAACCAAAGAGGTGCTCACCATGATCGAGCTGCGGTTTCCCGATAACTTTGGCGTGTTGAGGCCGTTCTGGTTCGCCGTTCGAGAGGAAGAGGCTGGGCGCGCCCTTTCGCACTTCATCAAGCACGCTCTCGCGCCTTTCGGCGACTACCAGGACGCAATGCTGTCAAACGACGACTTCCTGTCGCACTCGCTTCTGTCCATCTACCTCAACGCCGGTCTCCTCGACCCGATTGAAGTCTGTGAGGCGGCGGAACAGGCGTGGAAGGATGGGGCGGCGCCCCTGAACGCGGTCGAAGGCTTCATCCGGCAGATCATCGGGTGGCGTGAATACATGCGGGGCATCTACTGGCGCGAAGGTCCGGAGTATGACGCGCGCAATGCACTGAGCCATCGACGGAAATTACCTGAGTTCTACTGGACCGCCGAGACAGAGATGCGCTGCATCCGGCGTGCGGTGGAAGCGACCCGCGACCACGCCTACGCGCACCACATCCAGCGACTGATGGTGACGGGCAACTTCGCGCTTCTGGCGGGCATCGATCCCGCCGAGGTCTACGACTGGTACATGCTGGCCTATGCCGATGCCTATGGCTGGGTGATGGCGGGCAACGTGATCGGCATGAGCCAGTTCGCGGACGGCGGCATCGTCGGATCGAAACCCTACGTCTCGTCGGGCAACTACATCAACCGGATGTCGGACTACTGCGCCGAGTGCGCCTACGACGTTAAGAAGCGGACTGGCGAGGACGCCTGTCCCTTCAACTTCCTCTACTGGCACTTTCTCGACCGGCACCGGGAGAGGTTCCAGAGCAACCCGCGCATGGCCAACATGTATCGGAGCTGGGATCGTCTGGCTGATGACAAGAAGGCAGCCGTGATCGGGCAAGCCAATGCCTTCCTCGACGCCCTCTAGACCGGGATCACGCTCGCGATGATCGGAGGCGCAGCATTCAGCGCGTCCTTCGCGAAGCCGGCCGCGGACTGGTAGCCGTGCATGAACTCCTGCCGCTCATGCGGCGAGATGACGTCGTCGATGTCATCGAACTCGCCACCGCAGCGCTCGTCGACGAGGTTCAGAAGACCGAATGGTCCCGCGCCCCTGTTTCGCAGGACAATCGCGCTGACCGGCCCGCAAAGCTTTTCGTCGTAAGCCCGCAGAGCGGTTGGCGTAGGTCCGTGTGCAAGCATCGCGGCGCCAAGTTCGCGTGCGTCGATGATGGCCTGGCTCGCGCCGTTGGACCCGGTCGGATACATCGCGTGTGCGGCGTCGCCCATGAGTGCGACCGGGCCGTCGATCCACGTATGAACGGGGTCGCGGTCGATCATCGGGTTTTCATAGGCCACGTCGGCGGCGCGTAGCATCGCGGGTACGTCTAGCCAGTCATAGCAGAAGTTGTCGAAATGGTGCGCGAAGTCCTCGACGTCGACCTGCTTGAACCAGGCGTTCTGCTGCCATCCTTCGGAGGCGTCGAGCGTCCGCTCGGCGATCCAGTTGATCGTGGCCAGTCCGTCCGCGTCCGGATGCGAAATAGGGTAGATCACCATGCGATGGCGATGCGTTCCGAGGCCTACAAAGCTGGATCCAGTCCGGATCGGGGCCGCTCGTGTGGTGCCGCGCCACATGACGGCACCGCCCCAATGGATCGGGGGCTGGTCGGGATGCATCTGCGAGCGTATCGCGGAATGGATCCCGTCCGCGCCGATCAGAAGGCGGCCGTGCAGCTGCTCTGTTCCACCATCCTCCGTGGCGATCCGCGCGGCGGCGCCATTCACCGCTTTCGAATAGCCCTTCACCCGCGTCCCAAGGCGGACCGCGTCCGGCCCCAACCGTTCGCGGACCTTGTCGAAGAGAAGCATGTGGAACTCGCCGCGATGGACGGCGTACTGCGGCCAGCGATAGCCCGCGTATGTGCCTCTTGGCTCGGAATAGATCTCTTTGCCGTTCAAACTGACTAGAGCCCATTCGCGCGCGGGCAGACCGACGCGGTCCAGCTCCTCCGGACCGATCCCGAGATCCTGAAGCTCCCGGACAGCGTTCGGCTGGAGATTGATGCCGACGCCGAGCGGCTTCATCTCGCGCGCCGCCTCGAGGACCAGGCAACGCAGACCCACCTGGTGCAGCGTCAGGGCGGTGACGAGGCCACCAATCCCGCCGCCCGCGATGAGAATACGGTCATTATCCAAGCGAGGTGTCCCGTGGCTGGCTGGCTTGACGTCGGATCAGTTCGATTCCGTCGTCAGCACACCATCTTCCCAAGTTCCCGTCCGCTCTTCGCCCGTCGCATAACGGATAGTGCCTTCGCCCTGGCGCTTGCCCTGGACGAAGGTGCCCTCGTAGACGTCGCCGTTGGCGTAGGTCGCGATCCCCTGGCCGTCGATCTCGCCGTCCGTCCATTCGCCCTCGTAGACGAAACCGTCAGGCATCGTGATCTTGCCGGTGCCCTGGCGCTTGCCGCCGACGAAGCCGCCCTCATAGGTGGTGCCATCGGAATAGATAGCTACGCCCTGGCCCTCCCTCTGGCCGCCGACCCATCCGCCCTCGTAGGTATACCCGTCGGCGAAGGTCATCTTGCCCTGGCCGTCCATCTTGGCGTCCTTGAACTCGCCTTCATAGACGAGGCCGTTCGCATAGGTTGCGGTGCCCTTGCCCTCGATCACGCCGCCGATCCAGGTTCCTTCGTAGGTATTCCCGTCGGGATAGACGATGCGGCCCGTGCCATCGGCGAGGTTTGCCTTGAAGGTGCCGGTGTAGACCGAGCCATCCGGATAGGTGACTTCGCCCTCGCCCTCGATCTCGCCTCCCGCCCATGTGCCCGTGTAGACGTAGCCATCGGTGCCGGTGAAGGTGCCGGTGCCCTCGCGCTGGTCGGCCGCGAACATGCCTTCGTAGACATCGCCGTTGGCATAGGTGACCTTGCCTTCGCCCTGGCGCTTGCCTGCGACGAGCTGGCCCACGTAGACGTCGCCGTTGGGCTGTGTCAGGGTGCCCATCCCGTTGATCTGGCCGTCCTTCCACTCGCCTTCGTAGACAAGCCCGTCCGGCATAGTCAGGGTTCCCGTGCCTTCGCGCACACCGCGGACAAGCTGGCCGACATAGACCGCACCGTCGGGATACTCGATCCGTCCGTCGCCTTCCTTGATGCCGCGATTCCACTGGCCGTCATAGACATAGCCGTTCGGGCTTTCCATCCGGCCTGTGCCGTGATGAAGCGCGTCCTGAAACTCGCCCTCGTAGCGGACGCCGTTGGCATAGACCGCCACTCCGGTGCCGTTGATCTTGCCGTCGGCCCATTGGCCTTCGTAGGTGCCGCCGTCGGCGAAAGTGATCTTGCCTCGTCCCTCGGGCTTGCCGTTCGCGAACTCGCCTTCATAGATCGAGCCGTTCGGAAACTCGGCCCGGCCCTGCCCGCGGATCTCGCCCTCGACCCATTCGCCTTCGTAGACATAGCCGTTCGGCAGGCGATAGGTGCCCGTGCCGTCCTGCTTGCCGTCCTTGAAGGTGCCCTCGTAGACCCCTCCATCGTCGTATTGCTTGGTGATGACCTGCTGCGCCGAAGCGATGCCGGCAAAGCCGGCTGCAAGGACCAGAGCCGATAACCCGAGAGCCCGTTTCATCTGCTTTCCCCCGCCTAAACCTGCCTGGGCCTTCGGCCCGTGTTCTCATCCTCGCGGCAAATCTAGTGGAGGCACCCCGGAGCCGCAACGCTTTTCCCGGCAGCCCTTTTCCTTCGGCGGATGTCTCGCTAAGGCGGTTCCGACCGATAGGAGCGTCGCGATGGCTGAGCGATTCAGGCTGACCCTGGGGCAGATGAACCCGACCGTGGGCGATCTCGGCGGAAATGCGGACCTCGCAAAACGCGCTTGGGACGAGGGCCGGGCGGCGGGCGCCGATATGGTCGTTCTGCCCGAGATGTTTATCACGGGCTATCAGACCCAGGATCTCGTGATGAAGCCCGCATTCACACTCGATGCGATGGCGCATGTCGAGCGACTGGCAGCCGACTGCGCCGACGGACCGGTGCTTGGGATCGGCGGTCCGCTCTTGCAGGGCGGCAAGCTCTACAACGCCTACCACATCCTGAAAGCTGGCCGCGTCGTGCGCCAGGTGCTGAAGCACGAACTGCCGAATGAGACCGTCTTCGACGAGGTCCGGCTATTTTCCCCCGGTCCGATCTCGGGACCTTTCGATCTCGGCGTGGTCCGGGTCGGAACTCCCATCTGCGAGGACGCGTGGCACGAGGACGTGCCCGAGGCGATGGCCGAAAGCGGGGCCGAGATCCTTATCGTTCCGAATGGCTCGCCCTACTACCGCAACAAGTACGACACGAGGCTGAACGTCATGGTTGCCCGCGTGGTCGAGACTGGACTGCCGCTCGTCTATCTCAACATGGTAGGCGCGCAGGACGACCAGGTCTTCGACGGCGGCTCTTTCGTCCTGAACCCGCACGGCCGTATCGCCCGCCGCCTTCCTGTCTTCGACGAAGACGTGACTCACGTCGATTTCGAGAAGACCGAAAACGGCTGGCGCGCAATCGAAGGCGAGGTCGCCGAGTTTCCCGACGAGTGGGAGCAGGATTACCGCGCGATGGTCCAGTCGCTGCGCGACTATCTGGGTAAGACGGGGTTCCGGAAGGTCGTCCTGGGACTGTCAGGGGGCGTCGACAGCGCCATCGTCGCAACGATCGCCGCCGATGCCATTGGCCCGCAGAACGTGCGCTGCGTGATGTTGCCCTCGCGCTTTACGTCCCAGACCTCTCTCGAAGATGTGGCCGAGGTCGCGCAGCGGCTGGGGGCGCGGCTCGACACGGTGTCCATCCGCGAGCCGGTCGAGGCGGTCAACGGCGCACTTGCCGAGGTCTTCGCGGGAACGACACCCGACCTCGCCGAGGAGAACATCCAATCGCGCCTGCGGGGCGTGATCCTGATGGCGCTGTCGAACAAATTTGGCGAGATGTTGCTGACGACCGGCAACAAGTCCGAGGTCGCGGTGGGATACGCCACGATCTACGGCGACATGGCGGGGGGCTATAACCCCATCAAGGACCTCTACAAAATGCGGGTCTTCGAGACCTGTCGCTGGCGGAATGCCAATCATCGCGATTGGATGATGGGACCTGAGGGTGAGGTGATCCCGCCGCGTGTGATCGACAAGCCACCGACGGCCGAGCTGCGGGCGGACCAGAAGGACAGCGACAGCCTGCCGGAATACTCCGACCTCGACGTGATCCTGGAGGCGCTGATCGACCACGAGAAGTCGGTAGCCGAGGTTGTCGGGATGGGCTTCGACCGGGACATCGTCAAGAAGGTCGAGCGGCTCGTCTACCTCGCCGAATACAAGCGCTTCCAGTCGGCCCCCGGGCCGCGGCTGACGAAGCGGAGCTTCTGGCTCGACCGTCGCTATCCGATCGTCAATCGGTGGCGCGATCCGTCCTAGACGGCGCCCTCGGTCCGGATATGCAACGTCTCTCCGCAGTGCTTGCAATGCACCGCGTCGATGTCGTGCAGGAAAAGGCCGCAGACCGGGCATTCTTGCCGGACCTTCGTTGGTCGGATCAGGACCTGGAGGAGTCTCAGGAACAACGTCACTCCGAAGATCATCACCGCCACCGCCAGCATCCGCCCGCCAGCGCCTTCGAGCGTGATGTCACCGAAGCCGGTCGTCGTCAGTGTGGTGACGGTAAAATAGAGAGCGTCGGCGTAATTTCTGATGTCAGGGTTCCGGGCCGCCTGCGTGGCATAGATCAGCCCCGTCATGACGAAGAGGAAAACGGCCAGGTTGATCGCGGCCAGGACGACTTCCTCGTTCTTGCGGAAGAATGAGAAGTCCTGCCTGAGTCGGGCGAGAAGCTGGTACGTGTGAAGAAGCCGCATCGTCCGGAGGATGCGCAGGAAGCCCAGGCCTTCTCCCGCCATCGGGGCGAGGAAAGAGGCCACTGCCACCACGTCGGCCCAAAACGAGAGGCGGAGTGGAAGCCTGGCCCTCTGTGCGTCGATCAGGATGCGGATCACGAAATCGGCGAGGATCAGGACGCCGAAGACGATATCCAGCACCTCGATCCACGCCGCGCGTTCGACGAAAGATGTCGCGATGACGAAGACGATCGTCACGACATCGAACGTTAGAAGCGCGTAGCGGAAGCGGTGCGCCGCGTGAGTGTCGTCCTCGTAAAGCGACTTTATCCTGTCCAGCACGCTGCGCCCCGTTCCCGATCGGTGTCAGGACAGTATCGCGGGCAGACCCAAGGGCAAGCGTGTGCGCCGGCGAGCAGGTTCTGTGCGGGGGCGGCGGGTCGACTGTAACGGCGGTCCGGCTATGTCTCTGGCGAACCACCCACACCCAAGGAAATCCCATGACAAAGATAGCCGTCGTCTTCTATTCAACCTATGGCACCAACCACGACATGGCCAAGATTGCCGCCGAAGCCGCGGAGGCAGCGGGCGCCGAAGTCAGGTTGCTGCGCGTACGCGAAACCGCCCCAAAGGAAATCGTCGAGGGTCAGGACGCCTGGAAAGCGCAGCAGACCAAGATGGACGACATCCCCGAGGTGACGCCGGACGACATGGACTGGGCGGATGGGTACTTCTTCTCCGCTCCCACCCGCTATGGCGTCGTAGCGAGCCAGATGCGCGCATTCATCGACACGCTCGGGCCCCTTTGGCAAAAGGGCGGCCTTGCCGACAAGACCTTCACCGCGACCACCAGCGCGCAGAACGTCCACGGCGGACAGGAGACCACACTGATTTCGCTCTACACGACGGTGATGCACTGGGGCTCGATCATCGTGGCGCCGGGCTACACGAGCGAGGTTCTCTTCGAATCCGGGGGCAACCCCTATGGCTTCTCCGCGCAGGCCGGTAAGCTCGACGCGACAGGCGAAAAGGCGATCCGACACCAGGCCGAGCGCCTTGTCGCGATGACGAAGAAAATCCGCGGCTAGGCGCCCCATACCTGCATGAGAAGCCCGTCTCTTCCCGACAGCGGATCGCGGTCGGGAAGAGGTGTCGCCGAGACCAATTTTTCCGCTCTCTCGATGGGCATGTCGCCTGCGCGGATGATCTCAGGGTCTTCCTGTCCCTCCGGGTAGGCGCCGACCACGGCGAACTCGACATCGGACTTTAAGCGCCGATGACCGAAGCCTGCGGGCAGGATCACAACGTCGCCGTCCTGAACCCCGACCTCGGGCCCGTCCGGTCCGCCGATCTGGAGCGTGGCGCTGCCCTTCACGCACACAAGCACCTCGTGCGAGGCAGGATGGAAGTGGTGGAAGTCATAGACCGTCCATACCCAGCTCCCGACCCATCCGTTGGCGCGAAGGAGGTTTTGTACTTCGTCTGTCGATTTGCCTGACGACAGGACGCCCGGCAGGATGACAGCGGGCAACGCGCCATTGTTCGGGACGCCCCCGTTTGCCGGTGTGTCGATCAGCGTATGGGATTGACCTTGATTGCTCATGTGCGCCTCCGAGCTGCCACCTAGTCTGCAGGGCGGGCTGGGAAAGGCAGCCTTTCACCTTGTTGCCCGAGGTCGCACGGCCTACATCGGCCCCATGAGGCGCTTCATCCCCTTCCTCAAGGCACCGCCTGTCGTTTCGGTCCTGCGACTGAACGGCGTCATCGCCGCCCGGACGCGTGGGGCGCTTTCGGATACCGGTCTTGCGGGGATGATCCAGCGCGCCTTCACCCGAGGAAGGCCGGTCGCCGTCGCCTTGTCGGTCAACTCACCCGGCGGCAGCCCTTCGCAGTCCTCTCTGATCGCGGCCCGTATCCGGCGGCTGGCCGACGAGAAGGGCATACCTGTCCATGCCTTCGTCGAAGATGTCGCCGCGTCAGGAGGCTACTACATCGCCACGGCTGCGGACGATATCTGGGTCGACACACATTCCATCGTCGGGTCTATCGGCGTCATCTCGTCCAGTTTCGGGTTTCACGAGTTCATCGAGCGCCACGGGATCGAGAGGCGCGTACATACCGCAGGAACGTCGAAAAGCCTTCTCGATCCGTTCCGGCCCGAAAAGCCCGAGGACGTGGCGCGACTCAAGGAAATCCAGACCCACATCCATAAGGGCTTCATGGATCACGTCCGTGCCCGCCGTGGCGACCGCCTGACGCCAGATCGCGACCTCTTCAACGGCGACGTCTGGGTCGGCTCCGAGGCGCTGTCCACGGGGCTGATCGATGGCGAGGCACACCTCGTGCCGAAGCTGAAGGAGATTTACGGTGACAAGGTCGTGCTGCGTCCCTACGTGCAGAAGAAGCCGTTCCTCAGCCGCATCGGGGGCGACATCCTTTCCGACGCCCTATCCGAGATCGAGGATCGGGCCATCTGGGCGCGGTACGGCCTCTGACGCATGGTGAAGGCCGTCACCCTGTTCCTGGTGGTCGTCCTCGTCCTTGCGATGTTCGGACGACTGAGCCTGCTCCTTCCGAAAGGCCTCCGCCGCGCCAAATGCGACTCCTGCGGCCGACACCGGATCGGTAAAGGCGCCTGCGCCTGCGGAAGATCATAGGCCGATGGTCTGGCTGACGGCGATCCTCGGGCTCGTGATCCTGCTCGTCGCGGGCGATCTTCTGGTGCGGGGGGCCGTTAACGTTGCCTTGAGGCTTGGTATCCCGGCCTTGATCGTCAGCCTCACCGTGGTCGCCTTCGGGACCTCAGCGCCCGAGCTTCTCGTCTCGATCGAGGCGGTGGTGCGCGGCGCGCCCGGTCTCGCACTCGGCAACGTCGTTGGATCGAATACTGCGAACATCCTCCTTGTCCTGGGCTTGCCGGCGATCGTCTCGCGCCTTCACACGGCTAATTTCGACACGCGTTCGAGCTATGCCTACATGATCGCGGGAACCCTGGTCTTCATCGCGGCGTGCTTCCTGGGTCCACTAGGGCCGCTGCATGGGCTGGTGCTTCTCGCGTGCCTCGCCGTCGTTCTGGGCAGCCAGGCCCGGTCCGCCCTTCGGCACCGTCGCTCGAACGGGTCTGATGTGGAGGACATCGAGGGCGCGGATCCAGCCATGCGCGGCTGGAAGATCGCCGCCTTTCTGATCCTGGGCCTTGTCGGGCTGCCTATCGGCGCGAACCTCCTTGTGGATTCCGCCGTCGAGATAGCGCAGCGATTTGGTGTATCGAACAGCGTGATAGGCCTGACGCTCGTGGCGATCGGCACCTCGATGCCCGAACTCGCCACGACGCTGATGGCCGCAATCCGCCGGCAGGCCGACGTTGCCCTTGGCAACGTCATCGGCTCGAACGTCTTCAACCTGCTCGCGATCATCGGTATCTCGAGTTTGGTCGGCTCGATCCCGGTTGATCCCGCGTTCCTGACATTCGACCTCTGGGTAATGCTTGCCGCGTCGCTTCTGCTGGCGCCCTTCGTCTACACCTCGTCCCTCGATCTCACTCGACGCTGGGGTTTCCTTCTGACCGGGCTCTATGCGATCTATATCGTCATGGTGGTGCTGCACGGATGACAGGACAGGCGCTCGTCACGGGAGGCGCGAAACGGCTCGGGCGCGAGATGGCGCTGGCCCTGGCGCATCGTGGGCTGGATGTGGCGATCCACTATCATGGCTCGGAGGACGAGGCACAGGCGACAGCCGGCGAGATCCGTCAAGCCGGCGTTCGGGCGGTGACGCTGAGGGCGGACCTTACCGTCGAGGCGGACATGCAGGCCCTTGTTCCGCTGGCGCGGGACGCTCTGGGCGGGCCTCTGACCGTCCTCGTCAACTCGGCGTCGGTGTTCGAGTACGACAACATCGAAAGTGCCTCGCGCGAGAGCTGGGACCGGCATCTCGAATCCAATCTGCGCGCACCCTTCGTGCTGACGCAGGCCTTCGCGGCGCAGGTGCCGGAGCCAACTCTCGGCGGCCGATGGAACGAGCCGACGGCAGAAGCGCTGATCGTCAACATGATCGATCAGAGAGTGCTCAAGCTTACGCCCCACTTCATGTCCTATACGATTGCCAAGATGGGTCTTTGGGCATTGACGCGGACCTCGGCGCAGGCTCTTGCGCCGCGTATCCGGGTCAATGCCATAGGTCCCGGACCGACGATGCAAGGCGCGCGTCAGTCGGAAGCGCACTTCGAAGGCCAGCGCCGGTCGACAATCCTCGAGCGCGGTGCCGACCCTGCGGACATCGTGCGGGCGCTCCTGTATTTCCTCGACGCACCTGCCGTGACGGGCCAGCTATTGTGCGTGGACGGAGGCCAGCATCTGGCCTGGAAAACGCCGGACATCCGCGGCGTCGAGTGATGCCTGCCGCAAGATCGTCCACATCATCACGAGACCGTTACAATTTGTTTAGGAAATTCAGTGATTTGCTTCGACAACCAAATAATACGATGTGATATCAGTTAGTTAAGCTTAAGCCTAAAAATTAGGCAGATCAATGAAGCCATGTGAATGTAAAGGAAAAATAGAGCCGTTCCCGTGTTCTCCTCAGACTTATCCCCACTTTCGGTGGACAGTTTTAAACTTGTCTCTGCGGCCCGCTTCAGACAGCCCAATCGAGAATCATGACTGCTTCCGAGATCAGCCCGACCAAGCACGGCCACGCCGCGATCCAGACCTTCCTGAGGTCTTTGGACGCCAGTCCGGGCGTCTACCGAATGCTCGACGACAAGGGCGCGGTCTTGTACGTCGGCAAGGCTCGCAACCTGAAGGCGCGCGTTTCGTCCTACGCACGATCCACGGGCCACAGTCCCCGCATCGCGCGCATGATCCGCGAAACGGCGTCCATGATGTTCCTGACGACCCGGACCGAGACCGAGGCGCTGCTGCTGGAGCAGAATCTCATCAAGCAGCTAAAGCCGCGCTACAACGTGCTTCTGCGCGACGACAAGAGCTTCCCCAATATCCTCGTTTCGAAAGAACATGCCTACCCGCAGATCAAGAAGCACCGAGGCGCCAAGAAGGAAACGGGCGATTACTATGGCCCCTTCGCCAGCGCCGGTGCGGTGAACCGCGTGCTGAACCAGCTTCAGAAGGTATTCCTTCTGCGCAGCTGCACGGATGCGACTTTCGAAAGCCGGACGCGGCCCTGCCTACTCTACCAGATCAAGCGGTGCAGCGCGCCCTGCGTGGGCAACGTTTCCGAGGAGGACTACAACGACCTCGTCCGCGACGCCGAGCGTTTCCTTCAGGGGCGTACGACGAACGTGCAGGCCAAGCTGGCCGCCGAGATGCAACTCGCGTCCCGTGACATGGAGTTCGAGCGTGCAGCAGCCCTTCGCGACCGTCTGAAGGCGCTGACCTTCATTCAGGGATCGCAGAACGTGAACCCCTCGGGCGTTCCCGAGGCGGACGTCATCGCTCTTCACATGGAGGGCGGACAGGCGTGCGTTCAGGTGTTCTTCATCCGCGCGAACCAGAACTGGGGCAACCGCGATTTTTATCCCCGCACGGGCTCGGGCGCCGAGGCGACCGAGGTCATGCAGGCTTTCGTGGGCCAGTTCTACGACACCCACGACCCGCCCCGCCTCGTCCTTCTGTCCGATGGCATCGAGGATCCGGACCTCATGTGCGAGGCCCTGTCTCAGAAAGCGGGCAGAAAGGTCGAAATCGCAGTGCCTGTCCGGGGCGAGAAGAAGGAGCTTGTCGCGGGTGCGCTTCGCAACGCGCGGGAAAGTCTTGCCCGGAAGATGTCCGAGACTGCGACGCAGACCAAGCTTTTGTCGGGACTGGCGGAGGCCTTCGACCTCGATGCCCCGCCGCAGCGGATCGAGGTCTATGACAACAGCCACATCCAAGGCGCGCATGCGGTCGGTGCGATGATCGTCGCGGGACAAGAGGGCTACCTGAAAAGCCAGTATCGCAAGTTCAACATCCGCGGCGACGAACTGACGCCCGGCGACGATTTCGGGATGATGAAGGAAGTGCTCACCCGGCGGTTCAAGCGACTTCTGAAAGAGGACCCCGACCGCCAGTCGACATCCTGGCCGGATCTTCTTCTGATCGATGGCGGGCAGGGGCAGGTGACTGCGGTCCACGAGATACTCACCGACCTTGGCATCGACGACGTCCCGATGATCGGTGTGGCCAAGGGTGTCGACCGCGACGCGGGCAAAGAGGAATTCCATCGCATAGGACAGCGTCCCTTCGCGCTGCGCCGGGGCGATCCAGTTCTCTACTTCGTTCAGCGTTTGCGGGACGAGGCGCACCGCTTCGCCATCGGCGCGCACCGCCAGAAGCGGTCGAAGGCCGTTGGGGCGACGCCCCTCGACGATGTGCCGGGCGTAGGGTCCACGCGCAAACGCGCCCTTCTCGCGCATTTCGGATCGGCCAAGGCCGTCAGCCGAGCGGACCTGGCGGACCTGAAAGCAGTGGACGGGATCTCGGACCAACTGGCCGAAACGATCTACGACTACTTCCACGAGAAGGGCTGACGGGGTAGAGGCACACATGATCCTGATCGAGATCGCTGTCGCCTCCCTCCTCCTGCTCCTCGTCGCGCTGATCGTTTGGCGTGTGTCGGACGTCCTTCGCGCGAGTGCGGCCTGGAGGCGGCTCGCCTCTCTTGCGGATCCTGCGCCGCGGTTCTTCGACCCTGCGATGATCGCCGACCTGCCCGAGCCCGCCCGCCGGTATTTCGCCTATTCCATGACGCCGGGCGCGCCTCTCGCCCGCGTCGTGGAACTGACGATGGAAGGCGATCTTTGCCTGGGGGACGCAAGGGACCCCAAGAGTCAGCCCATCGGCGCGCGCCAGATTCTTGTGGCGCCGGAAGGCTTCGTCTGGCGCGTTGGCGGAAAACTCATTTCCGGCTCTGACGGAGCTTTGCCCGAAACCTCGTGGACGCGCTTCTGGGTGGCGCATCTTCTGCCGGTCGCACGCTTGTCCGGCACGCCCGACCACCGCCGCTCGGCCTTCGGCCGCGTCGTGGCGGAAGCGGCGATCTGGTCGCCCGCGACCCTTCTCCCGTCAAAGAGCGTGACGTGGGACGCCACCGGACCCGACACCGCCCGCGCCACCGTCAGCTTTGCGGGTCTCATACAGAGCGTGAGCATCGACGTGGACGACGATGGCGCCCCCCTTCGCGTCACGATCGACCGTTGGAGCGACGCTAACCCCGACCATAAGTATCGCCTGCAACCCTTCGGGGGCACGCTGTCGGATCACCGCGATTTCGGCGGCTACCGGTTGGCCACGCGTGTCGAGGGCGGAAATCACATCGGGACGCCCGAATACTTTCCGTTCTATCGCGTGCGGATCACCGCCGTCACCCTGCGCTGAACTTCACAGGAAGGGGAGCTCGCACAGCGACCCTCCGATAGGTCCGTCCTCGCGGCGGACAACCACTCGATCGCCCGCCTGCGCCGAGACCGAGATCAGCGCGAAGCCGATGTTGCGCTTCATCCGACGCGACCAGGTACAGTTCGTCAGATCGCCGACCTTGGTCCCGTCCATCTCGATATCGTTCCACGTAAAGGCGGGCTGCGCCTTCTCGCCCTCGTCCAGCACGACGCCCAGTTGATGACGTGCGGGCCCCTCGGCCGCTATCCGGCGCAGAGCTTCGATTCCCACAGTGTCGTCCGGCACGTCTAGGTCGATGTATTTCTCCATCCGCACCTCGAAAGTATTGGTCCGGTCGTCGGTGTCGCCCCCCCAGGACAGAAGTCCGCTCTCGATCCTCTCGCACCAGTTCCGGTTGCCGGGCCCGATTTCGAAAGGCCGCCCGGCCTCGCGCACGATGTTCCAGAGCGACGTTCCCTTCGAGCCGTCGGTCAGGTAGATCTCGAACCCCCCCTGCTTCGACTAGCCCGAGCGCGCGACGACGACGGGGATGCCGTCAATCCGGGCATCGGCAAACCAGAAATACTTCAGGTCGCGCACCCAGTCGCCGAAAAGGGCGGCGACGACCTCCTCGGCCTTCGGTCCCTGAACGGCGAGGGGAGAGACGTCGGGCTCGCTGACCTCGACGTCCAGCCCCCGTTCGCACGCGATGGCTTCGGCCCAGAACCAGACGTTGCTGTCTGCGATGGACAGCCAATAGAGGTCGTCACCGCGCTTCATCACGATCGGATCGTTGATGAGTACGCCACGATGATTGCAGAGCGGGACGTACTTGCCCTGACCGACCTTGCAGGCCGAGAGGTCGCGCGGGGAAAGGATTTGCGCCAGCCGACCTGCGTCCGGACCCTTGAGCTGCACTTGCCTCTCGACTGCGACGTCCCACATCGACACGCCCTCGATGAGGCGCCGGTACTCCTCGTCAGGGTCGCCGTAGGAGGTGGGCATCAGCATGTTGTTGTAAGATGTCATCGCGCACACGCCCTCGGCCAGCGTTGCCCCGTAGAACGGCGAAGGGCGTAGACGGGCAGAGGGCGAGATGGTGAACATGGCAGGGCTTCCGTTTGGCGGACGATGCGACGCTACGGGATAGAAGCGTCAAGCCAGGGTGGCGTCCAGTGGCCTCGGCCTCAAAGGCCTGCCTGCGCCGCCCGTCCCGCGATGATCGCGACAAGGAAGCCCGCGTAGATCGTGAAGCTCGCCATGAGAACGAAGACGTGCCAGACCGTGGTGTGGTGCGGCAGCCGGTGCCACAGGTGAAACGCGACGCCGATCGTGTAGAGCGTTCCTCCAGTCGCCACCAGGATGACCACCGGGCGTGGGAAGGACGCGAAAAGCTCCCACCCGGCCAATGCGGCCAACCAGCCCATGCCGAGATAGAGCGCCAAGCTGACAGCCCTGAACCTGTACGGACTGACGAGCTTGAGCGTTATGCCGGCGACGGCGGTCGCCCAGAGAGAGACGGCGATCCACGCGCCTTCGCCCGCGACGAGGACGAACGCCGTATAGGTGCCTGCTATCTTGAGGTAGATCGCGGAATGGTCGAGCCGTTTCAGCAGCCACTCCCATTCTTCGTGCTGGAAGATGTTGTAAAGTGCCGAGCACACGATCATCGCGGCAAGACCCGCGCCATAGACGCTGGCAGCCGTGACATTCCAGTCGCTCGTCGGAAACGTCGCGGCAATCAGGATCGCGGCCGGGACCGCGGCGAGGACCGCAACGATGCCTGCCACGTGAACCACCAGGTCCGAGATGTACTCGGACCGGCTGTAGATGCGTTTTTTACTCATCGGACTCATGACGGACGATCTAGATCACCAAAATTAAACCTCCATGACAGGATCGCGCGGAACTCCGCCGGGTCAAGGCCTTCCCCTTTGACGCTTGCGCGACTAATTCAGGACCATGACCTGGACCATCCCGAACATCCTCACGACGCTTCGCTTCCTGGCTGCGCCAGGCGTTGTGATCCTGTTCCTCTATTTCACGCGCCCCTGGGCCGACTGGTTTGCGCTGTTCCTGTTTGTCGGAGCCGCGATCACCGACTGGTTCGACGGCTACCTCGCGCGGTTGTGGAAACAGGAATCGAAATTCGGCGCCATGCTGGACCCGATCGCCGACAAGGCGATGGTGGTGATCGCTCTGGTTCTCATCGCTGGTCTCTCGGGCGTGCATCGTTCCGACGGGATGGACCCCTGGATCCTGCTGCCGGCCACCGCCATCATCTTCCGCGAAGTCTTCGTCTCGGGTCTTCGTGAATTTCTCGGGGATACCGCTGGCACGCTCAAGGTGACCAAACTTGCCAAGTGGAAGACGACGGCGCAGATGGTGGCTATCGGCATCCTCTTCGGCACCGGCGTCTTCGAGCACATGCTCGTCGAGCGCTCTGTGGGGATGGATGCGCTGACATATCAGTCGGTGATGACCGGCGGGGACGATCCCCTGAACCTGCGCCTGATCGACTCGCTTTACTGGGTGACGTGGTGGGTCGGCGTCGGCCTTCTGTGGGTCGCCGCTTTCCTGACGCTCGTCACGGGTCTGGACTACTTCCGCAAGGCGCTCCCCTATCTGCGGGACAACGCATGATCGACGTTCTCTATTTCGCCTGGCTGCGTGAACGCATCGGCGCTCCGAAGGAGAGGGTCGAAACTGACGCAGCGACCGTGGCCGACCTCGTCACCGAGCTGAAGGGGCGCAGTGATGCCCATGCTCTGGCGTTCTCGGACATGTCGTCGGTTCGCGTGGCCGTCGATCAGGAGCTGACGGACATGAACACGCCTCTTGCCGGTGCGCGCGAGGTTGCATTCTTCCCGCCAATGACCGGTGGTTGAAGCCGTGTCCGTCCGCGTGCAGTCCGAACCGTTCGACATGGGCGAAGAGCTACAGGCCTTTACCGCGGCTCACTCCCATTCAGGGGCCGTCGTCACCTTCTCGGGTCTCGTGCGCGACGAGGGCGGAACGCTGTCGCGTATGGAAATCGAACATTATCCTGGCATGACCGAGAAGGCGTTGACCTCGATTCGGAACGAGGCTCTGACGCGCTTTGCGCTGGACGGGGCCGGAATCATCCATCGTTTCGGTACTTTGGTGCCCGGCGACCAGATCATGATGGTCGTCACGGCGGCGCGTCACAGGGCGGATGCCTTTGCCGCGGCCGAGTTCTTGATGGATTACCTCAAATCCCGAGCGCCGTTCTGGAAGAAGGAGTTCGGCTCCGACGGCGAGGGGTGGGTAGAGGCCCGGACCGAAGACGATGTCGCTCTGAACCGCTGGTAGTTGCCGTACTGAGATGCGCCGCCCCGCGACGTCGTTTAGAAATTTAAGGTGCGGCGACATTTCCCCGCTTCTGCCCTTAGACGGCTCGATCGAGGGCAGCCGCGTGGCCGGTTCGTTCTACGTCGACGGTCGCTACAAGGGGGAACTCGGGTTCCAGAGCGCGGTCTACCGAGACAACGGGTCCGAGATCGGCGGCGGCCAGGCCGGCACGCTGACCGAGAGCTTCGGGGACGAGCGCACCACCGGCGGCGCCTTCAACGGGTATCGCAACTGGACGGAAGGCGACGAGGAGGAGTTCCCCTTCCCGATGTCGTCGTACTGACCACTGCGTTCTTTAGAAACGGCGCGCTCCACACCTGCGCGCGTCGGCGTCACGACCTCGGCTTTGCGCGCAAGGTCGGGTTCGCGGCGGTCGGATCTTCCGGCCAGGGATGCTTCGGATAACGTCCGCGCATGTCCTTCCGTACCTCTGCGTAAGACGAGGACCAGAAACCCGGCAGGTCCATCGTGGTCTGCACGGGTCGACCGGCAGGCGACAGAAGCGTCACTCGCAAGGGACGTCCCGCGACGACGGGATGACGCGTGACGCCGAACATTTCCTGAAGCCTCAGGGAGATCTCGGGCGCGTCGCCGCCATAGTCGATGGCGATGCGCCGTCCCAGGGGCGTCTCGAAGTGCGCCGGAGCCTCGCGGTCAACCAGCCTACGGCCTGCATGTCCGAGCCTCGCATCCAGCGCAAACGTCAGGTCGAACGCCTTCCACTCACCTGCGGTCCGCACACCGTCAATGTAAGCGAGAAGCCAGACCTCGGTCTCCGTCAACAGGGTCTCGTCCGATAGGTCCGCGAGATCGTGACCCGCGTCGCGCAAAAGCTTCACTCGCGCCTGCAGCCCTTTCGCGGTCGATGAGAGGCCCAGACCCAGGGCCCGCACCCCATCCAGCATCGCAAGCGCCACTAAGTCGGACGGAACATCGGTCCACGGCCGCGTCGATAGGACAAGCGCACCCAGCCTTTCCTCGACGGTGGCCACGACGCGGCCATCGGCCTGCGACCACCGCGCCTCCCGCACCTCTACGATTCGGGACGAATAGAGGGTTCGTACAGCGGCCTCGGACAGGGGCAGCGCCGTTCGAATGGTCGCTTCCGTCGGATGACCGTCCGTGTCCGTCACGACAATTAGACGCGTCCCCGCGAGTGGGTCTGCCGCATCCATCTTCACCCCCTTGCCGCCCGAGGTGAGCCAGCGCGGTGCCGCGTCTGGACGGCGAAGCGCGATCCGATCAGGATAGGCGAGCGCCGCCTGCTCGGCAGGGTCGATGACGATGCCATCCCCGGCGGACTTCTCCAGCCGTCGCGCCTCGGCGCGAATGCGGTCCAGCGTCGGAGTGCGGTCTCTCCCCTTGAGAGCCGCAAGTCGCGTGCCCAGGTCCGCCCCGGCCCCGCGCAAAGGGTCTCCATCCGAGAGCAGAGCCGCCAGCAGGGCCGCCCCACGGCCCGCCCGCGCCAGCATGTGCCCGAGCCTGGGGTGAAGCGGCATCGCGGCCAGCGCGCGTCCGTGCGGCGTGATCCGCCCCTCCGCGTCGAGCGCGTCCAGGTCCCTCAGCAATTCGCGCGCTCTGAGCAGTGCGCCTTCGGGAGGTGCGGTCAGGAAGGGCAAGTCGCCGCTGCCCCATTCCGCCAGCGACAGGGCAAGTGCCGCGAGATCCGCGGTCTCGATCTCGGCGGGAGGGAAAGGGGCCAAAGCGCCCTCCTCTCCCTTCGTCCAGAGACGGAAGCACACTCCGGGTGCGACGCGACCGGCCCGCCCGCGCCTCTGGTCGGCTTCTGCCTTCGTGACCCGCTCGGTCAACAGCCGCGACATGCCAGAACCCGGATCGAACCGCGCCCGCCGCGCCAGTCCGCCGTCGACCACGATCCTGATGTCCGGCAAGGTCAGCGAGGTCTCGGCGATTGCGGTCGCAAGCACGACGCGCCGATGGCCGGACGGCGTCAGGGCGCGCCTCTGTTCGACGAAGGGCAGGGCGCCATAGAGCGGCAACACCTCGACGCCGCCCGCGTCCCCCAGAAGACGCGCCACACGACGTATCTCGCCCTCGCCCGGGAGGAACGCCAGCACGGAACCCTCTTCTTCGGTCAGCGCCTGCCTGACGAGAGCGGCAAGGTCGGCATCGAAACGCGCCTCGCGTCCTCGTGGCCTGTCAAGCCAGCGCGTATCGACCGGATAACTCCGCCCGACCGAGGTCACCACCGGCGCATTGCCCATCAATTGCGCTACGGGTCCAGCCTCAAGCGTCGCTGACATGACCAGCAGCAGGAGATCCTCGCGCAAGGCTTGCCTCACCTCGAGCGCAAGTGCGAGGCCGAGATCGGCATTGAGCGACCGTTCGTGGAACTCGTCGAAGATCACGGCCCCGACGCCGGACAGCGACGGATCCCGCTGCATCGTCCGCGTCAGGATGCCCTCGGTCACCACCTCTATCCGGGTCGCAGGCGACACCTTCGCCTCGCCTCGGATACGGTATCCGACCGTCTGTCCGACCTCTTCACCGAGCGTCGCCGCCATCCGCTCTGCGGCCGTGCGTGCCGCGATCCGGCGTGGCTCGAGCATCACGATGCGTCCGGCAGTCAGACCAGCGTCGAGCAGGGCCAAGGGAACCCGCGTCGTCTTGCCTGCACCTGGAGGCGCCTGCAGCACCGCCTGCCGCCGCTCGCGAAGGGCGGCGATGAGGTCGGGCAAGGCGTCGTCTATCGGCAGAGCGTCCATTCTCAGCCAATACTCCGGCTCGCGGTCACGGGCAAAGAGGCAGATCCCCTGTCTGGACAGCGGCCTGCAGTCCGTGCAGGGTCCGCGCCGATGACGACGTCGACCGCAGAAATCGCCGAGCGTATCCGGCAGGGCGACCGCCGGGCGCTGGCCCGCGCGATCACACTTGTCGAAAGCCGTCGTGCGGACGATCGCGCGGCCTCCGACGCATTGCTCGAGGATCTCGCGCGGTCTCGCCGGGAAGCTTTGCGCATAGGCCTCTCGGGAACGCCCGGTGTCGGCAAGTCGACGTTCATCGAGGCTTTCGGGTTGATGTTGACAGGGCAGGGCCTGCGTGTCGCCGTCCTCGCCGTCGACCCTTCCTCGACCCGCACCGGCGGCTCGATCCTCGGCGACAAGACCCGGATGGAACGCCTCTCCCGGGACCCCAATGCCTTTATCAGGCCTTCTCCCAGTCAGACCCATCTGGGTGGCGTTGCCCGCCGAACCCGCGACGCCGTGGCACTTTGCGAGGCGGCGGGGTTCGACGTCGTCCTGATCGAGACGGTCGGCGTCGGGCAGTCCGAGACCATAGTCGCCGAGATGTCCGACCTCTTCGTCCTGCTTATTGCGCCTGCGGGCGGCGACGAGCTTCAGGGCGTGAAGCGCGGCATCATGGAGACCGCGGACCTTATCCTCGTCAACAAGGCCGACGGCGATCTGAAAGCGGCCGCGACCCGAACGGCGGCAGACTATTCGGGGGCGCTCAGGCTTCTGAGGCGGCGGGATGGCGACGCACCTGGCTTTCCGAAGGTGCTGACTGTGTCGGCGCTGGAGAACAGAGGCCTCGCCGAGGCCTGGGCTGCAATGCAGACCCTGGCCGACTTCCGCCGCGAGACGGGCGACTGGGCGGACCGGCGCGCGCGCCAGGCGACGCGCTGGTTCGAGGACGAGGTCCGCCAAGGCCTTCTCGCCCGTCTGCGTGACGACTCTTCCTCCGATACCGCGATGACCGAGTTGGGGCGCGCGGTCTCCAGGGGCGACCGCAGTCCTTCGTCGGCGGCAGCAGAGGTCCTGCGTCGCCTCAAGGACACCTGATCTGGCGTTCCGGTCTTGACGGTCCGTGCAATTCCCCCTATCCCCCGCGAACGGATTCTCGGGCAGGGCCGATGGCGCTGCCCCTTTGCATTAGGGCCAACGCCCTTCGACCGAGACGAACCGAGGTATATGATATGTCGCGCCGCTGCGAACTGACTGGAAAAGGCCCGATGTCGGGCAACAACGTCAGCCATGCCCACAACAAGACCCGCCGCCGGTTCCTTCCGAACCTGACGGAAACCGCACTGATGTCGGAATCGCTCGGACGGACCTTCCGGCTTCGCGTGTCGTCGGCCGCTCTGCGCACCGTCGACCATCGTGGGGGCCTCGATGCCTACCTGATGAAGGCGAAGGACGTCGAGTTGAGCGCGAACGCGCTGAAGATCAAGAAAGAGATCGTCAAGGCCCAGGCGGCCGCCTGACGCTTTCGAACGGCAGGTAAACGCAGGCCCCGCTTCGGCGGGGCTTTTTGTTTCCCCGTACGGCTCTTGGATCGACCTCCAAGCACTTCGCGGTGGGGGACACATCCCCGGTCAACCCGTGATATCCCGAAGAAGCCGGTCGAAATCGTCCCCTGCTTCGGCCCTCCGGATCAGCTCCAGGAGCCCCTCCCGCCCCGCCAAAGCCTCGATCGCCGCCACTTCCGCCGCTGCCGCCCCATAGGCGGGGCCGACACCCAACTCATTCATGGCGTCGCGCCATCGCCAGAAGCGCGTCACCTGGCGGACGCGATCACGCGCCTCGTCGGTAACCGTGCCACGCCAGGCGGGTTGGCCGGACACATGGGTCGCGAGCCCCTCGTCGAACCAGGTCGGGTAGGGCTGACGCAGGATCGCAGCGAGTCCGAGGCGCCGGTGAAGCCTCGCGTGCATCATCTCGTGGGTCAGGGTGCCGCGCGTCAGTCCCCCGGGCGACACCGCAACGATCACGTCCGCAACGGCGAGCCCGTTGCCTCCCACGCCGAAGTCGTCAGCGCAGGCCCGCGTCGCGCAGAGGATCAGGGTGGGCCGCGGCGGGTCGTCGCCGAAGAACGACACGACATTCGCGCGGGCGGCCTCAGCCATGCCAAGCAGTTCTTCCGCGCGATCTGGAGCGTCGGTCCAGACGCGCGGTGCGATCTCGCTCAGTCCGAAGGCTTCGGGATAGAGCGCACGATGGAGACCGGGAAACGGCACGCTCAGGATCGCGGTCGCAAAGGCAGCATTCACGAGAAAAGCCACGAATGCGCCGCTGCGCCGAAACCTCCTTCGTCGGGGGCGTCCCTCAGCCATCCACCCGAATCGTCCTGTTCTCAGGGTCGTAGGGTGAATCCACTGTCACCTCGGCATCCCACAGCCGGTCGAACATCCTGACCTTCAGCTGCGTGCCGGGCGCGGCGAGTTCGGTCGGAACATAGCCCATCCCGATCGACTTCCCGAAGGCGACCGAGTACCCGCCCGAGGTCAGGCGGCCTATGCGACGCTCCCCGTCGTAGAGCGCCTCCCGCCCCCAGGGGTCGGCGTCGTCCGGGCCGTCGATCAGAAGCGTGACGCACATCGACCTAAGGCCTTTCGCCTGCATCTCCGCCTTGCCGTAGAACTTTTTCGTCAGATCCACGAAACGGTCGAGGCCGGCTTCGAGAGGCGTGGCGTCGCGGCCAAGTTCGGTCCCGAAGGCGCGATAGGATTTCTCCTGCCGAAGCCAGTTCTGGGCCCGAGCACCGACCGGAGTGAGCCCATGTTCGGCGCCGGCCTCCATGAGGCGATCCCACAGGTGGTTCTGCATCTCGATCGGGTGGTGCAGTTCCCATCCGAGTTCGCCTGTGTAGGCGACGCGGATCGCCCGGACAGGCACCATGCCGAGCTCGATTTCCCTGCAAGATAGCCAGGGAAAGCGCTTGTTGGACAGGACGGTCGAAGCGTCGGCGTCCTTGATCAGCCCGTTCAGGATGGCGCGTGACTTCGGTCCGGCGATGGCAAGCACGCCCCACTGCGTGGTGACATCCTCCTTGTTGATCCGCCCGAAATCCTTCTCCTTCTCCATGATGGCTTTGTAGAGGAAGTCCTGGTCGTACGCAGCCCACGCCCCAGCCGAGACGAGGTAATAGTCGTCCTCGGCCTGCCGGACGATTGTGTATTCCGTCCGCGTCGTTCCCGCAGACGTGAGGGCATAGGTCAGGTTGATGCGACCCACCTTCGGCAGGCGGTTCGTCGTGAACCAGTCGAGGAAAGCTGTCGCGCCGGGCCCGCTGATGCGGTGCTTGGCGAAGGCCGTCGCGTCGATCAGGCCCGCACCCTCGCGGATCGCCTTCGCCTCGGCCTCGGCGTAGTGCCACCAGCCGCCGCGGCGGAAACTGCGCGCGTCGTGATCGAAGGTCTCGTGTGCGTCCTTCGGGCCGTAGTAGATCGGCCGCTCCCAGCCGTTCACGTGGCCGAACTGCGCGCCGAGCGCCTTCTGCCGGTCATAGGCGGGCGCGGTGCGCAAGGGCCGGCAGGCCGGTCGTTCCTCGTCGGGATGGTGCAGGATGTAGACGTGCTCGTAGGCCTCCTCGTTCTTCCGGGCGGCATACTCGGTCGTCATCCAGGGACCATAGCGCTTGGGATCGAGCGAGGCCATGTCGATTTCCGCCTCGCCTTCGACCATGAGCTGAGCGAGGTAGTGCCCCGTGCCGCCGGCCGCCGTGATGCCGAAGCTGAAGCCCTCCGCCAGCCACATGTTGCGGAGGCCCGGTGCGGGTCCGAGAAGCGGGTTGCCGTCCGGAGTGTAGCAGATCGGACCGTTGAAATCGTCCTTCAGGCCCACCTCCTCGGACGAGGGAATGCGATGGATCATCGCCATGTATTCTTCCTCGATCCGTTCGAGGTCGAGGGGGAAGAGGTCGGCGCGGAAACTGTCGGGCACGCCGTATTCAAAGCGCGCCGGCGCGTTGCGCTCGTAGGGCCCGAGGATCCAACCGCCCCGCTCTTCGCGGACGTACCACTTGGCGTCTGCATCGCGCAGGACCGGGTGCTGGGGGTTGGTCTTGCGCCATTCCACCAAGGCCGGGTCGGGTTCGGTGACGATGTACTGATGCTCGACGGGGATTGCGGGAATCCTGAGACCCAGAAGGCGCGCGGTCCGTTGCGCGTGGTTTCCCGTCGCCGTCACGACATGTTCGGCGTGGATCACCACCTGCTCGTCCGAGGCGATCAGGTTTCCGCCCTTCTCGACCATCTTCGAACATGTGACGTCCCAGTGGTCGCCGGTCCAGGTGTATCCGTCCACCTGCCAGCGCCGCTCGATCTCGACGCCGTTCATCCGAGCACCCTTGGCCATTGCCTGGGTCACGTCGGCGGGGTTGATGTAGCCGTCCGTCGGGTGATAGATCGCGCCCTCCAGATCGTCGGTTCTGACCAGCGGCCACCGCTCCCTGATCTGGTCAGGGGTCAGCCACTGGAAAGGCACTCCACAGGTCTCGGCCGTCGTGGCGTAGAGCATGTACTCGTCCATCCGCGCAGCGCTTTGCGCCATGCGAAGATTGCCCACGACATAGAACCCCGGATTGAGGCCGGTCTCTTCCTCCAGCGTCTTGTAGAACTTGATCGAGTAGTCGTGGATATGCGTCGTGGCGAAACTCATGTTGAAATAAGGCAGAAGACCCGCCGCGTGCCAAGTGGACCCCGAAGTCAGCTCGTCCCGCTCCAGCAGCATCACGTCTTTCCACCCCGCTTTGGCGAGGTGATAGGCGATAGAGGTTCCGACCGCGCCGCCGCCGACGACAAGGGCCTTCACATGGGTCTTCATGAGCCGATTCCTTCCTGACTTGCGCGGATTAAACCCGAAAGGTCTGTTGCGCGTCAGGTTCAACCGACAGGAAAGGTTGTGAAAGCGACGCGCATCCTCTTGGCGGCGCGGGACTGGCACGTAAGCATGCCCGGAATGAACGACCCGCTGCCGCACCGTTCCCACACCAAGGCCGAAAGCGCCCCCCCGAGGAGGCCGCCGTGAGTGAGCCCTCGGGCACATCGGAGGTACTTTCCGGCGGCCTTCTGGCCCGATCGGTCGAGAACCTTTCGACGGTGATCCGCCGCATCTTGCCCGGCGCCGACACGCGTCCGGTCCACGCGGGCTCGACTGACGCGCTGGTAGCCTTCGTCGTGCTGATCGCCATCGAGGCTCTGGTCTATGTCATCCTCGTCTCGCCTGGATCGCTGACTTACTGGGAGATGCGGGGCTTCGCCGGAGGCGTGGTGTTTCATGTTCTGGCCGCACTGCTCGTCGCCGTCGCGGCGAGGCGCGGCGAAGTGGTTCCCGACCTTGCCGTGGGGCTGTTGTGGGCGCTGACGATCGGCCTCGTCTTGGCGTTCGTCGCGGGCTTCGTGATCCCACCTGACGGCTGGCTTGGCTGGATCATCGGCTATGCGCTGCCGTCGATGTTGCCCGCGGTCCTCTTTCTTCTTGCGACCCTCGGCCCGGTGACCGGAGGCATTGCGGCTCTGGCCTTCGTCGTGTCGGTCGGCCTCGTCACGCTCGAATGGGCCGGGGTGCCCCTGTGGACAAATGACGAGGAAGTTGCGAGCGAAGCCCCGCCCGTGCCCGACACCGAAGCGCTTTACGCCGCTCAGCCCGACCTCCTCCGCCAACAGACCGCCGCACTGCGCTCCGGGCAGGCGGGTGTGCCCGAGCTATTCGCCGTTCTGGGCGCCGGTCACCCCTACGAAGGCGTCTTTGCCCGCGAGGTGGATGCGGTCGCAGATCAGCTTGCCACCGACTTCGGCGCCGAAGGCCGCGTCATCCGACTCGTGAACGATGCCGCAACGCCCGCGGCGCTGCCGCTCCTGAACCGTACGAACCTTGCCACAGCGCTCTTCTCGGTCGGACGGGCTATGAACGAGGAGGACATCCTCCTTCTCTTCATCACAAGCCACGGTGCGCCCGGTCTCCTTTCGACCTGGTTCAACGGCGCGATATCCCGAGACCTGCAGACCGGAGACCTTGCCCGCATCCTGGATGAGGCGCGCATCCCAAACGCCGTCATCGTAGTGTCGGCCTGCTACTCAGGCTCTTTCGTCGAGGCCCTTCGTGCCTCGAACAGGCTGATCCTGACGGCGGCCCGCGCAGACCGGGCCTCGTTCGGTTGCGCCGCCGAAAACGAGTGGACCGACTGGGGCCGCGCCTTCTTCCAAGAGGGACTGGCCGAGAGTTTCGACCCGCGCGAGGCCGCCCGCATCGCGCAGGATATCGTCGCCGAGAATGAGGCCCGAGAAGGCTATGACGCGTCGCAACCCCAGATCGCCGAGGGCGCATCCATCGGCGCGGCGCTCGACCGCTGGCTGGCGACGCTTCAGCCGTGACGCCCGCGCTTGAGACCGGCGCGCCCGCCGGGTAAGCATCCGCCCATGAAGGTCTGCCGTGCCATCGCCGACTACCGGAGCGAGATCGCGCGCTTTCGCGCTTCCGGCGAGACTGTGGGTCTCGTGACCACAATGGGTGCGCTTCACGACGGTCACATGGCGCTCGTAGCGGCGGCGAAGGCAGAGAACGCCCGTGTCGTGACGACGATCTTCGTGAACCCGACACAGTTCGGCAACCCGGCCGACCTTCTGAAGTACCCCCGGACCGAGGAAGCCGACCTCGCGATGTTCGAAGAGGCGGGCGTCGATGCCGTCCTCCTCCCGTCGGTCGAGGAGATCTATCCCGAAGGTGACGAGACCATCGTCGAGACGACGAAGCTCGCCCATGTCTTTCATGGTAAGGTGAGGCCGGGTCATTTCAGAGGTGTCGCGACGGTCGTCACGAAACTCTTCAATATCGCACAGCCCGATGCCGCCTATTTCGGCGAGAAGGATTACCAGCAGCTCGCCGTGATCCGCCGCATGGTTGCCGATCTTCACATGCCGCTGCGTATCGTGGGCGTACCTACGGTGCGCGAGACGGACGGGCTTGCAATGTCGTCGCGCAACGTCCGTCTCACGCCCGAGGATCGTCGCGCCGCCCCGGTCCTGAACGCCGCACTGGACGCCGCCCGGTCCATTGCCGCGCAAGGCGCGACGGTCGAGGAAATGGCGGATGAGATCCGTCGCGTCATCGACAGCGAGCCGCGCGCGACGCTTCAGGGCCTCGACATCGTAGACGCAGCCACGTTCGAGGTGGCTTCGGGCCGACCGACCGCGACGGTCGGCATCATGATCTCCGTCCAGTTCGGGGATGTCCTGCTCATTGACCAGAGGGAGATCGCTCCATGAGCGTTCAGAAAGCCGTCCGCCGCACGACCGTTCCTCAGATCGCCGCACGCAAGGGCGGTGTACCGATAGTGTCGCTGACCTCCTACCATGCGCACACCGCGGCCATCGTCGACAAGTATGCAGACTTCATCCTCGTGGGCGACAGCCTCGGGATGGTGATGCACGGAATGGAGACAACCGTCGGTGTTCCACTGGACCTGATGATCATGCACGGGCGCGCGGTCGTTCGCGGGACGAAGCAGGCGCTGATCGTCGTCGACATGCCCTTCGGCACCTACGAGGAAAGCCCCAACAGGGCGTTCCGCAACGCTGCGAAGATCATGAAGGAAACGGGCTGTGGCGCGGTGAAGCTGGAAGGCGGCAAGCGCATGGCCGAGACGATTCACTTCCTCGTCGAGCGCGGCATTCCGGTGATGGCGCACACGGGCCTGACGCCGCAGTCGAGCCACGTCATGGGCGGGTTCAAGACGCAGGGCCGCGACGAGGACACCTGGGCGGCTCACGAGGATGACGCGAAAGCCGTGGCCGACGCCGGTGCCTTCTCGGTCGTGCTGGAAGGGATGGTCGAGCGTCTCGCCGCGCGCATCACCAAGCAGATCGACATCCCGACGATAGGCATAGGCGCGTCGGTGGAATGCGACGGGCAGATCCTCGTGCTCGAGGACATGCTGGGATTGAACCCGCGCCCGCCGAAGTTCGTGAAAGTTTACGGCGACCTTCTGAACCAGATTGAAAGCGCCGTCGCCACCTACGCCGAAGAGGTAAAAGCCCGAACTTTCCCCTCCGACGATGAAGTCTACCGATAAAGGTCGTGCGCTCTGTCGCCCTTACAAGGCGATGCCGTCACAATCCGGGATCTTGAACCCGAACGGCTCTGCGATATTTCGAGCGGATTGTCCGCGCGTTCGTTTGGCACCGGCCGTCTGCCGCCCTCCTTGTTCGGAATCTCACGGATGTACGAAACGATTTCTTCGTTCCTTGACGATCTGTCCGCCGACATGTCTTACGGCGACTACGCAGGCGTCAGTGAGCGTTTCTTCTTTCCCACGATCATCTTCGTGGTCGGCAGGATCATCGCCGTCGACACGCAAGAGCAACTCGCTTCGATTGCGCTGGCGTATGGCGAAGAATTGGCGCGGGCGGGAATGCATGGCCGCAGGTTGAAGCTGAACGCGGTGTCGCTCGACCGCGAAGGCCGGCATGTGGCTCATGTCACCGCAAGCTACTTCGACGCGGCGGGCGATTCCCTGGACGAAAGCCGCTTCCGCTACTTCCTGCGCGAGGTGGAGGGACCGCTGAAGATCGAAATGATCGAGATGATCGATCTTCCGAGCCTGCTGAAAGACTTCGGCGCACCGCTTCTGGCCATCGCCCGGTAGACCGCGCAAGCCGGTCTCCCGCTGAAAAAAAGGCCGCCTCGAAGAGACGGCCAGTCAGTCAGGGAGGAAGATGAGACGCCGGACTAGGGCGCCTACATTGGAAACAATCACTCGGAATTCGGTCCGATTTATGGCGGATCATAGGTCTTTATGTGTAATGCGAAGGGTCTGTTGCCCTGCTAGTCTGAGGGTCGGAGGTGCCACACCATGACGTCTCACGACAACATCCCCGAGCTTGCCCTCGACTGGGCCGAGGCTGGCCGCAGCGTGGCGCTCGCGACCGTCGTCAGCACATGGGGATCGGCGCCGCGCCCCGTCGGATCGCAGCTCGTCATCGATGCGGACATGGAGTTCATGGGGTCCGTCTCGGGCGGTTGCGTCGAATCCGCCGTGATCTTCGAGGCGACCGAGGCGATGCGAGACGGAACCTGCCGTCTGCTCGAGTTCGGAGTGTCCGATGAAAGCGCCTTCGAGGTCGGACTTGCCTGCGGGGGCCAGATCGCCGTGCTTGTCGAGCCCGTCAGCGTCGGAGAGGGGCCCTCGGTTGAGGAGTTGCGCGCGCTCGTCTCCGCGCGGCGTGCGCGACGTCCTGTGGTCTGGGAGGTGAACCTCTCGACCTGGGAGCGCCGCCTCCTTGATCGCGACCCGTCCGACCAGACCCTCGAACAGCGCTTCCGTACCGACCGCTCGCAGCGCGAGGGGGACGTCTTCCAAGGGGTTCACAATCCCCCTCTCCGTCTCGTCATGGTGGGGGCGGTCCACATCGCGCAGCCGCTTGTCGAGATGGCCCGGATGTCCGGCTACGACGTGGTTCTGTCGGACCCCCGCGACAGCTTCGCCAGCTCGTCGCGCTTTCCCGGCGAGACTTTCCTCGACGGATGGACCGACGAGGCGCTGGCGGCATACGGGCTCGACACCCGGACCGCCGTGGTGACCCTCAGCCACGATCCCAAGATCGACACGCCCGCTCTCGAAGTCGCACTGGGATCCGAGGCGTTCTACATCGGCGCCCTGGGGTCCTCCCGCACACATGCCAAGCGGGTCGCCGCCTTGACCGAAGCCGGGTTCGACACCGAGACAATCGCCCGGATCGACGCCCCCGTGGGTCTGGACATCGGCGCCAGCTCCCCTGCCGAGATCGCCGTGTCCATCATGGCCGAAATGACCGAGCGGCTGCGGCGTCCCGAGACGCGTCCCGGGCGGCGTCCGTGAGGTTCGGCCCGGTCGACCTGCAAGACGCGGAGGGGGCAATCCTCGCTCATTCGCTGGAGGCCGACGGCAAGCGCCTGCGCAAAGGCACGGTGCTGGACGCCGACGGGGTCGAGCGCTTGCGAAAGTCCGGCTACGCTTCCGTCATTGCGGCCCGCCTCGACCCCGACGATCTGCCGGAAGACGAAGCAGCGAAGATCATCGGAACGGCACTTGCCGCCCCCGGCCTGACCCTCGGTCCCGTCTTTACCGGGCGCGTCAACCTCGAGGCCGCGGCACCGGGTGTCGTCGAAGTCGACGCCTGGGCCATTGCCGACTTCAACGCAGTCGACGAAGGGCTCACCCTGGCGACGTTGCCGGACCTGTTGCGCGTCGACGCGGGCCAGCTTGTGGCGACCGTGAAGGTGATCCCCTACTGTCTTCCCGCAGCCGTGGTCTCCGCCGGGAAGGACGCGCTCGGTCGGCAACCGATCCGGCTTCACCCCTTCGCGGGCGGGCGCGCGCAGTTGATCCTGACCCGAACCGACGGCTTCAAGGAAAGCCTGCTGAAGAAAGGCGAGGATGTCGTCCGGACTCGCGTCGAGGCCTTGAATTATAACCTCGCCGAGAGCCGCATCACCGAGCACGAGGAATCCGAAGTTGCAGCGGCACTCGATCCCTCGGCCGATCTCATTCTGATCCTCGGCGCGTCTGCGACGTCCGACCGCGCCGACGTGGCCCCCGCGGCCGTCGTGAGGGCGGGTGGCCGCATTGACCGGTTCGGTATGCCAGTCGACCCCGGGAACCTGCTTTTCCTCGGCGAGTTGAAGGGCACACCTGTCGTGGGCCTGCCGGGTTGTGCACGATCTCCGGCGTTGAACGGCGTCGACTGGGTGCTCGAACGCATCTCGGCCGGGATTCCGGTCGATGGCGACGGGATCGCGCGGATGGGGGTCGGAGGATTGCTGAAGGAAATGCCCGGACGACCGCAGCCCCGCCAGCCCAAGCGATGAATGCGCCTGTCCTGACCTTCACCGAGAGGGGCATCTACTGTCCCGCCGCTGGCGTCCATATCGATCCTTGGCGGTCGGTGGAAAAGGCCCTCATCACTCACGGACACGCTGACCACGCCCGCGACGGGATGGGCCGCTACATCGCCACCGAGACCGCGGCTCCGGTGATGCGCTATCGCCTCGGCGACATCCGCCTCGACACGGTGCGCTATGGCGAGACGTTCAGCATCGGCGAGGCTCGCTTCAGCTTTCATCCCGCGGGGCACGTTCCCGGCTCGGCGCAGATCAGGGTCGAGGTCGGCGGCGAGGTCTGGGTCGTCTCTGGCGACTACAAGGTTGTCCAGGACGGCGTGTCGGAACCCTTCGAGCCGGTCCGCTGCCACACGTTCATCTCGGAATGCACGTTTGGCTTGCCGGTCTTCACGTGGGCGGAACCCGCAGCGGTCACGGATGAGGTCAACGCCTGGTGGGCCTCGAACGCCGCCGAGGGCAGGGCGTCGATCTGTGGCGCCTACTCCTTGGGAAAGGCGCAACGCATCCTCGCGGCGCTGGACCCGTCCATCGGACCGATCCTCACGCATGGGGCGGTCGAGGGAACGACCCAGGTTCTGCGGGACCAAGGCTTCGACTTCCCCCAGACCATCCGCGTGACGCCCGAGACCAAGGCTAAGGACTACCCCGGAGCGTTCGTCCTCGCGCCGCCCTCTGCCCTCGGCTCGTCCTGGGCCGCCCGCTTTCGCCCGGCATCGACCGCCTTCGCCAGCGGCTGGATGGCACTTCGCGGTGTCCGCAGGCGTCGCGCCGCCGATCGGGGTTTCATCATGTCCGACCACGCGGACTGGGCCGGATTGAACTCAGCCATCGCAGCAACAGGGGCCGAGCGCGTCTTCGTCACCCATGGCTACACCTCGATTTTCCGGCGCTGGCTCGAGGATCAGGGTTACGAAGCCGGCATCGTTCAGACCGAGTTTGGCGGCGACGACGACGATCCAGAAGCCTGAGGCGGTTCCCAATCCTCTCCCGTCAGGTTATGTCAGGGTAAAACGGCGAGGCGGAAATGGGCACACCCAAACCTGTGGTTCTCTGCATCCTGGACGGATGGGGCCTGCGCGACGACCGTGAGGGCAACGCGCCCCTTCTCGCCCGCACGCCCGCCTACGACCGGATCATGGCGACGAGCCCTAAGGCGACACTCGTCACCTTCGGCCCTGATGTCGGCCTTCCGAAGGGCCAGATGGGCAATTCCGAGGTCGGACATACGAACATCGGCGCGGGCCGTGTGGTCGCGATGGACCTGGGTCAGATCGACCTGTCCATCGAGGACGGCAGCTTCTTCGATCGGCCGGCGCTGACGGCCTTCGCAGACACCGTGAAGGCGGCAGGCGGCACAGTCCACCTGGCTGGTCTCGCCTCGCCGGGCGGCGTGCATTCTCACCAGCGGCACATCGCGGCGGCCGCAAAGGCGATGTCCGACCGGGGCCTGCCCGTCGTGGTCCACGCCATCACCGATGGCCGCGATGTACCGCCCCGTTCTGCCGCCGGGCAATTGGCGACGCTTGAGACGGACCTGCCCGACGGTGTCCGCATCGCCACGGTGATCGGCCGGTATTTTGCGATGGACCGGGACAACCGCTGGCCGCGCGTCCAGAAGGCGTTCGACCTGATCGTCCGAGGCGAAGGCACACCGGCTCTGAACGCGCCCGACGTGGCGCGCGCCTCCTATGAGGCGGGCGTGAGTGATGAGTTCATCGAGCCGGCGGTGCTTGACGACTATCAGGGCATGAAGGACGGCGACGGGATCTTCTTCGTCAACTTCCGCGCAGATCGCGCGCGCGAGATCCTTGCGGCCATCGGCGCGCCCGATTTCACAGCCTTCGAGACGGGTCCGCGGCCCAAGCTTTCGGCAATGCTGGGGATGGCGGAGTATTCCGACCAGCACAACGCCTACATGCAGACGGTCTTTCCCAAAGAGGACATCGTCAACACGCTCGGCGCCTGGGTCGCGTCCAAGGGTCTTCGCCAGTTCCGCTTGGCCGAGACCGAGAAGTATCCTCACGTCACGTTCTTCCTGAACGGCGGCAGGGAGGATCCCGAACCCGGCGAAGATCGCGTCATGCCCAAGTCGCCGGACGTGGCGACCTACGACCTCAAGCCCGAGATGTCGGCGGATGAAGTAACTGACAGGCTGGTCGAGGCGATCCGGGCCGACTACGACCTGATCGTCGTCAACTATGCCAACCCCGACATGGTCGGTCACACGGGTGACCTCGATGCCGCCATCCACGCCTGCGAGGCGGTCGACGAAGGTCTTGCGCGCATGGTCGAGGCTCTGCAGGACGTCGGGGGCGCGCTTGTCCTGACGGCCGATCATGGCAACTGCGAAACCATGATCGACCCCGACACGGGCGGGCCGCACACGGCGCATACCACGAACCTCGTTCCCGTCGCTGTCGTCGGCTATCCGCAGGCGTCGGGACTGAACGACGGTCGTCTGGCCGACATAGCGCCCACGATCCTCGAGATGATGGGACTTCTGCAGCCCGCAGAGATGACCGGGCGGAGCCTGATCCGCCGATGAAACGGATCGCGGGTCTACTCGCTGCACTGGCAGTCGCCTGGCAACCTGCCTGGTCCGACGAGGCCGCGGATCTGGCGCGCGACGCGGCGCGCCAACTCGACGAGGCTGCCGTTCAACTGACCGAAGCGTCCGACGCCGCCGATCGGGTGGCCGCCCTGACGCGCACCGTTCGCGCCTATGAGGCAGGTCTCGGCGCCATGCGCGAGGGCCTGCGCCGGGCCGAACTACGCGAACGCGAGATTCGCACGGTCCTCGAGACGAACGAGGGCGAACTGACGACGCTGCTCTCGCTTCTGGCCACAACCTCCAGGCAGGCGCAGACCGAGACCCTGATTCATCCGGGCGGAGCTCTTCAGACGATCCGGGCCGGCACTCTCGCCGCCGCATTCGTTCCGTCTCTCAATGATCGGGTCGATACCCTCAGGGTCGATCTCACAGATCTCAAGACGCTCGTCAGTCTTCAAAGGTCGGGCATCGCAACGCTCGAGGCGGGCTCGGACGGCATCCGCACCGCACGGCTGCGTCTTTCCGAGGCCATCGCCGCCCGTGGCGACTTGCCGGATAGCGTCTCGACAGATGACGCGGCCATCGAAGCGCTCGTCAACAGCGCCGAAACGCTCGCTGCCTTCGCAGACAGCCTGATGCCCGACAAAGGCCCCGAGGGCTGGGTCACCGACGGTGCATGGTCCTTGCCGGTCACGGGCGAGGTGCTTCGCAAGTACGATGAGGCGGACGCCGCGGGAGTCCGCAGGCCCGGTTGGATTCTCTCGACGCCGGACGAAGCCCTGGTCACCGCACCCGTTCCAGCGTCGGTGCGCTTTGCCGGCGACGTTCCCGGCCAGGGCAGGGTCGCGATCCTCGAACCGAACCCCGGATCGCTCGTGATCCTTGCAGGGCTCGCAAGCACCTTCGTGCGTCGCGGGCAGACCGTTTCCATCGGCGAACCGATCGGCCTGATGGGGACGACCTCTCTCACCGCACAAGAGAAATTGAACGACGTGGGCGGATACGGTGGCGTTTTCGGAGGCGAGACGCTTTATTTGGAGATAAGACAGGGAAGGACCCCGGTAGATCCGGCGGGTATGCCCTGGACGGGCGGAGGTAAGGACTAGGCATGAAAAAGTTTCTTCTGGCATCGGTGACCGGGGTCATGTTCGGCGCGGTCATCACCACTCAGGTCGCGGGGCCCCTTCTGGCTCAGGAGGCTGACAAGAAGGCCAGCGTCTACGAGCAGCTCGACCTCTTCGGCGACATCTTCGAGCGGATCCGTTCCCAGTACGTCGAGGAAGTCGACGAAGAGGATCTGATCGAGGCGGCCATCAACGGTATGCTCACTTCGCTCGATCCGCACTCGTCGTACCTGTCGCCCGACGACGCCGCCGACATGCGCGTCCAGACGCGGGGCGAGTTCGGCGGTCTCGGCATCGAGGTCACGCAGGAAGAAGGCTTCGTCAAGGTCGTCTCTCCGATGGACGACACGCCTGCCAGCGACGCGGGAATCATCTCCGGCGACTTCATCACGCATGTGGACGGTGAAAGCGTGCTGGGTCTGACGCTCGATCAGGCCGTGGACCTCATGCGCGGGCCCGTTGGAAGCGAGATCATCATTACCATCGTGCGCGAGGGAGAAGCCGAGCCATTCGACGTCTCGCTGATCCGCGACACCATCAAGCTGACCGCCGTCCGTTCGCGCATCGAGGGCGAGACGGTCGTTCTGCGCCTCACCACCTTCTCGGACCAGACGTTCCCGACGATGCGCGACCAGCTTGCGGAAAAGGTCGAGGAACTGGGCGGGATGGAGAACGTGAACGGCTTCGTTCTCGATCTGCGGAACAACCCCGGCGGGCTTCTCACCCAGGCTGTGCGCGTCTCGGATGCCTTCCTCGACGCGGGAGAGATCGTCTCGACACGCGGCCGCGAACCTCAGGACGGCGACCGCTTCAATGCCGAGGCTGGGGATCTGGCCGAGGGCAAGCCGCTCGTCGTCCTGATCAACGGCGGATCAGCGTCGGCCTCGGAGATCGTGGCGGGCGCGCTCCAGGATCACCGGCGCGCCATCGTCATCGGCACCAAGTCGTTCGGTAAGGGCTCGGTCCAGACCGTAATGCCGCTTCGGAGCGATGGCGCGATGCGCCTGACGACCGCTCGATACTACACGCCCTCGGGCCGCTCGATCCAGGCTCTCGGCGTTTCGCCTGACATCGTCGTGCAACAGCCGCCGCCTCCGGAAACGACCGAGGACGAAGCGCCCGATCGCGGCGCCCGGTCCGAGGCTGAACTGCGCGGGTCGCTATCGAACGACAGCCTCACCGATGACGAACGCCGTCAGGTCGAGGAAGAGCGCGCCGCCGCCGACAAGGCTGCGGAACTGCGCGTCGAGGATTATCAGCTGGCCTACGCCATCGACATCCTCAAGGGCCTTGCGGCCCTCGGGCCGGAATATGCCGCCGCTCTGGCGCGCGAGGCAAATTGACGAACACGGGGAGGAGGGTCGCCTCCTCCCCGCCCTCTGGCGCGCTTGCCGGGCCAACGGACGTGCGCTAGAGCGCCATCATGTCCGCACCTTCCAAATCCCACGGCCGCCTCGCCATCAATGCCACCTCCGCGCCGCGAGACCTCATGTCCGATCGACCGCGTCTCAAGGGCGCGTGGACCGTCAAGGTCATCACCCTCGTCCCTGACGCCTTTCCCGGCATCCCTGGTCTGTCTCTAACCGGCAAGGCACTAGACCAAGGCCTTTGGGTGCTGGATCCGATCGACCTGCGCACTTTCGGCGAGGGTCGTCACCGCAACGTAGACGACACCCCGGCCGGAGGTGGGGCCGGTATGGTTCTGCGGGCCGATGTCATGGGTCGCGCGATCCGCTTCGCCATGCGCGATGCCCCGACCGACAGGGCGCGGTGGCCTCTCGTCTATCTCAGCCCGCGCGGCCGGCCGTTCGACCAGGCGACCGCGCGCCGCTTCGCCGTGACGGAAGGCCTGACCCTGATCTGCGGCCGGTTCGAAGGGCTCGATGAACGCGTGATCGAGCACTTCGGGATCGAGGAGATCTCGCTTGGCGACTTCGTGATGACCGGAGGCGAGATCGCCGCCGAGGCGGTTATCGACGCGACCGTGCGCCTTCTTCCAGGCGTTCTCGGGAATTCGGCCTCGACCGAGGAGGAAAGCTTCTCGGACGGGCTTCTGGAGCATCCCCAGTACACGCGGCCCTCCGAATGGGAAGGGCGGACGATTCCCGAGGTGCTGACCTCCGGCGACCACGCGGCCGTCGCCCGCTGGCGCCGTGAGGAGGCCCTGCGCCTGACCCGGGAACGTCGTCCTGACCTGATCGTGCGTCGCGAGGCCGAGCGCGGCTGACCTTTCCACTTGATCCGCCGCGCCGCCGACCCTATACGGCGCGAGTTCGCGGCTGAATCGGCCAGTGGACCTGTGGCCTGTGGAGTCACGACAAGCGAACGGGGACCCGAACCCTCCGAAGGCCGCCATGACCGGCCCTCACAACAGATCGGAGCTCTGGGGCGCAACAACTTCCGGGACATACCCGGAGCGTAGATAGGAGTTGGTCAGATGAACCTGATCGCACAACTGGAAGCCGAGCAGGTTGCGGCCCTCGGCAAAGAGATCCCGGATTTCAAGCCGGGCGACACCCTGCGTGTCGGTTACAAGGTGACGGAGGGCACGCGTGCGCGCGTGCAGAACTACGAAGGCGTCTGCATCAGCCGCAAGAATGGCAAGGGCATCGCCGGATCGTTCACCGTCCGCAAGATTTCCTTCGGCGAGGGCGTCGAGCGGGTCTTCCCGCTGCACTCGACCAACATCGACAGCATCACCGTCGTGCGCCGCGGCCGTGTCCGTCGCGCCAAGCTGTATTACCTCCGCACGCGCCGCGGCAAGTCGGCCCGGATCGCCGAGGTCACCAACTACAAGCCGCTCGACGGCGCCGAGGCCTGAGGAGCGGATCCATGAAAAAAGACATTCATCCCGATTACCACAACATCGACGTCAAGCTCGTCAGCGGCGAAGTCGTCAAGATGCGCTCGACCTGGGGCTCGGAAGGCGACCAGCTGTCGCTCGACATCGACCCCTCGGTCCACCCCGCCTGGACCGGCGGCGGCACCCGCCTTATGGACACCGGTGGGCGCGTGTCGAAGTTCAAGAAGAAGTACGAGGGTCTCGGTTTCTGAACCGGCACTGCCCGAGAGACACATCAACGCCGCCCGAGAGGGCGGCGTCTTTCGTTCAGGCCGAGGAAACCGAAGCACGTCCCGGCTCGTAGATAGGTAGGGAGAAAAAAAGATGCGCACCCTCGTCACGCTTATCGCCACTTTGATCGTCACACCTCTTGCTGCAGAAACCTTCGTCTTCGACAGCATCGACGGTGGCACATACGACACCGCCGAATGGGCGGGTCGCCCCATGCTGGTCGTCAACACCGCGTCGCTGTGCGGGTTCACGCCCCAGTATGCGGGGTTGCAGGAGGTCTATGATCGCTACAAGGACGACGGTCTGGTCGTGCTTGCGATCCCCTCCGACGACTTCAGGCAGGAGTTGTCTTCGGAGTCCGAGGTGAAGGACTTCTGCGAGTTGAACTTCGACCTCGATTTTCCGATGACCACGATCAGCCATGTCAGGGGAAGCGATATGCATCCCTTCTATCGCCACGTGGAGGAACAGACCGGGTTCGTTCCCTCATGGAACTTCAACAAGGTGCTTGTTGGTCCCGACGGCAGAATACTGGGCACCTGGGGATCGATCGAGAAGCCCGGCTCTCGCGCGATCACCACCGCCATCGAGAGCGCGCTCGGCGGCTGAGATTGTCGCTGGCCTCCAAACGGCGTGGCGTTATCTTGCGCGTGCATTATGATTTCTGCACAAGCGAAAGGATCGTCCAATGTCGTTGTCCGGCAAGACCGCCGTCATCACGGGTTCCAACTCCGGCATCGGCCTCGGCATTGCTCGGGCCCTTGCGGAACAAGGGGCGAGCGTCGTTCTGAACTCTTTCACCGACCGGGATGAGGATCATGCGCTGGCCGCCGAAATCTCGAGGGACCACGGCGTCGAGGTCCGGTACATCGCCGCCGACATGGCGGACGGCCAGGCCTGCCGCGATCTGATCCGCCAGTCGGGCGCATGCGACATCCTAGTGAACAACGCCGGCATTCAGGTCGTCTCTCCGATAGATGAGTTTCCAGTGGATGCCTGGAACCGGGTCATTGCGATCAACATGAACTCGGCCTTCCACACCACGGCTGCGGCCCTTCCCCTGATGCGCAAGGCGGGATGGGGCCGGGTCGTCAACGTGGCTTCGGCTCATGGCCTGAGGGCGAGCCCGTTCAAATCGGCATACGTCACAGCCAAGCATGGCGTGGTGGGTATGACGAAGGTGGTGGCGCTGGAAACGGCTCGCGAGGCGATCACGGCAAACGCCATATGTCCCGGCTACGTCCTGACACCCCTCGTCGAAGCGCAGATCCCGGACACGGCTCGCGAGTATGGGATCAGCGAAGATGAGGCGATCGAGAAGGTTATCCTGCTCAAGCAGCCTTCGAAGGAATTCGTGACAGTCGAGCAGATCGCGGGGATCGCGCTGTTCCTCTGCTCGGATGCGGCAGCGCAGGTGACGGGAACGACGATCTCCGCTGACGGCGGCTGGACCTCCCAGTAGCCGGAAACAAAAACGGCGGCCCGTGTGGGGCCGCCGTCCGCGAGCGAGGTATCGACCTTCGCTCAGAACACTTCGCCAGACGTGCCGCCGTCATCGGCCGTCGCGATCGCGACGATGATGGCAAGCAGCAGGAGTGGAATGATGAAACCGCCGGAAGAAGACGATTCTTCGGCGATCACTTCGGGTTCCATCACGGGCTCCGCCATTCCGCCAGCGAAGACCGGTGCCGCGGCGACCGAGAAGCACATGGCTACGATCAGGGCTGTGGACTTGAATTTCACTTTACCGTCTCTCTTTGCTACGCCGCCGGCCTTCTTTGACCGATCGGACATGTTACCCCATACCGACGCTCGCCCCTTGAGACGGGCGCTTCCTGAAGCCTCCGACGGGGCAGCCGGTGCTTCGGCATCGCGTGACAGGCCAAGGCGCTGCCGGACAGGACTGCGCCTGCACGCCAATCGAATGACAATGCGGATGAGCAGCCCCCAAGCGCAAGTATAGAGCGGTTTCCTGCTGGCGCTACAAGACCTCGGGGGAGCGTGGCATTTCCGCTACGACATGCGGCAAGAATGCTTCGGTATGGGTCAGGACGACCCGGCGCGCGCCGCCGGCGGTCGGACTTCACCGATCGGAGTGGGCCTCGATAGGGTGCTGTCCGGGTAGACGAGACCGGCGGAAATCACGAGCTTCGCTGCATCCTCGACCGTCATGTCGAGCTCGATCAGATCGCGCCGCGGCACGAAGAGAAGGAAGCCCGAGGTCGGGTTTGGCGTGGTCGGCAGAAAGACGGTCGCCACGTCGTCTTCACTGGGCAGTCGGCGCAGGATCTCGCCTTTTGCCGAGGTGGAGATGAAGCCGATGGCCCAGATGCCCGGGCGCGGATACTCCACGAGGCAGCACTTGTCGAACGACGTCTCGGACTGGGCGAAGACGGTTTCGGCGATCTGCTTGAGACCCTTGTAGACCGATCGCACGACGGGAAGGTTCTGGACCAGGCTTTCGGCCCACCTGATGAGAGACTTGCCGATGATGCCCTTCGCCATCCACCCGATCACGATCGTGAAGATGAGGAAGACGAAGACTCCGACGCCCCGGATGTTCAGGCCGACGTACTGGTCCGGCCGCAGCCAGACGGGAACGAAGGGAAGGACCCAACTGTCGACCCAACCCGCCATGGTCCAGATCAGCCAGAGCGTCAGACCGATCGGAGCGATCACGACGAGTCCCGTGAGGAACGAATTCCTCAGCCATCCGAAGATGGTGCGGCGCCGGCGCGTCACCTCGTCGTCGAATCCCTTGCTCATGCCTCGGTCCAAGATGGTACGGGCCACCCTAGGCGGCGACGCAGTCTGTCACAACGGCTAGTGTCGAAATCCTTCGTTTCTGTCGAGCCGGACAAGCTCGGCAGCGATCCGGGCGGCGCAGCGTGCGTTGTTCAGCACAAGCGCAATGTTCGCGTCGAGCGAACGGCCGGATGTCAGTTCGAAGATGCGCTGCAGGAGAAAGGGCGTGACCGCCTTCGCGGAAATCCTTCGGTCGCCGGCTTCCCGCATTGCCTGCGCGATGACCGGCTGCAGATCGGCGGCGGCGATCTCGGCATCGACGGGGATGGGGTTGGCGATCAGGTGACCGCCGGCCAAACCGAGAGTTCGACGGGCGACGATGGCCCGCGCGACGTCCAAGGCCGACTCCATTCTCAAAGGCGAAGGCAGACCTGAAGAGCGCGACCAGAAGGCGGGAAAGTCGTCCTGGCCCAGGGTGATGACCGGGACGCCGAGCGTTTCGAGCACCTCCAGCGTCTTCGGGATGTCGAGGATCGCCTTCGCACCTGCGGCAATCACCGCGACGGGGGTCATCGACAGTTCGCGCAAGTCGGCCGAGATGTCGAACGTCGTCTCGGCGCCCATGTGGACACCGCCGATACCGCCCGTCGCAAAAACCTCGATGCCTGCAAGATGAGCCGCGATCATCGTGGCGGCGACCGTCGTGGCGCCGGGACGCCCTGAGGCAACACCTGCGGCAAGGTCCGCCCGGGACAGCTTCGCCACGTCTTTCTCTTGCGCAAGGCGGTCGAGATCGGTGTCACCCAGACCCACCTTCAGAACGCCGTCGAGAATGGCGATCGTGGCAGGCACCGCCCCTGCATCCCGGACAGCGGTCTCTACAGCGCGCGCGGTCTCGACGTTGCGGGGGAAAGGCATTCCGTGCGTGATTATGGTCGATTCGAGAGCGACGACCGGTCGTTTGTCCTTCAGCGCTTGCGCAACCTCGGGATCGATATCCAGGAAATCGGTCATGTGGCAACATCTCCGGCGACATGCGCGGCCGCGGCGGCCAGAGCCGTGGCAAGCGCGGTCTCTCCCGTTTCACCGCGTGCCTCGGCGGCGATATGAGCGGCCATGAATGTATCGCCGGCGCCCGTCACGCGCGTGACGAGGACCTGCGGAGGTTCCGCGGTCAGAACGCTGTCGGATGTGGCAAGCGCGGCGGTGCGCCCTCCATCCGTCACCAGAGCCCGCGCCGCGCCCCTGTCGAGAAGCCCTGAAGCCGCCGAGGGCGCGTCCTCGAAGCTTCGGTGACAGAGAAGGCCCGCCTCCTCGAGATTGACGTAGAGCGTCACCGCCGGCACCGGCAGAAGCGGCAGCAACCGTTCAGCCTTGCCGGGCGATGCGGGAGCGACGCGCAGGTCGCAACGGGCGAAAAGGGGGCTTTCCGCAATCTCGGCCAGTAGAGCCTCGGTCAAGTTGCCGTCCAGCGCCACCGGTCCGGTATATGGCTCTGCTGCCGAACCCAGTCGTCCGTCCGAAAGCGGGCGCAAGATCTTGTCTCCGGCAGCCTCAAGCGAGTGAGCGTCCGCAATCGCCGCAATCAGGCCGTTCGCGCCCTCGACGGCCATGTAGATGTCCGTGGGCAGATCCTCCGAGCGATAGAGGTGGTCCGTCACCAGTCCCAGCCGTTCGGCTGCGGCGACCAACTCGTCCCCCGCTTCGTCGCGTCCGACGGCAGTCAGGAGCAGGGGCCGCATCCCGAACCTGCGCAGCGTCATCGCCACGTTCATCGCGACGCCGCCCGGCAACCGCGTGATCCTGCCGGGAACGTCCGAGCCCAGCCGCATCACGGCGCCGGATCGTCCGATCACGTCCCAGAGGACCGAACCGATGCAAAGAATTTCGCCGCCCATCATGTGCGCGGGTTTGGCGCGAAGGCGGCACCGAGGCAAGCGTGCTTCGGCGTCATTCGGCAATCCCTGTCTCTGCACGCCACGCCGCCCAGTCCTCTGGCGTGTCGAGATCGCGCACGGCCCGGTCGTCGGGAAAGCGGACGAACTCAACCGCCTCGCCCGCCAGCGCTTGGCGACCTCCGTCGTCTCCCGCGAGGTCAAGAAACCGACGTGCGACACGGTGCGGCAGGAAGAGAGGCGTGCCCGGCCGAGCGTCGAGAACCGTGCCGCCCCGAACGACGCGGTCCCCGTCGAAGGACCTGAAGCGTTGGAGAACCTCGATCAGCTCTCCCGCGCCGATCCCTGGCACGTCAGGTAGAAGCACCGCCAGCGCCTGTCCGTCCACGAGAAGCCCCGCCGCCCGCCGAAGCGAAGCAGACATCCCTTCCTTGTGGTCGGGCACATCGACGATCGCCACCGGGACGTCCCCAAGACAGGCGCGGCGGGCCGACGGGCCGGGCGGCAGCGTCACGGCCACGGCGCATCCCGTCGCCGTCGCTGCAACCGCCTGCCGGCGAAGCAGCGCCTCGCCCTCGATCGTTTCCAGAAGCTTGTCACCGCCCCGCATCCGTGCCGAGGCGCCCGCGGCAGGTATGACGACGAGAGGGCTCACCGTTCCGGGATCAGGCCGCGTGGACTGAACCGAAGGACCAGCAGAAGGATGATGCCCATGGTCAGAAGCCGCATGTGCGCCGCGCTGTCGATCAGATGCGCCTTGAGCGGCGACCCGTCGGCCATCCCCGCCGTCACACCCTGTAGGAGGATCAGGCCGAAGGGTTCGACCATGATCCACAGATACCAGATCAGAAGCCCGCCCAGGACCGCGCCGAAGTTGTTGCCCGATCCGCCCACGATGACCATCACCCAGATCAGGAAGGTGAAGCGCAGGGGTTGGTAGGTGCCGGGTGTCAGCTGGCCGTCGAGCGTCGCCATCATTGCGCCGGCAAGCCCGCAGACCGCCGAACCAAGGACGAAGACCTGCAGGTGCCGTGCAGTGACGTCCTTGCCCATAGCCTCGGCCGCGACCTCGTTGTCGCGGATCGCCCGCATCATCCGGCCCCAGGGCGAATGGAGCGCGGACTGTGCGAGCCAAAGGAGGAACAGGAGGACGGAAAGGAAGAGGCTCATATAGAGGAGCTTGACCATGATCGAGGAGGCGGTGACCGGGTCGAAGCCCCAGGCGTTGACCCTCTCGACGAAGGACGGATCCTGCTGAAGGTTGATCTCGTAGGGCACGGGACGAGGGATGCCGATGACGTTCTTCACGCCGCGGGCCAGCCAGTCTTCGTTCTTCATCATCGCGATGATGATCTCGGCGATGCCGAGCGTCGCGATGGCGAGGTAGTCCGACCGTAGGCCGAGCGCGGTCTTGCCCACGGCCCAGGCCGCACCCGCAGCCAGCAGGGCGCCGACAGGCCAGGCCAACAGCACAGGCAGCCCGAGCCCACCCAGATAGCCGGTCGACGCCGGGTTCACCGACTCGACCGCCGCCACGCCGGGGTCGAAGACCTCGCGGAAGACGAAAAAGCCCGCAATCAGGATCGCGACCATGACCAGCGCGCGGAGCGCGCCTGCCGGCAATCTCTTCCAGGCGAGCGCCGCCGCGACGATGGTGGCAAGCCCGAGGGCGAGGCCTCCCACGATCCGCAGTCCTCCAGCCGCCCAGGCCTCGTTGACCGGGGGCATGGACACCACAACCGCGCCGAGCCCGCCCAAGGCCACGAAGCCCATTATGCCGACGTTGAAGAGGCCGGCGTACCCCCACTGCATGTTGACCCCAAGCGCCATGATCGCCGAGACGAGGCCCATGTTCAGGATGCCGAGCGCGACGTTCCAGCTTTGCGTGACTCCCGTCGCCGCGATCAGGATGAAGACGCCGAGGAAGAGAAGAGCATCGCGGGATGTCAGGCTCATACCGATTTCCCCTTGAAGAGACCCGTCGGGCGGAACAGCAGCACGATCACGAGGATCGCAAACGACACCGCGAACTTGTAGTCCGTCGAGAGCAGTTGAACGAGGCCTTCAGGCTCCCACCACGGCACGACGTACCCCACGACCTTCTTCCAGGCGTAGGTGATCGTAACTTCCGAAAAGGCGATGACGAACCCGCCGGCAATGGCTCCCAGAGGACTGCCGAGGCCGCCCACGATGGCGGCGGCGAAGATCGGTAGCAAGAGCTGGAAATAGGTGAAGGGCTTGAAGCCCTTGTCGAGGCCGTAGAGAGCGCCGGCGATAGTGGCCAGCGCCGCGACGATGATCCAGGTGATTCTCACGACGCGCTCGGGGTCGATACCTGACAGAAGTGCGAGATCCTCGTTGTCGGAGAATGCACGCATGGACTTGCCGGTCCGCGTCCGGTTCAGGAACCAGAACAGCGCGACGACCACGATGATGGCGACGACGACGGTCAGCATCGCGGTCGACTTGACCGCCAGACCTTCCTGTAGCCCTGTCATCTCCTTGAAGTCACGGGCCGAGATGAGGAAGCGGGCGCCATCGTCGAACTGTTGGTCGTCGACGCCGATGATGAAGCGCACGAGGCCGTTCGTGATGAACATGACGCCCATGCTGACGATAACGAGGATGACGGGCGCCGCCTTTTGCTCCCTGTAGAACCTGTAGACCAGTCGATCCGTGACCAGGACCAGAAGCGCGGTAAACGCGATCCCGAAGGGCAGGGCCAGGAGGGCCGTCGGCAGGGGCCCGAGCGATACGCCCAGGCCCTGAAGCCACCATGTCACGAGGATGGTCGCCATGGCGCCGAACGCCATGGTGTCGCCGTGCGCAAAGTTCGAGAACCTCAGGATGCCATAGATCAGCGTAACCCCGAGGGCGCCGAGCGCAAGCTGGCTGCCGTAGGCCACGGCAGGCACAATGACGAAGTTCAGAAGCGCGACGAGCGCGTTCAGCAGGTCCATGTCACTCCTCGTCCGCGGGTCCGGCCCGCGCTTGTCGTCCTGTCGCGGTCAGAGCCTCAGCCATCTCCGCAGATAGCGGTCATAGCCCCGGCAGTCACCCGTCCGAGTGGCATCGCCACTCGATGCCTTCAGGCTCAGGGCTGCGCGCCCGTCGTCCCTCAATCCGATCGCAAGAGTCGAACCGCCGGTACTGGTTCGGATCATCACGTCCCGTTCGTCGGTACCGCTGATCGGCTGGACCGAGGCGGCCATCGTATAGACGCCGTTCATCTCCATCTGCACCCGGAAAAGTCCGGGGCGATCCCGCAGCGAGGGCTGTGGCGCCACGCTGACCAGGATTGCCTGTTCGGTATCGGTATTGCCCGGAAACTCGCACTGTATTGCCTCCGGTTGCCCCGCCTGTAAGGGCCCTGTCAAAAGCATAAGAACCAATGCATTCAGCATTGTCCGTACTCCCAATTTGCGCGGCCGTCCCGTGCCGCGGTCCCAATTGTCCGGCCGGCCACTTTTGGGTCCGGTCCGGTGCTCGACGTGCCCGGGTTCTCCCGGGTCTCCCTGACTCCCGGGCGTCAGCCGCCCAGGAACGACTGGCGGACCTCGGGGTCCGCCAGAAGTGCCTTGCCGGTGTCGGTGAAGGCATTCGCCCCCTGCACCAGCACATATCCCTTGTCCGCGATGGCGAGCGCCTGGCGCGCGTTCTGCTCGACCATGAGGATCGAGATCCCGCTCCGCGCCACTTCGATGATGCGGTCGAATAATTCGTCCATGACGATCGGGCTTACCCCTGCCGTCGGTTCGTCCAGCATCAGGACACGAGGACGCGTCATCAGCGCGCGTCCGACAGCGACCTGCTGACGCTGACCGCCGGAAAGCTCTCCCGCCGCCTGACGCCGCTTTTCCTTCAGGATCGGAAACAGGTCATAGACCTGAGCCATCGTGCCCCGAATATCATCGCGCCGAAGGAAGGCGCCCATCTCGAGGTTCTCCTCGACCGTCATCGACGTGAAGATGTTCGACGTCTGCGGCACGAAGGCCATGCCTTTCGCGACCCGGTCCTGCGGGCTGAGATGAGTTATGTCCTCGCCATCCAGCCGCACCGAGCCTTCGCGCAGGTTCAGCATCCCGAAGACCGCCTTCATCGCCGTCGACTTGCCGGCACCGTTCGGTCCCACGATCACAGCGATCTGACCCTCGTCGACGGCGATGGTGCAGACGTGCAGGATGTCGGCGCCCCGGCCATACCCTCCCGTCATCTGCTCTCCGATCAGGAAGGGGAGGCTCATGCGCCGCGCTCCAGCCATGTGAGCGATCCCGGCGCCATGCCCTTGAACTTCGGCGCATCCGCAAGCGGTGCCACCAGAAGAGCCGTCCCGTCCGGCAACTGTCGCTTGATCGAGTGGTAGAGCTTCGAGCGCGTGCGCGTCGTTCGGATGAGGAGAAGATTGGGCTTGAGCGAATGGTTCGGCTCGTCGAGCGTCACGTCGACAGCATTTGCACCGTGCCAGACCAGGAAAAGATCCCGTGCGACCGTCACGCGGACACCCCGGCCGCGTCCTTGTTCTTCAGTCCGGTGCCAAGATAGGCCTCGATGACCTGCTCATTGGACTTGATCTGGTCGATGGTGCCTTCCGCCAGGACGCGACCTTCGGCCATCACAATGACCGGATCGCAGAGGCGCGCGATGAAATCCATGTCGTGTTCGATCACGCAGAATGTGTATCCGCGCTCGCGATTCAGCCGCACGATGGCGTCGCCGATGGTATTCAGAAGCGTCCGGTTCACGCCTGCGCCGACCTCGTCGAGGAAGACGATCTTCGCGTCGACCATCATGGTCCGACCAAGCTCCAGAAGCTTCTTCTGTCCGCCGGACAGGTTGCCGGCCTTCTCGTCCTTCAGATGGTCGATGGTCAGAAATTCCAGCACCTCGTCGGCCTTGGCCTGTAGTTCGCGCTCTTCCTCGAGGATGCGTTGGCGTCCGATCCAGGCGTTCCAGATCGTCTCGCCGGACTGGCCCCCGGGAACCATCATCAGATTCTCGCGGACGGTCATGGACGAGAATTCGTGTGCGATCTGGAAGGTGCGCAAAAGTCCGCGATGAAAGAGATCGTGCGGCGGCAGACCGGTGATGTCCTCGCCTGCCATGAAGACGCGCCCCGATGTGGGCGGAAGCCGCCCCGCGATGACATTGAAGAGGGTGGTCTTGCCCGCGCCGTTCGGACCGATCAGGCCGGTGATGGACCCCTGTGCGATCTCCAGAGACGCGCCGTCCACGGCATGGAAGCCGCCGAAGTGCTTGTGGAGGTTCTCGACCCGGATCATCCCCGTCCCATGTCCTGCCCCGATGGTGCCCGGCCCGGGGTCGTTGCCCCGGGCCGGATCGTGTTGTCAGCGATACTGGGCGGTGACTTCCTTGCCGCCTTCGTACTTGATCTCGCGATAGTTGCCGGCGCTTTCGCCCGGACCGATCAGCTCGACGGCAGAGGCCCCGACGTAATCGATGTCGCCACCCTCTGCGAGGATCTGAAGACCCTTCGCAAGTTCGCCCGGAAAGATCTCTTCTCCGGGAGCGTTCGCGACGTCCATCACCTTTGCCTTGAGGTCGGCCGAGTTCGACGACCCGGCGGCCTGCATCGCCAGCATGATGAGTGCTGCCGCGTCATAGCTTTCGGGCGAGAACGGACCGGTCGGGTTGAAGCTGTCGCCGACCATGTCGATGTACATCTGCGAGCCGGGGCTGTCGGTGCCCGGAACGTCGGCGGTCGAACCGTCGAGCTCGGCGCCGAAGCGGTCGACCAGAGCCTGACCCGTCATCCCGTCCGGGAAGTGGAAGACGTCGAACGCGCCGGCGTCGATGGCCGCGCGAGTGACGCCCGAACCGCCGCCGTCGACATAGCCCGCGACGACGAGGATGTCACCGCCGGCAGCCGCAAGGGCGCCGACCTCGGCCGCATAGTCCGCCTTCTGGTCCTCGTGCGCGGCGTTGATCGTGATCTCGCCGCCAGCCTCCTTGAAGGACGCCTCGAAAGCATCCGCCAGACCCTTGCCGTAGTCGTTGTTGACGTAGGACACCGCAGCGCTCTTGTAGCCGAGGTCGGTGAGAATGTCGCTGATGACCTGGCCCTGGCGTGCATCGGACGGCGCCGTGCGGAAGAACAGGTCGTTGTCTTCGGCGGTGGAGAGGCCCGGCGAGGTAGCGGAGGGCGAGATCATCACGATCCCGTTCGGCACGGCCACGTTCGACAGGATCGCGCCGGTGACGCCGGAGCAGTCTGCGCCGACGAGCGCACTGACCCGGTCCGACGTGATCAGCCGCTCGGCCGCGGACGTCGCGGCGGCGGCGTCGATGCAGGTCGAGTCCGCGCGGATGGGCGTAACGGTGGACCCGTCGAGCAGCGCGCCCGAGTCAGTCACTTCCTTCATCGCAAGTTCCGCGCCGGACGCCATGTCGGGCGTGATGGATTCGAGCGGGCCCGTGAAGCCGAGGATGATACCCAGCTTTATGTCCTCGGCCTGGGCCGCGCCCGCGCAGAGCGCTGTCGCCGCCGTAGCCAGAAGAAACTTTTTCATATTGTTAACTCCCTGTTGGACCACATGTCCTGGCAGGCAGCCTAGAACGGGGAATTTCGATTGAAAAGCCCGGCGTTGAGGCAGTCGAGTGGGGCAAACGCTATTCCATGAGGCCTTCCGGAGGATCGGCCACCAGCCGTCCGGCGCCCAGATCGACGGTCGGCACCACCTCGCGCGTGAACGGCAGAAGAACGGGCGCCTTCTGTCCGGGTACCTGGATCTCAAGAAGGTCGCCCGCGCCGTGGTTCAGAACGGCGCGCACGCGGCCGATTTCGACTCCGCCCGTGTCGAACACGGCAAGGTCGATGAGGTCGGCGTGGTAGAATTCGTCGTCCGGCAGGGCGGGAAGCCTGTCTCGGGGGGCGTAGAGACGGACACCGCGCAGGGTGTCTGCCGCCTCTTTCGTCGTCACGCCGGTCAGCCTGGCCGCGAAGCCACCCTTCACGGGACGGGCGAGGGTGACAGCCCAGGACGCTTTGCCGTCCTCGGACGACAGCGGTCCATAGGTCGCGATAGCCTCGGGCTCGGCGCAGAAGCTCTTGAGCCTCACCTCGCCGCGAACGCCGAAGGAGCCGGCTATCGCGCCCACGCAAACCGTCTCGCTCATCTCGTGGCCTCGCGCCCTTCGTCGGGCGTCAATGTCCCAAGGGCAAGGCGCGACGGGCGGGCGACCGCCGCCCGTCCGCCACGGAAGCCAAGGATGAGATTGCCTGCCATCGAAGGGAGCGGATTACTCCGCCGTCTCCTCGGCTGCGGCTTCTTCTGCCGGGGCAGCGGATGCCTCGGCGGCGGCTGCGGCCTTGCTGGCTCGCTCGTCGGCGCGCTCCTGCGCCTTCTTGCCCGGCTTCGCCTTGTCGGGGTTGCTGCGGGTCTTTTTCTCAATAACGCCAGCGGCTTCCAGGAAGCGTGCGACGCGATCGGTCGGCTGGGCGCCTTCGCTCAGCCAATGCTTCACGCGCTCGACGTCCATCTTGATGCGGTCCTCGGAGTCCTTCGGGAGGAGCGGGTTGTAGGTGCCGAGCTTCTCGAGGAAGCGGCCGTCGCGCGGCATCCGGCTGTCGGTGGCGACGATGCGGTAGAACGGGCGCTTCTTCGAGCCGCCGCGGGCAAGGCGTATTTTCATGGCCATGGTCTGTGTTCCTCTTCTTCTATTTCTGATGTTGAAGGTGATGCTGGATGACTTCCTGAATGACGAAGTTCAGGAATTTCTTGGCGAATTCCGGGTCGAGGTCCGCTTCCTTCGAGAGCCACTCGAGACGTTCGATCTGCTGGGCTTCGCGGTTCTTGTCGGCGGCCGGCAGCTTGTGCTCGGCCTTCAGCCGTCCGACCGCCTGCGTGTGCTTGAAGCGCTCGGCCAGCGTGTAGACGAGGATCGCGTCCAGCCGGTCGATGCTGGCGCGGTGGCCGGACAGGAGTTCGGCGGCGCGGGTGGCGTTGTCGGTCATGGAAGGGTCCTCGAAGGGCGAAAACGGCCGTCGGTATCACGTCGGTATTGCGTCGGTATCGCGTCGGTGCGGATTTCGGTCATGTCCGCGCCCCGGGGTTCCGGTGACGGAAGACGCGGACATCGGCGTCGTCCCAGTCCGCGGGCGTCTCGTCGGCGGCGCCGAGGCGCCGCGCCAGGGCCAGCGAGCGAGCGTTCGTCGTGGCGATGTAGCTGTCGAGCGAGGCGAGGCGAAGCTCGCGGAAGGCCCAGTCCCGGACGGCGACGGCGGCCTCGAAGGCGTAGCCCTGCCCCTCGGCGGTCGCGAGGAACAGGAACCCGAGTTCGACGTCCCGGTCGCCGGGTTCGAGGCCAAGGAGGACGAAGCCCAGAAGGTCGCCTGTTGCGCGCTCCTCGACCGACCAGCCTCCGTGTCCGTGGAGCATCCAGGAGGACGAGAGCGATATGAAGTCGAACCACGCGGCTTCGTCGTCCATCGGCCCGCCGATGTGGCGGCCGCGTTCGGAGCCCACGATCCGGAGGTAGGCGTCGAAGTCTTCGAGGCGCGGGGCGCGGAGGCGTGTCCGCTCGGTCTCGAGGTGCGGCACGCAGGCCGCGAACGTCGCGGCGATCGCCTCGGCGGGGCCGGGGGTGGCGGAGAGGTGGCGGGCCGTCATGCTGCCGCTCCCTTTCCGGAGCCGATCTCGTCAGGAGCAAGATGGACCCAGATGTCGAGAACCCCATACTCCGCGTGGTCGTGGGTGCCGTCCTTGCGACAGCCCATTCGTTCGGCCAGACGGGCCGACCTGAGGTTGTCGGGGCGGATCAGGCTGACGACACGCGTCCAGCCGAGCACATCGTAGGCAAAGCTGCGAGACGCCTCGGCCGCTTCGCGCGCGATGCCGCGGCCTTCCGCAGCCTCGTAGACCGTCCAGCCGATCTCAGGCTCGGGCCAGTCGAGCGGATGATAGAGACCGACGATGCCGAAAGGCTCGTCCGTCGCGCGGTCGGCGACCATCCAGCGGCCGTAGCCGCGCAGGTGCCACTGGCCGACGACGCTTTCGAGGTGATGGAAGCTGGAGACCGCGTCGAACGGACCGCCGACGATGCGCGCCCCGTCGGACGCACGGAAGGCCAGATGTGCGTCGAGATCGGACGCCTTCGGCAGCCGCAGACGCAGACGCTCGGTTTCGAGTTCGGGAATGTGGAAGCCGACGCTCATGCCGCACCCGGAACAGGATGACGGAACACCAGCGCGGCGGGCAAATCGGCCTCGCGGCGCATGGGCGGTGTGGCGTCGTCGTCGCGCTGCGCACCCAGCCGCCGGGCCAGGGCGATGGATCGCGCATTGCGCGGGTCGATGTAGCTGACGACCGTGTCCCAGCCGAGGACGCGATAGGCGTGATCGACGCAGGCCCGAGCGGCCTCGTGCGCGATGCCCTTTCCCTCGCAGTCCGGATCCAGAACCAGCCAACCGACCTCGCGTTCCGGCCAGTCGACGGGCTGCCAATGCCCGACCATCGCTATCGCCGTCTCGCTGCCCTTCGGAACGGCCGAAAACATGCCGAAGCCGCGGAGGGCCCAGTGGCCAAGTTCGGTGGCGAAGAAGTTCCAGGCCGCCCGTGGCGTCAAGGGACCGCCCACATGGGTCGAGCGCTCGGACCCGTAGAACGCGACGAAGTTGTCGGCGTCCGCCAGAACAGGCGCACGAAGCGTCAGGCGCTCGGTCTCGAGGACAGGGGTATCGGCCAGGTGCGGGGTCACTTCTTCTTCCCGAACCCTGCGAGGCCAGGAGGCAGTTGCGCGCCGCCGCCGAGGCCGGGAAAGCCGCCGGGCATCCCACCAAGCTGCTTCTGCGCCGCTTCGATCTCGGCCTGGCTCGGCATCCCGCCGCCGCCACCTGCGCCGCCCTTGCCCATGAGGCCGCCGAGTTGGCGCATCATGCCCTTCTTCCCCATCTTGCCGACCTTCTTCATCATGTCCGCCATCTGGCGGTGCATCTTGAGAAGCTTGTTCAGGTCAGCGACGTCCATACCGGCACCGGCAGCGATCCGCTTCTTGCGGCTGGCCTGGAGGATCTGGGGGTTGGCGCGTTCCTTCTTGGTCATCGAGTCGATCAGGGCGATCTGCTGGCGCAGGATCTTGTCGTCGAACCCGGACTCGTTCATCTGGGCCTTCATCTTGCCCATGCCGGGGAGCATTCCCATGATGCCCTCCATGCCGCCCATCTTCAGCATCTGGTCGAGCTGACCCTTCAGGTCGTTCATGTTGAAGAGGCCCTTCTGGAACCGCTTCATCATGCGCTCGGCCTGCTCGGCCTCGAAGGTCTCCTGCGCCTTTTCGACCAGGGCCACGATGTCGCCCATGCCGAGGATTCGGCCTGCGATGCGCTCGGGCTCGAAGGTCTCGATGGCGTCCATCTTCTCGCCCAGACCGACGAAGCGGATGGGTTTGCCGGTGATGGCGCGCATCGACAGCGCCGCGCCGCCGCGCCCGTCGCCGTCCATCCGGGTCAACACGACGCCGGTCACGCCGATCTTGTCGTCGAATTCGGTCGCGACGTTGACCGCGTCCTGGCCGGTCAGTCCGTCGACGACGAGAAGTGTCTCGCGCGGGTTGGCCACGTCGCGGACGGCGGCGGCCTGGGCGATAAGTTCCTCGTCGATGTGCAGCCGACCCGCGGTGTCGAGCATGTAGACGTCGTAGCCGCCGAGCGACGCCTGCGTCTTGGCGCGGCGGGCGATCTGGACCGGGTCCTCGCCCTTGACGATGGGGAGGGTATCGACGCCGATCTGCGCGCCGAGGATGGCAAGCTGTTCCATCGCGGCGGGGCGGTTGGTGTCGAGCGAGGCCATGAGGACGCGCTTGCCCTCACGGTCCTTGAGCCGCTTGGCGAGCTTCGCCGTCGTCGTCGTCTTGCCCGAGCCCTGGAGGCCGACCATCAGGATCGGGGCGGGCGGGTTGTCGATCTTGAGGACGCCGGGGTCGGTGTCGCCCTTGAGGATATGGACCAGTTCGTCGTGGACGATCTTGACGACCTGCTGGCCCGGCGTGACGGAACGGGTGACGGACTGCCCGGTCGCCTTTTCCTGCACGGCGGCCACGAAATCGCGGGCGACGGGCAGCGAGACGTCGGCCTCGAGCAGCGCCACGCGGACCTCGCGAAGTGCGGCCTTCACGTCGTCGTCGGACAGCGCGCCCTGTTTGGTCAGCCGGTCGAAGACGCCTGAAAGGCGATCTGACAGGTTCTCGAACATCGCTCGGCTCCTCTGCCTCGTTGATCCCTGGCCCGGAGATAGGTCCGGACCGCCAAAACGCCAAACGCCCCCACGGGCGCGACGCGCTGGTGGGGGGCGATCCCATGCGGAGCACGGGACCGGGAGGACTGTCTCTCCCGGAGGTCGGGCGGGGGATAGGCGCGCCGTGTCCCGCTGTCAAGCCGGAAGGGCCCGCGCGGGCCTTGCGCCCCTGTCGGGATCCGGTGTCTATGGGCGGGCTTTCCCACTAGGAGCAAGACCCTGGTCACCAACGCCCCCATGGCGCCGGTCTCGACGGCGGACCCTGTTGCGCTGAGAAACGGACGCGGCCTCGCGCTCATGGCGGCCGGCATGTTCCTCTTCTCGGCCGTCGACACGCAGGCCAAGTTCCTCACCGAGACCATGCATCCGGTCCAGATCGTCTGGATCCGGCAACTCGGACTGCTGATCGCGGCGTTGGTTCTGATCGTTCTGAAGGGACCGCAGCTTCTGGCGACGACGAGCCCCGGGATGCAGATCGCGCGCGGGGCTTGCGCGGCGGCGTCCGCGACGATCTTCATCTTCGCGGTGAGTTACATTCCACTCGCCGATGCCGTGGCGATCAGCTTCGTGGCGCCCTTCATCGTGACGATCATGGCCGCGTTCCTGCTGCGCGAGCCTGTGGGGATGCGGCGGTGGATCGCGGTCGGGGCGGGCTTTCTCGGGACCCTCGTCGTCATCCGCCCCGGCTTTGGCGTCATGCATCCGGCTGCCCTTCTGGTGATCGTCGCGGCGACGTTGTTCTCGGTCCGGCAGATCATCTCCCGGGCCTTGTCGCGCACCGACAAGACCGCGACGACCATCGCCTATACCGCCTTTGTCGGAAGCGCCGTCCTGACCATACCCCTGCCGTTCATCTGGCGCTGGCCGGAGACCGGCCTCGAGATCGCGCTCTGCGTCAGTATCGCGGTTCTCGCGGCCCTGGCGGAACTTTGCGTGATAAAGTCGCTCGAGATCGCTCTCGCGGTGGTCGTGGCGCCGGTTCAGTATTCGCTGATCATCTGGGGCACGATGTACGGCTATCTCGTCTTCGGGCAGTTTCCCGACGGATGGACCTGGGTCGGCACGGCCATAATCATAGGGACGGGGCTCTACATGCTTCACCGCGAGCAACTGGCCAAGAGGCGTGCCGCCGCCGGTCAGAACGGGGCGATGTCGTAGCCCGCGCGCTCCAGCGATCTCAACACGCCGGATTCGCCCGACAGGTGTGCCGCGCCGACGGCGATCACGGCGTTCTTGCCGTCGACCATGTCGACGATCAGCGGCTCCCAGGACTGGTTGCGGCCGACGAGGAGCGACTGGTTGACCTCCTCGAACATCTCGGCGCCGTTTTCCACGCCCGCATCCTCGATCTGGATGCGTCCGAATTCCCAGGCCTCGCGGACGCGACCGTCGAAGTAGGCCTCGATCAGCGTCGAGGTCGACGCGTTTCCGTCGGCCTGCGTTTCAAGCGTCACCCGAAGCCCGTCGAGCTGCGCGTCCATCGGCTCGTCCGAAAAGAGTTTCAGAAGCGCCTCGGCGTCGTCGAGGGTCGCGACCTGCACCTGCGCGTCGGTCGCGATGATCTCGAGCTGCCGGTCGAGGCCGACCTGGCCTTGCTGGAGCAGCGTCATCGCGCATGGCGGGACCGCAAGCGTCATCGACAGATACCAGGGCTGGAACTTCGCTGCCATGAACCCGGGGACGCCAATGGCCGAGAGGCGATCCGTGACTTCCGACCACTCGGCTTCGGTCAGCATGTCGATCAGGGTCGGGCCCTCGGTCAGAAAAAACATCTCGGGCTTCGTGGCCGCCAGCGTGGCGAGCCCTGCCTCGTCTTCGGCAGATGCCTCGAGGATCAGAAGGTCCGCCGCCCGAACCTCTGCCTCGAGCGCATCGACCAGGGGTTGGAGACGAGGATCCGGAAGGTGAATGGTGCCGACCACCACGACGTCGCTGCCGTCCTTCGAGGCGCGGAAAAGCGTGCCTTCGGCGAAGGGATGCTCGGCGACCAGCGCGTCGAGCCGGGCCTTCTGCGCGGCGTCGAGGCCTGCGATAAGGTCTTCGGTGCCGCAACTCTGTGCGGCGGCGAGACCGGGTGCGAGGCTCATCGTCAGGGCGGACAGGGCGGCGGCTAGCACGCGGATCATGCGGTTGTCTCCAATCTGGTCCACTGTTATCTGGCGACGATCCTTGTCATAAAAAAGGCATCGCAGGAATGTGATCCTTGCCGTTGACACGCAGCCAACCTTTGCCTATCTGCAGCTCGTTAGCACTCTGCCCTGGCGAGTGCTAAAGGGAGAAATCTGAACCAAGGAGCGTTCAAAATGGCATTTACCCCGCTTCACGATCGCGTCCTCGTCCGCCGCGTCGAGGGCACCGAGAAGACCAAGGGTGGTCTGATCATCCCCGACAACGCCAAGGAAAAGCCCGCCGAGGGCGAGGTCGTTGCGGTCGGAGCCGGCTCGAAGGACGAAGACGGCGATCGGATCGCGATGGATGTCAAGGTCGGCGACCGCATCCTGTTCGGCAAATGGTCGGGCACCGAGGTCACCATCGACGGCGACGAGCTTCTGATCATGAAGGAAACCGACATCCTCGGGATCCTCGAAGCCGCCTCCGCCGTGAAAGCCGCCTGAGCGGTCTTTCCGCATCATCTGATCCAAACATAGAAATTCAGGAGCAAGCGACATGGCTGCTAAGGACGTCAGATTCGATACCGATGCCCGTAACCGCATGCTGAAGGGTGTGAACACCCTTGCAAACGCGGTAAAAGTCACGCTCGGCCCGAAAGGCCGCAACGTGGTGCTTGAGAAATCCTTCGGCGCTCCGCGCATCACCAAAGACGGTGTGACGGTTGCGAAGGAAATCGAACTGGAAGACCGGTTCGAGAACATGGGCGCGCAGATGGTGAAAGAAGTCGCCTCTCGCACCAATGACGAAGCCGGCGACGGCACCACCACCGCCACCGTGCTGGCCCAGGCTCTCGTGACCGAGGGCATGAAGTCGGTCGCGGCCGGCATGAACCCGATGGACCTCAAGCGGGGGATCGACCTCGCCGTCTCGAAGGTCGTCGCAGCCATTAAGGCCGCTGCCCGTGACGTGACCGACAGCGCCGAAGTCGCGCAGGTCGGCACCATTTCGGCCAACGGCGAAAGCGAGATCGGCCGCCAGATCGCCGACGCGATGCAGAAGGTCGGCAACGACGGCGTCATCACCGTCGAAGAGAACAAGGGCCTCGAGACCGAGACCGAGGTCGTCGAAGGCATGCAGTTCGACCGCGGCTATCTCTCGCCCTACTTCGTGACCAACCCCGAGAAGATGTCCGCCGAGCTGGACGACTGCCTCATCCTTCTCCACGAGAAGAAGCTGTCGTCGCTTCAGCCGATGGTTCCGCTGCTCGAGTCGGTCATCCAGTCGCAGAAGCCGCTCCTCATCATCGCCGAGGACGTCGAGGGCGAGGCTCTGGCCACGCTCGTCGTGAACAAGCTGCGCGGCGGCCTGAAGATCGCCGCCGTCAAGGCGCCGGGCTTCGGCGATCGTCGGAAGGCCATGCTTCAGGACATCGCGATCCTGACGGGCGGCCAGGTGATCTCGGAAGACCTGGGCATGAAGCTCGAGAGCGTCACGCTCGACATGCTGGGTTCCGCCAAGCGCGTCCTGATCAAGAAGGACGACACCACCATCATCGACGGTGGCGGCGAGAAGGCCGAGATCGAGGCCCGCGTCTCGCAGATCCGTCAGCAGGTCGAGGAAACCACCTCGGACTATGACCGCGAGAAGCTGCAGGAGCGTGTTGCGAAGCTGGCGGGCGGCGTTGCCGTCATCCGCGTCGGCGGCATGACCGAGATCGAGGTGAAGGAGCGCAAGGACCGCGTCGACGACGCGCTGAACGCGACCCGCGCTGCGGTCCAGGAAGGCATCGTCGTCGGCGGCGGCGTGGCTCTGGTTCAGGCTGGCAAGAAGCTGGATGGCGTCAAGGGCGAGAACAGCGACCAGGACGCGGGCATTGCCATCGTCCGCCGTGCGCTCGAAGCTCCGCTGCGTCAGATCGCCGAAAACGCGGGCGTCGACGGCGCGGTCGTTGCCGGCAAGATCCGGGAATCCTCGGACCTGTCCTTCGGCTTCAACGCTCAGACCGAAGAGTATGGCGACCTCTTCAAGTTCGGCGTGATCGACCCCGCGAAGGTCGTCCGCACCGCACTCGAGGACGCCGCGTCCATCGCGGGCCTGCTCATCACCACCGAAGCGATGGTGGCGGACCGGCCGCAGAAGGAATCCGCTGGCGGCGGCATGCCCGACATGGGCGGCATGGGCGGCATGATGTAACAGCCGTTCCGACGGCTTGACGGAAAGGGCGCCCTCGTGGCGCCCTTTTCTTTGTCAGACGGTGACTTCTCCACGCAGGACTTCTCGCACGCCGATGTCCTCTGTCTCGAATGCGCGCGCGAGAACGGCTATCGCCTCCTCGGGCCGGCCTGACCCGCACATGAAGATGTCGAAGGCGGCATAGCCGTGCTCGGGCCAGGTGTGGGCGGCGATATGGCTTTCTGCCAGCACCGCGACGCCGGTGATTCCATGCGGTGAAAAGCGGTGCGTGTGGAGATGGAGCAGCGTCGCGCCGCAGGCCGACACGCAGTCGACAATCGCCTGCCTCACGCGGGCCTCGTCGTCGAAGCCCCGTCCGTTCCTGACGTCGATCAGGAGATGAACTCCGGCAAAGGCGCGAGGTCCCCGCCGCACGAGGTGATCGGGGGCGCCCGGTTGAGTGTGGGAGGGGGTGAGAGTTCCGGTGTCCATCATGCGCCCGTGCCGCTTTGGTCGAAACGTGTCCGACGCGGGGCAGGGGGGTCAACCGGAAACGGAAAGGGCGGCACCAGGGCCGCCCCTCCGGATCAATGTTGCGTCAGTGGACGTTGACGGGCGCCAGATCGTTCTGCCGCGCGAGGATGAAGGCGAGGCTACGATCCCGCACGAGAGCCAGACGCTCGCCGTTTGCGGAGTGGACGGCATAGACCTGGTCGCGACCTTCGGCCTGCCCCTGCATGTCCTTGGGCAGGTCCGACACGTCCACCGGGCGGACGTAGACCAGTCTTTCCATATCGTGTTCCTTGAAATCGAATGGTGTATTCATGATCCCTTACCCCTTCTCGATGCGAATTGTCTGCACGACGCTTTCGGGCTGGGCCCGAGCAAGGTCGATGTGCAAGAGACCATTGGCCGTCGCTGCGCCCGAAACCTCAACGCCATCGGCCAGCAAAAAGGTCCGCTGGAACTGACGCGCCGCGATGCCGCGATGCAGAAAGACGCGGCCCTCATCGTCGGCGATCTGCTTTCCGCGCACCACGAGCTGCCTGTGCTCGATAGTGATGGACAGGTCGTCCTGAGCGAATCCCGCGACCGCAAGCGTGATGCGGAAGGCATTCTCGCCGACCTGCTCGATGTTGTAGGGCGGATAGCCGTTCTCGGACTTGGCGGTCCGCTCGACCAGGCGTTCGAGATGATCGAAGCCCAGAAGAAAGGGGTGTGTCCCCAGGGTCAGTTTGCTCATGGTCGTCCTCATTCAAGCGACGATGCGATGCGGCCCCGAACGGCGACCGCGTTTCTTCCCCCAAGATATGGAGAGCGTAATTCGTAACGCAAGGGTTAATGGGCCTTGGCGGAACGACTCCGTTACCGCTATTTTAAGGCATCTCGAGCGGAATAAGACGCATGAACAAACAGACAACCCGGCAGATGGAGACGGACGACGTTCTTCGCGTCGAGCTCGAAGAGTTCAAGCGCGAGCATCGGGACCTGGACGTCGCCATCTCGGCGCTCGAGGCGACGGCGGGAGACCAGCTGACGATCCGGCGGCTGAAGAAGCAGAAGCTGTACATCAAGGACAAGATCGCGCAGCTCGAGGATCGTCTGACACCCGACATCATCGCCTGACCGATTGCGGGTCCGGCCCGCTGCCGCTAGGGTCCGCCGGGTGTCGGACACGGGCAAGGGCAGAGCGATGACAACGACGGTCGGGATCATCATGGGCAGCCAATCCGACTGGCCGACGTTGAAGCCCGCCGCAGCCATACTGACCGAGTTCGGCGTGGCGCACGAAACGAGGATCGTGTCGGCGCACCGGACACCGGATCGGCTGTGGGACTACGGCACGTCGGCCGTCGAGCGCGGACTGAAGGTCATCATCGCCGGCGCGGGCGGTGCGGCGCACCTGCCGGGCATGATCGCGTCCAAGACGCGCCTTCCCGTCATCGGCGTCCCGGTACAGACGCGCGCCCTGAACGGGGTCGACAGCCTTTATTCCATTCTCCAGATGCCCCGCGGTTTCCCCGTCGCGACAATGGCCATCGGCGAGGCCGGCGCGATGAACGCGGGCCTCATGGCAGCGCAGATCCTGGCACTTGAGGACGACACTCTTGCGCGGCGCATCGACGACTGGCGTGCCGCGCTGTCGGCGTCGATCCCGGAGGAGCCGCAGGATGACTGACCCCCTTCGCCCCGGCCAGACGATCGGCATCCTCGGCGGCGGCCAGCTTGGCCGGATGCTGGCGATGGCCGCCGCGCGGCTGGGCTTCCGCGTCCACATCTACGAACCAGGAGCGCGGCCGCCCGCAGGCGAGGTGGCCGAGTTGACGTTCACCGCCGGCTACGACGACGCCGATGCGCTGGAACGCTTCGCGTCGGGCGTCGACGTCGTGACCTACGAGTTCGAGAACGTCCCGGCCGAGGCGCTGGACCGGATCGAGGCGCTTGTTCCCATCCGCCCGAACCGTCAGGCGCTGTCGGTCAGCCAGGACCGGCTGGACGAGAAGACGTTCTTGACCGAGATCGGTCTGACAGTGGCGCCTTTTGCGACCGTCAATCCTTCGGCGTCGGACGCGGCGGGAGAACTGGCAATGGCGATGGCCAGCGTCGGCCTGCCAGCCATCCTGAAGACACGGCGTCTTGGCTACGACGGCAAGGGCCAGGCGCGGATCGACAGCCACGTCGACGGACCCGCCGCCCTCGAGACGATGCAGGGCGCGCCGGCGGTCCTCGAAGGCTTCGTCACCTTCCGGCGCGAGATCAGCGTCATAGGGGCGCGCGGAAGCGACGAAGAGATCGTCTGCTTCGAGCCGGGCGAAAACGTCCACAGGGACGGCATCCTTCACACCACCACCGTTCCCGCCGCCATCGACGACGACACCCGTGCCGAAGCCTATGCCATCGCGCGAACCATTCTCGTCGCGCTCGACTTTGTCGGTGTCATGGGGGTCGAGCTTTTCGAGACCGACGCGGGCCTCGTGGTGAACGAGATCGCGCCACGCGTCCATAACTCGGGCCACTGGACCGAAGCGGGCGCGGTCGTGGACCAGTTCGAGCAGCACATCCGCGCGGTCGCGGGCTGGCCGCTGGTCGATCCGATGCGCCATTCCGACGTGGTCATGACGAACCTGGTCGGCGACGACGTGGCTTCGGTCGCGGACATCGCGGGAGAAGCGGGTGCGCGGCTTCATCTCTACGGCAAGGCCGAGGCCAGGCCGGGGCGGAAGATGGGGCACGTCACGCGCATCACCGGCCCGGCCCGCGACAGGTGAGCTTTCTCGACGACCCCACACCGCGGGTCGCCGTCCGGGGCCTGATCCTGCATAACGACCGGCTGCTTCTCGTCAACGCATGGCCGGACGGACAAAGCGACCTCCTCTGCGCGCCTGGCGGGGGTGTCGATAGAGGCACATCGCTGCCCGAGAACCTCGCGCGGGAAATCCACGAGGAGACGGGGCTGACGGTGGAGGTGGGAGGCGTGGTCATGGTGAACGAGTTCCACGACCCGTCCCGCGGATTCCACCAGGTCGACGTCTACTTCCGCTGCACCATCATCGCAGGCGATCCGTTCGGAGACTGGACCGACCCCGAGGGCGTCGTGACCGAGCGCCTTTGGCTGACGCGGGAGGAATTGAAGTCTCGACGGTTCAAGCCGGACAGCCTGCCGCAGGTCGCCTGGGACGGCGCGGCGCTGGAAGCCTTCTACGACCCTCTCGAACTCGCGGTCCGCTGACGGCCTCCGAGGACGCCGAAGGCGACGCCTCCCAGAACGACCGCGCTGGCAACGATCAACCTCGCGTCCGGTACCTCGCCCAGAAGAGCGGCACCGCCCAGCAGAGCGATAACCGGCACCGTCAGTTGCGTCAGCGCGGCGACCGAGGCGTCGAGGCGGGGAAGAACCGTGTACCAGAGGGCATAGCCCAGACCCGACGTCACCGCACCCGACAGGACGGCGAGGCCCGCGCCTTTCGCGGTCAGCCCATCCAGTACGATCAGCCAGGCGGCAAGCGCCACAGGTGCCGCCAGAAGGAAATTCGCCGCCGTCTCGGCCAGGGGACGGGCGACGCCGCGTCCGTTCAGCGAGTAGACGCCCCATCCGACGGCGGCGACGGCCATGGACAGTGCGGGCAGGACGGACGGTGCCCCGGAGGCTCCCGGCAGGAGAAGCCAGGCCAGCCCCGTCAGTGCCGCAGCGGATCCCAGCCAGCGGGCAGGGGCAGGCCGTTCGCCCAGGGCAAGGGCGCCGGCGAACATGGTGATCTGCACGCCGCCGAACAGGATCAGCGCCCCGGTGCCCGCAGCGAGGGCCGTATAGGCGAAGGAGAAGCCCAGCATGTAGGCCGACAAGGACGCCGTGCCGATCAGGCGACGCCGCCCGGACAAGACCGGGAGGCCGGTCGTCCAGAGCGCGAGCGCCGCAAGACAGGTGGCCCCCGAGACGATCCGGAGGGCGGCGAAGGCGGCCGGGCCGGTGCCGGGATCAAGCAGGGCGGCTCGATTGAGAAGTGAATTCGCCGCGAAGGCCACCATCGTCAGCGCCACGAGGAGGGCGAGGCGCACCCTCAGTCCTCCAGCACGAACCGGGCGACGGCCGCCACGTCACGGTCGCCCAGTCCCGCCTCTCGGGCGAGTTCGAACAGCCGAGCCATTTGGGCCATCGCGGGCAGGTCCAGCCCGTGGGACGCACCCTCGCCCAGAAAAACGGCCGCGTCCTTCAGGGCGCCGTCGATCGAAAAGCCGACCGTCGCGTCCTGACCGAGCATCGCCGGGAGCCGCGACTTGACCATCGGGGTCGTACCCGGGCTTTCGGCCAGGAAGGCGGCCATCGTGGCGAGGTCGAGGCCCATGGCCCGCCCCAGCCGCATTGCGTCGGGTGTCGCCGCGTAGGATCCGGCGAGGGAGACGTTGTTGACGATCTTCGCGGCGATACCCGCACCCAAGGGACCTATCGTGACGACCCTGTTCGACAGGATGTCGGCCACGCGCCGGAACCGCGCCACGTCCGCCTCGGCGCCGCCCAGGAAGAGGCCCATGCTGCCTGCCGCCACCATCTCGGGGCCGCCGGAGATCGGGGCGTCCATCAATCTGCCCCCGGCGGCTTCGATCCGCTCGGCATGGCGGCGCACGAGATCGGGTGACACGGTCGACGTCTCGACGACGAGCCGTCCGGACAGGTCGTGACCGGCGAGGGCGGACAGAACAGCATCGACTGCCCCGTCGTCGAAGAGCGACAGGATCAGGATGTCGGACTCCTCGACCAGTGCGCTCAGATCGGACATCAGGGCATAGCCGCTCCGCTTCGCCAAGGCAGCGTCGCCTCCTGAACGGGACCACCCGGCCGTCGCGAAGCCCTCGGCCACGGACTTGGCGGCGAGGGCTGCGCCCATCCTCCCGAGACCCGCGATCCCGATCCTCTCCGCCATGGCGCACCCCCTTATGGACAGCCTCGGGCCCCTTGCCTAACGTCCCACCCGAACGGAAGGAGCGGCGGCATGTCGGATCACCTTAGGTTGGGCGTCAACATCGACCATGTGGCGACCGTGCGCAATGCGCGCGGCGGTGACTATCCAGACCCGGTGCGCGCGGCGAAACAGGCCGAGGCGGCGGGCGCGGACGGCATCACGGCCCACCTGCGCGAGGATCGCCGCCACATCACCGACCGTGACATCGAACGACTGACCGAGGCGCTGACGGTGCCCCTGAACTTCGAGATGGCGGCCACCGAGGAAATGCAGCTCATCGCCCTGCGCCACCGTCCCCACGCCGTGTGCATCGTCCCCGAGAAGCGCGAGGAGCGGACGACCGAAGGCGGGCTGGAGGTTGCGAAGGACGAGAACCGGCTTGCACATTTCATCGCTCCCTTGCGGGACGCGGGCTGCCGGGTGTCCATCTTCATCGCCGCCGACCGCCGCCAGATCGAGGCGGCGCACCGGATCGGCGCGGCGGTGGTGGAACTGCACACGGGCGCCTATTGCGACGCCCATGCCGAGGGCAGGTTTGCAGAGCGAGACGACGAACTGGAGCGGCTGCGCGATATGGCTTCGTTCGCTCATTCGCTCGGGCTTGAGGTCCACGCCGGACATGGCCTCACCTATGACACGGTTGCACCGGTCGCGGCTCTCCCGGAGGTGCGCGAGCTGAACATCGGGCATTTCCTGGTGGGAGAGGCGATTTTCCTCGGGCTCGATGCCTCGATCGCCGAGATGCGCCGGTTGATGGACGCGGCGCGGGGCTGAAGTCCCGGAGGCGTTGCCCCCGGACCCCCAGGATATTTGCGGACCGGCGAAATGCCGTCCGCCAGGTCTCTTAATCCACTGCCTTCGCCAGGGCTTGGTCGAGATCGGCGATGATGTCCTCGACATCCTCGATCCCGATCGACAGCCGGACCACGTTCGGCAGCGCACCCGAGGCCACCCGCTGTTCATCCGAAAGCTGGCGGTGCGTGGTCGAGGCCGAGTGGATCACCAGAGACCGCGCGTCGCCGAGGTTGGCGACGTGGCTGAACAGCTCCAGCGCATCGACGAGCTTCACCGCGGCGTCGTAGCCGCCCTTGATCGCGAAGGTGAAGAGCGCGCCGGCGCCCTTCGGGCAGATGCGCTTCGCCCGGTCGTGATAGGGGGAGGACGGCAGCCCGGCGTAGGTGACGCTTTCGATGCGGTCGTCGGCCTCGAGCCAGGCCGCGACCTTCTCGGCGTTGGCGACGTGCTTCTGCATCCTGAGCGACAGCGTCTCGATCCCCATCAGCGTGTAGTGCGCGCCTTGCGGGTTCATCGTCATGCCGAGATCGCGCAGGCCCACGGCGATGGAATGGAACGTGAAGGCCATCGGACCGAGCGCGCCGTGGAAGTTCAGCCCGTGGTAGGCGGTTTCGGGTTCGGACAGCGAAGGGAACTTGCCCGAGGCCGACCAGTCGAACTTGCCGGAATCGACGATGGCGCCGCCCGTGACGGTGCCGTTGCCGGTGAGGTACTTCGTGGTCGAATGCACCACCAGCGTCGCGCCGAACTCGATCGGCCGGCAGAGATAGGGCGAGGCCGAGGTGTTGTCGACGATCAGCGGCAGGCCGACCTCGTCGGCGAGCTTTCCGATGGCGTCGAGGTCGGTGACATAGCCGCCCGGGTTCGCGATCGACTCGCAGAAGATCGCGCGGGTGTTCTCGTCGATGGCGGCTTTCACGGCGTCCAGATCGTCGAAGTCGATGAGCTTGGCCGACCAGCCGAAGCGGCGGATGGTCTGGGTGAGCTGCGTATAGGTGCCACCGTAGAGCCGCGTCGAGGCGACCACGTTGCAGCCGGGCATCATCAGCGGGAAGAGCGCCATGATCTGCGCCGCGTGACCCGACGAGCAGCAGATGCCGCCGACGCCGCCTTCGAGTGCCACGATCCTCTCGGCCAGCGCCGAAACGGTTGGGTTGGTCAGGCGCGAGTAGATGTAGCCGACCTCTTCGAGGTTGAAGAGCCGCGCGGCGTGGGCCGCGTCCTTGAAAACGAAGGCCGTGGTCTGGTAGATTGGCACCTGCCGCGCGCCCGTCGCCGCGTCCGGAGTGTTGCCGGCATGGACCTGAAGCGTGTCGAAACCCTGCTGTCTGTCGGACATGGGTGTCCCTCCCTGATGGATTATTCTTCGCCTTCTCTAACCTGCCTCCGCGCGCGCGTCGACGGTCAGCGCATCCACAGGCCTTCGCGCTTGATGCGGTTTCGGATTGGCTTCTCGCTCGGCGGCAGGCGCGTCTGGTCGAAAAGCGCCCGCACCTTGTCGCCCCGGTTCTGGAAGATCATGCGGCGGAAGGGCGGATGTCCCTTCAGAGCCTTCTTGACCCAATTCGGCCGCGTCACCTCGGACAGGAGGGACAGCACGCTGTCGGGGGCCTTGGCGTAGAGGAGGGGCAGGGCGCGCCAGTGACAGGTTACGTCGCCGTCGAGACCGGCAAGCTCCGGCCCGGGTCGTCCACCGCCGAGCTTGGCGATGACGAGCGGCAGCGCGATCTGATCGAGCCAGGGATAGATCGCCTGGCTTGCGAGTTCGGGGAGAGGGTCGTCGCGGATGGCGGTCATCACGCGGATCATCTCTCCGCTGAAGACGCGGGGATCGCGATGAAAGAACCAGCCAGCGTTGAAATAGAGATACCGCCGCCAGTGCTCGTCGGGTTCGGCCAGGTCGAGCGTCGGCTCGAAGGGAATGTCGAACCGGTCGTAGAGCGCACGCCAGATGCCGCCATATCCGGGCCCGTAGAGCGGGGGTTCGGGCCAGGTGTTCTCGCGCGCCATCGAGGCGGATGGCCGGTTGAAGTCGAAGAGGACGGAAGCGATGTCGCCCAGGATCAGCGTGTCTGTGTCGAGGAACACGAAGGGACGGCCTTCGGGGAGGGCGGCCAGCGCCTCGACCTTGTTGCCTTGCGGATAGCTTGCGCCGAAATGCTGGTTCTCGAATGGCACGATCTCGGCGTCCAGCCGTCGCAGGGCGGCAAGGGCCGTTTCGTCCGTCATCCGGGGGTCTTCGGGCCAGAGGGGGCCGGGCCGCGGTTCGGCCACGATCAGGCGACCCGCGAACCCCGGCGCGGCGTGACGCAGCGAGGCGGCCAGAAGGACGGCTTCGTAGGTCAGGCGGCCCGCCTGCGCCACGATGACGATGTCGAATGTCCCCGACTGCCCGTTGTCCGGCATGTTCCTTCCCCGCTCCCGCCGCATCATGGCGCTGTTCGGCGGGTCACACAACCTGCGCCGCGCGGGGGGCCGGGTGTGCCGACGGCGCGAAGGGTCTGGACAAAGGGTGATCGCTCCGGGGGAATCTGCCGATCATTCGTCTAAACTGCTCTTGATGTCAGGAGCGGGCTCTGATGCACAAGAGGCATGGATCATGCAGCCCCTTACCCGCCCTATTACATCCGCGACATCCTGGACGAAGTGAAGACGATCGCCGTCGTGGGCGCGTCTCCCAAGCCGGGACGGCCGAGCTATGGAGTCATGCGCCGGCTGATCGCGGCGGGTTACAACGTCATCCCGGTCAATCCCGGACAGGCGGGCAAGGAGATCCTCGACCGCAAGGTCGTCGCCACCCTCGCCGACATTGACGGGCCGGTCGACATGGTGGACGTGTTTCGCGAAAGATCAGCTTTGAAGGGCGTCGCGGATCAGGCGGTCGCAATCGGGGCGAGGGTGCTCTGGACGCAACTCGACCTCGTCGATCCCGACGCGGCGCGGCTGGCCGAGGACGCGGGTCTGAAGGTCGTGATGGACCGTTGCCCTGCGATCGAGTTGCGACGGCTGGGACGCTAGGACAGCGGCTCCCATGAGGGCGGGCGCTTGTCGAGAAAGGCGCCGATGCCTTCCTTCGCGTCCTGTTCCAGCAGGTTCGCGACCATCACTCGTGCAGTGTGGGCATAGGCCTCGGCCAGGGGCATTTCGGCCTGCTCGTAGAAAGCGCGCTTGCCGATCCTGAGCGTTCTGGGCGATTTGGCCGCGATACGGGCGGCGAGTGCCAGGGTCTCGTCTTCCAGCCGATCCGCGTCGACGACGCGGTTGACGAGGCCAAGCTCCAAGGCGCGTGCCGCAGACACGGGGTCGCCCGTCAGAAGCATCTCCATCGCCGCTTTGCGGCCCACGTTGCGGGTCAGGGCAACCATCGGCGTCGAGCAGAAGAGCCCGATATCGACGCCCGGCGTGGCGAAACCCGCTTCGGTCGAGGCCACGGCCAGATCGCAACTGGCGACAAGCTGACATCCGGCGGCGGTGGCGATGCCGGCAACCCCGGCGATCACGGGTTTGGGGCAGAGAACGATGCGCCGCATGAGGTCCGAGCAGGCGGCCATCAGTTCTTCGAAGAACAGCCGACCCTCGTCGGGCCCGGCGCGCGCGGCACGTATCTCGCGCAGATCGTGTCCGGCGCAGAAGGCCGTCCCATCGGCGAAGATGACGATGACGTGGATGCCGGGGTCCTTCCCCAGGCGGGTCACGGCCTCGTCGAGGGCGCCGATCAGCTCCCTCGACAGGGCGTTCCGGGCCTCCGGGCGGTTCAACCGCAGCTCGGCGATGCGGTCATGGCGGCGTTCGATCAGGATGGTGTCGGTCATCGTCGGGCCGTATACCACGGCACACGGATAAGTTCCAGATTCTGCGTCAAAATTCCGCGTTCGGTTGTGCCGCGTCTCGGGCTAGGCTTCGCGTGAACCGAGAGGCATCCCATGTCCACGATCCGCGACCACGACCTGCGCTATCCCCTTGCGAACGAGTTGCACGCGCGACCCTTCCCGGCCCTCAAGGCCCCGTGCCGCGCGGCTTTTCTGGCGGTCAAGCGTCCGGTCGATGCGGCCGCGCGGGACCGCGATCTTGACCGGGCGCACCTGATCGAGCTTCTCGACCGCTTCGGTGCGCCGCACCCGCAGCCGGGCGCAACTCACTGGTTCGGCGAGATAGGGCGGCATCAGCTCAAGTGGGAGAACCACACGGAGTTCGTCACCTACACCATCTTCGGCCCTGGCGTCGCGGATCGACCTTTCGATGCGGCGACCTTTTCGGTCTTTCCACAGGACTGGCTGGACCGCGCTCCCGGCGAGCGGATTACGTCCGCCCTGATCCGTATCGAGGTCGCCAAGGACCGCGTCGCCATACCCGACAAGCTGGACGCTTGGTTCGTCCCGGAAAGCCTTGCGGCGAGCGAGGTTCTGGACGGCGAGGCAGTGATGGCGGGCGATTTCCGCATCGATCCTGCGGGCCACATGCGTTTTGCTCTTTTCGTCCGCCCCGAGATGGGAGAGCGGCGGACCGGGCGCGTTGTGCAGCGCATGTGCGAGATCGAGACCTACAAGACCATGTCGATGCTGGGCCTTGCGCGCAGCCGTCATATCTCGCCGAGGCTGGGCGCGATCGACGGGGAGCTGACGCGTTTGATGGCCGAGATGTCGGGCGATACGGCGCTTCCGGAGGCGACGCTGAGGGATCTTCTGAAAGTCTCGGCAGAGCTCGAAACTCTTCTGACGCGTACGTCGTTCCGCTTCGGTGCGACGACGGCCTACGAGGCTCTGGTCCATCAGCGCATCGGTATCCTGCGGGAAACGCGGTTCGGCGGCCGACAGACCTTTGCAGAGTTCATGATGCGCCGTTTCGATCCCGCGATGCGAACGGTCAAGGCGACCGAGGCGCGGCTTGCGTCGATGGCCGACAGGGCGACACGCGCCGCGAACCTCTTGCGGACGCGGGTCGATGTCGAGAGGTCGGCGCAGAATCAGGCTTTGCTCGCCTCCATGGACCGGCGGGCGGACCTTCAGCTTCGGCTTCAGCACACGGTCGAGGGTCTGTCGGTGGTGGCGATCAGCTACTATGCCGTGAACCTCGCGGGCTACGTCGCCTATCCGCTTCTGGAACCCGCCGGGATGTCCAAGGCTGTCGCGACCGCCATTCTCACGCCTCTTGTCGTGCTTCTGGTCTGGGCGATGATCCGACGTATTCGCAAGGGGATGCGCTGACGAACGGTCAACGACCCCGGATGCGTGGGTCGAGAGCATCGCGAAGGCCATCGCCGATGTAGTTCACGCTGAGGACCGTAAGCGAGATCGCCAGACCCGGAAGGACGACGCGTTCGGGATATTCGGTCATGCGCGGAACCGCGTCGGCAAGCTGTTTGCCCCAGGTCGGGAAGTCCGGCGGGAATCCGACGCCGAGAAAGGACAGGGCACTTTCGGTGATGATCGCGGTCGCAAGGCCCAATGTCGCCGACACCATGATCGGCGACAGTACGTTCGGCAGGATATGCCGCGTGATGATCTTGTTGTTCGGCGTGCCGATGGATCGGGCGGCAAGGATGAACTCTCGCTCCTTGAGGGCCAGCACGTCTCCACGGACGATCCGCGCGGTTTGCATCCAGCTTGTCAGGCCGATGATCGTGACGATCAGGATGAACATTCCCGTCTCGATCCCCAGCATCTGGCTGAGGCTTTCCCGGAACAGCGTCACGGCGACAAGAAGGAGCGGCAGAATCGGTAGTGACAGGACAAGGTCGGTGAACCGCATCAGGGGCCCGTCGAGCCGGCGGAAGAAGCCCGCGACGACACCGATCAGCGCACCGATGAACAGCGCCAGAACCATGCCCGTCCAGCCGACCGCCATCGACGTGCGACCGCCCTGCATGAGCTGCGCCAGCAGATCCTTGCCCAGGTTGTCGGTTCCGAGGGGGTGGTTCCAACCCACCCTGGCCTCACCGTTCCAGAGGACGGTATAGATCGGCCGCATGTCCTTCGCGCGGATGTCGAGCTTGTTGGGATCGAGCGTCCAGATGTAGGGGCCGATAAGGACGAAGAGCGTGATGAACGCGAAGAACAGAAGCCCGATCAGCGCACCCTTGTGATGGCTGAACTGCCGCCAGACGTCTGCCCACTTGTTGGTGGCCGGGTGCGGCTCTGTGATGATGGCCTCGGCCAGGACTTCAGTCATAGCGGATCCTCGGGTCGAGGATGCCGTAGAGGATGTCGGCGATCAGGTTGAAGACCACGATCAGGATCGCGAAGATGAAGGTCAGCGTCATCACCGTCGGTATGTCACTGGCGAAAAGTGCGCCGATCAGCTGGTCGCCGATGCCGTTCACCTTGAACACCCGCTCAGTGATGATCGCGCCGCCGAAGATCGTCGGGATGCCGAGTGCGATCACCGTCACGACGGGTATCATCGAGTTGCGCAGGACGTGGATCATCACGACCACCCACTCGGACAGACCCTTGGCGCGCGCCGTGCGGACATAATCCTGGTTCAGGTTGTCCAGCATCGAGGCGCGCATGAAGCGCGAAAGCTGAGAGGTGATCTGGAGCGCCAGCACCATGACGGGCAGCACCATCTGCCGGATCTGGGCCTGGAAGGTGTCCCAGCTCGTGACCCTCAGCGTCGTGTCGTAGATCGAGGGAAACCACCAGAAGCTGTCCCTCGGCATGTTGACCGAGAAGATGACGATCAGGAGCACGCCCGAGAAGAACGGCGGCATCGAGAAGCCGACCATCGACACGAAGGTGCCGGCGTTGTCGAAGACGGAATATTGGCGATAGGCCGAATATATGCCGATCGGCAGGGCGATGAGGATGGCGACGACGTAGGCCGTGCCGACGACCCAGAGGGTCTGCGGAAGGCGCTGGACGACGATGTCCATGACAGGGGCGCGGTGCTGCCAGGAGAGGATGCGCAGCTTGCCGTCCGAAAAATTCGTTCCGAAGATGTGGTCGGTCAGGACCAGAGGTTCGACCCAGAAGAACTGCACCAGCCACTTCCAGTACTGCACCACGAGCGGCTGATCGTAGCCGAGCGCCTCGCGCATCTTCTGGCGCACCTCGGGAGGGATGGTCAGCGGTTGGTTGGCGACCGGATCGCCGGGGGCCAGCTTCAGGAGAAGGAAGATGGCGAGGCTTATGAAGAGGAGCGTCGGCACGCTCATCGCCAGCCGTCGGAAGGTATAGGTCAGCATGTCGCCCCGCGTCCCAAGGCGTCGCCCCGGCGCAGGGCCGGGGCGACAAGTGGTCGGATCACTTGATCCGATACCAGTCGGCGACGTTCCAGAGCTCGGAGTCCCAGGTGTTGAGGTCAACACCGCCGAGTGTGACGGAATGTGCGGACAGGCGACCGCGGTCGACAAGCGGGATCATCATCCCGTTGGCGACGGCCATGTCGTTCAGTTCCTTCGCGATGCGACCACGCTCCTCGAGGTCGCCCGTGGCGGCAAGCTCCTTGTGGAGCGCATCGTACTCTTCCATGCAGAAGCGCGAGATGTTCTCGCCTTGCCACTGTGACGCCGGGGTCGGCGCCTTGTCGCAGAGACCGTTGCCCAGGTAGGCTTGGGGGTCGGTTCCGGCGAAGTTGTTGGCGTACATCTGCACGTCGGCATAGAACTTCTGGAACGTGTCCGGGCTGCCCGGATCGCCGCCGAAGAACACCGACGAGTCGACGTTGCGAAGCTCGACCGACAGGCCGATCTGCTCCCACCAGTCCTTGATCAGCGCCTGGAAGTCCTGACGGACGGCGTTGGTCGACGACTGGAACAGGATCGCGAGCGGAACGCCGTCCTTCTCGCGGATGCCGTCGCCGTCGGTGTCGACGATGCCGGCGTCGTCGAGAAGCTTCTTCGCGCCTTCGATGTCCTGCGTGTCGCAGGTCATCGACGTCGAGGCATAGAGCTGCGGCGCGGGAACCCAGTTGCAGGTCACGCGACCGGCCTGACCATAGCCCACTTCGACCAGAAGCGCGCGGTCGATCGCCATGGACAGCGCCTTGTAGACGGCAGGGTCCTGAAGGAAGGGGTGCGGCCGGACCACGGCACGCTCTTCAGCGCCGAGCGACGGGTCGGGGTTGGTGTGGTTCAGCATGATGCGTTCGACCAGCGTGCCGAAGCCCACGACCGGCTTGCCCTTGCCCCCCTGCTCCATCGTCGCGATGACGTCGGGCGCAAGCTGGAGGTTCCAGGCATAGTCGTACTCACCCGTTTCCATGACCGCGCGACCCGCCGCGGCCGCGTCGCCGCCGCCCTTGAACGTCACCGTCGCGAAGGCCGGCTTGCCGTCCACTCGGTAGTTCTCGTTGGCGACCATCGAGATCACGTCGTTCGGCTTGAACTCTGTGACGACGAAGGGCCCCGTGCCGATCGGCTTGAAGTTGGCCTCCGTACACTCGGGGGCTTTCGCACCCATGCAGTCGGCGAACTGGGCGGCCTGGATGATCGGGCTCTCGTTGCCCACGAAGGGGCCATAGGGGAAGGGGGTCGGCCCGTCGAAGTTGACGACGACGGTCTGCTCATCGGGCGTCTCGACGCTGGCGACACCTTCGAACTTGGTCGCCTGCGCGCAGCCGCCTTCGGGATGTGTGCAGTAGTCGTAGGTGAACTTGACGTCGGCCGAGGTGAAGGGCGTGCCGTCCGACCAGGTGAGGCCGGGCGTGATCTTCCAGGTGATCTGCGTCAGGTCTTCGGTCACGCCGCCGTTCTCGACCGTGGGAATCTCTTCCACCAGCCAGGGCAGCATGGTGCCCTCGGGGTCATAGCGGGCCAGCGGTTCGACAACCATCGAGGCGGCCTCGATGTCCTTGGTGCCGCCCGACAGGAACGGGTTCATGATCGAGGGCGCTTGCCAGTAGATGATCTTCACTTCGCCATCGCGGCCGCGCGGGCCCTCGTGCCCCGCGGCGAATGCGGTCGGGGCCAGCGCAGCGAGCGCGGCCGCCCCGAGTAGGGCTGTCTTGAGTCTCATGTCTCACTCCTTGTTGGAATCGAACGTGTCCGGGTATCCGCCCGTGAGGCGCGGATATGGTGCGATCTGGATTGGGCAGGTTGCGGTTTGCGCACTACCTTCGGCTTTTCGTCGTTGATCGTCCCACCCGGGGACACGGACAGCGAAAGCTTCGACTAAAAGGTCAACATATTGCAAGCGGTGCCGCGAGGTTACTGTTCAAAAAGACGCCACGGATCGGTCAGATGCCCGCGAAACGCGCAAAGCGCAGGGAACCGCGTTTGACAGGTGTTCCGCCAGACGCTTAGCGTGATCGGCAACGCCTTGATCGGGGACCAAGACATGCTGGACCGGCCGCTCGTCTCGTTGCGCAACCTGCGCGTCGAGTTCCAGACCAAGGACGGTCCCGTTCCGGGGGTCGAGGACGTAAGCTTCGAGATCGCGCCCGGAGAGACGGTCTGCGTCGTCGGCGAATCGGGGTCCGGCAAGTCGGTGTCGTCCCTTTCGCTCATGCGTCTGGTGGAATTCGGCGGTGGCCAGATCACCAGGGGCCAGCTTCTGTTCGACAGGGGCGAGAGCCACGGCGGCGTGATCGACGTGGCCGGCGCGGGCGACGGGCTGATGCGGACGATCCGCGGCAACGAGATCGGCATGATCTTTCAGGAGCCGATGACCTCGCTCAATCCCGTCTTCACCGTCGGTCGCCAGTTGACCGAAGGGCTTCGCGTCCATCTCGGAATGTCGAAGGAGGCCGCGACCGAGCGTGCGCTCGATCTTCTGCGCCAGGTGCGGATCCCCGAGCCGGAGCGTCGCCTGACGCAGTACCCGCACGAACTGTCCGGTGGGATGCGTCAGCGGGTCGTGATCGCCATGACGCTGGCATGCGAGCCCAGGCTTCTGATTGCCGACGAACCGACGACCGCGCTCGACGTGACGATCCAGGCCGAGATCCTCGCGCTTATCGACCGTCTGAAGCGCGAGACGGGGACGGCGGTTCTCTTCATCACCCACGACATGGCAGTCGTGGCCCAGATGGCCGACCGGGTCGTGGTCATGTATCGCGGCAGGAAGGTCGAGGAGGGGACGGTCGAGGAGATCTTCGAGAACCCGCAGCACGACTACACGAAGTCGCTTCTCGCCGCCGTGCCGAAGCTGGGAGAGATGACCGGCAAGTCCGCGCCCGAGCCGATGCGGTTGATGGGATCGGACAACGACGCCATCCGGCCGATCGTCGTGCAGGAGGACAAGGTTCTTCTGGATGTCCGGCACCTGACGACGCGCTTCCCCGTGAAGGGCGGCTTCTTCCGCCGCACCGTGGCCAACGTACATGCGGTCGAGGACGTCTCGTTCCAGGTGAAATCCGGTGAGACGCTGTCCCTTGTCGGAGAGTCGGGCTGCGGCAAGTCGACCTGCGGACGCTCGATCCTGCGGCTGGTCGAGCCTCAGGCGGGCGACGTCCTGCTCGACGGCGAGAACGTCATGGATTTCGGGCCAGAGGAGCTGCGACTGGCGCGCCGGGATATGCAGATGATCTTCCAGGATCCCTTCGCCTCGCTCAATCCTCAGATGCGACTGGCCGACCAGGTGGCCGAACCGCTGCATAACTTCGGGATCGGAACGGCCGGCGAACGCGCCGAGAAGGTGGCGAAGCTTTTCGACCGGGTGGAGCTTCCCCGTAGTTTCCTGCGCCGCTATCCGCATGAATTGTCTGGCGGACAACGCCAGCGCGTCGCCATTGCGCGCGCGCTCGCCCTCAATCCCAAGCTCATCATCGCGGACGAGGCGGTCTCGGCGCTCGACGTCTCGGTGCAGGCGCAAGTCCTGAACCTTCTGATGGAGCTTCAGGCCGACCTCGGGATCTCGATGCTGTTCATCAGCCACGACATGGCCGTGGTCGAGCGTGTCAGTCATTCCGTCGGCGTCATGTACCTGGGGCGGATCGTCGAACTGGGACCCCGCTCGGCGATCTTCGAGGACCCACGGCACCCGTATACGCAGGCCCTATTGAAGGCCGTGCCGGTCGCCGATCCGAGGCGGCGCAAGACCGAGAAGGATCTGAACTTCAAGCCGATCCCGTCGCCCATCTTCCCGGTTGGTCATGTACCCGAGCCTTCAACGTACGAGGAGGTGACGCCGGGCCACCACGTTCTGAAAGGCGGATGGGGCGGTTTCGACCGCGACTGATGTCACGCCACATTTGACACGAGAGCCTCGCTGACCGGGTCGCCGTGCAGGACCGACACGTCTCCCGTCGTTTCGAGGACCACGGCCTTCACGGTCGAAAGATCGCTGACATTGGCGCCGCGCAGTTTCTCGAGCAGGTCGCCGCGCGAAACGCGCTGCGCACGCATCTCGTGTTCGAGGAAATGGCCGTCCCGCATCAGGAGGACCGGCCGGTTCTGTAGGGTCCGACGCACGCGCGGCCACCGAAGCCGCGCTTTTGCCAGGATCACCTGAACCGCGAACAGGGTCGCTATCGCGGCGAGGGACTGTGCGAAGGCCAGCCACGTCTCCGACTGACTGGAGGTGGCCAGCAGGGAGCCCATGGCGATGGTCATCACGAAGTCGAAGTTGGTCATCTTGGAGAACGAGGACAGTCCCACGATCCGGACGAGGAACACGATCCAGGTGAGGCCCACCGCAGACAGAACGGTGCCGCGCAAGACGGCGTCCATGAAGGAATTGTCAACGAACATGGCAGGTGAACGGCTCTCACCGCCGCGAGTTCCGCGAGCCGACTTGAACCCGTCTTGCCCTTTCGCCTAACGTCGTCCGACCCTGCTAGGACACGACCCATGCCTGACGTGCTGTCGCCGCGCGCCATCCTTGAGCGCCTCGTTGCCTTTCCCACGGTAAGCCACGGGACCAACCTGCCGCTGATCGACTGGGTCGAGGGGTACCTTACGGCGCATGGACTGAAGGTTCACCGGGCCCCGAAAGAGGGCGATCCGACAAAACACGCCCTGTTCTGCTCGGTCGGTCCCGAGGTCGCTGGCGGCATCGTACTGTCGGGGCACACGGATGTCGTACCCGTCGAGGGGCAGGACTGGTCGACCGATCCGTGGACGCTGATCGAGCGCGACGGCCGGCTGTATGGCCGCGGATCCTGTGACATGAAGGGATTCGATGCGCTGGCGATCCATGCGCTTGTCCGGGCGAAGGATGCTGGCCTTGTGCGGCCCCTGCAGATCGCGCTGTCCTACGATGAAGAGATCGGCTGCATGGGCGCGCCGCCCCTCATCCGCGCGATGGACGAGGCCGGGCTGCCCCGCGCCGCAATCGCGATCATCGGCGAGCCGTCGATGATGAAGTGCGTCACAGGGCACAAGGGGGGCACTGGTTTCGACGTCCATGTCGAGGGGCACGAGGTCCATTCGTCGATCATGCACCGCGGCGTGAACGCGATCATGGAGGCGGCCAAGCTGATCGTTTGGGCCAATGAAATGAACGACTTGAACCGTGCGAAGAACCCTTCGGCCATCGCCTCGATCTTCGAGCCGCCGTGGACGACGCTGCATGTGGGCGAGATCAGGGGCGGCACCGCGCACAACATCACGGCGGGGGACTGTCACTTCCCGATCGACTGGCGCTTCGTCCCGGATGACGACGAAGAGGTCTGGAAAGAGTGGTTCCGCGACAAGGTCGCCGAGGTCGAGGCTGGCATGAAGGCGGTGGCGCCAGCGTCGGGCATTTACCTCAATCCGTTCTTCGGCGTACCGGGCCTGAGGCCCGAGACGGATGGCGCGGCAGAGCGGCTGGTGCGGTCGATCACGGGCGACAACGGCGAGCATGTCGTCAGCTATGGCACCGAGGCCGGGCACTTTCAGGACGCGGGCTTCTCGGCCGTCGTCTGCGGGCCGGGCGATATCGCGCAGGCGCATCAGGCCGATGAATTCATTGAGATTTCTCAGCTTGAGGCTGGCGAGGCATTCCTGTCTCGGGTGATCGACGACCTCTGCGCCTAGGAGGCTGAGACGACGATCACCCCGGTCATTCCCGCGCTGTGATGGGGATCACAGAAATAGTTGTAGGTGCCAGGGACGGTGAAGGTGTGGCGATAGGTGCCGCCGCCCTTGATCTGGCCGGAGTTGAACGGCACGGCGCCGGCCGGGATGGCGCTGGCGCGGCTGGACACGGTGTGGGTGAACGCCGAGATGTTGCGGAACTCCACCGTGTCGCCAGCCTTTATTTTCAATTGGTTGGGCGAAAATCGCAGGACCGGTGTCATGTCGACCACGGCATCGACGTTGGCGGGCTGACGTCCGTCGACGGCGGGGCCCGAGGTCGCGCAGGCGGCAAGGATCGCGAGGGGTGCCAGGAGGAGGAAGGGACGGGCAGACATGGTCGTACCTTTCGGCGGGGTGGCAGTTGGACGGTATTCTAGCACGGACCGGTGGGGTTTCACGAATGGGTTTGAACGACCTTCGGTATCGCGTCGGTATCACGTCGGTATTGCGTCGGTGCGACGCACGGCAAAGGTCACGCGAGTCCCGCCGCCTCCATCAGCCGTTCGGCTTCCGCCGCCATCAGCCGTTCGCGTCCCTCGCCGGTAAAGGCGACGCGCCCGTGTTCGAGGAAGAGCGGCGCCGCGAGCGGCGTCACGCGGTCCAGGATCACATGGTCGATGCGGCCGCGCGTGCGGTCCAGCATCTCTTCCACCCGGCCGTAGTCGACGAGCCCGCGCATCGCCTCTTCGCGCGTGATGTCGATGAGGAGGTGGCCGGGGTCGTACTTCTGGAGCGTGTCGTAGAGGATGTCGGACGAGAAGGTCGCCTGCCGACCGCTGCGGCGGTCGCGGTCCTGGTTCCGCTCCAACATCATGGCGGTGGTCGCGGTGGCGCGAAAGGTGCGCTTCATCACCGCGTTGCCCTTCATCCAGGTCTCGAACGTCGCGCGCAAGTCGCCCGGATCGAACAGGGCGGCCGCATCGTCGGGCGCCCGGTCGAGGCCCCAGACGAGGACCGCGTAATCGGTCGCGACGAAGCCCAGGGGACCGAGGCCGAGATCCTCCATCCGATTGGTCACGAGAAGGCCGAGGGTCTGCATCGCGTTCCGGCCCGCGAAGCCATAGACCACGGTGTTCTGGCGTCCGTCGTGGGGGAAGCTTTCGACCAGCAGCCGGTTCTCTTGCGGAAGCTGGGAGCGCTCGCGCTGAAGCGCCAGCCATCCCGCGGTGTGGGCGGGGAGGGCGGACCAGTCGTCGGACTGGAAGAGGCGCAGGATGCGGTGGCTGAGCTCGGTAGAGGTCGCGAACTTGGTCCCCGCGAAGGTGGCGATCTTCGGCGGCTTGTCGGCGCGGCGCGTGACTTCAACCGTCATCTCGCGCAGGCCCTCGTAGCGCACGACCTGCCCGCCGATGAGGAAGGTGTCGCCGGGGGTCAGCGTGGACGCGAAGCCCTCCTCGATCTCGCCGAGAGGCTGGCCTCCCATCCGGTTGCGCAGGCGGACCTTGAGCGTCTCGGTGTCCTGGATGGTGCCGAGGTTGCGGCGGATGTGCTGGGCCGCTCGCGGGTCGCGCAGTTGCCAGAACCCGTCGGGCCTTTGCTTGAGCCTCTGCCAGCGGTCATAGGCGCGCAGCGCGTAGCCGCCCGTCGCCATCATGTCGAGACACTCGTCGAAGGCCCGGCGGGTCAGGCCGGAATAGGCGCCGGCGGTTCGGAAGATGTCGTAGAGCGCGCCGGCCTCGAACGGCGCACGGCAGGCGTGGATGAGGATGTGCTGGCACAGCACGTCGCGCGGTCCCGGCCCGCGCGGCTCGCCGTCGAGATCGCGTTCGCGCACGGCGTCGAGAGCTGCCACGCATTCGACGACCTCGAAGCGGTTGGCCGGCACCACCAGCGCCTTTGACGGAGCGTTGTAGCGGTGGTTGGCGCGACCGATGCGCTGGACGAGGCGCTTGACGTTCTTCGGCGCGCCGACCTGGATGATGAGGTCGACGTCGCCCCAGTCGATGCCGAGGTCGAGCGTGCCGGTGCAGACGATGGCGCGAAGTTGGCCCGCGACCATCGCGGCCTCGACGCGCTGCCGCTGCTCGCGGGCGAGGCTGCCGTGGTGGATGCCGATGGGCAGGCTCTCGTCGTTGCGGAGCCAGAGTTCGTGAAAGAAGATCTCGGCCTGGGCGCGGGTGTTGTGGAAGATGAGAGTCGTCCTGTGCTTCTTCACCTCTTCCAGCACCCGCGGAATGGCGTATCCCCCGCCGCCCCCGGACCACGGCGGCAGCTCGTCGGTCCTGAGCATCGCGATGTCGGGGTCGGGACCCGGGTCGGCATGGACGATGCGACAAGGGTCGGGATGCCGCGCGAGGTAGCGGGCGATGGCGTCGGGGTCTTCGACGGTCGCCGAGAGGCCGACGCGGCGGAGGCCGGGGCGAAGCGCCTGCAACTCGGCGAGGCTCAGCATGAGCTGATCGCCGCGCTTGGATTCGGCCAGGGCGTGAATCTCGTCGACGATGACGCGGCTGAGGCCCGCGAAGATGTGAGGCGCATCCTCGTAGGACAGGAGGAGGGCGAGGCTTTCGGGCGTGGTCAGCAGGATGTGTGGCGGGTCGGCGCGCTGACGTTTCCGCTGGGTGGCCGAGGTGTCGCCGGTGCGGTCCTCGACGCGGATCGGCAGGCCCATCTCGGCGATGGGGGTCGAGAGGTTGCGGCGGATGTCGGCGGCCAGCGCCTTGAGGGGCGAGACGTAGATGGTGTGGAGGCCCTCGTGTCCGCCCTGGGCCAGTTCGGCGAGCGTCGGCAGGAAGCCCGCGAGGGTCTTGCCGCCGCCCGTGGGCGCGACGAGGAGCAGCGCCGGATCCTGCGCATTGGCCGCCATGTCGATCTGGTGGGGGTGCGCGGACCAGCCGCGCGAGGCGAACCAGTCGTGGAACCGCGCGGGAAGGGCGTCAGCCATCGGCGCGGGCAGGGGCCTTCACCATGCGCAACAGGTCCTCGTAGAGCGGCGTCCGCTTCAGCGTCTCGATCTTGGCGCGGTGCGCCTCGACCGCACGGTCGTGCAGCTCGGCGAGGCGGGCATCGGCCTTCAGTCGGTCGATTTCCCCGGCAAGCCTGTCCTGGTGCGCGAGCATCGTATCGTTCCGTTCGAAGGATTGGTTCCTGCGGCGGAAGTAGGTCTTGTCGACGCGGTTTTCCACCACGGCGTCCCCGCGCGCGACCTTGACGAGGAAGCTTTCGAGCGACCGGAGCGCATAGTGGTGCAGGGTGACGAGGTCGAACATGCCGCGCGCGTCGGTGCCTTTCTGGTGGACGTGGCGGAGGTCCTCGGGAAAGGGGCGTCCCGACCCGTCGAGCCAGGACAGATCGCCCGCCGCCGCCTTGCGGGCGATGGGGCGGTGGTTGCGGATCGACAGGCGGGGGTCGGTGCGCGTGATCGACTTGAAGCCGCGGCGGCTGCGCCACTTGCCGGGGCGCGTGCTGGAGCACTGGACGAACTGGCCGGTGACGGGTCGATCCTCGTAGGCGATGCGGTCGCCGATGCCGAAGACGGTCTCCGAGATCGACAGCACGTCGGGCCAGTCCAGCCGGGCGAGGAGGTCCTTCAGGCCGCCGTCGCCGCCGGTCAGAACGGGAAACTCGTCGACGTCGGAGAGGAACACGTAGTCGGCATCGCGCCAGTCGCGCAGGAGCCGGGCATAGGCGATGCCGGTGGTGTGCGGCTTGAGGCGAAGGGCGCTTTCGGCGGGTGCGATCGCCATCGGGTTCGGCAGGTGGCGGACGACGCCCATTCGGTCGAGCTGGTCGAGGATCAGGTCGGTGCCGTCGTCGCAGTCGTTGCTGAGGACGAGGATGCGGTCGACGCCCATGAGCCTTTGCCAGGCGACCCATTCGACGATGAAGGGTCCCTCGTTCTTCATCACGGTGAAGGTCAGGAGGACGGGGTCGGACAAGGGGGCCTCGGACAAGGACGATGGCTTCTGCCTAGCATCCGGGGGAGGCGTTTACCAACCCCGCTCAGTCGGGGATCGTGAGGTCGGACACCGACCGGCGCAGCTTCTCGATCTCGGCGGCGATGCGGCCGTCGGCGTCATCGGGGCCGGTGGACCAGCTGCTGAAGCGGTCGAGAAGGGGGAGGAAATCGGCGCGTTCCTCGGGTGTCCAGCCGGCGAGGAAGGCACCCATGAAGAGGAACTTGTATTCACGCACCGTCTCGACAAGCGTCTCGCCGAGGGGCGTAAGCTGGAGGATGGCGCGGCGGGCGTCGTGCTGGCTGACGCCGCGGGTCACGAGACCGCGCCGGATCAGCTCAGACACGATGCGGCTGGCGCGCGAGGGATCGACGGCGAGGCGCTGCGCCACGGTGCCGACCATGATCTCGCCCTCGCCGCCATCGTCGTATTCGTTCGCGGGCGACCAGATGACGGTCAGCGCGTCGAGCTGCGACAGGTCGATGGGAAGGCCCATGTCGGCGATGGCGCGCTGGCCAAGCTCGCGCTTCTGGAAGCGGCGGCGCCACCGCTGGAGAACGGCGTCGACACGGAACGCATAATCCACGGCTTCGGGGTCGACCCCTGCGGCGGCGAGGTCCTGCTTCAGTCGTTCATTCCGGCTTGCCAAGTGATGGTTCCCGAATTATATGCCTTTGACAGTTATGTGCATATCGCATGTATCTACCGCCCCCGCAAGCAACAAACCGCGCACCTGCGCGGCACTTTCTTCTGGAGCCTTCCGGCATGACCGCCACCGCCGATTCCGTGGACCCCTCCCCCTTGTCCTCCGCCTCTGTCCGCCTCGGACTTGGCGCGGTCGGCATCACGCTGCTTTTCGCCTCGCTCGGTCAGACCATCGTGTCTCCGGCCCTTCCGGTCATCGTCGCGGAACTGGGCGGGCTCGACCACATTACCTGGGTCATCACGGCCTATCTGCTGGCCTCGACCGTCGGCGCGCCGATCGCGGGCAAGCTGGGCGACCTCTACGGGCGCAAGATGGTGATGTGGGGCGCCATCGGGGTGTTCATGTTGGGCGCCGTTCTCTGCGGTCTGGCGCAGAGCATGGGCGTGCTGATCCTGGGCCGTCTGGTGCAGGGACTGGGCGGCGGAAGCCTGATCGTGCTGTCTATGGCCGTCGTCGGAGACCTGCTTCCGCCGCGCGAGCGCGGGCGTGCGCAGGGTGTCCTGGGCGCGGCCTTCGGCGTCTCGACCGTGATCGGTCCGCTTTTGGGCGGGTTCCTGGTCGAAAGCCTGAGCTGGCACTGGATCTTCTTCGTCAACCTCCCCTTCGGCGTCCTGGCCTTCGTCCTTCTGGGCATGGCGCTCGACTCGCCGCCTCGGGTACAGCGGTCCATCGACTATGCCGGCGCGGCGCTTCTGGCGGCGGTCCTTTCGTCGGCCGTCCTTCTGTCGAACATGGGTGGCACGGTTCTGCCGTGGGCGAGCGTCGAGATGGCGGGGCTGATGTCGGCCTTCGTCCTGGCCCTTGTCGGCTTCGTCGCGGTCGAGCGGCGGGCGGCCGAGCCGATCCTGCCGATGAGCCTTTTCCGCAACAACACCTTCCTCGTCATTAACGCCGTCGGCTTTCTTGTCGGCACGGCGATGTTCGGGACGATCACCTTCCTGCCGCTCTTTCTTCAGATCGTGAAGGGCGTGACGCCGACCGTGTCGGGGTTGTTCCTGCTGCCGATGATGGGCGGGCTGATCGTTACCTCGACCCTGGCCGGGCAACTCATGTCACGGACGGGACGCTACAAGCGCCTGCCGATCGGATCGACCGCCATCCTGGCGCTGGCGATGCTGTCGCTGACGCAGGTTTCGGCCGAGACGCCCCTGTGGTCCATCGCGCTGTCCCTCGGCGGCGTGGGCATCGGTCTTGGGCCGGTTTTCGCGGTCGGCGTGGCTGCGGTGCAGAACGCGGTGCCCTTCGCCATGCTGGGGGTGGGGACGGCATCGACCAACATGTTCCGGCTGATCGGTGGCTCGATCGGCACCGCGGCCTTCGGGGCGATCTTCAGCGCGGGCATCGCGCGGCATCTGGAAGGCGAACTCGACGGCGTGGGCTTCAGCTCGCTGAGCGCCGCCTATGTCCGGTCGCTGCCGCCCGAGGCGCAGGCGCTGGTGACGGACGGCATCTCGTCGGCGCTGCATCCGGTGTTCTGGATCGCGGCGGCCATGTCGGCGCTGGCCTTCGGCATCTCGATGCTTCTGAACGAGCAGCCGTTGTCGGCGACGCGGCCCGCCTGAGATCCTGACCTTCAAACGCGAACGGACGACCCTACGGCCGTCCGTTCCTGATTTCGGCGTGGCAGGATCGTCAGTGGACGATCTTCTCTTCCTTCACGAACATGTTCGCCCAGGCACGGTCGATCAACTCCGGCGACATCTGGTAGGGGATGCCCTCGAACTCGCAGATGGCGATCATCTGGTCGATCAGGAAGATCGGCTGGTAGTTCGCGTAGATGTTGTCGATGGTCGGGTACTTGTTCTTGATGAGGTAGACGAGCGTATCCTCGTCCAGCGGCATCTTCCGCTTGCGTGCGACCATCGCAAAGATCTTCAGGTAATCCTCCTGCTCCGGCCCGTCGATCTTGATCTTGAAGAAGATCCGGCGCAGCGCCGCCTTGTCGAAGATCTCGTTCGGGTGGAAGTTGGTCGAGAAGATCACAAGCGTGTCGAAGGGCACCGTGAACTTCTCGCCCGACTGCAGGGCAAGGATGTCCTTCGATTCCTCGAGCGGCACGATCCAGCGGTTGACCAGCGCCTGCGGCGGTTCTTCCTGTCGGCCAAGGTCGTCGACGATGAAGATGCCGCCGGTGGACTTGAGTTGCAGCGGCGCCTGGTAGGTCCGCGCCGTCGGGTTGTAGACGAGGTCGAGCATCGAGAGTGACAGCTCGCCGCCCGTGATGACCGTCGGCCGCTCGCAGAGGACATAGCGGGTGTCGTAGCGGTTCGACGTGCGGCGGAGCGAATTCGGATCGTCCTCGAGCGTCTCGGCGGCGGAGTGGACGATGGGGTCATAGACCGTGATGACCTGGCTCGCATATTCGATGGCGCGGGGAACGTAGATCTTGTCGCCGAGCGCGTTGCGGATGCCGTTCGAGATCGAGGATTTGCCGTTGCCCGGAGGCCCGTACATCAGGATCGAACGTCCCGCGCTGACGGCGGGTCCGAGGTGGTCGAGAAGCTCGTTCGGCAGGATCAGGTGACCCATCGCCGACAGAAGCTGATCGCGCGTGACCTGGATGTTGCGGATCGACTGGCGGCGGACCTGCTCGGAGTACACCTCGAGCGGGACGGGCATGGCGCCGTAGTATTCGGACTGGGCCAGGGCGTCGAGCGCACGGGCCTTGCCGGCGTCGGTCAGCTGATAGCCCATCTCGCCGCCCGAGTTGGCGTGCAGCGTGCCGGTCGACTGCATCAGCTTCTGCTCGCGGGCGACGTCGATCAGCTCCTGCGTGACCGGAACCGGCAGGCAGATCGCCCGGGCCAGTTCGGTGCAGGTTTCGAGGTTCATCCGGAAGCTTGTCTTAAGCAGGATGTCACGCATCATCACCGCGGGCAGCTTCATGCCCGCAAGCGACCGGGGCGCCGGAGGGGCGATGACGTTCGACGATTCCATGTTCATTGCAGCACTCGGCCTCACCAAAGATTTCCCGATGCGCCCCGGCGTTGCCCGATTTTGAACAATAACCGGTGGCACATCTTTGCCGGGCCGAACATGACCCGTTATTGTGGCCAAAAAATGGAAAAGGATGGGGCATGAGCAGGCCAAATCCCCTTGTCCTGGCGGCGGTGCTGCTGGCGTTCACGATGGCGCTGGGCGGCCTGCCTTTCTTGAAGGGCGGGCTTTATCTCGACGCGCACGAGGGGGACACCTATCACCTTCTCGACATCCTCTTCCGGATGCGGGAGGGGCAAGTGCCGCACCTGGATTTTCCAACCCCGCTTGGTGTCTTCTCGGTTCTGCCCTTCGCGTGGCTCCTGAAGGCGGGCTACAGCGTCGGGACGTCGATCATCCTCGGCCAGCTTCTCGTGGCGCTTTCCCTCTGGCCCCTGGCGACCTATGCGGCGCTGCGGCTGACGCGCGGTCTGGCGTTCTATTTCGGCCTCGTCACGCTGGGGCTCGTGGTGGCGCTGAGCTATGGGACGGCGACGTCGGGTGCCACGATCTCGATGCATTACAACAGGTGGGGCTGGGCGCTGTCCTTCGTCGCCGTGGTGCTGGCGTTCCTCCCCGCGCGGCGAGAGCGTCAGGCGCTGGACGGGGCGCTGATCGGGCTTCTCTGTGCGGTGCTCCTGCTCATCAAGGTGACCTACTTCGTCGCCGTCGCCCCCGCCGCGGGATTGGCGCTGGTCGCTCGGGGGCAGGGGCGCGCGGTGCTGTGGGCCGCGCTGACGGGGCTTGCCGTGGCGGTCGCGGTGACGGCCGCTCACGGGATCGGCTTCTGGCTGGCGTATCTGGGTGACCTTAGGGCGGTGGCGGCCTCCGAGGTGCGGCCATTCGTGGGCGTGCCGTTCCAGGTCGTCCTGACGGGGCCGGTCTATATGGGGGCCACGCTGACGGGGATCGCCGCGGTCTTTCTGGTCCGGCGGGCGGGCCACGGGCTTTTGGCGCTGGGGCTGCTGTGGCTGGTCGCCGGCTCGATCTACGTCACCTACCAGAACTTCGGAAACGTGCCCCAGTGGCTTTACCTGATGCCCGTCCTTCTCTTGGCGCTGAGACCCGCGACCGACGAGGCGAGAGTGCCCGGCGGCAGTTTGCGGCAGGGCATGACGGTCCTGGCGATCATTGCGGTGACGCTTGAATTCCCTTCTCTTTACAATGCCTTCCGGGTGAATTTCGAGCATCTGGCCTTTGACCCGGCACGTTTCGTGCGCATGTTGCCGGACCCGGCTCAGGGTGACCTCTTCATCCGGACCGACCGCGGCTACATGATGACCGCGAACGTCGACCTCGACCGCTCGATGCCGCAGTGGGCGCGCTACAGCGAGGTCGTCGATCGTCCGCCGCTGGCCGAACTGAAGGGTGCGACCTTTCCGGCCTGCGAATGGATGGCGGGCTCACGAGCCTATTTCGAGACCCTGGGACAGGCGATGGCGGAGGCGGGCGTGCCCGAGGGCGGGCAGGTCTTCGTCGCGGACATCCTGTCGGCGTTCTGGCTGTTCGGGGACCTCGCCCCGCTCGGCGGCGGCGCACCGTGGTACTACGGCGGGCTGACCGGGCTCGATCATGCGGACTTCGTGATGGTGCCGAAGTGCAGTTTCGTGCAGCGGGTGCGGGGCATCATGGTCGAGGATCTGAAAGCCGTGGAGGACCGGCTGGAGCTTGTCCGCGACGACGATCTCATGGCGCTTTACCGCGTCAGCCGGTGAAGAAGCCGATCAGCAGGTAGAACAGCAGCGCGGGCGCCAGCGCGAAACCCATCGGAAACTCGCGCCGCGTCCAGCTTTCCCAGGTCTCGAACCTCTGCCGGATGGCCGAGGCGCGGGCGAGGCGGTGCAGGATGAAGGCCGCGATCACGGTCGCTGCCAAGAGGAACATGAACGGCATGAAATCGGGGCGCGCGATGAAGGGCGCCATCGCGGCGGCGTATTTGGCGTCGCCGGCTCCCACGCCGCCGATGGCGCTGAGGACGAAGCCGATGGCAAGCACCACGCCGAAGTGGGCGTAGCGCCAGAGGTATTCACCGAAGGGAAGGGCGACGAGGCCCACGACAACGAAGACCGCGAGCAGGGCCAGGACGGCCTTGTTCGGAATCTTCATCGAGGCCATGTCGCTCCACGCCACCCAGACGGTGATGGGCGCGACGAAAGGCAGGAACCAGGCGGCCGTCGTCCAGTCTATCGACATTCCGGGATCGTCAGCCCTGCTTCTCGAGCGCTTCGCGGCTGCGGATCGCGGCGTCGAAGTGCTGCGGATGCGTATCGATGGCATCATCCAGAAGCGCTTTGCCGGTGTTCAGGTCGCCCTGCTTGATCGCCGAAAGCGCCGCCGTATAGAGAAGCTGCGCCCGCTCGATCTGGGACATCTGCACGACCGGCATGTCGTAGTTGCGCTGTGCCGCCCGCGCGAGGACAAGGTTGTTCTTCGCTGTGAACATGCCGGCGTCATAGGTCAGAGCCTCGCCGAACAGCCGTTCGGCGCCCACGTAATCGCCGCGGCTGAGCTTGGAGTAGCCCCAGTTGTTCAGGGTGCCCGAGGGCGTGGTCGTGAGGCCGACGGCGATCTCGTAGAAGCTGTCCGCCTTCTCCCACTCCTTGTTCGAGTCCGCGATCATCGCCTCGAGGCGATAGCGCTTGTAGGTCTCGTGGGTGGGCGGGATCTTGTCGAGTTCGGCCTCGGCCTTCTTCCACTCGTTCGCGCGGATCAGGGCGTCGGCGTATTCGACGCGGTCCTCGCTGTTGGCGCCGGGCATGGTCAGCACCTTTTCCCACGCCGTGGCGGCGGCGGTCGGCTTCTTGGCGCGGACGAGCGACTGCGCCAGTCCGCGGTGAAGGTCGATCCGGCCGGGGTTTTGTGCGATCGTCCGCTCGAAGTAGACGACGGCTTCGTTAGGGTCGGCAACGGTGAGCATGACGTCTGTCAGGTTCGTCTCGTCGATGACGTTGACGTCCTTGATCGCCTGTTCGACTTCCTCATCCGTGATTCCGCGCTCGCCGCAGGCCGTCAGGCCCATGATACCGACGACACAGAGACCGATCAGACCAGCGTTCCGCATAGCACTTCGTCCCTTGCTGCTCGCATCCGCCCTGGCTTGCCCGTCTAGGGGTTCTCGGGTGTTTCGAGGATCCGGTAATATCCCGGCCCCCGGCGCACCAGGCGAAACTCATCAGGCGGAGCATATGCGGGATTTTCAAGCTTTGCGAGGGCCAAGCGAAGGTTTTCGCGGATTTCGGCACTCTGGCCACTGTCGAGAGCGAAGGCCAGGCGGAAGACCCGGCTCGCCTCGCCATAGGAGCCCTGCTCCATCAGGACGACGCCCAGGTTGTTCCATGCGGGCGGGAAGGTCTCGTCCAGCTCGGTCGCGCGGCGCAGGATCTGTTCGGCCTGGTTGAGGCGCCCGAGCTGGAGGTTGGCCGAACCGATGGCCGAGAGCACGTCGGCGTTCACGCCCTGCTCGGAGGCGGCGCGGTAATAGGCCTTCAGCGCCAGCTCGTATTCGCCCGAGGCCATCAGCCTGTGTCCGACGATGAGACCATCGACCGAGTCCTCGTCCGCCGGCCGGCCACTGGGCGCGAAAGGGCTGCCCTCGGATTGGCGAAGGCCGCCTGCGGTGTCGCAGGCGGCCAGCATGGTCAGGGCGGCAATCGCCCCAATCGCGTTTCTGCGTTGCATACGCCCCTTTAGAAGCCAGCTTTCGACAGCGTCTCTGCAATGCCATAGACCGACGGCCCGATCAGGATGATCAGAAGCGGCGGCACTGTCAGGAGCATTGTGGCAAGGGTCATCTTGGTCGGCAAGGTGTTTGCCTTCTCTTCGGCGCGCATGATCCGTTTGTCGCGCATCTCGGACGCATAGACGCGGAGCGCCTCGGCGATCGAGGTACCGAAGGTGGCGGACTGGATCAGCACGGTGACGAAGCTGGCGACGTCGGCGACGCCGGTCCTCTCGGACATGTCGCGCAGGACGAGCTGCTTGTCCTTGCCCGCCTTCATCTCCTGGGCGACCATTTCGAATTCGTCGGCGAGGGCGGGAAAGCCCGCGCGGATTTCCTTGGACACGCGGATGATCGACTGATCGAGCGACTGTCCGGCCTCGACGCAGACGAGCATCATGTCGAGGGAGTCGGGGAAGCCGTTGGTGATTTCTTCCTGGCGCGACTGCTGGCGCTTGGTGACCCAGTACTTGGGCATGACATAGCCGACGATACCGGGGATGAGGACGGACATGATCAGCGACTGGGTCGAAGGCTCGCCGGTGACGCTGTTGTAGATCGCGTAGAGGCTGCCGAGGACAAGACATCCGATCCCGAGCGCGAACTGGAGGAAGTGGTAGGTCCGCACTGCGTCTTTCCCGCGGTAGCCGGCCTGCATCAGCTTCAGGCGCGTTTCGGAATAGGCCTTGGCGTCCTGGGGTTCGAGGAAGCTCGAGTATTTCTCGAGCTTGTCGACGCCCTTGCCGCGACCGCGGCGGAGACGGGCCTTGCCGTCGGCCTCGCCGGCGCTGGCGCGGGTGGCGCGACGGATCTGCTCGAAGGGGTCCTTTTCCTTCTTGAGAAGGGCGGGCAGCGTCAGCACGACCAGGAAAAGACCGAGGACGCCGATGACCAGAAGCGGCGCAAGCTCACCGAACTGGTCGTGAAGGAAGGTGTTCGCCTGGGCGAAAAGGGTGGTGACGTATTCCATTGGCCTAGACCTTGATGTTCACGAGCATGCGCATCACGAAGATGTTCACGGTGAGGAAGGCGGCGACGACGAGGCAGGCGGGGATGAAGTACGCCGTCTCTTTCACGTCGTCATAATAGTTGGGCTGGATGACGTTGATCATCACGAGCGCCAGGATCGGGAACAGCGACAGGAACATGCCCGACCACTTCGCTTCGGCGGTGATCGCCTTGACCCGGCGGAAGAGGCGGAAGCGCGAGCGCACGACCTTGGCGAGACCGTCGAGGATCTCGGCCAGGTTGCCGCCCGAGGTCTGCTGGATCGTCACGGCGACGGCGAGGAAGCGCAGGTCCTGCATGTCCATCCGTTCCGCCATGGACTTGAGCGCGTCGCCCACGTCGCGGCCATAGGCGGCCTCGTCCGAGATGACGCCCATTTCCGTGCCGAGCGGGTCCGGCACCTCTTTCGCGACGATCTGTAGAGCCGAGGTGAAGGGGTGGCCGACGCGCAGCGAGCGCACCATGAGTTCGACCGCGTCGGGAAGCTGTTCTGCCAGCATTCCCAGGCGCTTCTTGGCGGTGCGGTTAACCCAGATGTAGACTGCGCCCACGCCCATCATCAGCGACAGGACCAGCCGGATCGGCAGCGAGGCCGCCGTGCCGAAGGTCAGCAGGAAGAAGGCGACGACGGTCAGCACACCCATCACCATGATGAGTTGGCCCGGCGTGAAGGCGATGTTCGCCTTCTGGGCCTTGTCGGCGAGGATCGCATAGAGCGGGATCGACTTCGACTTCATGTGCTGGGACATTTCCTTGCGGAGTTGTTCCAGCACCTGCTCGCGGCCGGCGCCCTTCTCGAGCATCTCGAGGCGGCGGTTGACGCGGCTGTTGAGGCTGATCGACTTGCCGAAGACCGACAGGTAGATGCCCTGCACCAGCGCGAGAACCGCGAGGAAGATCAGGCCGTAGATGAGTGGTTCTGCGCTGATGACCATTTGAGGCTACTCCGCGGCGAAGGGTTCGAAGATCTGCGCCGGAAGGTCGTAGCCCCACATCCGGAAGCGTTCCGAGAAGTGGCTGCGCACGCCGGTCGCCGTGAAGTGGCCGATGATCTTGTTGTCGGGAGTGAGACCGACGCGCTGGTAGCGGAAGACCTCCTGCATCGAGATCACCTCGCCTTCCATGCCCGTCACCTCGGTGATCGAAACCATCCGGCGCGAACCGTCCTGAAGGCGCGACGCCTGCACGATCAGGTTCACAGCCGAAGCGATCTGGCTGCGGACCGCCTTGATGGGCATCTCGATGCCGGCCATCGCGATCATGTTCTCGAGACGACTGACGCCATCCCGGGCGGAGTTGGCGTGGATCGTCGTCATCGACCCGTCGTGGCCCGTGTTCATGGCCTGGAGCATGTCGATGACTTCCTCGCCGCGCGTCTCGCCGACGATGATGCGGTCTGGACGCATCCGGAGGGCGTTTCGCAGACAGTCGCGCTGCGTGACGGCGCCCTTGCCCTCGACGTTGGGGGGGCGGCTTTCCATCCGGCCGACGTGGGTCTGCTGGAGCTGAAGTTCCGCCGTATCCTCGATCGTCAGGATGCGCTCGGCGTTGTCGATGAAGGACGACAGCGCGTTCAGCGTGGTCGTCTTGCCCGAACCTGTACCGCCCGAGACGATGATGTTGAGGCGGGTGGCGACTGCGGCCTGAAGGTAGGCCGCCATTTCCTCGGTGAAGGCGCCGAAGTTGACGAGGTCGTCGACCGCAAGCTTTTCCTTCTTGAACTTACGGATCGAGACCAGCGAGCCGTCGACCGCGATCGGAGGCACCATCGCGTTGAAACGCGAGCCGTCAGCGAGACGGGCGTCGACATAGGGGTTCGATTCGTCGACCCGCCGGCCCACTGCGGACACGATCTTGTCGATGATCCGCAGAAGGTGGCGTTCATCCTTGAAGGACGTGTCGGTCAACTCGAGCTTGCCGGCGCGTTCGACGAAGACCTGCTGCGGGCCGTTCACGAGAATATCGTTGATCGAGTCGTCTTTCAGAAGCGGCTCGAGCGGGCCGAGGCCCGTCACCTCGTCGTAGAGGTCCTGGTTCAGCGTCTGCCGCTCTTCGCGGTTCAGGACGACGCCCATCTCGTCCAAGGCTTCGCCCGAAATGGCGACGATCTCGGACCGGAGGTCACTTTCCGAAGCGGTCTCGAGCGCACCGAGGTTCAGGTTGTCGAGAAGCCGCTTGTGAAGCTCGAGCTTGATCTCGCCTAGACGCTCCTTGCGCTTTTTTTCCTTGTCGACCGGCGCCGGCTGACCCGGCACGCGGCTGACCTGACGGCGGCTCCCCGTCTGGGCCGGAACCGAGACGGGCCGGGACGTGAGCTGGGACTGGCCGCCCTGGATCGGCTGGAGATCAGGCTTCCCGGGCGGTTGGTCGCCCTTCTTGTACTTGGAAAACAACGGAGTGCTCCTTGTTCAGCTCAGGCGCCTTCGGCGGCCGCGATGTTCGTTTCGTGGATCGAGAGAGCCAGCTTCTGGATCTCTTTCCGAAGGGGGTTCTTGGCGGCGACTTCCGAGAGCGGCACGCCGTGATCGTTCGACTGCGCGACCTGCTTGCTGCCGTCGGGCATCAGGACCTCGATCTTGATGTCGAGGCTCTCGGCCATCCGCTTGACGCGGCTCTTGCCGTTGAGGTCGGTGAAGCCGGGCGCGCGGTTCAGGACGTAGCGCAGCTTCTGGTAGGGCAGATCCTCGCCCTTGAGCGCCCGGATGACGCGCAGGGTGTTCTGGGCCGACCGCATGTCGAGCTCGACCATCGCGAAGTAGACGTGCGCCGCCGTGAGGACCGTCTCGGTCCACATCACGACGGTCTTCGGCATGTCGATGACAACGTAGTCGAAGTTCGACTTGGCGATCTCGATGATCTTCTGGACATCTTTTTGGCCGATGATGTCGAGCGGGATGAGCTCGCTTGGCGCGGTCATGACCTGGAGTTTTTCCTCGTAGGTCAGAAGCGCCTGCATGAAGCTTTCGCTGTCCATGGACGAGGTGTCCTGGAGAAGCTCGAAGACGGCCTCGCGGCGGGGCAGGTCGAGGTAGGTCGAAACCGAGCCGAACTGGAGGTCGAGATCGATCAGGCAGACGCGCATCGCCTCGTCGCCCTCGTCGATGTTGGCAAGCTCCCACGCGAGGTTGACAGCGAAGGTCGTGGCGCCCGTGCCGCCGGCCAGGCCGTGGACCGGGATCACGACGCCGTCGCGGTCGCCTGTGGCCTTGAGGTTTGTGCGCAGGTTCGCCGCGACCATCTCGGCCTGGCTGGCGCGTTCGCGCATCCGCTCGATGGCGTCGTTGAGCGCGCCGTCGGGCAGGGGGTAGGGGATAAATTCCTGTGCCCCGATCTTGAGGAGGCGGTGCAGGAGGATCGGGCTGACCTCTTCCGCGACGATCAGGACCTTGATCTTCTGCTGCGAGGCGCGCTTGACGAGGTCGACCAGGCGATCGGCGTCGCCTTCGTCCTCCTGGTCGATGGCGATCACGACGAATTCGAGGGTGTCGGATTCGGGCTGGTCGAAGAAGAGGCCGGCGTCGTCGACCGACAGGTCGCCCCAATTCTCGCCGCAGAGGCTTTCCATGTCCTCGATCAGCAGATCGAAATTCTGGACATCCCGGCTGATCGTGCAGGCCACGATCGGTTCGGGTTCATCCTGCAAGGCCACGTTGCTCGTCATACCCTCACGTCCTTCCGTATGGGTGCCCCGGTTTGCGCGGGACACACGGCATTCTGAACGGACGAGACGCGACTCGACGTATGTCGCCCGACCCGCAACAGGTGCCCGGCAAAGTTGGCGACATTGAGGCTAAAAGATCGTAATTATTCGATTTCGAACAACGATCCCAAAGAAGAAGGGCGGCCGTTGGCCGCCCTTCGAAACAATACTGTGGCTGGGATCAGGCGCCGCCGCCGGCCGCGCTTTCGATCGCCTGCAGGCCGCCACCGTCGAGTGTCGAGGGGGGAACCGCGCTGCGGATGTATTCCTGCCAGATCACCTGAGCGTACTTGCCGTTCAGTTGTCCTGAGCAGCGGATCGAGCCACGGGCATAGACCGGGTTCGCCGCGGTGCTGGAGGGATGCAGGGCCACGACCGGATCGGGGACGATGTATCCCTTCGCCTGACCAGCGCATTTCTGCGCCATCATGTTGTGCATCGTGGGGTTCCCGAACCCGCCCTCGTCGATGAAGGCGCCTGCTTCGGCGTTCCAGGACGGGGTGGCTTCGCCACAGGCGGTCAGTGCGAGCGCGGCCGCGCCGACCAGAAGGGTTTTGATGTTCATGGTCATCGGTCTCACTCCATCACATAGCCATAGGAGCCGGCGAAGTCCTGCTTGGCCACTTCGGCCGCAGCACCGCTCCGGGGTGCGCCTGCGGGACGCGCGGTCTGTCCGAAGAGGAACAGCTCGCTTTCCGTGGGCGGGCGGACGCGATCGGTCGGCAGCGCCAGCGCTTCGCCAGACGTCGGCGATACGAGGTGCGGCGTGATGATCACGACCAGTTCCGACTGGCTGCGCTGGTAGTTCGTGCTGCGGAAGAGCGCGCCCAGGATCGGCACGTCGCCCAACCACGGCACCTGGTTGACGGAGTCGTTGAAGTCATCCTGCAGAAGACCCGCGATCGCGAAGCTCTGCCCGTCCATCATCTCGACCGTCGTCTCGGTCTCGCGGCGGCTGAAGCCGTTGATCGCGAAGCCCGCGTTGGTGATCGTGGTCTGACCGTCGATGGCCGAAACCGCCGCGTTCAGTTCGAGGTTGATCCGGGATCCGTCGATCACTCGGGGCGTGAAGGTAAGCTGGATGCCGAAGGGCTTGTACTCGATGGTAACGCCGCCGTCGTCGTCGACGACGGGGATCGGATACTCGCCACCGGCGAGGAAGCTGGCCTGCTGACCGCTGAGCGCGACCAGGTTCGGTTCGGCGAGAGTGCGGACGAGGTCTTTTTCCTCGAGCGCTTGCAGAAGCACGGCAAAGGCCACGCTGCCGATGTCGAAGCCGACTGCGGCCTGTCCAGCGACGGCGCTGTTCAGGTTCAGGATGGTCGAGCCCGGCGCACCGATGCTGGAGCCCGGAACAAGCGAACCAGAGCCGCCCGCGGCCGAAATCGCCGCGTCGGAGCCAGCCTCGACGATCGAGAGGCCCGACGAGAGGCTCTTCAGCACGGTACGCTGCACTTCTGCGAAGCGCACCTTGAGCATCACCTGGTGAGTGCCGCCCACGACCATGAGGTTCGAGACCCGATCAGGCGCATAGCGGCTGGCCAGGTCGAGTGCCCGGTCGAGCTTTTCGATCGAGGAGACCACGCCCGACAGGACGATGCCGTCGTTCGCGGTGCGGACCTCGATGCCTTCGCCGGGAAGGATTTGCCGCAGACGCTCCTTGAACTCGGCGATGTCGGGGGTCACCTGGACCTCGACGTTCGTGATGAGCCGGCCGTCGGGGCCGAGAAGCGTCAGCGTCGTGCGTCCCGGCGCCTTGCCGAGGACGTAGATCGTGCGGTCGGACAATGTCGAGATGTCCGCGATGCCCGGGTTAGCGATAGAAAGTTCAGCAAAGGGATTTTCAGCTTCGACCACGACTGCCCGGTTCAGCGGAACCTGGAGTGCCGTTGTCGTCTCCCCTTCCATGATGGTCAATGACTGCGCCCCGCCTGGGGATGCCGTCGCGGCCGTTACGGCGATGCTCAATAGCGTCGCCTTCAAGAATCTATCAAAAGTCATGTGACCTGCCTTTCCGATCACGCCTCAGTTTTCCGGGTCTGCGCCCTTATATCGCGGACGATGAGGCAATGTTGGAAATTTTTCAACAATCAGAGGTTTGGATGACCATGCTGATGTGGGCGAGGCGCAACACAACGGTAATGGTAGCGTCAAAAACAAAGCGCGCCACCGGATGTGGTGGCGCGCTTGAGGGGTCTTCGCGACTGCGCGATGGTCTCAGTTGGTGCAGGGGATCGGGACCGAGATGATCTCTTCGCCGTTCCGGCGGCGGACGAAGCATTTCTCTTCCTCGACCGTCTCGACCACTTTCTGCTCCTCGATCCCGAGGACGTCCCTCAGGTCGACCTCGACCGCTTCCGCGGTCGTCGTGTCCTCGACGCCCAGAAGAGACAGGGACAGACGTCCGGCCGATTGGGCCTGGGCGAGCGCAGCGACGTGCTGCGGGGTGAGTTCGACCGTCACAGTCCTGGCGACGATGGGGCTGTTGCGGTCCTCGTCCGCCGACTGGTCGATGGCGATGATGAGGACGTTCGTCTGGATGAGCTTCGTGACCACCTGACCGTTACCGACGGAGCCGGTCCAGTAGACGTCGACGCGGTCGCCGGGACGCAGGAAGCCGGAGACGCCCGAGGTCACGTCGGTGTTGATCGCGAAAGCGCGCATTCCCTTCGCGAGGCGCGAGGCCACGCCGGCCATCTGTCCGGGCTCGGTCACCTTCATGGACATGACAGCCTCGCCCGGCTCCATCGTACGAAGGACCGAACGCAGGGAGTCAGTGCCTGCGGGAAAGAGTTCTTCCTCGGACGCGAAGGCGCCTTCGGGAATACCTGCCTCGGGCCAGCGGACGGTCGTGACGTCCTCCTTGGTGAGGCGCTGACCGTAGCGAAGCTGTTTGTTGACCACGAAGACGTCCTTCGTCGGCACGATTGCCAACTTGGCCGCTTCGGCTTCGGCGAGCTGGGCCTGCTGCTGGCCGATGAAGTCCTTCGCCATATAGACGGCGGCGCCTGCCAGACCAATGCCGATCAGCAAGACGAGTCCAAACACAAAACGCATATCGGTCCCTCTCAGGTGGCTCGGGTGATGGCGACCGTTCCGTGCCGCACCCTCATCATTTCGTCAGGGAATGGCGCAGGATTGTGGCGAAAGCGTGGATTGAACGCGGTCAAGTCGTGCAATGTCGACGTGACCGCGTGCAATCTTCGCGAGGTCAATAAGACGTGGTCACGTCAGCGTTCGCGAGGTGGCTGTTGAGGCCCGAAGAGTGGTCGAGCGCTCCCCGAGCCACGGTTGTCACCACGATGACGCCCATACCGACGATCGCCGCCGTCAGCACGACCCAGTCGACGGTGACGGCACCGTCTTCGTCGCGACAGAAGTTTTGAATGTAGGCACGCATGTACAACTCCGTAGATCTTTGCCCGTCGAGGCAATCGTCGTCCCGTGGAAAGTGTCACAGGACATTATGGCCTTACTGCGGCGGCATCACGGTCCCTCGTGGTGTCGCCAGACCGTTTCCAATTCAGGTAAAGAAAAAGGGCCACGCGCCGCGCAGCCCCTTCTCTGTACCCGCGGCCGGTTCCGGGTGCGGAACCGACAGGATAGCGTCAGCCGCCGTAAGCGGTGGTGACGCTCTGGGTCGCCATGTGCGACGAGACCTTGTTGGCCAGGCTCGTGGTACCACCACCGACCGAGGTCAGAACAGCGATGCCGAGGCCGACGATGGCAGCGGTCAGCACAACCCAGTCAACCGTGACGGCGCCGGATTCATCATTCAGAAAAGCGTTGAACAGTTTCATATGTCCCTCCATTGAGCACGCTCAGTTGGCCCTCCACGATCCCGAACCGCCCTCTCACAAACGGTCCGTCCGTCTCGGGATGGCCCTATATGGCCGTGTAAACGTGGCGAGAGTTTGGCGTCGTTCGTACAATTTTCCAGCCGTATGAAGAATTCCTGAAAAATATGATAAGCTGATGAATATAAACGATAATATATGTTCTAACCGACTCTGCGACGCCTCCAATTCCGGTGCGGAGTGGTGCACTATCCCGACGCCGCGAACAATGCATCCAGAACGCGCTGGTCTGACCTGCCAGATTCTGCGAGATTCACGACAAAAGAATTGAGAAAGGCTTACGGGACAATGCTTACGGGAATCGGCAGGACAGCGGCGATCGCGTGTCTGCTCGTCGCGCAGAGCCCCGCCGGCGCGCAGGACGCAGCGGACACGACAGTCGAAACGGCCCAGGCGGACGCAGGTGTAGAGGCTGTGGCCGCGCCTGAAGCCGTGCCAGCGCCCGATGTGCGCAAGGACTTCACCTTTCGGCGCGTCGGACTGCCGACGGCCGGCGTCGGCAAGCGCATCACGGTGCAGGTCGATCCCGACGCCGAGATATATCGCATCACGCCCGGGCAGTCGCCGCGCCGACCGGGCGATCCCCGGCCCAAGGCGGCGCTTCAGTTGCCCGAGGGTGTCGTGCCCGAAGCGCCGACTGACTGGGACTGGTACTGGGCGCTGGTGTCGCCCGACCGCGGCACCGACAGTGCGGCACGGTTCAGCGCCGCGATGGCGACGATCCAGAAAGAGGCGCTGAAGATCGGCACGCCCCGGCTTCAGATGCTTCAGGGCATCATTGACGAGCACGGGTCGGACATCCTGATGTCGACCGTCGGCACCCAGGTCTCTCCCGCGCTCGTGCTGGCCGTCATCGCCGTCGAGAGCGGCGGCAAGGTCAAGGCCAAGAGCCATGCGGGCGCGCAGGGGATCATGCAGCTCATGCCGGCGACGGCGGAGCGGTTCGGCGTCAAGGACAGCCTTGACCCCCGTCAGAACATCAAGGGCGGAGTTGCCTACCTCGACTGGCTGATGAACGAGTTCAACCGTGATCCCGTCATGGCCCTGGCCGGCTACAACGCGGGCGAGGGCGCGGTGATGGCCTATGACGGCGTCCCGCCCTACGCCGAGACCCGGGGCTATGTGCCGAAGGTGCTGGCGGCCTGGAACCTTGCGCGGACGCTCTGCTCCACCACGCCGGACCTCGTCAGCGACGGCTGCGTCTTCGTGGGGCCTCGGCTGGCGAACGACGGTTAGATCTTCATCTTCTTGAAGATGCGCTCGGGGATGGCGCGGATCACCGTCATCACCGGCCACCATATGAATGGTGTATAAAGGACGTCCGTCCTGCGCTCGACGGCGCGGAGGATGTCGGCCGCCACCTTCTCGGGCGGGGCGAGGAAGGGCAGCTTGTCCATGCCCCAGGTCATTGCCGTATCCACGGTGCCGGGCTTGACGGTTACGACATGGACGCCCGACCGTCCCAGACGATTGCGGAGGCCCGAAAGATAGGCATGGAAGCCCGCCTTCGAGGCGCCGTAGACGTAGTTGCCGAGCCGCCCCCGGTCGCCCGCGACCGAACCCACGCCCACGACGGTGCCCATGCCGCGCTCCTCGAGGATCGGGGCGACGGCAGTCAGGAACCGCGCCGGGCCGGTGAAGCTGTCGGTGACGGTTCCATCGACAAGAGAAGGATCGGCGTCGATGTCCTCCTGCGATGGCATGGAGCCGACGAAGACGGCGACGCTGATGCTGCCGCCGATGGCGCGCAGACGGTCGAGCAGGGGATCGAAGGATGCCGGGTCGCGCGCGTCGAAGGCCATCGCCTCGGCCAGAGGCGCGCCGCGGGCGAGGCCGTCGGCGGCCGAACGGCGAAGTTCCTCCATGTCGCGGCCAGCCAGGATCAGGCCGTCGCCCTTCGCCGCGACGAGGCGCGCGAAGTGCCGCGCGATGGTCGAGGTCGCGCCGAGGACAATCCAGGTGGTGCTCATGTCCGTTCCCTCAGCTTCAGGCGCCGTACCAGGTCGGTCGCAAAGGCGGCACCGGGATCGATCCGCTCGACCTCGTCCAGCCACTGGCCCTGCTCGGAGTACATGCCTCGCACCGCTTCGGGAGACGCCACCGAGTCCTTGGCGAAGTAGATCCGCCCGCCCGCTTCGGCGGCCATGCGGATCAGGTCGCGGATCAGGCGTTCGGCGCCCGTGCGATTCGGGAAGTCGACGGCGAGCGTATAGCCCTCCATCGGGAAGGACAGAAACCCCGCGCGTCCGGGGCCGGTGCGTTTGAGCACCGCCAGCGGTGAGGCCAGCCCCGAATTCGCGACCTTCTCAAGGATACCGCGCAGGCGGTCGGCCTCGGCCAGCGGCACGACGCACTGGAACTGGTGAAAGCCCCGCTTGCCGTAGAGCCGGTTCCAGTCGTGGATCTTGTCGAGTGGAAAGAAGAAGTCGTCGACCGGTTTGACGAGGGTCCGACCCGAGGCCGGCACGCGCCGCCAATAGGCCGCGTTGAAGGCGCGGACGACGGGCGGGGACAGCGTAAGGCCGGGCGCGTCCATCGGGACCTTGCGGCCGCGTTTGGCTGGGCGGACGAGACCGCCGCCGGTCTCCGCCTCCTCGAGGATGCCGCGTCCGAGCGAGAGGCCTCGCGCGGTGGCGTCGATCCAACCCACGGAATAGGTGGCGTCCGAGGCGTCGAGAAGGTGAAGGAACTCGTCCCAGTCCTGCACGCGTCTCTCGGTCACGACCATCACGTCGCCCTTGGCCTTGAGGAGCCGGAAGCGGGCCGAAAGGATCGGGCCGGTCTGACCCAGTCCGCCGACTGTCGCCTTGAAGAGCGGCGCATCGTCTTTTGGGGTGATCGTCCGCGGGCCGTCGCCGGTCATCAGCGTGATCTCGGTCACATGCTGGCCTAGGCTTCCCGCACCGTGGTGGTTCTTGCCGTGGACGTCCATGCAGATGCCGCCGCCCACGGTGGCGAAGCCGGTTCCCGGCATGACGGGCGGCAGCCAGCCGCGCGGCGAGAAGGTCGCAAGCAATTCGCCGATCATTGCGCCCGCCTCGACGTGGATCTCGCCGGTGGTCGCGTCGAAGTCGAGGACGCGGTCGAGACGGGTCATGTCGATGACACGTCCGCCGTCGTTGAGGCAGGCGTCGCCATAGCTGCGCCGCATCCCGATCGCGGGGCTCGGGGTGTCGGCGGTCGCTTGTGCGACAGCCGCCGCGCGTTCGGGTCGCGCAACCTCGCCCGACGCGCGAAGGACGCGGCCCCAGCCGGCGTAGTCGCTAGATTTCCAGCGCATCGGCGGTCCTTTTCGAAAGACGCTCGGCATAGGGGAAAACCAGCAGACCGAGGCCAAGCGCGAACCAGAGCGTCGTCACGCGGATCACCAGCGTCGCGGGCAATGCGGTCTCGACCGGCACGCCGTCGAGGGCGAGAAGGGCGACCATCGCCGCCTCTGCTCCGCCAAGTCCGCCCGGTGCCCCAGTGAGCCCGCCGGCGAGCGTGGCGAAGACGAAGATGCCGACCGCCCGCCAGAAGGGCACCTCGGCCCCCATCCACCCGAGCAGAAGGTGGAAGGCATAGCCTTCGGCCAGCCAGCCGCCGGTGCCGAGCAGGCCGGCGATCAGAAGGGCCGAGGGACGCGAGAAGGCGTCGAGTGACAAGGCGGCGCGGCGGAGGCGGGCGAAGAGGCGCGGAAGACGACGGCCCGTCGCGCGGTGTCCGGTGCCTGCGATGGCACGGAGAAGCGACGGTCGCGTTGCGACGAAGGCGGCCGCAAAGGCCAGGATGGCCACCGGCACGGCCCCTGCGAGGCCGGTGGCCGAGAAGGCGACCGATAGAGCGATCAGCGCGGCCATTGCGGCGAGGTCTGCCGCCCGGTCGACGAGGGCGAGGGGGGCCGTGCGGTCGAAGCGCCACCCGGTCTCGCGCCCGATCCAGCGCATCCGCACCAGTTCGCCGAGGCGCCCCGGCGTGACCGACATGGCGAAGCCGCCGATGAAATGCCGCAGGTCCTGCCCTATCGTTGTCGGCAGGCCAAGCTGACCGGCGAAGAGATGCCAGCGCAGTCCGCGAGCCAGGTAGTTGACGAGCGAGAGGGTCAGCAGAGCCGCCATCGCGGCCGGGGACAGGGCACCGAGGGCAGCCCAAGTCTCGGTCCAGCCGGTGGCCGAGGCGAGGCCCGCGAAGCCGAGGACCACGAACACCAGAAGCGCCGCGAGAATGGCCAGATCGCGCCAGCGCCGCGGGCCTGCCGCGGCGCTTGTCGCCCGAGGGGAAAGTCTTGGCGTCATCGTCATGGCCATCGACTGCCGATAATCATGGATTGAGGCGACAATATGAAGTTCCGCCGCAACAATATAAGTGCGCAAAGCGATTTTGTGGATCGCTTCGCGACAGCGTCGGGATGTCTCAGACGACCGTCGCTTCGGTTGCCGCGCGGATCTCGTCGTGGCTTATGCCGGGAGCGCATTCGACGATGTGCAGGCCCTTCCGACCGACCTCGAGGACGCCGAGGTTGGTGATGATCATGTCGACCACGCCCTTGCCGGTCAGCGGCAGGGTGCATTCCTTCAGCACCTTCGATTCACCGTGCTTGTTCGTGTGGTCCATCACGACGATCACGCGGCCCACGCCCGCAACGAGGTCCATCGCACCCCCCATGCCCTTCACGAGCTTGCCGGGGATCATCCAGTTCGCCAGGTCGCCCTTCTCGGACACCTCCATGGCGCCCAGGATGGCGGCCGCGATCTTGCCGCCCCGGATCATGCCGAAGCTGGTCGCGCTGTCGAAGTAGGCCGTGCGCGGCACCTCGGTGATGGTCTGCTTGCCGGCGTTGATGAGGTCGGGATCCTCGTCGCCTTCATAGGGGAAGGGACCCATGCCCAGCATCCCGTTCTCGGACTGGAGCGTGATGTCCTTGTCGCCGACGTAGTTCGCCACCAGCGTCGGAATGCCGATGCCGAGGTTGACATACATGCCGTCCTCGAGTTCCTGCGCGGCCCGTTCGGCCATCTGGTTGCGGTCCCAGCCCTTCAGTTCGTCCGCCATGTCTCAGGCCTCCTCACGCTTGCGCAGGGTGCGCTGTTCGATCCGTTTCTCGTGGTCGCCCTGGATCAGGCGATGGACGTAGATGCCGGGCAGGTGGATGGCGTCGGGGTCGAGCGCGCCGGGCTCGACGATCTCCTCGACCTCCATCACGCAGACGCGGCCGCACATCGCGGCCGGCGGATTGAAGTTGCGGGCCGTCTTGCGAAAGATCGCGTTGCCGGTGGTGTCGGCCTTCCAAGCCTTCACGATGGCGAGGTCGGCGACGATGCCGCGCTCGAGGATGTAGGTCTGGCCGTCGAAGTCCTTGTGGTCCTTGCCCTCGGCGATGACGGTGCCGACGCCGGTCTTGGTATAGAAGCCGGGGATGCCGCATCCGCCCGCCCGCATCCGCTCGGCCAGCGTGCCCTGCGGGTTGAACTCCAGCTCGAGTTCGCCCGAGAGGTACTGGCGCATGAATTCCGCGTTCTCGCCGACGTAGGACGAGATCATCTTCGAGATCTGCCGGGTCTCGAGCAGGCGGCCGAGTCCGAAGTCGTCGACGCCCGCGTTGTTCGAGGCGACCGAGATATTCTTGACGCCGCTCTCGCGGATCGCCTCGATCAGAAGCTCGGGGATACCGCAGAGGCCGAACCCTCCGGCGGCGATCAGCATCCCGTCGTGCAGGAGGCCGTCGAGCGCCTCGGTCGCGTTGGCGAACACTTTCTTCATGCAGCTATCTCCCCGCCGTGTCCCGGGCAGGTTTGCCGTCCGCCCGGGGTGAAGTCAATCGCCGCACCGCGGCAAGCGGGGTTGGGAAAGGTCAGATCAGGCGGACTTGCGTCCCGACCGGACAGAGCGCGAAAAGCTCCTCGATCGACGGGTTGTAGAGACCGATGCAACCATCCGACGAGCGGCGGCCGATCTTGCGCGTGTCGTGGGTGCCGTGGATGATGTAGGCCGGCCAGTCGAGGTACATGGCGTGGGTGCCGAGCGGGTTGTCGGGGCCAGCGGCAATCGGTTTCAATTCCGGATCGCGTTCTATCTGCGAAGGCGTCGGTGTCCAGCTTGGCCCGATCTTCTTGCGAACGACCTGGGTATAGCCGCGCTTAGTCAGCTCGTCGGTTCTCGGAACCGAGGTCGGAAAAACGCGATAGTCGGTATCGTCGGCGTTCCAGAAGTGCAGGGCGCGTGAACTCGTGTCGGCCACGACGGTGGCGACGCCAAGGGTCTCGAAGTGATCGCGCCAGTCCTGTCGGCGGAAGCTGGAGATGTTGTGGATCGTCTCCTGCGCGCGGAGGATCGAGGGTGCGGAGAGGGCCGCGGCGGTGGACGCGACAAAGCTGCGGCGGGAGAGGAAAGGGGTCTTGGACATACGAACTGCCTTCTTGGTCTTGCTGCGGGTTTCGGTCGTGGCCGGACCCTTTCAGACCCCCTCCGCGCGCACCAGTAACATATTCGTCATTCCAGATATGTGAGGCCCGCAGGCCTCAACCCGCCGCTTTCTTCTTCCGCGGTGCGGCCTTCTTCTTGCCGCCGCCCTTGTCCTCACGCTCGGCGATCAGCTTCACGGCGAGGTCCATGTCGACCGCTTGCGGATCGGTTTCCTTGGGAAGCGTGGCGTTGACCTTGCCCCATTTTACATAGGGCCCATACCGCCCGCTCATCACCTGAACGATGCCGCCCTTTTCGGGGTGTTCGCCCAGTTCTGCCAAGGGGGGCACTGCCGCGCCGCGACCGCCGCGCGAGGCGACTTTCTTCGCCAGTTCCTCGACCGCGCGGTTCATCCCGATGGAGAAGACCTCGTCGACCTCGGGGAGGTTCGCGTAGAGCTTGCCGTGCTTGACGTAGGGTCCATAGCGCCCGATCCCGGCCTCGATCATCTCGCCGTCTTCGGGGTGGGGGCCGACCTCGCGCGGGAGCGACAGGAGCATCAGCGCCTTCTCGAGGTCGATGCCGGCCGCGTCCCAACCCTTGGGCAGGCTTGCGCGCGGCGGTTTCGGCTGCTCGTCGGTGACCTTCCCGCGCTGGACGTAGGGGCCGAAGCGGCCCTTCATCACGCGGATCTCGTCGTCGCCGTCCATGCCGAGGAGCTTGCCGTCCGGCCCGATCTCGTCGCCGTCGTCCATGCCCGGAGGGCCGAAGGGTCGGGTGTAGCGGCACTCGGGGTAGTTCGAGCATCCGATGAAGGCCCCGCCCGAACGTGCGGTGCGCATCGACAGGCGGCCCTGTCCGCAATTCGGACAGAGGCGCGGGTCGCTGCCGTCGGCGGTGGGCGGGAAGAGGTGGGGTTCCAGCACCTCGTTGATCTTCTCGAGGACGTCGGTGATCCGAAGCTCGGCCGTCTCTTCGACCGCCGCCTTGAAGTCGCGCCAGAAGCGGGCCAGCACCTCGGTCCATTGTCGGCTGCCGGCGGTGATGTCGTCGAGTTCCTCTTCGAGGTTGGCGGTGAATTCGTAGCCGACGTACTTGCGGAAGTAGTTCGACAGGAAGGCCGTCACGAGCCGCCCCTTGTCCTCGGGGATGAGGCGGTTCTTGTCCTTCCGGACATAGCCCCGCTCCTGGATGGTGGTGACGATCGAGGCGTAGGTCGAGGGACGGCCGATGCCGATCTCCTCCATCTTCTTCACGAGCGTCGCCTCGGTGTAGCGTGGCGGCGGCTGGGTGAAATGCTGCTCGGGCGTGATGGATTTCTTTGCGGCCGTCTCGCCCTGCATGATCTGGGGCAGGACCTTGTCGTCGCCGTCCTCCGGTTCGTCACGGCCTTCCTCGTAGATCTTGAGGAAGCCGTCGAAGAGGACGACCTGGCCCGTCGCCCGCAGCTCGACCTGCTGGTCGGCGCTGGCGATGTCGACCGTTGTCCGCTCGAGCCGCGCGGCTTCCATCTGGCTGGAGAGCGTCCGCTTCCAGATCAGGTCGTAGAGCTTGCGCTGGTCGCCGTCGGTCAACTTGAGCGCGGCGGCATCCGCCGTCATCTCGGTCGGGCGGATACACTCGTGCGCTTCCTGCGCGTTCTTGGCCTTGTTCTTGTACATGCGCGGGCTGTCGGGGACATAGGCTGCGCCATAGCGCGCCTTGATCGCGTCGCGCGCCGCCATGACCGCCTCGGGCGCCATGTCGATGCCGTCGGTCCGCATGTAGGTGATATGGCCTGCTTCATAGAGCCGCTGCGCTGCGTTCATCGTCTGGCGCGCGCCGAAGCCGAACTTGCGGCTTGCCTCCTGCTGAAGCGTCGAGGTCATGAAGGGGGCGGAGGGGTTGCGGCTGGCGGGCTTGGCCTCGACCGACTTGACCGTCAGGTCGCGCGACGTGATGGCCTGCACGGCCATTTCCGCAGCGGTTGCGTTGGCGATGTCGAAACGGTCGAGCTTCTTGCCGCCGAGGACGGTCAGGCGCGCCTCGAACTCCTGTCCCCGGGGCGTCGCGAGAAGGGCGGTGACGCTCCAGTATTCGCGGGCCTGGAAGGCCTCGATCTCCATCTCGCGCTCGACGATGATCCGGAGGCAGACCGACTGCACGCGTCCCGCCGAGCGTGCGCCCGGAAGCTTGCGCCAGAGAACGGGCGAGAGGTTGAAGCCGACGAGATAGTCGAGCGCCCGGCGCGCGAGGTAGGCGTCGACGAGATCCTTGTCGACCTGGCGCGGGTTCTTCATCGCCTCGGTGACGGCGGTCTTGGTGATGGCGTTGAACACGACTCGGCTGACGGGCGTGTCCTTCTTCAGCGCCTTGCGGTTCCTCAGCGTCTCTTCCAGGTGCCACGAGATCGCCTCGCCCTCGCGGTCGGGGTCGGTGGCGAGGATCAGGGAGGGGTCGTCCTTCAGCGCGTCGGCGATGGCCTTGATGTGCTTCTTCGAGTCGGCGGCGACCTCCCAGGTCATCTCGAAACCCTGGTCGGGATCGACCGAACCGTCCTTCGCGGGCAGGTCGCGGACGTGACCATAGCTCGCCAGCACCGTGTAGTCCTTGCCGAGGTACTTGTTGATGGTCTTCGCCTTGGCGGGGGACTCGACGACGACAACGGGCATGAAGGTCCTTTCGGGGCCGGGGGCATTGGCGGCGGAACATGTGGGTTCGGGGCCCGGAATGTCAATCCGCCCCGCCCGGTGCCGCAGGGGCCCTGCCGCGCGCGTCTCTACGAGACGCGGACGAGGAGACCGCCGGGCTCGCGGCGGACGCGACCTTCGAGTTCGAGCGTCACGATCTCGGGCGAGACGCTTCGGGCGGGGGCCTTGAGGTCGCGGATGAGCTGGTCCTCGGCGACCGGACTGGGGCCGAGGCGGTCGAGGATTCGCTGGTGGAGGTCGAGCGTTTCGCGCGTCACGGTGGCAGGTCGAGGTGAAGGGACGGCTAGCGTTTCGGAGGTCTCGAAGCCAGTGTCGGAGGCGATTTCGAGCGCGTCGAGCACGTCCTTCGCCGAGCGCACCAGCGTCGCCCCGTCGCGGATCAGCATGTTGCAGCCCGAGGCGCGGGGGTCGAAGGGGTGGCCGGGGACCGCGAAGACGTCGCGGCCCTGGTCGAGCGCGGTGCGGCGGTGATGAGGCTGCCGGACTTGGCTGCCGCTTCGACCACGATGACCGCGCGGGCGAGGCCCGAGACGATGCGGTTGCGGCGCGGAAAGTGGCGGGCCTGGGCGACGAGGGACATCGGGCTTTCGCTGATCCTGAGGCCCTTGTCCTGGATTTCCTGCCCCAGAACGGCGTTCTCGGCCGGGTAGACGACGTCGACGCCGCCCGCCATGACGGCGACGGTCCCGGTGTCAAGCGCGGCGAGGTGGGCGGCGGTGTCGATCCCGCGGGCGAGGCCCGAAACGACGACGTGTCCGGCCGCGCCGAGGTCAGTGGCGAGCCTGCGCGCCATGCGGGTGCCGACGGACGAGGCGTTGCGCGCGCCGACGAGGGCGATCATGGGACGCTGGAGAAGGGAGGGATCCCCGATGCACCACAGGATCGGCGGCGGATCGGGGATTTCGCCGAGGAGGGCGGGATAGGCGTCGCTGCCGAAGGCGATCGGCGTGGCGCCGGCCTGGAGGGCGGCCTGCCATTCGGCGCGGACCGCCTTCATATCGCAGGGGCGGTAGTCGGGCACTCCCGCCGTGGCGGCGACCGAGGGCAGGACCTCGAGCGCCCGGGCGGCGCTGCCGTGTTCGTCCATGAGGCGGAAGAAGGTGGTCACGCCGACGCGGCGTGATCGCAAGAGACGGAGCCAGTCTAGCCACACTTCCTCAGTGAGGGGTGGGGTGAGAGGGTGGGTGGAAGGGGATAAATCCTTGGCCATCCTGTCTCCGCCGTCTTGCTGAGGATCGTTATGGTGCGAGTCGGTTAACAGCGTATTAATGTTGAATTTTTCCGCCCTCGCCATTTCTGGGGAGGTCGAACGAGGCCGAGGCAGGATCGGTATCGCGTCGGTATTGCGTCGGTGCCTCTCTGGAGCTCCAGTGCCGGTCTCAGGAGGTGAGCGTCTTCTCGAATCGCACGAGATCGAAGGTGACGCCGTCGACGGTCTCGGGGCTTGTGCCCATGCTCTCCCACCCGGCACGCTCATAGAAGCGGACGCCGCCCAGGTTGCCCGGGGCGCAGAGGAGGAAGGCGCGCGTCACGCCGTTTTCCGCCAGCCGGGTCTCGCCGTCCGCAAGAAGGCGGCGGGCAAGCCCGGTGCCGCGCGCATCGGGCGAGACGTAGAGTTGGTAGATCTCGTCGCCCCGGATGGCGCAGAAGCCGCGCGGGTCACCCTTGGGTCCGGCTGTGCGGAGATCGTCCTTCAGCGCCGCGATGCGCTTGCGAAAGCTCGTCGTCGTGCGCAGCCGGGCAAGCGCCTCCGGGACATGGCCGTCGTGCGCCTCGTGCCAGCCGGCCTCCCAGAGAGCGGCGAGGGGCGCGAGGTCGACGGGAAGGGCGGGGCGGATGGCCAGCATGTGGAGAGTTTGGACGACGCGTTTGCGGGGTCAAGCGGTAGAGCGTGGAGGAGAGAAGAGGAGGCGTCCGAATATCGTATGCCACTTCGGGAGTGTGGGGCGTGCTCGCGCCAAGGTCCCCTCTGCGGACAAAGCTCCCTTTCACAGTTTAGCCGCAATGGGCTGGCAAAGATCGATCTTCCATCCGCTGAAAGAGCAAAAAGTGGCTCCTACACCGAAGGCTGTCATCAACCCAAGAGATTTCCTGCAAGCATACTCAGGGACCTACCAATATCGGCAGAGAGTTAGGGTGGTTCTGGCAGTATTTGGCCTTGTCACCGCGCTCTGGTTCGTGCTTGCTGCGCTCAAAGTGTTTGCGCTGGGAGAGCCGAGCGATCTGAAAACGTCTCTGGCAATGCTCTTAAGCCCTTGGGCTGTCTGGGCTTCCCTCTCATCAGCACTGAGATTCGAGAGACTTGAAATCAGTGAAGAGGGCATAAAAGTTGACCCTATTGGTCTCCATATCGGACCCGAAAAGATCGAAGCGATATCCTTCAAGGAAAACAAATGGGGTGCCAGATCAATCGAACTAAGGTTAGTTGCACACAGTTGGATACTTCACATATTTGTCTGCTCCTACGGCAAGAAAGCTTGGATTTCATTTAACGATAGATTACTTCTCCCGAAGGACGGGGCTTGAACAGAGCTTCAGACACTTTTGGCCTCAAAGCCGCCCTTCGCTGCGGGTGCGGCGTTGCTGAGAGGCCACAAGGTCTGCTATGCGGACAGAGCTGACCTTCAGCGGTCTTCCGTTTAATTTTCGCTGGTCACATCATTGCCCTTGGGCCTTACTTGCTGCCAGAGCTTTCAACCATCTAAGTCACCCTCGTCCTTGGACGCCTTCTTGATTATACGAAGATAGTTAATAGGGACGTCAAGAATTTTTTCCGAATTCCAGAATTCTACAACCACGACCATATCTGTGCGATCAAATGTGTGAATAATTCTGCCACGCTGACCGGAGCAAGCTTCCTCGAAGTCAGTAGAAAGCTCCACCTCATCATATAAACCGAAGATGCTCATTTTGCGGAGAAACCCTGCAGTCAATCTGAAAGCTCTGAACCTAGTACAATTTTGGAACACAAAGTCAACAGGCGCAAATAAGATCGCCAAAAACTTGGAAAATGATCTGGGTGATTGTGCCGGCCAGGCAAGCGGTCGTTCGTGAGTGGTGCAGCGTCGGTCAAAGAGGGGCTCGAAGCCGACGTTCGCTGCATGGGCGAAGCTCCTGAGACCATGAAGGGTTCGCTCAGCGACGAAGCGGTCATCGGTTGCTTGAATTCCCAAACCTCCCAAGCCCTGAATTAAAGATCGCCCTAGACGCCGATTTTTTCTACCAATGCGCGAATACGGAACAGCATCAATTGTATTTGATACTATGCCGTGAAGAGAGAAAATCGATGAGATCCGAAATCGTGGTTCGCTGCGCCAAAAGCTCGAAGGTAAGGTCAATTTCGATGCCGCCATGATTATCCGTCTTGGCTAGCATCACCAGGTCTCCCTCAAAAAATCTGTGACCGACGGGAGAGGCCTGTTGATCGACAATGATCTCCAATACTTTTTCCCAAGAATAATTTACGAACTCCATTTCTATATACTGCTTAGCATTCTCATCCATCATTGTGACCTCATGGGTTTTGCGGTCATAGTAACCGCCATTCTTGCATGGCGCATCATTTGTTAAAATGGGCTCAAAGCCGACATTCGCCGCAGGCGCAGCGCTGCCCGGGAGCCACAAGGGCTGCCATGCTGACGGAGCCGACAGGCGCGAAAAGGGCTCGGCGTCCCTTTCCTGCGACGTCTTGCAAACAAGGCGCAAGATCAGCGGACACGCGTGGCGTTCGCCCGGATGAAGAGGTCTGGCACGCGGACCAAGGTCTTGCTGTCAGGGATGAGTGCGGCGGGGACATGGCCGTCGCGCGCTGCTTCCCAGCCGGCCTCTCTGAGGGCGGCAAAGGGCGCGAGGTCGACGGGAAGGGATGGCCAGCATCGGGACAGGTTTCGCCTGTGTGAGGTGCAGGTCAAGAGCGGGCGGGTCTAGTCGATGACTGGAGACGAACGTCTGCGCAGGTGAAGCGCGAACGAGTATACCGCCGCGGACAGAAAACCCGCGACGAAGGGCTGCGGGATGGTCAGCACCTCGGACAGGAAGGCCCCGCGATAGGCCGGGCCGAGAGTCAGGGCGAAGCCGAGCGTGAGGACGAGTTGCGTCAGGACACCAAAGGCGACGCTTGCGGGAAGCCACCCGTCGGGAAACGGGCGGGCCAGCCTGCGGTTCAGGATCATCACGAGCGGCAGGATAACGGCGACGACCAAGGGAACCATGATGAGAAGGCCCGGAAGGAGACAGGTCCAGCGGTAGACCTCGGGATCTCCCCGGAGGTCGCAGCCTTGCGGGAACACCTGGAGGGCCAGCCATGCCAGCGCCGGGACTCCCAGACCCGTGACGGCGGACGCCAGGAGACGATCGCCATGTCTGGGGAATGCCGGACCCAAGAAGACTCCCGTTTTCATCCCGCCGCCGAACCTCCGACCGTCAGCCCGCCGATCAAAAGCGTCGGCTGGCCGACGCCCACGGGCACCCATTGACCAGCCTTGCCGCAGTTGCCGACGCCGGGGTCGAGCTTGAGGTCGTTGCCGACGGCTCGGATCTTCCTCAGCGCGGTCGCCCCGTCGCCGATCAGGGTTGCGCCCTTCACGGGAGCGCCGACCTTGCCGTCCTTCACGCGGTAGGCCTCGGTGCAGGAGAAGACGAACTTGCCGTTGGTGATGTCGACCTGCCCGCCGCCGAAGCCCACGGCGTAGATACCGTCCTTCACATCGGCCACGATGTCCTCGGGGTTTGCCTCGCCAGCCAGCATGTAGGTGTTGGTCATGCGGGGCATGGGCGTGTGGGCGAAGCTTTCGCGGCGGCCGTTGCCTGTGGGGGCGACGCCCATGAGGCGCGCGTTCTGGCGGTCCTGCATGTAGCCGACGAGGACTCCGTCCTCGATCAGCACGTTCTTCGCGCCGGGCGTGCCCTCGTCGTCGACAGTGATCGAGCCGCGGCGGTCGGGGATGGTGCCGTCGTCGAGGACGGTGACGCCTTTCGAGGCGATCTGCTGGCCGAGAAGGCCGGCGAAGGCCGAGGATTTCTTGCGGTTGAAGTCGCCCTCAAGACCGTGGCCGATGGCTTCATGCAGGAGGATGCCGGGCCAGCCGGGGCCGAGCGCCACGTCCATGACGCCGGCGGGGGCGGGGACGGCTTCGAGGTTGACGAGCGCGATCCGCAGCGCCTCGCGCGCGGCACCCTGCCAGTGCGCCGGGTCGATGAGGGCTGTCAGGCCATAGCGCCCGCCCGAGCCGGACGAGCCGGATTCGCGGCGGCCGTTCTCTTCCACGATAACGCTGACGTTGAGCCGCGTCATGGGGCGGGTGTCCGAGACGGCGTGACCCTCGGGCCGGAGGATCACGACCTCCTGGATCGAGGCGCCGAGCGAGGCCGAGACCTGCACCACGCGCGAATCGAGCGCGCGGGCGAAGGCGTCGATCTCGCGCAGGGTGTCGATCTTCACCGGGAAGCCCGCGTCGGCCATCGGGTCGGCATCGCCGTAGAGGCGGAGATTGGTCGCACGCGGCGCTTCGGCGAGCGTCCCGCCGCCATCGCCGACGGCGAGGCGCGCGGTCTCGACGGCGCGCCGCAGCGCGCTTTCGCTGATCTCGGTGGAGTGGGCGTAACCTGCCGTCTCGCCCCGCACTGCACGGAGGCCGAAGCCCTCGGAGGCGTTGTAGCTGGCGTTGCGCACGCGGCCGTCGTCGAAGGACAGGACCTCGGACCGCTTGCGTTCGAGGAAGAGCTCGCCGTCGTCCGCGCCGGCGACCGCCTCGCGCAGAAGTGACAGGGCTCGGGCCTCGTCGAGGAGCGTCTCGAAGGGGCGGAAGGATGAGGTCTCGGCCAAGGTCTTCTCCGTCTGCGGCGGCGGCAAAGCGGCTGAATGCCGCAATCACACGCCTTGTTCCTGAGGGCCTAATATGGTTTCTGTCCCGCCAGAGAACAACAGGGCCGGGGACCACGTCCGTCCGGCCCGAACGCCATCGCGAACAGGATTGAAAGACACATGCGTCTCAAGACCCTTCTCATTGGCCTCGCCGCGACGTTCGCGGGCGGCGCCGCGGCTGCGCAGGACGCGGCCCAGCCCCTTCGGATCATCGGTCAGCCCGAGTATGGCGCCATTGGGTTCCAGCCCGCCGCGACCGGGATCGCACGCGACCTGCATTGGCTGGACGGGATGGTCCTGATCATCATCACGGCGATCACGCTGTTCGTGGTGGCGCTGCTGGCGATCGTCATCCTGCGCTACAACAGCCGGCGGAACGCGACGCCGTCGACCTTCACCCACAACACTCCGGTCGAGGTCGCCTGGACGGTGATCCCGATCGTCATCCTGGTCTTCATCGGGGCCTTCTCGCTGCCGGCGCTGTTCAATCAGCAGGAGATCCCGGAGGCCGAGGTGCTGGTGAAGGCGACGGGCCACCAGTGGTACTGGACGCACGAATATCCCGACGAGGGCATCGGCTATGACATGTTCATGATTGGCTCCGACGCGGGCAACTACCTGACCCCCGAAGTGTCCGAGCAGCTTGCCGCCGCAGGGTACACGGACCAGCAGTTCCTGCTGGCGACCGACACCGCGCTCGTCGTTCCGACCGGCAAGGTGGTGGTCGTGCAGGTGACGGCGGACGACGTCATCCACTCCTGGGCGATGCCGGCCTTCGGCGTGAAGCAGGACGGCGTGCCGGGTCGACTGGCGCAACTGTGGTTCGAGGTCTCGGAGGGGATGGAAGGCATCTACTTCGGCCAGTGCTCGGAGCTTTGCGGCCTGAGCCACGCCTACATGCCGATCACGGTGAAGGCCGTGTCGCAGGCTGACTATGACGCCTGGCTCGCGGCCGTGAAGGAAGTGGGCGACTACGTCGATCCGGGCGCGCTTCAGGTGGCGGCGAACCAGTAAGCCATGACAGACGCCTCGATCAACGCCACACGCGAGTACGAACCGACCTTCGGGGACTATGTCGCGCTACTGAAGCCACGGGTGATGTCGCTCGTGGTCTTCACTGCGCTGGTCGGGCTTCTGGTCGCGCCGGTGTCGCTGCACCCGGTAGAGGCCTTCGCGGCGATCCTGTTCATCGCGCTTGGCGCCGGGGCCTCGGGCGCGCTGAACATGTGGTACGACGCCGACATCGACGGGGTCATGCGGCGCACGCGACGGCGTCCGATCCCGAGCGGACGGGTCGAGCCGGGCGAGGCGCTGGCGATCGGCGTGGCCCTGTCGGGCCTGTCGGTGGTCATGCTGGCGCTGGCGACGAACCTGGTCGCCGCGGGCCTTCTGGCGTTCACGATCTTCTTCTACGCCGTCGTCTACACCATGTGGCTCAAGCGCTCGACGCCGCAGAACATCGTCATCGGCGGCGCCGCCGGGGCCTTCCCTCCGATGATCGGCTGGGCGGCCGCGACGGGGGGCGTGTCGGTCGAGAGCGTGCTGATGTTCGCGCTGATCTTCATGTGGACGCCGCCGCACTTCTGGGCGCTGGCGCTGTTCATGCGGTCCGACTACGACGACGCCGGCGTGCCGATGCTGACCGTGACGCATGGGCGCCGCGTGACGCGGAAATACGTCCTTGTCTACACGGTGCTTCTTGCGCCCGTGGCCTTTGGCCTCGCGTTCAGTTCGGTCGGCGGGCCGGTCACGCTGGCGGCCGCCGTGCTGCTGAACGTGATGTTCGTCAAAGGCGCTCTCGACATTGCGGGGCGCGGTGAGCCCGCGGCCGAGGCGGACAGCTACGGCACCGAGAAGCGTTTCTTCAAGCTTTCGCTGGCCTACCTTTTCCTGCACTTCGGCGCGCTTCTCGCCGATGCGGCGCTGCGGGGGATCATGTGATGGCGCTGAAAGCGACACACGAGCTTCACCGACGGCGCTTCAGCCGGAACCTGGGCGTCGGCCTGACTCTCGTGGCGCTGGTGGCGCTGGTCTTCGGGCTGACCGTCGTCAAGGTCACGCGCGGCGACCCGATGCAGGGTTTCGATCATCAGGTCCGTCCCGAGATGGAGGCTCCGACGCAATGAGCGTGGATCGCAATCGGAAGACCGTGCTGCGCCTCGCCGGCGTCGTGGTCCTGATGGGATCGCTGGCCTGGGCGTCTGTCCCGGCCTATCGGCTGTTCTGCCAGGTCACCGGCTGGGGCGGCGCCACCGATGTCGCCGAGGCGGCACCCGAGACCGCGCTAGATCAGGACATCACCGTCCGCTTCGACGCCTCGCAGGATCGCGGCTTTCCGTGGGAGTTCAAGCCCGCGCAGCGCCAGATGACGCTGAAGATCGGCGAGGAGGGCCTGGCCTTCTACGAGGCATACAACCCGACCGACCGTCCGATTGCAGGCACGGCCAGCTACAACGTCGCGCCGTTCTCGGCGGGGGCCTATTTCTCGAAGATCGCGTGCTTCTGCTTCGAGGAGCAGATCCTGATGCCCGGCGAGCGCGTGCAGATGCCCGTCAGCTTCTTCGTCGAGCCCGAGATCGTCGACGATCCCGATGCACGGCATGTCCGAACCATCACGCTGTCCTACACCTTTCACGAGACCGACCTGCCCGAAGGCTATGTGCCCGAGCAGGCAGCGCTGGTGACGGACGACGGCACGACCGACCTCAACTAGAACGCCCGAGGAAACGACCGACATGGCGCATGAAAAGAACCACGACTATCACATCCTGCCGCCCTCGATCTGGCCCTTCGCGGGCGCGCTCAGCGGTTTCACGATGCTGCTCGGTTTCGTCCTGGCCTTCGGCGAAAGGACACCGGAAAGCATCAAGCAGCCCTACGTCTTCATCGTCGGCACAGTCGGCGTCCTCTACGTCATGTATGCCTGGTGGTCCGAGGTGGTTCACGAGTCGAACGTGGGCGACCATACGCCCGTCGTCCGCCTTGGGCTGCGCTACGGCTTCATCATGTTCATCATGTCCGAGGTCATGTTCTTCTCGGCCTGGTTCTGGGCGTTCTTCAAGAACGCGATCTACCCGATGGACCCGGACGGCATGAGCCCGATCGTCGACGGCGTCTGGCCGCCTGTCGGGATCGAGACCTTCGATCCCTGGCACCTGCCGCTGATCAACACGCTGATCCTGCTCTGTTCGGGGGCCGCCTGCACCTGGGCGCACCACGCGCTGGCGCACGAGAACAACCGCAAGGACACGGCGACCGGCCTGATCGTCGCCGTTCTCCTCGGCCTGATCTTCACGGTCTTCCAGGCCTATGAGTACAGCCACGCGGCCTTCGGGTTCTCGGGCAACATCTACGGCGCGACCTTCTTCATGGCGACGGGCTTCCACGGCTTCCACGTCATCATCGGGACCATTTTCCTCTTCGTGTGCTACCTGCGCCTGCGCGCCGGTCACTTCACGCCGGAGAAGCACGTCGGCTTCGAGGCGGCGGCCTGGTACTGGCACTTCGTCGACGTGGTCTGGCTGTTCCTCTTCGCAGCCGTCTACATCTGGGGCGGAGCGTAAGCCGAACCCTGCGACAAGGCATTGCAAAGGCGCGGGGACACTCCCGCGCCTTTTGCGTCGATAGCGAGGAACGGATGACCGAGAGGAGGCCAGGATGATGCGTCGGATACTCGTGCCGCTGGTCTTCGGCGTCGTGGGCTTCGCCATCCTCATGTCGCTGGGGTTCTGGCAGTTGCGGCGGCTGGAGTGGAAGGAAGGCCTGATCGCGGAGATCGAGGGGCGCATCGACGCGCCCGCCGTGGCCTTGCCCGAGGTGCCGGACCGGGAGGCCGACCGCTTTCTGCCGGTTCGGACCAAGGGCCGCACCACGGGCGATGAGGTCTATGTCGTCACCTCGACGCCGGAGACCGGACCGGGCTTCCGCCTGCTCTCGGCCTTCGAGACGGACGGCGGACGGCGCATCCTCGTGGACGAGGGTTTCATACGGACCTCGGAGGCAGAGATCGAGCGACCGGCCACGTCCATGACGGTCACCGGCAACCTGCAATGGCCGGCCGAAACGGACGGGTTCACGCCCGACGCCGAAGAGGCGACCGGCATCTGGTACGCGCGGAACGTCGACGGGATCGCCGCCGCCCTCGGCACCGAGCCGGTGCTGGTGGTTGCGCGCACCGTGACGGGAGCCGACGCGCGTGCCACCCCGCTGCCCGTGACGACGACGGGCATTTCGAACGATCATCTGGGTTATGCGGTCCAGTGGTTCGGGCTGGCCCTGGTCTGGGCGGGGATGACAGCGTTCCTTCTGTGGCGTATCCACCGCCGGACGGATTGAGGAAGACCCATGCGCTATGTCTCGACCCGGGGTCAGTCCCCGGCACTGTCCTTCGAGGACACGATGCTGACCGGCCTTGCGCCCGACGGCGGCCTCTACGTGCCCGAGACGGTGCCCGTGCTTTCGCCCGAGACCATCGCCCGGATGCATGCGATGGACTACGAGACGCTTGCGGTCGAGGTGATGCGGCCCTTCGTCGGCGACACCTTCGACGAGGACGAGCTGTCGGACATCGTGGCGCGCGCTTACGGCGAGTTCGGCCACGCGGCGCGCGCGCCCCTGAAGCAGCTCGACCGGGGGCTGTGGCTGATGGAGCTGTTCCACGGGCCGACGCTGGCGTTCAAGGACTTCGCGATGCAGGTCATCGGCCAGATGTTCCAGTCGGTGCTGACACGTCGGGGCGAGCGGATCACGATCGTGGGGGCCACCAGTGGCGACACCGGCTCGGCCGCCATCGAGGCCTTCCGGGGTCTGGACAACGTCGGCGTCTGCATCCTTTACCCGCATGGGCGGGTGTCCGAGGTTCAGCGCCGCCAGATGACGACGCCGGACGAGGCGAACGTCCACGCCCTGGCGGTCGAGGGAACATTCGACGATTGCCAGAGGCACCTGAAGGACATGTTCGCCGACCACGGATTCCGTGACGAGGTGCGGCTGGCGGCGGTGAACTCGATCAACTGGGCGCGGGTGCTGGCGCAGGTCGTCTACTACTGGTGGGCCGGGGCGGCGCTCGGCGATGCGACACGGAAGCTGAGTTTCTCGGTTCCCACCGGCAATTTCGGCGATATCTACGCGGGCTTCATCGCCAAGCGGATGGGTCTGCCGGTCGAGCGGCTGGTGATCGCCACCAACCGCAACGATATCCTGTGCAGCGCCGTGAACGAGGGCCGCTATGAAACGGGCGAGGTGCATCCGACGATCAGCCCGTCGATGGATATCCAGGTGTCGTCCAACTTCGAGCGGCTTCTGTTCGACGCGCTTGGTCGCGACGGGGCGGCCGTGGCGCGGCTGATGTCGGGACTGAAGCAGTCGGGCGGGTTCTCGTTGCCCGAGGGGGCTCTGGCAGAGATCCGGGCGCACTTCGACGCCGACAGCGTGGGTGAGGAGGAGACCGCCGAGGAGATCGCGAACACGCTGGCCGAGAGCGGCGAGCTGGTCTGTCCGCACACGGCCGTGGGCATCGACGTGGCGCGCACGCATCTCGATCTCAGCGTGCCGATGGTGGCTCTGGCGACGGCGCATCCGGCGAAGTTTCCCGATGCGGTCGAGGCGGCCACGGGAATTCGGCCGCCCCTTCCAAACCGCATGGCCGATCTGTATGACCGACCGGAACGGATGGCGCGGGTCGGCAACGACCTGTCCGCAATCCAGTCCGCCATCAGGGAGTTGCGCGCAAAGTGACGGTCGAGCTTCATCGCCTGCCGAATGGCGTCCGCGTCGTGACGGAGTACATGCCGAGCCTCGCCTCGGCCTCCATCGGGGTCTGGGTGGCGGCGGGCGGCCGCCACGAGCGGCTGGAACAGAACGGCATCGCGCATTTCCTCGAGCACATGGCCTTCAAGGGCACGACGACGCGCAGCGCGCTTCAGATCGCCGAGGCCATCGAGGACGTGGGTGGCTATATCAACGCCTATACCTCGCGCGAGATGACGGCCTATTACGCGCGGGTGCTGGGCGAGGACACCGGGCTGGCGCTGGATGTCCTGTCCGACATCGTGCTGAACCCTCAGTTCGACCCGCGCGAGATCGAGGTGGAGCGGCACGTCATCCTTCAGGAGATCGGGCAGGCCAACGACACGCCGGATGACATCATCTTCGATTGGTTGCAGGAGACGGCGTTTCCCGATCAGCCGCTCGGCCGTCCGATCCTCGGGCCGACCGAGCGCGTCTCAGGGTTCGGTGTGGACGATCTGTCGGGGTTCGTGCGCGAGCGCTATGCGCCGGGCAACCTGATCGTCGCGGGTGCGGGCGCTGTCGACCACGACGCCATCGTGCGGCTGGCCGAGGCGCGCTTCGGTCACCTGCAGCCGGTCGCGGCGTCCTCGACCGAGCCGGGCCGTTTCGGCGGCGGCGAGCACCGGGTGATGAAGACGCTCGAGCAGGCGCATGTGGCCATGGCCTTCGCCAGTCCCGGATACCGTCATTCGGACGTCTATGCCGCGCAGATTTTCGCCACCGCCATGGGCGGCGGCATGTCCTCGCGCCTGTTCCAGGAGGCGCGCGAGAAGCGCGGTCTGTGCTATTCCATCTTCGCGCAGACGGGCGCCTATTCGGACAGCGGACTACTGACGATTTATGCCGGCACGTCGGGCGAGGAGTTGGGCGATCTCGTCGATCTGACCGTCGAAGAATTGCGCCGCTCGGCCGACGACCTGAGCGAAGCGGAAATCGCGCGGGCACGGGCGCAACTGAAGGCGGGGCTGCTTATGGGCCTTGAGAGCCCGTCGAGCCGTGCCGAGCGCCTGGCGCGGCAGTTGTCGATCTGGGACCGGGTGCCGAGCATAGCCGAGACGGTCGAGCGCATCGATGCGGTCACGACGGCCGCGGCCCGGCGCATGGCCGAGGAGTTGGCGACCAGCCGCCGCGCCGCTCTGGCGCTTTATGGACCCGTCGAGGGGGCGCGCGATGTCGGCGACCTGACGGAGCGCCTGGCCGCCTGATGCTGCGCCTTCGCGGCAAGGTCCGGATCGACACCGAGCGGATGATCCTGCGGCCACCGATGCACTCGGATTATCGCTCGTGGTCGGGGCTGAGGCGGGACAGCTCCCGCTTTCTTCAGGTCTGGGAGCCGTCGTGGTCGCCGGATCACCTGACCCGCAAGGGGTTCATCAACCGCGTCTACTGGGCCAATCGCTCGATCACACAGGGCACGGCGCTGCCGCTGTTCCTAGTGCGGCGAACGGACGGCGGCGTCCTTGGGGCGATCACGCTGGACAACATTCGTCGCGGCCCCGCGCAGGCCGGGACGGTCGGCTACTGGATCGGCGAGCCCTATGCGCGGCAGGGTTACATGCGCGAGGCGCTGACGGCGGTGGTCCATCATGCCTTCACCGTCATGGACCTGTCGCGGATCGAAAGCGCCTGCCTGCCCGAGAACACAGCCTCGCGCGGGCTGCTGGAGAGGTGCGGCTACAAGTACGAGGGCGTCGCGCAAAGCTATCTTCAGATCAACGGGCGCTGGCGCAACCATGTGCTTTACGCGAACCTGCGCGGCGACCGGCGCGGACGGGTCGACGTCTGATCAGAGCGTCGTCGGCCGCTCGTGGCCAGCGGAGCACTGGCGGGCATAGAAATCCCGCAGCGTTTGACCGCGACTGGCCCTGAAGCCGTCGAGGGCTTGGGCGATGTCGATCCGGTCGGCACGGAACATGCGGAAATCGTTGCGCAACTCGCACCAGGCGACAAGCGTCCAGACCTTGCCCCAGAACCAGAGGCCGAGCGGCCGCAGGACGCGGCGCGTCTCGGTCCCGTCCTCGGTCCGGTAGACACAGTCGAGCCGCGTCGTTCCTTCGATGGCGCGCTGAAGCACGTCGAGCCGCGCGCGGGTGGCGTCATCGAGAACGGGCATCTGGAAGGCATAGACCTGAACCTGCTGCGCGCGGGCCCGGGCGTCTTCGGGGAGGACGGACTGGATCTTGACCAACGCCTCTTCGGCGGCCTGCGCCATCGCGGTGCCGCCCCAGGCCTGCATCAGTCGAGCGCCTGCGACGAGGGCGACGATTTCCTCGCGGGTGAACATCAGCGGCGGAAGGTCGAAGCCTTCCCGCATGACATAGCCCACGCCCGCCTCGCCTTCGACGGGAACGCCGGAGCCCACGAGGTCGGCGATGTCGCGATAGATGGTGCGCTCGCTGACCTCGAGCTTCTCGGCCAACGCGCGCGCCGTGGTCAGCCGACCGCCTCTCAGATGCTGGACGATCCGGAAGAGACGGTCGGCTCGGCGCATCGGGTCAGCCTTTCGAGCGCTCGAAGAGGCCGATGGAGTTGCCGTCGGGATCGAGGGCGTACTGGAACCGGCCGGGAGGGATCGAGATCGGATCGGACTTGAGCGTGCCGCCAGCCTTCCAGCAGCGTTCGGCGGCGGCCTCGAGCGTGTCGGGCACGTTGAGGTGCAAGGTCGGACCCGTCCCCGGTGCGGGCGGCGTACCGGGATAGAGGTGACCCGAGACGACTCCGGGTCCGTCCGAGAACATCGCCATCGGGTTGGGGCCGGTCTCGTCCCTGGTTATCTCGAAGCCGAAGACAGAGCCGTAGAAGGCCATCGCGCTGTCGAGGTTGCGGACCGGGATTTCGCCCCAGACGAGGGCATTGTCAGCAGTCTGTGTCATGGTGAGCGTCCTTTGCTTGGTTGGTGACGCTTCATGGCACAGGGCTCCTGACAGGGTTCTGTCAGGATGATGACGCGGGGTCCGGCAAAAGTTCAACGCCCATGATGTCTGCTGCACGCGCCATCCAGCTAAGGCTTTCGTGCGTCGGACCCTCGGGGTCGTATTCCGCCGCCACGACACCGGAATAGCCGGTGGCGACGATATGCTCGAGAAGATCCAGCACTTGTGCGTCGGGCCGCGTGCGGCCGGGCGGGCTGGAGATCTGAACGTGGGTCGAGATGTCGCCGACCGCGTCCCAAACGGCGCGTGCATCGCCGTGGATCATCGCGGCGTGGAAGCTGTCGTACTGAAGGCCGAGGTTCGGCGCACCGATCTCGCGGACGATCTCGGCGGCGAGGTGGACGTCGTTAAGGTAGTAGGCGGGCATCGACTGGGGACAGAGCGGTTCGAGCGTCAGATGGAGGTCGGGCGCCTCGGTCACCGCGCGGGAGAGGTTGCGGACGAGGGTGGCGCGGGCCTCGGGCGCGTCGGTCCTGCCCGACAGCACGTGCAGCTTGCCGCAGCCGGAGGCGCGGGCGTAGCTGGCGGCGGTGTCGAAGCTGCGGGCAAAGCGCGCTTCCTCGCCCGGAATGGCGGCACATCCGGTCAACTCTTCGCGGGGAGAGTTGATGAGGTCGAGCGTGAGCCCGACGTCCTCGATCGCGGCGCGCATGGCTTCGGCCTCGACCTCATAGGGTGCCAAGATCTCGACGGCACCGAAGCCCGCTTCGGCAGCCAGACGGGGACGTTCGATCAGCGGCGCTTCGGTGAAGAGCCAGGTCAGGTTGGCCGAGAGGATCACGGCAGTTCGTCTGCCGGGATGATGGGAAAGAACACTCCCGAGGACCGGACGCCGAACCAGCGTTCCCCCTCGTGTTCGGCGCGTTCGCCGACCTCGACGAGGCGGTAGAAGCTCTTGCGGTCGATCAACGCCTCGAGCTTGGCCCGGATCAGGATGTAGGGCGAGGGTTCACCGGTTTCCGGGTCGCGCTCGACGCGGATGGGGTGGTCAGGCCCAGCCACGGCCTCGTCGCCCAGGTTCGTCACGAAGGTCAGCGTTTGCTCTGGCCCTTTTCCCGCGACACGGAAGTCGACCGCCACGAAGGGCGCGTCATCGACGGTAATGCCGACCTTCTCGACCGGAGTGACGAGGACGTAGCGGTCGTCGTCCTTGCGGAGAATCGTCGAGAAGAGGCGCACGAGTTCGGGTCGGCCAATGGGCGTACCCATGTAGAACCACGTCCCGTCGCGGGCGATCCTCATGTCGAGATCGCCGCAGTCGGGGGGATCCCACAGATGGACCGGCGGCAAACCGCGCGAAGAAGCGGCACGAGCGCTTTTCGCCAGTCCTTCCGCGCTTGGCATCACGGGGTTTTGAGCGTCATCCGCTTTTGTCATTTGTGCCCGGCGAGATACTTCGGTCTACTAGCTATCATAGAACGCACGGGAGAGATTACCATGTCCGAGAGCGCCGATCTGGTCGCCGGCATCGAAGCCTTGGGCGGCCGGCTGGCCGACGCCAAGTCCAGCATCACGCGCCGTTTCATCGGTCAGGAACGGGTCGTCGACCTGGTGCTGTCGGCGATCCTCTGCGGCGGACACGGGCTTCTGGTAGGCCTGCCGGGACTGGGCAAGACGCGACTTGTGGACACGCTTTCGACGGTCCTCGGTCTGGACGGAAAGCGGGTGCAGTTCACTCCGGATCTGATGCCGGCCGATATACTTGGTTCCGAGGTGCTTGAAACCGGCACCGACGGCAGCCGGGCGTTCAAGTTCATTCGCGGTCCGATCTTCTGCCAGCTTCTGATGGCCGACGAGATCAACCGCGCCTCGCCCCGGACCCAGTCGGCGCTGCTGCAGGCCATGCAGGAGAAATCGGTGACGGTGGCGGGCGCGCCGCATCCTCTGCCGCGCCCCTTCCACGTTCTCGCCACGCAGAACCCGATCGAGCAGGAGGGCACCTATCCGCTGCCCGAGGCGCAGCTCGACCGGTTCCTCGTCCAGATCGACGTGCCCTATCCCGACCGCGACACCGAGCGCGACATTCTTCTGGCCACCACGGGTGCCGTGGAGGCGGAGTCGACGCGTGTCTTCGAGGCCGACGAGCTGATCGCGGCGCAGAACCTGGTCCGGCGGATGCCCGTGGGCGAGAGCGTCGTGGAGCTGATCCTCGACCTGGTGCGCGGCTGCCGGCCCGAGGAGCCGGGCGCGTTGCCCGTCGTGCGCGACAGTGTCGGCTGGGGTCCCGGACCCCGGGCGGCGCAGGCGCTCATGCTGACCGTCCGGGCGCGTGCGCTTCTGGAAGGGCGGCTGGCACCCTCGGCCTCCGACGTGGCCGCGATGGCGGTGCCGGTCCTGACGCACCGGATGGCGCTGTCCTTCGCCGCCCGCGCGCGCGGGCTGACGCTGGCCGAGGTCATCGACGCCGTTACGCGCGACGTGACGCGCATCGAGGCCGCCGCGTGATCGAGACTGCCCGCCTTTCCGACCCCGACGCACCGGCCCGGCTTCGCCGCGACGCCGAGACGCTGGCCGGTCCGCTGCCTCCCCTTCTGGCGGCGGCCGAGCACCTGGCGTCGAGCGTCATGCCGGGGCAGCACGGGCGGCGCAGGGTTGGGCAGGGCGACGAGTTCTGGCAATACCGGCCCAGCCACGCGGGCGATGAGGCACGCGCGATCGACTGGCGGCGTTCGGCCCGGTCGGACGATGCGCTTTTCGTTCGCGAGAAGGAATGGCAGGCGGCGCAGTCCGTGTCGCTCTGGCTCGACATGGGGCGGTCGATGGACTTCGCCTCGACCCGCAACCTGCCCACCAAGGCCGACGAGGCGCGGCGTCTTTCCCTGGCGCTTTGCGTGCTGCTCGTCAGGGGCGGCGAGAGGGTGGGCTTGACCAACATGGGCCTTCCGCCGCGCGCGGGTCAGTTGCAGTTGATGCGTCTGACCGATGCGCTGGCGCGGGGCGAGGACGAGGCGGATTACGCCGCTCCCGACCTGCGCGGCGCGCCGTCGCGGTCGCGCGCGGTCTTCGTCTCGGACTTCCTGGGCGACATGGAGCCCGTGACGATGGCCCTCGCCGCGGCTGCTGACAGGGGCATCGACGGTGTCCTCCTGCAGATCCTCGACCCGCAGGAGGAAGCTTTTCCCTTCGATGGGCGAACCATATTCGAAAGCGTCGGCGGAACGATGCGCCATGAAACGCTGAAGGCGGGCGACCTGCGCGACCGCTACCTCGATCGTCTGGCCGAGCGGAAGGACCAGCTTTCGACGCTCGCTCGCCGCACAGGCTGGCAGTACGACCTGCATCGTACGGGCACGCCGGCCCCCGGTGCGCTTCTCTGGCTCTACACGGCTCTGGAGCGAGCGCATTGACCGTCGCTGACCGCCCCCGGGAGCACGGCTGATGTTCATGCTTGGCCCCCTTGGTTTCCTGGCGCCCTGGCTTCTGTTGGGCCTCGTCATGCTGCCGATCCTGTGGCTTCTGCTTCGCGCCGTGCCGCCCGCGCCGATCCGCAGGCGGTTTCCCGGCGTGGCGCTTCTTCTCGGGCTTACGGACGACGAGACGCAGACCGACCGGACGCCCTGGTGGCTTCTCTTGTTGCGCACCATCGCAATCGCGGCGGCCATCATCGGCTTTGCGGGTCCGATCCTTAATCCCAAGGCCGACGCCGGGGGAACCGGGCCGCTTCTGGTGCTCGTCGACGACACCTGGGCGGCGGCGCAGGACTGGAACCAGCGGATCGACCGGATCGAGACCCTTCTGGTCGAGGCGACGCAGGCCGGGCGGGAAACCGCGGTGGTGGCGGTCTCGGACCTGACCCCGGACGCGGCGATTCCTTTCCGTGCCGCGCAGGACTGGAGCGCGACGCTGCCGATGCTGGAGCCGAAGCCCTGGATGCCCGAGGCCGAGGCCGTCACGGCCTGGGCCGAGGAACTGAGCGGCGGGTTCGACACCTTCTGGCTGTCCGACGGCGTGGACCAGCCGTGGCGCTCGGCACTTCTCGACAGCCTTCAGGATCGGGGCGCGGTTTCGGTCTTCGAGGCGGCGCGCCCGGTCGTTGCGTTGAAGCCCGCCGTCTTCGAAGATGGCGCGATCCGACTGAGTGCAATCCGCAACCGGACAGGGTCCGAGGCTGAGATCAGCGTCGCCGCCCACGGGCTCGACCCGGCCGGCATCCCGCGCCAGCTTGCCACCGTCGACATCGCCTTCGCGGCGGGCGAGGCCGAGGCGTCCGCGCTTCTGTCGCTGCCAGCCGAGCTGCGCAATCGCGTGACCCGGTTCGAAATCTCGGGCGCACGGTCTGCGGGAGCGGTGACGCTTGGCGACGACAGTCTCCGCCGCCGCGAGATCGCCATCGTGGCCGCGCGGGACGAACGCGAGGGTCTCCAGCTTCTGTCGCAGACGCACTACCTCGAACAGGCGCTGGAGCCGAACGCCGACCTGATTCACGGGGCGATTTCGGACCTGGTGCTGGCGAACCCCGACGTGATCGTCCTGGCGGATGTCGTGTCGCTTGCGGGCGCCGAGGCCGAAGCGCTGGAGGAGTGGACGCGCAAGGGCGGCCTTCTGGTGCGCTTCGCCGGTCCGCGGCTGGCGGCGTCCGACCTGGGGCGCGAGGCAGAGGACGTTCTCATGCCCGTGCGGCTGCGCGCAGGCGGGCGGACCGTGGGCGGCGCGATGAGTTGGGGAGAGCCCAAGGCGCTGCGGACGTTTTCGGCCGAGAGCCCGTTCTTCGGCTTGCCCATCCCCGAGGACGTGACGGTGTCGAGCCAGGTCATGGCCCAGCCCGACCCGACACTGGCGGAACGCACCATCGCGACGCTCGCGGACGGGACACCCCTTGTGACGCGCAAGCGTCTGGATCTCGGGCAGGTCGTCCTGTTCCACGTCACCGCGAATGCCGAATGGTCGACGCTGCCGCTTTCGGGGCTCTTCGTGCAGATGCTCGAGCGGCTGGCCGTGTCGACGCGCCTCGCCGCGCTCGAACCCGGCGATCTTGTCGGGACGACCTGGACCCTGGATCAGGCGGTGACGGGCTTTGGAGAAGTGGTCGATGCCGGGACGACCCCGGGCATTGCGGGCGAACGTCTGGCGGGCGAAGCGCCCGGGCCGGAGTTGCCGCCAGGCCTTTATGCCGGTGAGACGCGGCGCATCGCGCTGAATGCCGTGGCCGAGGATATGAGCCTGGCCCCGGTGGTCTGGCCGGGCGACGTGACGGTGGAAGGATTTGCCGTGGCCGAGGAACTGCCTCTGAAGGGCGCGCTCTTGTCTCTGGCCCTGCTGGCCCTGATGATCGACGTCTTCGCCACTCTCCTCCTCTCGGGCAGGCTGTCGCGACAGGCGACGGCGGCGGCGCTGGTCGTGCTGGCGATGGCGCTGCCCGCTCCCCGTGCCGAGGCTCAGGAGGAGCTCGACGTAGAACGCCTGATCGCCGCCACTTCGGAGGTGACGCTCGCGCATGTCGTCACCGGCGACGCGGCGGTGGACGAGGCGGCCCAGGCGGGGATGCAAGGGCTGTCGCAGGTCCTGTTCCGGCGGACGTCGATCGAGCCGGGCGAACCCGTGGCGGTGAACCTCGAGACCGACGAGCTTTCGGTGTATCCGTTTCTCTACTGGCCCATCACCGAACAGCAGCCGCGCCCCTCGGAGGAAGCCTATGAGAAGCTGAACCTCTATCTGAGGACCGGGGGCCTGATCCTGTTCGACACGCGCGACGCGGGCACGGCCGGGTTCACGAACGGCAGCCCCAATGGGCGCAAGCTTCAGCAGCTCGCTCTTCCGCTGGACATTCCGCCTCTCGAGCCGATCCCGGCGGATCACGTCCTGACGCGGACCTTCTATCTCCTCCAGGACTTTCCCGGCCGCCATATAAGCCGCGACGTCTGGGTCGAGGCCGCACCCGCCGATGCGCAGCAGGCCGAGGGGATGCCGTTCCGGAACCTCAACGACAACGTGACACCCGTGGTGATCGGCGGGAACGACTGGGCCACGGCCTGGGCGTCGGATGAAAACGGTCGGCCCCTTTATCCCGTGGGTCGCGGTTTTGCGGGCGAGAGACAGCGCGAGATGGCCTATCGTTTCGGAGTGAACCTCGTGATGCATGTGCTCACCGGCAACTATAAGTCGGACCAGGTTCACGTCCCCGCCCTTCTTGACAGGCTTGGCCAATGACGTCCGGAAGCGTGATCTTCGACCCTCTTCTGCCGTGGCCCGTGCTTTGGGTCGCCTGCGGGCTGGCTGCGCTGTTCATCGGGCTTGCGCTGTGGCGCGGCCTCAAGGGATGGGGCCTTCGCGCCCTTGCGCTGGCGGCCGTCCTTCTGGCCATCGCGAATCCGTCGCTTCAGATCGAGGACCGTGATCCCCTGACCGACATCGTCGTTCTCGTCGTGGACGAGAGCGCCAGCCAGGGCATCGACGTCCGGCCCGAGCAGATCGCGTCGGCCATCGCAGGCGTCGAGGCTGAAGTCGCGCAGCTTCCCAACACAGAACTGAAGATCGTGCGCATGGGTGACAGCGACGGCAACCGCGGATCTCTGGTGATGGAGGCGCTCTCGACCGCGCTGGCGGATGAACCGCGCGCCAGGCTGGCGGGGGCGATCCTGTTGACCGACGGACAGGTCCACGACATCGAGCGGATGCCCGACATGCCCGCTCCCCTGCACACCCTTCTGACAGGTGAGGACAACGATTGGGACCGCCGTCTTGTCGTGCGCAACGCGCCGGCCTTCGCGATCATCGGCGAGCCCGTTACGCTGACGCTGAGGGTCGAGGACCAGGGTGCGGTCCCTGATTTGCCCGGGCTGGCGGAAATCGAGATCTCGGTCGACGGCTACGAGCCGCAGGTCTTTCAGGTCCCGATCGGCGAGGACCTGGAACTGCCAATCACGCTTCAGCACGGCGGCATGAACGTGATCCAGCTTGTCCTTCCGGAACAGGAGGGTGAGCTGACCAACCGCAACAACGCCGCCGCCATCCAGATCAACGGCGTCCGCGACCGTCTGCGCGTTCTCCTCGTCTCGGGCGAGCCGCACGCGGGCGAGCGGACCTGGCGCAACCTGCTGAAGTCCGACGCCTCGGTCGATCTGGTCCACTTCACCATCCTGCGTCCGCCCGAAAAGCAGGACGGTGTGCCGGTCAACGAGCTGTCGCTGATCGCCTTCCCGACGCGGGAGCTGTTTCTCGACAAGATCAGCGAGTTCGACCTCATCATCTTCGACCGCTACAAGCGGCGGGGCATCCTGCCGACGCTCTATTTCGACAACGTTCGTCAGTATGTCATGGACGGCGGTGCGCTTCTTGTTGCCGCCGGTCCCGACTTCGCTTCGGCGGATTCGATCTATCGGACGCCACTGGCCGATATCCTGCCGGCGGAGCCGACCGGGCGGGTAAGAGACGAGCTGTTCCTGCCGAAGGTGACCGAGATCGGCGAGCGGCATCCGGTGACGGAAGGACTGACGCCGCCCGACGACGAGACGGCCGAGGACGCCTTGCCCTGGGGTCGATGGATGCGGCTTGTCGATGTTTCGCCCCTTCGAGGTGACGTGGTGATGTCTGGGGCGGAGGATCGGCCCCTCTTGATGCTCGACCGCCCCGGCGAGGGTCGCGTGGCGCTGCTGGCCTCGGATCACGCCTGGCTCTGGTCGCGCGGCTTCGAGGGCGGCGGGCCGCAGCTGGAACTGTTGCGGCGGCTGGCGCACTGGATGATGAAGGAGCCGGATCTGGAGGAGGAGGCACTGACCGCCACCGCCGAGGGTCAGACCATGACCATCACGCGCCGCACGCTCGGCGATGCGGTGGGCGAGGTCGAGATCACCGGTCCTGATGGCAGCGTCGTGATGGTGCCGCTCGAGGAGGTCTCGCCGGGACGTTTTTCGGCCGATTGGACCGGCCCCGAGATGGGTCTCTACCGTCTCAAGGAAGGCGACATGGAAAGCGTCGTCGCCCTGGGGCCCGCAGCGCCCAAGGAATTCGAGGAGACGCTGGCGACGCCCGACGTTCTGGCCGAGGCGGTGGCTGCGACCTCGGGCGGCATCCATCGCATCTCGGATGGTATCCCCGACATCCGGCGCACGCGCGAAGGTCGCGCCGCCACCGGGCGAGGCTGGATCGGTATTACCCCGCGCGAGGCCTATCTGACGGCCGACATCCGTGTGTCGCCGCTTCTTCCGGCCTGGGCGATGCTTCTGATCGCCTCGATGCTGGCCATAGGGGCGTGGCTCTGGGAGGGCCGGCGGTGAAGCCAGCGGTCGCCGCCGCGATCCTCATCCTGGCTTTACCGGCCTCCGCCGATCCGGTCCGACCGATGGACGAAACGCGGCTGGCCGATCTCGACGCCCTTCTCGGCTCGACACTGCGGGGCGCCTTCGCCTCGGGGACACCAAGCGACATCGCTATTCTGGTCGAGGCTTTGGAAGGCGAAGCCGGAGCACCCGAGAGTCTTGAGGGCGAGTGGCGCTGCCGCTGGCTGAAGATGGGCGACCTTGTGCCTCTGGTCGTCTACCCTGACTTCGCCTGCCGGATGGAGGACACGCAGTCGGGTTGGCGCATCGAGAAGGTCACGGGGTCACAGCGCTTCACGGGAACGCTGGAAGAGCAGGAGGGCGGGATCGTCTTCACGGGCGTCGCCTTTACCTCGGGTGGACCCGCAACCGACTATGCGGGACTGCCGCCCGACAGCCAGGAGCCCGTGGAGCCCGGCCAGACGGTCGCAATGGTGGGTCTCTTCGAGCAGGTAGGTCCCAGGCGGGCCAGGATTCTTCTTCCGGACCCGATCCTGGAAAGCCGCTTCGACATCATCCAGCTGACACGCGGCGCGGCGACCCGGTACGCGCTCCGGAGCTGCGCCAAAATTTAGACTGAATTTAAGCTTAACGTTTGCGCGCTAGCGGGAGAATCCTATGCGTGCGAGTAAAGATTTGATCAGTCTTGAAACGGAGTGGGGCATCTCGGTCAGCGAGGCCATGCCGCGCAAGGGGCCGGCGGACTATGCTCTCTATTTCGTCAGCATCGTCTTCCTGATCTTTGCCTCCCTCGTGATGCTTCCTCCCCTTGTTGCGCTGATCCTCCTTCCCCGAAGCGATGGTCTGTTCCTTGAGCTATCAGTCGTCGCTGCCTTGTTCGCGGCAGGCTTCTTCCTGCGGCACCTGTCGCGCCGGGGCCCGAAGAACGCGCTTCAGATCGACCGCGCGTCGGGAGAAGTCCGCTTGGGGTCGGTCGACACCAAGGGTGTCTTCGTCCGACACCGCGTCTGCCCCCTGACGGCGATCGAGCGGATCGAGGTCGACAGCGACTCGCGCGAATTGCGTCTGGTGATGAACGGCCAGACGGCGAACATCCGGCTTGCCACGCGTAACACCGAAATGCTGGAGCGCGTCGCCGACGAGATCTGGGTCGCACGCGAAAAGGCGCGCGCCCTTCCGATCCGCTCGCGGCTGCAAAGCAAGCTCTTCGGAATCGAGGCCTCGGCACGCGAACTGTCGAAGCGCGTCAAGTCGCGGGTCCGCAGCCGGGCGGTCTGACCGCCCGGGCGGACCTCAGAGCTGTCCCATGTCCCAGCCAAGGGCGCGCGCGACGGTGAAGATATCCTTGTCGCCCCGGCCACACATGTTCATGCAGATGATGTGATCGGGCGGCAGGTCCGGCGCGATCTTCATCACATGCGCAAGGGCGTGCGACGGCTCGAGAGCGGGAATGATGCCTTCCATCTCGCAGCAGAGCTTGAACGCCTCAAGCGCCTCGGCATCGGTGATCGCGACGTATTCCGCCCGCCCGACCTCGTGCAGCCAGGAGTGCTCGGGGCCTATGCCCGGATAATCCAGACCGGCCGAGATCGAGAAGCCCTCGAGGATCTGGCCGTCCGCGTCCTGGAGGAGATAGGTCCGGTTGCCATGAAGGACGCCGGGACGTCCGCCGGTGAGCGAGGCGCAATGCTCCATCTTCTCGTTGACGCCCTTGCCGCCGGCCTCCACGCCGATGATCCGAACCTCCTTGTCGTCGAGGAACGGGAAGAAGAGGCCCATGGCGTTCGAGCCTCCGCCAATGGCGGCGATGATGGTGTCGGGCAGGCGGCCCTCGGCCTCCATCATCTGCTCTTTCGCTTCTTTCCCGATGATCGACTGGAAGTCGCGGACCATGGCCGGATAGGGGTGCGGGCCGGCGACCGTGCCGATGCAGTAGAAGGTGTCGCGGACGTTCGTGACCCAGTCGCGGAGCGCGTCGTTCATCGCGTCCTTAAGAGTGCCGCGTCCACTTGTCACCGGGATCACTTCGGCGCCCAGAAGCTTCATGCGGAAGACGTTCGGCTTCTGTCGCTCGACGTCGTGCGCCCCCATGTAGACGACGCACTTCAGGCCGAACTTGGCGCAGACCGTCGCCGTGGCGACACCGTGCTGGCCCGCGCCGGTTTCGGCGATGATCCGCGTCTTGCCCATTCGACGAGCGAGGATGATCTGGCCGAGCACGTTGTTGATCTTGTGCGCGCCGGTGTGGTTCAGCTCGTCGCGCTTCATGTAGACCTTGGCGCCGCCGAGGTGATCGGTCAGGCGTTCGGCGAAATAAAGCGGCGAGGGCCGGCCGACGTAGTGCTTCCAGAGGAAGTCCATCTCGGCCCAGAAGCTGTCGTCGGTCTTGGCGCGCTCGTACTCGGCCTCGAGATCGAGGATCAGCGGCATCAGCGTCTCGGACACGAAGCGTCCGCCGAAGATGCCGAAGCGACCATTCTCGTCCGGGCCGGTCTTGTAGCTGTTGGTCAGGTCGTTGGCCATCGTGTCACCTCGCAGTTGACGCCCGGTCTATCCGCCGGGGCGTGCGAGGTAAATGGGCCCCCGAACGCGAAACGGCGGGGCATGGCCCCGCCGTCGCGACGTGAGAGGATCGGGTGGGGTCAGGCGCGCTTGCGTCGAACGAAGCCGAGGACGCCGAGACCGGCCAGGAGGAGGGGCATGCCCGCGGGAAGCGGGACTTCGGACATATCGGGCGTATCGACCGGCGCGATGTCGCCGGCGACCGCCAGGTTGTCGAGGTCGGTCCGGAAGAGCGTCGTTCCCAGAAGACCGCCGCCTGTCAGGCCGGTGTAGTCGACGACCATGCGAGTGAAGATGTCGGTCCCGCGCGCCAGGCCTTCGCGGATCACACCGTCAAGGTAGGTTACGCCGATGGCTCCCTCGAGGGCATCGCCGCCCGTCGTCGAATAGCCGTAGCCGATCTTGGTGCCGAGCGTGTCGCCGCGCGTTCCGTCGTTGATGCCCGACAGGATGTCGAAGACGGCGTTCCCCGTTGCCGCGTTCAGCTCCAGGGAGGCGAGGCTCATCGAGGTGACGAGATTGTAGCTGCCCGTCGAGAAGGTCAGATCGAGGCCCGATCCCGAAACGCCGCCAAGAAGGCCCGAGATGGTGCCCCAGGTCAGCGTCTCGGTCAGACCGCCGACATAGGTCGCGATGACCGTCATGCCGTCGATCTCGTCGCCGTCCACGCTGGTGTTGGTATCGAAGCCGTTCTGTGTGACGTGAAGATCGCCTTCGTCAGTGGCGATATTGACCGTGGCAGCCGAAGCCGAGGCCGCCATGAAGGCGAGGGCAATTGCCGCTGCGCCTGTCTTCAAAAGGTCATTGCTTGCCATCGTCACTCTCCCTACTGAGAAAAATCAAGGGCTTGATAGACTGGCTGCTTTTCATGGGACAAGACCTTTGTGGCAATGTCGGCACCTTTCGGCCCGATTCCGCCCTGAGCTGGGGCAAATATGTAACGGTCCCGGCGAGCGGGAATTCATTGTATCCAGGCGCGAAACGATGCTGCGAAAAGTAAGGCGGTTTCGTGGCGACGTCGATCGGGCACGCTTCCCAGCCACTAATCGCGGGCTCAGGACGACCGGATCAGGCCCACGATCTCGTGCGTACGGTCGAGGATGGGCGCTGCGATCTCGCGCGCACGCGCTGCCCCGTTGCCGAGGATGCGGTCGATCTCGCCCGGATCCGCCAGCAGTCGCGTCATCTCGCCGGTGATGGGAGCAAGTGTCTCGACCGCCACGTCCGCGAGCGCGGGCTTGAACTGGCCCCAGCCTGCGCCGCCGTGCTCGGCCATGACATCGTCCGTCGTGCGGCCCGAGAGCGCGGCATAGATGTCGACGAGGTTCCGCGCTTCGGGACGGTCTTTCAGCTCGGCATAGCTTGCGGGCAGGGGCTCGGGGTCGGTTCTGGCCTTGCGGAACTTCTGGGCGATGGTGTCGGCGTCGTCCGAAAGGTTGATGCGGCTCATGTCCGAGGGGTCGGACTTGGACATCTTTTTCGTCCCGTCCCGCAAGGACATTACGCGCGTGGCAGGACCTTCGATGACGGGCTCGGTAATCGGAAAGAAGTCCACGCCGTAGTCGTGGTTGAACTTCGCCGCGATGTCGCGCGTGAGCTCGAGATGCTGCTTCTGGTCCTCGCCAACGGGAACATGGGTCGCGTGGTAGGCCAGGATGTCTGCGGCCATCAGCGCGGGATAGGCGAAGAGGCCGAGCGAGGCGTTTTCGCTGTTCTTGCCGGCCTTGTCCTTCCACTGGGTCATCCGACCCATCCATCCCATGCGGGCGACGCAGTTGAAAATCCATGCAAGCTCGGCGTGGGCAGGCACCTGGCTCTGGTTGAAGAGGATGGACCGCGCCGGATCGACGCCCGCCGCCATGAAAGCGGCCGCCGCCTCGCGGGTCTGGCGGCGCAGGTCGTCCGGGTTCTGCCAGACGGTGATCGCGTGAAGGTCGACCATGCAGTAGATGCACTCGTGCGTTCCGGCGTCCTGCATCTCGACGAAACGCTTGAGTGCGCCGAGGTAGTTGCCGAGCGTCAGGCCGCCCGATGGCTGGATGCCCGAGAAGACGCGCGGGGTGAACTGCGCCTGTGTCATGGATCGGTCCTCTGGATCTTCACGTCCGCGCGGCTTACCCACGGGGGGAGGGGCCGTCAAGGAAGCCCCGGAGGCGGACGAGGCGGCGATGCAGGACGAAGATTTCTCACAACCTCTGATGAATGCCCTGCCGCCCGCGGTGGTGGCCCTGGCGCTGGCCATCTTTTCGGCTGAGGCGCTGATGTTCCTGGGCGGTCGCGGTCTTGTCGGCGGGCCGGACGCCATCGGCTGGCGCGCGGAGGCGATCCAGGACTGGTCGGTCTTTCCGCCGCTCCTGGACTGGCTCATGGAAACCGGGCGCTGGACGTCGCCCGAGATGCTGCGCTTTGTGGCCTATCCCTTCGTCCATGGCTCGTTCACGCACGCGATCTTCGTGATCGTCTTCCTCCTCGCGCTCGGCAAGCTGGTGGGAGAGGTCTTCGGCAACCTGGCGGTCCTCGTCGTGTTCTTCGCCTCGGCCATCGTGGGCGCGCTGTTCTATTCCCTGACCGGCGAGGCCCGCCCGCTCGTCGGAGGTTACCCGGCAGTCTACGGTCTGATCGGCGCCTACACCTTCCTTCTGTGGGTCGGGTACGGAGCCAGGGGAGAGAACCAGTATCGCGCCTTCTCCCTGATCGGCTTCCTGCTCGGGCTCCAGTTGATCTTCGGAGTGATCTACGACGTCGGGCTCGACTGGATCGCCGAACTGGCGGGGTTCGGCACCGGGCTTCTGGTCACGCCCTTCCTGTCGCCTGGAGCCTTCGCGCGGATGTTCGCGCGTCTGCGTCAGCGCTGACGGCGGAAGGCGGACTTGAGTTCGGCGAGTGAGAACGCGCCAAGGCCCACGGCCGCAGCCGCATAGACCAGCGCACCTCCGACACAGAGAAGGATGAGGCCCACGGCCTTGGATACCCCCCGTCCGGTGGTCATCGGCGTCAAGGCCGCGTCTAGTCCCCAGAGCGCCACGCCCATCACGAGCGCCGCAACGACGATGCGACCGAAGCGCGCCTTGGCTTTCGCGTCGAAGCGCGCCGCGTCGCCCATGTCTCGCGCCCCGTGCCAGAGAAGAAGCAGCATTGCCCATCCCGCGAGCGTAGTGCCGAGAGCGGCTGCAAGGTAGCCGATGACCGGCACGAGGCCCACGGCGACGCCGGCGTTCACGACTAAGGCGACGAGGGCGTAGTAGAAGGGCCGACGCGTGTCCTCGCGGGCGAAATAGAGGGGTTGCAGCACCTTCTGGAGAACGAAAGCGGGCAAGCCCAGTCCGTAGACGGCGCAGATCAGAGCGGTGGCCTGGGTGTCCGCCGCATCGAAAGCCCCACGCTCGAACAGGACGCGGACGAGGACGCCGGGTATTGCGACCAACGCGACGGCAGCGGGGACCGCCAGCGCCAGCGACATCTCGGCCGCGCGCGACAGGGCGTGGCTTCCGCCCTCGGTGTCGCCAGCCTGGAGGCGGCGCGACAGGTCGGGAAGAAGGACGATGCCGATGGCGATGCCGACGACGCCGAGCGGAAGCTGGTACAGCCGGTCGGCGTAGGACAGCCAGGCGATGGCGCCGTCGAAGAAGCTGGCGACCTGCCGTCCGACGAGGAGGTTCACCTGCACCACGCCACCCGCGAGCATGGCCGGTCCGGCAATGAGGGCGAGACGCTTGAGGTCGGGCGTCCACACGGGCCGCTTGGGCCTCAGATCGAAGCCGGCGCGGCGGACGGCGATCCAGACCATCGCCATCTGCGCGATGCCGGCGATGATGACCCCGAAGGCGAGGAGCGTGCCGTGGGTCGCACCCGCCTCGGCTGCGTCGATGACGCTGAAGTCCGCGAAGACGTGCTCGGCCGCCAAAAGGCTTCCGATCAGGATGATGTTGAGCAGCACGGGCGCGGCGGCGGCCGCGACGAACCGGCCCGACGCATTCAGGATGCCCGAGAGGAGGGCGGCGAGAGAAATGAAGAGGATGTAGGGAAAGACGATGCGGCCAAGGGTGACGGCGATCGGCAGCCGTTCGTCGCCCGCGAAGCCCGACGCCATGGCGAGAACGAGCCAGGGCATGAAGATGGTGGCGAGGATCGTCAGGACGACGAGGACAGTCGCCAGTCCCGAGAAGGCATCGCGTGCGAAACCCTCGGCATCGGTGCCAGCCTCTAGCTTCTTCGAGAAGAGGGGCACGAATGCCATGTTGAACGCGCCCTCGGCGAAGAAGCGGCGAAACATGTTCGGAAGCGCGAAGGCGACGAGGAACGCCTCGGCCACCGGCCCGGTGCCAAGCCATGCCGCGATCAGGATGTCGCGTGCGAAGCCGAGGACCCGAGAGGCGAGGGTCCATGCGCCGACGGTCATCACGCCAGAAACGAGACGAATGGCGCTCACACCGCCTCGCTCATTCCGCACGCGCCCTTGCGGCGCCGGCTTCGATGGCCTCGCGGAGGCGCTTTTCCAGCGACTTCTGCTTCGACTGGGTGTGATACTTCAAGCCGAACATGTCCTTGACGTAGAAGGTATCCACGACCTGCTCGCCATAGGTCGCGATGACGGCCGAGGCGATATAGACGTTGGCCTCGGCCATTGTCCGGGTGAGATCGTAAAGCAGACCGGGGCGGTCGCGGGTGTCGACCTCGATGATCGTATAGATCTCGGATCCGTCGTTATCGAAGGTGATGGACGTCGGCACGCGGAAGGCGCGTTCGCGTTTCTTGATCCGGTCCTTGTCGGCCAGCGACTTGCGCGGCAGGACCTCGCCGTGAAGCGTTTTCTGGATCATGCCCCTGAGACGCGGCAGGCGAACGGACTCGTAGGGGTGCCCGTCAGTGTCCTGAATCCAGAATACGGCGGTCGCATAGCCGTCGGACGAGGTGTAGGTGCGCGCATCGACGACGTTCGCCCCGACGAGAGCAAGCGCTCCGGCCAGTCGCGAGAAGATGCCGGGATGGTCGGCCAGGGCAAAGCAGACCCGCGTCGCGTCGCGGTCCTCGTCCTGGTTCACGTCGATCCGGATCTGGTGATCCTCGATCCCGTCGAGAAGCCGCGCGAAGACGACGTGCGTCTCGCCGGGAAGGCCTTGCCAATAGGGTCCATAGTGCCGCGACGTCTCGTGCCGCAGGGCCTTCGCCTCCCAGGTCGAAAGGGCGGCCCGCAGGGCCTTCTTGGCTTCGGCTTCCGCGCTTTCCCGGTTCACCGCCTCGAGTCCGTGCTCGAGGGCGGTCGAGGTCTGCCGGTAGAGGTCGCGCAGAAGCTGGGCCTTCCAATTGTTCCAGACGCCCGGACCCACGCCGCGGATGTCGCAGACGGTCAGCACGGTCAGAAGGTCGAGGCCCTTCTTCGTCTTCACCGCCTTCGCGAAGTCACGCACCGTGCGGGGTTCTGACAGGTCGCGCTTCTGCGCCATGTCCGACATAAGGAGGTGATAGCGCACGAGCCATTCCACCTGCTCGGCCTCCTCCTTCTTCAGCCCGAGCCTTGGCGCCACTTTTCGCGCGATCTGCGCACCGAGCACCGAATGATCCTCGTCCCGTCCCTTGCCTGTGTCGTGGAGGAAAAGCGCGACGTAGAGAACCTTGCGGTTCACGCCTTCCTTCAGGATGCGGCTGGCGATCGGCAGTTCTTCCAGGAGCTCGCCCCGCTCGATCTGGGCGAGGGTCGAGATGCATTGGATGGTGTGCTCGTCCACCGTGTAGTGGTGGTACATGTTGAATTGCATCATCGCCACGACGGGCGCGAATTCGGGGATGAAAGCCCCGAGAACGCCAAGCTCGTTCATGCGTCGAAGCGAGCGCTCCGGGTTCCCGTGCTTCAGAAGCAGGTCCATAAAAATCGCGTTGGCTTCGGGCCAGGCGCGCATTTCGTCGTCGATGAGGTGCAGGTTCGCCCGCACCAGGCGCATCGCGTCCGGGTGGATCAGGTAGCCCGTCCGCAACGCTTCTTCGAACAGACGCAGAAGGTTGAGCTTGTCGGCCAGGAAGGCCCGGTCGTCCGCTATCGCGAGACGGTTGTGCTTGAGAGCATAACCGGGCTTCAGCGCCCGCTTGCGACGGAAGAGCGAGGTGAAGGACGGCGCGGTCCTGACATGCTGTGCTTCGAGCGCCGTCAGGAAGATGCGCGTCAGTTCCCCCACTTCGGTCGCATGGCGGAAGTAGTCCTGCATGAAGTGCTCGACCGCCCGCCTCCCGCCCTTGTCCTCGTAGCCCATGCGGTCCGCCACCTCGACCTGCATGTCGAAGGCAAGCTGGTCGACTGCGCGGCCCGCGATGAGGTGCAGGTGGCAGCGCACGGCCATCAGGAAGGTCTCGGCCGCGAGGAAGCGCTGGTATTCCTCGTGGGTGAAGAGGCCCGGCCGGACGAGTTCGGCGGCGTCCTGCACGCCGTGGATGTACTTGCCGATCCAGAACAGGGTCTGGAGGTCGCGCAGACCGCCCTTTCCCTCCTTCACGTTCGGCTCGACCATATAGCGCTGGCCGCCCTGCTTCTGGTGCCGTGCGGCCCTTTCGACAAGCTTGGCCTCGACGAATTCCGATGCGGTGTTCCGAAAGAGATCCGAGCGGAGCTTGCGGTCGAATTCGGCGGCGAGGCTGGTGTCGCCTATGATGTAGCGATGTTCCAAAAGCGCGGTGCGGATGGTGAAATCCTCGCGTCCGAGCCTCACGCAGTCCTTGATGCTGCGCGTCGCATGCCCGACCTTCAGGTGCAGGTCCCAGAAGATGTAGAGCATGCTCTCGATCAGGCTCTCGGCCCAGGGCGTGACCTTCCAGGGCATCACGAACAGAAGATCGACGTCCGAGAAGGGCGCCATCTCGCCCCGCCCGTAGCCTCCGACCGCAAGAAGCGCGAGGCGCTCGCCCTCGGTCGGGTTGGGGTTCGGATGCAGCCAGGCTTCGGCCGCGCGGAACACGGTCTGGACCACGCCGTCGGTCAGGTAGCAGTAGGCGCGCGTGGCCGGGCGGGACTGGAGCGGATGAGCCGCAAGCGCGGCGGCGATGGCCTCGCGTCCGGTGCTGATCCGGTCGCGCAGGACGGACACTGCCGCTGCGCGCACCTCCTTGGCCGAGCCTCCATGCGACTCGGTGCGTATGGCTTCGAACGCCGCCTCGCCATCGAAGATGGCGGCGGGTGTCAGGCCGATCCGGTCGAACCCGTGCGGGTCCGGAGCGTCCGCAGGCCTAGAAGCCGGCGCCGCCAAAGCTTCTGGGGGCGGGGTCAATCACGATCACCTGATTGTTCTGGATTTGCGCGACCGCGAGGCCCCGTTCGTTCGTGCCGTCGCCAAGGAACCTGAAGGGACCGTAGACGCCCGCAAATCCCGCGCCCTGCGTCAGGGCCGACCCCGTGAGAGCGTCCGACCGTCCCTGCGCCAGAAGTGCGCCGATCGCCGCCAAGCCGTCGTAGGCGAGGCCGGCCACGGGGTTCGGCTGAGAGCCATAGGCGGCGGCGTAGCGCGAGTTGAACTGCTGGACGAGCGCCGGCGAAGGCGTCGCGAACCACGCGCCCTGCAGGCCCTTCAGCGAGAGCGCGCTGGACGGCACGTCGAGGCGCTGGAGGCCGATGAGCTGCGCCGAGGCTGCGTCCATGCCGTTCTCGGGCAGAAGCTCCGCAAGGAATGGCAGGGCGCCGGAGTTCCCGGACGTGAGGAAGACCGAGTTCGCGCCCGACGAGCGGTACTGGGAGGCGATGGATGGGATGGTGTCGATGACGCCCTGTTGCGACAGCGGGAAGGACGCCACGCCCGCGATGCGCGCCCCGCTTGCCGAAGCGGCGCGGCGGATGGCGTCGGCGCCCTGCACTTCGGCCGGGTCCTGCGCATGCACGACGAAGATCGAGCCCTTGCCCTGGCGCGCGGCATGGCTGACCAACCGGTCCGCCGTATTCTGGAAGGTCGTGCCGAGGATGTAGACGTTGCCCCCCGCAATCGTGGCGTTGTTCGAGAAACTCAGGACGTTGATGCCTCTCGACGCCGCGACCTGACCTGCGGCATTTGCCGCCTCGGCGAAGAGGGGGCCGAGGAAGATCTGCGCGCCGTCGTCCAGCGCTTGCCTGGCAGCCGCAGCCGCGCCCGCGGGCGTGCCGGCCGTGTCATAGACCTTGAGGTCGATGTCGACGCGGTCGCCCAGATCCTGAACGGCAAGCCTGGCCGCGTTTTCCAGCGACTGCGCCACGGCCGCGCCATTCGGCGACGACTTGGGAATCAGCAGCGCCACCGGGACGGCACGCGTGTTGTTGAGGATCGGACCGCCGCCGCCACCAGACATGTTGACGTCGCAGGCGGACAGAACTGCAAGCGCGGCGAAGGCGCCGAGCGCGGCCAGAACCTTGCGGCGGAGCGTCAAAAGGGCGACCATCGGCTTTCTCTCCTCGGGCGGATACAGGACGGCGCGACCCTATGCAAAACCCAGGGCCAAGTAAATCGCGGGCAAGGCGGTGAGTGCGGGTGACGGGCGGGCCGTCCTTGCGCCGGGTCTCTACTTCGTCGCGACCCCCCTTGGCAATGCGCGTGACATCACCCTGCGGGCGCTGGACATCCTGCGCGACGCCGACGTGCTTGCCGCCGAGGATACGCGGACCCTTCGCCACCTGATGGAGATCCACGGCATCCCGCTTGGCGGGCGGCGGATCGTCGCCTACCACGATCACAACGGTCCCGAAGCGCGACCGAGGCTCCTGGCCTTTCTTCGGGAGGGCCGCTCTGTCGCCTACGCCTCCGAGGCGGGAACGCCACTGGTCGCCGATCCGGGATTCGTGCTTGCGCGCGCCGCCATCGCGGAAGGTCTGCCCGTTACGACGGCGCCGGGCCCTTCAGCGGTGGTGGCGGCCTTGACCATCGCGGGCCTGCCGTCGGATCGTTTCACCTTCGCGGGGTTTCCGCCGAACGCCGCCGGACCCCGTCGCCGATTCCTTGCGGAATTGGCGGAGGCGCCGGGGACGCTCGTCCTCTACGAAAGCCCCAAGCGCGTCGCCGCGACCCTTGCGGCCGCGGTAGAGGTGCTGGGCGGCAGCCGGCCGGCCGCGCTCTGCCGCGAGATCACTAAGAAGTTCGAGGAGACGCGGCGCGGAACGCTCGAGAGCCTGGCGGAAGGTGCCGTGGCCGACCCGCCGCGAGGCGAGATCGTGCTCTGCATCGGAGAGGGAACGAACGAGGCGTCAGAGCAGGAGCTTGCGGACGCCCTGAAGGAAGCGCTGGCATCGAAGCCTCTGAAAGAGGCGGCGCGCGAGGTGGCAGATCGTTTCGGCGTGTCGCGGCGCGATCTCTACCAGATGGGTCTCGGGTTCAACTCGAATTAGCGGGGCGTTAAGCCCTTGCGCGCCAGGGTGCACGCATGTCGACCGAAATCCTTCCCCCCGCGCTTGATGCACGACGCCAGACCGGGCGCGCCAGCTATGAGGACGGGGTTGCCGCCGAAGACGGCGTCGCGCGGCACTACGAAGGGCTGGGGGCCCGGGTTGTCGCCCGACGGTGGAGGGGTCCGGGTGGCGAGATCGACCTCGTCTGCGTGCAGGGCGTCGACATCGTCTTCGTCGAGGTCAAGAAGGCGGAGACGCATGACGAAGCCGCAATGCGTCTTTCTGGGACCCAGCTCGCCCGCATCTGCGCATCGGCCGAAGCCTGGCTCGCCGACCATGACAGCGGCCTTGCCTGCGCTCGCGTCGATCTTGCGCTTGTCGATGGTGCTGGCCGGATCGCCGTGATCGAAAACGTCTCCCTGGTCTGATCGATCAATCCCCGATTGCCCTTCGTCACGTCCTGCGCGAAAACAGCCGCGCACCAAGGGGGACACGCCATGAAGGTCGCCATCCAGATGGACCCGATCGGCTCGATCAACATCGACGCCGATTCCACGTTCCGTCTTGCCGAGGAAGCTCAGTCGCGGGGGGCGGACCTGTTCTATTACCATCCCGACAAGCTTGCGTGGAACGAAGGCCGTGTGACCGCGCGCGGCTGGCCCCTGACGGTCCGTCGGGAGAAGGGAAACCACTTCACTCTCGGCCAGGACGCGACGGTCGACCTTGCAACGTTCGACGTGGTCTGGCTGCGCCAGGACCCGCCTTTCGACATGGGGTACATCACGACGACCCACATCCTGGAACGGATCGGAGGCCGGACGCTGGTCGTGAACGATCCTTTCTGGGTGCGGAATTTCCCCGAGAAGCTCCTCGTCCTTCAGTTTCCCGATCTGACCCCGCCCACGATGATCGCCCGCGACCTCGATGCGATCCGTGCCTTCCGCAAGGCGCACGGCGATATCATCCTGAAGCCGCTCTACGGCAACGGCGGCGCGGGCGTCTTCCGTATGACGCCCGATGATCGCAACCTCGTCTCGCTGCACGAGCTTTTCGCGAGCATGACCCGCGAACCCCTGATCGCGCAGAAGTTCATTCCCGATGTGTCGAACGGCGACAAGCGTATCATCCTGGTGGACGGTGAACCCATCGGCGCCATCAACCGCGTCCCGCCCGAGGGAGAGACGCGGTCGAACCTCCATGTCGGCGGAACGGCGGTGAAGGTGGGGCTGACTGCGCGGGACCAGGAGATCTGCGCCGAAATCGGGCCGCTCCTGCGGGAAAAGGGGCAGGTCTTCGTCGGCATCGACGTCATCGGCGACTACCTGACCGAGATCAACGTGACCTCGCCCACGGGCCTTCAGGAACTGGAGCGGTTCGACGGGATAAATGCCGCCGGGGCGATCTGGGATGCGATCGACGCCCGCCTCGCAGGATGACGCGCGGCGCATAAGCCTGCGGCTCGCGATCCTGAATCGTGTGTTGCGGCGGGTCGTGCTCTCCTGGATCGCACACGGACCCCCGAGGCGGCGGGGCGCGACCTCGAGTTGGCCTGTCGCATCTTCCTGCACGGCCCGCGTCACGACGAGCGCAAGATCGACCTCGGTGGCGTGCCCGCCCTGGAGATCCTCCCAAGGCGAGTGACCGGCGAGGGTGTCATCCTCTTTCTTCACGGCGGGGGCTATGTGGCCGGCAGCCCCCGCACGCATCGGGCGATGATGGCGCGTCTCGCGGACCTCAGCGGGCGGCGTGTCCTGATGCCGGACTACCGTCTCGCGCCCGAGCATCGTTTTCCGGCGGCCTTCGATGATGCGCTGCGCGCGGCACGCGCTCTCAGCGGCACGCCCTGGGTCATCGGCGGCGATAGCGCGGGCGGCGGCCTCGCCCTCGCCGTGCGCGCTGCCCTCGACCCCGACGACGCGCCGCGTGGCGCGTTCGCCTTTTCACCCTGGACGGATCTCACACTGACGGGGCAGTCGCTCGGTGCAAACGCGGAGCGGGACTGTCTACTTCCGGCCGACCGGGCGGGCGAGCTTGTCAACCTGGTGCTGGCGGACGCCGACCCCTCGGACCCTCGGGTATCGCCCCTCTTCGCGCAGGCGGGCCTTGGGACGCCTGTGCTCCTTCAGGTCAGCGATACCGAGATTCTGCGTGACGACACGATGCGCCTGGCCGACCGTCTGCGCGAGGCGGGGACGGACGTGACGGTTGAGACATGGCCGGACGCGCCGCATGTCTGGCAGATGCTCGATGGCTGGGTGCCGGAAGCGCGCGAGGCGCTGCGGCACGTCGCGGCCTTCGTCGAGACCCGGCTCAGCCTGCCGCGCTCGGGATCCGGAAGCTGATCGCCTCGGCCACGTGAGGTTTGCGGACGTCGTCGCTGCCGTCGAGGTCCGCGATGGTCCGGGCGACGCGGATCACGCGATGATAGCCCCGCGCCGAAAGGCCCACCCGCTCGGCCGCCGTCAGCAGGAGGGCGCGCCCCTCGGCGTCGGGTGTCGCGACAGCTTCGAGCAGCGTTCCCTCGGCATCGGCGTTGACGGTGACCTCGGGATGATCCGCGAAGCGCCGGGCCTGGGCCGTCCGTGCCGCGGCGACCCGGCGCGCGATCGCGGCCGAAGGCTCGCCGTCGGCGGGCAGGTCGAGATCCTGGAACGACACGGGCGGTACATCGACCCTGAGATCGAAACGGTCCATCAGCGGCCCCGAGATCCGTCCCATGTAATCCTCGCCACAGTTCGGCGCGCGGTTGCAGGCACGGGCGGCGTCCGCGAGGTGACCGCACTTGCACGGGTTCGCCGCGGCGATCAGCAGGAAGCGGCAAGGGTATCGCACATGCGCGTTGGCGCGGGCGACCACGACGTCGCCTGTTTCGATCGGCTGGCGCAGCGTTTCGAGCACGCCTCGGGTATACTCCGGGAACTCATCCATGAAGAGGACGCCGTTGTGGGCGAGGCTGATCTCCCCCGGCTTGGCGCCCTTTCCACCGCCGACGATGGCTGCCATCGACGCGGTGTGGTGCGGCGCGCGGAAGGGCCGGCGTCGCGAGATGCCGCCGTCCTCGATCAGCCCTGCAAGTGAATGCACCATGGAGGTCTGGAGCGCCTCTTCGGGGCTGAGATCGGGCAGGATGCCGGGGAGACGCGCCGCGAGCATCGACTTGCCGGAGCCGGGCGGTCCGACGAGCAGCATGTGGTGGCGCCCGGCGGCGGCGATTTCCAGGGCACGCTTCGCCCGCTCCTGCCCCTTCACCTCCGAGAGGTCGCGACCGGAGTGATGCGCCGAGACTTCGCCGGGCACGCTGATGTCGATCGGTCGCGCGCCCGTCAGGTGCTGAATGGCCGCGCCCAGATCGCGCGGCGCCACAACAGGCGTATCGCCGACCCAGGCCGCCTCGGCACCCGAAGCCTCGGGGCAGAGCAGGCTGCGCCCGGCTTCCGCCGCCGCAAGCGCCGCGGGAAGTGCCCCCGCCACGGGGACCAGCATCCCGTCGAGCGATAACTCTCCAAGTGACACCAGCCCCTCTACCGCGTCGGGAGGCAGGATCCCGATGGCGGCCAGAAGAGCGAGCGCAATGGGAAGATCGAAATGCGACCCTTCTTTCGGCAAGTCGGCCGGCGAGAGGTTTATGGTGATCCGCCTGGGCGGAAGCGCGATCGAGAGCGTGTTGAGAGCAGCGCGCACGCGCTCCTTCGCCTCGCTGACGGCCTTGTCGGGCAGACCGACCAGCGAGAAATGCGGAACCCCTGGCGACAGGGCGCATTGAACCTGCACCAGCCGGGCGTCGATGCCTTCGAAGGCGACGGTGTAGGTTTGGGCGATCATGCTGTCCCGACCGGTTTCGCCCGATTTGTCGGCGCTCGCCGTTAAGGCTGGATTAACGCTGATGCGCCTCGAGGAGCTTGGTCGGTCGGAACGGCCAGAAACTCCGCCTTTGGTCGTAGATCCACGGGAAGATGGAACCGATGCCGCCGCGGCGAATTGATCCGACTGAAAGCCGGTGTCGTAACGAGAAGGCAATCAGGGAGAGCGCCATGGATACAACGATAGACCAGTCGCTGTCGCGCAAGGCCATGAAGGCCGAGCTTCTCGATGCCGAAACCGAGCTTCGTCTCGCATACGCCTGGCGCGATGAACACGACGTGGAAGCCCTTCACCGCCTCATCAACGCCTACATGCGGCTTGCCATTTCGATGGCCGCGAAGTTTCGCCGCTATGGCGCTCCGATGAACGATCTCATTCAGGAGGCGGGCCTTGGTCTGATGAAGGCGGCCGAGAAGTTCGATCCCGACCGCGGCGTGCGCTTTTCGACCTATGCCGTGTGGTGGATCAAGGCGTCGATTCAGGACTACGTGATGCGCAACTGGTCGATGGTTCGCACCGGATCGACCTCGTCGCAGAAGTCCCTTTTCTTCAACATGCGCCGCGTTCAGGCCCGCATCGAGCGTGAGGCGGCAGGTCGCGGAGACCTGCCCGACCGCCACCGGATGCGGGAAATGATCGCCAAGGAAGTTGGCGTCCCGCTCCACGATGTCGAAATGATGGAAGGGCGCCTTTCTGGTTCCGATTTCTCGCTCAACGCGACCCAGTCCGCAGACGACGAAGGTCGCGAGTGGATCGAGACCTTGGAGGATGAAACCGCCCGCCAGTCCGAGACGGTCGAACAGACGCGCGATATCCAGACATTGCGGAGTTGGCTCGTCCAGGCACTTTCCGCGCTGAACGATCGCGAGCGCTTTATCGTTCGCGAGCGGAAGCTTCGCGAGGATCCCCGCACCCTCGAAAGCCTCGGCGCCGAGCTTGGATTGTCAAAAGAGCGTGTCCGCCAGCTCGAGGCTGCAGCCTTCGCGAAGATGCGCAAGAACCTCGAATCCCAATCGCGCGAAGTCTACGGATTTCTCGTCTGATCCCGGCTACGTCCCTCGTATCCCCCCTCGGCCGGCTTACGCCGGCCATTTTTTTGCGACCTGCACCAGGCATGTCCCGGACTGCCCAGCATCTTGCCCCGGCGGATGCGTCCCCCTAACACTGTGTGCGGAAAGGCGGACCCATGCTCCACGGCAAGCGCATACTCCTCATCGTCGGCGGTGGCATCGCGGCCTACAAGGCGCTCGAGCTGATCCGTCTCATTCGAAAGGCGGGCGGGTCGGTCACGCCGGTCCTGACCCGCGCGGCGCAGGAATTCGTCACCCCGCTTTCGGCCTCGGCCCTTGCCGCCGAGAAGGTCTTCACCGACCTCTTCGACCTGACCGACGAGGCCGAGATGGGCCACATCGAATTGTCGCGCTCGGCCGATCTGCTTGTCGTCGCCCCGGCCACCGCGGACCTGATGGCGAAGATGGCGCAGGGCCACGCCGACGACCTTGCATCGACCCTGCTCGTGGCAACCGACACACCGGTACTGATGGCGCCCGCCATGAACGTCCGGATGTGGTTGCACCCCGCCACGCAGCGGAACCTTGCCACTCTCGAAGCGGACGGCATTGCCCGCGTCGGACCGGACGAGGGTGACATGGCCTGCGGCGAGCACGGACCTGGCCGGATGGCCGAGCCGACGGCGATCCTCGAGGCGATTGTCGACAGGCTGGGGAGAGGTCCGCTGTCGGGCAGGCACATCCTCGTCACCTCCGGGCCGACGCACGAACCGATCGATCCGGTGCGCTATATCGCCAATCGCTCGTCCGGCGCGCAGGGCACGGCCATAGGAGCGGCGCTCGTCCGACTTGGAGCGAAGGTGACCTTCATCACGGGACCCGCCACGGCGGCGCCGCCAGAGGGCGTCTCGGTCGTTCGGGTCGAGACGGCGCGCGAGATGCTGAAGGCGGTCGAGGCTGCGCTTCCTGCCGACGCGGCGGTCTTTGCCGCTGCCGTGGCGGACTGGCGCGTGTCCTCATCCTCGGGGTCGAAGATCAAGAAGGACGGAAGCGGATCTCCTCCGTCTCTGTCGCTTGACGAGAACCCGGACATCCTGGCGACGGTCTCCCGCATGACCGGGGGCAGACCGCGCCTCGTCATAGGTTTCGCCGCCGAGACGGATGACGTGGTCGCCAACGCCACCGCCAAGCGGGCCCGAAAGGGGTGCGACTGGATCGTGGCGAACGACGTTTCTCCCGCGACCGGCATCATGGGCGGGACCGAGAACGCCGTCACCGTTATCGACGACAGCGGCGCCGAAGCCTGGCCCCGTGCCACGAAGGAGCAGGTGGCGAGGCGCCTCGCCAATCGTATAGCCGACGCGCTGGAATGACGCCTGTCGTGCGGATGGCCTGGCTGCCGGGGGCGGATACGGCTCTGCCGCTGCCGACCTACGAGACCGCAGGGGCGGCGGGGGCGGATCTCCGCGCGAACTTCCCGCTCGAGGATCGAGGCGGCGTGACCCTTCGCCCAGGTGAGCGGCGGCTTGTTCCCACCGGCCTCATGGTCGAGGTGCCGGACGGCTTTGAGTTGCAGGTCCGCCCCCGGTCGGGCGCAGCACTGAGGCACGGCCTGTCGATCCCGAACGCGCCCGGCACGGTCGACAGCGACTATCGTGGACCGCTCGGGGTGATCCTCGCAAACCTGGGCGATGCGCCCATTCACATCGGGCATGGCGACCGCATTGCCCAGGCCGTCGTCGCGCCCGTCGCGCAGGCAAGGTTCGAGCTTGCCGAGACGCTTTCCGACACGGCGAGAGGAACCGGCGGCTTCGGCTCCACGGGGCGGCGCTGATGGCGCTGGTCCTCGCCTTGGCGGCCGCCCTCTGGGTCCTCGGAGCTTTCCTCAAGGTGCCCCGGGCGCGCCGGATCTATCTGATGATCGCGCTCTATGTCGCGGTCCTCGGTATCCACCTGCTTTTGCCGGACGAGCATCCCGTGCGAATGGCGACGGGCCGAAGCGCGGATGTCTGGCTGATCATCGGAGCGGTTGCCGCTGCCGCAGGGCTCTACGCGGTCTGGATTCGCCGTCTCCGGGATCGCGCGCGACCCGCTCACTCGGATGCCGTGTCCCCGCCGCGCGACACGTCGTCGTCCGAACTGGAGCGCAATGCCCGCCACATCGTCCTGCGCGAAATCGGCGGCCCGGGGCAGAAGCGGCTGAAGGAGGCGCGCGTCCTCGTCATCGGCGCGGGCGGACTTGGCGCACCGGCGCTTCAGTATCTCGCGGCGGCCGGCGTGGGGACCATCGGCGTGATCGACCACGATACCGTCGACAACTCCAACCTTCAGCGTCAGGTGATCCACATCGATGCAAGGGTCGGGATGCCGAAGGTCTTTTCCGCACGCGAGGCGATGCTCGCGCAGAACCCGCACATCGCGGTCCGGCCTTATCACCGCCGCCTGACCGGCGACATCGCTGCAGAACTTGTCGACGACTACGACATCATCCTGGACGGCACGGACGATGTCGCGACGCGCTATCTGGTGAACGAGGTGGCCGTGGCCCAGGGCAAGCCGCTGGTCTCTGCCGCCATCAGCCAGTGGGAAGGTCAGATCAGCGTTTTCGATCCCGCACGGGACGCCCCCTGCTATGCCTGCGTCTTCCCTGAACCCGCGGCGAGGGGCCTTGCTCCATCCTGCGCCGAAGGCGGCGTCCTCGGTCCATTGCCAGGCGTTCTGGGTGCCATGATGGCAGTCGAGACAGTGAAGCTGATCGCCCGGACGGGTGAACCGCTTCGCGGTCGACTGATGATCTACGACGCTCTCTACGCCGAGGTCCGGACCATCGGCGTGAAGAAGCGCAGCGACTGTCGGGTGTGCGGGTCGCGGAATTGAGCTCTGGATCATCGGCGCAACGACTCCTAGCTATTGTGGACAGGAGTTTCCCATGACGAATGCCCTTCTCGCCGACTGGACCACCCCGTTCGGTCTTCCTCCCTTCGACCGGATCGCAGACGAGGATTTCGACCCTGCCTTCGAGGCCGCGCTGACGGACGCCCGAGCCAGAATCGCGCGGATCGCCACGAACCCCGAACCCCCGACCTTCGGCAATACCATCGAGGCGCTGGAGCTTGCCGACCGGCAGTTGTCGAAGGTCATGTCGGCGTTCTACGTGCTTGCCTCGACATCCTCGAACGACGCGCGCGAGGCGCTTCAACGGTCGTTCAGCCCCAGGCTTGCGGTCTATTCGTCCGAGATCACGGCCAACCGCCCCCTCTTCCAGCGCATCGAGGCTCTGTGGGAGGCCAGGGAGGACATGGACCTGACCGTCGAGCAGGCGCGGGTCCTGATGCTGACGCACCGGGGCTTCGTCCGGTCAGGCGCGCGGCTTGAAGGCAAGGCGGCGGATCGGCTGAAGTCGGTCAAGGAAAGGCTGGCTGTCCTCGGGACCCAGTTCACGCAGAACCTCCTCGCCGATGAGCGCGACTGGTCGATGCCCCTGTCGGAAGACGACCTAGCACCACTCCCCGACTTCCTGGTGTCGGCCGCCCGCTCTGCCGGGGACGAGACGGGCAAGAGAACGGCCGTCGTCACGCTGTCGCGCTCGCTGATCGTGCCATTCCTGCAGTTTTCCCCCAACCGGACCTTGCGCGAAAAGGCCTGGCGGGCCTGGACGGGGCGAGGTGCCAACGGCGGGCCGACAGATAACCGGACCATCGCTGCCGAGATCCTTGCCTTGCGGGACGAGCGCGCCCGTCTTCTGGGCTATGACAGCTTCGCGGCCTACAAGCTCGAGACCGAGATGGCCGGTACGCCCGAGAGGGTGCGCGATCTTCTGATGGAGGTCTGGACCCACGCGCGTGCCTCGGCAGATCGCGATGGCGCGCGTCTGACCGAGATGCTTCACGCAGACGGAATCGCCGGGCCGCTGGAGCCGTGGGACTGGCGGTACTATTCCGAGAAGCGACGTGCGACGGAACACGACCTGAACGAGGCCGAGCTGAAGCCCTATCTCCAACTCGACCGGATGATCGAGGCGGCCTTTGCGGTGGCGCACCGGCTTTTCGGGATCGAGGCCATGCCGATCGACGTGGCGCTGCACCATCCCGACGCCCGAGCCTGGGAGATCACGCGCGACGGCCGGCACCTGGCGGTGTTCATTGGCGACTATTTCGCGCGCGGCTCCAAGCGGTCGGGCGCCTGGTGCTCGGCCTTGCGCAGCCAAAGCCGGACGGACGAGGAGGTGGCGCCCGTCGTCATCAACGTGTGCAACTTCGTCAAACCGGCAGAAGGTCGTCCGGCCCTTCTGTCCTACGACGACGCGCGGACACTCTTCCACGAGTTCGGCCATGCGCTGCACCAGATGCTGTCCGACGTGACCTACGAAAGCATCTCGGGCACCTCTGTCGCACGCGACTTCGTCGAGCTTCCGAGCCAGCTTTATGAGCACTGGCTCGAGGTGCCAGACGTGCTGGCCGAGTTCGCGACCCACGCCGAGACCGGCGAGCCGATGCCCGAGGCGCTTTTGCGGAAGGTGCTGGCGACTGCGACCTACGACATGGGCTTCCAGACGGTCGAATACATCGGCTCGGCCCTTGTCGACCTGGACTTTCACGCCGGTCCCGCGCCCGCCGACCCGATGCAGAGGCAGGCCGAGGTGCTGGACGCGCTCGGCATGCCGCATGCTATCCCGATGCGCCACGCAACGCCGCATTTCGCGCATGTCTTCTCGGGTGACGGCTATTCGAGCGGTTACTACAGCTACATGTGGTCCGAGGTGATGGATGCCGACGCGTTCGAGGCGTTCCTCGAGGCGGGAGACCCCTTCGATCCCGAAATCGCCGAACGTCTTGAAGCGCATATCCTGTCGGCCGGCGGTTCAAGCGATGCCGCCGACCTCTACATCGCCTTCCGCGGACGGATGCCCGGGCCCGAGGCCCTGCTTCGGGGACGGGGGTTGACGGGGTGAGCGAGGTAATCCGGACGTTGCAATGCTTCGGCAATCTACTTACGTGATCCTTCAGGACACACGAGATACAGGAACATGATCCGGTTCGCTTTGAGATGCGGCAACGGCCACGGCTTCGAGAGCTGGTTTCAGTCGAACGACGCGTTCGACGGGCTGAAGCGTGACGGTCTAGTCACATGCCCGTCGTGCCAGTCGGCCGAAATCGACAAGGATCTCATGTCTCCCGGCGTCAGACCCGCTCGCAAGACGTCCGATCCTGCGCCCCAGCCGATGACCAATGCACCCGACGTGGCCGAGGCGATCAAGGCCCTGAAGGCGCACGTCGAGAAGAATTCGGATTACGTCGGCAACCGTTTCGCAGAAGAAGCGCGTGCGATGCACCTGGGCGACAAGCCAAGCCGGTCGATCCACGGCGAGGCCCGGCCCGAGGAAGCGCGCAAGCTGATCGAAGACGGCGTGCCGGCGCTGCCTCTGCCCTTCATCCCGCGCCAGAAGACGAACTGAGCCCTACTTCTCGCCCGGCCGTGTCAGCGAGAAAAGCTCGGTGATCTGGCTGTAGTCGCGATAACCCAGACGGGTCAGGGGATGAAACGTCAGCACGTCGAAGCGACCATCCCTGATGCAGTCGTCGCGCATGTGAACGCCGATAACTTCACCCAGAACCAGATAATTCGCTTCGCCTCGCAATGTGACGATGTCCGTCAGCCGGCATTCCAGCGAGGCCGGTGCAGCGGCGACGCGCGAGCAGGCGATGGTCTCGCATTCGGTCCGTGCGATCTCGGCCAGTTCGAACTCGTCCACCTCCTTCGGCCAGGGGCCGGAGGTGCGGTTCATCACATCCTTCATCGCGTATTCGACGATGTTCACACAGAACACCCCGGTCTCTCGGATGTTCGACACGCTGTCCTTGGTGCCGTCGCGGTCGTCCTTCGCACTGGTCGAGGCGAACATGACCTGCGGCGGCACGTAGGCCACCGCATTGAAGAAGGAATAGGGCGCCAGGTTCTCGGACCCGTCATCGCCGCGCGTCGAGATCCACCCGATCGGCCGAGGCGTCACGATTGCGTTGAACGGGTTGTGCGGAAGACCGTGACCTTCCTCGGGACGGTAGAACATGCGGACTCCATTCAGGTTTGTTCCGACCTAGCGCATGTGCTAGGCGCGGGGCCAGCCGAAAAGGGCAGGGCGGGCAGGTGGAACTCAGCCGGGAACGGACGGAAGACTGGTGGGAGGTCGAGGCGCTTTACGACCTCTGCTTCGCCCCGGGCCGGGAGGCGCTGTCGTCCTATCGGTTGCGCGACGGGATCCCCCCGGTGGCCGAGTTGTGCCTCGTCGCGCGAGACGAGGCCGGCATCGTGGCGGGCGCGATCCGGTACTGGCCGGTCCGGGTCGGACACTGGCCTGCGCTTCTTCTCGGTCCGGTCGCCGTCCACCCGACGCATCAGGGCGAAGGGCTGGGCGCCTTCCTCATCGAAAGCACGCTGGACCGCGCCCACGGCTGGGACAGGGTGATGCTCGTCGGCGACGCGCCGTATTATAGCCGCTTCGGGTTCGAAAAACTTGAAGGGGTCGTGATGCCTCCTCCCACGAACCCCGACCGCGTTCTCGGACGCGAGTTGACGGAGGGCGCGTGGGAAGGCGTTGCAGGCGACGTGACGCAGTGGAGCGACTGACCTACTCGGCTGCTTCGTTTGTCTTGAGCCTGTCCGCCTTCTTTCGCACCAGAACCGTCCGTAGGTCGTGCATCGCGAGAAGCAGCGCATCCGAGACCCGATCAAGCTCCTCGGGCGTCGCGCGCTGCTGCGCCCAGGTGGCGGTCAGGTTCAAACGATCAACCGTGCGAAGGATGTCGTCGACCTCCCTCTGGGAAAGAAGAGCCTGCCTTTCGGCGAGCCAGTCACGGATCGCGGCATCCTCCTCGGGCGACAGCTCGTGCGAGCCGTGCCCCTTCACCTCGCCGTTCCTGGCGTTGACGACGGCGATCTGCGTCATCTCGATGCGGCGCATCCGCGTCTCGGTCTCGACGCGGAACACGACGGCGCCACCGTCCCGAATGCGGAAATAGAATTCGGGAAGCTCGCCTGACATGCACCTGTCCCCCATTGCCATCTGCGGAATCGGTAACAGTCGCGTCACCGTTTGACCAGATGACGAGGGTTCGGATGACCTGTTGCGCAACAGAGCTATATGAATGGAGTTGGCGTCCCGGAGGACTACAGTGACTGACGTATTCCTACACGGCCTTGCGACGGCCCTTCCGCCGCACGAGCTGCCCCAGACGATCGTGCAGGAACGCGCCAGGGAGATCCTGGGCCCGCGGTATCCCCAGTTCGACCGGCTGTTCAAGACATTCACCACATCGGGTGTGGAGACGCGCCGTTCGGTGGTGCCGCTCGAATGGTTCTCGGACGATCATGCCTGGGCGGACCGCAACGCCCGGTACATGGACGGCGGCGTGGAGCTTTTCATCGACGCTGCCGAGGGCGCCTTGAAGGACGCCGGCTGGCGGGCGTCGGACGTGGACTGCATCGTCACGGTATCCTCCACCGGCATCGCCACCCCGACGCTCGAGGCGCAGGCCTCGAAGCGCATGGGCTTTCGGGAAGACGTGATGCGCGTGCCCGTGTTCGGCCTCGGCTGCGCAGGCGGCGTATCGGGCCTTTCGGTCGCGCGCACCTTCGCCGCTTCGCAGCCGGGGACGCGTGTTCTGCTTGTCGTGGTCGAGACCTGCACATTGTCGTTCCGGACCGACCGCCTCCAGAAGGCCGATATCATCGCCACGGTTCTTTTCGGCGATGGCGCGGCAGGTGCCTGCCTCTCGACCGAAGCCTCCTCGGGTCGGGTCGTGACCCTGGGGCGGGGCATTCAGAAGACCTGGCCCGACACGCTGGCAATCATGGGATGGGATGTCGACGACACCGGGCTTGGCGTCATCTTTGACCGGTCGATCCCGGAATTCGTGACCGAGAACTTCGCTGCCGCCACCGCAGAGGCGCTGACGGCCGCCGGGCTCCGGGCCGAGGACGTTGACAGGTTCGTCTGCCACCCGGGCGGCGCAAAGGTGGTCGATGCCATCGAAGGTGCGCTGCACCTCGAACAGGGGTCGCTTCAAGCCGAGCGTGAAGTATTGCGCCAGGCAGGAAACATGTCGGCGCCAACGGTTCTTTTCGTCCTGAAGGCCGTTCTGGAAGAAGGTCGCACGGGTCAGATGGTGGCCTGCGCGCTTGGCCCTGGCTTCACGGCGGCGTACCTGCCGTTCACCGTCGAGCCTGAGGCCGTGGCGATGGCGGCCGAATGACCACGGGGGCGGCTCTCTTCATCGCCTTCCTCGTCGTTCAGCGACTGTCCGAGCTTGCAATCGCACGTCGCAATACGGCGCGCCTTCTGGCAGAGGGCGCCCGGGAAGTGGCGCCCGGCCATTATCCTCTGATCGTCGCGCTGCACACGGGTTGGCTTCTGTCCATCGTTTGGTTCGGCTACGACGAACCGATCCTCTGGGGTTGGCTGGTCGTCTTCGCCGTCCTCCAAGGCCTCAGGCTCTGGATCCTCGGCACTCTTGGTCGCCGCTGGACGACGCGGATCATCGTCACGGACGAGCCGCTGGTGGCGGAGGGTCCGTTCCGATACCTGCGCCATCCCAACTACACCCTGGTGGTCGCCGAAATCTTCGTCGCACCCATGGTCCTTGGTCTGACAGGAGTCGCGCTTGTCTTTACGGTCCTGAACGCGCTTGTCCTCTTCATCCGCATCCGCGCCGAGGATGGGGCGTTGCGCCCCGCAGGTTAGGACAAGCCGGCGCAGAAGTCCTGCACGCGGGCGCAGGCTTCCTTCAGTTGCTCGTCCGACGTCGCATAGCTGACGCGGAAACAGGGCGAGAGACCGAAGGCCGCGCCGAAGACGACGGCCACTCCGGTCTCCTCCAGGAGCGCGCGGCAGAAGTCCTCGTCCGTCTCGATCCGGCTGCCCGAGCGGGATGTCTTTCCGATGCAACCGGCAATCGAGGGATAGACGTAGAACGCACCCTGCGGCACGGGGCAATCGATACCCTCCGCCGCGTTGAGGCCTTCGACGACGAGGTCACGCCGCCGCAGGAAGAGCTTTGCGTTCTCGGCAAGGAAGTCCTGCGGCCCGTTCAGCGCGGCGACCGAGGCCCACTGGCTGATCGAGCAGGGATTGGACGTCGACTGCGACTGGATTTTCCGCATCGCGCCGATAAGGGCCGTGGGTCCGCCGGCATAGCCGATGCGCCATCCGGTCATGGCATAGGCCTTCGACACGCCGTTGACGGTCAAGGTGCGCTCGTAGAGCGACGGTGCCACCTGCGCGGGCGTGCGGAAATCGAAACCGGGAAAGGCGATGTGCTCGTACATGTCGTCGGTCATTACCCAGACATGGGGATGGCGTTCCAGCACCTCGGTCAGGGCCTTGAGCTGGTCGGGCGAATAGCCTGCGCCGGTGGGGTTCGAGGGCGAGTTGAAGATCAGCCATTTCGTGCGCGGCGTGATCGCAGCCTCAAGCTGGTCGGGCGTGATACGGAACCCGTTCTCGAACGCGCCCACCACTTCGACCGGCTCGCCACCCGCAAGCCGCACCATGTCCGGATAGCTGACCCAATAGGGCGCGGGCACGATAACTTCGTCCCCGGGGTTCAAAGTCGCCATCAGGGCGTTATAAAGAACCTGCTTGCCTCCGGTACCGACCGTGATCTGGTCGGGCGTGTAGGCGAGTCCGTTCTCGCGGCGGAATTTCTCGACGATCGCCTGCTTAAGCTCGGGGATCCCGTCGACCGCCGTATAGCGCGTGTGGCCCGCGTCGATGGCACGCTTGCCGGCTTCGCGGATGTGTTCCGGTGTCGGGAAGTCCGGCTCTCCGGCGCCGAGGCCGATCACGTCGCGTCCGGCCGCCTTCAGTTCGGCGGCAAGCGTGGTGACGGCAATTGTCGGCGATGGTTTGACGCGATCGAGCGTCGCGGAGAGAAAGGGCATGGTCGCACTCGCGCTGAACGGCACGGATTTCATAGAAGCAGGCCGAGCCTGCCGCAACAGGGACAGTATGACGATGACCGACCAAATGAACGAAAGAGACTGGTACTCCGACGCCAACGCCACTTTTGGCGACCGGCTTTCCGCTGCGCGCGAGGCGAGGGACATGTCGCGTTCGATGCTCGCGAAGAGATTGGGCGTTGCGCAGAAGACGATCGAGAATTGGGAAGAGGACCGAAGCGAGCCCCGCGCCAACAAGCTTCAGATGGTGTCCGGACTTCTGGACGTGAGCCTGCCCTGGCTTCTGACAGGTCAGGGACAGGGCGTCGTCGCGCGCGAAGTTCCGGCGGCGCGGCACGAGGTCGACGGCCTTCTCGACGGCCTGCGCACGGCGCGAGCCGAGATGCAGCGTGCGGCCGAGCGCATGGCCGTCCTCGAGAAACGGCTGCGCCAGGCGCTGTCGGCCTGAGAATGAGCGAGACGCGCGAGATTCGCCTTCGCCGCCTGACGGTCCGGTCGTGGCGGCGCGGCACGAAGGAGATGGATCTCATCCTGGGTCGTTTCTGGGATGCCGAGGGTGCAGGGCTGGAGGACAGCGAACTCGACCTCTACGAGGACTTCCTCGAAGAGAACGACCAGGACCTGTACCAGTGGGTCAGCGGGCAGGGCGATGCGCCCGTGCGGTTTCAACCTCTCATTGCGCGCCTGACGCGGGTCTGACCTGGCTAATTTAACGGTATCTTGGGATTTTTCGGTGACTTCTGCACGTCGAGCACAGGATTGCGCGGAGTCACGGTATGAGTATGCACCAACCCTTGAGCCAGGAACGCGCGCCCGCCTATCGCAGGCACTACCTCGACACGCTGTCGATGGTGGAACGTCTGCATCGCCTGCTTCTCGACGTTATCAAGGATGAATTCGAGCGCCTCGGCGTGCTCGAGATCAATGCCGTCCAAGCCCTGCTGCTGTTCAATATGGCCGACAACGAGGTCACTGCCGGGGAACTGCGATCTCGCGGGTACTACCAGGGCTCGAACGTCAGCTACAACCTGAAGAAGCTCGTCGACATGGGCTTCATGCATCACCAGCGTTGCGAAATCGACCGGCGCTCCGTCCGCGTGCGCCTGACCGACAAGGGCCGCGACGTTCACAAGGTCGTCTCGGACCTCTTCGACCGCCATGCCGAGATGATGTCGGACGACGCGATCATCGGCGGATCCTCGATCTGCGCCATAAATGACGGTCTGAACCGCATCGAGCGGTTCTGGAGCGAGCAGATTCGCTACATTTATTGAGCGATTTTGTCGATCATTGCGACGGGCAGCCCCTGCACCTCGCGGATAAGTTTGCGTCGCATGGCTCGTGAATAGTCGCTGAAACCCCGCGCCACCTCGACGAAGGCGTCGGGCCCCTGAATGACACGGGCCCGAAAATAGGCCGACAGGGAGGCCGCCGTCTCGTCGTCCTCGGCGATGACCAGCCCATTGATCCGCACACCTTCGATGGCGCCGGAAGACCGAAGCGCTTCGGGCGTCGGCCAGTCGTTGTTCTCGCCATCACCCGAGACGTCCAATGTGGCCTGGTCGCACCCAGGGCCACCGGCAAGTCGGGACGCCCCGTGAGCCATCGCGGCGCCGAGGCCCGTCGCCTGGGGCGAGACCCCTCGATCCCAGGTTCTGAGCCTTGATGCGACGCCGCGGATCTGCGCCGGATCGTCGAGGATCACCCAGTCCTGAAGCGTCCGCTGGTATTCGGATGCGGACCATTCGAAGACGAAGAGTGCGACGGGTGCTTCAGGTATCGCGAGAAGGGCCTGCACGACGTCGGGATCGGTCAACGCCTCGGCAAGACCGTCGAGCTGGAGCCGGTATTCTGACGCATCCACCGACCCGGACACATCCAGCGCCAGGGCGAGCGACAATCGACAGGCCGCGTCAGCGGCGTGAGACGCGAGGCATGTGGCTGCGGCGACGCCTAGACAGAGACGTCGCCCCGTCCGAGATCGTGTCACCAATGCCCGGTATTTTCCATGCTGGCCCAGGGTTCGGCGGGCTCCCGGTGATCGCCTCTTTGAAGCAGTTCGACCGACACGTTGTCGGGCGAGCGGACGAATGCCATGTGCCCGTCGCGCGGCGGGCGGTTGATCGTGACGCCTGCGTCCTGCAGCTTCTGGCAAAGCGCATAGATGTCGTCGACGCGATAGGCGAGGTGACCGAAATGCCGTCCGTCCGACGGCAGCCCGTCATCGCCGTCCCAGTTGTAGGTCAGCTCGACGTCCGCGTTCTCCTGACCTGGCGGGCACATGAAGACGAGCGTGAAGCGCCCCTTGTCGTTCTCGATGCGCCGCCGCTCTTCAAGCCCGAGTAGCTCGAAGAACGCCATCGACGCCTCGAGGTCCTTCACGCGCACCATGGTGTGCAGGTATTCGATACCCATGTCCGTCTCCTTTTCCGTTCGTCGGGAAACCTAGGACAGGGAAAGCATGAAGGCGAGGGGCAGCCGGTTAAAAGCGCGAGACGGCCGTGAAGCCCACGGAAAACTGGTTGCGGTCATAGATGTCGACGTCCGACCAGACGCGGCGCGCGTTCAGGGAAAGCTGCGGCAGGAACCCGTAATAGCTGACCTCGGGAAAGACCAGGTTGACGCCAAGCGACAGGCTGTCATCGCGGCGACCGCCGGGCGTCGAACTCCACTTCTCGAAATCGCGCGTCTCGATCGCGGCGCGGATCGACGGCTGGACAGAACCGATGGTGCCGAAGCTGTGGCTTGCCTTCAGTCCGTAGGCCATGCCGTCGATGGTCGCGGAATCGGAATTGTAGCTCTTGATCGTCGCCCCGAAGGACGTCGTACGGCCTTCGCCACCGGCAAAGATGACGTCGCCCGAAAGCCCGAGCGAAAGAGAGTCGTTGATCGCGTCTCCGATGCGCGTCTCGTCACGGACCGTAGCGCCCAGCCGAAAGGCCAGCGTGTCGGACCGCTTGAACAACTGCGCGCCCTGAAGCTCGATCCAGCGCGCCTGTTCGTCGCCGCCGTACCAGCTCTGTCCCAGAAGCCCGGTCACCTGGGTTGGCCCGAGGTCCGGCCAGACGAGCCGCGTCTCGCGCAGTCCGATGATCGCCACGCCGTAGTCGAAGTCCGAGCCCTCCGCATCCGGCGCTTCGGTCTTGGCGTCGGAATCGAGCCAGACCTTGCGGAAATAGAGCTCGCCCAGGAAATCGGTCCGGTGCGTCTGGTCCTCGGCCAGGCGATAGGACAGCGACACCCCGGTCGATGCCTCGTAGCCGCCAAGCTGCTGGCCGCTGTCATCGAGCGTGAAGGGCAGGCCGCCAATCTCGATCACCGTGGTCTCGGCGCCGTTGTTCACGTTGTTCGTTGGCTGGAGCGAGAAGGACAGCTGCAGCGACAGGGGATTGCGCGCGGCGACCTGGCTATAGGTGCGGGCGACAAGCTGGTTCGCCTGCGCGTTAGGGGCCACCTGGTCGGCGCGGCGCAGCCAGAGTTGCGAGCGTGTGAACTGTTCCTGCCGGGCATGGCCCTCGGCGGCCAGCATGGCGGCGTCGAAGCGTTTGCCGTCCTCGTCGAGAAGCCCGTAGGCCTTCGTCGCGGCCTCGACCGAGGCGGCGGGCTGGCCGGCGGCGCGGGCCACGACGGCGCGTATGAGGAGCGCCTCGGCGTCGTTCGGATCGCGCGCGAGAAGCGTGGAGGAGAGAGCGTCCGCAGCCCGGAAGTCGCCCTGCAGTGCCGCGGCCCGGGCGGCGAGGCGCACCTCGGCGACGCTGGCCGAACGGGTCGCCTCCTGCGCCGGAACGGCGGTCGCGCAGACCATCAAAGCTGTCACAATACTCATCAACGCGCGCATCGACCGGTCCTCCTCAACCCTGTCAGACCAGACACCGCGCCATGTCGGCAAAGTCAACCGCAGGCACCCGGCGTTGGCGGACTTGGACACACAGCGGAAACGACGGAACCGGCATATTGTGGTTCACGTAAGCCCTGCCCCAAGATAAGGTGCGGCCCTGCGACACCGACCGAACGGAGACCCACATGCCCCTGACCCCCGAGCAACAGGCAGAGATCGACGCCCTTCGCGCCCAGAGCCGCCCCACGCTGCGCGCCGTGGCCGAGGGGATGGAGGCGCATCTCTACACCGCCTACCCGGTGCTGGATCACGGCTTCGTCCGGGTCATCGACTACATGGGCGACGACGCCGCGATCACCCAGGCCGCCCGGGTGTCCTATGGCCGGGGCACCAAGGCCGTGTCGAACGACGAGGGGCTGATCCGCTATCTGATGCGGCACTGGCACTCGACCCCCTTCGAGATGTGCGAGTTGAAGCTGCATGTGAAGCTGCCCGTCTTCGTCGCCCGCCAGTGGATCCGCCACCGCACCGCCAACGTGAACGAATACTCCGCCCGCTATTCGATCCTCGACCGCGAGTTCTACATTCCCCGGCCGGAGGACCTGGCCGCGCAATCCACCGTCAACAACCAGGGCCGGGGCGAGGCGCTGTCGGGCGAGGAGGCGGCGCGGGTGCTGGAATACCTCAAGGGCGACGCGGCGCGGACCTATGACCACTACGAGGAGATGATCGGGCAGGAGGGGCAGCAGGGGCTGGCGCGGGAATTGGCGCGGATGAACCTGCCCGCCAACATCTACACGCAATGGTACTGGAAGGTGGACCTGCACAACCTCTTCCACTTCCTGCGCCTGCGCGCCGACGCCCACGCCCAATACGAGATCCGCGTCTATGCCGAGGAAATCTGCCGTCTGGTGAAGGACTGGGTGCCCTATGCCTACGGGGCCTTCGAGGATTACCGGCTGGGCGGCGCAACCCTGAGTGGCAAGGCGCTTGATTGCCTCCGCCGGATGTTGAAGGGTGAGGAGGTCACGCAGGAGACGAGTGGGATGAGTAAGGGAGAGTGGCGGGAGTTTCAGGGGGTGGTTGATTGACTGACCAATATATAGGCTTTGAAATAGACACTGAGAGTGACTATGATCACATCTCGAAGATTAAATTCGCCGACAATATAGCGGCTTTTGGCAGCTCTGCGCATGAAGAAGACGCTGAAAAAGCGGAGCTGGACGAGACGGAAATATCCGACGTAAGCGTAAACTTTCAGTTTCAACCAATTTCAAGCAACTTTTTTAGTTCCATGATTGGATTCCACGATGCAATGCATATGGCTGGTGTATCTTATCAGATAACAACAAGCTCGTACATATCGCATTTTGAAAGAGAGACGATTAAGCCAGTCATGAGCGAGGAGGTCTCCGCTGCTGGTTGGCGTGTATATAGGCTTAGCGCAGATGCATTTCCCAAGATTGCTGACGATGCTAGGAGGATGGCGCGGCAGATTCATCATTTTCCACGGTTTAACAACATATTTTTGCTGGGCTTGGTTAGCCAATTCGACTCATACTTGGGAGACTTGGTGAGATGTCTTGCCGTAGTCATGCCGCATATCATCAACGATTCTGGAAAACAGTACTCGGCGGTGGAGTTGCTCGAATTTGGCTCGCTCGAAGAATTCAAGTTATCCATTGTAGAGAGAGAGGTGGAATCGGTCCTGCGAACAAGCCACGAGGATCAATTTAAGTGGTTAGAGAGCAAGATAAAAAAGCCATTACGAGACGGTCTCCACAATTGGCCCGATTTCATCGAAATTTTTGAACGAAGAAATTTATTTGCGCATACGAATGGCATTGTTACTCGAACATATTTAGCCAAATGCCAGTCTGTTGGTTATAAAACGGATGCAGGCGTTGGCGAAATTCTTAGCGCTGATCCGGATTATTTAAGGGATAGCGCGCGTACCCTGATGGAGGTTGGGGTCAAGTTGTCGCAGGTGCTGTGGCGCGTTTCCTGCAATGATGCGGAGAACCATGAGGAGGCGGACAAGTTGCTAAATAATTCTGCCTTTGAGTTGATTAAGGTGGGAATGTACAGTTCAGCTATTTCAATTTTAGATTTCGCCTTTTTGCCGGCGATGAAACATCCGAGAAAAGCTATATTGAATATGATGCGGATCAATTTGGCCAATGCTCACAAGTTGAGCGGGGATATTGCGGCTGCGGAGCGTGCATTAAGCGAGGAGGACTGGTCGCCGATGCAAGAGCAGTTTCAGCTTTGCGTCGCCGCTGTTCGTGACGATTTTGAAGAAGTACGCAGGCTCGTCCCTTTGGTTCCTGCGGATCAGATCTCTGCCGCCAACTATTTTCAGTGGCCAGTTTTTAGAGGTTTGGTAAAGCGCAACGACTACATTCAGTTCATTCGTGAGAGATTTGGAGACGAAATTGTCGAGATTTACGGTGGAAGTCGAGACGACGCGAGCTTGAGCGAGGGGAATTAGCCCCCACCCCGCGCCTCTGCACCACCTCCCCACAAACGACTCACCTCATCTGTGCTACACTCCCCACCGGGAAACCTTGGGGGAGGACCTGAACATGACAGCCATGAACATCGTCCGCATGAAGGTGAAGGCGGGGCAGGAGGATGCGTTCCTCGCGGCGCACGAGGCGCGGCGGCGCGACGACTTCGAGGGCATGAAGAGCTTTCGGATCGTGAAGACCGGCGACCGCGACTATCTCGTCGTCGGCGAGTGGGAGAGCATGGACGCGCTTTCCGTCGCCCGGCCGAAGATGATCGCGACGCTCGACAGCTTCCGCGAGACGCTCGAGGATCTGGGCGGCGACCTCGGCGTGACCGAACCGCGCTCGGGCGAGGTCGTCTTCTCGATCTGAGAGACGGGCCGGAAACGACAAGGCTGTGACCCCGGGCGTCTTGTCCGCCCGGGCGAACCGTCCTACGCTTATTTCATGCGACGCCTCCTGACCCTCCCGCTTCTCCTCGCCCTGCCGGGCTGCTTCGTCGGCTCCGCCCAGGTCGGGCCCACGGGCGCGGACCCGACGCCCGCGCAACTGTCGGCCCTGGCCCGGAACACGCTGACCATCACGCGGCCCTCGGACGTCGAGTTCTTCGCGCAGGCGGCCACCTCTCCCGTCATCCTCGTCGAGGGCCGCGAGGTCGGGCGCTGCCAGGTCGGCCGCCCGCTGGTCATCGCGCTCGAGGACGGCGACTGGATCGTCAGCGCCCGAACGGGGGGCGGCGAGGCCTGGCAACGGGTCGAGGTCTATGGCGGCGAAAGCGTCGACATGGCCTGCGGCGCCTCGGGCGCCTTGAGCCCCCGTCCGGTTCTCGGCCCCGTCAGCCGCTAGAAAAGGATCCGACCGTCCATTCCGAGCGTAGAGGGTAAAAGGAGTTCGTCCGATGCAGACCCTCACGCTCTACCTCATCACGGCGGGCATCTTCCTCGTCCTCGACGCCGTCATGCTGAACACGGTCATCGCCCCGCTCTTCCGCTCGGCGCTCGGCAACGCAGTGCTGGACAGCCCGCGCCTTGGCGCGGCGGCGCTGTTCTACCTGTTCTACGTGGGCGGTCTTCTCGCGCTGGTCTCGGTCCCGGCGTTGCGGGACGGCGACGTGATGCGCGCGCTCTGGCAGGGGGCGCTTCTGGGGGCGGTCGCCTATGGCACCTACGAGATGACGAACTACGCCACGCTCGAGGACTGGACTCCCCGCATGGTGGTCACGGACTGGATCTGGGGCACCGTGCTGACCGGGGTTTCGGCGGCGGCGGGCGTCTGGGCCGCCCGCGCGCTCTTTTCGTGAGGCACGCGGCCCGTGGGCCGCGGCACCGTCAGATCGCCTTGAGATCGCCCGCCGACTGACGGCCGTCCCGGCCCTCGATCAGCTCGTACTGGACTTTCGTGTTGTCGGCGAGCCCGGTCATCCCGGCCCGCTCGACGGCGGAAATATGGACAAACACGTCCTTGCCGCCCCCGTCAGGGGCGATGAACCCAAAACCTTTGGTGGTGTTGAACCATTTTACGGTGCCTGTCGGCATTGTCTCTTCCTTCGGTATCATGTGCGCCGGAATGACCAGCGGTCGGTTCGAGCATCGCTGCCGGGGAGTGTGCCTTCTTGGTCGGGCTGGGCGTCCTGACGTTGATGCGGCATCGACTTTGGGGATCTTTCGCGAAAAAACAAGAAAAAGAATGGTGACTAGAGGAAGGTGAGCAATGGTCGACATATTCGGACTTCGGACCTGCGACACCTGCCGCGCCGCGGACAAGGCCCTGCGGGCGGCGGGGCTGGACGTGACCTTCCGCGACGTGCGCGAGGCGCCTCTGTCGGGTGCCGAGATCGCGGCCCTCCACCAGGCGTTCGGCGACGATCTGGTGAACCGCCGTTCGACCAGCTGGCGGGGTCTGTCGGAGGCGGAACGGGCCGGTGAACCGCAGGCGCTTCTCGCCGCGCACCCGACGCTGATGAAGCGGCCCGTCATCCGTCGAGGGGATGTCCTGACGCTCGGCTGGGACGCCGCGGCAAGAGCGCCGCACCTTGGATAGCTTGTCGTGCGCGACTACGTGAATCGGCGGACGAAGGGACGCGAGAGATGAGAAACGCCGCCGCCCTCGGCATGATCGGGGGCATTCTCGCCCTCATCATGGGCATGGTCAGCTTCGGCTGGACCGAGGCGCTTTACCGCTTCGAACGTCTTCAGGAACTGACGGCCCTCCCGGAGAATGTGAACCTCCTGCGCGGGATGAGCGTCATCGCTCCCCTGCTCGCCATCGGGGGCGCGGCAATGGCCCCCTATCGCGCCCTGTGGGCCGGCATCGCGCTCGGAGCGGCGTCCATCGCCATCTTCATCGCCTTCGACAACGTCTTCACCATCTTTCCCGCATCGATGTGCGGGCTGGCCGCTCTCCTTGCGCTTGCGGCAGGACGCCCCGACGAGCCGAAGTCGCATTTCTGAGAAACCGGTCGACAGACAGAGGTCCGCCACCCCGGAAGACGAGATAGAGAAGCGCGAAGACCCAGAATGCGCGCTGATCTAGAACGATGGAGTCCGGCATCCCGTCGAACCACGCTCCAAGCGTGCCATCGTGCGCGATGCCTCCGTGCCCGAAGAGGTCGGTCACGGTCTGCACCACGACGAAGCCGATCATCGAAAGTGCTGCCAGTCGCGTGAACAGCCCGAGAAGCAGCAGCAGCGGCAGGACGAGTTCGGCCCAAGTGCCAAGTGTGGCTATGGCCCAGTGGTGGACCCCGAGCTGGCTGACGTCATAGCCTGCTGCCTCGAAGGTTTTCGGGAAGATCTGGGCGTAGGCGCCTGCAGAGGGGGCGAGGAGGCCCGCCGGGCCGTCCCCGAGCTTGGTCAGCGCAGACTTCCAGTAATAGACGAGGAGGACCGCGGCAAAGACAAACCGCGCGAGCGTCGTCATCACCGGGATTGTCGCTTTCTCCAGTCCGGCAAAGACGCGGTCGTGCAGCGATACGATACCTTGGATCATGGCAGGGCTCCGATGCCTGTGATTGCACCGCCCGCAAGGAGAAGTGTCAGAGTGGCGGATAGGTCGAAGGCGGGCGCGTCATCCGTCGCCGCGTCGTGGGCTTCTCCGAATGTCCGGCCGGCGCGCAGGGCGTCCACGAAGGTCGCCGCGCCAGGGCCGAGACAATGCGGCACAGGATCGTAGTCGGGGCGCAGGACTATCACGTCTTCAGCCGCAGGCTTCGGTCGCGGCGCTCCGACCTCGACGTTGTACCGCCAGATCGCGTGGAGCGGCCAGCGCGAGCGGATCACCAGCACCGAGGGCGCGAGGGTGAGGTGTGTCGACCAGAGCGCCTCTGGTGCGAGGGCTTCCAAACGCGAGCGAGCGAGAGGCACGGCGTCCGCCGCGTGATAGCTTATCCGCATCGCCAGTTCGAGCCGCGCTACATCCGGCAGGTATCCAAGCTGTCCTGTCGGTGCGAACCCGGACAGGAAGTCGGGCATCGCGTCGCCGTAGAACAACATCAGCGGTGACGATGGCGGGTGCCGGCGCAGGAAAGCGCGGGCGAGGTGCCGGAAATTCTCGTCTCCAACGAGTTTGCGCAGGACCGGAAAAGCCGTCTCAAGCGCTTCGATCAGAGAAACGGTCACGTTGTTGCGGTAGACATCGAACCTTCGGCCCGCCGGGCGTCCGGCGCTATCGATCATTCCGTCGGGCCTCGGCGCGGCGGGATCGACGATGGACCGGTGAAGCAGTGCCTGGTCGGGGGTCATGCCGGGGCTCCTGCGAGGATCATCGCCGCGCGGTCTGCTTCCGCGGCAAGGATGTCCCAGTCGGGCACGTCGTTGTCCCATTCGATCAGCGTGGGCCGCGCTCCACAGCGCGCAATGACGCGGGAGTACAGGTCCCAGACCGGATCGGCGACGGGGTGTCCGTGGCTGTCGATCAGGAGGGGCGCCCCGTGGTCGTCTGCGTCCTCTGCGTGACCCCCAAGATGGATTTCGCCCACGAGGTCCAGCGCGAAGGACTCGATGTAGGCGACCGGGTCGAGTTCCAGGTTCGTGGCGGAAACGAAGACGTTGTTCACGTCAAGCAACAGGCCGCATCCGGTGCGCCGGGCGACCTCGGCCAGAAAATCGGTCTCGCTCCATGTGCTGTCGACAAACGCAAGGTAAGACGAGGGGTTCTCCAGAAGCATTCGTCGACCCAGGGCGTCTTGCACCTCGTCGACATGATCGGACACGCAATTCAGCGTGGCGGCAGTGTAGGGCAGGGGCAGAAGGTCGTTCAGAAAAGCGCTGTCGTGGGACGACCAGGCAAGATGCTCTGAAAACGACGCCGGTTCGAGCCAGCCAATGAGCCGCTTCAGCCGTCCGAGATGGTCGGCATCCAGCCCGCCTTCGCCGCCGATGGAAAGACCTACTCCATGAACCGAGACCGGAAAGCGCTCGGCGAGGTGACGGAGTTGCGCAATGGGGCGTCCACCGTCGCCCATGTAGTTCTCGGCATGGATTTCCAGCCATGAGACAGCCCCAGGATTCTCAAGGATCTGGGCGAAGTGCTGGGGCTTGTAACCAACGCCCGGAGCCTGGGGCAGTCGGTCCTTGCGGAGGGCGGAGTCTAGCATCACCGGATCTTTCGAAGGATGTGTGAGGCGGCGCCCCGATCGGGACGCCGCCGGGGTTGGTCAGCTTTGCGGCAGGTCGCGGTCAAGCGCTTCGAGAGATCCCATACGGTCGGAGCCGTCCGCCATTTCCGGCAGTTCGATCTCGGTGCAGGTGCCGGCGTCCACGAGCGTCCAGGCGTTGCCCTGGTAGTCGACGGTCGAGGTACCTGCGCAGGTGGTGCCGGGACCGGCGGCGCAGTCGTTCTTGCCGGCGAGCGAGACGCCGAAGCACTTCTCCTTGGCTTGTGCGTGTGCGGGGACCGACAGCGTGGCGGTCAAGGCGGCGGCGAGAGCGCCAGCGGCGGCGAGTGCTTTTGTGGTTTGCGACATGAATTTGGTGTCCTGTTTTTGAAATGACTGTCGCCATGTGCGACGCTCGCGAGGCTGTCGTCGCTCTTGTTCAAAATCCACTCACGCCTGCGTGTATGACGTGGACGTTAGGTTTTGAAATAAAGTGACCACGGCGGGTAACTGAACCTCAGTTCCGGTCGACGAATACGCGCACTTCCAGCTCAAACTTCGGAAAGCGCGCTGTCGACGGGATCAAGATCGCACCGGCCCTCGTCGACGACATCGAGCAGAGGACAAAGTCCGGCGTGATCCTCTCCAACGTTTTCGATCTTGCCCGAAACCTCGGCATAGAGCTGATCGTCGAGGGTGTGGTGCGGGACAGCGACGCCCTCGTCCTTCGAGACAGAGGACGCGGCGTTGCGAGGAGACTCTCTACAGGGACGCGCGGCTGGCCGACCTGACGTATCGCGGTGGCGGTCAGGCCGCGACACGCGCGGCCTGAGGCTGCGGTTCACCGCAGATCGGGCGGCAGCGCGTCGAGCCTCAGTTCGTTCACGAGCGCGTCGAGCGGCACCGTCGACGTCTCCTTTGCGCCAAGACGTCGGACCGTCACCGTCCTGTCCTCGACCTCGCGCTGTCCTATGGCGAGGATGACCGGCACCTTCCCGACGGAGTGCTCGCGGATCTTGTAGTTGATCTTCTCGTTCCGCACGTCTGCTTCGGCGCGGAGACCTGCGGCTTTCAACGCAGCCACGGCCTCGTGGACGAAGCCGTCCGCGTCCGAGACGATCGACGCCACGACGACTTGCCGCGGTGCCAGCCAGAATGGCAGACGGCCCGCGTAGTTCTCGATGAGGATGCCGATGAAGCGCTCGAACGAACCAAGCGTCGCGCGGTGCAGCATGACGGGGCGGTGCTTTGCACCGTCCTCGCCGATGTAGGTCGCGTCCAGCCGCTCGGGCAGCACGAAATCGACCTGGTGCGTTCCGCATTGCCAGTCACGGCCAATGGCATCGGTCAGGACGAATTCCAGCTTCGGGCCGTAGAACGCACCTTCGCCGGGGTTCAACTCGAAGTCGTATCCCGCCGCTTCGGTCGCGGACTTCAGCGCCGCCTCGGCCTTGTCCCAGACCTCGTCCGATCCGGTGCGCACCTCGGGCCGGTCCGAGAACTTCACGCGGAAGCTCTCGAAGCCGAGATCGCGATAGGTGCGGCTGAGAAACTCGATGAAACGCTTCGTCTCGCTCTCGATCTGGTCCTCGCGGCAGAAGATGTGGCCGTCATCCTGTGTGAACCCGCGCACCCGCATGATGCCGTGAAGCGCGCCCGACGGCTCATAGCGGTTACAGGACCCGAATTCGGCCATCCGCAGGGGCAATTCGCGATAGGACTTGAGCCCCTGGTTGAAGATCTGGACGTGGCAGGGGCAGTTCATCGGCTTCAGGGCGTTGACCGACTTCTCGCGGGCGTGCTCCTCGTCGACCTCGACGATGAACATGTGCTCCTGGTACTTCTCCCAGTGGCCCGAGGCCTCCCACAGCCGCCGGTCGACGACCTGGGGCGTGTTCACCTCGACATAGCCGCCGTCGCGCTGACGCCGCCGCATGTAGTCCTGAAGGGCGACGTAGACCGTCCATCCGTCCGGATGCCAGAAAACCTGGCCAGGCGCCTCCTCCTGCATGTGGAAGAGGTCCATCTCGCGCCCCAGCTGCCGGTGGTCGCGCTTGGCGGCCTCCTCAAGCATCGTCAGATGCGCCTTCAGGTCGTCGCGGTTGCGGAACGCCACGCCGTAGATGCGCTGAAGCATCGGGCGAGACGAGTCGCCTCGCCAATAGGCGCCTGCCACGCTCATCAGCTTGAACGCGTCGGCGGGAACCTGGCCCGTGTGCTGAAGATGCGGCCCTCGGCAGAGATCCTGCCAGTTTCCGTGCCAGTACATGCGGATCGGCTGGCCGTCGTCCGGGATCGCGTTCACCAGTTCGACCTTGTAGTTCTCCCCCGAAGCCTCGTAGTGCGCGATGGCGTCGGCGCGCGACCAGACTTCCGTGCGGACCGGATCGCGCGTGTTGATGATCTCTTTCATCTTCGCTTCGATACGGCCCAGGTCTTCCGGTGTGAAAGGCTCGGCGCGGTCGAAATCATAATACCAGCCGTTCTCGATGACGGGGCCGATCGTGACCTTCACGTCGGGCCAGATCTCCTGCACCGCACGGGCCATGATGTGGGCGAGGTCGTGCCGGATCAGTTCCAGCGCCGGGCCGTCGTCCTTCATCGTGTGAATCGAGATGGCGGCGTCGCCTTCGATAGGCCATTGAAGGTCCCAGTGGCGGCCGTCGACCTTGGCGCTGATCGCCTTCTTGGCGAGCGAGGTCGAGATGTCGGCCGCGACATCGGCCGGCGTCACGCCTGCCGCGTAAGAACGCGCATTGCCATCAGGGAATGTCAGGGAAATCTGGGCCATCGGCCAAGTGCTCCTCGTCGGTTTGGCGCCCACGGAACGCCCGGTTGCGGGTATGTCGCATCGGACATGGCGAAGCGCGGGCGTCCTGTCAACGGCTGTCGGAAATTGAACCCTCCGCGGCGTCGTGCGTATTTCACACATGACGCACGCCCCCCTGACGACCGAGATATACGAGACCCTGGCCGACACGACATCGGATGGCGGGCTCGACTCTGCCGCGTCTCGGACGGAAGCCGGCAATTTCCTGCGCCACGCCGCGTCGCTCTCCATGACCAAGACTGCGGACGGGCTGATAGACCCGAAGCTCGTGCTGTCCTGGCTTCTCAACCACCTCGGCGCGGGAGCTTTCTGGGTCGGCCTTCTGGTTCCGGTGCGCGAGGCAGGCTCGCTGCTGCCGCAGCTTTTCACGGCCGCTCGCATCCACGCACTCAGGCGACGAAAATGGGCCTGGTCCGCAGGAAGTGCCGTGCAGGGCCTGGCCGCGCTCGGCATCGGGACGGTCGCGCTGACGCTCGAGGGCCGCGGCGCGGGTCTCGCCATCCTCGGATGTCTGGCCGTCCTGGCCCTGGCCCGTTCGGTCTGCTCGGTGGCCTACAAGGATGTGCTCGGCAAGACTGTGGGCAAGTCGCGACGCGGGACGGCAACGGGTCTGGCGAGTTCGGCCGCGTCGGCGGGCATCCTCATCTTCGCCGTCGTCTTGATGACGGGTGTGGCATCTCGGGAGGTGGTGGTGACGGGCGCCTTGTTCCTTGCAGGCGTTCTGTGGCTCGTCTCGGCCCTGACCTTCGCCAGCTTGCGCGAGGCGGCAGGCGAGGCATCGCGCGATCACAGGTCGGTCTTCGCCGCATTTTCGGTTCTGAAGGATCCGCAACTGCGCCGCTTCATCGCAACACGGGGGCTTTTGACCGGCACGGCTCTCGCACCGCCTTACATCGTGCTACTGGCGGGGCAGGAGGACGGCGGCGCGCTCGGACGCCTGGGCGCGCTCATCCTCGCCTCGGCGGGCGCTTCGCTCGTCTCGGGATACGTCTGGGGCCGCCTGTCGGACCGCTCGAGCCGGCTTGTCCTCGCCCTCTCCGGCCTGGCCGCCGCTGTCGCTCTGGCGGCGACCCTTGCCCTCGACGTCGCGGGTATGATCCAGACGGCCTGGACCGCGCCCGTCGTCCTCTTCCTTCTCATGCTGGCCTACAACGGCGTGCGGCAGGGTCGCTCGACGCATCTCGTGGACATGGCGCAGGACGACGCTCGGGCCGACTACACGGCAGTGTCGAATACCGTCATCGGCATCGTCCTTCTGGGATCGGGGCTTTTCGGCGCTCTTGCCTCGACATTCGGACCGGAATGGACGCTGGCGCTTTTCACGGCCATGAGCCTCTGTGGTGCGACCCTCGCCCTCACGTTGGATGAGGTCCAAAAGGGCTGACGGTTGCATCCCGAGCGACGTGGGCTAGCCTGCGGGCGATCACGGCAGGAGACACGATGCCAAAGACCTTCGACCACAATGTTCGACGCATCGCCTACGACCAGACTCCGGGTGAGGGTCCCGGTGTCGTCTTTCTGGGTGGCTTCAAGTCGGACAAGGAAGGAACAAAGGCACTGGACCTCGAGGCCTGGGCGCGGCAGCAAGGCCGGGCTTACCTGCGCTTCGACTATTCCGGGCACGGCATGTCGTCAGGCGATTTCCTCGACGGCTCTATCGGCGACTGGACCGAAGACGCGCATGCCATTCTCGAGGCGATGACACAGGGGCCCCAGGTTCTGGTGGGGTCCTCAATGGGAGGTTGGATCGCCCTTCTCCTCGCCCGGACCATTCCGGCGCGTGTCGCGGGTCTCGTCACCATCGCCGCTGCCCCCGATTTCACCGAGGACGGCTATTGGGCAACCTTCGACGAGAGCGAGAAAGCGATGCTTCTGACAGAGGGTAGGGTGGAGCGTCCGTCCGAGTACGACGACAGCCCCTATATCATCACCCGCAAGCTGATCGAGGATGGCAGGAAAAGGCTGGTTCTGCGCGACCCTCTTCCGCTGCCGTTCCCCGTCCGCTTTCTTCAGGGCACCGCGGACACGGCGGTTTCGACCGAGACTGCGGTCCGCCTCCTTGACCATGCCACGGGCCCGGACATGCGGCTGACGCTTGTCAAGGACGCCGACCACCGCTTTTCGACGCCCGAATGCCTTCTGATGATCCGTCGCGCTGTCGAAGAGGTGATCCAGCGGTCGAACCGCTAGTCCTCGGACAGGAAGCCGAACAGTGCAAGCTGCGTGTCGGTGGTCCATAGGCCGGAGTGGCCTGCGCCGGGGACCTTGAGAAACTGCTTCTTCTTCGATCCCGCACGGTCATGAATGCGACGGCCCATTTCGAACGGCACTAGATGATCGCGGTCGCCGTGGACGACCAGAAGCGGAAGCGTCACTTTCTCGATGGCGGCGAGGCTGTCCCACTTTTGTGTGACGAGGTGCGACAGGTCCTCTTCGGGATACTGCGCGTGAAGTAGGTCCGGAACCGAGGTGAAGGGCGCCTCGAGGATCAGGCGGCGGCCGACGCCTTCTGCCGCGACACGGATTGCAACCGCAGCGCCAAGGCTTTCGCCGTAGAGCACGAGCGGCCCCGCTTCGGACCGCGCCAGGGCCAAGGCATCGGCGATCAGAACGGGCTCCTCCGGCCGCCCGGTCGATCCCGAGGACCCGCGGTAGGCCGGTGCAACGATGCCGAATCCCTGATCGAGAAAACGGCGAAAGCGGTCCGAGCGCTCGCTCAAGCCCCCCGCATTTCCCATGAGGTAGAGGACCGTCGGTTTTCCCGGCGCAGGGTCAGCGCGCCAGACCAGCAGCCGCGCTCCGTCCGTGGTCTCCACCCAGGTTTCCTGAAGCCGAGGTTCGCCCGAAGCATCCGGCGTCGTGTAGGTGCTGTCGAAGGGATAGACCGCCATCTTCTCGTACCGCTCGATGTACCAGGCGACGTAGCTGGTGGCGACGAGCGAGACGAGCGTGGAAAGCATCTATCCGGCGACCTCGTAGGGCAACGTGTGCCGCCGGTCGTGCCGGATGGTCAGCTCGCTTTCGAGGGGCGGCACCGACCTCTCGTGGCAGTTCCGACGCTCGCAGATCCTACACGAAATTCCGATCGGCTCAAAACTTTCCGCGTCGGACAGGTCAAGACCGTCGGAATAGACGACCTCGGCCGCATGGCTGACCTCGCAGCCGAGGCCGATGGCAAAGCGCCGGACTGGCGCACGGAAGGCGGCACCCCCCTGCGATATCTCGCGGGACAGGCACAGATAGCGCACACCGTCCGGAGTCTCTGCCAACTGCCGCAGCCAGCGGCCCGGCGTCTCGAAGGCGCGATGGACGTTCCAGAGCGGGCAGGCGCCGCCGTAGCGCGCGAATTGAAGCCGTGTCGCCGAGTGGCGTTTGGTTATCGTGCCGGCCTGATCGACGCGGACGAAGAAGAAAGGGACACCCTTCGCGCCAGGGCGTTGCAGCGTCGACAGCCGATGCCCGACCTGCTCCAGCGAGGCTCCGAAGCGGCGGGCCAGCAGTTCGATGTCGTGCCTTGTCTCGCGCGCCGCCGCGAGGAACGCGCCATAAGGCATCAGCGTCGCACCGGCGAAATAATTGGCGAGCCCGATCTTGGCGATTTCGCGCGCCGTATCGGATTGAAACCGCGCCAGGTCAAGCGTGGCTTCGATCAGATCGCTCTGCGTCAGAAGAGCGATCTGGTGCAGCGCCTGAAACCGGCGGGTGGCGCCCGTCGCGTGCGACGACAGCCAGAGGGTCCGCGTCGCGGCATCGTAGCGGCGGACAAGCTTCGGCTCGTCGGTATCCCGCGCCTCGATCCCCAGGGTCGCCAGCGCGTCGGCAATGGCGTGTTCCGCAAGTCGCACGCCCGCGAAGCGCTCAGCCGCTCGGTCGACCGCGTCGAGGTAGTTGTCGCAATAGTGGAAGAAGTCGCGCACCTCGTCCCAGGGCGACGCGCCGGGACGAACGCCGTCTTGGTCGAGGGCGGCATCGAGCGACGCCAGCCTCTCCTGCGCCTGAACGTAGGCGCGGTGAAGCGTAAGGAACGCCCGGGCGACCGCGGGCGCGTTCGATGCCACGAGGCGCAGATCGACCTGCGGCGGCGCGCTGTCCTTGAAGATCGGATCGGCCAGAGCTTCGCGCAGATCGGTGACGATGCGTTCGCCCTCGCCCACGGCCAATTCGTTGACGTCGAAGCCGAACTCCTGAACGAGGGCCAGGATTACCGCCGACGAGACCGGACGGTGGTTGTTTTCCATCTGGTTGAGGTAGGGCAAGGATACCCCGAGCCTCTCGGAAAAGGCCTTCTGCGTCAGGCCGAGGCGCGTGCGCGTCTCGCGCAGTTTCGCGCCGGCATAGAGCTTGTGTGTCGCCATTTTCGTCCGGGGTCTGAAAGCTGCAAAGACCCTTTCGCAAATCCGCAAACCTGTCCAGCGCTCAGACGAGGATCGCACGCTCCCGGCGGATGACATAGAGGATCGAGGCAAGGCCGAGGACGACAGAGGTCAACATGATTGCAAGCAGCTCGACCGTTCCCCCGCCGCCCTGGATGACGAGGCCCGAGAGCACCGACAAGGCCGCGCCTCCGCCGATCATGATCGCGCTTCCCAGGCCCGAGGCTGTGCCAGCAAGGTGCGGTCGGACCGACAGCATCCCGGCGCTGGCGTTCGGAATGACCATTCCATTGCCAAGGCCGACGAAGGTGCAGAAACCGAAAAAGAGAAAGGCGGAGTCGAAGCCTATTGCCGTCAGGACGAAAGCGACGCCGAGGCCCGCCGAGGCTATGGATGCGCCGATCTTCACCATCCAGTTTACGCCATAGCGAACGGAGAAGCGCCCGGAGAGATAGTTGCCAAGCGCATAGCCGATGGCCGGCGCGCCCAGACAGAAGCCAGACCAGAACGACGACAGCCCGAAGATCTCGGACGCGACATAGGGGGCGGCGCCGAGGAATGCGAAGAACGATCCGCTGGCGAAGGCAGCCGCGAAGACATAGCCCCAGAAGCGCGGCGAGGTCAGAAGCTCGGGATAGTCGCGGACCTGCTTGCGGAACGACACGCCACCGCCCGCCGAAGTCTCGCCCTGGTCAGTGAGGCAAAGCGCCCAGATCGCCACGCCCGCGAAGAGCAGGAACCAGAATACCGCCTTCCAGCCGAAGGCTTCATCCAGCGCTCCTCCGATCATCGGTGCGACCATCGGGACAAGCGCCATGCCCATCGTGACATAGCCGATCATCGACGCCGCTTCGTCCTGGCTGACCATGTCGCGGACGATGGCGCGCGAGAGGACAAGGCCTACGGCGACGGCACCTGACAGCATCCTGAACGCAAGGAAGCTTTCGACGTTCGGGGCGACAAGGCACCCCAGGATCGCGAAGACGAAAATGCCCTGCGAGACCAGCGTCACCATGCGCCGGCCATAGCGGTCGCTGATGGGGCCGATCGCCACCTGGATCACCGCCGTCACCGCAAGATAGAGCGGCACGGAGAGCTGCATCACCTGATAGCTTGTGTCGAAATGCTCGGCCATGTGCGTGAGCGAGGGTAGAAAGGCGCTCATGTTCATGGCTCCGAGACCGGCCATGAGAACGAGCGTCAGGATATGCGGGGGAGTGGTCCGGTCCAGAAACCGCACCACGGGTCGGGTTGTCATGGCCATGATCTAGACCGGACGGTTCAGCTTGTCCACTTGACGACGGAAGCTTCGCACATTCGCAATCGCGCCGCCGATCCTTTCGCAAATTTTGCAAATTTTCACTTCTCTCGATGACCGCCGCGAAGTAGGTGCAGACGACGACCTCAGGGAGGAATCCGATGTCCAACATCCTGGCCCAGCTCGAGGCGCGGCGTGCCCAGGCGCGCGCGGGCGGCGGCGAGGCGCGCATCGCCGCGCAGCACGCCAAGGGAAAGCTGACGGCGCACGAGCGCGTCGAGCTTCTTCTCGATGAAGGGTCGTTCGAAGAGTTCGACATGTTCGTCACCCACCGGGCGACAGATTTCGGGATGGAGAAGCAGAAGCCCGCGGGCGACGGCGTCGTGACAGGCTGGGGCACCATCAACGGTCGCATGGTCTATGTCTTCAGCCAGGATTTCACGGTCTTCGGCGGGTCGCTCTCCGAGACGCACGCGCAGAAGATCTGCAAGATCATGGACATGGCGCTTCAGAACGGCGCGCCCGTGATCGGCCTGAACGACTCGGGCGGCGCGCGTATTCAGGAAGGCGTGGCAAGCCTTGCAGGCTACGCCGAGGTCTTCCAGCGCAACATCATGGCGTCGGGCGTCGTGCCGCAGATCAGCGTCATCATGGGACCCTGCGCGGGCGGGGCGGTTTATTCGCCGGCGATGACCGACTTCATCTTCATGGTGCAAGACTCGTCCTACATGTTCGTAACCGGTCCCGACGTGGTGAAGACGGTCACGAACGAAGTGGTGACGGCCGAAGAACTCGGCGGCGCCTCGACCCACACGAAGAAGTCCAGCGTCGCCGACGGCGCCTTCCGCGACGACGTCGAGGCGCTCGCGGAGATCAGAAGGCTGTTCGATTTCCTCCCGCTCAACAATCGCGACAAGGCCCCGACCCGGCCGTTCTTCGACGATCCAGTGCGGGTGGAGGACAGCCTCGACACCCTGATCCCCGCGAACCCGAACCAGCCCTACGACATGAAGGAGCTGATCCTGAAGGTCGCGGACGAGGGCGACTTCTACGAGATCCAGAAGGATTTCGCGGCCAACATCGTCACTGGGTTCATCCGGCTGGAAGGGACGACCGTCGGTGTCGTCGCGAACCAGCCGATGGTGCTGGCCGGCGTTCTAGACATCGACAGCTCCCGCAAGGCCGCGCGCTTCGTGCGCTTCTGCGACGCCTTCGAGATCCCGATCCTCACCTTTGTGGACGTGCCGGGCTTCCTCCCCGGAACCGCGCAGGAATACGGCGGGGTCATCAAACACGGCGCGAAGCTTCTTTTCGCCTATGGCGAGGCAACCGTTCCGAAGGTCACGGTGATCACGCGGAAGGCCTATGGGGGTGCCTACGACGTCATGGCCTCGAAGCATCTGCGGGGCGACTTCAACTACGCCTGGCCCACGGCTCAGATCGCGGTCATGGGGGCGAAGGGGGCGACCGAGATTCTCTACCGTTCAGAGCTCGGCGACCCCGAGAAGATCAAGGCGCGCGCCGCCGAGTACGAGGCCAACTTCGCGAACCCCTTTCGCGCAGCGGAACGCGGGTTCATCGATGAGGTCATCATGCCGCATTCGACGCGCCGGAGAGTGTGCAGGTCCTTTGCATCCCTGCGCACCAAACGGCTGACGAACCCTTGGAAAAAACATGACAACATCCCCCTCTGATAGGACGGACATCGTGCTGTATTCGTGCCACATGAGGCGGTTTTCTTCCGCCCCGCTCGGAAGGGCTGGCGTCGGCAGAATAAAATGCGCTAATCAGCACCTAACCGCCGAAAACGCCTCGCCGGCATTGGTTGGGCGTGTTCGGTCGGTTGATATCGCCTCGTACTCTCCTTGTGGGATGCGGGACACTTTCAGGGGCCGGGCTCAGAACTCGGCCTCGACGGATCGAAGGAGGCAGTCATGTCGATCACTAAAACCATCCTGGCCATCGGCCTCTTCACCATCGTCGCCGCTTGCGCTCAGCAAGAGGAAGTCATGGTCGAGACCCCGGTCATGGAAGAACCCACGATGTCGAAGTACTGATCAGTACTTTCTTCGGCCGGACGCCGTTCACGGCGTCCGGTCTAGGGCTTCTGCCGCATCCAGAGAGATGGAGGCGAGCCCATGCTGAAGCACAGGGGATTTCCCGGCCGCTTCCCAGGAACGGATCTCCAATTCACCATACGGCGCGGCAACCCCAAAGGGGTGACCCCCCTGATCCGTCGCGAACGATACGCCGACCGCAAGACATCCGACCGCTCTGCGGATGCGGCCTTCATGGCGTGTCTTTGGGACTATTTCGGGTCTGAACCTTTCGAGCGCGGCAATCTGGATGCAGGCCGATTGTCGTGGCTTTTCGGTCGAGAGGTGATTCCAGCCGAGGATCCGTTCGACCCCGAAAGTTACGAGGCCCTTCTCAGGATTGACGAGCCTCGCGCTCGCGCAGCCTTCCCGGACGCTTTCGATGGGACGTGGGTGGCATGATTTCGCCTGCATTTCCCATAGGTTGGCGAAGAGTCGCCGGTCGAGGTCACGTCTTTGCAAAAGGCTTTGCGATAATTTCCGTCTCGTGCACAGTCGATGAAGAGGCGTCACCCTCCAGCAGACACGGCGCCTCGCTTTGTCAAAACCGTTACCCTTCCCCTTCACGCGGGTCCGACCGGAATTTACCGGTCGGACCTTCGTGTCTTGGGCGGGCCCTCGCCGATTGCGTCCGTGACGACGCGATTGTTATTGCCTATCGGGAACGATATGAGGCCTGTGCTGGGTTGGAAGACCAACAACCCCGATCAGGAGGCACCAAATCATGCATAAGAAGTCCATTCTCGCCCTCGCCGCGCTCTCCTTCGCCGGCCTCACGGCTTGCGACGAGTTCAACAGCGACCTCGAGCGTGCTGCCGTGGGCGCGGCGGCCGGGTGCATCGCCGGCGAAGTGTTCGTCAACGGCAAGTGCATCGAGGGCGCTGTCATCGGCGGCGCCGCTGGCGCCGTGTCGAACAACTTCTGACGCGCTGACAAGGGGGTCGACGCGCTCCCGACTTCGCAGGGTCCGCTGCCGTCCGATTGCGACGCAGCGGACCTCTGTTTTTCCAACACGACGTGAAGACCGTTCAGGTCGCGCTCCGGCGCGGCTGCTGACGGCATGTAAAGATCGGACGGGGCGTCGCCTGGCGCCTCTCGGGGGAGACCGAGCATGTTCAAGAAGATCCTGATCGCCAACCGAGGCGAGATTGCGTGCCGCGTCATCAAGACCGCACGCAAGATGGGCATCGCCACGGTCGCCGTCTACTCGGACGCTGATGCTGGCGCGCTTCACGTCAGGATGGCGGACGAGGCCGTCCACATCGGACCGTCCCCCGCGAACCAGTCCTACATCGTCATCGACCGGATCATGGATGCCATCTACGCGTCCGGCGCCGAGGCCGTCCACCCGGGCTATGGCTTCCTGTCCGAGAACCCGAAGTTCGCCGCGGCCCTCGATAAGGCCGGGATCGCCTTCATCGGACCGCCCAAGCGCGCGATCGAGGCCATGGGCGACAAGATCACTTCGAAGAAGATCGCGCAGGAGGCGGGGGTCTCGACGGTGCCCGGTTACATGGGCCTGATCGCCGACGCGGACGAAGCGGTGAAGATCGCGGGGCAGGTCGGTTATCCCGTGATGATCAAGGCCAGTGCAGGCGGGGGCGGCAAGGGAATGCGCATCGCCTGGACCGACCACGAGGCGCGCGAGGGGTTCCAGTCGTCGAAGAACGAAGCCGCGAATTCCTTCGGCGACGACCGCATCTTCATCGAGAAGTTCGTCACTCAGCCCCGACACATCGAGATCCAGGTGCTTTGCGACAGCCACGGAAACGGCGTCTACCTGAACGAGCGCGAATGTTCGATCCAGCGCCGGAACCAGAAGGTGATCGAAGAGGCGCCGTCGCCGTTCCTCGACGACGAGACGCGTCGCGCCATGGGCGAGCAATCCCTCGCGCTCGCGCACGCCGTGGGCTACGCCAGCGCAGGCACCGTCGAGTTCATCGTCGACGGCGACCGCAATTTCTACTTCCTCGAGATGAACACGCGGCTCCAGGTCGAGCATCCGGTGACGGAACTCATCACCGGGATCGACCTGGTCGAACAGATGATCCGCATCGCTGCGGGCGAACCGCTGGCGATCACGCAGGCGGACGTGGGCATCAATGGTTGGGCCATCGAGTCCCGGCTCTACGCCGAGGACCCCTATCGAGGCTTCCTTCCGTCCATCGGGCGGCTGACGCGCTACCGTCCGCCCGAAGAGGTGACCGAGACCACGCGGGCTGTCCGCAACGACACCGGCGTCTTCGAAGGCGGCGAGATCAGCATGTTCTACGACCCGATGATCGCAAAGCTTTGCACCTGGGCACCCACCCGGAGCGAGGCAATCGAAGAGATGCGCACCGCGCTCGAGGCCTTCGAGGTCGAGGGCATCGGACATAACATCCCGTTCTTGGCAGCCGTGATGGATCACCCCAAGTTCGTCTCGGGCGACATGACCACCGCGTTCATCGCCGAGGAATACCCCGAGGGCTTCGACGGGGTGACGCTCGACCGCTATGATCTCCGCCGAGTTGCCGCCGCCACCACGGCGATGAACCGTGTGGCCGAGATCCGGCGCACCCGCATCTCGGGCCGGATGGGGAACCATGAGCGGCGCGTTGGCAACCATTGGGTCGCGCAGCTTCAGGGCGAAATGTTCGCGGTCCGCATTGACGCCGATCCCGAAGGATCGACGGTCACCTTCGACGACGGCGCCGTGATGCGGGTCGAAAGCGATTGGACGCCAGGCCAGCCGCTTGCCCGGCTGAGCGTGAATGGCGATCCGCTGATCCTCAAGGTCGGCAAGCACACTCACGGTTTCCGCGTCCGTTCTCGCGGCGCCGACCTGTCCGTGACGATCCGAACGCCGCGACAGCAGGAACTGGCGGCGCGCATGCCCGAGAAGACGCCGGCCGATACTTCGAAGCTGCTTCTGTGTCCCATGCCAGGCCTGATCGTGAAGGTCGACGTCGAGGAGGGGGATGAGGTGCATGAAGGCCAGGCGCTCTGCACGGTCGAGGCGATGAAGATGGAGAACATCCTTCGCGCCGAGAAAAAGGGCGTCGTGGCCAGGATCAACGCAGCCCCGGGCGACAGTCTGAAAGTCGACGACGTCATCATGGAATTCGAATGAAATGGAGAAAGCTGTCACTCTCGTCGCCACTCCCAAAGACAAGGCGCAGGCGCTTTTGTCGGCAGCGGGCGTGAGGTTGACGGCATCGCACGACCCGGATGGCGCTGGACCCGCTTCGGCTGTCGAGATCGGAAATCACTTCCTCATCTGGAGCAAGCTGGACGCCAAAAATGCTTATGGCGCTGCGGACTATGACCTCCTCTCGATGACCAGCCCGATCCTTGTTCTGGAATCCGCGGTCGATACCGACACGAAAACGGTGCGGTTTCACCAGGATGGCTCCGAGCGTTGGAGCGCGACCTTCGCTGGCGCTGACGCCGGCCTGACTGTCGCCGGCAGGCTTCCGGTAAGCCTCGAGCGGCTTCGCTCTGACGTGAGGACGGACAAGGTCGGGGAGGTGTGCCGCGTCGACGCCGCGATCCCCGCCAACGTCTTTCGGGAAATTACCGGGTTCGACGCAGTGAGCGGCCCACCTGCGGGGCTAATGCGGCTGTCCGGCGAGTTGCCGCGTCTCGGAGTGCCGATCGGCAGCCGGCGCAAGCCTTGGTGGAGATTCTGGTGACGACTATGGGGTCATACGCTCTGGACCGACCCGCGCCCGCGAGGCCGAGAGGTCATTCGCCGCGAAGTTCCTGCTTGCGTATCGGCTGCTTGTCGATCGACCGCGTGATCTCGCGGACGTGCCAGGGGAAAGGCTTTCGCAATACCACGCGCCCGTCCTTTCCGATCACGGTCAACTGGAAGCCACGGGGCCGCAGGGTCTTGCGTATCGCGCTCTGTGCCGAAGGATCCGTGTCGACGATCACCACGACGTCACGTTCCACGAGCGCATCGGGCCGCTCGGCGAGGTACTCCATCTGCTCCCGGAAGGCCGGATCGGCGGGAGAGTCCGCGAAGACGATGATCGGGCGCGCAATCCACTCGAACTCCTCGAGCGTCAGGTCCGACGCCTCGAGTACAACCTCCGGCGCAGTCTGCCAGCGCTCCGCGGCCGTGTCCTGGGCCGCTGCGGAAAGCCCCCAGGCGGCGGCGAGCAGAGCCATACTCCTCAAAGCGATGGACTTGTTCATGTCGTCTCCATTCCAGAAGAATATATGTGCCCCGCGTCAAAACCGAAGGGGCATCCCGCCGAAGGAGCACCGCCCATGACCGACTGGAAGACCCTCGCCGAGAAAGAATTGCGCGGCCGACCCGTCGATGAACTGACATGGGAGACGCTGGAGGGCATCCGCGTCAAGCCGCTCTACACCGAAGCCGACACCCTGGACCTGCGGCATATGGGCGGCACACCGGGCATTGCGCCCTTCACGCGCGGGGTGAAGGCCACGATGTACGCCGGCCGCCCCTGGACGATCCGCCAGTACGCCGGGTTTTCGACGGCCGAGGAATCGAACGCCTTCTACCGCCGCAACCTCGCCGCCGGTCAGCAGGGCGTGTCCGTGGCTTTCGACCTCGCCACGCACCGGGGCTATGACAGCGATCATCCCCGGGTCGAGGGCGACGTGGGTAAGGCGGGCGTGGCGATCGACAGCGTCGAGGACATGAAGATCCTCTTCGACGGCATCCCTCTCGATCAGGTCAGCGTGTCGATGACCATGAACGGCGCGGTGATCCCGATCCTCGCCAGCTTCATCGTCGCGGGCGAGGAGCAGGGGCACGACCGGTCGCTGCTGTCAGGCACCATCCAGAACGACATCCTGAAGGAGTTCATGGTCCGCAACACCTATGTCTACCCGCCCGAACCCTCGATGCGGATCGTGGCGGACATCATCGAGTACACGTCGGACCACATGCCGAGGTTCAACTCGATCTCGATCTCCGGCTACCACATGCAGGAGGCGGGCGCGAACCTGGTGCAGGAACTGGGCTTCACGCTGGCCGACGGGCGGGAATACGTGCGCACCGCCATCGCGCGCGGCATGGACGTGGACAAGTTTGCAGGGCGCCTGTCCTTCTTCTTCTGCATCGGAATGAACTTCTTCATGGAGGCCGCCAAGCTGCGCGCCGCGCGGCTTCTCTGGTCGCGCGTGATGGAGGAGTTCGGGGCCTCGGACCGTTCGAAGATGCTGCGCACCCACTGCCAGACCTCCGGCGTCTCTCTTCAGGAGCAGGACCCCTACAACAACGTCGTCCGAACCGCCTACGAGGCGATGAGCGCGGTCCTGGGCGGCACCCAGTCGCTCCACACCAACGCGCTTGACGAGGCGATCGCGCTGCCGACCGACTTCTCGGCCCGGATCGCGCGCAACACGCAGCTCATCCTCCAGGAGGAGACGGGGATCACCCATGTCGTCGATCCTCTCGCCGGCTCCTACTACGTCGAGAGCCTGACGGCCGAGTTGGCCGACAAGGCCTGGGCGCTGATGGAAGAGGTCGAGGAGATGGGCGGCATGACGAAGGCCGTCGCCTCCGGGATGCCGAAGCTTCGGATCGAGGAAAGTGCGGCGCGCCGCCAAGCGATGATCGACCGGCGCGAGGACGTGATCGTCGGCGTCAACAAATACCGCAAGGACCGCGAGGATCCGATCGACATTCTGGACGTCGACAACGTGAAGGTGCGCGACAACCAGATCGCGCGGCTGAAAACGATCCGGGCCTCGCGGGATCAGCGGGCCTGCGACGCGGCTCTGGCGGCTTTGGAGAAGGCTGCGCGGGGCAACGGCAACCTTCTGGCCGCGGCGGTCGATGCGGCCCGGGCACGCGCCACCGTGGGAGAGATCAGCATGGCGATGGAAAAGGTCTTCGGCCGTCACAGGGCCGAGGTGAAGACGCTCGCGGGCGTCTACGGGGCCGCCTACGAGGGCGATGAAGGCTTCGCGCAAATCCAGCGCGATGTGGAGGACTTCGCCGCAGAGGAGGGCAGGCGGCCCCGCATGCTCGTCGTCAAGATGGGCCAGGACGGTCATGACCGGGGCGCCAAGGTCATCGCCACCGCCTTCGCCGACATCGGCTTCGACGTCGACGTGGGCCCCTTGTTCCAGACGCCCGACGAGGCCGCGCAGGATGCGATCGACAACGACGTCCACGTCATCGGGGTGTCCTCGCAGGCGGCAGGACACAAGACGCTGGCGCCCAAGCTGATCGAGGCGCTGGAGGCGAAGGACGCGGGCGACATCATCGTGATCTGCGGCGGGGTCATTCCGCAGCAGGACTATGCCTTTCTGAGGGAGAAGGGTGTGAAGGCGATCTTCGGGCCCGGAACCAACATCCCCGAGGCGGCGGCGGACATCCTTGCCCTGATCCGCAAGACGCGCGCCTGACGTCCTTTGCGCCGGCCCTTGGTCGCCGCCGCGGGCGAGGGGGCGTTGCCCCTTCACGCTCCTCCGGAATACCTTGGGACAGAAGAAGCCTGGAGAGCAGTTATGGGTAGGCGTGGCAGGATCCTGATCGGCATGGCAGCCGGCGCGCTTTGGTCTGTCGGGGTCGTGATCGGTCCGTCCTACGGTCCGCAGCCCTTCCTGCCCCTGAACATCGCGCTGATCTACGCCTTCCTGCCAGCCGGGCTTTTCCTGATGCTGCTCGTCGGCCGCCTTGCGCAGCGGCGCTTCTTCGACAACGCCATCATCGACGGTCAACCCTACGTCCCGGGCTCGGGTGCCGAGATCGACCAGCGGGTTCTGACGAACACGGTCGAACAATGCGTCCTCGCCCTGCTGCTCTGGCCGTTCGTGGCGTCATGGCTCGGCGGGGTGACGGTAGTCGTCATTGGGGTTGCGTTCGGCGTTGCTCGGCTGGCGTTCTGGATCGGCTATCACCTCTCGCCGCCGCTTCGGGCTTTCGGCTTCGCAGCGAGTTTCTATCCAACGGTTTTGGCCACGCTCTGGACGCTTTGGCGTCTGCTCACCTAGAGGATTGTCGCCAGCGACAGGACCAGAAGCGCCGCCATCGTCCAGTTGAACGCGCGAAGCCGTGCAGCGCTCGTCAGCAGGCGCCTCACCTCGCGCCCGAGTAGGGTCCAGAGGCTCACCGAGGGCAGGTTGACGACAGCGAAGACGGCGGACACAGCGAGAACCGCGAGCGCACTGTCGGGCGGGGCGTAGACGGTCATTGCCGTCAGAGCCATGAACCAGCCCTTCGGGTTGACCCACTGGAAAGCTGCCGCTTGCAGAAAACTCATCGGGCTACCCGAAGCCTCGGAGGCTTCGGGCGGCGCGGCGCGCAGGATCTTCCAGGCGAGAACGAGGAGATAGCCGCCACCCAGGACCTTCATAGCCAAATGCAGCACCGGGTACGCCTCGAAGACACGGAACAGGCCCAGGCCGATCAGCACCATCATCAGCATGTGACCAAGGCTGATCCCCAGCATATGCGGCACGCTGCGACGGAATCCGAAGTTTGCGCCCGACGCCATCAACATCAGGTTGTTCGGCCCCGGTGTGACCGAGGTGACGAGAGCAAAGCCAGCGAGGGCGAGGAGGATATCAGGTGTCATGCGAGCAATGCTACACCAACTTCATTAGGGTTTGATTGCGAAGATCTGCAGGAAGCGATATATTGGACAACGAATGGCCAAGATCGACCCCATCAATAGTCGGATATTGCAGGTTCTGTCCGCAGACGGTCGCCTGCCCAACACCGAGCTTGCGGAACGCGTCGGCCTTTCGCCTTCTGCCTGCCTCCGCCGCGTGCAGGAGCTTGAACGCAGCGGCGTGATCCGTGGCTATCGCGCGGTACTCGACGGAGCGGCGCTCGACCGCGGCTTCGTGGCCTATGTTGCGGTCGGGCTTTCCGAGCACACGAAAGCGGCGCAGCAGGCTTTCGAGAGAGCGGCTGCGCGGGCGCCGGAAGTCCGCGAATGCCACAACATCACGGGCACGGTCGAGTATCTGCTTCGGGTCGAGACGTCGGATCTCGCATCCTACAAGACGCTGCATTCGGACGTTCTGGGCACGCTTCCGCAGGTGAGGTCCCTGACCACCTACGTTGTCATGGACTCGCCGAAGGACGAGCGTGCCTGAGCGAAGTCACGCGCGGAAACATGTCGTAGAATGAATTTCTCTTGCGAGACCGGGGGTTCGCGCGTCATTGAGTTCGCCATGCGATTCCACCTGGCCCTTGACCACGTCGCGGTGGTCGCACGCACGCTCGACGAGGGCACCGCCTATGTCGAGGCGGTCCTGGGGGCGAAGCTGTCGACTGGCGGTAAACATCCCGACATGGGCACGCACAATCGCCTTCTGTCGCTTGGCGACCGCACGTATCTCGAGGTCATCGCAGTGGACCCCGAGGCCTCGAGGCCTTCGCATCGCCGCTGGTTCAACCTCGATTCCTTCTCGGCGGCGCCGCGGATGACCAACTGGATCTGCCGCACCGACCACCTCGACAATGCGCTGGCCGCCGCCCCGGCCGGAAGCGGGACGGTCGCGAAGATGTCGCGGGGCGACATTCACTGGTGGATGGGCGTCACCGAATTCGGCCGGCTGCCCTTCGATGATGCCATGCCGGCCTTGATCGAATGGCCCGAAGGCTTTCACCCTGCGAAACGCCTGCCGGACCACGGCTTCCGCCTGACGCGCCTCGACGTGTTCCACCCCGAGGCCGACAAGCTTCTTGCGGCGTTTCCCGCGCTTCATTCCGTCGACCGAGTGTCGCTTCGCGAAGGACCGGAAAAGCGTCTCATCGCGACCATCGCCACGCCCGAGGGCAACAGGATCCTCGCGTGATCATACGGCCTGCGCGGAAAGAGGATGCGACCGCCGTTCTGGCGATCCAGAACCCGATCATCCGCGACACCGCCGTGACATTCACGTCGCTCGAGAAGACCGAGGCGGAAATCGTCGCGGCCATTGCGGCAGCACCCTGCTTCCTTGTCGCCGAGGACGATGCCGGCCGCGTCGCGGGCTTCGTCTCCTACGACCAGTTTCGAAAGGGTCCTGGATACGCGCGTACCATGGAGCATTCGATCGTCCTTGCACCGGACGCGCGGGGCCAGGGAACCGGGCGCCTTCTGATCGAGGCCGCGCTCGACCGTGCGCGACGCACAGGCGTGGGCTCGATGTGGGCGGGCGTCTCGGGTGAGAACGCGGCGGGGCTGGCTTTCCATGCCCGCGCGGGCTTCGAGGAGGTCGCTAGGCTGCCCTCGGTCGGCTTCAAGTTCGGACGCTGGATGGACCTGATCCTGATGCGGAAATGGCTGGGTGACGCAGGGGACGCCAGCGACTAGGGTGCGCCGCATGTCGATCTGGACACGCATCACACAGGCCCTTGGAGCCCTGCGGTCGGGTGAGGGTCTGTCTGCGGTCTTCGATCGTCTGCGCACGCCGCCCGAACGCACCGTGGGCTTTACCATCGCCGTGATCGCGCTTGGGGCGAAGATGGCCAAGGCCGACGGCCGCGTGACCCGCAACGAAGTCGCTGCCTTCCGCGAGGTCTTCACGATCGCCGCCGCCGACGAAGCCGCCGCTGCCCGCGTGTTCAATCTAGCGCGGCAGGACGTGGCGGGGTTCGACGTCTATGCGACACGCGTCGCGGCGATGTTCAGTGATGCCGAAGGCCCGCTTGCCGATCTTCTCGAGGGTCTCTTCCACATCGCAGTCGCCGATGGCGACTATCACCCCGCGGAGGACGATTTCCTGTCCCGCGTCGCGCGCATCTTCGGCGTGTCGGACCGTGCGTTCCGAAGCATTCGCGCGCGCTTCGTGCCCGACTGCCAGCCCGACCCCTGGGAGGTTCTGGGCGTCGATCCCGGCACGCCGGTAGAGGACGTCCGCAAGGCCTGGCGCGCGCTGGTCCGCGAGGCCCATCCCGACCGGATGATCGCCCGCGGCGTTCCGCGAGAGGCTGTCAAGCTGGCCGAAGCGCGCCTCGTCGTCGTGAACCGCGCCTGGGAAGAGATCCGCGAAGGCCGGGCTTGATGCGCATCGCCACCTACAACGTCGAATGGTTCTCGAACCTCTTCGACGACCATGGGCGGCTTCTCGACGATCACGGCTGGTCCGGCCGTCACGACGTCCGCAGGCACCAGCAGATCGAGGCTCTGGGAATCGTCTTCACCGCGCTCGACGCCGATGCGATCATGGTGATCGAGGCACCCGACAGCCATCGCCGCAGGGATGGCGTGGCGGCGCTGGAGGCGTTTGCGCGAACGATGAACCTTCGGACCTCACGCGCAGTGATCGGTTTCGCCAACGAGACGCAGCAGGAAATCGCCCTTCTCTTCGACCCGCAAGTTATGACGGCGGTCCATGACCCTGTCGGCTCTCCCCGGTTCGACCAGGAATACGCCATCGACCTCGACGTCGATGCCGAGCCGGAAAGGGTGCGATGGTCCAAACCTCCGCTTGAGCTTCTTGTGACCGCTCGCGGCGGCACGTCTCTGAGGATGATCGGTGTCCACGCGAAGTCGAAGGCGCCGCACGGCGCGCGGCGGCCGGACCACGCCATGCGCATCGCCATCGACAACCGGCGCAAGCAGCTGGCCCAGTGCATCTGGCTGCGTGAGCGCGTCGAGGATCATCTCGATGCGGGCCAGTCCCTTGTAGTCCTTGGGGATTTCAACGACGGCCCGGGCCTCGACGAGTATGAAAAGCTGTTCGGCCGCTCGGGCGTCGAGATCGTGATGGGGCAGGAAGGGGAACCCCGGCTCTACGACGCTCATGCGGAGGCGTTGCTGCGGCGACCCGTGGGGGGTTTCCTCCCGGCTTCTGCGCGCTTCTGGATGGCGGACCGAAAGCGGTGGATGCAGACGCTTCTCGACTATGTCATGGTGTCCCCCGACCTGCGCGACAAGGCGCGAAACTGGCGAATTTGGCATCCCTTCGACGACCCTGTCTGCGACGAAGTGCCGGAATTGCGAAGCGCCCTTCTGACCGCGTCGGACCACTTTCCCGTGTCCATCGAACTGGACATCGCCTGACCGGCGGCAGCCGGCCCTCTCGGGTTTTCATCCGTTGTTAACCAAGGGTACGGCAGTTAGGGTCCGCCAAAGGCTGGTCAGATTCGATGGAGGCGTGACATGGCGGGTTCGGTGAACAAGGTCATCCTGGTGGGCAATCTGGGCCGCGACCCCGAGGTCCGTACCTTCCAGAACGGCGGCAAGGTCTGCAACCTGCGTATTGCCACCTCCGAGAACTGGAAGGACCGCAATTCCGGCGAAAGGCGCGAGAAGACCGAGTGGCACTCGGTCGCGATCTTCTCGGAGCCGCTGGCCCGCATCGCCGAGCAATATCTGAAGAAGGGCTCGAAGGTGTATATCGAGGGCCAACTCGAGACCCGGAAATGGCAGGACCAGTCCGGCCAGGACCGCTATTCCACCGAGGTCGTGCTTCGGCCCTACAGGGGCGAACTGACGCTTCTTGACGGTCGCGGCGACGGAGGCGGCGGTGGCGGCAGCTATGACGATGATCGGGGCAGCTATGGCGGCGGTGGCGGCAGCCAGGACGACCGCGGCGGCGACCAGGGCGGTCGCTCCCCTTCGACGCAGGATCTGGACGACGAAATCCCGTTCTGAGTTCCGCGCCAGACGTCCTGCGTCCCGCACAGGGTCTCTTTGAAATCGCACATTTCACTTGAGCGCAGAGTGTTTAGGTTGACCGCCGCACGGCTGACCAGGCCTCTTTTTTCAAGTTAGGACCCTCTACCATGACGACACTCGACCGATATGCCCCGCATATGCTGGGCCTCCTCCGCATCGTCGCGGCCCTTCTCTTCATTCAGCACGGCACTCAAAAGCTTCTCGGCTTTCCGGCCAGCGAGATGCCGCAGCCGGAATTGTTCTCGCTCTTTGGACTCGGCGGCATCCTTGAACTCGTGGGCGGGCTGCTTCTGATCCTCGGGCTTTTCACCCGTCCTGTGGCTTTCGTCCTGTCGGGCATGATGGCCGTCGCCTACTGGATGTTCCATGCGCCGAGCTCGGTCTATCCAGTGCAGAACGGCGGCGAACTCGCCATCATGTTCTGCTTCGTGTTCCTGTACATTGTCTTTGCGGGCCCGGGAGCCTTTGCGCTGGACAACGGCCGCGGCCGGAACGCCACCGCCTGATGTCTAATCTCGGAGCGTCTTCAGACGATCACTTCCGCCTTGGAGACGCTCCGCACAACATCGTTGGTGCGAGCGTAGGTACGCGTCACGGACTGAGCCCACCAGTAGGCATGGACGATTGTGCGGGCGAGGTTGAGATTGCCTGCGCTTTCGGCCGGACGGATCGAAGTGAAAGCGATGTCAGTCATCTTGTTGGTCCTTTCGTTGATATTTGAAAGGACACAAAGCCTCGAACGGACGTTAACTCAAATCGCAATGCCCGAAGATATCTTCGCCTGACGCTATCGTACGGCTTTCCGAAGCAGGTTCGCCAGCGCGTTGACGGCTGGAGGACGGGGATCGCGGTCTGTCAGAAGTAGGCCCACCGGAGTGGTGATATCCGGATCGGTCAGTCTCAGCCGAACGACATCTTCCGACGTCGACAGGCTGTCGGCCAGAACCTCGGGCACGATGGCAGTCGACACGCCGCGTTCGACCTGGGCGAGAAGCGTCGTCAGGTCGTTGGTTTCCAGAACGGGTTGCGGGGCGCGTCCGACGTGAGCTTCGAACACTTCGTCCAGAAACCGGCGGTTCCGCATGTCCCGCGTCAGCATCGACAGCGGCAGTTCGGCCGCTTCGGCCCAGGTGACGTCCCCGTCGGAGCCGGGGGCGAGTTCGGTCGGCGCCAACAGGACGTAGCGTTCTTCGTACAGCAGTTCTGCCGGAGCGAGCGCGGCCGGACGTGGCCCTTCGAGGTATCCGATGCCGGCGTCGAGCGAATAGTCTTCGAGCCCCTGATGGATCCGCGCAGTGGTCAACGAGAAGACCTGCATGGAAATGTCGGGATGAAGGGCACGCAGGCGCGCAGGCAACGGAGCCACGAACGCGAGCGCGGTCGGAATCACGCCGACCGACAGCCGACCCGAGATCTTGCCTCGGGCAAGTTCCAGCTCCTGCTTCAGCCCATCCGCATCGGACAGTATGCGCCGCGCCCATTTCAGGACGATCTCGCCTTCTTCGGTGAAGCCCTGGAAGCGGTTCCCGCGCCGCACGATCTGGACGTCGAGCTCAAGTTCCATGTTTCGGATGCGGGCCGAGAAGGCGGGCTGCGAAATCCCGCAATCGTCCGCGGCGCGCGCGAAGTGGCGGTGTCGTGCCAGAGCCGCGAGAAGCTGCATGTCGCGGATGTCGGGCATCAGCGAACGCTGAGAGCGTCGTTCAAAACGCCACGAAGGACGTCGGCCGGGACGTCGTCAGCCACGAAGGTCTGTCCGATCCTGCGGGAGAGGATGAAACGCAGGCGTCCGTCTATGACCTTCTTGTCCTGACCCATCAAGCCGATCAGCGTCTCGGTGTCGGGGAGCTCGCCCGGGATGTCGGACAGGTCCACCTTCATCCCCATCTCGCGGAGATGCTGGCGCACGCGGCTTGGCTCTTCTTGCGGACAAAGGCCAAGACGTGAAGACAGCTCGAACGCCAGCGCGCAACCGATTGCGACACCTTCGCCGTGAAGAAGCCGGTCGGAATAGCCGGTCGCCTTCTCGAGCGCGTGACAAAAGGTGTGGCCCAGGTTCAGAAGCGCACGGTCTCCCTGCTCGGTCTCGTCGCGGGCGACGATCTCGGCCTTCATCTCGACCGACCGCCGCACGGCCTGGGCGCGCAGATCGCGGTCGCCCGATGCCAGCGCGGGGCCGTTGGTCTCGAGCCAATCAAAGAACCCGGCGTCCCCCAGAAGCCCGTACTTCACGACCTCTCCGTAGCCGGCCAGGAAGTCTCGGCGGGGCAGGGTGTCGAGCGCATCGATATCGGCAAGGACCAGCGACGGCTGATGAAAGGCACCGACAAGGTTCTTGCCCTGCGGCGAATTTATGCCCGTCTTTCCGCCGACCGAACTGTCGACCTGCGCAAGAAGCGAGGTCGGCACTTGCACGAAGCGGATGCCGCGTCGCAGGATCGCCGCCGCAAACCCCCCGAGATCGCCGATCACCCCGCCGCCCAGCGCGACGAGAACATCGCGGCGCTCGATCTTCTCGGACAAGAGCCACTCCACCGTCCGCTGAAGATTGGCCCAGTTCTTCGTCGCCTCGCCAGGCGGAAGGGCAAGGGTCGTCGCTACGATCTGCCGCTCGGCCAGCCCGGCCTCCAGCACGGCGCCCTGCGCCTTGGCCACGGTTTCGTCGGTCAGAACGGCCACGCGCTTCCGGGCCAGAAGCGGAGCGATCTCGGCGCCAGCGCGCGCGATCAGGCCGCGCCCGACGCGGACGTCGTAAGCGCGCTCGCCCAAGGGAACCCGAATGGTCTCCGTCATGATAGCGGCTCCAGAACGTCGGGCCTTGCCTTCAGGGCGGCGAGGACGCGTTCGGTCATGTCTTCGATGGTGTAGCTCGCGTTGGCGTCGACGACCACATCGGCCATGGCATAGACCGGGTCGCGTTCGGCCTGGATCGCCGCCAGTGTCGCCTTGGGATCGGGCGTCCGCAGTAGGGGCCGCGTCGACTTGTGCTTCACCCGCTGCCACAGGAGGTCGAGTTCCGCCCTCAGCCAGACCGAGATTCCGCGCGTCGAGATCATCTCGCGGTTCTGCGCCCTGAGGAACGCGCCGCCGCCGGTCGACAGCACACTCGGCGGACCTTCAAGGAGACGGCCGATGACCTGCGTCTCGCGCTCGCGAAAAAAAGGCTCTCCGTCACGCGCGAAGATCTCGGCGATGCTCTGGTTTGCTGCGCGTTCGATTTCGACATCGCTGTCCAGAAACGGGACGTCCAGCCGCCGCGCGAGCGCCGTGCCGATGGCGGTCTTGCCCGCGCCCATCATTCCGACGAGGGCGATGGTTTTCTTGAGCCGCGATGGCAATTCGGCAGCGTCCTGAGCAACATTCCGGGTCCGCCGCACTGAATGGCGTGATCTTCCGGAAAAGACCAGTTATAAATCGGGAAAGAACCGCGTTCACGCGGCAGAGACCCCATGTGTTCGGGGCAGAGGCAGAAGGTTTTGTGGGAATGCTGCGACTGCTGAAGATACTCTTTACTCTGGCCGTGCTCGTCGGCACGGCAGTGCTGGGCTACGCCTATCTCGGCGATCTCTCGCCTCAGCAGACGGACGTGAGCCAGCCGGTTGTTCTGGATGGCAACTGACGGGCGGAACGTGGGCCGTGGTGCCGTCCTTGCGGTCGCGGCGCTTCTGGCCGGGACGGTGGTGCAGGCCGCCGAGGACGCACCCTTGTCGGCTATCGACTGGCTGTCCGATTCCATTGACCTGCCCGAGACAGTCGCCGCTCCAGCGGAAGAAGCGCCTGCAAGCCTGCCTCCCGCCATCGCCGTCGCACCGATCGAGGCGGCTGGACCCGACCGGGCGGGCCTTGTCGATGCGCGGACCTTGGGCCTCGCGCCCGACATCTGGGGCCGCTCCTCGGCTGCCGATCTCGCCCGCGCCATTTCGGCCTTGCCCGACGGCGCGTCTGGTCCTCCGTCGCTGCGCCGTTTCCTGCACGATCTCATGGTCGTCCGTCTGGACCCGCCGGTGGATGCGATGGTCGACGACAGCCTCTATCTCGCGCGGATCGACCGTCTTCTTGGCGTGGGACATCTCGACGCCGCCGACGCGCTGATCCGCGAAGCCGGGGCGCCCGAACCAAAACGCTTCCGACGTGCCTTCGATATCGCCCTTCTGAAGGGGACCGAAACAAACGCCTGCCTCGACATCGACGAGACGCCCGACATTTCGCCGACCTACATGGCGCGTATCTTCTGCCTCGCCCGTCTCGGTAAGTGGGACGTGGCGGCCCTGACGCTCGGCAATGCCCAGGCGCTTGGAATACTCAGCGACGACGAGGATGCGTTGATGCGTCATTTCCTCGACCCCGAGCTTTTCGAAGGCGAGCCGATCCCGCCGGCGCCCACGCTTCCCACGCCTCTGCAGTTCCGCATCTACGAAGCCGTGGGCGAGCGTATCCCGACCGACAGGCTCCCCGTCGCCTTCACCGCCGCCGATCTGACCGACACCGTGGGCTGGCAGGCCCGTGTCCGCGCGGCGGAACGCTTGGCTGCGGTCGATGCCATGTCCGTGGCAACACTTCTGGGCGTCTTCTCCGAGCGGAAGGCGGCTGCATCTGGCGGTGTCTGGGACCGCGTGGCAAAGCTGCACGCGGCTGACGAGGCTATCAGGTCGCAGGACGTCGACGCCGTCACTGAAACATTGCCCGACGCCTTCGAAGCCGCGGCCGAAGGTGGCTATGCGCCAGGCTTCGCCGCCTGGGCCGCGCCGCGGCTTTCCTCGCTCGATCTGAAGGGTCCGGCTGCGCACGTTGCATTCGAGATAGCCCTTCTCGCCGCAAGCCCCGACATCGCAGCGCGCTTTGCCACACAGTCGCGCGAAGACAAGTTTCTCCTGGATCTCGCCACCGGACAGGGGGGGACGCCGCCCGGCTTCGCGCCCCTCGACCGTGCCGCACTGCGCGGTCTGTCGGCTCTTGGCCCCGGCGAGGCTTACAAGGCTCTGGTCGAGGACAGCCGCGCGGGCGAGGCGCTTTTGCGCGCCGTCTCCCAGCTCATGGACGGCGCGGCCGGCAATCCCGACCTGACGGCGCAATCGCTCGCGCTTCTGCGGCATCTGGGGCTAGAGGCACTGGCAAGACAGGTGGCGGTGGAACTCGTCCTGATGGAAGGAGCCGCATGAGCGTCGAACACCGCATCTCGGCCTTTCTCGACGCGCAGGCGGCCGAGCTGGACGCAGCCGTCAACACCCGGCTGGCCTATGCGCGCGACCTCAAGGACTTCGCCGCCTGGATGAAGGGGCGCGGCACAGGCGCGCTCGAGGCAAGCCAGGACCAGATCGAGACCTACCTCATCCACCTCGAGGCTCAAGGGTTGTCGCGGGCGACGCGCGCGCGCCGCCTGTCCGCAGTCCGGCAGTTTTTCCGCTTCGCTTTCGAGGAAGGCTGGCGCACGGACAATCCCGCGATCCGCATCAAGGGTCCGGCGAAGGAGAAGCGGCTGCCGAAGATCCTCACCGAGGCCGAGGTCGACTGCCTTCTGGAGGCGGCCCGCACCACGGGCCGCGTGCCGGACCGCACGCGAAACACCTGCCTCGTCGAAGTCCTGTACGCCACGGGTATGCGCGTGAGTGAACTCGTCTCGCTTCCCGTTTCAGCTGCGCGCGGCGACCCGCGCGTTCTGCTCGTCCGCGGGAAGGGCGGGAAGGAGCGGATGGTTCCTCTTTCGCCGCCCGCGCGGAAGGCGCTGGCCGCGTGGCTGACATATCGCGACGAAATCGCTGAGGCCGCCCGGACTGAAAAGGGGACGCCCGGCTCGCGCTTCCTTTTTCCGTCGCGTGGCAAGGAAGGGCACCTGACGCGGCACCGCTTCTACCTGCTCATCAAGGAGCTTGCCGTCGCGGGCGGAGTGATGGCCTCCAAGGTCACACCCCATACCCTCCGCCATGCGTTCGCGACGCATCTTCTTGCCCGAGGTGCCGACCTCCGCGCGATCCAGACGCTTCTGGGCCATGCAGACGTCTCGACGACCGAGATCTACACGCATGTGCTGGAGGACAGGCTTAAAGACCTCGTCCTCGACCATCATCCTTTGGCAGCCGACGGCTGACGGCGAATTTCCTCCGGGAGGACGTCTTCCGAGGGCCAGATGCCGTTGGCTAGCGTCAATTCATAGCCTTGGGTCAGTCCCTTTCGTTCCATCGCCGCCAGCGCGCCAGTGTGATCGTAGGACAGCCGCTGGACCACCACCTCTCCGGCATCGAGAACGGCGTACCGCGTCTCGGGGCGTCCGTCGTGGGGCGGCAGGCCAATGACGCCCGCGTTGATCCAATGACGCCCCGCGACCCGCCGCTGAAACGCGATACCGCAATGTCCCGCGACAATCCCGTCTACAGGCCCCACCACGGCTTCGACCGCCTGTATCTCTTCTGCGAAGTGTCCTTCCGGCGATGACGGCCAGATGAAGCGCGAGATTTCCGTAGCGCCCCCGTGGATCACGGCATACCGTCGCCCGTCCTGTTCGAAGACGCCCATGTCAGGGAGGTCGGCCATCCATGCGCGTGCCGTCTCGTCGCAAGCCTCGAGTGCCGCAGGATACCAGCCGCGCGAAAGAAGGTCGCAGGCGCTGCCGGTTTCGAAACCGCAGCCGCAATCCTCCGCTCCCCGTGCGACCTGGCGTTCGCAATTGCCGGCCACGACCGGTAGTCCCGCCTCGCGCACCAAGGCGACGGTGGCGGCAGCGTCCGCCCCGTAGGCCACGACATCGCCGGTGCAAATTGCGGCAAGGCCGCGTGTCTCGGCTAGAAAAGCTTCGGTCGCCTGGAGGTTGGAATAAGGTCCGCCAAAGAGCGCCACCGGCCCGGAGATGCGCCCGAAGTCTGCGATGCGCATGGCCTGCTCTCCCTTGAACGCGCGTGGTCCAAGCCTCATAAGAACTGAAATTCCAAGGAACGCAAAGCCAGATGGACAGCGTAGCGACGCCCCTCGACGCCACCTACTGGATCGTCTCCGGAGCGATCCTGCTTCTTCTCGTCATGTCGGCCTTCTTCTCGGGGTCTGAGACGGCCCTGACCGCTGCCTCTCGCGGTAAGTTGAAGTCCCGCGCCGAAAAAGGAGACCGCGGTGCCGAGCGCGCGCTCGTTGTCACCGAGGACAGCGAACGGCTGATCGGGTCGGTTCTCCTGGGGAACAACCTCGTCAACATCTCGGCGACGTCACTTGCCACTTCGCTTTTCACCCGCGCTTTCGGGGACAGCGGCGTGGCCCTGGCGACGCTCGTGATGACGCTTCTGGTCCTGATCTTCGCCGAGGTCCTCCCTAAGACTTACGCCATCTCGAACGCCGAGACGGCGGCGGCACGGGTCGCGCGTCCCATTCAGGCGGTGATCTTCCTGCTCGCTCCCGTCGTCGGAGCCGTACGGGCCATCGTGCGCGGCCTTCTCTACGTCGTCGGTGTCCGCGTCGATCCCGACAGCCGGATCCTGTCGGTCCACGAAGAGATTGCGGGCGCTCTGCAACTCGGCCATTCCGAAGGCGTCCTCGAGAAAGAGCACCGGGACCGCATTCTGGGCGCCCTCGACCTTGGAGAGCGGACAGTGGAGGAAATCATGCTCCATCGCTCGAAGATCGCCATGATCGATGCCGATCTGCCCCCGCGCGAGATCCTGGAAATCTGTCTCAACTCCTCGCACACGCGGTTGCCGATCTTTCGCAACGAGCAGGAGAACATCATCGGGGTCCTCCACGCCAAGGACCTGCTGCGCGCCATTTACGCCCGCTACGCCGCGGTCCAGCCAAACAACGAACCCTTCGAGGGCTTCGACGTCATGGACGTGGCGATGGAGCCCTACTTCGTCCCCGAGACGGCGACGCTCGATGACCAGATGCGCCAGTTCCTGCGGCGCGCCACGCATTTCGCGCTGGTGGTCGATGAATACGGTACGCTTCAGGGACTTCTGACGCTGGAGGATATCCTCGAGGAGATCGTGGGCGAGATCACCGACGAATTTGACATCGACGAAGACCACCCGATCCGCCGGACCGAAGCCGGAGACGTTCTCGTCGACGGCGCCATGACCATACGGGACATCAACCGCGCGATGGACTGGCAACTGCCGGACGACGAGGCGAACACCATCGCCGGCCTCGTCATCCACGAGGCGCAGACGATCCCGGTCAAGGGTCAGGTCTTCTCGTTCCACGGTTTCCGTTTCGAGATTCTCGACCGGCGGGAAAACCGCATCACTCGGCTGAAGATCCGAAAACTCTAGGTCAATGCAGACGCCGCGCGTCGGCTTTCTGGCGGCCCGCGGCTCGCCACAGCCGTTTGCGGACGCCATCTGGCTCATGGCAAGCGTACCTGCCGCCCGAGAACGCTGCCCAATCGAGCGCCAGTCCCTGCTTCACCAGCTCCTCGGCCAGATCGCGACCGTCTGGTAGCGTGCAGACGGCAACCACGCGATCGTGGGACAACTCGCCCGAAACCTTGGCTGTCACGATCTGGCCCTTGCAGAGAGCCACCATCGCCCACTTGGCTTTCAATCCCCACGGATGATCCAGTTCCGGCGCGTCGATCCCCGCCAGCCGGATATGGACACTGTCGATGACGATCGTGTCGCCGTCGATGACCCAGCACTTGCCTTTGAAAAGGTGTGGGCCATTCCGTCGCGCATGCGCCGCCACCGCATGCGCTCGCGTCGCACGCTCTTCGCGGCGCGGGTATGGCGATGCAGCGGAGAGCTTGAACTCCGGTCGGGGAACGGTGACCGCCCGAGACGTCGGAGTGGAGCGTGGCCTTGTCGGCATATTCCGAACAACGTCGCGCACGACGATGTCGGGTGGACCACGACGCGAAGGCGCTCGCGTCAGCGGACGGAACAGGAAGGCCAGAAAACCCATGTCGCACCGATACTTGCCGCCCCATCGACAAGGTTAACGCGATTCTCGGCTGGTTCGGGCTGAACACACTGTTTCAGCACTTGGACACAACAGGCTGTCGCAGTCCCGCACCAGACCGCAAGCGGCCTACCGTTCTGTCAGCTTCAGTTCGATCCTGCGGTTGGCCGCGCGCGCCTCGGGCGTATCGGAGGGATCGACGGGGCGGTATTCACCGAACCCCGTTGCGGCAAGGCGTTCGGGCGGGAAGCCAAGCGCGTCGGTCATGTATTTCACCACCGACAGTGCGCGAGCCTGGCTCAATTCCCAGTTGTCGGTGAAGGCGCCGCCCCCGGACAAGGGAACGTTATCGGTGTGACCATCGACGCGGATGATCCAGTCGATGCCTTCCGGGATGTCATCCGCGACATCGGCGAGGAGTCCCGCGACCTGGGCGATCGACGAGCGCCCTGCGGGGGACAGCGTGGCCGAAGCGCTTTCGAACAACACCTCGGACGAGAAGACAAAGCGATCGCCCACGATCTGCACGCCTTCGCGGTCGTCCAGAAGGCGTCGCAGGGTGCCGAAGAATTCCGAGCGGTAGTCGGCAAGGTCAGCGACCTCACTGGTGAGCCGCTCGGCTTCGAGGCGCAATCTTTCGGCTTCGGCAGCCTCGAGTTCGGCGCGTTTCTTCTCCTCGGCGGCGGCGCGAGCCAGCGCCTGGTTGAGCTGCGTGCCGAGATTTTCGATCCGGATCTTCGACGTGCTATCCCGCTCGGCGGCGCTGTCGAGAAGGCCCTGCAGGCCATCGAGTTCGGCACGCAGCGTGGCGACCTGCTGGTTCAGCGCCTCGACCTCACGCTGCGCGTCCGCCGAGACGGCCTCTTCCTCGGCAAGTTGCTTGCGGGCGGTGGACAGAAGCGTTGCCTGACGCTCCGCCTCGGTCATCTGCTCGATGCCGGCGTTCTCGGCGGCGATCTTCGCGGCAAGAGCAGCGGCCAGACGCTCTCTCAGGGTCGACGCATCGACGTTCGCCGCCTTCAGGCCTTCGACCTCAGCCCGAAGCGCATCGCGTTCGGTCATCAGCGCGGCCAGTTGCATGTCGCGCTCGCCGGACGCGGCGTCCATTTGGGCAACGCGAGCTTCGGATTCCGACAGCCTCGTCCGAAGCGTTTCGATTTCGGCGGCAGCAGTGTCGTTCTGGGTCTGAAGCAGCGTCAGCCTGTCCTCGAGGTCGGTCGCCGCAAGTTCCGTCTCGCTCAGACCGGCCTCGGCCGCCTCCATTCGGATCAGGGCGTCGGCGAGTTTGGCGTCGAGTTCTTCCTCGACGGAGTTGGCGGCGGCCAGAAGCGTCAGTGTCTCTTCGGCCTTCTTCCGCTGTTCCTCCAGAGCGAGTGACATCGCCGTCAACTCGGCATCGGCCGACTTCAACCTCTCGCGCAGGGCCTCTGCCGCCGCGGCTTCGGCCAGCCTCGCCTTTTCCTCGTCGGTGAGCGCCGCCTGGGCCTCGGCCAGTCTCACCCTGAGCGTCTCTGCCGCAGCCGCCTCGGCAAGCCGCGCGGCTTCGGTCGCGTCGAGTTCTGCCTGGACGCGCTCGGCGTCTTCGACAGCCGTGGTCAATTCCGCCTCGCGCGTCTCGGCTGCCGTCAGGGCCGCCAGAGCCGAGGCCAGCGACGTCTCCCGCTCCTGAGCCTCGGCTTGCAGATCGGCGGTCAAGGCCTCCAGCGCCTCGCGGCGGGCGGCCGCAAGCCGGGCCTCCTCGGCCTGGGCGTCGATCTCGTCGCGGGCCTGCGCGAGGGCAAGCTGCATCGCTTCCTGTTCGCTGATCAGCCTCGCACGCGCGGCTTCCAGATCCTCGACCGTCGCCGTCAGGCGCTCGCCCTCGGCGCGCGCGTCGTCGCGCTGTGCAAGAAGGGTCGCCACCTGGTCCTCGAAACTTGCTATGGCGGCGTCTCGCTCGGCCAGTGTGCGGGACTGGGCGTCGACTTGCCCCGTCAGGTTGGCGATCAGCGCTGTCTGACGGTCGCTTTCCGACTGGAGACTCGCGATGTCGTCCTCCAGCCGAGCCGTCTGCTGTTGCGACAGACCAAGCGCCTGGCTCAGTGCCGTGACCTCGGAGGCCAGCTTGTCCAATTCGCTTTCCTGCCCGGTGATCGTCTCGCGCAGCACACCCTGCACGATCATGAAGATCGTGAGCACGAACATCAGCACGAGAAGAAGCGCCGTCATGGCATCGACGAACCCCGGCCAGATCGTGGCCGACATCTGCCTTCCGCCCGAGCGTCGCGACAAGGCCATGCGTCAGACCCCGCCGCTTTCGGTCCGCCGTCCGCTGAGGCGGACCGCCTTCGTCAGCTGCGCAAGATCCGCCCGAAGCTCGCCAATGCTTTCCTGGCGGCCGGCAGAGATCTCTTCGAGGATGCGCAGCATCTGAACGTCCATCGATCTCAACCTCATGCGGCTTTCCGGGTCGAAGGCGCCGGCACCGCCCGTGCCTTCGGTGGCGAAGCCTTCCAACGCCATAGCGAGGCGCTCCTGGCTTTCCACAAGGCGCGAGGTGTCATTGCTGGCCGCAAGCTGCGTCGACAGGGATTCGACGGCAGCAGCCAGATCGCCGATCCGGGACTCGGCCGTCTCGCGGCGGTCTGCGGCATCCGAATAGAAGGATTGCATCGCATCCAGCCGCTCGGCCATCAGTTCGGCCAATTGCGCGAGGGCGCCGTGATCCGCACCGCCGCCCTCCTCGCCCGCGAAGGCCAGTCGGGTGATCCCCGACAGCCATTCCTCCAACTCGCGGTAAAACCTGTTTTGACCGTGGCTTGCGAAAAGTTCGAGGAGACCCACCACCAGCGATCCTGCCAGTCCCAGAAGCGACGAGGCAAAGGCCACGCCCATTCCGCCAAGCTGGCTTTCGAGTCCGCCCATGAGCCGCTCGAAAACCGACACTCCCGTGTCGCCCTCTTGCGGAGCGAGCGACCGGATGGTGTCGACGACCGCGGGCACAGTGGTAGCGAGCCCGTAGAAGGTGCCGAGAAGGCCAAGAAAAATCAGCAGGTTGCCGAGGTAACGAGTGATGTCGCGCGCCTCGTCGATCCGCGTTGCCACGGAGTCGAGGATGGAGCGCGCCGAGGTCGACCCGATCTGCGTCCGCGCGCCGCGCTTGCGCAGAAGGGCGGCGAGGGGAGCGAGGATGCGAGGGGCCTTGGTGAACTGGTGTCCCGGCCTGTCATGCGCGAAGCCTTCAATCCACGACACCGACGAGACGAGCTGGAAGACCTGAAGGAAACAGGCCACCACGCCGACGACGAAAACGAGGGCGATGAATCCGTTCAGCCAGGGGCTCGCCAGAAAGACCGGCGCCACCTTCGGGTAGGCGATGTAGGCGCCGAAGCCGACCAGAACGAGCACGACGAACATCGTGACGATCTGGCGGTACGGCTGGGTAAACTGTCGCTCGTCCTCGCGATCCGGTTGGTCCATCTGGCCCCGGTCCTCGTGCTGGTTTTCAGCGAGAATAGGCAATCGGGAGACGGGTGCCAACCGCATAAAAAACGGGGTTCGCGACCGGATGAAGGGTGGTCTACTCGTTGATTTCGGTGACCAGGATCTCCTGATCGACCAGTTCGATCGGAGCGAAGGAAGTCAGGAAGCTCACCTCTGCCGCGTCGAGCCCGACGCCGATCTTCGCCATGCGGTCCGCCCGGTCCATTCCTGTGGCATCGACGAGGTGCCAGGCGCCGTCGAGAAAGACCTCGGCGACGGCGTGGAAATCCGGCGGCTCGACCGAGGGCGCGAACACGCTGGCTACGCGAGCCGGGATGGATGCTGCGCGGCACATGGCGACGAGAACGTGCGCGTAGTCGCGGCAGACGCCCTGTCGTGCGAGGAAGGTGTCCGTCGCCGTGGTGCCGGCATCCGACACGCCAGGAACGTATTCGAAGTGCTCTTCGATCCAGTCGCGCATCTGTGCGACCTGTGTGCCGCCATCGCTGCCGCCGAAGGTTTCCTCGACCACCGGGCGGAAACGGTCGGGCCGGCAATACCGGGACGGCAACAGATAGCGCGTTGGTTCGGGGCCCAGAAGATGCGGCGGAGTCATCGGCAGGGACGACAGGTCGGCCGCCGTCCGGGTGACCTCGATTTCCGCCTCATAGGTCGCACGGAAGTTGCCCGCCACCTTCAGCCAGATGCGCTCGCCCACGCCTGCCTCGGCAGGGATACGCGCGAAGTGATCGGGCGTGCCGAGGTCGATATGGGCCGACCGGATGGTCTGATCCGGCAGCGCTGCCGCCTCGATCTGCAACAGAAGGTCGGTCGGCGCAGGCAAGTTGTAGTCCAGGCGGACCTTGATTTTCTGAAGCACGGGGAGAAGCCTTTCAGGCCGGGGGAGTGATGAGAACCTTCACCAACGCCCTCCACCTTGACGGGTTCCGACCGTTCGTCAAATCGATTTCATTTGGCGGACGCGGTCCGCCAGCCAAGTCATGTCGGTATCTTCGACGCCGATCTCGCTCAGGTGGGCGGCGGTATTCCATAGGTACTCGGTGTTTGGTCCTCGTCCGCCGATCGCGGCTGCGATGATGCGCGCCTGTTCCTCCAGAGCAAGTCCCGCGACATATTGCTCGTGCAGCGTGTCGACGACGTAAGCCAGTCCGGTGACGAGTTCCCCGCCGCCCATGTCCAGGGGAACAAGCCGCTCGACATAAGCCGACGAGATAAGTTCGCGGTCGCGTAGGTATGCGACCGTCTCGTCCTCCCGGCCGTCTTCCACGCGCAGGGCGAGACCGCGACAGGATGCGCCCTCCATCTTGTCCAGAGCAAGGACCAGGCCAGGCTGCTCGGGCGTTCCCCTGTGATGGATCGACGACATGCAGAAAGATCGGTGATATCCGTCAAGCGTCGCCATTCGCCGTTCCGCCACCGGGAACCCGGCGTTCCACAGGAGCGAGGCGTATCCGAAGACCCAAAGCGGTCGGAGGTGCAGGACTTTCTCTTCCGTCATGGTCGCCTTAAAACAGGCCCTCGAGGGCAGGGAAAGGGGCAGAGATGCGGCTTGTGGTCGTCGTGTTGGTCGGGGCGCTGCTCTGGATGGTCTGGTGGGTCATCGGCCAGATTGCCTACGAGAAGGGCCTCGCCGCTTGGATCGAGGACCGGCGCAACGATGGCTGGTCTGCCAATTACGGCGAGTTGAACACTGTCGGATTTCCCAGCCGGTTCGACACCACCGTCACCGACGTGGCCCTTCTTGATCCGCAAAGCGGCGTCGCATGGACCGCGCCGTTCGTGCAGTTCCTTTCCCTGTCATACCGCCCGACCCGCGTCATCGCCGTGCTGCCGCACGCTCACGCGTTGTCCGTCGCCGGGGAAACCGTGGCGATCCACCATGACGATGCGAGGGCGTCCATCTTCCTTGATGCCTCGACGTCGCTGGGCCTCGACGGCGCACGTCTGGTGGTCGAGGCGCTCGAGGCGCGTTCGGACGCCGGATGGACATTCGCGCTGACGCAGGGGCGCGGGGCCGCAGAACGCGTCGAGGCTGCCGTCGACACCTATCGTCTGGGGGTTGAGGTCTCGGACATTGAACCGCCCGAACCCCTGCGCGCCTTCCTCGACCCGTCGCGCGACCTCGCCGACACGGTCTCGCGGCTGCACCTCGACGCTACGGTGGAACTCGACGGACCGCTTGATCGCGCGGCCGCGGAAAGCGGGTTGCCCGCGCTCAAACGCATAGATCTCGCGGATCTTTCGATCGATTGGGGTGGAGTGGAGTTAGCCGCACGCGGAGAACTGATCGTGGACAGCACGGGACGGCCAGATGGCACATTGCTCGTTACAACGAGCGACTGGAAGCGTCTTCTGCGCATGGCGGTCGAGACGGGTCTGGTGTCGCTCGATGCGACTGGCGCCCTCGAGACTGCATTCGGAGTTATCGAGACGTCGGACGGCAGTCTAGAGTTGCCGCTGGCCTTCGGAGAGGGACTGATGAACCTCGGCCCCATTCCTCTGGGGCCCGCGCCGGTTCTGCGCTAAACCGCGCCGAAATCCACATCCGACGCACTTACGGGATGATCCTCGAGCGCGCGGAAGGCTTCCGTCCCCAGGACTTCGTCCCGAAACGTCATGAGGTCGTCGCGGGTGCGGCACCAGATATCACCGCGGCCCAGACCGGTGAGCGCTTCGTCGGCGGCGATCTCGTAATCCAGTCGAAGCTGCCAGATCTCGGTCTCGCCCTCGTCGTCGAGATCCTTGTCGTCCCAGCCGTCGTCGTCATCGTCCGGCTCGGTGCTGCCGGGTTCATCGAGGGGATAGATGAGCTGGCGCGTCATGTTGACGAGAAAGACCTCCGGCCGCCGTCGCGGAACGCCCCACTGGAACAGAAGCATGTCGCCGTCGTGCTCGTCGTCGACAACGCCCTTGGCCGTCACCTCGGCGTAGAAATCCAGCATGAGGCGCACCGCTTCTGCAGGCGCGAGCTCCCCAAGCGGGGCACCGAGATGCGCCAGGAACGCGTCGAGGGCATCGTCGCGGGCAAACACGGTCATCGGCAATAGGCGCCGGACCGGTAGTCGGCGACGTCGAAGTGAAAGTGATCGTGGTGATGCGCGTCGGAGTTGGGACCGAGAACGGTGCCGAACGGGCCGCAGGCCGAGGCGTGAAGCCGCTTCAGCAGAGGACCGTCAGCGCTGCGCCAGCCGTCCTCGACCGTGATCTGAGATCCGTCGGCAAGGATGAAGGCCGAGATGTCGATCGCCCGTCCCGCAGCATGTTCGGACAGGCGGGCGCCTTTCTGGCTGTTCCGCGTCCGGCAGGAATAGTGGGAGGCGACACGAACAGCCGACAACCCGCCGCCGCGCTTCCCGATTTCGGGGATGGCCCGCGTGGCAAGCCAGGCGTTCAGTGTATGCGCAGCAGCTTGAGTCAATAGGGCGGGCTCCGTCAGCGTGACACCCGCCGCCTCGGTGACCAGAAGGGCGTTCGTCACGCCGCAACCGCCGGGGCCGTCGATCTCGCCCCGCTTCTCGGCGATGAGCCCGGGAATGGGCATGTCGGAGTGCTTCTGTCCTCCGCCGCAAGCGGCAAGAGCCATCACCAGAAAAAGTGCGGCATTCTTCTTCATTTCGTCTTTCCCCGTCCGAAGTCAGGCGCGTCGGTGTCTTGACCCGCCTCGATGATGCCCCGCCTGATCGCCCTAGTCCGAGTAAAATAATCGAAGAGCAAGGTTCCGTCACCCGTTCTGATCGCGCGCTGAAGCGCGAAAAGCTCTTCGGTGAATCGCCCCAGAATTTCGAGCGTGGCCTCCCGGTTGTTCAGGAAGACATCGCGCCACATCGTGGGATCCGAGGCCGCGATGCGCGTGAAGTCGCGAAAGCCTGCGGCTGAATACTTGATGACCTCGCTGTCCGTCACGCGCCGAAGATCGTCCGCCACGCCGACCATGGTGTAGGCGATGAGGTGCGGACAGTGCGACGTGACAGCCAGGACGAGGTCATGGTGGTCCACGTCCATCTCGTCGACGTTGGCACCGAGGCCCTCCCAGAAGGCGCGGAGGCGGGCGAGAGCATCGGGGTCGGACGTCTCGCCGGGAAGCAGGATGCACCAACGATTGTCGAAGAGTGTCGCGAAACCGGAGCGCGGCCCGGAATGCTCGGTGCCCGCCAATGGGTGCCCGGGTATGAAATGGACGCCCTCCGGGATATGCGGCGCCACTGCGTCGATCACCGATCGCTTGACGGATCCGACGTCGGTCACCGTCGTCCCCTGCGCAAGGTGGGGGCCGATTTCCCTGGCGATCTCGTCCATTACGCCAACCGGTACGGCTAGGACGACGAGATCGGCGCCTTCGACGGCCTGCGTCGCGCTGTCTACGACCTTGTCGCAGAATCCCAGTTCTCGGACTGTCTCGCGCGTTTCCTCGGATCGGGCGGTGCCGACGATCTCGCCGGCCAGACCGGCCCTGCGGATCGCGTGCGCCATAGACGAAGCGATCAGACCCAAGCCGATCAGCGCCACGCGGTCGTAGATGCGGTTCACGCCGTCTGCTCCCGGAAACGCGCGACGGAAGCGGCGACGCGGCGGCAGTCGGCCTCGGTCCCGACCGTGATGCGCAGGCACTGAGGCAGCTTGTATCCGCCGACCTTCCGCACGAGGATCCCGTCCCCCCGCAGTCTGGCCTCGCAGTCGTCGGCCTCGGAGGGGCTCGCGAAGCGGGCCAGGATGAAATTCGCGCTCGAGGTATCCGAAGGGACGCCTAGTTCGGCAAGCGCGTGCTGGAGCCAGTCTCGCATCCGCGTGTTGTCGGCGCGGCAGCGGGCAGCCCAATCACGGTCGCGGACGGCGGCCTCGGCGGCGGCAAGCTGCGCTTGCGAGAGGTTGAAGGGACCCCGCACGCGGTTGAGGTTGTCGATCACGTCCTTCGGCCCGTAGCCCCAGCCGATCCGCAGGCCGCCCAGCCCGTACATCTTCGAGAAGGTGCGCGTCATCACCACGTTGTCGCGCGACTCCGTCAAAGACGCGCCGCCGTCGAAGCCCTCGACGTATTCCGAATAGGCGCCGTCGAGGACCAGAAGAACATGAGGCGGCAGTTCGGCCGCCAGCCGGGCAGTTTCGTTTCCACCGATCATAGTGGCGGTCGGGTTGCCGGGGTTCGCCACGAAGACGAGCTTCGTGCGCTCGGTCACGCCCGCTAGGATAGCATCCACGTCCACCTTGCGTTCGCGCTCTGGCACCTCGACGGGTGTCGCACCCGCCGCCCGCGCCGAAATGGCGTACATCGAGAAGCCATGTTCGGTGTGGATCACCTCGTCGCCCGGCTGCGTATAGGCTTGGCAGAGGAATGTGATGATTTCGTCCGAACCGGCCCCGCAGACGATCCGCTCAGGGTCGAGGCCGTGGACCTCGGCGATGGCCGCCCTGAGTTCGGCGTGGTCGGTCGGCGGATAGCGGTGGAGATCGTGAACCGCGCGTGCAAACGCTGCCTTCGCGCTGTCGGGAGCGCCATAGGGATTTTCGTTCGATGACAGCTTGAGGACATCGCCCCGACCGGCGACCTTCGCGTCGCCTGCCTTGTAGAGGACGATCTCTTCGATCCCGGTCTTCGGTCGTATGGTCATGGATCAGCCTCGCGGTTCCGGCCGTTCTTAGCCGCGCGTGCCGTCCTAGGCCAGACTCAATGCTGCCGGCCCGGCGCCCCTATCGGGCGACGATCCGGCCCTTCATCATCGGGTGGAATTTGCAGGTGTAGTCGTAAGTCCCGGCGGCAGGGATCGTCACCTCGGCGCTTTGCTCGAAGTTGATACGCCCGGTGTCGAAGGCGCTGCTCGATGCCGTGTGAGGGGCGCTGTCACCGTTGGTGAAGACGACGGTGTCGCCCGCCGCGACGTCCAACACGGCGGGTTCGAAGGCGAAGCCCTTGATGGCGACCTGGTGCGTGGCGGCGCGTGCCGGTCGGGCCAGTGCCAGGACGGGCAGGGACAGAAGGGCAGTCAGGGCGTTGCGTCTGGTCAGCATGGCGGATCCTCCTTGGGAGATCGCATCCTGCTCCTGCGCCCCTGACCCGGCAAGTCGGTGGCCCACCCCGGAGTGGGGCAGGTCACCCGATCTTCACATCAGTCCATCGCCTTGAAAGCGAACTCGCCTCCGTCCTTGATCCCGGAGAACCAGCGCGCGGTGACGGTCTTCGTCTTCGTGTAGAACCGGAAGGCGTCCGGGCCATACTGGTTCAGGTCGCCGAAGGACGACTTCTTCCAGCCGCCGAAGGTGTGGTAGCTGAGGGGCACGGGAATGGGGAAGTTGATGCCGACCATGCCCACGTTGACCCGGTTCGCGAAATCGCGCGCCGTGTCGCCGTCGGCGGTATAGATCGCGGTGCCGTTGCCATAGGGGTTGTCCATCGTCAGCTTCAGCGCCTCTTCATAGGACTTGGCGCGGACCTGGCTCAGGACCGGACCGAAGATCTCTTCCTTGTAGATCTCCATGTCGGGCGTGACCCGGTCGAAATAGGACGGACCGACGAAGAAGCCGTTCTCGTAGCCTTGCATCGTGAAGCCGCGTCCGTCGACGACGAGATCCGCCCCTTCTTCGACGCCCCTGTCCACCAAACCATCGATCCGCTTCTTGGCGGCGGCGGTGATGACCGGACCGAAGTCGACATCGTCGCCGGCAGTGTAGGGACCGACCTTCAGCTTCTCGATCCGGGGCACCAGACGCTCGCGCAGCGCATCCGCCGTCTTTTCGCCCACGGGCACGGCGACCGAGATCGCCATGCAGCGCTCGCCTGCTGCGCCGAAGCCTGCCCCAACCAGCGCATCCGCAGCCTTGTCGAGGTCGGCGTCGGGCATGATGATCATGTGGTTCTTCGCGCCGCCGAAGCATTGTGCGCGCTTTCCGTTCGATGCCGCGCGGCCGTAGATGTACTGCGCGATCGGGGTCGAGCCGACGAAGCCCACGGCCTGGATCGTCTCGTTGTCGAGGATTGCGTCGACGACCTCCTTGTCGCCGTTGACGACCTGGAGAACGCCGTCGGGAAGCCCTGCCTCCTTCAGAAGCTCGGCCAGCATCAGCGACGTCGACGGGCACCGCTCGGACGGCTTCAGGATCATCGCGTTGCCGCAGGACAGGGCAGGCGCCATCTTCCACAGCGGGATCATCGCGGGAAAGTTGAACGGCGTGATGCCGGCCACCACGCCAAGCGGCTGGCGCATAGAATAGAGGTCGATGCCGGGTCCGCCGTCGTTGGTGAACTCGCCCTTCAGAAGACTGGGCGCACCCATGCAGACTTCGACGACTTCGAGACCGCGCTGCACGTCGCCTTTCGCATCGGGGATGGTCTTGCCATGCTCTCGGCTGACCAGCTCGGCCAGCTTGTCCATGTTCTCGTTGATGAGGCGCCCGAAGGCCATCATCACGCGCGCCCGCCGCTGCGGGTTGGTGGCGCCCCAGGCCTTCTGAGCCTCGGCTGCCTTGGCGACCGCCTCGTCCAATTCGACCTTGGTCGCCAGCGGCACCCGGGCCTGAACCTCGCCCGTGGCGGGGTTGAAGACATCTGCGAAACGGCCCGATGCGCCCTGCACGCGCTGACCGTCGATGTAGTGGGATAGATCTTCCATCGAATCCTCCTGCTTGTTGCGACGGACCTTAAGGGCTGGCGCGGTAGTCCGAAAAGCGGCAGTTTCCCAAAAAGGCTTTGCGGAAATGCAGGAGCTCACGCCAGATGAATTGGGACGACATGCGTATATTCCTGTCCGTCTCGCGGGAGGAAAGCCTGTCAGGCGCCTCCCGAACCCTGAGGCTCGACCCCGCGACAGTGGGCCGCCGCATCGCGCGCCTGGAAGCCGAGATGGACGCAGTGCTGTTCGTCAAATCTCCCCAGGGCTATGTCTCGACACCTGCGGGCGAGCGTCTCCGCGCCCATGCCGAAGCGGCCGAACAGGCCATGACCGAAGCCTTGTCCGAGGTGCGGGGCGACGAACATACGCTGACCGGCACGATTCGCGTGGGCGCTCCTGACGGCTGCGCCACCTTTCTTCTTCCCCATGTCGTGCAAAGCATCGTTGTGGCAAACCCGGGTCTGTCGGTGCAGATCGTGGCGCTGCCGCGCGTCTTCAACCTGTCCAAGCGCGAAGCAGATATGGCTATCGCCGTGTCTCGACCGCGGACGGGGCGACTGCGCATCCAGAAGATCTCCGACTACGCGCTGCACCTCGCCGCCTCCCGCGCCTATCTTGACGGCCACGAGCCAATCCGGACGCGGGCCGATCTCGCAGGTCATCCCGTCGTCGGCTACATCCCGGACATGATCTTCGACCCCGAACTCGACTATCTCGCAGAACTCGGACTTTCGCGGATCGACGCTGCCTCGAACCTCGTGTCGGTTCAGCTTGCCCTGTTGCGGGCGGGCGCCGGCATTGGCGTCGTCCATGATTTCGCGATGCCCGATGCGCCCGAACTGATGCCCGTCCTCAAGGACCAGATGACACTGACGCGTGCCTTCTGGCTGATCCGGCATGATGACGACGCGCGCGTCGAACGGCTCAACCGCTTCGCCACCACACTGGCGGAGGGTCTCCGTGCCGAAATGGCGCGACGCACTCAACCTTGACAGGTGGCGCCCCTGTGGAGAACGCTCGACCCAAGATCACACGTCCTCGGGAGGCACATTCATGTTGGTTCGTCAGATTCTTGGCATGAAGGGCGGCACCGACGTGATCGGTCTGGCCAGCGGCGCTTCCGTGTCCGACGCCGCGCGCCTTCTGTCCGAAAAGCGCATCGGCGCCATCGTCATCACTGGCGAGGGCGGAACGCCTCTCGGCATCCTCTCCGAACGCGACATAGTGCGCGAGTTGGGCCGCAGGGGGCAGGGCTGCCTGAACGACACCGTCGATACGCTGATGACGCGTGCGATGATCACCTGCACCCCCGACGAGACGGACGAACAGGTTCTGGGCAAGATGACCGAAGGCCGTTTCCGTCACATGCCGGTCATGGATGGCGACGACATGGCCGGCCTGATCTCGATCGGGGACGTGGTCAAGGCGCGGCTGTCGGAGCTGTCGATGGAGAAGAATGCGCTGGAAGGCATGATCAAGGGCTTCTAGATCAATTGCTTGCGGGCCGAACCGGTCCGTGGCACCAAGCCCCGGCACGCACCGGCGGAGGAGCCCCCACATGCGCATCGGCCTCTATCCCGGCACCTTCGACCCGGTCACGCTAGGACATCTCGACATCATCGAGCGCGCGACCGTATTGGTCGACAGGCTGGTGATTGGTGTCGCGATCAACCGCGACAAGGGACCGCTGTTTCCACTTGAGGAGCGCGTGGCGATGATCGAGGCCGAATGCGGCGCCATCGCCGAACGGACAGGCGTCGAGATCGTCCCCCATCCCTTCGAAAACCTTCTGATCGACTGCGCGCGCGATGTCGGCGCGGGGATCATCATTCGCGGCCTGCGTGCGGTGGCCGATTTCGAATACGAGTATCAGATGGTCGGCATGAACCGTCAGCTCGACGACACGGTCGAGACCGTGTTTCTTATGGCCGAGGCGGAGCACCAAGCGATCGCGTCGAAGCTTGTCAAGGAAATCGCGCGCCTCGGCGGGGACGTCTCCAAGTTCGTGACACCAGCGGTCTGCGACGCGCTGGTTGCGCGGTTCGCCTCTAAGCGATGATACGAAAAGGGCGGCCACTGGCCGCCCGTGCGTTATTTCAACGAGGAGGCGTGCGTCACGCTCCGTAGACCGCGCGGCGCGCGATATCCTTCGCATCGCCCCGGTAGATGTCGAGGTCGAGCGCGGTGTCGAGGGGCATGTTGCGCAGCGCCCGGACGGTCCGGCGGTAAGCGGCGCGTTTCTTGAGATCGGCGATTAGTGTCATCGGTTCTTTTCCTGTGTCATCTGTGTTCTGTTACCGCCAACATGAGGTCTGCAGATGGCCGGAACAACGTCCATGTTGGAATGCCCGCCTTGCATTGGACGCATGGTGCTCGACAGCCCTGTGGAGGCCAGGAGAGGCAGAGGCTTCGCGATCCTAAGGAGAATGTCCGTCCCTGCGAGTACAAGCAGGGCGAGGTTGGGTGCGGCGAGATAGAGCGTCTGGCGTCGCGGGTGAAACGAGCACTTGAACTGCCGCAGGCCCTGCGCTTCGCGTCGGCACGTCAATCGGCGCAGGACGGGGTGGCCGCTTTCCAGCGGCATTGCGGCCAGCGACACGCGCCTCACGCCCTCGGCGCGGGCGGCCTCAAGCGCGGCTGCGATCAACGCGTGCATCGTGCCGTCCGGCATGTCTGCCTCGTTCCGCATCAGGTCCAGACACCACTCGGCCTTCGCGATGTGAAAGCTGGCGAAAGCCACGAGGCGGCCATCGCGCCGAGCCAGCCAGACCCGCTGGCCGGCTAGGTAATCCGGACAGTATCGGCCCATGCTGAACCCGCGCTCGCCTCCTGTACGTTTCGTCCAGTTGCCGGCCACACGGGACATATCCTGAAGCGGAAGGCGCCCCGCGGACTCGATCGTCACCCCGGCCTTTCTTGCCCTGCCAAGCTTGCGGCGAAGCTGTCGACGCTCCGGCACATCGAGCGCAAAGTCCGCGGGCGAGACCGAGGCGTCTTCCGAGACCGCGAGGACAGTCCACCCCGACCGGCGTGCGACCCCCGCCGTCCGCGCGTCCGCCTTGTAGAGAGCCGGGAACAGGTTCCGCTGCCTCGCCAGGTCGCCGAAGTCTCTCAAGGAGGGCCGCGTCATCCTCTCCCCACAGACAGGCGAGCCGAGCGCCACGAGGCATTGGGACGCCTCGACTACATGCAGTCCAAGTCCATCGACAACGGACAGCTGTCCGGATTGACGGGCCAGCCCGGCCTCGGCGCGGACGGCGGGAGGCAAGGCAGGGACGATGGTTCGTCGAAGGGCGCGGTCCACCGAAGGGCGCGCCAGCACGACTAGGGCGGCACAGGCAGGGAGCGCGTAGTAGACCAGCCGAAAGGCCAAGACAGCGGCCATCAGTTCCGTCTCGGGGACGGCTGGGAGGAGTGTCACCAGCGCCAGCTCGAACGGTCCCACACCGCCCGGAGCGCCGGATAGGAGGCCCGCTCCGAGAGCGACGAGGAAAGCAGCGAGAAAGACGCTGAAGTCAGGCTGGCTGCCCGCTGGCAACAGGGCCCACAGCGCCAGAGACGCAAGCGCTGTGTCCGTGATCGCAAGAACGGTCAGACGTCCGACTAGGCGAAGGGGTGGCAAACTCACCGGAAGCCAGGCGGGCTGTGCCACTGAAAGGACCAGGTAGCCGACCATCGGCGGAATAACGAAGAGACCTGAAACTCCCGCTCCGCCCGACCCGATGTCCGACACTGACAGCGCCAGCGCCGCAAGAACCGAGAGGGCTGCCATGAAAGTGAACGAGACATAGTTCGTCACGCGAAGGGCGTTCGGCAGACTGAGTTCCGGCAATGCGCGCCAGCGGGCGATGGCGCCTGTGGCGAGCCCGAAGCCGAGCGTCTGCGCCAGTGCGATGGCCACTGCTCCGGAAACTCCCGCGCGTGCCGCCCTGACGCCCGTGCCGAGCCAACGGTGGAAAAGGGCGTCGTATTGACCGGCCGCAGCGAAGCTGGCGCAGGTGGCGACCAGAGCGATCAGCCATTGAGCCGCGCCGATGCCGCGAACCTCCTCTGCGACGGTCAGCAGGCTGACCTCGCCGAGGTGCCGCACGACGAGTGCCGCGCAGACAGCAGCCACAGCAATGGCTCCGAAGGTCCGCAATCTGGCGCGCGCGCCTGCGCCTGCCGCAGAAAGTGACGGAAAGAAACTCATGACCCGCACCCCGAAGGACGCCCCCGGGGTCAGGCTCTATGAGAGACGGATTGATGCGGACTTAACGGCCGGCAGAGCGTCGACTCAGATCTCTTCCATGAGCTGAGCCTTGGCGACGACGAGGAGCTCGCTCAACTTCGCGCGAATTTCCGCTTCGGTCGCGAGATCGCCCATGTCCTTCGAGACCTTGCGCACGACGTCGTCATGCCCTGCTTCCTCGAAGTCGGCCTTCACAACCTCTTTCGCATAGGCCGCCGCGTCTTCCGCCGACTTGCCCATCTTGTCGGCAGCCCAGAGACCCAAAAGCTTGTTCCGGCGCGCTTCGGCCCGGAACTGCATGTCGGCATCATGGGCGAACTTGGATTCGAAGGCGTTTTCGCGGTCGTCGAACGTGGACATGGCTGATCTTCCCGGCAAAGCTTTTCACGTTCCATATGCCTCTCCGGGGCGCGCGTCGCAAGGGCAGAGGGGCGGATACGTCTCTGCGCCGCACCTCGCCGAATGGTCAGTGGGACAATGCATTGTCACCGAAATCCAATCATGGAATTATCGGACGGCCTGCCTCCTGGCCGGATAAACCGTTCGACACCTTCCCGTTCGCAGCAAAGCCTGCAGGCAAGGGCCTGGCGCTTGCCGCAACGCCCGCTTTGCCCTAAAGAGACGCCATCACGCGCGTGGAAATTTTTCCGCGCGCGGTGACGTTTCCCGGAAAGGGCCAACATGGCGCGGCGCAAGAAGGTTTACGAGGGCAAGGCCAAGATCCTTTACGAAGGTCCCGAGCCGGGCACTCTGGTGCAGTACTTCAAGGACGACGCCACCGCCTTCAACGCCCAGAAGCGCGCCATCATCGAGGGCAAGGGCGTCCTCAACAACCGCCTTTCCGAGTTCTTCATGAAGGGTCTCGCCCAGATCGGCGTACCGACGCACTTCATCCGCCGCATCAACATGCGCGAGCAGCTCATCCGTTCGGTCGAGATCATTCCGCTCGAGGTCGTCGTCCGGAACTACGCTGCCGGCTCGATGTCGACGCGTCTCGGGCTCGAGGAGGGAACGCTCCTTCCGCGACCGATTGTGGAATTCTGCCTCAAGGACGACGCGCTCGGCGACCCTCTGGTCTCGGAAGAGCACATCGTCGCCTTCGGATGGGCCAATCAGCAGGATCTCGACGACATGGTCGCCCTGGCTCTGCGGGTAAACGACTTCCTCTCCGGCTGCTTCCTGGCCGTCGGGATCAAGCTCGTGGACTTCAAGATCGAGATCGGACGCATCTGGGACGGCGATTATCAGCGCCTCGTCGTCGCCGACGAGATCAGCCCTGATTCCTGCCGTCTCTGGGACATGGAGACAGGCCAGAAGCTCGACAAGGATGTCTTCCGCCGCGATCTCGGCAACCTGACGGATGCCTACACCGAAGTCGCGCGCCGTCTTGGCGTCCTGCCGCAGAACGTGACCCCGGCGCAGAAGCCCAAGCTGATCAACTGACGCCGGCTTTCTCGTTGCATCTGGCCGGCGAGGTCGCCGCTGGCTCCGCATGCATGATGAAGGCTGCCTCAGCGAGGGTTTTACAAACGCAGGCGGATACGCGATAGCTCCGGCGACAGCAGCGACGGGGGAAGACCATGAAAGCGCGCGTTCACATCATGCTCAAGACCGGCGTTCTCGACCCCCAGGGCGAGGCGGTGCGCCATGCTCTCGGCACGCTCGGCTTCGAAGGGGTGACGGGGGTGCGGCAGGGCAAGGTCATCGAGCTCGACCTCGCCGAGACCGACCGCGCGAAAGCCGGGGCCGACGTCGCGCGCATGTGCGAGACGCTTCTTGCGAATACCGTGATCGAGCAATACGACGTGGAGCTTCTCTGATGCGTGCTGCCGTTCTCCGCGCCTACCGGGAACCGCTGTCGATCGAGGACGTGGCCGACCCCGAGTGCCCCGAGGACGGTGTGGTCCTGAAGGTCCTCGCCTGCGGCATCTGCCGCTCGGACTGGCATGGATGGGTCGGTGAACACCCGAGGGTGAAACCCGGTCAGATCGGCGGGCACGAGTATTGCGGAGAGGTCGTCGCGGCCGGTCCGCGCGCCCAGTTCAAGGTGGGCGACAAGCTGATCGCGCCCTTCATCCTCGCCTGCGGCACTTGTCCGAACTGCCGCGCGGGCGAGTCGAATACCTGCCTCGATCAGCGCCTGCCCGGCTTCATCGAACCCGGCGCCTTTGCCGAATACGTCGCCGTGCCCCGCGATCACAACCTGGCCCGCCTGCCCGAAGCCATGTCGCCCACATTGGCGGCGGCTCTCGGCTGCCGCGTAACGACCGCCTGGCACGCGCTGACCGGCCGCGCCGCCTTGAGGCCTGGCGAATGGCTCGCCGTCCACGGCACCGGCGGGATCGGCCTCGCGGCCATGCTCCTGGGACGTGCTCTGGGCGCCCGGGTTATCGTCACCGACATCGTGGCCGAGAAACTTGCGCATGCAAAAGGTCTGGGTGCGGATTTCACCGTCAACGCGGCCGAGACAGACACCGCTGCGAAAATTCGGGACATCACCGGCGGAGGGGCGCACGTCTCGGTCGAGGCGCTCGGTTTTCCCGCCACTGTCGCTGCCTCCATCGCCTGCCTGAGACCGCTGGGACGTCACGTCCAGGTCGGGATGCCAGTCGGCCACCATGCGGTTCAGGAGGTGAACTTGAACCAAGTCTACATGGGCAACCTTGCACTTTACGGCACCAGGGGCATGCCCGCGCACCGCTACCCGTCGCTTTTGAGCCTGATCGACGGTGGACACGTGGACCTCAATCCGATCGTTGCCCGAGAGGTGGGACTGTCCGAAACGTCCGCGGAATTGGCGGCTTTCAACGGCCCGACGCCGCCGGGGGTGGCAGTGATCACGGAGTTTTCGGGGTAGGAGACACTTTCCGGCCAGGCTGACTTGAGTTTTCACGTCCGACAGAGCAAATGAGCCCCATTCCCGATCCGGAGCACCGCCCATGAAAGCCGCCGTCCTTGTCTTCCCCGGATCGAACTGCGACCGCGACCTTGCCGTCGCCTTCCGCAACGCGGGCTTCCAGGTCGACATGGTCTGGCACAAGGACAGCGACCTACCCGCGAACGTCGACATCGTCGGTGTCCCCGGCGGCTTTTCCTTCGGCGATTACCTTCGCTGCGGGGCGATTGCGGCGAGGTCGCCGATCACCTCCGCTCTCCGGTCGCACGTCGAGAGGGGCGGCTATGCCATCGGCATCTGCAACGGCTTCCAGGTTCTCCTCGAGACCGGGCTACTGCCCGGGGCACTGATGCGGAATGCGGGGCTCAAGTTCATCTGCAAGCCCGTGGTTCTCGATGTCGCTACGGCGGACAGCGATTTCACCCGTGGTTACAAGCTGGGCCAGACCGTCACCTTCCCCGTGGCCCACCATGACGGAAACTACACGACGGATGAGGCGACGCTCGCGCGCCTGAAGGGCGAGGACCGCGTCGCCTTCCGCTATGCACAGGACGTCAACGGGTCAGTCGATCGTATAGCCGGCATCCTGTCGGAAAACAGGCGCGTCCTCGGGCTGATGCCGCACCCCGAGCGCGCAGCCGATCCGGCACTTGGACCCGCCGACGGACGGGCCCTCTTCGCCGCCCTTGCCGCGACCCGCGTCGCCGCTTGAGCGAGGAGCGCCGCCCGCATACATTCGTTCCATGACGACACCGCCAAAACAGGGCGACTTCCGCTCCGAAAGCACGCCTCGGCGCGTCCGATACCTCATGGCGCTTCTTGTCGTGATCGCCGCCGCTGTGATCCTGTGGACGAACCAGTACCTGATGCTTCGCTTCACCGAGACGACGCGGTCCCGCGCCGAGGTGCGCCTGGCGCTTTATTCCGGGAACATCCTGTCGGAGCTTCAGCGCAATCAGATCGTCCCGCAACTTCTGGCACGGGATCCGACGCTGATCGGGGCGCTCAACTCGGATGACTTCTCGCAAAGCTCGCAGCGTCTGATCGAATACCGCGACGAAATCGGCGCCGAGGGGATGCTCCTCATGGATGCCGAGGGACGTGCCGTGGCGGCCACGGACCGTTCGCTGCTCGGCTCGATCCACAAGGCCCAGCCCTATTTCATCGAGGCCACGAGGTCGAACGACACGGTCTTCACCACAAGCCTTCTCGAAGCAGGCGGTCGCGTCTTTGCCTATTCCCGCCGGATCGAAGCGCAGGGCACGCTGATCGGCGTCATCATGGTCGAGGTCGACTTGAAGAAATTCGAGACGTCCTGGGCCGGGTTCACCGATGCCGTCATCGTGTCGGATAGCGAGGACACGATCATCCTTGCGACCGAAGCCCGCTGGCGCGGTCTGACCGAGAAGGAGGCACTTGCCGTCCGCTCGGTGCCCTCGGCGATCGAGCGCGCCTTCCGGGCCACGGCAAGGTGGGGTGCCTTGCCGGCGGATGCCTACCTTCAGGGCGAGGCGGTCATGCGGCAGGAGGCGCGGATCGGGTTCCAGGGCTGGAAGATCGCCAGTTTCACGACCTATGCGGGTGTGCGCGAGAGGGTGAACGCGGTTCTCGCCCTGGAAATCATGGGATTCGCGATCCTCATGGCGATGGCCTTCTACCTGGTCAGCCGGAAAGCCACGTCCCGCCTCGTCATCTTCCAGCGGGAATCGGCTGAACTTCGCCAGCTTAATGCCGCGCTCCAGCGGGAAATCGCCGAGCGTGAAAAGGCGGAACGACACCTCGAAGTCGCCGAGCAGACGCTTCAGCAATCCTCGAAACTTGCGGCCTTGGGCGAGATGTCGGCAGCCGTTAGCCACGAACTGAACCAGCCCCTCGCTGCGATGAAGACCTACCTCGCCGGCGCAAAACTTCTTCTTCAGCGGCGTCGGGCGGACGAGGCGTTGTCATCCTTTCAGCGCATCGACGACCTGATAGAAAGGATGGGGGCGATCACGCGCCAACTGAAATCCTATGCTCGGAAGGGTGGCGATGCCTTTGAAATCATTGACGTGAGGGACTCCGTCTCGTCCGCCTTGTCTATGATGGAGCCCCAGCTTCGCAGGGGCGACGTCGACATGAGCATATCGCTCCCCCGCAACTCGGTCTATGTTCGGGCGGATAGGATCCGGTTCGAGCAGGTACTGGTCAATCTCTTGCGAAATGCGCTCGACGCGACCAAGGGCATCAAGAGCCCGGAAGTGAAGATCCTCGTCACCGTCGGGGATGACGTCGTCGTGACGGTCCGTGACAACGGCAGCGGCATCGAGGATCTGGAGAGCTTGTTTGAACCCTTCTACACCACCAAGTCTCCCGGTGACGGGGTCGGCCTGGGACTTGCCATTTCATCCGGGATCGTAAACGACCTTGGCGGTCGGCTCACCGCGAGGAATGGCCGGAATGGCGGGGCTGTATTTGAAATAACCCTGCCGCTCGTCAGCCAGAGCGCGGAAGCGGCGGAATGACAAACGGAGTGAGACCCATGGGTCAGACGATGAAGGTCGCCATTGTCGACGACGAACAGGACATGCGGCAGTCGATCAGCCAGTGGCTGTCCCTGTCCGGTTTCGACACCGAAACCTACGGTAGTGCGGAAGACGCGCTGAAAGCCTTGTCGCCCGACTTTCAGGGCGTCGTCGTCAGCGACATCAAGATGCCCGGAATGGATGGCATGTCCTTCCTCAAGCGGCTGATGAGCGTCGACAGCGCGTTGCCGGTGATCATGATCACCGGTCATGGCGATGTGCCGATGGCGGTGCAGGCGATGCAGGTCGGCGCCTTCGACTTTCTCGAGAAGCCGTTCAACCCGGACAAGATGACCGAGCTCGCCAAGAAGGCCGCGAACGCGCGGCGCCTGACGCTCGACAACCGGGCGCTCCGGCGCGAACTGTCTGATGGCGGTTCGGGGATCATGAAAAAGCTCGTCGGCACTTCGCCCGCAATGGAGCGCCTGCGGGAGGACATCCTCGATCTCGGTCAGGCAGACGGCCATGTCCTGATCGAGGGCGAGACGGGCACCGGCAAGACGCTCGTGGCGCACGCGCTTCACGCGGTCGGCGCGAAGGCCGGGAAGAAGTTTGTGCTGTTCTCCTGCGCCGCGCATGACGAAAGCATTCTCGCATCGCGGCTGTTCGGGCCGGCAGAGGACGGCGCTCCGCTGCCACTTCTGGAAGAAGCGCGCGGCGGTACTCTGGTGCTCGAGGACATCGAATCCCTTCCGATGCAGCTTCAGGCCCGGCTCTTGTCCTGGATGAACGAGCAGGGGACGCCTGCCGAGACGCGGATCGTCGCAATCTGCAACCTTCAGGAACCTGGGCGGACCTGCGAAGACGCACTGCGTCCCGACCTGTTCTACCGGTTGGCCGCCATGAAGATCACCATTCCGCCGCTTCGCCAGCGCGGCGAGGATATCCTCATGCTGTTCCAGCAGTTCTCTGACCAGTACGCCGACGAATATGGATGTGACGCCCCCCAAGTCTCGGCTCAGGAGGCCGCGCAGCTTCTTCAGGCTCCCTGGCCGGGAAATATCCGCCAGCTCGTCAACATCGCCGAGCGCGCCGTCCTGCAGTCGCGACGCGGATCGGGGACCATCGCCTCGCTTCTGATGGCCGACAACGAGGCCGCTGCGGACTTCACGGTCACGACCGAGGGCAAGCCGCTCAAGGATTACGTCGAGGCGTTCGAGAAGATGCTGATCGACAACACCATGCGGCGGCACCGCGGTTCGATCGTCAATGTGATGGAAGAGCTGTGCCTTCCGCGCCGGACGCTGAACGAGAAGATGGCGAAGTACAGCCTTCAGCGCGCCGACTATCTCTGACAGGCAAGCGGACGGCGCGCGGCCTCGCCGCGTGCCGTCGTCTCGCGCTCGTCGGCCTGCGTTTTCGGCATCTTGGGCAGAACGGAATTTCGCCATTGTAATTGGCGCGTCTCCGCCCTTATGGTGGCGCCGCGCTCCGATCATGGGCATCTGCCTAGGGGTCGCAAGAAAGTTTCGCTGTTCCAGAAGGTTACCGCTTCTTAGCTGTGCCTGGTCCAGCAAAGGCCTCACCGGCCACATTTAGGAATTGCCCGTGCGGAGGTACACCCGACCGCCGGGCCATGAACGGGCGTCCCCCGGGACGTCGGAGAAGAACCGCGATGACGTTCGCGTGGGATGGACGCAAGTTTACCCCGTCTGAGACGGGCAAGCATCGCTTGGCCACGTCACGTCGCTTCGCCCCAAATAGCCGCAAGATCATGGACCTGTCACCACCCGGCAGGGCTTTGGCTTGCGCGGAAAGTCATGATGTCAAAGAAAATGCTGATCGATGCCACCCACGCGGAAGAAACCCGCGTCGTGGTGTGCGACGGGAACAAGGTCGAGGAATTCGACTTTGAGTCGGAAAACAAGCGCCAACTGAGCGGCAACATCTACCTGGCGAAGGTCACGAGGGTCGAACCCTCGCTTCAGGCCGCCTTCGTCGATTACGGCGGCAACCGCCACGGGTTCCTCGCCTTTTCCGAGATCCACCCCGACTACTACCAGATCCCCGTCGCGGACCGCGAAGCGCTTCTCGCCGAGGAAATGGCGATGGCCGAGGCCGAGGCCGCCGAGGAAGAAAAGCCCCGCAACCGCCGACGTCGCCGCAAACCTTCTCCCGAACAGGCTTCGGGCACCGGCGAGTCGGTGACGGCCGAAGTTGACGAGTCCAAATCCGACGACGGGGACGAGGAGCACGACGCTTCGCCCACGATCCCAGGCATGGACGTGGTGGACCTCGACGACGAGGACGACGTCGAAGACGACCTGCCCTCTCCCCCCCGCGACGATTCGAAGCCCTATGTCGCGATGGACGATGCCGCCGAGAAGGACGAGTCCATCGAAGCCGTATCGGACGACGACACCGCCGAGGACATCCGCCGACCCCGCAAGCAGCGTCAGCGCCGCTACAAGATCCAGGAGGTCGTCAAGGTCCGCCAGATCCTGCTTGTGCAGGTCGTGAAGGAGGAGCGCGGCAACAAGGGTGCCGCCCTGACCACCTACCTCAGTCTAGCCGGCCGCTACTGCGTCCTGATGCCGAACACGGCGCGGGGCGGCGGCATCAGCCGCAAGATCACCCAGGCCGCCGACCGCAAGAAGCTGAAAGAGATCGCAGCCGAAATCGAGGTGCCCAAAGGCGCCGGTCTCATCATTCGCACGGCGGGCGCCAAGCGCACGAAGTCCGAGATCAAGCGCGACTACGAATATCTTCAGCGTCTGTGGGAGCAGATCCGCGAACTGACCCTGAAGTCGATCGCGCCGGCGAAAATCTATGAGGAAGGCAACCTCATCAAGCGCTCGATCCGCGACCTCTACAGCCGCGAAATCGACGAGGTGATGGTCGAGGGCGAGGGCGGCTTCCGCACCGCCAAGGACTTCATGAAGATGATCATGCCGTCCCACGCCAAGAACGTGAAGTTCTACAACGACCCGATGCCGCTCTTCGCCCGCTTCCAGGTCGAGAGCTATCTGGCCGGCATGTTCAACCCGGTCGTCCAGCTCAAGTCGGGCGGCTATATCGTTATCGGCGTGACCGAGGCGCTGGTCGCAATCGACGTCAACTCGGGCAAGGCCACCAAGGAAGGCTCGATCGAGGAGACGGCACTCAAGACCAACCTCGAAGCCGCCGAGGAAGTGGCGCGCCAGCTTCGCCTGCGCGACCTCGCCGGACTGATCGTCATAGACTTCATCGACATGGAAGAGCGGAAGAACAACGCCGCCGTCGAGAAGCGCTTCAAGGAAAAGCTCAAGACCGACCGTGCCCGCATTCAGGTCGGCCGCATTTCGGGCTTCGGCCTTCTCGAGATGTCGCGCCAGCGCCTGCGTCCCGGGATGCTCGAAGCGTCGACCCAGCCGTGCTCCTCGTGCCACGGCACGGGCCTTATCCGCTCGAACGACAGCGTGGGTCTGACGATCCTGCGCCAACTCGAGGAAGAAGGCGTGCGGGGCCGGTCGAAGGAGGTGCTCGTCAAGGCGCCCGTCGCGATCGTCAACTTCCTGATGAACTTCAAGCGGGAACACATCGCGCAGATCGAGGTGCGTTACGGCATGGCCGTCCGCGTCGAGGCCGATCCGCATCTGATCTCGCCTGACTTCACAATCGAGAAGTTCAAGACAGCGACCCGAAAGGTCGAGGCGGTCCTTCTGCCGGTTATATCTGTCGACACATCCTTGATGGACGAGATCGACGAGGAGGACCTCGTCGAGGAGGCCGAAGAGGAAGAGGTCGAAGAAGCGCCAGAGGTCAAATCCGACGAAGAAGACGATCGCCCGCGAAAGAAGCGTCGGCGCCGTCGCCGTCGTCGTGGCAATGGTCGAGATGCCGAAGGCGGATCGTCCGACATGTCCTCCGATACCGAGAGCGACAGCGACAGCGACGACACGGAGGCGGCCGGCGAAACCCAGGCTGACCCTGCCTCCGAGCCCATAGAGGCGTCCGAGGACGAGGCCGAGAAGCCGAAACGCAAACGCACCCGTCGTCGGAAGAAGGATACGTCACCGGAAGACGCTCCCGAGGGTGAATCGCAGGCCTCCGAGCCTGCTCCGGCGGTCGCATCCGAGGCCCCAGATGCCGAACCCGAGGCCGAGGAGAAACCGAAGCGGCGGCGCAGCCGTCGCAAGAAGGTCGAACCGGAGGAGGAAACGGTCGAGGCCGACGCGACATCCGAGCAGGCGCCCGAGCCGGAAGAACAACCCGCGCCCCCGGCGGTCGAGGAAACTGAGCCCGAGCCGGTTCTCGAAACGGCCGCAGCGGACGCTCCTGCCGCCGCTGAGCCTGAAGCAGACGACAAACCGCGGAAGCGCGGCTGGTGGTCCATCGGACGCTGAGGCGTCGTGAGTGTTGAAGAGGAACGGCGCGGGGCGATCGGCCTCGCGCCGTTTCCGTTCAGCCCTTGCGGATCAGATAGGTCTGGACGCCGTCGGCATCGCCCGAAGACATCAGCGTGTGCCCCTGTTCCGCGCAAAAGTGCGGCACGTCGATGACCGCCGCGGGATCGTCCGCGCGCACTCTCAGGACCGCGCCGGATGCCATTCCGCGCAATCGCTTCGCCGCCTTGAGGACGGGCAGGGGGCAAAGAAGCCCGGTTGCATCGAGGTCGTCATCGTAGGTCATGCGCAAATCGGTAGGATCCATGTTTCAGGAAGTCCACCGGGATGTGACAAGCCGTTCGGTGACGTGCCTCGCGCAATGGTCTAGGACATAACGGCACAAGGGGACCGCAATGTTCGGAATAGACATCTTCGACGCCAGCCTTCTGCCCGCGATCCTGGTCGCGCTGGCGGCCGGCGTGCTGTCCTTCCTCAGCCCCTGCGTCCTGCCAATCGTGCCGCCCTACCTCGCCTACATGGGCGGGATATCGGTTACCCAGATGGGCACCGAGCGGGCGGCGAGATGGCGGACGCTTGGTCCGGCGCTGTTCTTCGTCCTTGGACTGTCGACGGTCTTTCTGTTCCTCGGTTTCACCGCCTCGGCCTTCGGGCGTTTCTTCCTCGAGAACCAGGACTGGTTCGTCACCTTCGCCGGCATCATCATCATGATCTTCGGCGCGCATTTTGTCGGCGTCTATCGGATCGGCTTCATGGATCGCGAGATGCGTATCGACGCGGGAGATCGGGGCGGATCGGCCTTCGGCGCTTATGTCCTGGGCCTTGCCTTCGCCTTTGGCTGGACGCCCTGCATCGGTCCCATCCTGGGCGCCATCCTGTCGCTCGCCGCGACCGAGGCCGACATGGCCCGGGGCACGGTCCTTCTTGCCGCCTATGCGGCCGGACTAGGGCTTCCGTTCCTGCTGGTCGCGGCGTTCTTTCCCCGACTCGGCGGCGTCATGTCCTGGATGAAGCGGCACATGGAGCGGATCGAACGCATCATGGGCCTTCTTCTCTGGACGGTCGGCCTGTTGATGCTGACGGGCCAGTTCACCGATTTCAGCTGGTGGCTGAACGAGACTTTCCCCGTCCTGCAGACATTGGGCTGAGGTCGCTCGGTTTGTTGACCAAACTGCCCGGAAACCCGCAGAAGTCGGGGCTTTTTTCGCTTCCCGCAGGCAAGTCGATTTCGTAGGCTTTGCTCCATGATGCACAGGGGCATGACACACGTGGCGCGGCGCCGGGTGTTTTACATCCCCGGCTACGACCCCCATCCGCCACGGCGCTATCGCGAACTGTACCGGACCGAAAGCCGGAAGCAGGCCGTGATCTCGGGCTATCGGATCGAGCAGAAGTCGGACCGTGCCGATACAAGCTGGATGGTCCGCGCCGAGATGGAGGGGCACCTGGTCCATAGCCGAATCGACGTGCTCGTCTGGCACGACCTGGTACAGACATCAATGAAGGCTGGAATTCTCGGCACCTATCTTTCGCTGCTGCGGACGGCGTGGATCTATCTGTCGACGGGGACCTTGCGGCGGCTCTCGTGGCTGGCAAAGGGGCCCGTGTTTGCGGCGCTCTATCCGATCCTCATGCTCCTGGGCCAGCTTCTGATCGCTATTCTGGGCGCCGCGCTTATTGCGGGGGCGGCGGCCTGGACGGTGACGGCGGCCGGAACCTTCGTGACCGGGCTTGTCGGACTGGGCGGCGATCCCTCGAGTCTCGCCTGGACGATCATCGGGTCCGCGGTTTTCTGGGTCATCTTCCTGCCGCTAGTCGTCGCGGCCCTGAGGTGGTTCAAGGCGCAGGATCACCGAACCTTCGCCTATTACCTGATGAACGACTTCGCCTACACGGCCAGGAAACGCGGCGCCTATCCCGACGAGATCGAAGCCCGCCTGATCGAATGGCGGCACAGGATCGAGGCCGCACTTCGCGAGAATGTGGACGAGGTGCTGATCGTGGGCCACTCCTCGGGCGCGCATATGGCGGTGTCGCTCGTGGCGGACATCCTGCGGTCCAATCGCTTTCAGGACACAGGTCCCGCGCTGTCGCTACTGACGCTTGGCCAGGTGATCCCGATGGTCAGTTTCCTGCCCGAGGCGCGACGACTCAGACGTGATCTCAGGATGCTCGCCACCGCCGAACGGATCGTCTGGCTGGACGTGTCGGCGCCCGGCGACGGGTGTTCTTTCGCGCTGGCGGACCCGGTTTCGGTGTCCGGCGTGGCACCGGCTCGGGGACAGAAGTGGCCGATCATCATTTCGGCCGCCTTCACCAAGACCCTGTCGGAGGAAACGCAGCAGAAGTTGCGCCGCCGCTGGTTCCGCCTTCATTTTCAGTATCTTTGCGCCTTCGACCTGCCGGGCGACTATGACTATTTCCGCATCACCGCAGGTCCCAGGACGCTTGGTCAGAGGTTCGAGGGGCGGCAGTCCTCGAACAGCCGCATCGACGTACCGGCCTCGCGCTTCACCTCGACGATCACATGATCCCGCCCAAACCGGCGGCGAGGGCCGGGCGCGTGTCGCTGTGGCGCTATTGGCGTCTGTTCCGGCGGGACATCCTGTCGGCGCAGCCTGGGCGTCTGTACCACGCCAGGATGGCGGAGTTTCGGACGCCCTTCTTCCGGTCGTTCCTCGTGAACGAACCCGACCTGGTGCGCGAGGTGTTGACCGGGCGGCCGGAGAATTTTCCGAAGTCGGAGAGGGTCACACGAGGGCTTCGACCCCTTCTGGGACGGTCGGTCTTCGTGACCAACGGGGCGGAATGGGCGCGGCAGAGGCGGATCATCGACCCGGCCTTCGAAGGGGGGAGGGTGCGGGACGGCTTTCCGGCCATGCTCGCGGCGGCGGAGGCTGCGGTGGAGCGGGTGGTGCCGGGCGTCGTCGATGTGGAAGCGATGGCGAGTCGGGCGACGGCGGACGTGATCTTCCGCACGCTGTTCTCGATCCCGATCGAGGATCGGCTCGCGGCGGAAACATACAGCGCTTTCAGGGACTTCCAGCGCGTCCAGCCGGTCGCCATCGGGGCCGCGCTATTGCCCTGGTGGCCGGTGCGTCATCCAAGGGCGGCGCGGGACGGGGCGGCTCGGATCAGGGCGGCTATCGCGGCGCTTGTCGTGGACCGGCAGGTGGCGATCCGGGACGGGAGGGCGCCGGACGATCTGGCGACGAAGATCATGACGACGGCGGATCCTGAGACGGGCCAGACCTTCGAACCGACGGAGATGATCGACCAGGTGGCGATCTTCTTTCTGGCCGGGCACGAGACGAGTGCGGCCCTTCTGGGTTGGACACTGTGGTGCCTGGCGGCGGCGCCGGAGTGGGGCGAGCGCGTCGCGGCGGAGGCCGAGGCCTTCATGCAGAGCCCTGAATTTGCTGCCCTATCCGGGATGCGAGCGACGCGGAACGTGCTGCGCGAGGTGCTGCGGCTTTATCCGCCGGTGCCGATGATGGTGCGCGAGACGATGAAGGCCGAAAGGTTCAGGGACCGCGACGTGCCCAAGGGGTCGCAGGTGGTTCTGTCGCCGTGGCACCTGGGGCGGCATGAGCGTTTGTGGGAGGATCCTGACACCTTCGATCCGTCGAGATGGGACCGACAGACGCCTGTCAGGGAGGCCTGGCTGCCGTTCTCGGCCGGGCCGCGCGTCTGTCCGGGCGCGGGCTTTGCGATGGCCGAGGCGGCGGTGCTGGTAGCGGCTCTGATGGCGCGCTTCCGGTTCGAGGCGATGGAAACGCCGGTGCCGGTGGCACACCTGACGGTGAGGTCGCGGGACGGGATCCGGCTGCGGGCGGAGGCCCGCTGAGGCGCGTCGGTATTACGTCGGTATTGCGTCGGTATCACGTCGGTGCGCGGATAGGTAACGACCGAGCACGTATACGCGAATGGCGGAGGCAAGTCCGGTGTCCGGATCGCGCGCGGCGTCGATCTCGGCGGCGAGGTCGTTGAGCGCCCGACCGTCCTCCTTCGCGATCTCGCGGAAGGCGCGCCAGAACTCGTCCTCGAGCGTCACGCTGGTGCGGTGGCCTTTGAGCGTCAGCGAGTGCTTGACCGGCCGTCCCATCACTCGCGCTCGTGGCCGTCGAGGTCGCGCGTTGCCTTGTCGGCCTCGGCGCGCTCTTTCGCCTTCTCGCCCTTCGTGCGTCCGAACTTGACCGCGTTCGCGTCGGCGCGGGCCTTGTCCTGACCCTTGGCGCGCGCCTTGCGCGCCTTCGACAGGTTGACGACCTTGCCCGTCACTTCGGCCCGATCATGTCCTCGGGGCGGACGACGCGGTCGAAGGTCTCCTCATCCACGAAGCCCAGCTTCACGGCCTCTTCGCGGAGGGTGGTGCCGTTCTTGTGGGCCGTCTTGGCGACCTTGGTGGCGTTGTCGTAACCGATGGTGGGGGCGAGCGCGGTGACCAGCATCAGGGATTCGCGCATCAGGCGGTCGATGCGTTCCACGTTGGCCTCGGTGCCGTTCAGCATCCGCAGCGTGAAGCTGTCGGCGGCGTCGCCCAGAAGCTGCATGGACTGAAGCAGGTTGTAGGCCATCATCGGGTTGTAGACGTTCAACTCGAAATGCCCTTGGCTTCCGGCAAAGGCGATGGCCGCGTCGTTGCCGAGGATATGGGCGCAGACCTGCGTCATCGCCTCGGCCTGGGTCGGGTTGACCTTGCCGGGCATGATCGACGATCCGGGCTCGTTCTCCGGCAGGAGCAGCTCGCCCAGGCCCGAGCGGGGGCCTGAGCCGAGGAAACGGATGTCGTTGGCGATCTTGTAGGCGGCCATCGCGACCGTCTTGACCGCGCCCGACATGAAGACCATCGCGTCGTGGGCCGCGAGTGCCTCGAACTTGTTGGGGGCGGTGACGAAGGGCAGGCCGGTGATCCTGGCGATCCCCGCCGCGACGGTCGTGTCCCAGCCTTTTTCGGTGTTGAGCCCGGTGCCGACGGCCGTGCCGCCCTGCGCCAGTTCATAGATGCCGGGCAGCGCCAGCTCGATCCGCTTGATGCCGTTCCGGATCTGCATCGCGTAGCCCGAGAATTCCTGCCCGAGCGTGAGCGGCGTCGCGTCCTGGGTGTGGGTGCGGCCGATCTTGATGATGTCGCGGAAGGCTTCCGACTTCGCCTCCAGCCCCTCGGCCAGAACGGTGAGACCGGGCAGCAGCACGTCGCGCGCGGTCATCGCGACCGCGATGTGCATGGCGGTCGGGAAGGTATCGTTCGACGACTGGCCCATGTTGACGTGGTCGTTCGGGTGAACCGGCGTCTTGGACCCCATCTCGCCGCCGAGAATTTCGATCGCGCGGTTCGAGACGACTTCGTTTGCGTTCATGTTCGACTGGGTGCCCGAGCCGGTCTGCCAGACGACGAGCGGGAAGTGGTCGTCGAGCTTGCCCGCGACGACCTCTCTCGCGGCTTCGATCATGGCGTCCGCGATTTCGGGCTTCAGCTTGCCGCTGGCCTTGTTCGTCTCGGCGCAGGCCTGCTTGATGACGCCGAGGGCGCGCACCACCGCGACCGGCTGCTTTTCCCAACCGATCGGGAAGTTCTGGAGGCTGCGCTGCGTTTGTGCGCCCCAGTAGCGGTCGGAGGGAACCTCGAGCGGGCCGAAGCTGTCGGTTTCGGTGCGGGTCTGGGTCATGCGTGTCTCCTCGGGCAGGCTGGCGAGGAGAGCTATAGGCAAGGCATGAAGATATGACAACGGCGGGCCGGTGGCGCGCGTCAGGCCATCCGGCGCAGGCTTGCGCGCGAGAAGCGCGGGTGCTCGGCAAGGCCGCGCGACAGGCTGTCCTTCATCTCGGCGTAGTTCTCGCCGTAGAAGTAGAAGAGCGTCCGGTCGAGCCGTGCGTCCCATCCCCGGCTGACGCCGATGTGCTGGATCGCCTCCTTGCAGAGGAGTGCGAGATCGCGGCGTGTGTCGGCGTCGGGGGCGGCGTCGCTGGCGATCGACAGTTCCAGCCCCTCGGTCCGGCCGAAGACCATCGGTTCGTCGACGCTGTCGGCGAGGCGGATCGACGACCCGCAAGGCGCCGCGAGGTATTCGAGCATCCCCGCCACGGTGGCCAGTGCTGCCTGCGACGCCCTGGTGAGGCCGAGCGCCATGTCGACGCCCAGGGGTTCGCCCGTGGGGCGCGTGCGCGTGCGGCAGTCGATGACCGTGCCGAGACCCGCCGCGGCGAGTTGAGCCTTCAGGGGCGCGGCGTAGAGCTTTTCGGCGTCGCGGTGGCCAAGCTTCACCGGCAGGTGAACCTGCGCCAGCGTGACGTCGAGCATCGCGCCCGGTTTGGGCTTGAGGTCGCGGAAGAACATGGCAGCGGTCTCCGGTCGTGACCGGGGCAGACTGGCGGGCGATTGTGGCGAAAAGGCGGTGTCAGCGTGTTCGCCGCAGATTTCCGTCGGGTCAGGGCTGGTAGGCGCAGCGCGGTTTCGAGGGCCGGATCAGGTCGTCGAGCATCCAGGAGATGTCCTCGATCTGCTCTGCGACGACGTGGGTGACGCCGCTGTCGCGCTGGACCCGGCCGGTAACCTTGAGGCAGCGGCCCGCGATGACGGCGCGGCGGAAGCGTTCGTACATCTTGCGCCAGACGACGATGTTCGAGATGCCCGTCTCGTCCTCGAGGGTCAGGAAGATCACGCCCTTGGCCGTGCCGGGGCGCTGGCGGACGAGGACGAGGCCGGCCACCGCCACGCGCGCCCCATTGGGCGGGAGGTTCAGCCTGTCGTGCGGCAGGCAGGCGGGCGGGCGAGGCCACTGGGGCGGGCGGACGATGGGTTCGGTCATGGAGAACGAATGTAGAACATTTGCGTGGGAATGCCAAGTTTTGTGGCGTCCGCGCGTGGGCAGGGCGCAAAGGTCGCGCTCGGACTGGCATGGGCGGCGGACAGGGCCTAGGTAACGGCGCAGGACGAATCGACGGAGGCCACATGGCGAAGATCACCTATATCGAGCACAACGGGACCGAGCATACGGTCGAGGTGCCGAACGGCCTGACGGTGATGGAAGGCGCGCGCGACAACGGCATTCCGGGGATCGAGGCCGACTGCGGCGGGGCCTGCGCCTGCTCGACCTGCCACGTCTACGTCCATCCCGACTGGGTCGAAAAGCTGCCCGCCGTCGACGCGATGGAGGAGGATATGCTGGACTTCGCCTATCAGCCCGATCCCAAGCGGTCGCGGCTGACCTGCCAGCTCAAGGTCTCGGACAAGCTGGATGGGCTGGTCGTGCAGATGCCGGAGAAGCAGATCTGATCCGCGCGGTCGCTTTGACGCTGGCATTGTGCGCCGGCGCGGCGGGGGCGGAGGAGATCGAGTCGGCGCGCTACGACGGACCGGTGACGCACTATGACCACGGCATCCTGGGCGATGCGGTCGAGTATTCCGAGCTTGTGGTGAAGACCGATCGGGGCCGCGCGTTCCGCGTGCGGCTGCCCGAGGGCGGGCGCGTGTTCGAGGACACGATGCCGCGTCTCTGGGACGTCACCGGCGACGGCGCTCCCGAGGTGGTGGTCGTCGAGACCGATCCGCCGCGCGGGGCGCAACTGGCGATCTATGGAATGACAGGCGGGCGTTTAGCCAAAATCGCCGCCACGCCGCACATCGGGGCGACGCACCGCTGGCTCGCGCCCGTGGGGGCGGCGGATCTGGATGGCGACGGGACGATCGAGGTTGCCTTCGTCGACCGGCCGCATCTTGCGAAGGTGTTGCGGGTGTGGCGCTTCGGCGGCGGGACCTTTCGGGAGGTCGCGTCGCTGGAGGGCGCGACGAACCATCGGATCGGCTGGGATTTCATTCCGGGAGGTGTGCGGACCTGCGGCGCGGCCCCCGAGATCATCGTCGCCTCGGGCGACTGGACGCGGCTGCTGGCGTTGCGCTTCGACGGACGCAATCTCTCCTCGCGGACCCTTGGACCCTATCGCGATCCCTCAAGCCTCGATGCCGCGCTGACCTGTCCCTGAAAGATAAGTGGCGGCGACGCCAGGGAGGAGGAGAGGCGCCGCCGCCGAGGACAAAGGACCCAGGGAGGAGGAGAGGGCCCCTTGTTCCGGTCCCGACCGCTTGGGCCGGGTGTCTGGTGCGGCGACGCCAGGGAGGAGGAGAGGCGCCGCCGCGTAGGACAAAGAACCCAGGGAGGAGGAGAGGGCTCCTTGTTCCGACCCCGGCCTCGCGACCGGGTATGGGTTGTGCGGCGGCGCCAGGGAGGAGGAGAGGCGCCGCCGCCAGGCAGAGAACCCAAAGGGAGGAGGAGGGTTCCCTGGTCTTGTTGCCCGTCACGCAAGGACATCGGGCGGTATTTGCGTGACGACGCCAGGGAGGAGGAGAGGCGCCGTCACAGGTTCCAGGGACCCCGGGAGGAGGTGGAGTCCCCGAAAGCTATCCTTCGTAGGCCGCCTTGTAGGCGACGCCGCGCAGGGCCGACCGGTGCAGACCGAGGTCACTCAGCTCGCGGTCGGTCAGCGACTGCAGCTCGTCCAGCGTGGTCCGGTAGGTGCGGTACTGTGCGTAGCGGCGGCGCATGCCGCCGATGATGCCCGGAAGGCCGGTGGCCAAGTCGCGGGCGTCGTGGTTCACATTTACTGTGCTCATCTTCGTATTCCTTCATGCGGGAGGTGGCCCGCTCTCGTGTTCGTTGGAATTGAAGATAAGCGAATGCTGCACCTGCACAATGCCCGCGTTTGCAATGCCGCTATGCAGCAATGTCATACGTTAACAGTGACGTAAGGTTACGGAATGCTTAAGTTTTCGCCAACTCTGCCTCACCGGGTTGCAGTTGCGGCGAGGGCGGGTGAAATTCGCATCAGCAGCAAGAAAGTTGAGGTCGAAATGACAATCGAACGCCGCGTCGTACTTGACAGGCTCGGAACCGTGGGTGTGCCCGGCGGGGGCGACCTCGTGTCCCGCGACTTGGTTCGCGCGCTGACCATCGACGGCGGAGCGGTCAGATTCGTGATCGAGGCACCTGACGCTGACGCCGCACGACTGCTCGAGGCTGCGCGGGGCGCGGCCGAAGCCGCGGTGCGGGACCTCGAGGGCGTCACTTCGGTCCAGGCGCTTCTGACGGCGCATGGGCCTTCGCCCTCGGCTCCCAAGGCGCCTTCGCTGAAGATCGGCGGGCATCCGACGCCGCAGGAGGGCGGGCCGCAGAAGGTGGCGGGCGTCGACCGGATCATCGCCATCGGATCGGGCAAGGGGGGCGTGGGCAAGTCCACGGTGTCGTCGAACCTCGCTGTGGCGCTGGCGCGCGCCGGGCGGCGGGTCGGGCTTCTGGACGCCGACATCTACGGTCCCTCGCAGCCGAGGATGATGGGCGTCAGCCAGCGTCCCGCCTCGCCGGACGGCAAGACGATCATTCCCCTGCGCGCGCATGGCGTGACGATGATGTCCATCGGCCTGATGGTCGATCCGGCCCGTGCCGTGGTCTGGCGCGGGCCGATGCTGATGGGCGCGATGCAGCAGCTCATGGGGCAAGTGCAGTGGGGCGAGCTTGACGTTCTCCTCGTCGACCTGCCACCGGGCACGGGCGACGTGCAGCTTACGCTCTGCCAGAAGACGAAGCTGACAGGGGCCATCGTGGTGTCGACGCCCCAGGACGTGGCTCTTCTGGACGCGCGGAAGGCCATCGACATGTTCAACACGCTGAAGACGCCGGTGCTGGGTCTGATCGAGAACATGAGCACTTACGTGTGCCCCAACTGCGGCCACGAGGCGCATCTCTTCGGCCACGGCGGCGTCGCGGCCGAGGCGCAGGCTCTCGGCCTGCCTTTCCTTGGCGAGTTGCCCTTGTCGATCGACGTCCGGATCGCGGGCGATGCCGGCGCGCCCGTCGTGACGCAGGGCGGGCCTGTGGCCGAGGCCTATGAAAGGCTGGCGGAGCGTTTGATCGCCGGTGGGATGGGGTGAGCCTGGCGCGCGATGACGCGACGGTCGAGGCGGCGGCACGCGTCGCGGATGTCTACGACCGCGCAGCTCAGGTCTGGCCAACCCTTCGGAGCACGGCTCTCATGGAGCGGCGCTGGCTCGATGCCTTCGTTGCGGCGATGCCGAACGACGGCGGCCGTGTCCTCGATCTCGGGTGCGGGAATGGCGTGCCGATGGCGCGCTACCTGATCGAGCGGGGATGTGGGGTGACGGGTGTGGACGGGTCGGCCTCGATGATCGGACAGGCGCGCAAGGCTCTGCCGGGGGCGGAGTGGATCGTGGGCGACATGCGGCGGCTACAGGTCGAGGGGCCGTTCGGCGGCATCCTCGCCTGGCACAGCCTGTTTCACCTTCCCCGTGACGACCAGCGCGCGCTTTTGGCCCGGCTTGAGACCCTTGCGCTCCCGCGCGCGGCGCTGATGTTCACGAGCGGGACGGAAGACGGCGAGGTTCTGGGGAGGTTGGAGGGCGAGGCGCTTTACCATGCGAGCCTGGACACGGCGGAGTACCGCGACATTCTTGACCTCCACGGCTTCGACATCCTCGAACATGTCGTGTCGGACCCCGATTGCGGCGGCGCGACCGTGTGGCTGGCAGGGAAGCGCGCGGACTGACGGCGAGGCGCTTTCCCCCCTTTCGTCCAACGTCGCTTCTTGCGATAAGGCGCGCGATGACCGACCGGATCGCTCTTGGACTGGCGGGGCTCGTGCTTGCGGCCCTTGCGCTCGACTGGGCCATGGGATGGGGGGTTAGCCTCTATCTCGCGCGGAAATTCCTGGATCTGATCCATCTCGTCGCAATCTGGCGGTGACTAACGAAGGAGAGACCCCGTGGCAGTCAAGGTAGCAATCAACGGATTCGGACGGATCGGACGCAACGTGCTTCGCGCGATCATCGAGTCTGGACGGACCGACATCGAGGTGGTGGCGATCAACGACCTGGGCCCCGTCGAGACCAACGCCCACCTGTTGCGCTACGACAGCGTCCACGGCCGCTTTCCCGCCGAGGTGAAGACGACCGAGACCACAATCGACGTGGGCCGCGGGCCGATCGAGGTCACGGCGATGCGGAACCCTGCGGACCTGCCGTGGAGCAACGTCGACATCGTGCTTGAATGCACCGGCATCTTCACCTCGAAAGAGAAGTGCCAGGCGCATCTCGAGAACGGCTCGAGCCGTGTCCTGATCTCGGCGCCGGGCGACGGCGCGGACAAGACCATCGTCTACGGCGTCAACCACGACACGCTGACGACGGACGACATCGTGGTGTCGAACGCGTCCTGCACGACGAACTGCCTGTCGCCGGTCGCGAAGGTGCTGAACGACACCATCGGCATCACCAAGGGCTTCATGACCACGATCCACAGCTATACGGGCGACCAGCCGACGCTCGACACGATGCACAAGGATCTGTACCGCGCCCGCGCCGCGGCGCTGAACATGATCCCGACGTCGACGGGTGCGGCGAAGGCCGTGGGTCTTGTCCTGCCCGAACTGAAGGGCAAGCTCGACGGCGTGGCGATCCGGGTGCCGACGCCGAACGTGTCGGTCGTGGACCTGGTGTTCGAATCCTCGCGCGCGACCAGCGTGGAAGAAGTGAACGAGGCGATCCGCGAGGCGGCGAACGGCTACCTGAAGGGCATCCTGGGCTTCACCGACGAGAAACTCGTGTCGGGCGACTTCAACCACGACCCGCATTCGTCGATCTTCCACATGGACCAGACCAAGGTGATGGACGGCAACATGGTCCGCATCCTGACCTGGTACGACAACGAATGGGGCTTCTCGAACCGGATGAGCGACACTGCTGTCGCCATGGGCAAGCTGATCTGAGGACGGTCGGCCCGGCCAAAAATGGCCGGGCCATTGCCCGGCGGCGCATGACCCGCTAGGCTCGCTTGGGTTATTTGGTTCGGGGGGGAAAGATGTTCCGGACATTGGGCGTGGCCCTGTTGGCTACATCTCTGGCATTGCCTGTGGGCGCCGAGACCGCGATCTCGAAGTCGCGACAGCAGCTTTTCAAGCGCCAGGTGGCGATCCTCGACAGCCGCGCGGCGCAGCAATACGCCAATTCCGTCAGGCTGAAACCGCAGGACGTGCTGATCCCGGGCGTGCCGGGCAATGACCGCATTCCCCGTTTCTCCGGGTCGGCTCGAAGCGAATACCTTGACGTCGCACGGACCACGGCGCGGCGTCATGGCGTGCCGGAAGATCTCTTCCTGCGGCTGATCTCGCAAGAATCGGGGTGGAACCCGAAGGCCCTGTCGCACAAGGGCGCCATCGGTCTTGCGCAGCTCATGCCGGGTACGGCGGCGCGGTTGAACGTCAATCCGCACGACCCGCAGCAGAATCTGGAGGGCGGCGCGCGCTACCTGGCGCAGCAGTACCGCACCTTCCGATCCTGGCGTCTGGCGCTTGCCGCCTACAACGCCGGACCGGACGCGGTTCGGAAGTACAACGGTGTTCCGCCATATCGCGAGACACAAGGTTACGTCGTCGCCATCTTGGGCGGCTGACAGCCGGCGCCCTTGCCTTCGGAGGGGTCCCCGGGGCAGAGAGGCAGCATGGCGAAGAACACGAGCGGGCGCGGCGAACGCGAACTGAGGGTCCGGGTCAAGACGGCCAAGGGGCGGAAGCTGTCGTCGACGCTGTGGCTCGAGCGGCAGTTGAACGACCCTTACGTGCGCCGCGCCAAGGCCGAGGGCTATCGCGGACGCGCCGCGTTCAAGATCGTCGAGCTAGACGACAAGTACGGCTTCCTTGTCCCCGGCGCGCGCGTCGTGGACCTGGGGTGCGCCCCTGGCGGCTGGTGCCAGGTTGCCGTCGAGCGCGTGAACGCCCTTGGGCAGAAGTCGGGCAAGGCGCAGGGTCGAGTGATCGGCGTGGACCTCCAGGAGGTCGAGCCGATTGCCGGGGCCGAGATCCACCAGCTTGATTTCATGGAGGACGGGGCCGACGACAAGGTGAAGGCCTGGCTGGGCGGCCACGCCGACGTGGTCATGTCGGACATGGCGGCGGCGTCGTCAGGCCACAAGCAGACCGACCACCTGCGCATCGTCGCACTTTGCGAGGCGGCGGCCGAGCTGGCCTTCGACGTGCTGGAGGAGGGCGGCACCTTTGTCGCCAAGGTCCTTGCGGGCGGCGCCGAGGGCGAGCTTCAGCTGACGCTCAAGAGGCGATTCGAGAAGGTCGCCAACGTGAAGCCCCCTGCGTCGCGGTCCGACAGTTCGGAGAAATACGTGGTCGCGACGGGCTTCCGCGGCTGAGCCTCAGAACCCGCTTCGGTCGCTGACCTGCCGTTGGACGGTGAAGACGCGGTCGAGGTCGGGGTTCAACTCCATCCCGAGGCCGGGGCCGGGCGGTGCCGAGATCATGCCGTTCTTCACTTCGGGAAGCGCCGTGACCACGTCGCGATACCACGTCCGATAGAAGGCGCGCACGCTTTCCTGGAAAACCGCGTTCGGCGCGTTGAGCGACAGATGCGTCGAGGCGCAGAGGACCACGGGGCCGGTGCAGTCGTGGGGCGCGACCGGCAGGTGCCAGGTCTCGGCCATCGTCGCAATCTTCTTCGCTTCGGACAGGCCGCCGCACCACGAGATGTCGAGCATCATCACGCCCGCGACGCCGGTTTCGATGTAATCCCGGAAGCCCCAGCGCGTCGCCAGCGTCTCGGAGGCCGAAATGGGAGCGGGCGACACCTCGGCGTAGCGTTTGAGCGACGAGAGGCTGTCCATCTTGATCGGGTCTTCGTGCCAGAAGGTGCCGTAGGGCGTCAGAGCCTTGGCGATCTGCATGGCGGGGAGAAGCTGCCACATGGAGTGGAATTCGACCATGATGTCCATCTTGTCGCCGACGGCGCGGCGGATCTTCTCGAAGGGTTCGAGCGCCTTCTTCAGGTCGGGGACCGAGATGTAGGTGCCGTGGCTCTGTTCGGCGGCGATGTCGAAGGGCCAGATTTTCATCGCCGTGATGCCCTCGTCGAGGAGGGAATGCGCCAGTTCGTCGGCGCGGGTGAGAAAGCCCGTGAGGTCGTCGAGATCCTGCCCGCCGCCGTAGTTGGTCGAAACCTGGCCCTCGGTCGACTTGATGTACTCGGGACCGGCGCAGGTGTTGTAGGTCCGGATCACGGGTCTGGTGAATCCGCCAAGCATCTGGGCTACGGGCATTCCCGCCGCCTTGCCGAAGATGTCCCAGAGCGCGATGTCGAGAGCCGAGTTGCCGCGCACCTCGGCGCCCGAGGACCGGAAGCCGATGTATCCCACGAGGTCGCGCGAGAGGGCGTCGATCTGAAGCGGGTCGCGGCCGATGACGCGGGGGGCGAGAACCTCGTGAACGTAGGTCTCGACCGTGCGGGCGTGGTAGAAGGTCTCGCCCAGGCCCGTGATGCCTTCGTCGGTGTGGACGAGCAGCCAGAGCAGGTTCGGCCTCTCGACCAGGCGGATCGTTTCGAGCTTGGTGATGCGCATAGGGCGGCCCTCCCCACGGCCCGCCCATTGCGCCGGACGGGCATTTTCCCTAATCCCGTGGGTAACTCAAGGAAGGTCCCTTGCACAGCGTCATCCTGATCCCCGCGCGCTACCCTTCGGTCCGGTTTCCCGGCAAGCCGCTCGCCCTTTTGACCGGCGCGACCGGCGAGGCGCGCTCGCTGATCCGGCGAAGCTGGGACGCGGCGAGGGAGGTCTCGGGCGTCGACGGGGTCTATGTCCTGACCGACGACGACCGGATCGCGGAGGCCTCGCGCGCCTTCGGGGCCGAGGTGCTGATGACGTCGGACGCGCCGCGCAACGGCACCGAGCGCTGCGCCGAGGCGCTGGACCTTCTGCCGTCGATGCCGGACGTGGTGGTGAACCTTCAGGGCGACGCACCCCTGACGCCGCCCCACTATGTCGAGGCGCTGGTCGAGGCGATGGCGGATGCGTCGGTCGAGATGGCGACCCCCGTGCTGCGGACCGAACCTCACCACCTCGAAGCCCTTAGGGCCGATCGCAAGGCGGGCCGGGTCGGGGCGACGACGGCGATCTTCCGCGAGGACGGCACGGCGATCTATTTCTCGAAGGAGGTGCTCCCCTTCGCTGACCGCGCCGCCGAGACGGGCATCCCGGTGTTTCACCACGTCGGATGCTATGCTTATCGGCCCGATGCGCTGCGCCGTTACGCGGCCTGGGACATGGGGCCATTGGAGACCGCCGAGGGGCTGGAGCAGTTGCGCTTCCTCGAGAACGGCGTACCGGTCCGCTGCGTCGAGGTCGAGGCGCGGGGCAGGGCGTTCTGGGAGCTGAACAACCCGTCCGACATTCCGCTGATCGAGGACATCATGCGGCGCGAGGGCATTGCATGACCGATGTGGCCGTCGGCTCCGTCACCTTCGGGCAGGAGTTGCCCTTCGTCCTGATTTCGGGGCCCTGCCAGCTCGAGTCGCTCGATCACGCGCGGATGCTTGCGGAGGAGTTGTCGGGGATCACCTCGCGGCTCGGGGTTGGTTACGTCTTCAAGGCGAGCTTCGACAAGGCGAACCGGTCGAGCCTGAAGGGCAAGCGCGGCCTGGGGATCCACGAGGGGCTGTCGATCCTGTCGAAGATACGGGACGAGTACGGCTGCCCGGTCCTGACAGACGTCCATGAGACGGGACAATGCGCCGTCGCGGCGGAGGCGGTCGATATTCTCCAGATCCCGGCTTTTCTGTGCCGCCAGACCGACCTCCTGCTGGCGGCGGGAGAGACGGGGGCCGCGATCAACGTCAAGAAGGGCCAGTTCCTTGCCCCCTGGGATGTCCAGAACATCGCCGACAAGATCGAGACCACCGGCAACAGGCGCATCCTTCTGACCGAGCGGGGCGCCAGCTTCGGTTACAACATGCTGGTGTCGGACATGCGGTCGCTGCCGATCATGGCGCGGACGGGCTATCCGGTCGTCTTCGACGCGACGCATTCGGTGCAGCTTCCGGGTGGGCAGGGGACGACCTCGGGAGGGCAAGCCGAGTTCGTGCCGTCGCTGGCGCGAGCCGCCGTCGCGGTAGGTGTCTCGGCGGTCTTCATCGAAACGCACGAGGAGCCGTCGCGCTCGCCCTCGGACGGGCCGAACATGGTTCGGCTGGACGCAATGGAGGGGCTTCTGGAGACGCTCGTGGCGCTCGACCGGGTGGTGAAGCCGTGACGGCGGCGCACGTCGCCGAGGCGCTCGGCATCGACGCCGAGGGTCTGGCGGCTTTGTCGGGGGCCATCGACGGCATGGCGGATCGAATCGAGGCGGCGCTGGACCTGATCGGCCGGGCCGAGGGCCGGCTGATCGTGACGGGCCTCGGCAAGTCGGGGCACATCGGACGGAAGCTGGCCGCGACTTTCGCGTCGACCGGGACGCCGGCCTACTTCCTGCATCCCTCCGAAGCCTCGCACGGCGACCTGGGCATGGTGACGCCGCAGGACGTCATCATGGCGCTGTCCTGGTCGGGCGAGACGCAGGAACTGTCGGATGTCATAGGTTACGCCAAGCGGCATGGCGTACCGATCGTGGCGCTGACGGGGGCGGAGGACGGCACGCTCGCCCGCGCCGCGACGGTGGCGCTCGTGCTACCCAAGGTGCGCGAGGCCTGCCCGCACAACCTCGCGCCCACGACGTCGACGCTGCTGCAACTGGCGCTCGGCGATGCGCTCGCGGTGGCGCTTTTGCGGCGCAAGGGGCTCGATCCGCGGGATTTCCATGGGTTCCATCCGGGCGGACGTCTCGGGGCGGCGCTGAAGCGGGTAGACGAGGTGATGCATGGTCCCGACGCCCTGCCGCTGGTCGAGGCCAACGCGCCGGTGATCCGCGCCATCGCCGAGGTCTCGGCCAAGGGTCACGGCATCGTCGGCGTGACCGAGGCGGGCCAATTGGCTGGCGTCGTCACAGATGGCGACATCCGCCGCTATCTCGAACGGGCCGCGGGGGCCACCATGCGCGAGGCGCTGCACGAGACGGCAGCGGGCCAGATCATGACGCGCGGCTCGGTGCGGCTGTCGCCCGACATGCTGGTCGGCGAAGCCTTGGCGACGCTTCAGGCGAAGCGCATCTCGGCCGCCTTCGTGACCGAGGCGGACCGCCCCGTCGGCCTCGTCACCATGCTGCGGCTCCTGAACCGCGGCGCTGCCTGAGGCGATGTCGCCGCTCCTGTCCCTCTACCTTGGCTTTTCGAGGGTCTCGGGTCCGCTCTGGCGCTGGTCGAGGCGCCGCCGTGTGGCGCGCGGCAAGGAGGTGGCAGAGCGCCTGCCCGAGAAGTTCGGGACCTACGCCACGCCTCGGCCCGAAGGCACAGTGCTGTGGTTCCACGCCCTGTCGGTCGGAGAGAGCCTGGCGCTGGTGCCGTTGATCGAGCGGGCGTTGGACGACCTGCCCGACGCGCATGTGGTCCTGACGACCTCGACCGCCACCTCGGCCACGGCGCTGGCTGCCGCGCGGCTGCCGGAACGTGCGATCCACGTCCTGTCGCCGGTCGACACGGTCGCGGCGACACGGGCCTTCCTCGACCACTGGCGACCTGACGTGGCGGCCTTCGCCGAACTCGACTTCTGGCCGCGGTTGATGGTCGAGACGAAGGCGCGGGGCATCCCGATGATCCTCGTCAACAGCCGGATGCCAGACGGCAGCTTCGCGCGGAGGAAGCGAATCGCGGGGCCGATGCGGGACGTCCTGCGGCTATTCGACCGGCTTCTGGTGCAGGACGAGGCGAGCGTCGGACGCTTCGCGGCCCTCGGTGCGGACCCGGACAGGATCGAGGTCGCGGGGGCGCTGAAGGCAGCCGCGCGGCCCTTGCCGGCGGACGAAGGCGAGCTGGCGCAACTCGCATCGGCGTTTGGGGACCGGCCGCGCTGGCTGGGCGCCGCAACGCATGGGACCGAACACGCGGCGATGATCGAGGCGCACGGGACGGTGACAAAGGATGAGCCCCGCGCCCTTCTTGTCCTCGCGCCGCGCCACCTGCGCGATGCGGACGAGGCGGAGACGCTTGCAAGGACCCGCTTCAACGTCGCGCGCCGCAGTCGCGGCGAAGCGATCGGGGCCGAGACGCAGGTCTACCTCGCCGACACGATCGGCGAGATGGGGCTGTGGTATCGGCTGTGCCCGGTGAGTTTCGTGGGCCATTCGCTGCTGCCCGACCTCGAAGGCAAAAATCCCTACGAAGCGGCAGCGCTTGGCTCGGCGATCCTGCACGGTCCGCACATGAGCTATTTCGCGGAGAGCTACGAGGCGCTGACGGCCGAGGGCGCTGCGGCCTGCGTGACGGACGAAGACGACCTCGCGAAAGCTGTGCTGAGGCTTCAGGACGAGGCCACGAGGGCTGGAATGAGCGAAGGCGCGCGCCGGGTGATCGCCGCGCGCGGGGCGGTGCTCGACCGGACCTGGGCGGCGATCCGGCTTCTTCTGTCCTGACATACTCCGGGGTGAGCGCCGCAAGGCGCGAGGGGCGAAGCCCCTTCAGCCCAGCTCGGACCGCGTCGGCGGGTTGGCCCCGGCGCGCGAGACGGTGACCGCTGCGGCGCGCGCACCGAGGGAGAGGGCTGCGGCGATGTCCTCCGGCGTCAGCGACCTTACCGCCTTGCGGGTCAGGCGGCCCCGGGCGTGAAGCTCGGCCAGGACGCCCGCGTTGAAGGTGTCGCCCGCACCCACGGTGTCGACGACGGTTGTTTTCCGCGCCTCGACGAAGACCGGGTCGCCCGCGCCATAGCCGGTGACGCCCTCGGCACCTTGCGTGACGCAGACGAGCGAGGGTCCGCGCGACCGCATCCGCTGCGCCTGCTCGGCGAGGTCGCCTTCGCCGTCGAGCCACCGAAGGTCCTCGTCCGAGACCTTGACGATGTCGGCCTGTGCCAGCATCCGGTCGATGCGAGCGCGGTAGGCGGCCTCGTCCCGGATGAAGCCTTGCCGGACGTTCGGGTCGACCATGATGACGCGGCGTTCCGCCTCACGCGCGAGAAGCGCTTCATAGGCCGCCGCGCAGGGCTCGACGACGAGAGAGATGCCTCCGAAGAACAGCGCCTCGACGCTGTCGGGCAGGGCGGGGAGATCGGCCTCGGACAGCATCCGTCCGGCGGTGTTCTCGTCGTAGAAGGCATAGCTGGCGTGGCCGTCCTTCAGCGTGACGAAGGCCAGCGTGGTGGGGCGGTCCGAGCGCGCGGATAGGCTGGCGTCGACGTTCGAGGCCTCGAGCGCGTCGGTCAGAACCTGGCCGAAGAGATCGGTCGAGAGGCCCGAGAAGAACCCGGTCGGCGCGCCGAGACGGCCGAGCGCAATCGCGGTGTTGAAGACAGCGCCGCCCGCGACGGGACGGAAGGCGGCGTCGCCCTCGCGCGTTTCGCGGGGGAGCATGTCGATCAGGGCTTCGCCGGCGCAGAGGATCATGTCGGGTCTCCAGGGTTCAGGCCGGTCTAAGGTCAGCGCCGCGTTCTGACAAGCGTCCCTGCGGATGGCCCGGGACTACTGCGTCTGCGCGTAGAAATAGCCGAAGACGCCTGCTGCGATCAGCCCGAGGATGACGGCGAAGGTGATCTTCCAGGCTGACCACGGGCGCTCGCCGACGACCTGCCCGCTCTGTCCGTTCACGACGAAGCGGAAAGAGCGGGATCGGTAGCGGTAGGCGGCGATCCACACTGGCACCAGGACGTGCTTGAAGGTGACGCCACCGATCTGGGTTTCGACGTGGTCGACCTGCTGGCGGTCGCCGCCGATGTCGAACTTGATGTCGCGGAGGATCTGACGGTCCATGATCTCGCGCGCTTCCCGATAGGCGGGCTCGAGGTCGATCGTGTAGGCCTCGGAGCGGAAGCCGGCGAGGTACTCGGGTTGGTAGGGTTCGAGACGCGTCAGGTCCCACTGGACGAGGGCCAGGCGGAAGTTCTCGGGCAAGGACGTCGTGGCAAGGACGAGAACGTCGTCGAAGAAGCGCGCGACACGGCCGCGGACCGGCGTCCAGCGTACGCGGGGGACCTGCACCTGCTGGCGCTTGCCATCGCGCATGACCGTGCGGGTCTCATAGTAGACCGTGCCGCGCTGGCCGCGATAGGCGCTCTGGGTGTCGGCGTCGAAGGTCCAGCAGGGGACGTAGACGCCGTTCATCCGCCGACCCTTGCGGGCGTACTCCTGCAGTCCGTTCGGCGCGAACCAGAGCGAGCCGAGCCAGCCGGTCATCGCATCGTGGGCCTGGCCCTCCTCAAGCCGGAAGGGCAAGACGGCGCGCGGCTTGATCTGGCGCGAGGTGCCGGTGTCGGTGACCACGGGCGTGGCGCAGAAGGGGCATTCGGCGGCGTGGACGGCGGGGTCGAATTCGAAGCGCGCGCCGCAGTTGGGGCAGTCGACGGTGTGTGCGACCGACATCTCGGCCGATCCGAGGCCTGCGCCGACGGCGCGCTCGAAATCGAGTTCGGCAATGGCCTCGGCACGGGTCCAGGGGCCGTGCTCGATAGGGCGCGTGTTGCCGCAGTGGTCGCAGACCAGACGGTCGTCGCCCGGATCGAACCGCATGTCCGACCCGCACTTGTCGCAGGGGAAATGGTGCTCCTGCTCGGGGCGCTGCGCCGCTTCGATTTCGGTGTCCTGCATGTGTGTCCGGTGGCTCAGCTACGCCGAAGATTCATGCGCCACAGAAGCCCGTCCTTCACGACGAACTGGTGATAGAGCGCCGCGGCCGTGTGCAGGGCGGCGGTGACCAGAAGCAGCGTCTTCAGGACTTCGTGGACATCCGCGGCCGTCTCGGAGCGGAGGTAGAAGGCGAAACCGCCCGCCCAGGGCGTCAGGATCGCCAGCGCGTAGAGCGCCCAGTGCGTCCAGTGCGCGGCGCGGCGCTGCCAGGCGGGGTCGGTCTCGGGCGGAGGCGGCGCGCCGCGACGGACGCGGATCACGAGCCGGAGGATCATCAGGAAGAACACCGTCAGGCCGATCCTGCCGTGAAGGGGCAGGGCGGCGTCGGCGGGCAGATCCTCGAAGTCCTGCATCTGGTCGCTGAGGAGGAAAGCCGCGACGATCAGCACGACGATGAGCCAGTGCAGGCCGACCTGAATGGCCGAGTAGGTGTCGACGGGACGTTTCGGCATGTTGCCGCTCCGATGCGAGAGTGTTGCGAAGGGTCAGCCGGCGGGCGGAGGCGGGGGCATGACGGTGAAGAGCTGCGCCAGTTCGGGCACGTCCTCGGCCTTTTTCCAGCCGTCCTGACCTTGCGTCCAGACCCAGCTCTCGCGCGTGACGCTTCCGTCTGTCGTCATCCGGCCCATATCCGCCTTGGAGTAGGGGCCCGACGTCTGACCGTCCTTGGCGAGGTGCCAGACATGCTCGACCGGCGGCGGAGGAGGCGCCGCGGCGGGCGAACCCCAGGGGCCCGGAGCGCCCGCCATGGCGCCGCCCATCTGCATCCCGAGCCCCGCGCCCATCCCCATGCCCATGGCCTGGCCGACGCCGCTGTTGGGGTTGTCGAGGCTCTGCGCCGCCTTGTAGCGGAAGTGTTGCTCGAGGTTGCCCACGACGCCGCGCGAGGTGCGCTCGTCGAGCGCCTGCTCGACGGCAGGCGGCAGCGAGATGTTCTCGACGTAAAGCTCGGGCAGGGTCACGCCGTAGCCCGCGATGGTCTGCGAGATCGCCTCGGCCACGAGGCGGCCCAGGTCCTGGGTGTTGGCCGCCATGTCGAGCACGGGCATGCTGGCCTGAGCGAGGACGCGGCTGAATTCCTGGACGATGATGTTGCGGATCTGGAAGCTGATCTCGTCCATCGTGAACTCGCCGTCGGTGCCGACGATCTCCTTGATGAAGAGGCCGGGGTCGGCGACCTTGACGGTGTAGGTCCCGAAGGCGCGCAGCCGGACGGGTCCGAACTCGGGATCGCGCAGCATGATCGGGTTCTTGGTGCCCCACTTCAGGTCGGTGAAGCGGCGGGTCGAGACGAAGTAGATCTCGGACTTGAACGGCGACCGGAAGCCGTGGTCCCAGTGCTGGAGCGTCGTCATGATCGGCATGTTGTTCGTCTCGAGCATGTAGAGCCCGGGCATGAACACATCGGCGAGCTGGCCCTCGTGGACGAAGACGGCGGCCTGACCCTCTCGGACGGTCAGCTTGGCGCCGTACTTGATCTCGTGGCCTTCGCGTTCGAACCGCCAGACCATCGTGTCGCGGGTATCGTCGGTCCAGTGGATGACGTCGATGAATTGGCCGGAGAGGAAATCGAGAATGCCCATTGGGGTCTCCCTGTTCTGTTCAGTCGCGGAGGCGACCCGTGAAATGACGGCGCGACAGGGCCAAGCCTGCACGGTGCGCTGGGGTTTGGAAAGAGGGTGTCACGAGCTGCCGCCGGTCAGCTCGGCCGCCATCTGCCGCACGATCGGAGCGGCTGCGTCGGCGTCCATGCCGGGCGAGAGCCGCGGGTCGTAGAGCATCCGGAGCATCTTCTCGTCCATCGCGGTCAGCCGACCGAACTCGTCGTCGTCGTTGAAGATCGACGGCCGGGCGCGCGGACTGTCGTTCGAGAGGCCGAGGCCCTGGGCGATCTCTTCGTGGATGCAGGAGAGGCGCAGGAGCGGCGGAAGCTCGGCCCGGATGACGGCGACGGCGCGCGTGATGACGCCGTCGTCCTTCGGGTCGGTGGCGACGACGATGCAGTAGGTCGCGCGGTCCAGATCCTGCACCACGGCGATCTCGTGGGGGCGGATGCCGGGGATGAGGCGGCGGAGCAGGGGACCGGAGACGCGGCGCTCGTCCTCCGACAGGATCAGCACCTGGAAATTGCCGCCGCGTGGGACGACCGAGACGGGATGACGCGTGATCTGGGCCAGGCGCTCGGCATAGCGACCGACCGACGCGCCATCGTCGGCGCGCTGGCTGTCCGGCACCGAAGGGCCGAACATCAGCTCGAGCTTCACCGGGTCCCGCCAGCGGTTCAGCATGCTTTCGCCTTCTTGCCGCACCAGCGCGCCGCCCACATCTGTGAACTCGCGCGCGAAGGCGGCGGCGCGGAAGGTCTCGGTCAGGCGCCGGTCGTCGTAGGGCACGTCCGGTCCGCCGCCGTCCGCGCGCAGCAGGCCACGCGTCCGGTGCCCGGCCTCGACCCGCCGGTAATAGGCGGCGAGCTCGGTGCTCATCCCGGATACCTCGACCTCGGGCACCTCGGCCTCGGCGCGGGGCGGCGGCGGAGGCACGGCCATTGCGTCGAGCTCGGCGCAGCCGGACAGGATCATCGGCAGGGCTCCCAGGGCGAGCCCCAGGCGGAACGCTTTCATCGTTTCACGAGGCCGACAGGCTTTCTCCCGCGTTGACGCCGACACCGTCGGCCCGCGCCTTGGCGGAAGCGAGCGTGGTCTTCAGTTCCGCTTCCATCTTCTTCAGCTCCTCCTCAGCCTCGGCGCGCTTCTTCTTGCCCTCGTCGGCGATCTGGAGGCTTTCCTGGATCGTCGCGATCAGGTCGGAGTTGGCTTTCTTCACGGCCTCGATGTCGAAGACGCCGCGCTCCATCTCCTCGCGGATCATCTTGTTGGCGTGGCGCAGGTTCTCGGCGTTCGAGGTCAGCAGCTCGTTCGTCAGGTCGTTCGCCTCGCGCACCGCCTCGGCGGCCTCGGTCGAGCGCTGGATGGTCACGGCCTGAGCGAGCTGGGTTTCCCACAGGGGGACGGTGTTGACGAGCGTCGAGTTGATCTTGGTGACGAGGGACTTGTCGTTCTCCTGCACAAGACGGATCGACGGCAGGGACTGCATCGTGACCTGACGGGTCAGTTTCAGGTCGTGGACGCGACGTTCCAGATCGTCCCGGGCGGCGCGGAGGTCGCGCAGTTCCTGCGCCTTCATCACGCCGGCCTCTTCTGGCGCGGCCTGCACCTCGGCGTCCTTCGCCGGGATATCGACGGCGTCGAGACGCTTCAGCTTCTCCTCGCCCGCCGCGATGTAGAGGGCGAGCTCGTCGTAGAAGGCCAGCGTCTTGTCGTAGAGCTGGTCGAGCGACTTGATGTCCTTCAGAAGCTTGTGCTCGTGGTGAAGGAGGTTGTCGGTGATCTTGTCGATCTGGCCCTGCACCTCCTCGAACTTCGCGACGAAGTTGTGAATCGGGGCCGCGCGGCCAAGGAGCCGTTCCCACCACGACCGTTTGCGCCGCACATCCAGTTCGCTGATCGAGAAGCCGCGAATGGTCGAGACGATCTGGCGCAAGCTATCGCCCGCCGGTCCCACGTCCTTGTTGCGGACGTCCTGGAGCATGGCCTGGCTGATTTCCTGAAGCTCGACCTGCGCGGAGGACCCGAAAGACACGATCGAGTTCGTCTCTGACATGTCGATTTCGCCGATGCGCTTCTCTATCTCGGCCGATATGCCGGGGTCGGCGGCCTCGTAGGCCACGATGTCGGTCGACGGTGCGACCAGATGAACCTCGCTCACTTCCTTCACCATTGCCTCGGATTGTTTCGCCTTCTGCCGTACCGTGTCGTCCATCGTCTCAGTCCCTCCATGTGGGGCTATGCCCTGCTGTGGACGCCCTCGCGCTCCAGTCGGTCGCGGAGCACCTCGATCTCCACGTCGAGCGTGGACTTGTCGTCGAGAAGCAGCTTCTCGGTCTTCTTGGCGAAGGTCGTCTCGAGATCGGTCAGCAGCGCCTCGTAGTCGGCGCGCGCCTCCTCGTTGCGGGATCGCAGCCAGAGGTCGGCGAACTGCACCGTCGCATCACGCGCACCGAGGAGGTAGACGGACAGGTAGCGGCGCGCGCTTGTCAGGTCGCGGGGATCCTCCTCGACCACGCGGAACATGCCGCGCGCGGTGGCGGCGAAGTCGGCGACCCGACGCTCCAGGGCAGGAATGCGTGCCCGGGCGATGGCGTCCCGCATCGCGACGAGGTGCTTCTCGGCTTCGTCCACGGCGCGGGCGACGCGGTCGGTCTGGAAGCCGTCCATCCCTTCGGTGCCCTTGTCGCGCAGGGGGTCGGGGCCAAAGGCTGTAAAGTGCAGCGCGGCGCCAAGAATGAAGAACAGGATCGGGTTCAGGAGCGAGAACGTCTCGGGGTTCAGCCCGGCCAAGGCGAGCCCGAGCCCGGTCAGCGCGCTGCCGAAGATCTTGCGCGGGATCGCGGGGCGCTTCGCCACTCGGCGGGCATTGAAGGCGTCCTCGGCGATCAGGCCCTCGCGGGTCAGCCATGCCGCCAGCATCATCAGGCCGAAGGCCGCGAGCTTGAGGAACATGCCGAGCGGTTCGAGCTGGAACGCCGTCAGGAGCATCACGACGGGCGCAATGAAAAGGAAGTTGACGCGCGCGCCCACGGGGCTGCGCCTGCGACCCTCGGGCAGCCTCGGGTGAGACGCCGGCGACTCCGGACTGTGCCGTCCGCGGAAGGGCCGCGCCATCAGGAAGCCCCCGTCACCGAGACGTAGAAGATAAGGCACATCAGCAGGATGAAGGCTGCCTTCTGCATTGCTGTTCCCGTCGTCAGTGCCGTCACCCCGCCGCGCCGTTCCGCTGCCCGGCCGACTCCGCGCAGAAGCGCCGCGACAAGTCCGACGACGGCGAGGGCAAAGAACAGGGCAAGTGCGAAGCGCTGCATGTGGCTCCCTCTCGTGTGCGATCAACATAGGGGATCGGTGACCGCCATACCAGTGCGCCGGCGGCGGAATGAGCCCTGCGGGCTACTTGCGGGCGGGCTTCGGCTTCCTTCCGGCCTCGGTGCGGCGGGGCGGCTTCGCGGCCTTGCGCGCGGTGCCGGTGGTTGGGGCCTTTCCCGCATCGAGACCAAGCTGGTCGCGGACGACCTTCTGGCGCACTTCCTCGACCGCGCCGGCGGCGAGGTCGCCGAGACGGAAGGGGCCGTAGCTTATGCGGATGAGGCGCGAGACCTGGACGCCGACCGCGTCCATCGCGCGACGGATCTCGCGGTTCTTTCCCTCGCGCAGCGAAATCGTCAGCCAGGCGTTGCCGCCCTGCTGGCGGTCGAACGTGACCTCCATCGGGCGGAAGGTCTCGCCATCGATGGTGATGCCCTTGCGCAGCGGTTCGAGCGAGGCCTCGGACGGGCTGCCGTGGACGCGAACGCGATACTTCCTGAGCCAGCCGGTGGAGGGAAGCTCCAGCTTTCGCTTGACCTCGCCGTCGTTCGTCAGAAGGAGGAGGCCCTCGGAGTTGATGTCGAGCCGGCCGACGCTGACCACGCGCGGCATTCCTTCGGGCAGCGCGTCGAAGACGGTCTGGCGGCCCTTCTCGTCCTTCGTCGTCGTGACGAGGCCCTGAGGTTTGTGGTAGAGCCAGAGACGCGGCGGCTCGCGCTCGGCCAGGGCCTTGCCGTCGACGGCGATGCGGTCCTTTTCGGTGACGTTGAGCGCGGGGCTGTCGATGACCTTGCCGTTCACGCTGACCCGGCCTTCGCCGATGATGCGTTCGGCGTCGCGGCGCGAGGCCACGCCGTGGCGGGCGAGGACCTTGGCGATGCGGTCGCCGGGGGGCGTGTCGGTGCTCATGCCTTGGCTTATCCCGCGCGGACCGGGAGGGAAAGGGAGCCCGCGCATGCCGCCTCCGGCGGGAGTATTTGGTCCAAGAAGAAAGACAAGGGCGGGATTGAACGGCATAAGGCGGGCATGAGGTTTGGCAGTTTCATGGACAGGGCGCTGGAGGAGGCGCGGGGCGCAGGCGCGCGCGGCGAGGTGCCCGTGGGCGCGGTGCTGGTGGGACGCGAAGGGGATGTGATCGCGGCGGCGGGCAACCGGACGCGCGAGCAGTCCGATCCCACGGCTCATGCCGAGATGCTGGTCATCCGCGCGGCGGCGAAGCGCCTCGGGTCGGAGCGGCTGACGGGGTGCGACCTTTACGTGACGCTCGAACCTTGCGCCATGTGTGCGGCCGCCATCGCCGCCGCGCGGATCGGGCGGCTTTACTACGGCGCGGCGGACCCGAAGTCGGGGGGCGTGGCGCATGGGGCGAGGGTGTTCTCGCATCCACAGGCGCATCATGTTCCGGAGGTCTACGACGGGATCGGGGCCGGGGAGGCGGCGGATCTGCTGCGCGCGTTCTTCGCGGACAGGCGCTAGATCTCTACCGTCTCCATCACTTCCATCACCTTCACGTCGACGTCGGGAAGCTCCTCGATCAGGGTCTTGGCGTCCTGCGCGAGGATCGGGAACGTCTTGTAGTGGCAGGGGATGACCACCTTGAAGTCGAAGAACCTCTTCGCCGCCCAGGCCGCGGCCTTCTGGTCCATCGTGTAATGGCCGCCACAGCAGAGGATGCCGATGTCGGGGGCATAGTATTCGCCGAACCAGCCCATGTCGGCCATCACGTCGGTGTCGCCGGAGAAGTAGATCGTGTGGCCCTCGCCCCGGATCATGAACCCGGCCTCGGAGCCCGCGACACCCGGTCCGTCGTCGCCGAAGTCGATGGAGGAGGAATGGCAGGCGTTGACCATCGAAACCTTCACGTTGCCGAGCGCGATCGTGCCGCCCTTGCCGAAGCCCAAGGTCTCGACACCGTCGCCGCCCAGAACCTCGGAGAGTTCGTGGATGCAGGCGATGGGGATCTTCTGCTCGCTCGCGATGACCCTGCAATTCGAGGCATGATCGCCGTGGCCATGGCTGAGAAGGATCGCCGTCGCCCCCGAGAGCGCCTCGTCGTGACGGCCGTCCGGGAACACGGGGTTGCCGTTCAGCCAGGGGTCGACGAGGAGGATCTGGTCCCCGATCTCGATGCGGAAACCGGAGTGGCCGAGCCAGGTGATCTTCATGCGATGCTCCCTATCCTGTCGGGAATAGGATAGGGACAGGCATGGACTGGACAAGGGCGATCGACGGCTATTGCGAACGGACGGACCCTTCGCTTTGGTCCGAGCCGGTCAATGCGGTGACGAACCTGGCCTTTCTAGCCATGGCCTGGATGATGTGGCACCGGTCGCAGGGGCAGGCCGGAGGGCGTGTCCTGTCGGTCATCCTCGCGGTGATCGGGGTGGGCTCGCTTCTGTTTCACACATTCGCCGTCGCGTGGGCTGCGATGGCGGACAGCCTTCCGATCCTCATCTTCACGCTGGTCTACACCTTCCTTGCCAATCGCCGGTTCCTTGGCTGGCCGGTCTGGGGCGCCGCCCTCGGCGCGGCGGGTTATGTTCCCTGGACGGCGGCGCTGACGCCCGTGTTCGACGCCCTGCCGTTCTTCACGGTATCGGACTATTATTGGCCGCTGCCCCTGCTGATCTTTGCCTACGGCCTCTACCTGCGCCGTGAGACGCCCGAGACAGGGCGCAACCTCATCATCGGCGCGGCGATCCTGTCGCTGTCGCTGACCTTCCGGTCGCTCGACATGGCGGTCTGTGACGGTTTCCCCGTCGGCACCCATTTCCTGTGGCACATCCTGAACGCGCTGATGCTGGGCTGGATGATCGAGACCTGGCTTCGGCACGGCGACCGCGTGCCCGACTGAGGCAGGCCGGAGTCCTGCGGGCGAGGCTTGGCTTCCCGCCCGGCCCGCGCTAAAGGCGGGTCCGTTCTTCAAGACGGAGCCGATCATGTCCATCGACAGGGAAACCGCCCGCCGCGTCGCCAAGCTGGCGCGGATCAAGGTGGAGGAAGGCGACCTCGACGCGCTCGCGGGCGAGTTCAACGCCATCCTCGGGTTTGTCGAGCAACTGAACGAGGTCGATGTCGAGGGCGTGGAGCCGATGGTTTCGGTCACGCCGATGCGGCTGAAGCGGCGGCAGGATGCGGTGACGGACGGCGGCTATCAGGAGAAGATCCTGTCGAACGCGCCCGACGCGCGGGAAGGCTTCTTCGCGGTTCCGAAGGTGGTGGAGTGATCTCATGTCGAGCCTGAACACCCTGACCCTCGCCGACGCGCGAGAGGCGCTTCGCTCGGGCGACACGACGTCGGCGGCGCTGACGCGCGCGTGCCTTGACGCTGTCGAGGCTGCGTCGGCGCTGAATGCGGTGGTGCATCCGACGCCTGATCTGGCCATGCAGCAGGCGGAGGCGGCGGATGCGCGATTGAAGGCGGGGGACGCCCCGTCGCTCTGCGGCATCCCGCTTGGCATAAAGGACCTGTTCTGCACCAGGGGCGTGGCGAGTCAGGCGGCGTCGGGCATCCTCGAGGGCTTCCGCCCCGAGTATGAATCCACCGTCACGACGCAGCTTTTCGAAGCCGGCGCGGTCATGGTCGGCAAGCTGAACATGGACGAATTCGCCATGGGCTCGTCGAACGAGACCAGCGTCTACGGCAACGTCGTGAACCCTTGGCGGCGCGGCAACGACGACACGGCGCTGACGCCGGGCGGATCGTCGGGTGGGTCGGCGGCGGCGGTCGCGGCCGACCTGTGCCTTGGCGCCACGGGGACGGACACGGGCGGTTCGATCCGGCAGCCTGCGGCGTTCGTGGGCATTACGGGGCTGAAGCCGACCTATGGACGCTGCTCGCGGTGGGGGATCATCGCCTTCGCCTCGTCGCTCGACCAGGCGGGGCCGATGGCGAAGACGGTGCGGGATTGCGCGATCCTGCTTCAGGCGATGGCCGGGCACGACCCGAATGATTCGACCAGCGCCGACCTCGCAGTGCCGGACTTCGAGGCGATGCTGACCGGGGACATTCGCGGCAAGACCATCGGCATTCCCAAGGAATACCGGATGGACGGAATGCCCGACGAGATCGAGGCGCTCTGGACCGAGGGGCGGACGATGCTCGAGGATGCTGGGGCAAAGATCGTCGACATCTCGCTGCCGCATACGAAATACGCGCTTCCGGCCTACTACGTCATCGCGCCGGCCGAGGCGTCTTCGAACCTCGCGCGCTATGACGGGGTCCGCTATGGGCACCGCGCGAAACTGGGGCAGGGCGACGGCATCACCGAGATGTACGAGAAGACCCGCGCCGAGGGCTTCGGCGCGGAGGTCAAGCGGCGCGTGATGATCGGGACCTATGTCCTGTCGGCGGGTTTCTACGACGCCTACTACAACCGCGCGCGCAAGGTGCGGACGCTGATCAAGAAGGACTTCGAGGACGTCTTCGCGCAGGGCGTCGATGCGATCCTGACGCCTGCCACACCCTCGGCGGCCTTCCCTCTCGGGCAGGAATTCGACGATCCGGTGCAGATGTACCTCAACGACGTCTTCACTGTGACCGTGAACCTCGCCGGACTGCCGGGCATCGCCGTGCCCGCCGGGCTTGACCGCCAGGGCCTGCCCCTCGGGCTTCAGCTCATCGGCAAGCCGTGGGAAGAGGGTGAGTTGCTGAATATCGCGCAGACCATCGAGGATCGCGCTGGTTTTGTGGCCAAGCCCGCCAAATGGTGGTAGGCTTCGCGCCAAGAATGACGAAGGCAGAGCAGAGACCATGACCATTCGCTTTCTGGGCCTTGCAGCGCTTTGCGCGCTTGCGGCCTGTGCGCCGTCCATGCCGGACAGCAATCCCGCCAGCACCGCGGGCGTGGGTTTCGGCGACTATGACAACTACGCGGCCCAGCGCGCGGCACGGGATGCCGAGCTTGAGCGGCGCAGCCTGCCGTTGCCCGAGGAGCGGGCCATTGCGGAAGAGACGCTTGGCGTCCTGAACCGTACGGCCGCGCCGGGAACGACCGTCGCCTCGACGACGCTGCCTGCGGCCGCCGCCCCTGCCGCCGGACCGGGAGAGCCGCTGTCGGTGATCCCGCTGGCCTCGGGCACGACGGGCAGCACCAGCATCTCGGACGAACAGAACTTCGACGCCGTTGCCTCGCGCGAGACGATCCAGAGCGACGCCGCGCGCCTGGCGCGCCAGCGCCAGTCCTTCGAGGTCGCACAGCCCTCGGCCCTGCCCGAGCGGCAGGAGGCGGGCGGCGCGGGTATCGTTCAATACGCGCTCTCGACCACGAACCAGGTCGGTCAGCAGGCGTATCGCCGGAACGACCGCGTGACCGACAGCCAGTACCAGCGCAACTGCGCGAGGTATGGCTCGTCGGACAGGGCGCAGGAGGCGCTTCTGTCGTCGGGAGGGCCCGAGCGCGACAGGCACGGGATCGACCCAGACGGGGACGGCTTCGCCTGCTACTGGGACCCGTCCCCCTTCCGCGCGGCGATGCGCTGACGCCATGGAGATCGTCGACCGCCCCTCGCCGAACCACGGAGACAGGAGGGGCGGCGCGCGGGTCGAGCTGATCGTCCTTCATCACACCGCCATGCCGGCCTGCGAGGACGCCCTGGGCCGTCTCTGCAACCCCGAACACGAAGTTTCGTCGCATTATCTGATCGGACGCGATGGCACGCTTTATCGCCTTGTGGACGAGGAGCGGCGCGCCTGGCATGCGGGCGAGGGCAGGTGGGCGGGGCGCGACGACGTCAACTCCAGGTCCATCGGCATCGAACTCGACAACGACGGGTCGTCGGCCTTCGAGGAAGAGCTGATGACGACGCTCGAGGCGCTTCTCGAGGACCTTCTGGAGCGGCACGAACTGCACCCGAAGGCAGTCATAGCGCATTCGGACATGGCGCCTGGACGCAAGAGCGATCCGGGCCCCTGGTTCGAGTGGAAACGCCTGGCGGAAAAGGGCTTGTCGGTCTGGCCGGACCCTGCCTTGCAGGGCGATTTCATGCGCGATGCGGCGTTCTTCGGCTATCCGGTCGAGGTGGGTGAGGCCGCCGTGCTCTCGGCGTTCCGGCAGCGCTTCAGGCCCTTTGCCGACGGACCGATCGGAACGCCGGATCGGGCGATGATGGCGGGTCTCGCGCGGCACTTTCCATCGGACGTGACCGAGCGGACGGCGAGCCGTGTGCCGTCGCGTCCGTTCCGGACGCTCTGACGCTTTATCTCGCGCGGACAACAGACTATATCGCCCTCGCGGACGGCCGGGCGACCGCGCGCAAGCGAGGAAAGTCCGGACTCCACGAAGCGACGGTGCCGGGTAACGCCCGGCCGGGGCAACCCGAGGGAAAGCGCCACAGAGAACAGACGGCCTTCGCGGGTCGCGCAAGCGGCTCACGCGGGTCACGGTGAAACGGTGCGGTAAGAGCGCACCGCGGGACGGGCAACCGGACCGGCACGGCAAGCCCCACCGGGAGCAATGTCGAATAGGGGGTCCATATGGGCAGGCTTCGGCCCGGACCCCGGGTAGACAGCTTGATCCCGTCGGTAACGGCGGGACCAGATGAATGGTCGTCCCCCTTTTCGGAGGGGACAGAATCCGGCTTACAGGCCGTCCGCACCTTTCGTTTCCCGGCGTCCCCGGGGAACGCCCTTGACAGCGTGGCCCCAGCCTTTAGAAGGCGGGCTTCAGGATTTCGGGTCGCGGCGCCAGCCCCGGCCAAGCAGGAGACGACCCATGGCGAAACCGACGACGATCAAGATCCGTCTGAACTCGACCGCGGACACCGGCCATTTCTACGTGACCAAGAAGAACGCCCGCACGATGACCGAGAAGATGGTGGTCAAGAAATACGATCCCGTCGTCCGGAAGCACGTCGAATACAAGGAAGGCAAGATCAAGTAAGGATCTTTCCCTTTCGTGAACGACAGGGCCGCGTCCGGGACGCGGCCTTTTTCATGGGCTCACGGCCGGTAGGGATTCGATGCCGGGCGACCGGAAAAGTCGGTCCAGGACCGCTCTTCCGGGTCGCGGCAGACGCGCAGCACGCGGTCGTGGTCGGGATAAGTCACCGTGTCGGATCGACTCCGCGTCCCGACGATGAGGTAGCGCGCCTCGGCGTCCGAGGTGTTCTCGACGCAGTGGCCGACGGGGTCGCCGGCCTTCCAGGTCACGACGTCGCCGGGACAAAGGATGTGCGTTTCGTCGCCCTCGTGGAGCGTGACCTCGCCTTCGAGCATCATGAGGAACTCGTCTTCCTCGGCGTGCCAGTGCTTGATCGAGGAGAGGGAACCGGGGGGCAGGATCTCGACCGCCGCGCCGAACTGGGTCAGGCCGCCGGCGTCTGAATACGGAAGGACCTTGCAGGGGCCGCAGGGCCCGCCGCCGCCATCGGTCTCATAGGTCTCGACGGTGTCCGCGCGGTGGATGGGCATGGGCGTTCTCTCACTCGATGTGACGCAAGACTGGACGAAGAGGATCGGGATGGCCAGATCATCGGATATGACCTCCGGCATTACCCTCAGGCGCGCCACACCGTCCGATCTGGGCGCGGTCGATGCGCTGCTTCTGCGGTCCTACCCGAGACTACTGAAAGGCGCTTATCCACCGTCGCTTCTGGTGACCGCGATCCCGCTTCTTTCACGGGGGAATCCGGCCCTTCTGGCCTCGGGCACCTACTTCGTCGTGGAGGCGGGGTCGACCATCGTCGGCGCAGGCGGATGGACGTCGAGCGAGCCGGGGACGGGTCGGGCCGGGGCGCCCGCGACGGGCCATGTGCGGCATGTGGCGACCGATCCGGAGCGAACGCGAGAGGGGATCGGGCGCGCGCTGATGGCGCATATCTTCGACGACGCGCGGGCGGCTGGGATCACGCGGTTGGACTGTCTATCGACGCTGATGGCGGTGCCGTTCTATGCCGCCTGCGGGTTCGAGGCCGTGGGGCCGGTGACCGTTCCTCTCAGGCCGGGGATCGAGTTTCCGGCCGTGCGGATGCACAGGTCCCTGTGATCCTTACGAAAGGTTGCCGGCGCGCGCGGAGATCGGGGGATTTTCTGCGGTTGCTCCGATTTGCCGTAACCGCAAGGCCCGCGGTGCGGGACGGGGCGTCGGCGATGCGTCTGCACCCTGTCGGCAAGGCGTATGGCACCTGTCGGCGCGGGAGGCTGTCCCGCGCCGGGATTAACGGATCGCGCGGTCAGAGCAGGCCCTTGACCGTCGACGCGACGTTTTCGGCGGTGATGCCGAACTCCTTGTAGAGCGTCTCGGCCGGGGCCGAGGCACCGAAGCCGTCCATGCCCACGAAGGCCGCGCGGGCGGCGCGGCCGCGCTCGTCCAGAAGCCAGCGGTCCCAGCCCTGGCGGATGCCCGCCTCGATGGCGACGCGGACCGGGCCAGCGGGGAGGACGCGGCGGCGGTAGGCCTCGTCCTGCTCGGCGAAAAGCTCGGCGCAGGGCATCGAGACGACGCGGGTGCCGATGCCCTCGGCCTCGAGCGTCTCGCGGGCGGCGAGGGCGATCTCGACCTCGGAGCCGGTGGCGATCAGGATCGCCTGCCGCTTTGCGGTGGACTCGGCCAGGACATAGGCGCCCAGCGCGGTCAGGTTGCGGGTCTTGTGCTCGGTCCGGACGGTGGGGAGGTTCTGGCGCGATAGGGCCAGGACGGAGGGCGCCCGCTCGGACGAGAGAGCAAGCTCCCACGCCTCGGCGGTCTCGACGGTGTCGGCGGGGCGGAAGACGCGCATGTTCGGGATCGCGCGGAGCGCCGCGAGGTGTTCGACCGGCTGGTGCGTGGGGCCGTCCTCGCCGAGACCGATGGAGTCGTGCGTCATCACGTAGGTGACGGGCGCGCCCATCAGGGCCGAAAGGCGCATTGCGCCGCGGGCGTAGTCCGAGAAGGTCAGGAAGGTGCCGCCGTAGGGGCGCACGCCGCCGTGCAGCACCATGCCGTTCATCGCCGCCGCCATGCCATGCTCGCGAATGCCGTAGTGGATGTAGCGGCCCTTGCGGTTGGTGGCGTCGAAGATGCCGAGGTCGGCGGTCTTGGTGTTGTTCGAGCCTGTGAGGTCGGCCGAGCCGCCGATGGTCTCGGTCAGGACGGGGTTCAGCACCTCGAGCACCATTTCCGAGGATTTGCGCGTTGCGACCTTGGGGCGGCTGTCGGTGATCTGCTTCTTCAGCGCGCGAACGGTGGCCGAAAGGCGCTTGTGCGTCTCGCCCGACATGACGCGGTTGAAGTCCGCCTGCCGCGACGAGGACAGCGCGGCGAGACGGTCGTCCCAGGCCTTGCGCTCGTCCGCGCCGCGCGCGCCGATAGTGCGCCAGGCGGACAGGATGTCCTTGGGGATGTCGAAGGGTCCGGACGTCCAGCCGTAGATGTCGCGGGTCACCTGGATTTCCTCGGGACCAAGCGGCGAGCCGTGGGCTCCGTTGGTGTCCTGCTTCTTGGGCGAGCCGAAGCCGATGTGGGTCTTGCAGGCGATCATCGCGGGCTTCTTTGAGGCGCGGGCCTGGGTCAGCGTGCGGTCGATGTCTTCGGGGTCGTGGCCGTCGCATTCCTGGACGTGCCAGCCCGAGGCCTTGAAGCGTGCAAGCTGGTCGGTCGTGTCCGAAAGCGACACCTTGCCGTCGATCGAGATGTCGTTGTTGTCCCAGAGGACGATCAGCTTCGAGAGCTTCTGCATCCCCGCGAAGGCGATGGCCTCCTGGCTGATGCCCTCCATCAGGCAGCCGTCGCCGGCGATGACGTAGGTGAAGTGATCGACGATCTTCTTGCCGTAGCGGGCGCGCAGGCTTTCTTCGGCGATGGCGAAGCCGACGGCGTTGGCGAGGCCCTGGCCAAGCGGGCCGGTCGTCGTCTCGATGCCCTTGGCGTGACCGTACTCGGGGTGGCCGGCGGTTTTGGAGCCCCACTGGCGGAAGTTCTTCAACTCGTCGAGCGTCATGTCCTCGTAGCCGGTCAGGTAGAGGAGCGCGTAGAGCAGCATCGAGCCGTGGCCCGCCGAGAGGATGAAGCGGTCGCGGTCGGCCCAGTCGGGGGCGGAGGCGTCGAACTTCAGGTGCTTCTCGAAGAGGACGGTGGCGACGTCGGCCATGCCCATGGGCATTCCGGGGTGCCCCGAGTTTGCCGCCTGCACCGCATCCATCGCCAGCACACGGATGGCCGTGGCGCGGGAGAAGTGATCGGCGTGAAGCTCTTTCAGAGTGGCGATGTCCAAGGTTCCGTCCCCCGTGTCCAGATCGGATGGAGCGGTTGATAGCAGCCCGTCCCCCAAGCGCAAGACGGGAAGCGTGGGCACGGCCCGGGGCGGGTAAAGGAGTCGAAACCCGCCGCGCATGAGGTATGTTCGAGGTCAACAACAGGGGCTGTGCGGCGATTCGGCGACCGAACGCGGCCCTCCAGGCATCGGGACGGCGGGATATTTCATGGACGACATTTCCGAATTTCAGCGGCGGATCGTGGCGGCGCTGGACCGCGCGGGCCAGGCGCTCGACCAGCTTGGGTCGGGTGGCGGAGGAGGCGGCAGCGAGGAACTGGCCGCCGAACTCGAGGCCGAAAGGGTCGCGAACCGGCAACTGGAAGAGCGCGTGCGCGCGATCAAGGAAAAGCAGGAGACCACGGTCGCTCGGCTGGAGGACCAGGTTTCGGACCTGCGCGACGCGCTGGGCGCGCGCGACGCCGAGGTGCAGCGGATGCGGAAGGTGAACGACGCCCTGCGCGAAACGAACGCCTCGCTGCGCGACGCGAACGCCCAGGGTCTGGCCGAGCCGGAGCTGGTGAACGCCGCGATGCTGTCCGAGCTTGACGCGCTGCGGGCGCAGCGCGCGGCCGAGCGTGCCGAGATCGAGGAAATCCTCGCCACTCTCGAACCCGTCCTGAAGGAGGCCTGATCCATGCCCGAGGTTCCCATCGAGATCGGCGGCCGCATCTTCAACGTCGCCTGCCAGGAGGGCGAGGAGCACTTCCTCAAGTCCGCGGCCTCGCTTCTGGATAACGAGGCGAGTTCGCTGATGGAGCAGATCGGGCGGCTGCCCGAGTCGCGGATGCTGTTGATGGCGGGGCTCATGCTGGCCGACAAGCACGCCGGCGCCGAGGACCAGATGAAGTCGATGGAAGACAAGATCGCGCAGCAGGAAGCCTGGGTCGAGGAGCTTCAGAACCGCCCCAAGCCCACAGCCGAGCGCGTGGAAGTCGCCGTCGTCCCGCCCGCCGTGGCCGAAACGCTGGCCGAACTGGCCGCGCGCGCCGAGGCGCTGGCCGATGCCGCCGAGGAAAAGCTGCGTGCGACGGGCTGACCTCGCCGTAGCGCTTGCGGCCGGCATGGTGTGTGGCGCGCCTGCCTTTGCGCTGGACGCGAGGGCGACGACCTATGTCTGCGAGCGGGGCGTCGAGGTCCCTGCGGTCTACGTCAACCATCCGGGCGAGCCCGGCATCGCCGTCATCCACGTCGAAGGACGCATGATAAATCTCGTCGCCGAGTTGTCCGCGTCCGGCGCGCGCTATGGATGGCCGTCGGACGGTTCGCATTACGTCTGGTGGACGAAGGGCGACGCGGCGACGCTGTACTGGAACGACGGCGCCACCGGAGAGGAGACGCCGCTTCTGTCGGAGTGCTCGACCGGCTAGGTCAGCGCGCGCAGTCCCGGCAGAGAGCCGCGTGGGGCACCGCGTCGAGACGTTCCTCGCTGATCGGCTCGCCGCATTTCATGCAGTCGCCATAGACGCCGTCCTCGATCCGGGCGAGTGCGGCGCGGATCAACTGGACCTCCTGCGCGCTCTGGGCGCCGAGACGCTCGAGCACCTCGTCGTCCTCGCGCTCGACGGCCTGTTCCTCGGCGTCCTTGGGCATCGGATCGTCGAGGTCGTCCTCGATCCGGTTTATCCGCTCGCCGAGTTCCTTGAGGCGGTCCTCGAGTTGGTTCTTTCTGTCGGTGAAATCGCGCATGGGTGTCTCCTTCCGGGGCCAACGATGACAGGGGCAGGGGGTTCCGACCTTGCGCTGGATCAGATTGGGCAGGAAATCCCGATGCGGGCCGCATTCTGGCGGAGGTCGTCGACGACGCTCTGCGGCAGGTCGATGCCGGTCTCGCGGAGGCGGGCGTCCGAGGCGGCCTCGAGTTCGCCGGGATAGAAGATGCCGGGCGCGTCGGGTGCGGGGCGGGACGACTTCAGCTCGTCGATCAGCGTCTCCATGTCCGCCTCGAAGGCGGCGAGGGGGCGCGACGCCTCGATATCGATGGCAAGGGCAAGGTGCCCCGCGCCGGAGCGGCCTTCCGGGACATAGGGGCCGGTGACGCCGGTGCCGAAAGCGCTGCCCGAGAGGACGCCCGAGACCATGTCGACCATCATCGCGATGGCGTAGCCCTTGTGACCTGCCATGGGCAGGATGGTCCCGGCGATTCCCGCTGCCGCATCCGTGGTGGGCCGCCCGTCGGCATCCATCGCCCAGCCTTCGGGGATCGGCTCACCGCGCGCCTTGGCGTTGTAGAGCTTGCCACGGGCGACGGCGGTGTTGGCGATATCGAGCATGAAGGGCGGATAACGCCCCGCCGGTGCGGCCCAGGACCAGGGGTTGGTGCCGAGCCGCTTGTCGAGCCCGCCCCAAGGTGCCATCGCGGGGCTTGCGTTGGCGGTCAGGAATCCGATGCAGCCTTCGGCGGCGGCCATGCGGGTGTAATACATCGCCGTGCCGAAATGGCCGGAGTTGCGCACCGCCACCGCGCCGATGCCGTGGTCCTTGGCGGCGCGGATGGCCTCGGTCATGGCGGTCTTCGCGACGCGCTGGCCGACGCCGTCGCGGCCGTCCATCGTCAGAAGCGCGCCCTTGCCCGAGATTTCGGGCGCCGCCGTGGGCGACATCGCCCCGCTTTCAAGCCGGACGGCGTACCAGAAGAGGCGCATGACGCCGTGGCTCGGGTGGCCCCAGAGATCGGCCTGGACGAGGCTGTCGGCCACCAGCGCGGCGGTGTCGTCGTCCATGCCGAGCGTGCGGTAGACTGCGGTCCCGAAGGCGCGGAGCGTGTCGTGGTCGACGATCAACGGTCGTGCTCGACGGCGACCGCCCGGGTTTCTCCCGTCTCGGCCAGCGTGCGCGTGGCGGTGGCCGAGGCGTAGGTCCAGAAGATGCGCAGGGGCTCGCTGTCCGAGGCGTTGACGAAACGGTGCGGCACTTCGGCATCGACCCAGACCACGTCGGTCGCCTGCGCGTCGCGCCATTCGCCTGCCACCTCGACCCGCGCGCTGCCCGAGACGACAAGGACGCTTTCCTCGACGTTGTGCCAGTGCAGCGGTATGCCCCCGCCGGGCGGGATGTCGGTGAAACCGTTCAGGATCGAGCGGGCGCCGGTATCGGGCGTTATCATCTGCACGGTGGAGGCACCACCCGGGCGCGCGTGGCGGGGGCGTCCCGCCTCGTGCCGGAGCGCGCTGGTCACGCCGGAGGACCGTCGAGGCGGAACATGGCGACCGCCTTGTGCTCGGTCCAGCTTTCGATCCGTTCCGAGAAGGTGCCGTAGTGGGACGTCGCCTTGTGGGCCTGGAAGGCCGCGGCGTCGTCGTAGATTTCATAGAGGAAGAACCGGGACTGGTCCTTGGGGTCGCGGCAGACGTCGAACCTCTGGCAGCCCGGCTCGACCTCGAGTGAGGCGCGCGCATTCTCGCGGAGCGCCGTCAGGAAATCGCCGGTATGCTCCGGGGCGGAGCGAAACTCCACCGTGACTACGAACATGAAATCCTCAGGAGTTGTGAGCGCGGATCTGGTCGGCCGCGTCCTTGTTGAAGGACACACCCTGCTGCTCGAAAAGCTGGTCCAGCTCTCCCGACAGCATCATCTCGGTGATGATGTCGCAACCGCCCACGAACTCGCCCTTGACGTAAAGCTGCGGGATCGTCGGCCAGTCGGAATAATCCTTGATCCCCTGGCGGATAGTCTCGTCAGAAAGGACGTTCACGTCTGAGTAGTCGACACCCATGAAGTTGAGCACCCCCGCGACGCGGCTGGAGAAGCCGCACTGGGGGATTTCCTTGGTGCCTTTCATGAAGAGAACGACATCGTTGCCCTTCACGGTCTGTTCGATCTTGTCTTGAGCGCTCATGGCTGGCTCCCCTGTTCGCTTTCGCCAGACATCTAATGCGGTTCGGGCGAAGAGGGAAGGGGAGGCGGGGGGATCAGTCGGGCGCGCGCGTCGTCAGCGCCAGCGCGTGAAGCTCGCCCGATGAGCCGTCCATCCGGCCCTTGAGCGCTGCATAGACGGCGCGCTGCTGCTGGACGCGGTTCATGCCCCGGAAGCTTTCATCGACGACCATGGCTGACATGTGGACCCCGTCGTCGCCCTCGACCGCGATCTTCGCGTTCGGGAAGGATTCGCGGAGAAGGTCTTCGATCTCGTGGGCCTGCATGGGCATGGGCGGTCCTCTCTTTCCCTTGAAAACCTATGGGCTCGCATCGCCTGCTGCAAGCTTGGCGAATGCGGTCAGACGGAGTCCAGTGCGGCCTGCGTGGCCTCGAAGAAGCGCGCTACCTGGAGGCCGTCGACGAGCGCGTGGTGAACTTGAAGCGTCATCGCCATGTCGTGGCCGTCGCCCTTCGGCACGATCTTTCCCCAGGACACCCGCGGGATGCAGTCGTCGGAGCCGGGGAGCGCGTTGTCGAGGGAGGTGTAGTCGAGCCAGGGCAGGCACGACAGGTAGGCCACGTCCTCGACCGTGCCGTCATTGGCGTTGAGCGGGACGCCGGCGCGGACCTCCTCGATCTTCTCGGCGGCGTGGCGGTCGAAGCGGGCGCGGTCGGGGTTCCAGGCCATGTAGGTGTAGCGAAAGTCGCCGTTTTCCAAGGGGATGGTGGGGGAGAGGAGGAGGCGGTCGTAGAGCCTTACCTTGTCGCCCTTGAAGCGCATCCGAAGCTCGGGGACGGCGTGGAGGCCCGCGCCTATGGCATGGAGCGTGGTGCGGAAGGGGGAGAGGTTGCGCTCGCCGTGTTCGGCCATGAGGCGCGAGACGACTATACGGGTGGTGATGGCGTAGTGGGGACGGGCATAGGTCCGGAAGAGGCGGAACTGCTCGGCCCGCGGCCAGGACTTGAGGTCGACCGCGCGGCCCATCATCCGACGGCGGCCTCGAAGGCGGTGCGGTAGAGATGCGAGAGGTCGGCCATCGGAGCGGATTTGTCACCGAACTTCAATGCTTTACCGCCGAAGTGGCCGACATGGGAGAGGGGGACGCCGGCCTTGGTTGCGGCGGCGGTCAGGGCGTCGAGGTCGGAGGGGGCGCAGGCGAGGAGGTAGCGGGCCTGATCCTCGCCGAAGAGGGTGGGGATGGAGGCGTCGGCGAGGGTGACGCCGGTGCCTGCGGCGTCGGCCATCTCGAAGGCGGCGAGGGCGAGGCCGCCGTCGGAAAGGTCGGTGGCGGCGCGGATCAAGGCACTGTTTTGCCTCACGAATTCACCGTTGCGGCGCTCGGCGGCAAGGTCGACGCGGGGGGCGTCGCCCTCTTCGCGGCCGAAGGCTTCGGCGAGGAGGGCGGACTGGCCGAGGTGGCCTTCGGTGGTGCCTACGAGGAGGAGGAGGTCGCCGTCCTGCGCGACCCCGGCGATCAGGTCGGAGGGGGCGGCGATGAGACCCACGGCGCCGATGGTGGGAGTGGGCAGAATGCCTGTTCCGTCGGTCTCGTTGTAGAGCGAGACGTTGCCGGAAACGATAGGCATATCAAGGGCTTCGCAGGCCTCGCCGATGCCCTTTATGGCGCCGACGAGCTGGCCCATGATCTCGGGCTTTTCGGGGTTGCCGAAGTTGAGGTTGTCCGTCGCAGCGAGCGGCGTGGCGCCCACGGCGCAGAGGTTGCGGAAGGCCTCGGCCACCGCCTGCTTGCCGCCTTCGACGGGATTCGCCTCTACATAACGAGGGGTTACGTCCGAGGTGAAGGCCAGCATCTTACCGGTGTCGTGGACGCGGACGATGCCCGCGCCGAGGCCGGGTGTGCGCACGGTGTCGGCCATGACCTGGCTGTCGTACTGCTCCCACACCCACTGCTTGCGGGCGTAGTTGGGGGAGCCGATGAGGGCCTTAAGCGCCTCGATCGGGTCCATCTGTATCACGTCGGTATCGCGTCGGTATTGCGTCGGTGCGGGCGTCGGCACCCAGGGGCGGTCGTACTCGGGCGCGGTGGACGAGAGTTTGGACAGGGGCAGGTCGGCCTTGGTCTCGTTTCCGTGGACGATCAGGAAGCGGTCCTCGGCTATGGTCTCCCCCACGATGGCGAAGTCGAGATCCCACTTGTCGAAGATCGCTTTTGCTTCGGCCTCCTTCTCGGGGCGGAGGACCATGAGCATCCGCTCCTGGCTTTCGGACAGCATCATCTCGTAGGCGGTCATCCCCGTCTCGCGCTGCGGGACGGCATCCAGGTTGAGACGGACGCCGAGACCGCCCTTGTCGCCCATCTCGACCGCCGAGCAGGTGAGGCCGGCGGCGCCCATGTCCTGGATCGAGATGACGGCGCCGGTGGCCATGAGTTCGAGGCAGGCTTCGAGCAGGCGCTTCTCGGTGAAGGGGTCGCCGACCTGAACGGTCGGGCGCTTCTCCTCGATCGTGTCGTCGAATTCGGCGGAGGCCATCGTGGCGCCGCCGACGCCGTCGCGGCCGGTCTTGGCGCCGAGGTAGACGACGGGCATTCCGACGCCCGAGGCGGCCGAGTAGAAGATCTTGTCTGCGTCAGCCAATCCGGCGGCGAAGGCGTTGACGAGGCAGTTGCCGTTGTAGGCGCGGTGAAAGCGGACCTCGCCGCCGACCGTTGGCACGCCGAAGGCGTTGCCGTAGCCGCCGACGCCCTCGACCACGCCCGAAACGAGACGCTTCGTCTTCGGGTGCGACGGCTCGCCGAAGGAAAGCGCGTTCATCGCGGCGATGGGGCGGGCCCCCATCGTGAAGACGTCGCGGAGGATGCCGCCGACGCCCGTTGCCGCGCCCTGGTAAGGCTCGATGTAGGAGGGGTGGTTGTGGCTTTCCATCTTGAAGATGACGGCCTGGTTGTCGCCGATGTCGACGACGCCCGCGTTTTCGCCCGGGCCGCAGATGACCTGGGGGCCGGTCGTCGGCAGGGTGCGGAGCCACTTCTTGGAGGACTTGTAGGAACAGTGCTCGTTCCACATGGCCGAGAAGATGCCGAGTTCGGTGAAGGTCGGCGCGCGCCCGATGATCTGAAGGATGGTCGCGTATTCGTCGGGCTTCAGCCCGTGGCCGGCGACGAGGTCTTCGGTGATCGCGGGTTCTTCCATGACATGCCCCCTGTGGCTTGGGCGGTGTCATAGAATACGGGTGTTGCAGGGGAAAGGGGCGATACGCCGCTGCCGGAAGCGCGGATCCTCCGGGCGATGGCCTTAGCTATGCTTCTGGTTCAGCACGCCGAAGCTGGTCGAGGCCTCGCCACCGCTCGCCTTCGAGAAATAGCCCTCTGCTTCCAGACCCCGCCGAAGCAATTCGCGGACAGCGGCCGCCCGGCTCGGCATCCGAGTCTCGAACCGGAAATCGTCGAGCGCGCGAAGCTCTGAATCGGTGACCATCACCTGCAGCCGCTCCATCCGTTTGTCTCCACCGCCGTCCAACGCAAACCTCCATGCTCATGCGGACTTACTCAAAACACACAATGAGCTGAAAAGTTTCATTCTCCCTCTCCCCCTCAACTCCTTCCTCTGAGCAGACTCAGCCGAAGGCCTAAACTACTCAACTAAGGTACTGATTTCGCTATTGTTTTCGAAATTCGTATGTCATTGTCATGGATGGAGGCTGCCATGACACCCACGGACAAGACGGTACGAACAGGCACGGATCTCAGGAAGATGGTCGCCCTGATGGCGAGCGACGAGATACTGTCGCTGGACATCCAGGATGCGCTCGAGTCCGTCGGCATGGGCACGATCCTCGGTCACAATTACGAGGCCGACGGTGTGCCGACCCATGCAAGTGCTGTGATCATCGATCTGAAGATGACGGATTTGCGGTCGCACATGGCGGTCGCCGACCTCATGGCGCGGAACGTGCCCGTCATCACGATCAGCACCGACGAGCGCACGACCTCGACCTTCCGGAACATGCCGAAGGTGGTCGCGAGCTTTTCGAAGCCCCTGTGCGTCGACACCCTGCTGCCCTGCGTGATCGCCGCCTCCAAGCAGGAACGACACGCCTGAGCGCCTTTCGAAGGCCGACCTGACGCCAGGCTTGCAAAGGCCGCATCTCACCCGTCAGATGCCGCGCATGGCCCGTTTCGCCCCCACACCGGCAGAAAAGACCGTGGGACTCTTCACCCTCGCCTATGTGCTTGGGTTCACGGTCTGGTTCCTGTCGATCGGCAACTACGAGTTCGTCGTCTACATCGTGACGATGGCGATCCTGATCGGACTCGTCGCCTTTTCGCTGAGGGCGGCCGAGTATCCGCCCGCGATGCTCTGGGCGCTGTCGCTCTGGGGGCTGGCGCACATGGCGGGGGGCGGCGTGCCGGTGGATGGATCGGTCCTCTACAACCTGCGCCTTCTGCCGCTGATCGAGAGCGGAGAGGTCTTCATCCTGAAGTACGACCAGGTGGTCCACGCCTGGGGGTTCGGCGTGACGGCCTGGGTGTTGCATCACCTTCTGACGCGGCATTTCCCCGAGACGCGCGGCACCTGGACCGCCGCCACCTATCCCGCCTTCGCGGCCATGGGGCTGGGTGCCTTGAACGAGATCATCGAGTTCACGGCGGTGCTGGCCGTGCCCGATACGAACGTCGGCGGCTATTACAACACCGCGCTCGACCTCTGCTTCAACGCGGGCGGGGCGGTGATCGCGATGGTTCTGGTGTCGGTCTTCGGACGGCGGGTCAGTCCGCGTCCGTGAACTCGTCCTGCCCGTCGCGGGCGCGGGCCTGGAGCACGCGCAGCGCATCCAGCGCGCGGTCGGCGTGTTTCTTCGGGACGAAGACGTGGTCGTGCTGGGTGGCGGCGACGACGTTGGCGGGGATGCGGTGGCGCGCGAGTTCGCCCGCGACGGCGGCGGTGAGGCCGACGCCCGAGACCGAGGAGTAAACCATCAGCGTGATGCGCCGCATCTTCTCGCCGTAGGAGAGGCCCAGGCGATCGGCCTCGGACTTTTCGAGGACGAGCGACATGCCTTCGTCCTCGGCGAAGGTGGCGAGGGCGAGGGTCGCGGCGGCGGTGGCGTCCTCGGTGTTGAGCATGGTGCAGAACACGTAGGTGCCGGGCTGGAGCACGGGCGTCATGTTCGCGATCATCTTGCGCGTGCCCTTCACGGGCCGTGTGCCACTTTTCATGCGTGCATTAAGGCGGGGGAGGCGAGCGTTTGGCAAGCCCGCGAAAGAAGACGGCCCGCCCTCACGGAGGCGGGCCGTCGAAAATGGATTTCACTCAAAAAAGCACGAAAGTACTGGTTACCCAACCCCTGTTAAAACACACGCTCCTTTGTGCAGCGCCCGTGCAGATTCTGTCAAGAACGTGTGGAGACTGTGACTAAAATGTGATCGGACGGTCTAGTGGGCCAGGGCCCAGTTCGCGCCGCGCCCCGCATCGACGATGAGCGGGACGTCGAGACGGACGGCGGGGTGGGCGGCGCCCTCCATCACGCGCTTGGCGATGGCGATGAGGTCGTCGGCCGCGCCTTCCTCGACTTCGAAGAGCAGTTCGTCGTGGACTTGCAGGAGCATTTTCGCCGGCAGACCGTCGATGGCGTCGGGCATCCGGATCATGGCGCGGCGGATGATGTCGGCGGCGGTGCCCTGAATCGGCGCGTTGATCGCGGCGCGACGGGCGAATCCGGCGGTCGGGCCCTTGGCGTTGATCTCGGGCGTGTTGATGCGGCGGCCGAAGAGGGTGCGGACGTGCATGTGCTCGCGCGCGAAGGCGATGGTGTCGTCCATGTAGGTGCGGATGCCTGGGAATCGCTCGAAATAGCGGTCGATGAAGGCCTGCGCCTCGTCGCGCGGGATCCGGAGGTTGCGGGCGAGACCCCAGCCGGAGATGCCGTAGATGACGCCGAAGTTGATCGCCTTGGCCTGGCGGCGGATGTCGGGGGTCATCTCGTCGAGGGGGACGCTGAACATCTCGGACGCGGTGGCGGCGTGGATGTCCTGGCCCTCGCGGAAGGCCTCCTTCAGAGCCGGAATGTCGGCGGTATGGGCGAGGATGCGCAACTCGATCTGGGAATAGTCGAGGCTGACGAGGGTGTGGCCGGGCGTCGCCACGAAGGCCTCGCGGATGCGGCGGCCTTCCTCGGTGCGGATCGGGATGTTCTGGAGGTTGGGGTCGGTCGAGGCGAGGCGGCCCGTGTTCGCGCCGGCGATGGAATAGGAGGTGTGGACGCGTCCCGTCTCGGCGTTGACGTGGTCCTGAAGCGCGTCGGTGTAGGTCGACTTGAGCTTCTGGACCTGGCGGTAGTCGAGGATGAGACCGGGCAGGGCATGTTCGGTCGCCAGGTCCTCCAGCACGTCGGCGGGGGTCGAATACTTGCCGGTCTTGCCCTTCTTGCCGCCCGGCAGCCCCTTCACCTCGAAGAGGATGTCGCCGACCTGGCTGGGCGAGCCCACGTTGAACTTCTGGCCGGCGGCTTCGTAGATCTCGTCCTCGAGCTGGGCCATCTTCTGGGCGAAGGCGTTCGACATGCGCGACAGGACGGACTTGTCGACCTTGACGCCCGCCATTTCCATGTCGGTCAGGACGGCGACGAGGGGGCGTTCCAGCGTCTCGTAGACCGTGGCGACCCGCGCGACGTGAAGCTGGGGGCGGAACGTCTGCCAGAGCCGGAGCGTGACGTCGGCGTCCTCGGAGGCATAGGTTACGGCGTCGTCGATCTTGACCGCGTCGAAGGTGCGCTGCGCCTTGCCCGAGCCGATCAGCGTCTTGATGGCGATGGGATTGTGGCCGAGGTAGCGCTCGCTGACCTCGTCCATGCCGTGGTTGTGCAGCCCGGCGTGAAGCGCGTAGCTCATCAGCATGGTGTCGTCGATGGGAGCCATGCGGATGCCGTAACGCGCCAGCACCTTCACGTCGTACTTGGCGTTGTGGTTGATCTTGAGGACGGCGGGGTCTTCCAGCAGCGGCTTGAGACGTGCCAGGCATTCGGGAAGCGGCATCTGGTTCGGCGCCAGCTCGTCCGAGCCGAAGAGACCGACGCCGCCTTCCTCGCGGTGGGCGAGGGGGACGTAGGCCGCGTGCCCCGCCTCGACGGCGAGGCTGATTCCGACGAGTTCGGCCTTCATCTCGTCGAGGCTCGTCGTCTCGGTATCGACCGAGATCCAGCCGGTGGCGTGGGCCTTGTCGATCCACGCCTGAAGCTCGGCGGCGGTCGTGACGCAGGTGTAGTTCTTCGCGTCGAAGGGCAGGTCGGGCGCACCGGGCAGGCTGGCGTCGGCCGAGTCGTCCGGCAGGCCGCCCGAGGCGGCGGGCTGGGTCTCGGCGACGGCGGGCACCTCGACACCGAGCTTCTCGGCCACGCGGCGGGTGATGGTGCGGAATTCCATCTGCCCGAGGAAGGCGAGGAGGTCGTCGGCGACCGGCTCCTTCACCTCGAGCGTGTCGAGGTCGTAGCCGAGGTCCATCTCGCAATCGAGGCTGACGAGTTTCTTCGACAGCCGGATCTGGTCGGCATGGTCGATCAGCACCTGCCGGCGTTTCGGCTGCTTGATCTCTTCCGCGCGTTCAAGAAGCGTTTCGAGGTCGCCGTATTCGTTGATGAGAAGGGCGGCGGTCTTGATGCCGATGCCGGGCGCGCCGGGCACGTTGTCGACGCTGTCGCCGGCCAGCGCCTGCACGTCGACGACGCGCTCGGGGTAGACGCCGAACTTCTCGAGCACCCCCTCGCGGTCGATGCGGGCGTTCTTCATGGCGTCATACATCTCGACCCCGTCGCCGACGAGCTGCATCAGGTCCTTGTCGGACGACACGATGGTCACGCGCCCGCCCGCGTCACGGGCCTTGCAGGCGAGCGTGGCGATGATGTCGTCGGCCTCGAAGCCTTCCTGTTCGAGGCAGGCGAGGTTGAAGGCGCGCGTCGCCTCGCGGGTCAGCGGGATCTGCGGGCGCAGGTCTTCGGGCATCGCCTCGCGGTTGGCTTTGTAGAGGTCGTACATCTCGTTGCGGAAGGTGTGCGAGCCCTTGTCGAAGACGACGGCGGCATGGGTGGGCGCGTCGGGGCCGCGATTGTCCTCGATCATCTTCCAGATCATGTTGACGAAGCCCGAGACCGCACCGACCGGCAGGCCATCGGACTTGCGCGTGAGCGGCGGCAGCGCGTGGTAGGCGCGGAAGATGAAGGCCGAGCCGTCGACCAGGCTGAGGTGATGTCCCTTGCCGAATGCCATCTTCGTCCCCCGTTCGCTGTCCCGGCTGTCTTGCCACGATAGGACGTGGATCGCCAGAGGCGGGCGCGGGGTCAGCGTTCGACGTGGGCCTTGAGGCGGGCGAGGGTATCCTCCCATCCGCGCGCGATGCGGGCGAGGTGGTCCTGGGCCGAGGTGATGCCGCCGTCGCGGAGGCGGAAGCGGCGCTCGCGTCCGCTGGTGTGCGAGACGACGAGGCCCGCAGCCTCGAGGACCGCGAGATGCTTGGCGATCCCCTGACGCGAGATGTCCGTGCCCTGCGCGAGGGCGGCGAGGGGCTGCTCGCCGCCGCCGAGCCGGTCGAGGAGCATCAGCCGGGTCGGGTCGCCCAGGGCCGCGAAGATGGCGGCCGGGTCAGGCCTCGACATGGGCCTTGAGGTTGGCGCACTGGATCTCCCAGCCGCCTTCGTTGTCCGGGCGCTTGCGCTCGGCGACCTCGAGCGGAAGCGCGGCGAAGCCGGACTCGATGACGGTGACGCGGGTGCCGCCGTTCTCCTCGGTGAGCGTCCAGGTGACGCGGGTGGTGAGCGCCGTCGACGGGTCCCTGTCGTCGGCCTTTTCGTCAAGCGGCCAGTCGAAGGCGAAGCGGGTGGGCCGGTCGATGACGACGGGCCGGACCCAGAAGCGCAGGCCTTCGTGCCCGGGAGAGGTGATCTCGGCGCCGAGGACGCGGTCTTCCTCGAAGGGGCCGTCGAAGCGGGCTCGGAACCAGGTGCCGAACTCGCCCGCGTCGGCGAGGGCCTGCCAGACGTCGTCGGGCTTGGCGTCGATCCAGACGGATTTTTCGATTGTGTCCTGCATTGTGCAACCTCCTGGTTGCCAATCTAGCGCGGGGCGTGGGATTGGCAACCAAAAGGTTGCGGGATGGCGTCACTTGGCTTTGAAGAGCCCGCCCAGGATGCCGCGCACGATGCGGCGGCCGGTGGTGCCGGTGAGTTCGCGCACGACCATCTTGGTGATCTTGTCGCCGACGCCGTCCGAGCGGGTGGAGCGTGAGGTCGAGCGGCCGACGCGGTCGGCTTCATAGCGGCGGGCCTGCTTGTATTCGCGCTCCTGCTCCTCGGCCTCGGCTTCGGCGCGTTCGGCCTCCTCGGCCTGGCGCGCGGCGTCGCCGGCGCGCTTCGTCAGGATCTCGTGGGCACTCTCGCGGTCCATCAGCTTGTCGTACTTGCCGGCGACCGGAGAAGCATTCTGGACGTCGCGGCGCTCGCTGGGCGTGATGGGGCCGAGCTGCGACGAGGGCGGGCGGATCAGCGTGCGCTCGACGATGCCGGGGGCGCCCTTGGCTTCGAGCATCGAGGTCACGGCCTCGCCGGTGCCGACTTCGCGGATCGCCTGTTCGGTCGAGAAGCGGGGGTTGGCGCGATAGGTCTCGGACGCCTGTCTCAGGGCCTTCTGGTCCTTGGGCGTGAAGGCGCGGAGCGCGTGCTGCACGCGGTTGCCGAGCTGGCCCAGGATGTCTTCGGGCACGTCGTCGGGGTTCTGGGTGACGAAGTAGACGCCGACGCCCTTCGAGCGGATCAGGCGGGCGACCTGCTCGACCTTGTCGACCAGCGCCTTGGGGGCGTCCTCGAAGAGGAGGTGGGCCTCGTCGAAGAAGAAGACGAGCTTCGGCTTGTCGGGGTCGCCGACCTCGGGGAGCTCTTCGAAGAGTTCGGAGAGAAGCCAGAGGAGCGAGGTGGCGTAGAGGCGCGGCGAGGACATCAGCTTGTCGGCGGCAAGGATGTTGATGCGGCCGCGCCCGTCGATATCGGTGCGCATGATGTCCGAGAGATCGAGCGCGGGCTCGCCGAAGAACTGCGCGCCGCCCTGGTTCTCGAGCACGAGAAGCTGGCGCTGGATGGCGCCCACGGAGGCGGTGGCGATGTTGCCGTAGCGGAGCGAGACGGTCTCGCGGTTCTCGCCCAGCCAGACGAGCATCGACTGGAGGTCCTTGAGGTCGAGAAGGGCGAGGCCTTCCTCGTCGGCGACGCGGAAGGCGATGTTGAGGATGCCTTCCTGCGCCTCGGAGAGTTCAAGGAGGCGGGCGAGGAGGAGCGGACCCATCTCGGAGACGGTGGTGCGGACGGGATGGCCCTGTTCGCCGAAGATGTCCCAGAAGGTGACGGGGAAGGCGTCGTAGGTGTAGTCGGCAAAGCCGATGGTGGCCGCGCGCTTGGTGAAGGCGTCGTGGAGCTTGGCGTCGGGGCTGCCGGCGCGGGCGAGGCCCGAGAGATCGCCCTTCACGTCGGCGAGGAAGACGGGCACGCCGTTCGCCGAAAAGCTCTCGGCCATGATCTGGAGCGTCACGGTCTTGCCGGTGCCGGTCGCGCCCGCGACGAGGCCGTGGCGGTTGGCGTACTTGAGGAGAAGCTGCTGCGGGGTCGCGTAATCCGGTCCGCCGCCGCCGATGAAGATGGTGTCCGTCACAATGCCCGTCCCCGAGGTTCGTTTTGAATGCCGGGCGAGAATACCCGGTTAACCAATATGTGCCAGTCTGCACCTGCGCGCATCGGGCAGTCCGTCCGGCGGCGCGCACTTCCTCCCTGTTGACTGGCCGCGCCGAAAGGCGCGGCCTTTTTCGCTTGTCGGCGTCAAGGAAGCTGCGGCTTGTCCCCTCAACCATCGGAGGAGTAACCGAAAAATGTGATCCGAATCCTGTTGACGGGTCGGAAATCTGCCCTTAGCCTCGCATCAAATATCAATAGTCGGCCAGTCCGGCAGGGAGTGAAGAGAAAAAGGGTCCGTCAGGACCCTTTTTCTTTTGTCGTTTGTGTTCAACGGCTTGCGGCGCGATGTAAAGGTGGCGCGCGCAAGGCCGGGCGAAACGCCCGGCAATCACCCGCCGCCCTTCCCCGGGGGTGCCCCTGACAAGCCGTCGCCGCCGTGATAAACGCGGGGCAAACCTTTGCAGTCGAGGACAAGATGAGTTCACTGACCCGGATCGGCGCCCTTCTGACGGCCGCCACGTTGAGCGTTTCGCTTCCCCTTTTCGCCGTCGCGCAGGACGCGACGACCCCCGCACCCGAGGCCCCCGCCGAAGCCCCGGCGGATGCGCCGGCCGAAGCCCCGGCTGACGCGCCGGCCGCCCCCGAGGCGGGCCAGACCGTGACGCCGGATGACGGGCTGTCGCTTGGCCAGTCCGAGGACGGGGGCGTGGGTTCGACCTATGTCGCCGAGGAGTTCGGCGCGTGGCAGATGCGTTGCGTGAAGACCGAGGACGGCAAGGATCCTTGCCAGCTCTACCAGCTTCTGGAGGACGCGGCCGGCAACTCGGTCGCCGAGTTCAGCCTCTTCACGGTTCCTTCAGGGGGACAGGCCGTGGCGGGCGCGACCGCGATCACCCCGCTCGAGACGCTCTTGACGGCGAACCTGCGTCTGGCGGTCGATGCCGCGCAGGCGAAGGTTTATCCCTATTCGTTCTGCAGCCGGATGGGCTGCTTCTCGCGGCTGGGCTTCACCCAGGAGGATCTGGACGCCTTCCGCCGCGGCACGACCGCCAAGGTCATCATCGTCCCAGCCGCAGCGCCGGACGAGACGGTCGACCTGACGATGTCGCTGTCGGGCTTCACTGCGGGCTGGACCGCGCTGGAAGCGGCGAACGCTGCGGCCGCGGCCCAGTAAGGCTCAAGCCTGGGCGGGGGAGAGGCGCGGCCCCTCCTTCGTCCCTTCGACCGTCCAGCGCGCCTCGGGCTGCATCCGGGCGCGCAGACGGGCCAGCCGCCAGGCTTCGCGCCCGTTCTCGCCGTGGGCGGGCCGCATCGACCAGCGCGTCTCGACCCCCGGCGCCCCGCCGTCGCCCGGCGTGAGGATCAGCCCGAGAGGTGCAACCTTGCCTTCCTCGGCCCCCGTCTCGGCGGCGAGGTGCAGGCGGCGCACGGCGGTGAGGCCAGGCGGATGCGGCAGGTCGGCGACCACCAGCGAGACGAGTCCCGCGCGCAGCGATTCCTCCATCGTCCAGAGCAGATCCTCGGGCCGGATGGGCGAGATGAAGATGAACCGCGACGGGTCGGCGAGGGACAGCATCCCCTCGGGGTTGATCTGGCCCGGCATCCACGACGGCTTGATCCAGAACACCGTGCCTTCCATCGCGCCCGCGACCATCAGCGCCATGCGCCGCCGCGCGCCGCCGCAGACCTCGTGAACCCGCGTCCGGTCGAGCGCGAGATCGCCCAGGAACCGCACCGGCGGGAGGCTGCGGCGTTTCTTGCGCGTCTGGGCGAGGATGAGGGCGGCGTCTGCGGCGTCGGGCATGGGTGGAACGTTAGTTCGTTCCCGTTCTGTTCTCAATAGGCCGGGCGTGGCATTCTCACATTCTTCCATTCCATGTCGTGAATGCGTGACAGCCCGGCCAAAGCCGGTAGTCTGGCCGGACGACATAACGGGAGGACATCCATGAAACCGATCGCCACCGCCGCCGTGCTGATGCTGCTGCCCTTCGGCGCATTGGCCGAGGGCCAGACACATCACGTCGCCATCCACGTCGACCAGGACGACCCCCAGGTGATGAACATGGCGCTGAACAACGCCCAGAACATCGCCGCCTATTATGCCGGGCAGGGCGACGAGGTCGTCATCGAGATGGTCACCTACGGTCCCGGCCTCAAGATGCTGGTCGAGGAGTCGAGCCCGGTGAAGGACCGGATCTCGGCCATGTCGCTGGAGATGGAGAACATCACCTTCGCCGCCTGCGGCAACACGCTCGCGGGGATGGAGAAGAAGGCCGGACACGCCGTTCCCCTGATGAGCGAGGCCACGGTGGTCCCGTCGGGCGTCGTGCGGTTGATCGAGTTGCAGGAACAGGGCTACGCCTACGTCCGACCCTGACGCCGGACAGGGTTGCCATCCCCGTCCCAGCCGTTAGCACTTGGCGCGAACGACAGCGGACGGGGACAGCATGAAGACCGTGACACTCGGGCGGACGGAGATCGCCGTCACCGATCATTGCCTTGGCACGATGACCTGGGGCACGCAGACGGGCGAGGCCGTGGCGCATGCGCAGATCGACCGCGCGCTGGATGCCGGCATCACCTTCATGGACACCGCCGAGATGTACCCCGTGAACCCGGTCCGTGCCGAGACGGCGGGGCTGACCGAGACCATCATCGGCAACTGGATCGCAAAGGGCGGGTCGCGCGACCGATGGGTGATCGCGACGAAGCACGCGGGCATAAGGTCGGAATTGCGCGAGGGCCGGGGGATCGGGCCGGACACGGTACGCGAGACGCTGGAGGCGTCTCTGCGTCGGCTGAGGACGGATTACGTCGACCTCTACCAGTTCCACTGGCCGAACCGGGCGCATTACCACTTCCGCCGCAACTGGGGCTTCGATCCGAGCGAGCAGCCGCCGCGGGCCGAGATCCTCGACAACATGCACGCCGTGATGGAGGTGCTGGGCGACCTCGTGCGCGAGGGCAAGATCCGCGCCTTCGGGCTGTCGAACGAAAGCGCCTGGGGCACGATCAGGTGGAACGAGGCGGCCGAGGCGACGGGCGGACCTCGGGTCGCCTCGATCCAGAACGAGTATTCGCTGCTCTGCCGGCACTACGACACCGACATGGCCGAGGTCGGCTATCAGGAGGACGTGACGCTTTTGGCGTTCTCGCCCCTTGGCGCGGGTTACCTGACGGGGAAGTACCAGGGCCAGGTGCCCGAGGGATCGCGCATGGCGATCAACGGCAACCTTGGCGGGCGGAAGTCGGACCGGGCCGAGGGGGCGGTCGCGGCCTACCTCGACATCGCCGCGCGTCATGGTCTGGATCCCGTCCACATGGCGCTGGCCTGGACGGTGCAGCGGCCCTTCCCGACCATACCGATCTTCGGGGCCTCGACGCTGGAGCAACTGGACCGGATCCTCGCCGGGCTCGACGTCACCCTTGGCCGGGACGTGCTGGATGAGGTTTCGAAAGCACACCGGGCTCACCCCATGCCCTTCTGACCTTCGCCCGGCTTGCCCGGTCGCCGCGGTCTTTCTAGGGTTGTGACAAGGGGGAGCCAGGGGAGGCCAGGCATGTCTGCGATCCGTCGCATTTCGACGGTTCTTTTCTGCGTTCTGACGTTGGTGGCCTGCCAGGAGGACGGGGCGTTGCCAGCCGAGGGCGACAGCACGATTCCGGACGTCATGGCAGGAGCGCGGACCGACTGCGAACGCGCTGGCGGACGCTGGGGTCTGACGTCGTCCAAGACATCCTACGTCTGCTATCGCGCGATGCCGGACGCCAACAAGACATGCCGCTCTGCCGACGACTGCGACGGGCTGTGCCTTGCACGGTCGCGTACCTGTTCCCCCATCGAGCCGTTCTACGGCTGCCACCAGGTATTGTCCGGTTCGGGCCTGCCGCAGACCATGTGCATTGAATGAAACGAACGCTGCTTGCCTGCCTCACCCTCCTCATGGCCGCCTGCGCCGGGGGCGCCTACCGCGACACGGCGGTGCCGATGACCTCGATGGCGGTCTTCGACCCCGCCCGCTATGTGGGGACGTGGTACGAGATCGCGAGCTTTCCGGTGCCGTTCCAGGCCGGCTGCCGCAACACGCGCGCCGACTATGGGCCGGCGGGTCCGGGGGTCTTGAGCGTGCGGAACGCCTGCGACACCGACGGCGGTGCGAAGGTCATCACCGGCTCGGCGACAGTGGCCGGTCCGGGTCGGCTGAAAGTGCGGTTGCAGGGCGTGCCGGTGGCCGCGGATTATTGGGTGCTGTGGGTCGACGAGGGTTATCGCACCGCGGTCGTGGGAGTGCCCTCGGGGCGGGCGGGGTGGATCCTGAACCGCGACCCGCAGATCCCGCCCGACCGGCTCACCGCCGCGCGCGAGGTCCTGGCGTTCAACGGATATGACCTGGGCGAGCTGCGGATGACACCGCAGGCCGCGCAATGAGCGGCCACGCAGCGATCGTCGGACTGGGCGCGCGGGGCATGCGCTGGGCCGAGGCGCTTCAGGCGGCGGGGTGGATGGTGTCGGGTTTCGATCCCGACGACCGCGCCGGGCGCAAGCTGAGCGGCCCGACCTGGAAGCGCGAAGCGACAATTTCGGCTACGGTGCGGCGCGCGGATGTCGTGCTGTGCTTCCTGCCCGACCGGCTGGAACTCGTGCGGATGGTCCTTCAGCGCGTGCAGGCCGAGACGAAGCCCGAGACGATGGTCGCGGTCCACTCGCGTCTTCACGACGTGGACGAGGTTCAGGGCTGCGCGATGCGGCCGGCGCAGGTGGTGCGTCTGTCGGACGCCGTCGAGGGCGGGGTGGCGATGGACGTCAGCGCCCGGAACGACGACGCGCTGCGCGAGCGGGCCGCACTTTTCGTCGCGGACCTCGCGGCCGTGCTGAGCCTGGCGCCGCCCGCGGCGACCGCGCCGGATCTTCCCGCCAGCCGCGAGGCGTGAGACCCGGCCGATTGCGGTTTCACGCTCCTCTCGCCGTCGCTAGGCCGTAGCTCATGGAAGCCTGGGTCCTCTTCGCCATCGCCGCCGCCGCCGCGCAGACGCTGCGCTTCGCGTTGCAGAAGGTGCTGACGGGCGGAGCGCTCAGTCCAGCCGCCGCCACATGGGCGCGGTTTCTGTGGTCATGGCCTATCGCCATCCTTCTCGCCTTGCTCTGGGGGATCTGGACCGGGGCCGAGCGGCCGACGCTGACGCCCGCCTTCCTTCTCTGGGGCATGGCGGGCGGGTTGTTCCAGATCCTCGCCACGATCTGCACCGTCAGCCTCTTCCGGCTGCGCGCCTTTGCGGTCGGCATCACTTTCAAGAAGACCGAAGTCATGCTGACGGCGCTGGTGGGGTTTGTCCTTCTGGGCGACCGGCTGAGCGCGGCGGGCGTCGCGGCCATTGCCGCCGGGTTCTTCGGTGTCATTCTTCTGTCGGGGCCACCGGGGGGCGGAAGCCTTCTGAACCGGGCGGCGGGGATCGGGCTTCTGTCGGGTGTCTTCTTCGCGCTGTCCGCGGTGTGCTACCGGGGTGCGACCCTGGCGCTCGACACGGGCGATCCGGTTCTGACGGGCGGCGTCACCCTGTCGGTCGTGGCTCTCTGGCAGACCGTCGCCCTGGGCGTTTGGCTGGCCTGGCGCGAGCCGGGGCAAATCCGGGCGACGCTGGCGGCGTGGCGGACGACCTCGCTGGTGTCGGTCTTCTCACTGATGGGAAGCTGGAGCTGGTTCGCGGCCTTCTCGCTGATGAACGCGGCCTACGTCTTTGCCGTTGGACAGGTCGAGCTGATCTTCTCGCTTCTGGTGGGCTGGCTCTGGTTCCGCGAGCCGTTGAAGGCGCGCGAGCTTCTGGGGATGGCGGTGCTGACGGCGTCGATCCTCGGCGTCACGGCGCTGGTCGGCTAGAGCCAGATCACGCGGCCGTCGATCACGTCGTTCCTGATGAAGGGCACGCGAGCGGGTGCGGCGGTCGAGGGCAGGTGCTGCGCGAGTTCGGCGAGGACGACGCGCGTGATGAACGGCAGGTTCAGCGCGCGGACCTCGCCGAGAGGGACCCACGACAGGTGGATGAGTTCATCCTCGGCCCGCGAGAAGTCGTCGGGATCAGTGGCGAGGGCGGCCGCGTCGGCGATGAAGAAGCGCGCGTCGAAGCGGCGCGACCGGCCGGGAGGCGTCAGGGCGCGGAAGAAGAACGACAGGGGACTGGCGTCGGGGACGAGGCCGCGCTCGGCGAACCCGCTCCAGTCGTCGGGGGCGTCGGACCATTCGCCGGGGCGGCCGAGGCATTGTCCCGTCTCCTCCCACAACTCGCGAACTGCGGCCGCGGCCAGCTGGTCCGGCGTGGCGCCCGTCGTCTCGCCGGCAAGGCGCGCCCGGCAGACCTCCCCCGGTCCGGCGGCAAGGGGGACGGTTGCGTCTCCCGCATCGACCGCACCGCCCGGAAACACGAACTTGTCGGGCATGAAGGCGGCGGTGGCGCCCCTCTGCCCCATCAGCACGCGGGGCGAGGTCGCGGGGTCGCGGACGAGGATGACGGTCGCCGCGTCGCGGATCGCCATCGAGGGGATGGGGTCAGGCTGCGCCAAACCCGTGCATCCTCTTGGCCCACTGGAAGCCCACGATCGCCCCCTTGAGGCGCGGCAGAAGGTAGAGGGACAGAGCCACGCAGCCGACGGTGAAGGTCGAGGCCAGGACCATCGGTTCGGGCCGGAAGGTGGTGAACGCCCAGATGATCGCCGGCGCCATGATGTGGCCGACGATCAGGATCGTCAGGTAGGCGGGGCCGTCGTCGGCGCGGTGGTGGTGCAGGTCCTGTCCACAGACCGGGCAATTGTCGCGGATCTTGAGGTAGGACTTCATCAATGGGCCCTTGCCGCAATTCGGGCACCGCCGACGCCAGCCGCGGAAGAGAGCCGGACGCAGCGGCCGGTCGGGCGCGCCGTCGGCGGTTTCGGTCGCAGCGACGGCTGTTCCGTCCTGCGGATCGGTATACTGGTCGAACATCGGGTCCGCTTTCGTCATGGCCGGGAGAGTGGCCTGACATGGGGCCTCCCGAAAGCCGATGAAACGCCCTTGCGTCGGGATGTCGCGGCCCCGCCGCCTAGGGCAGGGTGCCCGTGATCCAGCGAAGGCTCCTCTCCGGGACCCGCGTGGGAGTGCGGTAGGTCAACTCGCGTCCCGCCTCGGCCATCCGCCGGTCGTATTCGCGCTTGGCGAGGTGCGTGGCATGGCTGCGGGCGTCGGAGAGGACCCGGGCGAGGCTGTCCGTCGCCTTGCACGACGGGCAGGTCACCTCGTGCTCGGGCATCGCGCGGCGAGGCGGCACGACGCGCACCGCGCAGGCGGCGCAGAGAATCACCGTTCGTGGCATCGACATCCCTCGTTCCGACAGGTTCCCGTTCGCACGGGAGGCTTGGCAGACCAAAGGGCCGATTTTTTGACGTCATGGTGGACTTACCCAAGGGAACCTGCCTCGGTCGTGCCGCAAAAGGGTCAGCGCTGCCCCGCAAAGCCGGTCTGCCAGTCTTCGCGCTCTTCGTCCGCGATCTTCTTGAAGAGCACCTCGGGCACGGTGAAGGCGTGGCCGGGCGGCAGAGCGGTCAGCGCGGCGCGCATGTCGGACGGCCAGTCGGTATCGAGCGTGTTCATCGCCGAAAGCATCGACCCTGCGGCGTCGGGGATGAAGGGCGCCGACAGGACTGCGTAGACGCGGATCAGGTTCAGGGCGAGGCGGACCTGCGCGGCGGCGCGGTCGGGGTCGTCCTTGAAGACCGACCAGGGTGCGGCGGACTGGAGGTATTCGTTGCCCGCGACCCAGATCGCGCGCAACTCGCCCGCGGCCTTGCGGACCTCGATCGCCTCCATCGCCGCTTCGTAGCGCGCGACGCCTTCGGATAGGCGCGCGATGAGGGCGTCTTCCTCGGCGCCCCAGTCGCCGCCTGACGGGACTTCCTCACCGAACTTCGAGCGGCAGAACTTGGTGACGCGGCTGACGAAGTTGCCGAGGACGTCGGCCAAATCCTTGTTCACGCTGGCCTGGAAATTCTCCCAGGTGAATTCCGCGTCCGAATTCTCGGGCGCATGCGACAGAAGCCACCAGCGCCAGTAGTCGGCGGGCAGGATCGACAGGGCCTGGTCCATGAAGACGCCACGCCCCTGCGAGGTCGAGAACTGGCCGCCGTCGTAGTTGAGGTAGTTGAACGACTTGATGTAGTCGACCAGCTTCCACGGCTCTCCAGAGCCGATGATCGTCGCCGGGAACGACAGCGTGTGGAACGGGACGTTGTCCTTGCCCATGAACTGGACATAGCGGACGTCGTCGGCACCCTTGTCCGTGCGCCACCAGCGCTCCCACTCGGCGTCGGGCGCACCGCGCGCGTCGGACCATTCCTTGGCGCAGGCGATGTATTCGATGGGGGCGTCGAACCAGACGTAGAAGACCTTGCCTTCCATGCCGGGCCAGTCCTCGGCGCCTTTCTTCACCGGGATGCCCCAGTCGAGGTCGCGGGTGATCCCGCGATCCTGGAGGCCGTCGCCGTCGTTGAGCCATTTCCTCGCGATGGAAGTCGTCAGGACAGGCCAGTCGGTCTTCGAGTCGATCCACTCCGACAACTGGCCGCGCAGGGACCGCTGCTTGAGGTAGAGGTGCTTCGTCTCGCGCACCTCGAGGTCGGTCGAACCGGAAATGGCCGAGCGTGGCTCGATCAGGTCGGTCGGGTCGAGCTGCTTGGTGCAGTTCTCGCACTGGTCGCCCCGCGCGCGGTCGTATCCGCAGTTGGGGCAGGTGCCTTCGATATAGCGGTCGGGCAGGAAGCGGCCGTCGGCATTCGAGTACATCTGTTTCTCCGACACCTCGGAGATCAGCCCGTTCTCGGCCAGCTTGCCGGCGAAGTGCTGGGTCAGCAGATGGTTCTGGGGCGAGGAGGAGCGGCCGAACTTGTCGAAGGACAGACGGAAGCCGTCCGAGAGCCTGGTTTGCACCTCGTGCATCTCGGCGCAGTAGTCGGCGACAGGCATCCCGGCCTTGGCGGCGGCAAGCTCGGCCGGCGTGCCGTGCTCGTCGGTGGCGCAGAGGAACAGCACCTCGTGGTCGCGGGCGCGCATGTAGCGCGCATAGAGGTCGGCGGGCAGCTGCGAGCCGACCAGGTTCCCCAGGTGCTTGATCCCGTTGATGTAGGGAATGGCGCTGGTGATGAGGATGCGGGCCATGGGTCACTCCGTGATGCGGAGTGTCCTTTACCTTGGGCGCGCGCGGACGTCACCCCCGGGAATGGGGGCTGAGCCCCTCGGCTGCTCAGGTCCTTTGCGCCTTGCGGGTATCGGGATGCAGCGCGGTAGCCAGGATATGGTCGGTCTTGTGCAGGACATGGTCCGCGCGCCCCACGATGCGCGGGTCGGGCGGCATGGCCACCTTCAGGTCCTTCCCGGGATAGTCGAGCGAGGACAGGAAGTGCCTCATGCAGTTCAGCCGGGCGCGTTTCTTGTCGTCGGACTTCACGATGGTCCAGGGGGCGTCGGCGGTATCGGTATAGAACAGCATCGCCTCCTTCGCCTCGGTATAGTCGTCCCACCGGTCGAGCGACGCCTTGTCGATGGGCGACAGCTTCCAGCGCTTGAGGGGATCGGTCTCACGCGAGGCGAAGCGGCGGCGCTGCTCGTCCCGGGTGACCGAGAACCAGTACTTGTACAGGCGGATGCCGGATCGGACGAGCATCCTCTCGAGGTCCGGGGTCTGGCGCATGAATTCGAGGTACTCGGAGGGTTCGCAGAACCCCATCACGCGCTCGACGCCCGCGCGGTTGTACCATGAGCGGTCGTAGAAGACCATTTCGCCGGCCGTCGGCAGGTGTGTCAGGTAGCGCTGGAAGAACCACTGGCCTTTCTCCTCCTCGGAGGGCTTGTTCAGCGCGACGACGCGGGCCTGGCGCGGGTTCAGGTGCTCCATGAACCGCTTGATCGTGCCGCCCTTCCCGGCGGCGTCGCGGCCCTCGAAGATCACGATGAACTTCTGGCCTGTTTCCTGCGCCCAAATCTGGACCTTCAGGAGTTCGGCCTGGAGGCGGGCCTTCTCGTCCTCGTAGGTCTTGAGGTCGAGCCTGTCCTCGTAGGGATAGACGTCGTTCTCGAAGACTGGGCCGGGCAGGGTGGCGGGCACCTGCACTGGTTCGGTCTTCGTCTGGGTCGCCGTTCCGTCCATCGCGCGCTCCTTTCGGTTGACGCGCGAAGTCTAAAGGGTTGCAAGCCGTCAGGCGTTGACCCGGATCAACCGGGCGTCAGGAGCTTTCCGGCTGCATCATGCCCAGCACATGGAAGCCGCCGTCGACGCGGACGATCTCCCCGGTGGTGCAGGCGCCGTAGTCCGAGCAGAGATAGACCGCGGTGCCGCCGATCGCCTCGAGCGTGGCGTTCTTGCGGAGGGGCGCGTTGGCCTCGGTCGTCTTGAAGGTCTTGCGCGCGCCGCCGATGGCGGCCCCCGCCAGCGTCTTCATCGGGCCGGGCGAGATTGCGTTGACGCGGATGCCTTCGGGCCCGAGGTCGTTGGCGAGATAGCGCACGGCACTTTCCAGCGCGGCCTTGGCGACGCCCATGACGTTGTAGTTCGGCTGGACGCGGTTCGAGCCCATGTAGGTCAGCGTCAGGATCGTGCCGCCCTCGGTCATCAGCGGACGCGCGCGGCGGGCGACCTCGACCAGCGAGTAGCACGAGATGGTCAGCGAGTTCTGGAAGTTCCGGCGGCTGGTGTCGATGAAGCGCCCGGTGAGTTCGTTCTTGTCCGAAAAGGCGATGGAGTGGACGAGAAAGTCGAGCTTGCCCCACTTCACGGCGATCTCGTTGAAGGCTTCGTCGAGAGAGGCGTCGTCGGTCACGTCGACGTCGATCAGGATGTCGGATCCGACACTGGCCGCGAGAGGTTCGACGCGCTTGCCGAAGGCTTCGCCCTGATAGGTGAAGGCGAGTTCGGCGCCTTCGGCGTGTAGCGCCTTCGCGATGCCCCAGGCGATGGAGTGATCGTTCGCGACCCCCATCACCAGTCCGCGTTTGCCCGTCATCAGGTCGGCCATGGCATCACCCGTGGTATTTGGACATGGCAACGGTGGCGTTGGTGCCGCCGAAGCCGAAGCTGTTCGAGATGACCGTGTCGAGTTCGGCCTCGGTCGTCTTCGTCACGATCTCTTCGGGGCGGATCGCGGGGTCGAGGGTGCGCACGTTGATCGACGGCGCCATGAAGCCCTTTTCCATCATGATGAGCGAATAGATCGCCTCGTGGACGCCCGCGGCGCCGAGCGAATGCCCGGTCATCGACTTGGTCGACGAGATCGGCGCGTGATCCTGTCCGAAGACGCGGCGCACGGCCTCGACCTCGGTCACGTCGCCCACGGGCGTCGAGGTGCCGTGGGCGTTGATGTAATCCACGGTGCGATCGCCGAGCGTCGAGGCGGCAATTCGCATCGACCGTTCGCCGCCCTCGCCAGACGGCGCGACCATGTCGTAGCCGTCGGAGGTGGCGCCGTAGCCCGTGACCTCGGCGTAGATCTTGGCGCCGCGCGCCTTGGCGTGCTCCAGTTCCTCGAGAACCACCATGCCGCCGCCGCCGCCGATCACGAAGCCGTCGCGGCTTTCGTCGAAGGCGCGGGCGGCCTCGGTGGGGGTGTCGTTGTACTTGGACGACATGGCACCCATCGCGTCGAACAGGCAGGAGAGGGTCCAGTCGACCTCTTCGCCCCCGCCCGCGAAGACGATGTCCTGCTTGCCCATCTGGATCTGCTCGGTCCCGTTGCCCATGCAGTGAAGCGTGGTCGAGCAGGCCGAGGTGATGGAGTAGTTGATGCCCTTGATCCTGAACGGCGTAGCGAGGCAGGCCGAGACGGTTGACGACATGCAGCGCGTGACCATGAACGGTCCCATCCGCTTGGGCGCGCCTTTCTGGATCACCGCTTGGTGGGCTTCGAAGAAGTTCGATGTGGACGGACCTCCCGAGCCGGCGACGAGGCCGGTCATCTCGTTCGAGATGTCCGTCTCCTCGAGCCCCGAGTCGGCGATGGCTTGCTGCATGGCGAGGTAGGCATAGGCGGCGGTCGGACCCATGAAGCGCATCTGGCGCTTGTCGATATGATCCTCGAGCACGATGTCGGGAACGCCCGCGATCTGGCTGCGAAAGCCCTTCTCGGCGTACTCGGGTTGGAAGGATATGCCCGACCGGCCCGCACGGAGGCTGGCCTCGACCTCGGCCACGTTGTTGCCGATGGGGCTGACGATGCCCATCCCGGTGATGACGACGCGACGCATGCTGCTCTCCCGTTCTTCGCCCGGGGCCTATGTAGGACGGGCGGGGCCGGAGGGGCAAGCGGTTAGGGGGCGGTGGCTGGCCTTAGGTCGGCGTGGGGCGGATCATTTGGAATTGTGCTGGGCGAGATGGATGACGAACGACGTGGTGGCGCGCAGGTGGTCCAACTCGCGACGACATCACTCAATCTTTGGTTGGAATGTCTTCGCATCCATCTGCTGCAGGAAGTATGCACATGCTTCGCTTTCAGAAGCAAACGTGCGGTAATCGCCGAATTCGCCACGCTCAGAGACTGACACGATCCATTTTCCTCCGAACGTCAGCAATGCAGGCCGATCGTCATCGAATGATCCAATTGAGTATGAGTCCGGATGGATCCCCAGGCCGGTGAGACGTTCGCGAAGTTCTAAGAGGTTCACTGCTAGATCCTGACGGACCGACCGCCCAAGTCGGCCTACAAAGGATGCCGTTGACCTGGCACCGACCGCCAACGTTACACACGCCAGCTTCCTATCGGTCAAGCCACCACGACTTGGTCGGGCTCAGGTCTCGCTCAACGCCACCTTCATGTCCTTCACCACGTAGATGACGTCGCCGTCCGCTTCGACGATGCCGTCGGCGACGCCCATGGTCAGGCGGCGGGTCTGGATCGCCTTGGTGAAATCGACCTTGTAGGTCAGCATCTTGCGGTCGGGCCGCACCATGCCGGTCAGTTTCACCTCGCCCACGCCGAGCGCGTATCCGCGCCCCTGCCAGCCCCGCCAGCCGAGGTTGAAGCCGGTAAGCTGCCACAGGCCGTCGAGCCCGAGGCAGCCCGGCATGATCGGGTTGCCGGGGAAGTGGCACTCGAAGAACCAGAGGTCGGGGGTGATGTCGAACTCGGCCACGACATGACCCTTGCCGTGTTCGCCGCCGTCTCCGCTGATTTCGGTGATGCGGTCCATCATCAGCATGGGCGGGGCGGGAAGCTGGGCGTTGCCGGGACCGAAGAGCTCTCCACGCGCGCAGGCGAGCAGCGCGTCCTTGTCGAAGCAGGTGGGGAAATCGGCCATGCGCGCTCCGTTCCGGTATTGTTGCCGTTCTGTCGCACGCCCCATAGCAGGGGGGTCGAATGTGGCGCAAGGGGAGACAAATCCCCGGGATGTCCGCGACTTCGCGCGGAAACGCATTGAACCGGAGGCTTCAGGCTTATTATATGGAGGCGATGACCGACCCGATGCGCCTGAACCGCAAACCGAAGGAACGTTCCGCCGACTGGCTGGGACGGGCCGGGTTGCGTCCGACGCGTCAGCGCGTGGCGCTGGCCGAGTTGCTGATCGGCGACGGCAAGCCGCGCCACGTCACCGCCGAGGGTCTTCATGCCGCCGCGCAGGACCACGGCGACGCGGTGTCGCTCGCAACCGTCTACAACACGTTGCGCGCCTTCTGCGATGCGGGGCTGGTGCAGGAGATCACCGTCGACGGCTCGAAGAGCTATTTCGACACCCGCACCGACGATCATCCGCATTTCTACTGGGAAGAGGATGCGCGCCTCGTCGACGCCCCGGCCGAGGAGCTGGAGATCGCGCGGCTGCCGCAGGCCCCCAAGGGCGCCGAGATCGCCAAGGTCGACGTGGTCATCCGGCTGCGCCGTACCTGAGCCTGCGCGAGCCCTAGAACCGGTTGAGCGGAATCCTCAGGTAGCTGTGACCATCACCCTCCGCCGGAGGAGCCTTTCCGGCGCGGAGGTTCATCTGGAGGACGTGCAGCATCCTGTCGGGCAGGGGTAGCGTCCTGTCCCGCGCCTGACGCGTCTCGATGAATTCCGATTTCGTCACGCCGCCGCCGATGTGCGCGTTATGCCGGCGGTGTTCGCGCACGGTTGCCTCCCATTGAGGCGCCCTATCCCCTGTCCCGTAGTCATGGCCGACGAAGAGGCGCGTCTCGTCGGGCAGCGCGAGGATCTTCTGAAGGGAATCCCACAGGTCCTCGGCCGATCCGCCGGGGAAATCGGCGCGCGTAGTGCCCACGTCGGGCTGCATCAAGGTGTCATGCACGAAGGCCGCATCGTCGCCCACGACATAGGTGATCGAGCCGAGCGTATGGCCGGGCGAAAGCATCACGCGGACGGGCAGGGTGCCGATGGCGAAGGTGTCGCCGTCCGCGAAAAGGCGTGCGAAATCGCGTGTCGGATCGAAGGCGTCGGGCAGGTTGTAGAGGTCGCGCCAGAGGCGGGCGATCTCGACCACCTTCTCGCCGATGGCGTTCGGTGCGCCTGTCTCGGCGGCGAGCCATGCCGAGGCCATGGCGTGATCGGCGTGGGGGTGGGTGTCGAGGACCCACTCGATCTCGAGGCCCTCGCTTTCGGCAAACCGCAGGATGTGTCGGGCCGCGTCGACGTCGGTGGCGGCGCTGCGGGGATCGAAGCCCTGCACCACGTCGATTGTCGCGGCCTTCCGGGTCGCGGGACAGGCCACGAGATATTGCACGCTGCCGGTGTCCTCGTCGTAGAAACCGAAGACGTCGGGCGATCCGGGACCGGCCGAGGAATTGGTGCGGGACGGGGGCATGGCGTCTCTCCTTATCACATTCGGGTAATGGAATGCGTCAGGATGGGTTGGGTTCCCTCAGCGGCTCCACGAGGTCGGAACCGGACGCCCGGTTCGAATTCACGCGCGGATCGACGCGGTGGAAGGCCAGCGCCTCGTCGGGAGCGGGAATCATCAGGTTGGCAGCCCCCTTGCCGTCCTCGCCCAGCCACTTGGCCCAGTCGTCGCGGGCGAGGACGACGGGCATCCGGTGGTGGATGCGCGACATCGGGGCATTCGCCTCGGTCGTGACGATGGCGCAGGTCGTATAGGCCTCGTCGCCGCGCTCCCAGTCCTGCCAGACGCCGGCGAAGGCGATGAGGTCGTCCTCGGCCGGATGGATGAACCAGGGCAGGCGGTTGCCGGCCTCGTCCTTGGTCCATTCGTAGAAACCCGAGGCCGGGATCAGGCAGCGCCGCTCGCGGCAGGCGGCGCGAAAGGCGGGCTTCTCGGCGATCGTCTCGGCGCGGGCGTTGATGAGGAGGGGGCCATCGCTGGTCGTCTTGTACCAGTGCGGCAGGAAGCCCCAGCGCATCGGCCTGAGCCTGCGGTGGCCGTCGGCCGAGGTGACGGTGTGGACGGTGTTCGTGGGGCAGACGTTGTAGTTCGGGATTTGCGGCAGATCGTTCGCCGGCACGGCGTCGAAAAGCTGTGCCATGGCGTCGTCGGGCAGGGTGATGGCAAAGCGTCCGCACATGGGGCCAGCCTACAAGGCAACTTCAAGGGCGGAAAGGCGTGAGGAGGCCGAAGCGCCCCGTGCCGGCCTATAAAAACAAAAGGCCGCCCGAGGGCGGCCCTTCGCGTTCTGTTCCGGACGGTCTCAGGCGTCGTCGTCCGTCTCGCGCTCGTCGCGCGGGCGGCGGTCGTCGCGGTCCTGCTCGTCCATCTCGGCGGCACCGATCTCGTCGAACAGCTCGGCGATCTCGGCGTCGGCTTGCGCCTCTTCCTCGGCCGCCTGCTCGGCGATGTTGATGCCCTTGGACTGAAGCTCGGCCTCTTCGGGCGAGCGCGCGACGTTCAGTTCGATCGTCGCTTCGACTTCCGGGTGCAGCGTGATGCCAACCTTGTGGATGCCGAGTTCCTTGATCGGGGTCGTGATGTTGACCTGCCGGCGCTCGATGGTGAAGCCGGCCTCGGCCGCCGCGTCGGCGGCGTCACGAGTGGTGACCGAACCATAGAGCGCGCCGCCATCGGACGCCTGCCGGATGAGGACGAACTGCTGGCCGTCGAGACGGGCGGCCATCGAGTCGGCCTCTTTCTTGGTCTCGAGGTTGCGCGCCTCGAGCTGGGCCTTGTCGGCTTCGAACGCCTTGATGTTCGTTTCCGAGGCCCAGAGGGCCTTCTTCTGCGGCAGAAGATAGTTGCGGGCGTAGCCGTCCTTGACGGAAACGACTTCGCCCATCTGGCCCAGCTTGGCCACGCGTTCGAGAAGGATAACCTGCATGGGTGCTCTCCTTACTTCACGGTGTACGGCAGAAGGGCGAGGAAGCGGGCGCGCTTGATGGCGCGGGCCAGTTCACGCTGCTTCTTCGCCGACACGGCGGTGATGCGGGACGGGACGATCTTGCCGCGCTCGGAAATGTAGCGCTGCAGGAGCTTCGTGTCCTTGTAGTCGATCTTCGGCGCGTCGTCGCCCGAGAACGGGCAGACCTTGCGGCGGCGGAAAAACGGTTTTGCGGCCATGATCTAGTTCCTTCTCAGCGGCGCTCGCGGCGGCCATCCCGGCCTTCGCGTTCGTCGGACTTGCGCATCTGCGCGCTGGGGCCTTCCTCGTGCTCGTCGACCTTCACGGTCAGGACGCGCATGACGTCCTCGTGCAGGCGCATGAGACGCTCCATCTCCTGCACGGCGGGCGCGGGCGCGTCCGAGCGCATGAGGGCATAGTGGCCCTTGCGGTTCTTGTTGATCTTGTAGGCCATCGTCTTGACGCCCCAGTACTCGCTCTCGACGACCTTGCCGCCGTTGTCCGCGAGAACCGTGCCGAAATGTTCGATGAGGCCTTCGGCCTGCGTGTTGGAAAGATCCTGACGCGCGATCATCACATGCTCGTAAAGCGGCATGTCTTCTCCAGTTCTGTCAGGGCGCACTTCATAGGACGGGCATGATATCCGCCGCTCCCGTCCACGAGAGGGTGCGCCGGTCAAACGATCGGCGGCGGACCGGGGGCTTATACACGCCACCGGGCTTTATACAAGGCGTCTCATTGTTGCCTCTTTTGCTGGCTATCGGGGCTGGACGGGACACAGACGAAGCGGGATGAACAGGATCAGCCGAATAAGCGACGATGTCGTCGAAACGCCCCTTCTGGCGCAGATCGAGATGCCTTGGGGTTTCAGGCTGCGCCCGGCGGACATGCAGGAAAAGCCGCTCGACCTGCTGGTCGAATGGTCGCTGACGTTCCTCGGATTGGCATTCCTTCTCGCCGCCTTCGCCCAGTGGCTGCTGCCTGGCTCGATCTACATGGGCGATGCGCTGACCATGAAGCTGGTCCTGACCTGCGTCCTGGGCGTGTTGGGGGGGCTTTGCCTGTCGGTGTCACCCCGCGGCTTCCGTCCCGAGGTGCAGGTCGACCGTCTGAGGCACGAGGTCCGCTTTGTCTCGCGCAATCCGCGGGGGCGGGGTCAGGTCCTTGCGACAGTCGACCTCGACCAGATCATCGGCGTCGGCATCACCCGGTCCATCTCGTCGGGCGACTGCCATTGCCTGATCTACCTGATCGACGGGACGAAGCCGCTGCGGCTGGCGACCGGCACCGAGCCCGAGATCCGCGAAATCCGCGCCCGCATGGACACCTATGTCACGCCCCCGGCCGAACGGCTGGCGGCGAAGATGGCCGCCGCGGCGCGCCGCCCCTCGATGACCGCAAAGACCGCCTGAGAGCGTCGCGAACGGGCCACACCTGTCGTTTTCGGCACGAAATCGCCGCTTGTGCGGTACCCGGGACGCCCGACCGTCCCTAGGCTGCACGACCAGAGACCGCCTTGCGGTCCCTGCGCGGCGTGATGCGCGCGTCAGCATCGCCAATCGGACAGCGGCAACGACCGCAGGCTTTCGCACCGTGCTCCTCTTCGAGCGTCACCACAGCGTGCGAATCACAAAAACGCGGAAGGGAGGACGACCATGACCGACCAGACGGCAAACCAGGGCATACCCGAGCCCGAGGGGCCGGTCGAGATCATCGACACGGACTATCGCATCGGACAAAGCAACGTCGAAGGCTCTCTCGGGCCTTTCGGCTTCGACATCCACAACCCGGTCTTCCTCGTATCGGGGCTGACCATCGTGTTCTTCGTGTTCTACGCGCTCGCTCTGCCCGAGCAGTCCGCGGAATTCTTCGGCTGGCTCCGGCCCGCCACCACGGCGACCTTCGACTGGTTCTTCCTCGCCGCGGCTGACATCTTCGTGGTGTTTTGCCTCTTTCTGATCGTCAGCCCCTGGGGCGGCGTGAGGATCGGCGGCAAGGAGGCCACCCCCGACTATACCTACATCGGCTGGTTCGCGATGCTCTTCGCGGCAGGCATGGGCATCGGGCTGATGTTCTATGGCGTCTCCGAACCGCTCAGCCACTTCTCGACCTCGCTCGGCGGCGTCGCGGGAGAGGGCGGGGTGCGTTCGGACTGGGCGCCGCTCGGCGGGGCCGAGGGCGACGCGGCCGAGGCTGCGCGGCTTGGCATGGCGGCGACCATCTTCCACTGGGGTCTGCACCCTTGGGCGATCTATGCCATCGTGGCGCTGGCGCTGGCGCTTTTCACCTACAACAAGGGCCTGCCGCTGACGATCCGCTCGGCCTTCTACCCGATCTTCGGCGAGAGGGTCTGGGGCTGGACCGGCCACATCATCGATATCCTCGCGGTCTTCGCCACGCTCTTCGGCCTGGCGACGTCGCTCGGCTTCGGGGCGACGCAGGCCAACGCCGGCCTGAACGAGCTGTTCGGAGTTCCCACAGGGCCCACGACAGAAGTCGTCCTGATCTCGATCATCACGGCGGTTGCGCTGATCTCGGTCCTGCGCGGTCTCGACGGCGGCGTGAAGGTCCTGTCCGAGATCAACATGGGCCTCGCCGCCCTTCTGCTGCTGTTCGTCCTGATTGTCGGACCGACGGTGGCGATCGTGACGGGGTTCGCGTCCAGCCTCTTTGCCTATGTCGAATACCTGCCCGCGCTGGCGAACCCCTTCGGTCGCGAGGACCTGAACTTCAGCCAGGGCTGGACGGCGTTCTACTGGGCCTGGTGGATTTCCTGGTCACCGTTCGTGGGCATGTTCATCGCCCGCGTCAGCCGGGGGCGGAGCGTGCGCGAATTCCTGATCTGCGTCCTTCTGATCCCCAGCCTCGTCTGCGTGTTCTGGATGAGCGTCTTCGGCGGTACGGCGATCACCCAGGTCGTGCAGGACGGCTATACGGGCGCTCAGGACGCGGCGCTCGAACTGCAGCTGTTCCGGATGCTGGATGCGCTGCCGCTGGCCTCGATCACCTCGTTCATCGGGATCATCCTCGTCGTGGTGTTCTTCGTGACGTCTTCGGACTCGGGGTCGCTTGTCATCGACACCATCACGGCGGGCGGAAAGATCGACGCGCCGGTCCCGCAGAGGGTCTTCTGGTGCATCTTCGAAGGGGCCGTGGCGATCGTCCTCCTTCTCGGTGGAGGCCTCGCGGCGCTTCAGGCCATGGTCATCACGACCGGGCTGCCGTTCACGGTCGTCCTCCTTGTGATGTGCTGGGCCATCATCAAGGGCCTGCGGGCCGAGCCCCGATAACATCGAACCGGCGGCGCGCCAGACGCGCCGCCGGTCCCGCCGCGACAGCCTCTGTCCCCACGACGGAAACGCGCCGTTCGCCCGAAGGCAACAGATGCTGCGCGATTGCCGCCCCCGCGCCCTCTGCGTCCCACGTTTTCGCCCCACTCGCCGTCCAGTTTCGGGACGGTCTGGTGCAGAGGCGACGAATGTTCAGAGACAATCCTCTCTTCGAGTTCCGCGGCCCCTGGGGCGTGCCCGTGCAGATCGGCGTGACGATCCTGCTTCTGCCGCTGATCTTCATCGACTTCGGCGGTACGTCCCGCGACCTGGCGTTCGACGTGATGTTCACGGCGATCCTTCTGGGGTCGATCTTCCTGCACGAACTGGGACACGCCTGGGGCGCGCTGGTCCAGGGCGTCCCCGTCGAGAGGATCGTGCTCTACGGCGGCGGCGGGTTCTGCCAGCAGACGCGGTCGGCCACCCGGTACGAAACCGAGCTGATCGTGGCGATGGGGCCGCTCGTGAACCTTGCCCTTTGGGCGCTGGCAGGGCTGACGTGGCCGCACATCGGCGACCCGGAGATCCGGTGGGTGTTCCAGACCGTCGCCTGGGTGAACGGGTTTCTCTTCGTGATGAACATGATCCCGGTTCACCCTCTCGACGGGGGCAAGCTGTTTCAGCTTGCGCTGTTGCGCGTCCTGCCGTCCGAGGCCGCGATCCTCGTCAGCGGCTCGGTCGGCCTTTTCGTGGCGATCCTCTGGCTGCCGGCGATGGTGTCCTTCTACCTTGCGACGGGGGCCGCGCTGTTCTTCATCCCTTCGGTCCGCCTTCACTGGGAGATGCTGAGACAGCGGCGGGCTTGACCTCGGACGGGCGGGCGCGTTGTCTCGCGCCCATGACCGACCTCGACATCGACTTCGTTCGCGCCCAGTTCCCCGCCTTCGACGAACCTTCGTTGCAGGAGCTTGCCTTCTTCGAGAACGCGGGTGGCTCCTATCCCTGCCGCTTCGTGACCGAGCGGCTTGCGCGCTTCTACCGCGAGCGCAAGGTGCAACCCTACGGGCCCTTCGACGCGAGCCGCGTGGGCGGCGAGGAAATGGACCAGGCCCGGATTCGACTTGCGGCGATGCTGGGCGTCGAGACGGACGAACTCAGCTTCGGTCCGTCGACCTCGCAGAACACCTACGTGCTCGCGCAGGCCTTCAGGCGCTGGCTGCCCGAAGGCGCCGCGATCGTCGTCACCGACCAGGATCACGAGGCCAATTCGGGCGCGTGGCGGCGGCTGGCCGAAGACGGCTTCGAGGTGCGGGAATGGAAGATGGATCCGGCGACGGGTCATCTCGATCCGGCCAAGCTCGAACCTTTGTTGGACGGTGCGAGACTCCTGGCATTCCCGCATTGCTCGAATGTCGTGGGCGAGGTCAACGACGTCGCGGCCATCGTGCGACTTGCACACGCCGCCGGGGCTGTGGCCTGCGTCGATGGCGTAAGCTACGCGCCGCACGGGTTCCCGGACGTCGGCGCGCTTGGCGCGGACATCTACCTGTTCTCGGCCTACAAGACCTATGGTCCGCACCAGGGGCTGATGGTGGTCCGCCGCGCCCTGGGGGAGGCATTGCCGAACCAGGGGCATTGGTTCAACGGCGACGCGCTTTACAAGCGGTTCACGCCGGCGGGACCGGACCATGCGCAGATCGCGGCCTGCGCCGGCATGGCGGACTATATCGACCGCCTCCACGCGTCGCTCGGCGGATCGCACGGAACACCCAGGGAGCGGGCGGCCAGGGTACATGACGCGATGCGGCGGCGCGAAACGGCGCTGCTCGAACCACTTCTCGATTTCCTTTCGGACCGCAACGACGTCCGGCTTCTTGGGCCGGGAGAGGCCGAAGCGCGGGCGCCGACGGTGGCGATCCATTGCGATCGGCCCGGCGCGGCGCTGGCCGCCGAACTGGCGCGGCATGACATCGGCGCGGGCGGGGGCGATTTCTATGCCGTTCGTCCGCTCAAGGCGCTCGGCATCGATCCCGGACACGGCGTCCTGAGGGTGAGCTTCACGCACTACACGACGAGCGAAGAGGTCGCCCGCCTGATCGCGGCGCTGGACCATGTCCTCTGAGGATTGACCGGGGGGCGTCCGCGTCTAGGTCCAGCGGGAAAAGGGGACTTAGGGGACATGGCGGCACCGGCGATCTGGTGGGTCCGGAAGGATCTTCGGCTGGGCGACAACGCGGCACTGACCGACGCCGCGAGACTGGGCCCGGTCCTGCCGGTCTTCATCCTGGACGAGGTTTTTCAAGAGTACGGCGCCTGCCCTCTGTGGCGGTTCGGCCTCGGCGTCGCGCATCTGGCGCGGACGCTCGAAGCGGCGGGATCGCGGCTGATCCTGCGGCGTGGGCCGGCGGCGGACGTCCTGTCCGGGCTCTGCCGCGAGACCGGAGCGGCGGCGGTTCGGTGGAGCAGGGCCTATGACCCGGATCAGGTCGCGCGCGACAGGGGCGTGAAAGCGGCGCTGGACGAGCAGGGGATCGACGCCGCGAGCCTCCCCGGCCACGTTCTCTTCGAGCCATGGACCGTCGAGACCGGCGGGGGCGGCTACTACAAGGTCTACTCGCCGTTCTGGCGGTCGGTCCGCGACCGCGACGTGGGCCGGCAGCTTCCCCGCCCGGATTTCGCCGTGCCCGTCCGCTGGCCGGAGAGCGAGACGCTGGAGGACTGGAACCTCGCGGGACCGATGCGTCGTGGTGCGGACGTCGTCGAGCCGCACCTGACCGTCGGCGAGGATCGCGCGGCGTCCCGTCTCGACGCTTTCGTCGTGCATCGGCTGGACGGCTACAAAGAGAGCCGCGACGTCGTGGCCGAGGATGGGACATCGGGCCTGTCCGAGAACCTCGCCTGGGGCGAGATTTCGCCACGCGCCTGCTGGCACGCGGGGATGCAAGCGGTCGATGACGGCAGGGCGGGCGCCGAGACCTTCCTGAAGGAGCTGGCCTGGCGCGAGTTCGGCTATCACCTCGTATGGCACACACCCCGCCTCGTAAGCGCCAACTGGCGCGAGGGGTGGGACAGCTTTCCCTGGAACGAGGACGAGCGGCGCGCCGAGGTGACGGCCTGGACGCAGGGGCGCACGGGTGTGGCCTTCGTGGATGCCGCGATGCGCGAGATGTTCGTGACGGGGCGGATGCACAACCGGGCGCGGATGATCGTAGCCAGCTATCTGACCAAGCATCTGATGGCACACTGGCGGATCGGGCAGCGCTGGTTCGAGCACTGCCTTTGCGACTGGGATCCGGCGTCCAATGCGCTCGGCTGGCAATGGACGGCCGGATCGGGACCTGACGCGGCGCCCTACTTCCGCATCTTCAATCCCCAGACGCAGGCCGACCGCTTCGATCCCAAGGGCGTCTATCGAGACCGCTGGATCGCCGAAGGGCGCGACGCGCCGACCGAAACGGCGCTGTCCTATTTCGACTCGATCCCGAAGCGGTGGGGCATGTCGCCCGGCGATGCCTACCCTGAGCCCGTCGTCGCACTGGACGAGGGCAGGGCTCGGGCGCTTGCGGCCTACGAGAAACGCAACTTCTGACGGTTTGCTCCGTCCTGCCTGGATCAGACAGGACCGGGTCGTAAGGCGCGCGGCCCGCAAGGTGTGCGGTCGACTGCCGACGCTTCCCGTCCACGTGAGATGGTCCGGCATGGGAAACGACTCGGATTCGGATTTATCGGACCCGGATTCGGGTGATTTTCTCGGCTGAAACCGCCTCGGATCGCATCCGCTCTAGCTCTCATGGGAAAAAATGGTACTCCCTGGCACATCTATATTTAGTTTATAGGAAGCTAAAAATCCAGATATGGATACAATATGTGGAGGCGCGCGACATAAGCAACGAGACGTAGCTCCATGAGTTCCCAAATTTTTTGTTGCGTACCACGAATTCCCATGGCACTTAATGTTCACCGGATGACGCGGGACAGCGAATGGGGCAGCAAACGACCCCAGGCAGAACCAAAAAAGAGCAGGTTTCATACAGGCTCCCGCTTCATCCAACACAGAGATCCGGCGCGCGAGCGAGCAGACATCCCCCCAGGTGGCGCGCGCAGCTGGAGAAACCCGGAAACGGGACGAGGGCGGCGGATTGGACAGTGGCAGCAGTCCGATCCGCCGTTCCGCATTTTTAGGGGGCTGAAAAAGGGGCCGCGGGACAGTGGTTCGAAGGTTCAGAGGCGAAAGCGTCCAGAAGGTGGACGCGAAGGGCAGGGTGTCGATCCCGGCTTCATTCCGCCGTGTCCTCGAAGACTGCGACCCGAACTGGTCCGACGGCAAGGCTCCCGAACTCGTCATCGTCTACGGCGACGAGAGCCGCGATTACCTGGAATGCTTCACCATCGACTCGGCCAACGATGTGGACGAACAGATCGGGCGCCTTCCGCGTGGCGCCCCCGCGAGGAAGAAGCTGGAAAAGCTGTTCAACGGACAATCCCTGCCGGCGTCGGTAGACGAAACGGGCCGCATCGTGCTTCCCGCGAAACTGCGCCAGAAGATCGGCATCGACGGCGAGGCCTATTTCATCGCCATGGGCGACACCTTCCAGATCTGGAAGCCCGAGACCTTCGAGGCGCAGGACGCCGAGGTCGAAGAGGCTTTGGAACCGCTGCCGCCGGGCGCGGACGTCTGGATGCTTCTCGACAGGGCGGGGCCAAACTGATCATGGCCGCCGCTGCCCGCGCCCCCGCCGACCCCCCGCATATTCCAGTCATGCTCGACGCCATCCTCGAGGCCTGCGCGCCGATCCGGGGCGTCTGGCTCGACGGGACCTTCGGGGCGGGCGGATACGCGCGCGGACTTCTCGCTGCGGGAGCGGACCGGGTGATCGGCGTCGACCGCGATCCGCTGGCGTTTCGACTGGCGGACGACTGGGCTGCAGAGTACGGCGACCGGCTCCGCCTCGTCGAAGGCACCTTCTCCGACCTCGACGACCATGCAGGCGAGCCTCTGGATGGCGTCGTCCTCGACCTCGGGGTGTCGTCGATGCAGATCGATACGCCCGAGCGTGGGTTTTCGTTCATGTCCGACGGTCCTCTCGACATGCGGATGAGCCAGGAGGGGCCAAGTGCCGCCGACATCGTAGCTTCCGCGCGCGAAGAAGACCTGGCGGACATTCTCTATCACTATGGCGAAGAGCGGGCGTCTCGTGCCATCGCGCGGGCCATCGTGAAAGCGCGGCAGGACGCGCCGATTGCCACGACCGGTGCCCTCGTGCGGGTCGTGGAAGCCGTCCTGCCGCGACCAAAACCTGGGCAGAGCCACCCGGCCACGCGCACGTTTCAGGCGCTGAGGATCGCGGTGAACGACGAATTCGGCCAGCTCGTGGATGGCCTCGAAGCGGCCGAGCGCGCCCTTGTCGCAGGCGGTTGGCTTGCGGTCGTCAGCTTCCATTCGCTGGAGGACAGGGTCATGAAGCGCTTCTTCCAGGAGCGCGCCGGCACGGCAGGCGGTGTCAGCCGGCATTTGCCTGAGACCGAGGTCGAAGCCCCCCGCTTCGAGGCCCGCAACAAGGCCATCGCGCCGACGTCGGCCGAGACCGCGCGCAATCCCCGCGCCCGCTCCGCGAAGCTGCGCGTCGGCCGGCGCACCGACGCCCCGGCAGGGCGTGTCGACCGCCGCAAGCTCGGGCTGCCCAAACTGGTGAGGGCCGCATGAGATCGCTCATCTCGATCCTGACCGCGTGTTTCGTCATGGCCCTGGCCGTCTGGGCCTATCGCCAGAACTACGAGACCCAGGCGCGCCTGCGAGAGGTGCGTGACCTGCGCACCGAGATCGCCGACCTGCGTGAGCGTGCCAGTGTCCTGCGCGCCGAGTGGGCCTATCTGAACCGTCCCGACCGGCTCGCCGACCTGGCCGACATGAACTTCGACCGTCTCGGCCTGCTGCCGCTGCGCCCGGAGCATTTCGGCAGGATCGACGAGATCGCCTATCCCGTCACCAACGTGCAGGACGTGATGCAGAGGGACGACCAATGACCCGGACGCCGCTGCGCCCCCTCGCGCGCATCCTTGCCGCCCGCCGCGCCGGCGAAAACCCGGACGCCATCGAACGCGCCAACCTTGCGGCGCGTCACGAAGCCGACCGCGACGAACAACGTCAGCGGGCCGAAGGGCGACTTCTGGTTTTGGGCATCGTCTTCCTCTGCGCCTTCTTCATGGTCGGCATGAAGATGTCGGTCCTTGCCGCGTCCGACCCCGCCGAGCCCCGGGCGCTGGCGAGCGGCGCGCAGATCGTGGCGGCGCGCGCAGACATCACCGACCGCAACGGGCGGATCCTGGCCACCAACCTGACCACGCATTCGCTTTATGCGCAGCCGCCGCAGATGATCGACCCCGAGCGGTCGGCGCACGAGCTGGCCGCGATCTTTCCCGACCTCGATGCCGACAAGCTGGTCAAGCTGTTCACGGGCAAGCGCAAATTCATCTGGATCAAGCGGCGCATCAGCCCCGAGCAGCAGCAGGCCGTCTTCGATATCGGCGATCCCGGGCTTCTGTTCGGTCCGCGTGAGATGCGGCTCTACCCGAATGGTCATCTCGCGGCCCACATCCTGGGAGGGGCGGGATTCGGCCGCGAAGGCGTCACCTCGGCCGAGCTGATCGGCGTGGCGGGAATCGAACGCGCGATGGACGAGACGCTGAGCGACCCGGGACGGGGCGACGTGCCTCTGCGCCTCTCGCTCGACCTGACAGTGCAGGCGGCAGTCGAGCGCGTTCTGGCGGGCGGGATGCGGCTGATGAACGCCAAGGGCGCGGCGGCGATCCTCATGGACGCACAGAACGGCGAGATCCTCGCGATGGCGAGCCTGCCCGACTTCGACCCGAACGACCGTCCGCGCCCTCTCGTCAAGGGCGACCCGGCGGAAAGCCCGCTGTTCAATCGTGCGGTGCAGGGCGTCTACGAACTCGGCTCCACCTTCAAGGTCTTCGCCGCCGCGCAAGCCATCGAGGAACGGCTCGTCAGCCGCAGCACCTGGATCGACACCAAGGGCCCGCTGACATGGGGCCGCCACCGTATCCACGATCTCTACGACCACGGTCCTGCGCTTACGGTCGAGGACGTGATCGTTGAATCGTCCAACATCGGTACGGCGCGGATCGCCATGATGATCGGTCCGGAGAGGCAGCAGGATTTCCTCGGGCGTCTCGGCCTGTTCTCGCCGACGCAGGTGGAGTTGATCGAGGCTCCGGGCGCCAAACCGCTGCTTCCGAAGACCTGGTCCGAAATCCACGCGATGACGATTTCTTACGGGCACGGCATGTCCGCCTCGCCGCTGCACCTGGCGACCGCCTATGCGTCGCTTCTGAACGGCGGACACGAGGTGAAACCCACACTCTTGATACAGGAGGCCCCGGTCCGGGGCAGGCAGGTCGTCAGCGAGAACACCTCGCAGCAGATGCGTGAATTCCTCCGTCAGGTGGTCCAGCGCGGCACGGCGACCCTGGCCGAGGTTCCGGGCTACCGCGTCGCGGGCAAGACCGGGACGGCCGACAAGCCGAAGCCGCAGGGCGGATACTACGAGGACAAGGTGATCGCCACCTTCGCCGGGGTCTTCCCGGCCGACGACCCGCGCTACGTGCTCGTCGTCACGCTCGACGAGCCTGTCGAGACCAGTGGATCGGAGCCACGCCGGACGGCCGGATGGACCGCGGTTCCCGTGGCGGCCGAAGTGATCCGGCGGGCGGCTCCTCTCCTGGGGTTGGCGCCTGGCGTTGAACCTTCGGCGGTCGAGGGTGTAACACTGGCGCGGAACTGAAGCGGGGCACGAACCGGATGCAGACCCGGCCAAAGACCAAGACACTGGCCGAGCTCGGGCTGACGGCGAAGAACGTGGCCGGCGCCCGTGTGACAGGCTTGTCCGTCGACAGCCGCGACGTGTCGGAAGGTCATCTCTTCGCCGCGCTGCCCGGCGCGAAGGTGCATGGCGGGGAATTCATCCAGTACGCCGTGCGGCAGCGCGCGGGCGCGGTCCTCACCGACCGCAAGGGCGCCGAGATTGCCCAGGCCGTGCTGACAGAGAGCGGCGTGCCGCTCATCGTGGTCGAAGAACCGCGAGAGGCGCTCGCCTTCGCTGCAGCACTCTGGTTCGAGGACCAGCCCGACGTTCAGGTCGCCGTCACGGGCACCAACGGCAAGACCAGCGTGGCGAGCTTCACCCGGCAGCTCTGGACCGAGATGGGGGCCGAGGCGGCCAGCGTGGGCACGACAGGGATCGAGGGCGCCTTTACCATGCCCCTCCGCCACACGACGCCCGAACCGATCACGCTGCACCGCGCATTGGCCCAGATGGCGGAGGCGGGCGTCACGCACATGGCGATGGAGGCGTCGTCCCACGGGCTGGCGCAGCGGCGACTGGACGGGGTGCGTCTGTCGGCGGGGGCCTTCACCAATCTCAGCCAGGATCACCTCGACTACCATGCCGACTTCGAGGACTACTTCGCCGCCAAGGCGGGGCTCTTCGACCGCGTGCTGCCCGAGGATGCGGCAGCCGTCATCAACATCGACGACGCCTGGGGTCCGCGCATGGCCGAGGTGGCCGACATGCGCGGCCTTGACGTGCTGACCGTGGGACGCGACCGCCGCGCGGCGCTCCAGATCCTCGGCCAGAGGTTCGACGCGACGGGGCAGGAGCTGCGCTTCGAGTGGGGGGGCCGCATCCGGCAGGTGCGCATGGGTCTCATCGGCGGATTCCAGGCCGAGAACGCGCTGATCGCCGCAGGGCTGTGCATCGCGACGGGCGCCGAGCCGGAAGAGACCTTCGACACGATGCACACGCTTCAGACCGTGCGCGGCCGGATGCAGTTCGCCGCGCGGCGCGAGAACGGCGCGACGGTCTTCATCGACTACGCGCATACGCCCGACGCCCTGGCGACGGCGCTGAGGGCTGTCAGGCCGCACGTCCTCGGTCGCCTCGTGGTCGTTTTCGGCGCGGGCGGCGACCGCGACAAGGGCAAGCGCCCTCTCATGGGACGCGCCGCCGCCGATCATGCCGACGTCGTCTTCGTCACCGACGACAACCCCCGCTCGGAGGACCCCTCGCTGATCCGGGCCGAGGTCCTGGCCGGCACCCGGCTGGGAGCCGCAGAGGTGATCGAGGTCGGCGACCGCGCCGAGGCGATCCTGCGCGCCGTGGACGCCTTGTCCCCAGGCGACACGCTTCTTGTCGCGGGCAAGGGCCACGAGACGGGCCAGATCGTCGGCGACGCCATCCTTCCCTTCGACGATGCCGAACAAGCCAGCGTCGCCGTCGCGGCGCTGGACGGGAAGGGGCTGTGACCGTCCCCCTCTGGACGTCCGCGGCCGCCCGCGCCGTGATGGGCGCCGAGGCGCTTGGCCCTGCGTGGACCGCGACGGGTGTGTCCATCGACACGCGCACGCTGAAGCCGGGCGACCTGTTCGTGGCGCTGACGGACGTCCGCGACGGTCATGATTTCGTCGCCGACGCCTTGAACCGGGGGGCTGCGGCCGCGCTTGTGTCGCGCGTGCCTGAAGGCTTGGACAGGGATGCGTGCCTCCTCGTCGTTCCCGATGTCCTCGCCGCGCTGGAACGCCTGGGAGCGGCAGCGCGGGAACGGACGGCAGCCAAGGTCGTGGCCATCACCGGCTCGGCCGGCAAGACCTCGACAAAGGAGATGCTGCGTCATGTCCTTTCGGCGCAGGGTCGCACCCACGCCGCCGAAGCAAGCTACAACAACCACTGGGGCGTTCCGCTGACGCTGGCGCGGATGCCGGCCGAGACCGACTTTGCGGTCATCGAGATCGGCATGAACCATCCCGGCGAGATCGAGCCGCTCGCGCGCCTCGCCCGGCCCGACGTCGCCATCGTCACCACGGTGGCCGCGGCGCATCTCGAGGCCTTCGACAGCGTCGAAGCCATCGCCGAAGAGAAGGCGGCGATCTTTCGCGGGCTCGAACCGGGCGGAACGGCGCTGTTCAACGCCGATGTCGAGACCGCGCCGATCCTGAACGCCGGCGCGAAGCTGCACGCCGCGCGGCGCATCGGCTTCGGCGAGCACGCCGACGCCGCCTTGCGGGCCGACAGCGTCACGCTCTGCGCCACGGCGAGCGTCGTCGAGGGCCACTTCGGCGGGCGGTCCTTCATCCTGAAGGTGGGGGCGCCGGGACGGCATTTTGCGATGAATGCCCTTGCCGTCTACGGCGCAGCCCTCGTGCTGGACGTCGACACCGACATCGCGGCCTGTGACATCGGCCTGTGGCGTGCACCGGCTGGACGGGGCCAACGCGAGACGCTTGTGCTGGACCAGGTCGAGGATCTGACCGCCGACTTGATCGACGATGCCTTCAATGCCAACCCCGCCTCCATGACGGCCGCCTTCGAAGTGCTGGCGCAGATGCCGACCGGCGCGACGCAGGACGGTCGTGGCCGGGGCAGGCGCATCGCCATCCTGGGCGACATGCTGGAACTGGGGGTCGAGGAACTGGCTCTCCATGCCGACCTCGCCGCCCATCCGGCGATGGAGAGGATCGACCGCGTCGAGTGCGTCGGACCGAGGATGCGAGCGCTCTACGAGGCTCTGCCGGCTCACAAGCGCGGGAGGTGGGTCGACACGGCGCCCGAACTCGCGCAGATCGCGCACCGGCTCATCGGGGCGGGCGACGTGGTGCTGGTGAAGGGATCGAAGGGGTCGAAGGTCAGCCTGGTCGTCGACGCGCTGCGCAAGCTGTCACGCGTGACGGACCGGGAAGAGGAAAAGGGACTGGCATAGATGCTGTACTGGCTCACCGCGTTTTCGGACGGCGGCGATTTCTTCAACCTCTTCCGCTATATCACCTTCCGGGCAGGCGGCGCCTTCTTCACGGCGCTGATCTTCGGTTTCCTTTTTGGCCGGCCTCTCATCAATCTCTTGAAATCGAAGCAGAAGCGCGGCCAGCCGATCCGAGACGACGGCCCCGCCAGCCACCTGACCACGAAGGCGGGCACACCGACGATGGGAGGTGTGCTGATCCTGGGCGCGCTGATGACCTCGACGCTTCTCTGGGCGCGGCTCGACGGCGGCTTCATCTGGATGATCCTCTTCGTTACCCTGGCCTTCGGGCTGATCGGTTTCACGGACGACTATCAGAAGGTCACGAAGCACACTCACGCCGGCATCTCGGGGCGGACGCGGCTTGCCATCGGCTTCGCCATCGCCGCCGTCGCTGGGGTCTGGGCGGCCTGGCTGCATCCCGAGTCCCTCACGAACCAGCTCGCGATCCCGGTCGTCAGCGGGCTTGTGAATATGGGCCTGCTCTTCGTGCCTTTCGCGATGCTGGTCATCGTGGGCTCGGCAAATGCGGTGAACCTGACCGATGGCCTGGATGGCCTTGCCGTCATGCCGGTGATGATCGCTGCGGGCTCGCTCGGCATCATCGCCTATTCCGTGGGCCGCACCGACTTCACCGAATACCTCGGCATCAACTACGTGCCGGGCACCGGCGAAATCCTGATCTTCACGGCCGGCCTCATCGGCGGCGGATTGGGGTTCCTATGGTACAATGCCCCGCCCGCCGCCGTCTTCATGGGGGATACCGGATCCCTTGCACTCGGCGGTGCCTTGGGCGCCATCGCCGTCGCGACCAAGCACGAGATCGTCCTGTCCATCATCGGGGGTCTCTTCGTCGTCGAGGCGATGTCGGTCATCATCCAGGTGGCTTATTTCAAGCGCACCGGAAAGCGGGTTTTCCTGATGGCCCCGATCCACCATCATTTCGAGAAGAAGGGCTGGTCCGAGCCGCAGATCGTGATCCGCTTCTGGATCATCGCGCTGATCCTGGCCCTTGTCGGCCTGGCCACGCTGAAGGTGAGGTAAGATCATGGGCTTCGTCATCCGCTGGCTGGTTGCCTTCGTCCTTCTGGCCGCGACGTACAACCCGACCGACCTGAACTATGTCAGATGGGCGATGGCGCAGTGGGACGAGCAGATGCCGCTGGTCGTCCTGGGCGGCGTCGTTCTTCTGATCGCCTACGTCCTGTTCTTCACGGCCGTGCTGCGCGGGATCGGCGGGGTGGGCGTCGTCCTGATCCTCGCCCTCGTCGCGGCGCTTGTCTGGGTGGCGTCGGACTTCGGCTGGCTCAGCCTCGAGAACCCAACGGCGAACACATGGCTGGCGCTGCTGGCGCTCTCGGTCGTGCTGGCCGTCGGCATGTACTGGGGTATCCTGTGGCGCAAGCTTTCCGGTCAGTTCGAGACCGACGACACGAGCGAGGGCTGATGCGCCGCGTGGTCATCTCGGGTTGCGCAGCGGATATATGCCGGGTCGTCAAGCGTCTCGGTCTGGGAGCCTCCGCGTGATCCCGGTGCGAGGTGTAGAAGGCACTCGGATCGCGGTCCTGGGACTGGGCCGGTCAGGCCTGTCCGCCGCCCGCGCGCTGAAGGCAGGCGGCGCCGAGCCTCTGCTCTGGGACGACAGCGAGGACGCACGGGACAAGGCGGCGGCAGAAGGCTTCACCCTTCACGACCCCTCCCGCCGCGAAGCATGGACAGGCGTCGCCGCCCTGATCGTCAGCCCCGGGATCCCGCACCTCTATCCCGAACCGAATCGCTGGATCGCCGCGGCCATCGACGCGGGCGTGCCGGTCGACAACGACATCGGGATGTTCTTCCGATCCCTCGCCACTCCCGACTGGGACAGCTTCGACATCCCGCCCCGCGTTGTCGCGGTGACCGGATCGAACGGCAAGTCGACGACCTCGGCGCTGATCCATCATTGCCTTCTCGCCTCGGGCCGCGAGAGCCAGCTGGCCGGCAACATCGGGCGCGGCGTTCTCGACATCGACCCGCCAGGCGATGCCGGCGTCGTAGTGCTGGAACTGTCGTCCTATCAGACCGACCTGGCCCGTGCGCTGACGCCCGACGTAGCGGTCTTCACCAACCTCTCACCCGACCATCTCGACCGGCACGCAGGTATGGGCGGTTATTTCGCCGCCAAGCGCCGCCTCTTCGCCGAGGGGGGACCGGACCGGGCCGTGATCGGTGTGGACGAGGTCGAGGGTCGCTATCTTGCCAACCAGATGGGCGAAGGACCGGGCGACGACCGCGTGATCCGGGTGTCCGTGGACCGCAAGCTCGAGGGTCCGGGATGGTCGGTCTGCGCGCGCAAGGGGTTCCTGTCAGAGACCCGCAAGGCGCGGCAGGTCGCCTCTGTCGATCTTCGCGGCATCAGGGGACTGCCAGGCGCGCACAATCACCAGAACGCCTGCGCGGCCTACGGCGCACTTCGCGCCCTGGGCCTTTCGCCAAAGCAGATCGAAGAAGGTTTCCGTACCTTCGAGGGCCTGCCGCACCGGAGCCAGATCGTCGCCGAGAAGGGCGGGGTCACCTACGTCAACGATTCGAAGGCCACGAACACGGACGCCGCGCAATGCGCCCTGGAGGCGTTCGATCGCATCCGCTGGATCGTTGGCGGCCAGTTGAAGGACGGCGGGCTGACGCCCCTCAAGGGGCACCTCGACCACGTTGTGAAGGCCTATGTCATTGGCCGGCACGCGCATGAGACGGCGCTGGAGATCTCGCAGATCCCGCATGAGGTCTGCGAGACGATGGCGGTCGCTGTCGCCCGCGCCGCTGCCGAGGCGCAGCCGGGCGAGACGGTCCTTCTTGCGCCGGCCGCCGCAAGCTTCGACCAGTACGACAACTTCGAGAGGCGCGGTGAGGATTTCGCGGCCGAGGTCGCGACGCTCCCCTCCTGATCCTCGACGTCAGAGGATCTTCTGACCCGTCTTCGCCCAGTCCTTCAGGAAGCCTTCGAGGCCTTTATCGGTCAGCGGGTGCGCCACCATCTTCTTGATGACGTCGGGCGGGGCGGTCGCCACGTCGGCGCCGATCTTCGCGGCTTCGCTCATGTGGTTGGCCGAGCGGATCGAGGCGGCGAGGATCTGGGTCTCGAAGTCGTAGTTGTCGTAAATCTCGCGGATATCCGCGATCAGGTCCATGCCGTCGAGGTTGAGGTCGTCGAGGCGTCCGATGAAGGGCGACACGAAGGTGGCCCCGGCCTTGGCCGCGAGGATCGCCTGGTTCGCCGAGAAGCAGAGCGTAACGTTGACCATTCGGCCCTCGCCCGTCAGGACCTTGCAGGCCTTCAGCCCGTCCCACGTCAGTGGAACCTTGATAACGATGTTGTCCGCGATCTTGGCCAGTTCCCGGCCCTCGGCGATCATGGTCTCCGAGTCGAGAGCAACCGTCTCGGAGCTGACCGGGCCCGAGACCATGTCGCAAATTTCCTTTGTGACCTCCTTGATGTCGCGGCCGGACTTGGCGATCAGCGACGGGTTCGTGGTCACGCCATCGACCATGCCAAGCTCGTGAAGCTCGCGGATGGCGTCTATGTCGGCGGTATCGACGAAGAATTTCATGAGGGCCCTCTCTGGCGCAGCGTCGGGGTTTCGTGGCAGTGATAGCGCAACGACACGGGGGGCTGAACCCCCGTTCTGAGCGGAAAGGGCCGGGAACGCGTGCCGGGATTCTTCGACGAAGGCGACCTGATCTCGGTCCTGACGACCCAGCCCCTGGACCGCACGCTCGACTACAAGGCCCCCGAGGGCGGGTGTTTCCAAGGCGCTTTCGTCGAGGTGCCGCTTGGTCCGCGCAAGGTTCTGGGCGTCGTCTGGAGCGAGGGCGAGGGCGGCTATGACCTCGCGAAGGTGCGCAGCGTCATCCGCGTTCTCGACGCCGCACCGATGCGCGAGGAGATGCGGCAATTCCTGTTGCGCGCAGCCGAATACACCCTGACGCCGATGCCGGCGATGCTTCGGCTCGCCACGCGCTCGCCGGGGCTGGGCGACCCGCCGTCGATGCGCATCGTCTATCGCAGGGGCACGACCGAAGCGCCGGACCGGTGGACGGACGCGCGGCGCAAGGTGATGGCGGTCCTCGACGATTATGGCGGTCTCGCCTTCACGCTTGGCGAACTGGCCGAAATGGCGGGCGTCTCGACGACGGTGGTCAAGGGTCTCGTGAAGCAGGGTGTCGTCGCCGAGGAACAGAGCCCGCGCGATACGGCCTATCCGCGGCTCGATCCGGACGCGTCACGCCAGGCCCTGACCGACGAACAGCAGGCTGCGGCGGATGTCCTGACGGCGGGCGTCGCCTCGCGCAGCTATGGCACGACCCTTCTCAAGGGCGTCACCGGGTCGGGCAAGACCGAGGTCTACCTCGAAGCCGTCGCCGCCTGCCTGCGCGCGGGCCGGCAGGCCCTTGTCCTTTTGCCCGAGATCGCCCTGACCGCGGGCTTCCTCAACCGGGTCGAGGACCGCTTCGGCGCGCGTCCCGCCGAGTGGCATTCGGGCGTCACCATGACCGAGCGCCGGCGCGCATGGCGCATGGTGGGCGAGGGTGGCGCGGATCTGGTCGTGGGCGCGCGGTCCGCCTTGTTCCTGCCGTTTCGCGACCTCGGGCTGATCGTCGTCGATGAAGAACACGACACCTCCTACAAGCAGGAGGACGGCGTTCTTTACAACGCCCGCGACATGGCGGTGCTGCGCGCCTCGATCGAAAACGCGCAAGTCGTGCTGGCGTCGGCGACGCCCTCGCTCGAATCCTGGGCCAATGTCGAAGCCGGAAAGTACGCGCGCCTCACGTTGACCACGCGCTTCGGCGAGGCCGTCCTGCCCGAGATGCGGGCCATCGACATGCGCAACGAGCCGCTGCCATCGAACCGCTGGATCTCGGACACGCTGGCTCGGGAGGTACGGGCGCGGATCGAGGCGAGGGAACAGTCGCTTCTCTTTCTCAACAGGCGGGGCTACGCGCCCGTCACGATTTGCCGCGCCTGCGGGCACCAGATCGGCTGCGACCATTGCGACGCGCGGATGGTCGAGCACCGTTTCCAGAAGCGACTGGTCTGCCATCAGTGCGGCGAGACGAAACCGATCCCGGCCAAGTGTCCGTCATGCGAGGCCGAGGATCGTCTCGCCCCCGTGGGCCCTGGGGTCGAGAGGCTGGCCGAAGAGGTGGCGGCGCTCTTTCCCGATGCCCGTGTTTCCGTCTTGTCGTCCGATCTGTTCGGCTCGGCCCGCGCGCTGAAGGCGCGGATCGAGGAGATCGCCGAGGGTGGCGCAGACATCGTCATCGGGACGCAGATCGTCGCCAAGGGGCATAACTTCCCGCTTCTGACCTTGGTCGGAGTGATCGACGCGGACCTCGGTTTGCAGGGCTCGGACCTCAGGGCGGCCGAGCGGACGTTCCAGTTGATGCGTCAGGTCTCTGGCCGGGCCGGGCGGGCCGAGCGTCCGGGCCTTGCCCTTCTCCAGACCTTTCAGCCCGAGCACCCGGTGATACGCGCCATCCTGTCGGGCGACGAGGAGGAGTTCTGGCGCACCGAGGCCGCCGAACGGCGTCATGCCGGCGTCCCGCCCTATGGCCGGATGGCTGGGATCGTCCTGTCGTCGACTGACATTCAGCAGGTCTTCGACGTTGGCAAGGCGCTCGCCGCCCGGACGGAGCCACTGCGCCGTATCGGCGCGCAGGTCTATGGCCCCGCCGCCGCACCTATCGCGCGCATCCGGGGGCGCCATCGCGTCCGGCTTCTGGTCAAGGCCGACAAGGGCGCGCCTCTGCAGCCGGCGCTGGCCCGCTGGATCGCCCAGATCAAGCTGCCGGGCGACTTCCGCCTGTCGGTCGATATCGACCCGCAGACCTTTTACTGACGCCCAAGGTCGAAGCTCAATCCATAGGCGAAGATGGCGTCGGTCGTCGCGCCATCGCCGGGGATCATCAGAGCGAATGCCTTGCGGTAGCGCACCTTCAGCCCCGCGATGGGAACCACGTCGCCAACGGCGACCGGCACCTTGTGACCGTCGCCCGGATAATGCGCGAGGCCCACGAACCCCTCGAGGCTCAATTCCCCGCGCCGAAGGATCGTCCGAGAGGCCGAAAGCGCAAGCGACCGCCTGCCGTAGGAGTTGCGATAGACGCCGACGGTGAGCGTCGTGCCGGACGGATTGTCCCAGTCGAGGAAGATGCCCGGATTGGTCTGCTCGAATTCGAGCGTTGCGTCGGCGTGGTAGGATCCCATCAGGATCGAGAGGCGGTCGGGCGGCCCGGCGAAGGCAGGGACGGCGTGCGTCAAAAGGGCGACGGCGGCTAGGACGTGGCGATTCATGCGCCCCGGATAGCCCGAGGGAAGTTAACCCCGATTGAACGCCCCCCCTGCGCCAATCGGAAGCTCTGGTGAATGGCAGGTGAAGGGCGTAAGCGCTTGGCAATGCGCGCTCTCTCGCTGGACCAGACTCGGACGCGTCCCCTTCGGCAGGGGCCGGTGGCATTGCTTGTCCTCATGGCCGTCGCCATGCCACTCGCCTTTTCGACCTGGAGCGCGCTTCTGAACAACTTCGTGTTCGAGCGCGCGGCCTTCACCGGCGTCGAGATCGGCTGGCTTCACACGGTGCGCGAGATACCGGGATTTCTCGCAATCGCGATCATCCCGATCCTCGTCGTGATGCGCGAGCAATCCATAGCCCTCTTGTCCCTCGTGACCCTGGGCCTCGCAACGGCGGTGACGGCATGGTTCCCGACGTTCGGAGGCCTTTTGGCCGTCACGCTCGTGTCTTCTGTGGGGTTTCACTTCTTCGAGGCGGTCTACCAGTCGCTTCAGCTTCAATGGTTGCCGCGGGACCGTGCGCCGCAGGTCCTGGGCTGGCTCGTCGCCGTGGGCTCGGCTGCGTCGCTCGTGTCTTACGGGCTGCTCGTCGCGACTTGGGACGTCTTCGACCTTGGCTACGACACCGTCTACCTCGTTTCGGGCGGAGCCTGCGTCGCCATCGCCATCTACTGCCTCGCCGCCTTTCCGCACTTCGAGGCCGAGGAACAGACCAAGCGGCTCGTCCTGCGTCGCCGTTACTGGCTCTACTACGCGCTTCAGTTCATCACCGGAGCGCGCCGCCAGATCTTCGTGGTCTTCGCCGCCTTCATGATGGTCGAGCACTTCGGGTTCGAGGTTCACCAGCTTTCGGCGCTCTTCCTGGTGAACTACATAGCCAACATGGGCCTTGCGCCGCTGATGGGACGCGGCTTGGCGAGGTGGGGCGAGCGAAACGTCCTTGCCTTCGAATACGCGGGCCTCGTCTTCGTCTTCCTGGCTTACGCAGGCGTTTACGTCTTCGGCTGGCCGGCCTGGGTCGCGGCGACACTCTACGTTCTCGACCACCTCTTCTTTTCGCTGGCCTTTGCCAAGCGCACATACTTCCAGAAGATCGCGACGCCCTCGGACATCGCACCGACAGCCGCCGTGTCCTTCACGATCAATCACATCGCCGCGGTCGTTCTGCCGGTTTCCCTCGGATACGCCTGGATCGTGTCGCCGAGCGCGGTTTTTCTGTTCGCGGCCCTGCTGGCCCTTGTTTCGCTGCTGCTCGCCCTTCTCATCCCCCGTCACCCGGTCCCCGGGCACGAGACGATCTTTTCCGGCCTCCGCGCATCATCGGTCGAGTAGAAAGACGGGCCCGCGACGCCTATATCTGTCGCAGGTCAACGAAAGGACACACGATGTTCCAGATGCTGCGGAAAAAGAGCGAGATGGTCAGCCCCGAAGCCGCCCTGCCGGGTCGCTCTCAGCCCGTCTCCACGGCGAAGACGCACTTCGTCTATGGCACGCCCCTGTCAGCCGAGGTGCCGGCGGGGATGGAGGTCGCGGTGTTCGGAATGGGCTGCTTCTGGGGCGTCGAACGGATGTTCTGGAAGCTGGACGGCGTCGTCTCGACGATGGTCGGATATGCCGGCGGATACACCCCCAATCCGACCTACGAGGAAGTCTGCTCGGGCCGCACGGGCCATACGGAAGCCGTGCGCGTGGTCTATGACCCCTCGGTGATTTCCTACGACGACCTTCTCCGCACTTTCTGGGAGGGTCACGATCCGACCCAAGGAATGCGGCAGGGCAACGACGCGGGCACGCAGTACCGGTCGGCGATCTATTGGCACACCGAAGCTCAGAAAGAGGCCGCCGAGGCGTCGAAGGCGGCTTTCGGGCCCCGGCTGAACGCTGCCGGCTATGGCGCCGTGACGACCGAAATCCGCGAGGCGCCGGACTTCTTCTTCGCCGAGGATTATCACCAGCAGTACCTCGCCAAGAACCCGAATGGCTATTGCGGTGTCGGCGGCACCGGAGTGACCTGCCCGATAGGCACCGGCGTGGGCGCTTGACGGCGGACATGCCCAGGCCTACGCGCGGTCCATGAGCACCTGGACCGCGCTGACCACGCTGAACGACCGCGCCCGCGCCGAGGCGCTTGTCGAGGCTGTCGAGGTTCTGGACCCCTTCGGCGTCGGCATCTTCGAGATCGAGGATGGTTCGAACACCTGGGAGGTCGGGGTCTATTTCGAGGATCGGCCGGACGATGTGGCGCTGGCCCTTCTGGCCGCCTCGGAAGGCGCTCGGCCCTTTACGGTATCCGAGGTGCCCGACACCGACTGGGTGGCCCACGTCAAGCGAGAGCTGACACCCGTCGAGGCCGGGCGCTTCTTCGTCTACGGAAGCCATGACGCCGACCGCGTCCCCGAGGGCCGCGTGGCGCTTCTGATCGAGGCTGCGATGGCCTTCGGCACGGGGCACCACGGCACGACGCTCGGCTGCCTGCGGGTCATCGACCGGATGAGGGACGAGGGCGTGCGACCCGCTCGCATCGCCGACATCGGGTGCGGGACCGCTGTTCTTGCCATGGCGGCAGCCTCCGTCTGGGATGCCGAGGTCGTCGCGTCGGACATCGATCTGGTGGCGGTCGAGGTGGCGCGCGTCAACCTGGACGCCAACGGGCTTTCCGGCCGCGTCGAGACGGTCGAAGCCGTGGGCTTCGATCATCCGCGCCTCGGCGGTCCGTTCGACCTTGTGCTGGCGAATATCCTCAAGGGTCCGCTCATCGACCTCGCGCCCGACATGGCGCGCGTCATCGCTGCGGGTGGGACGGCGATTCTGAGCGGTATCCTCGTCGATCAGGCGGACTCCGTGGTGTCTCATTATGAGCAGGCTGGTTTCAGTCTTGCCCATAGAGAAGACATTGTTGACTGGACGACGCTCAGGTTGACCCGAAAAGACCCCGATTCCTAATGAAGTCTAGGCTTTCCGGTCACTTACGCCATATTGCTGCCACATTCCGGCATATATCTGTCAGACGCCGGGTCAATTGACGGCGTCCTGGAGCCTGCCATATGTCTGCTTCTCAGTTCGAAGAATTCGATCGCCGGATGCGCCGGATCAGCCGGCGTCACTCCAAGCTTTCGCAAGGCTATGTAACCTCGGTGAACAGCGACGGGCTCGTCGTCGCCAGGCCGAAACGACGCAGCAATCGGTCCACCCTGCGCGGTGTAGCGATGGTTGTCATCGTCCTGATCGCGTTCAAGGGCTTCCTGCACTCGCAGATCGGGTCGGCAGCCTATGCAGAACGTGTCGATGCCCTGTCGCAGGGGTCGGCGATCGAGAAGGGCGGCGCCTTCGTGATGGTGGCGGACCCGCTGACGCTGTGGCTGTCCCAGAAATTCAGTTCCCTCGTGCGATAGAACCAATGCCGGAGGCGTCCGGCGAAATTTCTTCGGTCGCACAAGGAAAGGCCGTGTCGCAGGACACGGCCTTTCTTTTTGGTCGAAGCCCTGGCGCCGTTCAGCGGATCAGGTCGATGTCGCCACGGGTCAAGCCGATGTCGTTCAACTCGTGAGCGCTGAGACGGGACAGGATGATGCGGGTCCGGCGGGCGTCGTTCCAGGCGATCAGCCGCGACACGAGAGTCGCGAGCGAGAGGGCGGAGCGGTCGCCGAAGCCGGTCACGACGGGAGAGACGTGCGCGTTGGCCATTGGAAGAGTCCTTCGGACGGAGTTGAATTGCAGCCGGGCAGTTAGGCGTGTTCTCGACTTCGAGCAAGACGAGAAAATGCATGACTGTCATGCATTTGGAGCATGAGTTACGGGTGTCTGAAGGACCGTTGCGAAAGCAAGCAAAATGGGGCCTTTGGGAAGCGTTCGACGTCGCATTGGCCAGCTTTTTCGCAACAGTGTTGCGGCTTCGATCTGTACAGCATTCTACGCATCCGACGGCGACCGTGGCCGAAGCGTCACGCTTCCGACTTCCGGCGCAGACGCAATCTCCTTGGACCATGTTCGCGTTTCGTGCTACTCCCTCGGGAAAAGGCGAACGAGCAGGGCGGGAACATGCGCGTCATGGGGCTGGATCCGGGGCTGCGGGCTCTGGGATGGGGGATCGTCGACGTGTCGGGATCGCGCCTGTCGCACGTCGCGAACGGCGTCTGCCGTACCGAGCAGGGCGCCCTCGGAGCGCGCCTCGCACGTCTCTTCGAAGAACTGTCCGAGGTCTTCGTGCGCTTTGCCCCCGACGCAGCCGCCGTGGAACAGACCTTCGTGAACCGCGATGGCGCAGCGACGCTGAAGCTGGGGCAGGCCCGCGGCATCGCCATGCTGGTGCCCTCGCGCGCCGGGATCGTCGTGGGGGAGTACGCGCCGAACGCCGTGAAGAAGGCGGTGGTGGGTGTAGGTCATGCCGACAAGCGCCAGGTCGACCACATGGTGCGGATGCAGTTGCCGGGGGTCGAGATCGCCGGCCCTGACGCGGCCGACGCGCTCGCCATCGCGATTTGCCATGCGCACGTCTCGCAAACGCTCGCCCGGCTTGCAGGCATAAGGTCATGATCGGGCGCATCGCAGGGCGGATCGACCACCGCGGCGCGGACCACGTCCTGATCGACGTGAAGGGCGTGGGTTATGTCGTCCACGTCAGCGACCGCACGCTTGCCGGCCTTCCGCCCGTAGGTGAGGCGGCTGCGCTTTATACCGAGTTGCTCGTTCGGGAGGATCTCCTTCAACTTTTCGGATTTCCGACCCTGGTCGAGAAGGAATGGCACAGGCTTCTTATGGGAGTGCAAGGGATCGGCGCGAAGGCGTCCATGGCCATCCTCGGCACCCTCGGACCCGACGGGGTCGCCCGCGCCATCGCCCTTGGCGACTGGAACGCGATCAAGGCGGCGCCGGGCGTCGGCCCGAAGATCGCACAGCGGGCGGTGAACGAGTTGAAGGGCAAGGCGCCGGCGATGATGGCGCTTGGCACGGGCGGCGCCCCGCGGCTGCCCGACGACGACGGCGAGGTGATCGAGACCGCCCCCCGCCCTGCCGCGCCGGTCAACGCCTCCGCGCAGGCCGAGGCGCTGTCGGCGCTCCAGAACCTTGGATATGCGCCGGGCGAGGCAGCGGGCGCGGTGGCCGAGGCGGCGGGTGCCGATCCCGATGCGGATACCACGGTCCTGATACGTGCCGCCCTCCGGCGCCTGGCGCCGAAGGGATGATCACGTCTCGTTTCATGGGCGCTTCGGACGGTGCGGACCGACGAGGGCGCGCTGCCCCCTCGGACTCCCCCGAAGGACTTGCGGGTCGATGGAGGACAAGGTGAGCGAACCCGATCCTCTCGTCCGTCCCGAACCGCGCCCGGAGGACGCCGACCGCGCCTTGAGGCCGCAGACGCTTGGCGCGTTCATCGGCCAGGCCGAGGCTCGCGCGAACCTCCGCGTCTTCATCGAAAGCGCCCGCCGACGCGGCGAAGCGATGGATCACACGCTGTTCCACGGGCCGCCCGGTCTGGGGAAGACGACCTTGGCTCAGATCGTGGCGCGCGAGCTTGGCGTGAACTTCCGGATGACGAGCGGGCCGGTGCTGGCGAAGGCCGGCGACCTGGCCGCGATCCTGACGAATCTTGAGCCGAGGGACGTGCTTTTCATCGACGAGATTCACAGGCTGAACCCTGTTGTCGAAGAGGTGCTCTATCCGGCGCTCGAGGACTTCGAACTCGACCTCGTCATCGGCGAGGGCCCCGCGGCGCGGACGGTGCGAATCGAGCTTCAGCCTTTCACCCTTGTCGGCGCCACAACGCGTCTCGGCCTTCTGACGACGCCGCTGCGGGACCGCTTCGGCATCCCGATCCGGCTTCAGTTCTACACCGAAGACGAGCTTTTCGAGATCGTGACGCGGGGCGCCCGGCTTCTGGGCATCGCGGCCGAGGACCAGGGCGCGCGCGAAATCGCGAAGCGCGCGAGGGGCACGCCTCGTATAGCCGGCCGCCTTTTGCGCCGGGTGGTCGATTTCGCGCTGGTCGAGGGCGACGGCGTCCTGACGCAGGACCTGGCCGACAGCGCTCTGACGCGACTTGGGGTCGATCACCTTGGCCTCGACGGCGCGGATCGGCGGTATCTCGGACTGATTGCGGAACATTACCAGGGCGGACCTGTCGGTGTGGAGACCCTGTCCGCCGCGCTGTCGGAAAGCCGCGACGCCATCGAGGAAGTCATCGAGCCCTTCCTGCTTCAGCAGGGGCTGATCCAGCGTACCCCTCGAGGGCGGATGCTGACGCAGGGAGCCTGGTCGCACATGGGGCTGTCTGCGCCTTCCGGTCCGGACCAGGGCAGGCTAATTTGACCTGAATAGTGAGGGAGGGATCATGGCGGCACCCGAGTTCAAGGCTCTTTGGCCCACGCATCTCATGTCGGTCGACCTGCCCGGCGCGGCCGAGGCGAACCCCATCCTCGCCGAACGGATCGAGCACATGGACGGCGCGCGGGCGGACATGACGACCGATTATCTCGCGGGGGATTTCCTCGCCCAGCCGCACCCGGCCATCCAATGGCTGCGGTCCTGCGTCGAGAGGGCAGTGGCCGATTATGCACGTGGCACCGGCGTCGACTATCCCGTCGAGTTCCGCGTCCAAGCCTGGGCGAACCTCAACCGCTTCGGCGACTATCACGACCTGCACAACCACCCGCACTCGTGGCTGTCCGGCACCTATTACGTCCGGGTGCCGGAAGGTCAGGACGCCCCGCCGGGACGCGACGACCGCACGCCCAATGCGATCAGCTTCTTCGATCCCCGCCCGCAGGCGAACATGCTGGCGATCCGGAACGATCCGCAGGTCGATCCCGAGCACCGCATCCTGCCGAGAGCCGGGCAGATGCTGATCTGGCCCGCCTTCCTGCATCACATGGTGCATGTGAACCTGTCGCGCGATCCGCGGATTTCGGTCTCGTTCAACGTCGTGCTGAAGTGGCGGGAAGACTACCTTCCCTGAGCGCCCGCGATGCGCTAGGGCGGGGCATGGACCACGGACCCGTCGCCCGCGCCTTCACCCATCCCGACGGCACCTACCGCTTCGCGCGGTGGGGACGCCCGATCGTGCCGGTGGTCTTCGGGGTCGAGGACGCGACGCTGCCGGTCATCAAGGGTGCCGTCGAGGCTGTCGTGGCTTTGGCCGGGCACAGGATGTCCGACAGAGACCCCGAGCTTGGCGCCAACCTCTTCGTCTTCTTCGTCCGGGACTGGGAGGAATTGGCCTCTCTCCCGGACCTCGACCGGCTCGTTCCGGATTTGCCAGCCCTGCTCGAGCGGCTCGAAAAGGAAGAAGCCAACCGCTATCGCCTGTTCCGCTTCGATGACGCCGGGGCAATCCGCGCCGTCTTCCTGTTCCTGCGCATGGACCCGGCGCTCGCCGAGGTGCCGGCCGAGGACATCGCGTTGTCGGAGACGGTACAGGCGATCCTCCTGTGGTCCGACGATGCATTTGACGGAAAGGGTCCTCTGGCCAGCGTATCGGGCAAGGTCATGCTGCGCCCCGATGTCGCCGCCATCGTGCGCGCGGCCTACGACCCCGCGATGCCCGTGGCCTCGACCGATCCGAGCCATGCGCTTCGTCTTGCGGCGAGGATCGGCAAGCGGGGCGCCGTGGCGTCTTCGACATGAGTGAGGACACGTTGATCGCAGAAGAGAGTGGCGCTGATGTCCATCACTGGCCGCTTCGCGTCTATTACGAAGACACCGACCTCGCCGGGATCGTCTATTACGCAAACTACCTGAAGTTCATCGAGCGGGCGCGGACCGAATGGGTGCGGGCCCTGGGCATCGACCAGATGACGCTGAAGGCCGAGACGGGGATCGTCTTCGCGGTCAGGCGCATCGAGGCGGACTACCTGTCGCCCGCGCGCTTCGACGACGAACTGCTGATCCGGACGTCGGTCGCCACCGCGGCGCGCGCCAGGATCGTCCTGCGTCAGGACGTCACGCGTGCAGATGCGGTCCTGTTTGTCGCGATGGTGACGCTTGTGGCCCTGGACGAGAGAGGCCGCGCCGTCCGCCTGCCAGCGGCGCTGACGGGACGGCTGGGTCAGGCCTTCGACCGCGCGTAGGCCACCAGCGCGTTGGCGTGACCATGTCCCAGCCCGTGCTCGGATTTCAGCCAGCCGACCGTTTCCATGTGCTTTTCCCCGGGGCGCGCCGCGATCAGCGACAGCCAGTGGTCGACGGGCTTGCCGTATTTCTTCTCGATAGACGGGAAGTAGGAGGCGGGGCCCTTCACGGGTTCGGACATGAGAGGTTCCTTCTTGTGTGGCTCGCGCGGGCAGGTCAGGCCGGTGCCATGAGAATGCCGCCGGGCCCATGCGCGGAAGCCTGCTTGATATGGCATATCCTCTGGCATTCCGGTAAGGTCTTCGCCAAACGAGGGGCCCAAGAACCATAAACCAAGGGCCGTGAGAGAGCAGAGCTATGGAAACCGAAACCCTTGCGCTGGCGCAGGAGATTGATTTCTCCATGTGGGCGTTGTTCGCACGCGCCACCCTGACCGTGAAGCTCGTGATGCTCCTGCTGCTCGTCGCCTCCTTCTGGGGCTGGGCGACGATCATCAACAAGCATCGCCAGTACGCCCGCGCCCGGCGCGAGACGCGGGTCTTCGAGGAAGCCTTCTGGTCGGGCGAGCCTCTGGATTCGCTTTACGACGACACCGGCCCCGCGCCCACGGGACGCACCGAGCGCGTCTTCGTCGCGGGCATGACCGAGTGGCGAAGGTCGCACAGGCAGGACGGGGGCGCTATCGGCGGGGCGTCGATGCGGATCGACCGTTCGATGGACGTGGCGATCCAGAAAGAAGCCGAGGACCTGCAACGCGGGTTGCCCCTTCTGGCCACGATCGGCTCGACGGCGCCCTTCGTCGGTCTCTTCGGGACAGTCATCGGCATCATGAACGCCTTCGTCGAGATCGGGCAGCAGCAGTCCACCAATCTTGCCGTCGTGGCCCCCGGCATCGCCGAGGCGCTTCTGGCAACGGGCCTGGGTCTTTTCGCGGCCATCCCGGCGGTGATCTTCTACAACAAGCTATCATCGGACAGCGACCGCATCATCGCGAGTTATGAGAGCTTCGCAGACGAGTTCGCGACCATCCTGTCGCGCCAACTGGACGCCGCCTGATGGGGGCCGGTGTCATCCAGTCGGACGGCGGTGGCGGCGGGCGTCGGCGGCGTCGCCGCGCGCGGCAGATGTCCGAGATCAACGTCACGCCCTTCGTCGACGTGATGCTGGTCCTTCTCATCATCTTCATGGTGGCGGCACCGCTTCAGACCGTGGGCGTGCCGGTCGAGCTTCCCAAGACCGCCGCGCCTTCGCTTCCGACCGAGCGCGAAGAGCCGCTTGCGGTCACGCTGACCGCAGACGGTGTGACGATGATCCAGACCACCGAAGTGTCGGACGAGGAGATCATCCCGCGCCTTCAGTCCATCCTTGCCGAACGGACGACGGACAAGGTCTTTCTGCGCGCCGACGGCGCGATCCCCTATGCCCGCGTGGTAACGGTGATGGGGGCCTTGAACGCCGCCGGTATCACCAACATCGGCCTCGTCACCGACACCGGCGGGCCGAAGCTCGACGGCAGGTGAGGGCGCCTTGCGCGTGGGGTATTACATCTCGGGGACAGGCCACCTGGTCGCGATCCTGGTCCTCCTGTTCGGAGGGATGTTCGTGGGTGACCGCTTCGCCGAGCCCGTGACCGTTTCCGAGGTCTCGGTGGTATCCGAGGAGGAGTTCGCGGCCCTCGCGCTGCCCGGTGGCGCGCCCGAGACCCAGACCGACGCGCCGGACGTTGCAGCACCCGAAGCGGAAGCGGCCCCCGAGGCGCCGGCCGAGGACAGCGCCCCCCAGGTCTCGACGCCCGAGCCGGTCGAAATGCCCGACGTGCCCGAGACGCCTCCGGCCGAAGTGCCTGAAGCCATCGTGCCGGACGCCGTGATCGTCGATTCCGCGCCGCCTATCCCCGCCCCTCCGGCCGAGCAGGACGGCACCTCCCTGGAACAGGATGCCGTCGCCGCGCCAGCGCCGCGTGTCGCCCCTATCCCGCAGGTGGCGCCGCCGCCCGAGGCCGAAGTCGCGCCCGAGGCGGTCGAGGATGTGGCCCCCGATGAGGAGGCGCCTCCCGAGGAAGTGGTCGAGGAGGAGACGCCCGCCGCCCCCGAAGCGGCGTCCGACCGCATCGTGACCGAGGCCGAGGAAGAGCAGGAATACGCGCCTGCCAGTTCCCGCCGTCCGCGCACGAGACCGCCGGTCCCGGTCCGGACCGCCGAGCCCGAAACGCCGCCGGAGCCTGTGGAACAGCCGGTCGAGCAAGCGACCGAGACGCCCGAGCCTGCCGATCCGCTGGCCGACGCCATTGCCGACGCGGTGTCGCAGGCGAACAACGAGCCGGACGCGCCGGCCGAGCAGCCGACCCGCAGCGGTCCGCCGCTGACGGGAGGCGAGAAGGACGCGCTTCGCGTGGCGGTCGGCAGTTGCTGGAACGTAGGCAGCCTGTCGACCGAGGCACTTGGCACCACCGTGATCGTCGGCGTCGAGATGGAACAATCCGGCAAGCCCATCGGTTCGTCCATCCGGCTCGTGTCGTTTTCGGGCGGCACGCAGTCCGGCGCTCAACAGGCCTTCGAGGCTGCACGACGCGCGATCATCCGATGCGGCGCAAAGGGCTTTCCGCTGCCGGTGGAAAAGTTCGCCGAATGGCGCGACATTGAAATGACGTTCAACCCGGAAGGAATGCAATTCCGATGAAACTCCTGGTCTCGCTCGCCCTCGCCCTGACGCTGGCCCTGCCCGCGGTGGCGCAGGAGAGGTCCGGCCCCCTTCGCATCGAGATCACCGAAGGGGTGATCGAGCCGGTGCCGATCGCGGTGGCGCCCTTTCTGGCCGAGAATGCAGCCGCGTCGGACTATGCCGCGCAGATCACTTCGGTGGTCGCGGCGGACCTTGTGGGCACCGGCCTTTTCCGCGACGTGCCTCAGTCGGCCTACATCAGCCAGGTCAACACCTTCGACGGCGAGATCAGCTATGCCGACTGGAAGGCGATCAACGTCGAGGCGCTGGTGACGGGCGCGGTGACGCTGTCGTCGGACGGCAAGCTTCTGGTCAAGTTCAGGCTCTACGACATCTTCACCGGCGCCCCCTTGGGCGACGGACTGCAGTTCGCCGGTTCCACCGCTTCGTGGCGGCGGGTGGCGCACAAGGTCGCCGACCAGGTCTACGCCCGGATCACCGGCGAGGGCGGATACTTCGACAGCCGGGTCGTGTTCGTCGAGCAGACCGGCCCGAAGAACGCGCGCCAGAAGCGGCTTGCGATCATGGATTACGACGGCGCAAACGTGCAGTATCTGACGGACGCATCGTCCATCGTCCTTGCGCCGCGGTTTTCGCCCACGGGCGACCGGGTGCTGTACACCAGCTACGAAAGCGGCTTTCCGCAAATCTACGAACTGGCGGTCGGAGCGGTGCAGAAAAGGTCGCTTGGCCTCGACGCCGCCGCGATGACCTTCGCGCCGCGCTACGCGCCGGACGGTCGCCGCGTGGTCTACTCCGAGGCGCGGGACGGCAATACCGACATCTATCTTCTCGATCTCGCCAGCAATCAGCGTCAGCGCCTGACCTCGGCCCCCTCGATCGAGACCGCGCCGGATTTCTCGCCGGACGGCAGCCAGATCGTCTTCGAGAGCGACCGCTCGGGCACCCAGCAGCTTTACGTCATGCCTGCGAGCGGCGGCGAACCGACGCGCATCAGCTTCGGGCAGGGGCGCTACAGCACGCCGGTCTGGTCGCCGCGCGGCGACTACATCGCGTTCACCAAGCAGAACGCGGGCCGCTTCCACATCGGTGTCATGCGCACCGACGGCTCGGCCGAGCGTCTGCTCACGGCCAGCTTCCTCGACGAGGGCCCGACCTGGGCCCCGAACGGGCGCGTCCTGATGTTCACCCGCGAGACGGCGGGCGAGCAGGGAGCGCAGGCGTTGTTCTCGGTCGATCTGTCGGGGAGGAACCTCAAGAGGGTGCAGACATCGACGGCGGCCTCGGACCCGGCGTGGTCGCCTCTCCTGCCATGAAAATAGGCTGTATGTTAGCGTGACGGCCCCGTTTTCATCGCCTGCGAGGAATGCTATCCTCGCCCCAAAGAGCAGACCGACACAGCGTCGGCACACACACAGGTGGAAGACATGACCTTTCTCAGACTAGCCTCGATCATGGCCGTGGCGATCTCGCTCGGCGCCTGCACCAATGCCGACCGCTTCGGCGAGGGGGGCGCGAACGGAGGCATGGGAGCGGGCGGCATGGCCGGCTCGATCGACGACCCGACCTCGCCGGCTTACTTCAACGCCGCGGTCGGTGACCGGGTCCTGTTCGCCGTCGACCAGTCCACGCTGTCGCCCGAGGCGCAGTCGACCCTGACCGGACAGGCGCAGTGGCTGATGACCAACGTCGATTATTCCGCGCTCATCGAAGGCCATGCCGACGAGCAGGGCACCCAGGCCTACAACCTCGCCCTCGGCGCGCGCCGGGCGAGTGCCGTTCAGAACTTCCTCATCGCGCAAGGCGTCTCGCCCAGCCGTCTGCGGACGATCAGCTACGGCAAGGAACGCCCCATCGAGATCTGCTCGACCGAGGCGTGCTACAGCCAGAACCGCCGCTCCGTGACCGTCATCACCGCCGGCGCGGGCGTCTGACGAGGATAAGCCGATGCGCTTCCTGCTGACCGCAGCCTTCCTTTTCGTTTCTTCGATCCCCGGTCCTGTTTTCGCGCAGGACCGGACACAGACCCTGGCCGACATCCGGCAGGAGCTTTCGGTGCTCTATGTCGAGATGCAGAAGCTGAAGCGGGAGCTGTCAACGACGGGCGGTGCGAACCCGAACCTGGCCGGGACTAATGCGCTCGACCGGCTGAACTCGATGGAAGCCGAGCTTCAGCGCGTGACGTCGCAGACCGAAGAGCTGACGAACCGGGTCAACTCCGTGGTGTCCGACGGGACGAACCGGATCGGCGACCTCGAATTCCGGCTGTGCGAATTGGAGGCGAACTGCGACATCGGCAGTCTGGGCGAGACCTCGACCCTGGGCGGCGGCGCGATGCCGACCGTCTCGGCGCCGACAACGCCCCCCGCAAGCGGGCAGTCTGCGGCCATCGAGGGCGGTGGCATCGACTCGAGCGGGATCGCCACCGGCATCGTCGACACCGGTGGCATGGAGCTGGCAGTGGCCGAGCGCGAGGACTTCGACCGCGCGAAGACCGCCTATGACCAGGGCGACTGGCAGGCGGCGGCCGACAGGCTGCAGGCCTTCACCGACACATATCAGGGCGGGCCGCTGACGGGCCTTGCGCACCTGATGCGGGGCGAGAGCCTTACGAACCTCGGGATGACGTCCTCGGCGGCGCGGGCCTATCTGGAAAGCTATTCCGGTACGCCCGACGGTCCCACCGCACCGACAGCACTTCTGAAGCTCGGGGTGTCGCTCGGCGGGTTGGGGCAGTCGCAGGAGGCATGCATCACGCTGGCCGAGGTCACGACCCGCTTCCCGACGTCCGAGGCGTCCATCGAGGCGCAGACGGCTCGGGCCAACATGGGTTGCTCATGATCGCACCGACGTCGCCGGCCGACAGGCTGCGACACGTCATCGACAGGTTCTTCACGAACGCCCAGCCCCGACGGCTGGGCGTCGCCGTTTCCGGCGGCAGCGATTCCATGGCGCTCCTTAACCTGATTGTCGCGGGAGCGACCGCGCGGGACGTCGAGGTCCGGGCGGTCACCGTGGACCACGGCCTTCGACCCGAGGCGAAGGATGAGGCTGCGATGGTCGCGGCTTTCTGTTCGTCACTTGGAATTCCGCACGACACGCTTCCCTGGTCCGGATGGGACGGCAGAGGCAACCTTCAGGCCATGGCGCGGCAGGCGCGGTATGGGATGATCCGCGAGTGGGCGTCGGCTGGGGGAGTGGATCTGGTTGCGCTCGGCCACACACTCGACGATCAGGCCGAAACCGTTCTGATGCACCTTGCACGGCGGTCTGGCGTGGACGGTCTGGCCGGCATGGCCGAGCGGTTCGAGCGGGACGGCCTGCCCTACGTGCGGCCGCTGATCGGGCAGCAGCGACGCAACCTGCGCGCCTATCTGGAGGAGCACGGCATCAGGTGGTGCGACGATCCTTCGAATGACGACGTCAGTTTCGAGCGGGTGCGCGCGCGGCGTGCCTTGTCGATCCTGTCGGACCTCGGCATCGACGCGGATGCGCTCGGCGATGTCGCTGCAAACGCGCGTTCGGCGAAGGTGGCTCTCGACCTTTGTGCCTGGCGTGAGGTGAATGGGGACGAAAGCGTGGAGGACCGGGGCGACATCGTCCTGTCCGAGGGCCCTCACGACGAGGAAATCGGCCGCCGCATCCTGATCGGCGCGCTGCGCTGGATTTCGGGCGAAGTCTATCCGCCTCGCGCCGCATCGCTGGTGGAGATGCGCAGCGCATTGGCGCAGGCCGAGCGACATACCTTGCAAGGGTGTCTCGTCAGCCGGGAAATTTGCCCGCACGGGTCGGGCCATCGGCTTCGCATCACGCGCGAGTTCCGCACGGTCGAGACATTGCGCAGTCCGACCGACAGCGTCTGGGACGGACGCTGGCGACTGGATGGCCCCCATTCCGCAGATCTTGAGATCGGGGCGCTTGGGCAAGGACTTTCAGCCTGTCCGGATTGGCGCGACACGGGGCTGCCGCGCACGTCGCTTCTCGCCTCTCCCGCGATCTGGCGGGGCGACACCTTGATCGCTGCTCCACTGGCAGGATTGCCGAACGGCTGGACCGCGCAGGCCACAGGGCGCGGCAATTTCGCGGACTTCCTCCTATCCCGTTGAAGAATCCGGCCCGATGGCTATGTAATGCCCCATCCGGGCGGGCAGGTTGCCGGCCCCTCGAGTTTTCCAAGGGAGACCCCTTTGAACAACGCGCGTAACATCGCCTTCTGGGTCGTGCTGTTCCTTCTGATCCTTGCTCTGTTCAACCTGATCTCGGGCGGTCAGTCGACTATGGCGACGGGCACCGTCAGCTATTCCGACTTCGTCGAAAGGGTCGAGCGCGGCGACGTCACCAACGCTACCCTAGATGGCGAGCGGGTGATCTTTCGCGGGGCCGACAACCGCGACTACGTCACCATTCAGCCCGAAGGGGCGACGACGGACCAGCTTCTGCTCGACAACGACGTGAGCTTCGCGGCCAAGCCGCAGGAGCAGTCGGGCTTCGTCACAATCCTGATGACTTTCCTGCCGTTCCTGCTGCTGATCGGCGTCTGGATCTACTTCATGAACCGGATGCAGGGCGGCGGGCGCGGCGGTGCCATGGGCTTTGGCAAGTCGCGCGCCAAGCTTCTGACTGAGAAGCACGGGCGCGTCACCTTCGACGACGTGGCCGGCATCGACGAGGCCAAGGAAGAGCTGGAAGAGATCGTGGAATTCCTGCGCAACCCGCAGAAGTTCTCGCGCCTCGGCGGCAAGATTCCGAAAGGCGCACTGCTGGTCGGTCCTCCGGGTACCGGTAAGACCCTGCTGGCCCGCGCGATTGCGGGTGAGGCGGGCGTGCCCTTCTTCACCATCTCGGGCTCGGACTTCGTCGAGATGTTCGTGGGCGTCGGTGCATCCCGCGTCCGCGACATGTTCGAACAGGCCAAGAAGAACGCGCCCTGCATCGTCTTCATCGACGAGATCGACGCCGTGGGCCGGTCGCGTGGCGTGGGCTATGGCGGCGGCAACGACGAGCGCGAGCAGACGCTGAACCAGCTCCTGGTCGAGATGGACGGCTTCGAGGCGAACGAGGGCATCATCATCGTCGCCGCGACCAACCGTCCCGACGTGCTGGACCCGGCACTCCTGCGCCCCGGCCGGTTCGACCGGCAGGTTCAGGTGCCGAACCCCGACATCAAGGGCCGCGAGAAGATCCTGGGCGTCCATGCGCGCAAGGTTCCCTTGGGGCCGGACGTCGACCTACGCATCATCGCGCGGGGGACCCCGGGTTTCTCGGGCGCCGACCTCGCCAACCTGGTGAACGAGTCGGCACTGATGGCTGCGCGCGTCGGCAGGCGTTTCGTGGTGATGGAGGATTTCGAGAACGCCAAGGACAAGGTGATGATGGGCGCCGAGCGGCGGTCCATGGTGATGAGCGAGGAAGAGAAGAAGCTGACCGCCTATCACGAGGCAGGTCACGCCATCGTCGGTCTCACCGTCCCGCAGCACGATCCTATCCACAAGGCCACGATCATCCCGCGCGGTCGCGCGCTTGGTCTCGTCCTGTCGCTGCCGGAACGCGATCAGCTCAGCCACACGATCACCGCGCTTCGGTCGAAGATCGCGATGGCCATGGGTGGACGCGTGGCCGAGGAGCTGGTGTTCGGAAACGAGAACGTCACCAACGGTGCGGCCTCGGACATCCAGCAGGTGACGCGGATCGCCGAGGCGATGGTGACTCAGTTCGGCATGAGCTCGGACCTTGGCAACGTCGCTTACGTCGACAATCGGCAGGACTTCCTTGGTGCCGGCACATCGCGCCGGAACATCTCGGGCGAAAGTGCGCTGATGATCGACAACGAGATCCGGCGGCTTGTCGACGAGGGTTATGAGACCGCGAAGCGGATCCTGATAGAGCGCCGTGATGACCTCGAGCGGTTGGCGGAAGGCCTTTTGGAGTACGAGACGCTGACGGGCGACGAGATCACGCGCGTCATCCGCGGCGAGCCGTTGAACAAGGGCGACGCCGACGACACCGACCGACCGTCGAGTGGCGGCGCGTCCAGCGTCACCGCCATCCCGAAGACGAAGCCGCGCAAGAAGCCGGGCGCGGAGGGTTCGCTGGAACCCGAACCGACCGTCTGACGCTCCAAAACGTGCATTTCCTTGAAGCCCCGCCAAGTGCGGGGCTTCTTCGTTTGGGGAAGGGGTGTCGTCTTGCGATCGGCGGTCTAGGGTGTGGCGCGAACGAGACTGACCGAGAGACCGACATGCCTGCCCTTATCCCGACCGAGTACACCTGCGAAATCGTCTGGCTTGGTCTCGTCCCGCCGGGTGCACCGCGCGACATCGAGGCAAATCCGGTAGAGGCGCTGGATTTGACATTCGCGGGAGCGGTCGGGGACCGTCACACGGGCGAACTGAGGCCGTCCTGTTCGCGCGTGACGCGGCAGTATCCGAAGGGCACGCTGATCCGGAACACGCGGCAGATCTCGGTCGTGGCGGAGGAGGAGCTTGCCCTTATCGCCGAGCGGATCGGCACCGATGTCCTCGACCCGGGCTGGATCGGCGCGACGATGTCCGTGCGGGGGCTGCCCGACTTCAGCCACGTCCCGCCCTCGGCGCGTCTTCAGGGCGAGACGGGTGGGGCGACCATGACCGTCGACATGCAGAACCGGCCCTGCGGGCTTGCGGGCAAGGGTGTCGACCGGGCGCGACCGGGACACGGAAAGGGGTTCAATGCCGCCGCGCGCGGATTGCGGGGCATCACCACCTGGGTCGAGCGCGAGGGCAGGGTGACCGTCGGCGAGATCCTGCGTCTGCACGTTCCCGACCAGCGCGGCTGGCAGCCCTAGCTCCCTGCGCGCTTCGGTCACTGGACAGCCCCGCCGCCTTGTGGCCAAAAGGTCCGACCGGACGGAGGAGGACCCATGGGCGCGACTATCATCGACGGCAAGGCTTTTGCAGCAAAGGTGCGCGAGAAGGTCGCGACCCATGTCGCGCGGCTGGTGGACGAGCATGGCATCACACCGGGTCTCGCGGTCGTCCTCGTCGGAGAGGATCCGGCGAGCCAGGTCTATGTCCGCTCCAAGGGCAAGGCCACGACCGAGGCTGGAATGAAATCGGTCGAGCATCGGCTTGACCCCTCCACGTCCGAGGCGGACCTGCTGGCGCTGATCCGCGACTTGAACGCCGATGAGACGATCCACGGCATCCTTGTGCAGCTTCCGCTTCCGAAGCACCTGGACGAGGACCTTGTCATCAACTCCATCGACCCGGCGAAGGACGTGGACGGCTTCCACATCTCGAACGTGGGGCTTCTCGGCACGGGGCAGAAGAGCATGGTGCCCTGCACGCCGCTCGGCTGCCTGATGATGCTGAGGGAACATCTCGGTTCGCTGTCGGGGCTGAACGCGGTGGTCATCGGGCGCTCGAACATCGTGGGCAAGCCGATGGCGCAGCTTCTTCTGGGGGACAGCTGCACGGTCACGATCGCGCACAGTCGGACGAAGGACCTTCCGGGCGTCGTGCGGGGTGCCGACATCGTCGTGGCCGCCGTGGGTCGGCCCGAGATGGTGCCCGGCGACTGGATCAAGCCGGGGGCGACGGTCATCGACGTCGGCATCAACCGAGTCGACGGCGACGCTGGCAAGACGCGGCTTGTCGGCGACTGCTACTATGCCTCCTGCGAGAAAGTGGCGGGCGCGATCACGCCGGTCCCCGGGGGCGTCGGGCCGATGACCATCGCGTGCCTCCTGGCCAATACGGTGACCGCCTGTTGCCGATCGCACGGTCTGGCGGAGCCCGAGGGGCTGACGGCCTGAACGGATGTCGTGGAACAAATCAGCGTGAGGACGGTTAGCCCACGACAAACTCCAGAGGGGCACTCATGAACCGCATCATCTATCTCGTCGGTCTCGTCGTCGTCGTCATCATCATTCTCAGCCTGCTTGGCCTCACCTGAGGTCAGAGGGCGTCAGAACCGCCGACGGGGATCATGGTCCCCTGAAGAAGGGCGACGGGTTTCCGTCCCAGCGACCTCAGAAAAGACCTCGGCCTGGACGACGGTGAGCCGTCGTCCGGCCCGCACGACGCGGCCTTCCGAGAAGAGCCGGTCGCCGAGTGCAGGGCGCAGGAGGTTGATCTTCATCTCAACCGTCACGATCTCGTCCTCAGGATCGAATAGCGTCAGAGCCGCATAGCCTGCCGCGCTGTCGCCTATGGCGAAGGTCAGTGCCGCATGCGCCGCGCCCTGCTGTTGAAGGCTGCCGGGCAGGATGGGCGCAGAGATGAACGCCGTCCCCTCTCCAAGCTCCAGGAGTTCCGCTCCGAGCGTCTGCATCATTGTCTGACGCGCGAAGGACGCGCGGATCTTCGCTTCGATCTCGGGCGCGAGGCTCACGCCGCCCTCGGGACGGGAACCGTCAGCACCCGGCGGCCGGTCAGGTAGGCGAGGGCGCGATCGGCAAAGAGCGTCCGCAGGACCGGGGCCGTCCAGTCAAGACCGCCCGTATAGCACCCGTAGGCGGGCAGGATCAGCCGACCCTCGTCCGCCATGAAGCAGGGCCGAGACCCGCCCTGGAGTTTCGCCTTGGGGTGATAGTGGCCCGAGATTTCGCCTGCTCCCGCTTCTCGCGTCGCGATGTGACGGAAGGTGATCGGGCCAATGGAGAAGTCCGCGAGGTGCTCGCCCTTGAAGTCGAGGGGACCGGGATCGTGGTTGCCCTCGAGCCAGAGCCAGCGCCGCCCGGCCTGAAGCGCGCGCAGGGCGTCGCGGGCGTTATCGTCCAGCGCCTCGCCGGCCATAAGGTCGTCGAAGCTGTCGCCCAGGCAAAGCACCGTCCGCGCCGAGATGGCCTGCAGGTCGGAGGCCAGACGCGTCAGAGTCTCGACGGTGTCGTAGGGCGGCAAAAGCGTGCCGCCCCGTCGGGCGATGCGCTCGGACTTGCCCAGGTGAAGATCGGACACCACGAGCAGACTTTCGGACGGCCACCACAGTGCACCCGAGGGAAGTGCGGTCAGGGTCTGTCCCACGAAAGCGAAGGTCACCGAGTTCATGCTTCGTTCCTAGGCCTGCTGCGCGCGTCGCGCAAGTCTTGACCTTGAGCGCCCCGACTGCAAGGTGGCGCGCCATGACCGATCCCCAAGAACCCTGCGCGCCCCGGCGTAACTTCTACGGCCGCATCAAGGGCAAGACGCTCCGAGACTCGCAGAAGCGCGACCTTGCCGACCTCGACTCGCTGTCGCCCGGCCCGGTCAGCCGCGACGTGAACCCCGAACGGTTGCCCCTGGACCTTGATGCGCTCTTCGGAGGGCGTCCGGTCTGGCTGGAGATCGGCTTCGGCGGGGGTGAGCACCTGGTTCATCAGGCGTCGCTTCATCCGGAGGCGGGGATCATCGGGGCCGAGCCTTACATCAACGGTGTTGCCATGCTGCTGGGCAAGATCCGCAAGCTGGGCACGGACAATGTCCGCGTTCATCCGGGAGATGCGCGCGACCTGATGGACGTGCTGTCCGAGGCGTCCGTGTCGAAGGCGTTCCTGCTCTATCCCGATCCCTGGCCAAAGCAGAGACATCACCGCCGTCGCTTCGTGACGGCCGAGTATCTGGAGCCTCTGCACCGCACGCTGAAACCGGGCGCCGAGTTCCGTATCGCGACCGACATTCCAGGCTACGTCAAACAGGCGCTGAAGGAGGTGCCGAAGGCCGGGTTCGAGAGGGTGGGCGACGGCGAGGACAGCAAAGCCTGGGATGACTGGATCTCGACGCGCTATGAGCAGAAGGCGATGCGCGAGGGTCGGTCGCCGCATTACCTCACCTTTCGCCGCCTCTGAGCCGATGGACGGCCTGCGGCGTCTGCGCTAACAGGACGGCGCAACGAGGGGAGACGCCCATGTCTGGACATGGACAGCCAAGGCCGCTGACCGCGCGCAAATCGCCGCCGCTGAAGGGCGAGGCGAAGGTGCCGGGCGACAAGTCGATCAGCCACCGCGCGCTGATCCTGGGCGCGCTGTCTGTCGGCGAGACGAAGGTGCGCGGGCTTCTGGAAGGCGAGGACGTGCTCGCCACCGCCGCCGCGATGCGGGCCTTCGGGGCCGAGGTCACGCGTGGTGCGGACGGCGAGTGGTCGATCCATGGCGTGGGCACAGGTGGTTTCGCGGAGCCCTCGGACGTGATCGACTGCGGCAACGCCGGAACGGGCGTCCGGCTCATCATGGGGGCGATGGCCACGACTCCGATCACGGCGACGTTTACCGGCGACGCCTCCTTGCGCTCGCGACCCATGGGACGGGTGACGGACCCGCTGGCGCTGTTCGGCACGGCCTCTTACGGGCGGCGTGGTGGCAAGCTTCCGATGACGCTGGTGGGTGCGGCCGACCCGGTTCCGGTGCGCTACACGCTTCCGATGGCTTCGGCCCAGGTGAAGTCGGCGGTCTTGCTTGCCGGCCTCAATGCGCCCGGCGAAACGGTCGTCGTCGAAGGCGAGGCGACGCGCGACCATACCGAGCGGATGTTGCGCGGCTTCGGCGCCGATGTCCGGGTCGAGGAGACGTCGGAGGGCCGCGTTATCACGCTGAAGGGCCAGCCGGAGCTTCGGCCGCAGTCGATCGACGTGCCGCGCGATCCCTCGTCGGCCGCCTTCCCCGTTTGCGCAGCTCTGATCGTCGAGGGTTCTGATGTCCTCGTGCCGAACATCGGGCTCAACCCCACGCGCGCGGGGCTGTTCGAGACGCTGCGCGACATGGGGGCGGACCTGACCTACGAGAACGTGCGCGACGAGGGCGGCGAACCCGTGGCCGACATCCGCGCGCGCTTCTCGCCCGACATGCAGGGCATCTCGGTGCCCGAGGACCGGGCGGCGTCGATGATCGACGAGTATCCGATCCTGTCGGTCGTCGCCGCGAACGCGCGGGGAAGGACCGAGATGCGCGGCGTGAAGGAACTGCGCGTCAAGGAAAGCGACCGGATCGACGCGATGGCGAAAGGCCTGCGCGCCAACGGCGTGTCGGTCGACGAGGGTGACGACTGGTGGACGGTGGAGGGCCGTGGGCCGGGTGGCGTGCCGGGTGGAGCGACCGTTGCGGCGCAGCTGGATCACCGCATCGCCATGTCGTTCCTCTGCCTCGGGATGGCGTCGGCGAAGCCCGTCACGGTGGACGACGCCAGCCCCATCGCGACGTCCTTCCCGATCTTCGAGACGCTGATGACGGGCCTCGGCGCCGATCTGGCTGAGGGCCATCCGGCGTAACGGGTCACACCGGCTCCTGCCTTTGCGGGGCCGTCTCGTTTCGCATGACGGCGCCGATGCGCCCGGTCGTCGCCTGTCACTGCACCCAATGCCGCAAGACGAGCGGCTGTCACGTAGCCGCCACGTCCGCCGCCCGCGAGGCCGTCGAGGTGACGGGAGGCGTCGCGTGGTTCCAGTCCTCGGACAGGGCGCGGCGCGGGTTCTGCCCGGTCTGCGGGTCGAACCTGTTCTGGGACGGGGCGGGGGCAAACCTGTCGATCATGGCCGGCACGGTCGACGCTCCGACGGGGCTGACGCTGGCAGGGCACATCTTCTGCGCGGACAAGGGCGACTACTACGAGGTCGCCGACGGCCTCCCTCAGACCCTGGGCGCGGATCCGACGCTGACGACGCAGGTGCCGCTTTAACGGTCGCGCAACTGACGCCGCAGGATCTTGCCCGAGGCGGTCTTGGGGATCGCATCGATGAAGGTCACCTCGGCAGGGATCTTGTAGGACACGAGACGCCCGTCGAGTGCCGCGCGGATGTCGTCCGGCGAGGCCTCGGAGCCAGGGGCGCGGACGACGAAGGCTACCGGCACCTCGCCCGCCTCGTCGTCGCGCTTGCCGAGGACGGCGCAGTCCGCCACGTCCGGCAGTTCGAGAAGCGCGGCTTCCACTTCGGCCGGGGCGACCTGGAAGCCCTTGTACTTGATGAGCTCCTTCAGGCGGTCGCGGATCCACAACTCGCCGTCGTTGTCGATCAGCCCCAGGTCGCCGGTGCGGAGCCAGCCATCCTCGGTGATCGTCTCGGCGGTGGCCTTGGGGTTGTTGTGGTAGCCTCTCATCACCTGCGGGCCGCGAATCCAGAGTTCTCCTTCCTCGTTCGGACCCCGGTCCTTCTGCGTCTCGGGATCGACGATGCGGCAGTCGGTCGAGGGCGCGGCGACGCCGGCCGCACCGGGCTTGGCGCCCTCGACGGCGGCGACGTGCGAAATGGGCGACAGCTCGGTCATGCCGTAGGCCTGCACACCCTGTGCGCCGATCCGGTCGCGGACGGCGTTCATCAGCGTCTCGTCCGCCGGGGCGGCGGCGGAGAAGACCCACTTCACGGAGGACAGGTCGTAGTCGTCGACCGTCGGGTGCTTGGCGAGAGCGATCGCGACGGGCGGAACGCCCCAGATGCGGGGGGTCCTGTACTCCTGCACCAGTTCGAGAAAGCGTTTGAGGTCGAAGCGAGGCAGGGTGACGATGTTCGCGCCCCTTGCGAGGTAGACGTTCATCAGGAGCGTCTGGCCGTAGATGTGGAAGAACGGCAGGAAAGCCACCGTCCATTCGCCGGGCTGGACCGACAGGCAGCCGAGCGACTGGTCGACGTTGGTGGAGATATTGCGGTGCGACAGCATCACGCCCTTGGGCAGCCCGGTGGTGCCCGAGGAATAGGGCAGGGCGACGACGTGGGTGTCGAGGTCGACCTCGGCCTGCGCGGCGCGCGGCGCGCCCAGGAAGGCGTCGATCGGCGTCGCGCCCTCGGCTTCGGCGTCGCCCAGGGTGAGGATCCGGCGGATGCCGGTGCCCTTCGCGGCCTCCGTCGCGGTGGCGAGAAAGTCGGGGTGGACGACGAGAAGCGAGGCGCCGCTGTCGGTGAGTTGGTAGTTCAGTTCGCGCGCCGTGTAGGTCGGGTTCGCCGTGGTGACGGTGCCGCCGGCGAAGGCGGTGCCGTGGAAGACGACGGGGTAGTCGGGGTGGTTGGTCGACATGATGGCGACCGTTTCGCGTGCGAAACCGTTCTCTTCCAGCCCGCCGGCGAAGCGACGGATGCGATCCATGAGGGCGGAGGCGGTCAGGCTGCGACCCGTGACGCCACAGACGATCACCGTCTCGTCGGGGCGCGACTCGAGACCCTGGAACACGCGGTCGGTCACGGTCATGTCGCTTGGCGCGATGCGCGGATAGCGGCTTTCGAAAATCATGGTGTCCTCCCCGACCCATCCTCGTCGGGAACCTTATCAAGTTCAGATCAGGAGGGAAGCGGCGCCTTCGAGCCGGAGGAGAGCGACCTTGGTTTCAATTCCGCCCGGAGCGGAGAAACCTCCGAGATTCCCGGTGCCTAGCACGCGGTGGCAGGGGATCAGGACGGGCAGGGGATTGGCGCCGCAGGCCTGTCCCGCCGCCTGCGGGCTGATGTTGAGATCGCGGGCGAGGTCGCCGTAGGTGCGGGTCTCGCCGAAGGGGATGGCGCGAAGGGCGTCGAGGAAGCGGACCTGCGAGGGCGAGACCTCAGGCGCGAGGGGCAGGTCGAAGGCGGTGAGGAAGCGGGCGAAGTAGGCGGCGAGCTGGCGTTCGGCCTCATGCAGCAGGGGCGTGCCGTCCGAGCCGCCATCGCCCCAGGAGAGGGCAGTGAGGCAGTCGCCCTCTTGCGACAGGGCGAGCGGGCCGAAGGGGCTGGGAACGGTTCGGGACGGCATGGGCGAATGCTGCACCTGCGGGGCGGCGGGCGCAACGGGGCAAGAAAAGGGCGGTCTGCGAGGCGTCTGCAAGGTGTCGGCAAAGTGTATGGCACGTCGCAGGGCGGCGCTCAGGCGAGGGCGAGGCGGACGGGTCCCTTCGCGGCGAGGGGATCGACAGGCGCGCCGCCCTGCGTCGCGACGAGGGGGAGCGTGGCAGCGACACGGCGGACGTGGTCCATGAGCGGCCGCCAATCGTCCGACAGGCGACGCGCGGCTTCGGAGGGGCAGAAGGTCGCCTGCCTCCCCCGCTCGAGGGCGAGGGTCATCAGGGCTTCGGCGATACGGTCGTCGTCGGGCGGGCTGAACATGCGCGTAAACCTAGACCGGAGTGGCGGATTGACATGCAGGTAAATACCTGCATATTGAGATCTCAGAAACGATGGAGCCGATGGACGACGACAAGGTCTTCAAGGCGCTGGGCGATCCGACGCGGCGGAAGTTGCTGGACCTGCTCTGCGAGACGAACGGGCAGACGCTGGGCGAGCTTTGCGGGCACCTCGACATGGCCCGTCAATCCGTCACCCAGCACCTGGGCCTTCTCGAGGAGGCCAGCCTCGTCACCACCGTCCGCCGCGGCCGTGAGAAGCTGCACTTCATCAACCCGGTGCCTCTGCACGAGGTCTACGAGCGCTGGGTCCGCAAGTTCGAGGTGCAGCGGCTGAGCCTGCTGCACGCCCTGAAACAGCATCTGGAGGAGGACGGGACATGACCGCCGCACAGACCGAATTCGTCTATGTCACCTATATCCGCGCGACACCCGAGAAGGTGTTCGACGCCATCGTCAATCCCGCCGTGGCGCGGCTGTACTGGGGGCACGAGAACGTCTCGGACTGGACGCCGGGTGCGCGGTGGGAGCATGTCCGTGCGAACGACGCGCGCGCCGTCGAACTGGTGGGCGAGGTGCTGGAAATCGACGCACCGAAGCGGCTGGTGATGAGCTGGGCCAACGCCTCGCAGGAGGGCGATGCGGAGAAGACCAGCCGCGTCGCCTTCGACATCGAACCCTACGACGGCATGGTGCGGCTGACCGTGACGCACGACAGGCTGGAAGCGGGCGGCGGCATGTTCAACGGGATCTCGAAGGGATGGCCGATCGTGCTGTCCTCGATGAAGTCTTACCTTGAGAGCGGCGAGGCGATCGACATCTTCGCCAAGCCGACGGCGGCGTGAGGAGGTTGCCCGGATGACCGACCACCGAACCGGAGGCTGCGCTTGCGGCGAGATCAGGTACGAGGCGAGGGGAGAGCCCGTGGCGCAGCTTCACTGCCAGTGCGCCCAGTGCCGCAAGCGAACCGGGACCGGGCATGGATCCTACCTTGCCTTCATGGGCGGGGTGACGGTGACGGGAACGCCGAAGACGTTCCGCGAGATCGCCGACAGCGGGCGCGAGAAGGTGCAGAACTTCTGCGGGACCTGCGGGTCGCCCGTGTTCGTCACCGCTCCCGCGATGCCCGACCTGAAGGCGATCCATGCCGCGAGCCTGGACGATCCGGTGGCGTTCGCTCCGGCCTTCGTCACCTTCGCCTCGACGGCCCTGCCGTGGGACAGGATGGACGAGGGGCTGACGCAGTTTGCGGGGATGCCGCCGGGGTGAGGCGTCAGCCGACCTGCCGGGCGACGAACCATTGCGTGCCGTCGGGGGAGCGGAAGCCGCCCCGGCGGTCGCCGTCGCCCTTCTCGGACATCGGCTGGATCACCTCGGCCCCGGCGTCGAGCGCGCGGGCGAAGGCGGCGTCGGGGTCGGGGACGTAGAGATGCAGCATGGCGGGCGGACCCTCGGCCTCGCCCATCATCAGGACGGTGTCGCCGATGCGGCACTCGGCGTGCATGATGCCGCCGCCGTCGCGGGCCATGACGCGCAGGCGTGTCGCGTCGAAGACGCGCTCGGCGAAGGAGAGCACCGCCTCGGCGTCGGGGACGAGGAGGTAGGGGGCGAGGTCGGTGTAGCCGGCGGGTTTGTAGGTCATGGCCACTTCTAGCAGGGTTCGGCGGAGAGGCGGTGGATTTCCGCCCCTCCGTCTTGGTCAGCCTCCGACCGGCTTGTAGGCGCCGCTGGCCTTGCCGGCCTTCTTCATGGCCTTCATCGCCTCTTTCGCGGTCATGAGCTTCGTCGTCGAACCGCCGGACATGACACCCGAGGCGCCGATGATGAGGGCGCCGGCCGCCATCGTCTCGTCGTCCGGGGCCTCGATCAGGGCGATGATGTCGTCCTGGCCGAAGCAGAAGAACAGGTTGTGGAGCTTTCCGCCAAGCGCCTCGATCAACTTCCGCGCGGCTGCCTCGCGGTCGTCGGGTTCCGCAACAAGGGATTTGATGGACGCCGTCGTGTAGCGCCCCGTGAACATGTAGAACGGCATTCGAGTTCCTCCCTCGCCCGAGAGGCCGGGCGCAAGACGCGCTGACCCCGGGCAAAGGTCAACATATCATGCTTTTCTGCGGTTCAGTCGCGGATTTCGAAGGCCATCGTAAGACCCGGCTCAGTCCAGCGCCTCGTCGCAGCGGGCGCAGACGCCGGGGTGGGAATGCGTGCCGACGTCGGGGAGGATCTTCCAGCAGCGCTGGCACTTCTCGCCGTCGGCCAGCTCGAAGACCACGCCGATGCCGGGCGCGTCCGGCAGGCGGAAGGCTTCGGCGGGCGCAGGGTCGGCGGTAAGCGTGAGGTCCGAGGTGATGCAGAGGTCGTCGAAGGCGACGGTCTTGAGTGCTGCGAGGAGGCCCGCGTCCTCGACATGGACGACGGGGGCCGCTTCGAGCGAGGCGCCGATGACCTTGTCCTGGCGCTGGATCTCGAGTGCTGCCGTGACGACGCGGCGGGCGCGTCGGATGCCCTGCCACTTCTGCGCCAGCGCCTCGTCCCGCCAGTCTGCGGGCGTCTCGGGCATGTCCTGGAGGTGGACCGACGAGTCCTCGCCCGGGAAGCGGTCGAGCCAGACGTCCTCCATCGTGAAGACGAGGACGGGGGCGAGCCAGGTGGTGAGGCGGTGGAACAGGAGGTCGAGGACCGTGCGCGCCGAGCGGCGGCGGAGCGAGTCGTCGGCGTCGCAGTAAAGCGCGTCCTTGCGGACGTCGAAGTAGAAGGACGACAGGTCGACGGTGGCGAAGTCGAAGACGGCGCGGAAGACGCCCTGGAAGTCGTAGGCCCTGTAGCCATCGCGGACGCGGGTGTCGAGTTCGGCCATGCGGTGCAGGACCCAGCGTTCAAGCTCGGGCATGTCGGCCGGATCGACGCGCTCGGCTTCGGAGAAGCCGGCGAGGTTGCCGAGGAGGAAACGCATGGTGTTGCGCAGGCGGCGATAGCTGTCGGCGACGCCCTTGAGGATCTCGGGCCCGATGCGCTGGTCGGCGGTGTAGTCGGTCTGGGCGACCCAGAGACGCAGGATGTCGGCGCCGTACTCCTTCACCACCTTCTCGGGGACGATGGTGTTGCCGAGCGACTTGGACATCTTGTTGCCCTTCTCGTCCAGCGTGAAGCCGTGGGTGACGACGTTGCGGTAGGGCGCGCGGCCGAGCGTGCCGCAGGCCTGGAGCAGCGAGGAATGGAACCAGCCTCGGTGCTGGTCGGTGCCCTCCATGTAGACGTCGGCGATGCCGTCCTCGGTGCCGTCGGGGCGGTCGCGCAGGACGAAGGCGTGAGTGGAGCCGGAGTCGAACCACACGTCGAGGACGTCGAAGACCTGGGTGTAGTCCTCGGGGTTGGCATCGTTCGCGAGGAAGCGTTCCTTGGCGCCCTCGGCGTACCAGCAATCGGCGCCCTCGGCCTCGAAGGCCTGTGCGATGCGGGCATTCACCGCCTCGTTGCGCAAGAGGTAGTCGGGATCGGTCGGCAGGGCGCCCTTCCGCGTGAAGCAGGTGAGCGGCACGCCCCAGGCGCGCTGGCGCGACAGCACCCAGTCGGGGCGGGCCTCGATCATCGAGTGCAGGCGGTTGCGGCCGGACTGGGGGGTGAACTTTACGAGAGTGTCGATGGAGGTCAGCGCGCGTTCGCGGATCGTGCTGCCGTATTCGCCCTGGCCGTCGTCGATGGGGCGGTCGATGGCGGCGAACCATTGCGGCGTGTTACGGTAAATGACGGGAGCCTTCGAGCGCCAGGAGTGGGGGTAGCTGTGCTTGATGCGGCCGCGCGCGAGAAGGCCGCCGGTCTCGATCAGCTTGTCGATGACGGCCGCGTTCGCGTTGCCCTCCTTGCCCTTGTCGGAAAGGATCTTCGTGCCGCCGAAGAAAGGCAGGTCGGCACGGAAGGAACCGTCGTCCATCACGTTGTAGGTGATGACCTGCTCCAGCATCCCGAGGTCGCGGTAGAGCTCGTATTCCTCCATCCCATGAGAGGGCGCGCAGTGGACGAAGCCGGTGCCTTCCTCGTCGGTGACGAAGGCGGCGGCGCGGAAGTCCCGCGCGTCGTCCCACTCGGCGTTCGCGCCTGCGGCCCCCGCGAAGGGATGATGCAGGGTCATGCCTTCGAGCTGCGCCGGGGTCACGTCGCGGACGCGGCGGTACATCGTGCCGTCGAGCCGCGCCTTCGCCATCACGTCGGCGGCGAGCTTGTCGGCGAGGATGAAGCGGTCGCCGACCTGCGCCCAGCATTCCTCGGGGCGGCCGGTGACCTCGTAGAGGCCGTAGGAGATGTCCTTGCCGAAGACGACGGCCTTGTTCGACGGGATCGTCCAGGGGGTCGTGGTCCAGATGACCACGTGGGCGCCCATGAAGTCGCGGGCGGCGTCCGCCTCGGCCTTGATGACGGCCTCGCGCGCCTCGGGCGTGTCCTCCTCGCCCGCCAGAACGATGTCGGGCAGCGCGAAATCGGTCACGCGGAACTTGACCCAGACGGTGAAGCTGTCCTTGTCGTGGTACTCGACCTCGGCCTCGGCAAGTGCTGTTTGCTCGACGGGCGACCACATCACGGGTTTCGAGCCCTGGTAGAGCGTGCCGTTCATCAGGAACTTCATGAATTCCTCGGCGATCACGCGCTCGGCGTGGAAGTCCATCGTCAGGTAGGGATCGGCCCAGTTGCCGGTGATGCCGAGACGCTTGAACTCCTCGCGCTGGATGTCGACCCAGCCTTCGGCGAAGCGGCGGCATTCCTGGCGGAAATCGATGACGGGGACGTCGTCCTTGTCCTTGCCCTTCGCGCGGTATTCCTCCTCGATCTTCCACTCGATGGGCAGGCCGTGGCAGTCCCAGCCGGGGACGTAGCGGGCGTCGAAGCCCATCATCTGGTGCGAGCGGACGATCATGTCCTTGATCGTCTTGTTCAGCGCGTGCCCGATGTGGAGGTGGCCGTTCGCGTAAGGCGGGCCGTCATGCAGGACGAAAGAGGGGCGGTCCGATTTTTCGCGCAGGCGGTCGTAGACGCCGATCTTCTCCCAATGCTCCAGCCAGCCGGGTTCGCGCGCAGGCAGTCCGGCGCGCATCGGGAAGTCGGTCTGAGGCAGGTTCAGGGTGTCTTTGTAGTCGGGCGTGTCGGCACACATCGGACGTGTCCTCGGGAAGTGTTCGGGCTGTCTGCGAAGGGGTGGCGGAGAGTCTCGACGCCTGAAACCCGGCGGCTCATCGTGTCAGAGCGCCGGGCCCGTAATTCGAATGATGTTCGCGACATGGCTCATCTTGGCAGGGCTTATAGGACCGGGGGCAGGGCAGGACAAGGCGACATTGGGAGGGGAGCGGGGCGCAACTTCGCGGGCGCTCGTTTCGTGACTCCCCGCGAGGCCGCTTCTTCAGGGCCTCTGACCAACAGGAGGAACCATGCGTCTTTTCATCACCGCACTCGCCGCGCTCGCTCTGGCCGGACCCGCCGCCGCGCTGCACGAGGATGGCAATTCGCCGGGCCAGATCGCCAAGGACAACCCGGACACCGTCGGTGACCGCAACGCCAACGGGCAGGCCAATGGCGGCGACTATTCTCCGGGCTTCTCGGCCAGCGTCGGCACCGACCGCGACGGCGACGGCCGGACGAACGGCAAGGACTATGCCCCGGGTCAGCACGACCACGACGAGTGACGGCATCGACAGTCGGGAGAAGCGGCGCCGTGCGGCGCCGTTTTCTTTTGGAGGTGTCCGCAAAACGTGTTGGTCAGCTATGTGGACGAAGCTGCGGTTTGCGGTCGGGCGACATTGGTGATTATCTCCAAATAGGAACAGTTTTGCCCCCCCGCTTAAGGCAAATAAGTCATGCGTTTCTTCATTGCAGGGATCTACAGTTTGCTGGCTTATGGTTTCACTTCGTCTCTTTTCTTTGGTAGACCTTTCCAAGCAATTGCTTTTTTGACGATCTGGAGAGATAGATTGGGACTGGTCTACTGGCCAGCGCTCCTTGTAGTTGCCATCATGCTTGCGGCTTTCCTCACCAAGTCCTCTCTCCGGTTCGGAATGCCACGTATTCTGCTTCCCGCTGTTTTTGTATTTATTTCCATGAGTTCCTCTGCTCTTCTGGTCGGAAGTTTTGCTGCAATCAGCCGCAATCGAATTGTTGAGGAGTTTAAACCCAATGTGGAAATGCGCTCTTCAATCTTCACTTCGCTTCGGTATGCACGGCAGGATTTCAAGTTTTTTCTACATGGCGCAGCATTAAAGAACTGCAAACCCTATGCCTGGAGTTACAGCAAGATGGCATTTTATGAACTACCGGCCAATGTGGCAGTAAATGTCCTGCCAACGAGCTGGATTGAAGAATGCAGCATTCAACGAACTCGCTGAGTTATCTATCTTGAGAGCAATCAGTATTGGCAGCTTTAGGGAAGCAGACCTCTGCCGCGCCACCAATTTTACGATGCGCGTACAACCTCTGCCGGTCGCACTCCGGCCAGCCGAACCTCCAACCAACGGATGTAACCATTCAGGTTCTTCGTGGCCGGTCCACAGAAGGGTCTGATGAACTTGCCGTAGCGGGCGTGAAGAGAGTTCACGTTCTGGATGTGATAGCAGCCAGCTGCCACACGAGTGCCCGGCCTGCTGCCGACCACGAAATGCACCAGGCCGCGTGCCGCCGCGAGACTCTTATAGCCATTGCCACCGTCCGAGCAGAGCACGGCATCGCCCGGCACCAAGGGTTGCATCGCGCGTTCTACCGTTCCGCGCTTGCGGTTGGGTAGGCGCTGGAAGAGGCGAGCGCCGCTACGGTCTGCGACGGTAAGAATGGGGGTTGCCACCTCGAAAGACCTCGCATCATTTTCAGCCCTTGCGTCGTGAAGTCTTCCCACCGCAGGCGCGGCGGCTGAATAACATTCTGCGGATCTGCTGTGGTGGACCCATTCGCGCGATCCTTTCCGAGATTCCCGCTGGTAGGTCTCATCCGCCTCGATGATCCCGGAGAAACTCGTCGCTACGCTTCTGCTCCCGATGATCGAGAACACGATCATCCGCCAGCGCCAGACCGTGTATTTGTTGAGATCGAGCTGCCTTGCGAGCTTGCGCACCGACTGCGGCGCGGAGGCGTCCAGCATATCCCTCAGCGCGACCAAGAACAGGTCAGGACGATGGATGCGGCCGATGGCGCTCCCTGTCCGGCCTGAATAGGTCTTGCGGCAGCCGCTGCAACGGTAGCGCTGGATCTTGGTTCGGGTGCGACCCCACTTCTGACGCCGCTCGTCGCCGCAGAAAGGGCACTTGTGTTCTCGGTTTGTCCGTGCCTCGATCTCCGAGATAGCTTCCGTTTTTCGTCGGATATCCCGGATCTTCGTTTGTGCATCCTCTATCTGGGCCGGGTTAAGATCGTCGAGGGCATCGAGAAAGCGGCGAAAATGGTGGTGTAGCACCGGCAACCTCCGTGGGAAACGCACAAGAATATCGGCTCTTCCGCGTCAAGGCGAAGCGAACCAACACGGTTTGCGGACACCCCCTTCCTTTTGGGGGCCGTGGCTCAGGCGGCGTTGAAGAACGTCCCGACGGCATAGGCGATGAGCGCCGCCGTGCCGCCGATGGCGAGCGTCTCGAGGCCCGAGCGCCACCACGGCGATAGCGACCAGTGCGACTTCAGCGCTCCCACGGCGAAGAAGGTGCAGGCGGTCAGCGCGATGGACCAGCGGAAGGCCTCGGGCAGACCCAGGACGAAGGGCAGGAGCGGGACCATACCGGCGGCGAGAAAAGCCGCGAAGGTCGCCCGCGCGGCGCGCATCGGATGCGGATCGACGGGCGAGAGGCCGCGCCCTTCGATCAGGAGCATGTCGATCCAGGCGCTGCGATTTCGCGCGATGGCCTCGGCGGCCTCGTCGAGGAGGCGTCCTTCGAGGCCCTTGTCGTGGAGGATCTTGCGCAGCACGCGCATCTCGTCGTCCGGGTGCAGGACGATCTCCTTGTCCTCGAGGTCGCGGAGGCGGCGCAGATCGTCGAGTTCGGCCTTGGTGCCGGCGTAGTTGCCCGCCGCCATCGAGAAGCCGTCGGCGAGGACGTTGGCAAGGCCGAGGACGAGGATGACGCGGGTCGAAAGGTCGGCGCCCACGACGCCTGCCACGATGGCGAAGGTCGTCACGGCGCCGTCGATGGCGCCGAAGACGGCGTCGCGCAGAAGCGAACGCCCGTCGCGTTCGGGCCTGGCGGTGGTCTCTGGCATGGCGTCTCGCCTCCTGCCCTTGGCGGTTTCCCCCGGATCGGCGTAGAAGGCAAGCCAGACAGGAACGGAGGGGACGATGAGCGACGACTTCGGCGACCGGAAGACGCGGGCCAGCGCCTGGTTCAGGGCCTTGCGGGACGAGATCGTGACGGCCTTCGAGGGCGTCGAGGACGCGCAGGTCGAGGGGCCGCTTTCGGACCGGCCGGCGGGCCGCTTCGAGGTAAGCGAGACTCGGCGGGCGTCGGAGGACGGCTCGGACGCGGGCGGCGGGCTGATGAGCGTGATGCGCGGCGGGCGCGTGTTCGAGAAAATCGGCGTCAACGTCTCGGCGGTCTACGGCACGCTGGGCGCGCGGGCGCAGGCGGCGATGGCGGCGCGCGGTGTGCCGGGGATGGCCGAGGATCCCAGGTTCTGGGCGAGCGGGATCAGCCTGGTGGCGCACATGCAGAACCCGCATGTTCCGGCGGTCCACATGAACACGCGGATGTTCTGGACGCCGCACGCCTCGTGGTTCGGGGGTGGCTCGGACCTGAACCCCTGCATCGAGTACGACGAGGACACGGCCGATTTCCATGCGGTCCAGAAGGCGCACTGCGACCGGCATGGGATGGAGATCTATCCGAAGCTGAAGGCCTGGGCGGACGAGTACTTCTTCGTGCCGCACCGTGGCCGCGCGCGCGGCGTGGGCGGCATCTTCTTCGACGACTGGACGACGGGCGACTGGGAGGCGGATTTCGCCTTCACGCAGGACGTGGGGCGCGCGTTCCTGGCCGCGTGGCTGCCGCTTGTCGAGCGGCGGAGGGGCATGGAATGGGGCGAGGCGGAGAAGGACGCGCAGTTGGTCCACAGGGGCCTCTACGCGGAATACAACCTCGTCTACGACCGGGGGACGAAGTTCGGGCTGGAAACGGGACACGACGCGAACGCGGTCCTGATGAGCCTGCCGCCGATGGCGAAGTGGGTGTGATCTAGCGCAGCGCGCGGCGCAGGTCGCGCGCCATGGCGCGCAGGTCGCCGCGGAGGCCCGACAGCGTGCCGCTGCCCGTTGCGGTGCCGGAGGACGAACCGCCGATTTCCTCGCCCGCGACCCAGACCTCGATCAGGCCTTCGGGCGGGCTGGGGGAAAAGTCGGTGAAGTCGCGGAGGTCGGCGTCCATCGCCTGCGCGACGAGGGCGGCGGCTTCGCGATCCTGTGGGTGGTAGAAGCGGACGTTGTCGCGGGTGATGGTCATGTTGACGTCCCGCACCTCGGCCGAGACGCCGGCCTCGCCGAGCGCGTCGGAGAGGAGCCCGACACGCTCGCCCGGGACGCTGCGCGGGGCGTGGAGGATGACGCGCACGTCGCTGTCGACGGGCAGGGGAGAGAGCGTCGGTTCTTCGGGGGTCGGCGCGGCTTCCACGACGATGTCTTCGGGCACCGTGCCGGTTTCCGCGGCCAGCCGTTCACGCAGCGCTTCGACCCCGGAATCCGCCGGCCCGCCGTCGGATTCAGCGAGGCGGGCGCGCAGGGCTTCGATGTCGGGGTCGACGGGCTGGGTGTCGGTAGCCTCGGTCTCGGCGGCGGCCACTTCGACGGGCTCGGGGACAGGCTCGGGCGGAGGACCGACGGCCGGGGTGTCGGCGGTCTCGCCCGGGACCGAGGGTTGCAGCCCGGCCGCGGTCCGGTCGGGTGCTGCGTCGGCGGTGGGGGCCTGCGGGGCAGGCTCGACCGCCGCGACCTCGGGCCGGGCAGGCGCGTCGATGGTGGTGGTCGAGACCTCGTCAACCGGCTCGACCGGGGTCGCGTTCCGGCCGTTCCACATCACGCCAAGCGCTATGGCCGCGACGATGAGGACGCTGATGATCCACTGAAGCGCTTCGCTGCGCCAGGACTTGCCCGCGACGACCGGCGTGGGCAGGCGCGTCTCGTCCGCAGGCACGAGGGCCGGCAGATTGGCCGCGCCGCGCTGCTGGCTCGGAGGTGGCTCGGACGACGGCAGAAGCTCTCGCGGCTGCTCGGGAGGGGCGATCAGCTCGGGGACCAGTTCAAGGTCGCCATCGTGGTCGGGCGCGTGGACGGCGTTGGCCGCAGGTTCGGATGTGACAGGCAGTGCTTGGCGCGCGCGGTTCTGCAGCGCCTGCCGGGCGGCGGACGCGTCTTCCTGCCGAGCGGCGGGCGTCTTTCTCTGCGGCGCTGGCGGATCGGACGTGTGCCTCTCGGCGGCCGCGGCGCGCCGCGCCCGGGCCTCGGCGACACGGTCGTAGATCGTGCCGCGATCTTTCCGCACGGCCCTGGCGGCCGGGCGGCGGTTTTCGGTGACCATCACTCGTACTCCTCGAACACAGGAAGTGTAGTGCAAATGTAAAGTCGGAACAGATGTATCTGGGAGCGCCCGCAAGCCCTTAGAATGACAGTCTGACTTGCTTACCCCTGTCAGCAACATTCAGGGGCGCGCTAGGGAATCACCCGAAATGCCCTATTTTCGCAGGGCAGGAAGCCCGATGCCCGCGGCCTCGAACCCGCCGTCGGCAGCGAGGCACTGGCCGGTGATGAAGCTGGCGCGGTCCGAGCAAAGAAAGACGATGGCCTCGGCGATTTCGCGTTCGCTTCCGTAACGGTTGAGCGGCAGCGCGTCGTGGTAGGCGTCGATGATGTCCTGCGTGTGGACGGCCATCGCGAGCTTTGTGCGGACGGGGCCGGGCGCCACGGCGTTCACTCGGATGCCGTATTCGCCCAGTTCGACGGCCTGCTGGAGCGTCAGGTGGATGACGGCCGCCTTGGATGTGCCGATGTTGACGATGGCGCCCTTCGTCCGCTTCAGCGCGGGGGTCGCGGCCTGTGAGACGAGGAAGGGCCCGTCGAGGTTCGTGGCCATGACGCGCCGCCAGCGCTCGAAGGTCGTCTCCTCGATCGGTCCGAAGTCGGCGACGCCGGCGTTGTTGACGAGAGCGTCGATGGCGCCGAAGCGGTCGAGCGTCTCGGCCACGAGGCGTAAAGCAGCGTCAGGGTCGGAGACGTCGGCCGGGATGGCGGCGACGTGGTCGAGCGGCGCGGCCGCGCGGTCGAGTTCGTCCTCGTCGCGGTCGATCATGGAGACCTGCCAGCCGTTCTCGAGGAAGAGCCGGGTGGTGGCGAGACCAATGCCGCGCGCGGCGCCGGTGACGAGGGCCGTCTTCATCGCGGGGTCCTCACGCGGGTTCGGGACCGCCGAGCGCCTGGAACCTCAGCGCGAGGGGCCAGACCAGGGCGAGTAGGATAGACAGGCCCCAGGCGCCCGCCGTGAAGGTGGCGACGATGCCGACGAAGAGGATGGCCGAAGTCGCCATGCCGGCGGCGTCGCGAAAGTCGTCGGCGGCGGGCTTGGCCAGCACGAGGGCCGTCAGGAGCGCCACCGGCACGAAGGCCGCGAGGGCGGTGGCGAGGCTCGGGAGGCCCCCCTCGGTGAGGTCGGTGAGCACGCCCCACGGGCCGGCGCCCGCGATGACCCCGGTGCGGTCGAGCACCCAGAAGGCGGCGATCACGGCAATGGCGGCCGAGACAGGGGCGGCGACGCGGCGGTGATACCACTCCCTCTCGCCGAAGAACATGCCGAGGATCAGCCAGGCCGAGGCGATGACCGCGAGTTGCCCTAGTTCGACGCCGACGTTGAAGCCGATGAGCTTCGGCAAGAAGTTCTGCGCCGAGAGACCGAAATCCTGGAGGACCGAGGCGAAGCCCAAGCCGTGAAGGAGGCCGAAGCAGAAGACCACGACGGGTCGCCAGGGGTGCAGCTTCCGCACGAAGATGTTCTCGATGCCGACATAGACGATCGAGGCCGCGATCAGGGGTTCGACGATGTCGGGCGAAAGCCGGACGATATCGAGCGCGCCGAGCGCCAGGGTGACGGTATGCGCCAACGTGAAGGCGGTGATTTGCCAGAGAAGGGGCGACAGGCGCAGCGACAGGAAAAAGAGGCCCAGGACGAAGAGGATGTGGTCGAGGCCCTTGGGCACGATGTGGTCGAAGCCGGCCGCGACGTAGTCGACGAAGGCCTCGGCGGGACCCTGATCGGTCGCGCCGGTGCGGGGGATCGGGTCGGACAGCGCGCCCGAGGTGAGGAAGCCCGCGTATCCGTTCTCGACGGTGCGCTGCCGGACGATCAGGGGGCCGAGGTCGCCGGTCCAGCCGATGACGAGCGGGTCGTCTCCGGCGGGAAGTGGTACGGACAGATCGACCGTCGAGATGCGCGCGATTTCGACGTTGCCGACCTCGGGCACCGTGACATCGACGAGTTCGGGGTCGAGCACGGTCTCGCCCGCTCGGAAGGTCAGTTTCTGCGACAGGTCGGGCCAGGCGGCGCGGAAGGCTTCGGCCATGTCCTCGGGCGGGAGGCTGCGGAAACGGAGGTAGTCCTCCTCGTTCGCCGCGTCGTTGGTGTTCTGGATGCCGTCGAGGTCGATCCCCGCGACGGCGGCCTCGATCATCCATTCGATGTAGACGCGCAGGCTGTCGCCCTCGATCTCGATGTCCATGACGCCGGGCTGGACCTCGTGGGATCGCGCAGGCGTGACGGAGATCAGGGTTGACAGCACCAGAGCGAAGATCACCCTCGCGAGGGCGGCGAACGCCGCGAATGAAGGAAGATTGGTCATGCGTTCCGTCCTCGTCCTGTTCCTGTGCATGGCATGTATCGCCAGCCTCGCCAATGCCCACGAATTCTGGATCGATCCCGTCGAGCCCGTGGTGCCCGAGGGTGGGGAGGTCGTCGCCAGCCTGCGCGTGGGACAGGCCTACGAGGGGTCGAGCTATGCCTACGTGCCGCCCAACTTCCGCCGGTTCGACTACGTCTGGCAGGGCGAGACGCGGCCCGTCGAGGGCGTGATCGGGGATCGGCCCGCCGCGACCGTTGCGGTCGAGGGCGAGGGGCTGATGGTCCTGATCCACGTCACGACGGACACCTTCCTGACCTGGGACACGTTCGAGATGTTCGAAAGTTTCGTGCGCCACAAGGACGCCGAATGGACGCTGGCAGAGCATGAGGCGCGGGGCATTTCCCACGAGAAGGTCCGCGAGGTCTATTCGCGCTATGCCAAGGCTCTGGTCGCTGTTGGATCGGGCGAGGGTGCGGACGCCGAGGCGGGGCTGCTGACCGAGCTGGTGGCGCTGGAGAACCCCTATACCGGCGGCGCCGAGGACGGTTTGCGGGTGCGCCTTCTCTATCAGGGCGCGCCGAGGGGTGACGCGCAGATCGAGGTCTTCGAGAAGGACGCGGCGGGCGTGGTCACGGTCTCGACCGTCCGCACCGACGCGGCGGGCGAGGCGGTCGTGCCCGCCGTGCCGGGCAGGAGCTACATGCTGGATGCGGTGGTGCTGCGAGAGCCCGCGGCCGACATCGCGGCGGCGAAGAATGTGTCGTGGGAGAGCCTCTGGGCGAACCTGACGTTCTACTTCCCCGAATAGGCTGTCAGACGTCCCGGTCGTCGCAGGGGCGGCAGAGGATCAGCACCTCGCGGAACATAAGGCAGGCGATGACGCTGAAGGTCGCGGCATCGGCCGAGATCGCGAACAGTCCTGACATGGTCCCACGCCTCCGTCACTCGTCACGAGTATGGAGGGGATCGTGCTCGGCGGTTTTGGCGATCCTTCGACGCGGGCAGGGCGAATCTGAGGCGGCGGCAGCGGCCGGTCAGGCGAAGGGGTTGGTCTCGTAGAGCACGTCGGTCAGGAACAGGCCGTCGGGTGGCGCGACCGGACCGCAGGCGGCACGGTCGCGGGCATCGAGCGCGTCCTTGACGCGGTCGGGCGTCCAGGTGCCGGCGCCGACCCGTTCGAGTGTTCCCACGATGGACCGGACCTGGTTGTGGAGAAACGACCGCGCACGGAGGCGGATCTCGACGATCGTGCCGGCCTCGGCGGGGCGGGTAGAGATGGCGATTTCGTCCAGCGTCTTCACCGGGCTCCTGGCCTGGCACATGGTCGACCGGAAGGTGGTGAAGTCGTGGTTGCCCACCAAATACGCCGCGCCCTCGCGCATGGCGGCGATGTCGAGGTCGCGCCGGATGCGCCAGGCCTGGCCCTGATCGAAGACGAGAGGCGCGCGGCGCAGGGCGATGCGGTAGAGGTAGCGCCGTTCAACGGCCGAGAAGCGGGCGTGGAAGTCGTCGGGGACGCGCGCGCAGGCGGTGATCGCCACGAGGTCCGGCCTCAAGTGGTGGTTCAGCGCCTCGGACAGACGGAAGGGGTCCCAATCCCGCGTCATGTCGATGTGCGCGACTTGACCCGTCGCGTGGACGCCGGCGTCCGTCCGTCCTGCGGCGGCGAGAGAGGGAAGGCCGGGCTCGAGCCGTGCGAGCGCCGCTTCGATGCGCCCTTGCACCGAGGGGGCGTGGTCCTGCCGCTGCCAGCCCGAAAAGGGGCTGCCCAGATACTCGATCCTGAAGGCGTAGCGTGGCATGGCGACGGCCATAGCCTGCGCCATCGTCCGGCGCAACGGAGCCCCGCTTGACCGCTGCACAGCCTCTGCACGAGGTCACGCGCGCATCTGCACTCCGGTTGTAGATATATTACCACTAGGCACGCATTTCACCCGCTGGGGGGCTCTGTCCCCTCGCTCCCCGGCGGGAACGCTCCTACCCTCTAACCCAACCTCATTCAGAGTCTGCGACCGTAGCTGTCATGAGTAACCAGACCATCCTTGTCGTGGACGACGACCCACAGATCCGAGAGGTGCTGGGCATGGCGCTGGAACGCGCCGGCTTCACCGCCGTGATGGCCCGCGACGGGGCCGAGGGGCTTGCGCAATCGCGCGCAATCAAACCGGCACTGGCCGTTCTGGACATCGGGCTGCCCGAGATGGATGGCCTCGAGTTGTGCAAGGCGATCCGCCGCGACAGCGACCTGCCGATCCTGTTCCTGACCGCCCGCGACGACGAGGTCGACCGCATCCTTGGCCTGGAGCTGGGCGGCGACGACTATGTCACGAAGCCGTTCAGCCCGCGCGAATTGGTGGCGCGCGTGCGCGCGATCCTGAAGCGGACGGGCGGAGGCAGATCGGCGCCCGACGCGCCCGACACGCTTCAGATCGGGCGGCTGTCGCTGGTTCCCGATTCCCACGTCTGCAAGGTGGACGACCAGAAGGTCACGCTGACCTCGACCGAAATCTCGATCCTGACGAAGCTCATGTCGCGTCCGACGCAGGTCTTCAGCCGGCCCGCTCTTGTCGATGCGATCTGGGGACCGGGGATGGTGGTGTCCGACCGCACCCTGGACAGCCACCTGCGCAACCTGCGCTCGAAGCTGGCCGATGCGGGCTGTCCCGACGCCATCGAGACGCTGCACGGCGTGGGCCTTCGGATGGGGCCGTGTCAAGGTACGTAGCGCCGAAGTGGCGTCCGCCCCTGATGCTCGTGCTCGGGGGGTCTTTGCTGGCGATCCTCGTCCTGCCGATCTATGCCGCGCTGATCGCGGATTTCCTGACGCCGCTGACCGGGCGGCGGAAGGCCGTCGTTATCGTGGCCGGAGGATCGTTCCTGGCCACCCTCGTGCTGGGGTGGCTTCTGTGGCGGCTGATCCTGTCGCCCGTGCAGGCGCTGGCGGCGAAGGCCGAGCATATCCGCGAGGGCGGCGCGCCTGACGCGCTCGACCATTACGGCACGCCCGAGATCGGCGAGCTGGCGCAGGCGGTCCTGGACATGGCCGAGGTGCTGCAATCGCGCGAGATGGCCGTGCGGGGCTATACCGACCACGTCACGCACGAGTTGAAGACGCCCCTGACCGCGATCCGGGGCGCAGCGGAACTGCTTCAGGCCGAGGAGCTTCCGCCCGGAGCGCAAAAGCTCGTGGCGACCATCGCGGGCGCCGAAAAACGCGCGGTCAAGCTTCTGGGCGCGGCGCGCCAGATCGCCGCCGCGCGGATGCCCGAACACCGGGGCACGACGCGGCTGAAGGATTGTCTGCCCGAGCTGCGCGGCCGCTTCGGCGCGATCCGCATCGACGTGGGCAACCAGGCCGAGCCGCTCCCGCTGGCGAAGTCAGGGCTGATGGTCGTCCTCGGCCACCTTGTCGAGAACGCTGTCGAGGCCGGGGCGCGTCAGATCGTGCTCGACACCGGACGAAACGGCGACGTGCCGTGGATGACGGTGACCGACGACGGGCCGGGTATCTCGACCGGAAACGCGCGGAAGGTGTTCGAGCCGTTCTTCACCACGCGACGGGATTCGGGGGGCACGGGCATGGGTCTTGCCATCGTGCAGACGCTTCTGCTGGCCCACGGCTGCCTTATTTCGCTGGAGGAAACGGGCGGGACGGGGACGCGCTTCCGCATCCAATTCTGAGCAATTTAATCAGGATTGACGAGCCCGAGTGTTTTTGTCAGGTTTGCCCTTGAAGGAGCAGGCCGACATGACCGTGCAAGATCATCCCCGCGGCGGTACGCCCGTCGGACACATGGGCGACCTGGGCGCGGTCGAGGCCGCGGCCGTGCATTTCCTGCGGCTCTGGGCCGATGGCCAGACGGGACGCGACGCCGCGGTCCGCGAACTTGTCGAGGCACTGGGCGAGAAGGCCGGGCTTGCGACGGCGCTGGCGTTCGAAGCCCTCTTCGACCTCTGCGCCCGGCACGGCCGTCGTCCCCTAATGCGGCACGACGTTCTCTGCGGCTGCCTCGGGGCCGATGAGGCCTGCTTCGCCACCTTCATTTCGGCCGCGGCCGAACCGGCCGAGGAGGACGCCATGCTGATGGCCTTCCTCCTGGTCCGCGCCGACCTTGCCCCGATCCTCGCCGGCCTCGCCCGAGATGTCGGCATGTCCCTGCGGCGCTTCGCTCTGACGAAGACGCGTGAACCGGCGCGGCTGCGCCTCAAGACCCTGCACTAGAAGGACGACCTCATGACACGACTGCTCTCTACTGCTGCAATTGCGGCCACCGCCTTTGCGAGCCCCGCGCTGGCTGGCAAGGCTGACGTTCTCGGCACCTATGCCGACATCGCCGCTGCCGCCTATGAAGACAGCCGCATCACCGCCGAGGCCCTGGAGACGGCCGTCGACACGCTGATCGCGACACCCTCGGCGGAGGCGCTGGAGGCTGCGAAGGACGCCTGGCGCGCGGCGCGGGTGCCGTATCAGCAGACCGAGGTGTTCCGGTTCGGGAACGCCATCGTCGACGACTGGGAGGGCAAGGTGAACGCCTGGCCGCTGGATGAAGGTTTGATCGACTATGTCGATGCGACCTACGGCGGCGCGACGGACGAGAACGATTACGCGGTGCTGAACGTGGTGGCGAGCCCAACCTTTACCCTGTCCGGAACCGAAGTCGATGCGACAGAGATCACGCCTGAGCTTCTGTCGGAGACGCTCCACGAGGCCGACGCCGTCGAGGCGAACGTCGCGACCGGCTATCACGCCATCGAGTTCCTGCTCTGGGGTCAGGATCTGAACGGCAGCGGGGCGGGCGCGGGAGCGCGGCCTTGGACCGATTTCGCGCAAGGTGACGCCTGCACCAACGGCAACTGCGATAGACGCGGCGACTACCTGAAGGCGGCGACGGAGCTTCTGGTGTCCGACCTCTCGTGGATGGCCGAACAGTGGAAGGATGGCGGCGAGGCGCGCGAGACGCTTCTCGCCGACGGGGACGCGGGCGTTGCAGCGATCCTGACCGGCATGGGCTCGCTGTCCTATGGCGAGCAGGCGGGAGAACGGATGAAGCTGGGCGTGCTTCTGAATGACCCCGAGGAGGAGCACGACTGCTTCTCGGACAATACCCACAACAGCCATTACTACGACGGCATGGGCATCCGGAACGTGTACCTCGGCGAATACGTCCGCGCCGACGGCAGCCTCGTGTCCGGCGAAAGCCTGTCGTCGCTGGTGGCGGAGGCAGACCCCGCCGTCGACGCGGCATTGACGGATGCGCTGGACCACACGATGGCGCGGCTTGGACGGATCAAGACCGCCGCCGAGGCGGGCTTTGCCTATGACCGGATGCTGGAGCGCGGGAACGACGCGGGCGAGGCGCTGATCATGGGGGCGGTCGATGCGCTTGTGGCGCAGACCTCGGACATCGAACGCGCCGTGACGGCCCTTGGCCTCGACGGGATCGGGTTCGAAGGGTCGGACAGTCTCGACAACCCCAACGCCGTGTTCCAGTAGGAGTTCGCTGGGCGGCGCTCCTGTCGCCGCCCGATTGACGGTGTTCATGCGCACGTTCTTCGCAACCCTTGCCATGGTGCTCGCCGCCGCCGCCAGTCCGGCGGCGGAGATCGCCATACTGCGCGATCTGCACCTGACGCCGGAGACCCGCACCAATGACGAAGCCGCGCGCATCGCGGCGGTGACGGCGCCGGCAACCGATTTCAGCCAGCCCGAGGCGTTCGAGGCCAAGCCGGCCGGTGCCGCGACCGTGCGCGCCCGCGACGACGCCGACGCCTTCTCGCTGCCCTCGGGCAACATCGGCTTCGAGGGTGAACTGACCTTCAAGGTCGGCAACGGGCTTTTCCGGAAGCTCTGGGTGTCGTCGCCCTCGTCCACGCTCGCGTCGGACGGGCTGGGGCCGGTCTACAACGCGCGGTCGTGCCAGCTTTGTCACCTGAAGGACGGGCGCGGGCATCCGCCGGAAGGACCGGAGGACAATCGCATCTCGATGTTCCTGCGGCTGTCGGTGCCGGCGGGCGATGCTCCGATGGACGAGATCGAGACCTACCTTGCGTCCATCGGCATCGACACGCCGCGCACGCGGCCTGAGCCGACCTACGGCGGCCAGCTTCAGGACCTCGCCGTCCCGGGTCACGCGGCCGAGGGACAGATGACGGTGGACTACGAGATGGTCGAGGTGGCGCTGTCCGGCGGCGAGACGGCCACGCTGCGGCGGCCGACCTATGGCGTCGAAGGGTTGGGGTATGGCGACCTGTCGCCGGAGGTGCAGCTTTCGCCCCGCGTCGCGCCTCAGATGATCGGGTTGGGACTTCTGGAGGCGGTGCCGGCAGAGGACATCCTGGCCCGTGCCGATCCGATGGACGCAGACGGCGACGGCGTCTCGGGCAGGGCACAGATCGTCTGGTCGGCCGCCCACGAGGCACCGATGCTGGGGCGCTTTGGCTGGAAGGCCGGCAATCCCACCATCGAGCAGCAGGGCGCGAGTGCGTTCCTGGGCGACATCGGCATCTCGAACCCGATGTTCGACAGCGGCGGCGGGGACTGCACCGAGGCGCAGGAGACCTGCCTCGGTGCGCCCCACGGCGACGGCGACGCGCGCGGGACCGAGATCGATGCCGAAGGTCTGGACCTCGTCACCTTCTACAGCCGGAACCTAGGCGTGCCCGCGCGCCGCGACATCGACGATCCGCAGGTCCTACGCGGCAAGGAGGTCTTCTACGACACCGGCTGCGCGTCGTGCCATGTTCCCAAGTTCGTCACGCACCGCCTGCCGGATCGCGAGCCGCAGAGCTTTCAGCTGATCTGGCCCTACAGCGACATGCTTCTGCACGACATGGGCGAGGGCCTGACCGACGGCAGGCCCGAGGGTGTCGCGACGGGGCGCGAGTGGCGGACGGCGCCTCTGTGGGGCATCGGCTTGACCGAGCAGGTCAACGGCCACACGTACTTCCTTCACGACGGGCGTGCGCGGTCGCTTCTCGAAGCCATGCTGTGGCATGGCGGAGAGGCCGAGGCGCAGCGCGAGGCCGTCGTGTCCATGCCGCCGGAAGACCGGGCGGCGCTGATCCGGTTCCTGGAGTCGCTCTGATGCGCGGACTTGTCCTGACCCTTGCCGTGACCCTTGCGCCCCTTGCCGGACATGCCGGGGTGGAGCAGGCGGTGGACGATCACATCCTGCCTGCCGTTGCTGCGTTTCAGGCCGATACGACGGCGCTTCGGTCGGCGGCCGAGGCCGACTGCACGCAGGAGGCGGTTCGACCCGCCTACCAGTCGGCCTTCGACGCCTGGATGGGAGTGGCGCACCTCCAGTTCGGGCCGCTCGAAGAGACGGGGCGCGGCCTTTCCATCGCGTTCTGGCCGGACGCTCGCGGCATGGTGCCGAAAGCGGTTGCCGGGCTCGTGGCGGAGGCGGATCCCGTCATCGACGATGCAGACGCCTTCGCGCAGGTCTCCGTCGCCGGGCGCGGGCTCTTCGCGATTGAGGCGGTGCTCTACGGCGAAAGCTACGACGCCGACGACTATGCCTGTCGCCTCGCGGTGGCCTTGTCCCGCGATCTTGCGCGCACGGGGCACGCGCTGGCGGAGGCGTGGGACGCATATGCCGAGATCCTTCGGACCGCAGGCGAGCCGGGAAACGCGGCCTACATGAGCGAGGCCGAGGCCACGCGTGAGCTCTATACGGCGCTGATGACCGGGCTCGAGTTCACCAAGGATCAGCGGCTGGGTCGGCCAATGGGCACCTTCGAGAGGCCCCGACCGACGCGCGCCGAGGCCTGGCGCTCGGGTCGGTCTCAACGTAACGTCGTGCTGTCGCTCGAGGCCTTGCGCGGTCTTGCGGCGGAGCTGGCCGAGGCGCCGGAAACGGACGCAGCTTTTGCCCGTGCCATCGCGACGGCCGAGGCGCTGGACGACCCGGTCTTCGCGGGCGTGGCCGATCCCGCGGCACGGTTCCGGCTTGAGGCGCTTCAGCAGGAGATCGCGTCCATCCAGACGGCGACCGCGACCGAGATCGGCGCGGCGCTCGGGGTGTCGCAGGGGTTCAACTCGCAGGACGGCGACTGACATGAGACGCCGCAGCTTCATGGGCGCCCTGTGTGCGGCTGGCAGCCTGCCGGCCTTCGGGTGGGCCGCGGCGGGCAGCCCGGCCTGGCTGGCGGCGGCGCGGGAGCCGGACGGGGCCTACGCCCTCTTCGGCATAGCGCGCGACGGCAGCGACCTGTTCCGCATCCCGCTTCCCGACCGGGGACACGCCGCAGCGGCGCATCCCACGGCGCCCGAGGCCGTGGCTTTCGCGCGGCGGCCCGGCACCTTCGCGCTTGTCATCGACTGTTCCCTGGGGACGGTCCTCCACCGGCTGGACGCGCCGGAGGGCCGCCATTTCTATGGCCATGGCACCTTCGTCGAAGGCGGGCGCGTTCTGGTGACCACGGAAAACGACATCGCGACGGGCGAGGGGCGGCTGGGGCTCTGGTCGCGCGACGAGGGCTATCGCAGGATCGGCGAGATCGCATCGGGCGGGGTCGGGCCGCATGATATCCTCACCTTGCCCGGCGACGTTCTGGTCATCGCGAACGGCGGCATCCTGACGGACGGCCGCGAGAAGCTGAACCTCGACACGATGCGACCCAACCTGAGCTACGCGACCGTCGCGGGCGGCGTGGACGAGACGGTCGAGCTTGCAGCCGACCTGAACCGCCTGTCGATCCGTCACCTCGCTCACCAGGATGAAACGGTTGCCTTCGCGATGCAGTGGGAGGGCGAGGAGACGGATCCCGTCCCTCTCCTCGGGCTGCACCGAAGGGGCGAGGCGCCGATGCTGGCGCGGGTCGGGCTTGCCGAGCACATGCTGATGAAGGGCTACGCGGGCAGCGTGGCCATTGCGGATGGGCTGGTCGCCATCACGTCGCCTAGGGGTGGACGGGTTCACCGCTTCGGCCTCGATGGAGTGTTCCTCGACGCGCATGACCGCGCGGACGTCTGCGGCGTCGCTCCGGGCGACAGGGGCATGGTGCTGAGCGACGGGCTGGGAGGGCTTCTGACACTTGACGCTTCTGGGCTGGCGCCGCTGTCGAAGGCCGATCGCGCCTGGGACAACCACATGGTGCGCGTGCCGGTTTGACCGGCTAGGGTCTGTGCGGACAATGCAGGAGGGCAACACCATGTTTACCCGGATCACCGCGTCGGACGGACACGAGTTTGATTGCTGGATCGAACCTGCACGGGGCGCGCGCAAGGCGGGAATCGTCGTGCTTCAGGAGATTTTCGGCGTTACCGACCAGCTGAAGGGCGTCGCCCGCATGTACGCCAGCCACGGCTACGAGGTCGCGATCCCGGCCCTGTTTGACCGGCAGGAGAGAGGCGCTGTCATCCCCTTCGGCGATGCGCCACGCGGGCGCGGGCTGATGATGGCGTGCGACCCGGACGCCGTCCTGCGAGACGCGGCGGCGGCAGCCGCGATCCTGAGAGCGAACGGCGGCAAGGTCGGCGTGATGGGCTTTTGCTGGGGCGGCGGGCTGGCGATCCGCATGGCGCAGGGCGATGACGTCGACGCGGCGGCGGCCTTCTACGGCACGCGGCTTCCGACCTACATGACGGCGCCTTTGAGGGTCCCCGTCCTTGCGCATTTCGGGGCGGAGGACAGCCATGTCCCGCCCGAGATGCTGGCGGAGGTGCAGGCCTTCTGGCCGGAGATGGAGACGCAGGTCTATGCGGGCGCGGGCCACGCTTTCGCCAACGAGGCGCGCCCGGCGGACTATGTCGCAGAGGCTGCGCAGACCGCGCACAGAAGCACGCTGGAGTTCTTTGAGCGGCATCTGGGCTGAGAGACTTTTGCCGCTTTCACGTTTGTCCCAAGGGTTTCACGGGCGCGCCCGTCCTGAAGGTGACAGGATGCAAGACCTGTGGCATTGCCGCCACTTGAGCATGCGCGTCGCGCTTAGTCTTCATGCTGTCACAAATCCGGTCAGTTGGCTGCATTAGGGTTACGGACCATGAACTCACACACCCGTCCCGTCGAGCCTCGCGACGCCGCCGGTCGCATCCGCGTTTCGCGGAACCAGCGCCGCTACGTCACGGCCGAGCTGTCGGGGGCGGGGTCCTACATGATCGGCCTTGGCCACAGGGTCGAGGGCCCTGCGGACCTGGGTGGCATTCAGCGGGCGTTTTCCGCGGTGGTGGCGCGGCACGAGGCCCTTCGGACCAGCTTCTCCCTGCGCAATGGCGAGATCGAGGGGCGCGTCGCCCCATTTCCGCGCTTTCGATTTGAGACGACCCGCAGCAATGGACGGTTCGAGGACTTCAGGTCCTGGGCCGTGCCGCTTGTCTTCCGTGACGTGGACGTGGGCGACGCGGCTTCGATGGTTCGGCTTCTGGTGGCCGTGGGAAACGATCACTGGCGCTTCACGGTCGCGATGCATCACGCCATCACCGACGGGTTTTCGCGCGGAACGGTGAACGAGGAATTGCTGAAGACGCTGGCGGGCGAAAGGCTGGCGCCGGTCGGGTCCTACTATTCCTTCGGCCCACCTCGCGCCTCGGCAAGCGACGCCGAAGCACTTGTCGACGGCTTTCCCGATCCTGCCCGCATCCCCGAAGACGGGGTTCTGTCGGAGGAAGCCGGCAGCCACCTGGGGCACTTCGTCGAGCGCAGCTTCACGCCGGGCGGAGCGGAGCTGAAACAGCTCGCGAGGGCCTGCGGCACATCCAAGTTCGGCATCCTGACCGCGCTCTATGGTTTGGGGCTTGCGGCCTTCACCGGCACACCGCGCGTATCGACCTGGTTCCAGACCGAGGGCCGGCAGGCTCTCGACGCGCCGCTCGGGGTGGTCGGGCCCTTCTCGAATACCTTGCCGCTCGATTTGTCGCACGAGGCGGGAACGCCCTTCGCGGCTCATGCCCGGGATCTGAAAGGCCGCTTCGGACGGATGGTCGAGAACGAGGCCGCGCCGCTGATGGAGACCTTGCTCGAGCGGGAGCAAGGGCCGTTCGTGTCGATCAACAAGTTTCCCTCGGCCCGACCCATGCGGGCGGGCGACCTGACGGTCGGGCCGCGCGAGTTCCTGGACCGGCGGACGGAATACGACCTGAACCTCGTGCTGACCGAAGAGGGCGAGAGGATCGTCGCGCGTGCCTTCTACGACGCGGAACACCTCTCGCAGGATCGTGCGGTCGCCTTCCTCGACCTTCAGGACAGGCTTTTCCGGGCGGCCCTGCGCGATCCGGAGGCCACCTGCGGGCAGATCCTCGCGGCGGCGCGACAGGATAGCGCCGTCGTCATTCCGCCGGTGGAGACGGCATGGCATGGGGCCGAGAGTCTGTGGGAGGTCTTCGAGAAGACTGCCGCGCGCGTCCCCGACGCGCCGGCGCTTCGGACCTCCGACGCCGACGTCACCTACGCTGCGCTGAGGCACGAGGCCGAGCGCATGGCCGCGTGCCTGCACGCAGGGGGCGTCGACCTGACCCGTCCCGTCGCCATCCATGCGACGCGCCGACCCACGATAGTGGCGGCGATGCTGGGCGTGTCCCGCGCAGGCGGCACCTTCGCCCTGATCGACGCGGCGCTGCCGGAGGATCGCGTCAGCGAGATGCTGGCGACGCTTGGCGCAAAAGCGATGATTCCGGCAGGCGGCGTCTGGGACGAGGGTTCGAGCGAGATCACGCTTGTCCGGCCGTCCGAGGCGGACGAAGCCCCGCCGCCCAGGCTGCCGTCCGGCGACCGTCCGGCCTATGCGCTTTTCACGTCGGGCACGACGGGGCGTCCGAAAGCGATCCTGCACCGGGCGCGGTCTTTGCTGCGCTTCGTGGAGTGGGAGGCTCGGGAACTCGCAATCGACGCGCCCGTGACGCTGATGCTTGCCGGGCTTTCGCACGATCCGATCATGCGCGACATCTTCCTGCCGCTGTCGACCGGGGGCTGCGTGACCATCCCCTCGGAGGACGAGATCGGCCGGCCCGAGGCTCTCGCGGCGCTGGCGCGGATGGCCGGGGTCAGCGTCCTGCACGTCACGCCCGCGACCGCGCTGCTGCTTTCCCTGTCCGGTGACGCGGGCGCCCTGGAGGGATGCCGCGCCGTCTTCTGGGGTGGCGATACCCTGCCGCCGTCGCTTGTGGGGGACTGGCGCCGGATCGCGCCTGACGCCCGGCAGTGGAACCTTTACGGTGCGACCGAGACTCCCCAGGCCGCGCTGATCGCCTTCCTGCCCGATGACCGAGAGAGGTCGCGCCGCGTGCCGGTCGGGCATCCCATGCCCTGGACCGGCGTCAGGATCGTCGATGGGGACGGTGCGCCCGTCGGTCCCGGAGAGTCGGGCGAAATCGTCATCGACCTTCCCGACCCTGTCGTCGGCGCCCGGTCGCTGAATACGGACGACGGAATGTCGCATCGGACCGGAGACCTTGGGTTCTGGCTGCCCGGACGCGGTGTCACGGCCATCGGGCGCGCCGATGCGCAGGTGAAGATCAACGGCCACCGGATCGAACCCGTCGGGATTGCCGCCGTGGCGATGCAGGTCGCGGGCATCGAGGCGGCGGAATGCCTGGTGGTCGGCGACCGCCCCGCGCTTCACCTCTTCGTCGCGGCGCGGGACGCCTCGGTCGTTCCGGCCGTTCGTGCGGCCCTCGCGCGCCAGATGCCGGCCTACATGCGGCCTGAAGGCATACACGTCCTCGCTTGCCTGCCTGTGACGAGGAACGGCAAGATCGACCGGGCGGCGCTGGCACACCACGTCCTGTCGCCGCCGACGCCTGAGAGAGGGGGCGAAGCGCCTTCGACCCCGGCTGAATGCGCCATAGCCGCGCTGTATGCCCGCACCTCGGGGCTTGCGGTGACGCGCCGCGACGTCTCGCTCGCCGACCTCGGCACCGACAGTCTTGGAACCATCGAGACGCGGATGGATCTGGAACGGAGCGGGCTGCGCCTTCCCCAGGGGTGGGAATGGATGTCGATCGCCGACCTGGGGCGGCTCTGGCCCGAAACCGTCCGCCCCACGAGGTTCGCGCCGCTCGAGGCCGCCCGGCTCGACAGCTTCATCCTGTTGCGGACCCTCGCCATCATCATGATCGTGGCGCAACACGGCAACGGGGCCGCGGTCGGCGGGGGATCGACGCTTCTGGTGGCGCTTGCGGGCTTTGCCTTCGGGCGACTGCAGCTTCCGTCGATCCTGGCGGACGGGCAGACGGGGCGGGTCTGGGCGCTGATGGCAAAGATCGCGATCCCGCTCATTCCGGTGGCCCTGGTCATCTACCTCGTCCACACGGTGGCACTTGGCCGCGACGTCGATCCGTCGGCCGTCCTGCTCTACGAGAACCTATCGCCCTTCCTGGCTCTGGCGGCGGGCGAGGATCCGACGGCGCGGCATCACATCATCTGGCTGTGGTTCCTGCACGCCTATCTTCAGTTATTCCTTGTCGTCGGTCTGGCCCTGTCCTTCAGGACGGTCAGGGAGAGGCTGAGGCGCGACCCCTGGCGCTGGATGCTCGCGGTCATCGTGGCGGCCGAGGCGGTGGCCGTCGCGACGGTGATCTGGGCCGGCGCGACACTCGACGATTTCGGGTCCGCGAGCGCGGTCCTTCGCCGCTGGCCGACGACGCTGTTTCCGCTTCTCCTGATCGGGATGCTCGCCGCCCAAGCGGACACCTGGCGTCGGGGCGTGGTCGTCGCGGGGATCATGGCGGCGCACGCCGTGGTCGTGGCCCTGATGCTCGGCGGGGACGAATATCTCTGGGTCGCGGGCCTGCTGGTCGTGCTGGCGCTGCCTGCGGTCCGGTTGCCGCGGGTCGTGTCGCTGGCCGTCGTCGCAATTTCGGCGAACGCGCTGATGATCTACCTGACGCACAAGCCGATGGAGTTCGTCCTCGAACTGACCGTAGGCCCTGTCGCGACAGTCGCCTATGTGGCCATCGCCCTCTGGGCGGGCGTTGTCGCTGGCCGGATCATGCGACCGATCCTGGACCAGCTGGGAGTGAACAGGCTCGCAAGAACACGGCTGTCTTTCTGACGTCTTGCTGGTGTGGTGGAGCGGGCTGGATCGAGCGTGTTCGTACCTGTCGCTCTCAACGTGTGCACTACACCTTCCGACATGACTATCATGGCCCGCGATGTAACCGAGGTGAGGTAACGGCGGTTGGTTAACTCAGGGAGATCGGTGCTTGGCGCGAGAGAGGTCAAACCTAGGCGACCTCGCTATTTTGCTTCAGCAGGCACCACCGCGCTGAAAGCGTCCCCGGCATGGGGATAGTGGAACTGATGACCGCGGACCTCGAAATCGCTGGGCTCGTGGGCTGCCAAGACCAGATAAATGGGCAGATCCGTTGGTTCGATCGATACGTCCACATAGCGGATGGGGTGTTCCTAATACTCCTCCGAACCCCGAACCACGAGTTCACCACCCTGGTAGACAGAAAGGATGTCGATGCGGGCCGGTGCCTTGATTTTTCAGCAGAAATTTCTAAGTTGCAGTGATGAAGATGGAAGCCCCCCTATTCCCCGGTGTTGGGGGGGTGCGAAGTGAGTTCCGTGGATTCTGGAGTATCCGACCAACTGTCCGCTACCTTCACAAGGTTAGTGTCAAGACGGCCTCTTTCTTGATTCCCTTAGGATTTTCTCGTGCTGGGTGATGCATCGTTCACATCCTGGCGTGTGAACGACCTCCTCTACGATCGTCAGAAGCCTTGGTCCTGACCGGTCAGCTGCTGGTAGTCGAGGTAGAGTTTCGTGATGCTGAGACATTGGATTTCTCTCACATATCCGGTGCAGTGGATGGTCGGCGCCTGGGAGGAGACGCCGACCGGTGCGCACCTCAGTTGAGGGTCGCGTCCTCGGCGAAGGGGCGCGACGGGTCGACGATGAACATGATCAGCTCGCGCAGATCCTCGTCTCCGGTGCTTTGGATTTCCATCGCCTGATCCGGAACGCCCGGCATCCTCGCCCCGGCATTCAGCACGTGCATTCCGTAAGGCGTGTGCTGGGTCAGTTGCCCCGACAGCACGAGAAAGGCCTCGGGGCCGGGATGGCTGTGGATGGTCGTCTTGGCGCCGACCGGCGCGGTGGCGTTGTTGATCCTCAGCAGGAAGCTGTCTGAATCGATCCGCGGAACCGGCCCGATCGCCGCGACCGGCGTACCCCCCATCTCCCCCGCCTTTCGGTCGGCCAGAGTGAAAAGCCACGCCTTGTCGTCGAATTCGGCGGCAAGAGAGTACTCGCCGGCGGCCGCCTCGGCATCGGCAACGCTGCCGAAATTCTCGACATGCCAGTACAGCTCTCCATCGGGTAGCGTGCTGACGTTTTTCTCCGCCATCTTGGTGACGACGAACTCTCCCTTGCTCTGGGCAAGGGCCGATCCTGCGGCGATGACGCCGATAGCGGTCGTGATCAGGGCAACTCTCAAAGTGCGCATTGTATCCTCCTGTCGGTCAATGGATCCGTGACACCGGCGAGAGATGCTTTGTCCTGCATGGGAAATCCGCGATACTTCGTGTGTCACACATTGCGAATCCGGCATGCATCCCCGCCGGTGTCTCGACTCGCCGATCTGTGCGAGCCATGTCAGGATTCCCAACGAGGGCCCCGGTGTCCCGAAACGAACCCGAAATCTGGACGAAATCGCCCGAACGCGTCTGGCTCGGCGCGCACTGGTTCGATCTGGACACTGGCGAGCTTCGCGAGGCGGACGGCACCTTGACCGATCTGCGCCGACAGTCCGTCGAAGTCCTCGCCTACCTTGTCCAGCGATCTGGCGATATCGTCGGAAAGGAAGACCTTGTTTCCGCGATCTGGTCCGATGTGGCGGTGACCGACGACAGCCTCGTCCAGTGTATCGGCGACATCCGTCGTGCGCTTGGGCCAGAGGGCCGCGACTGCGTCCAGACGGTCCGGCGTCGCGGGTACCGGCTGGTGCCGACTTTGCCCGCAACCATGTCCGGGGACGCACAGCGACGGAAGCGAAGGTGGCCGCTCAAGGCGGCAATCGTCTTCGGAACATTGGTCGGGCTGGTCGCCATCATCGGCTACGCCCTGACGGTCTTTCGAGCCGGACCGGATCACGCACCCATCCTTCCGGTCATCGCTGTCCTTCCCTTTTCGAATATCGATGACGATCCGGCGCAGCAGTATTTCGTGGACGGGCTGACCGAGGATATCACGACGGACCTGTCGCGCGTGTCTGGCCTCAGCATGATCTCCAGCGCCTCGACCTTCGCGCTGAGGGACGTCATGGGAACACCCGTCGAGATCGCTCATCAACTGGGCGCGGACTATGCACTTACCGGCAGCACACGCCGAGACAAGCGCCGGGTGCGCGTCACGGCCACCCTTGTCGAAGTCGCGACCGGGCAGAGCATCTGGGCGGACCGCTATGACCGCGACATCGGTGGCATCTTCGATCTGCAGGACGATGTCAGCCGGGCCGTGGTGTCATCCCTTGCGATCCGTTTGACGAACGATGAACAGGCGCGGTTCGAACGTCGGGAAGTGGTCAACTCCGACGCCTACGACCTTCTGCTGCGCGGTCTCCGGCCGCTGCGAACCTTCACGGACAGCGGCATCCTGGAGGCCCGAGACTATTTCCGCCGCGCCATCGACGTCGACCCGCGCTATGCCAGAGCGCACGCGAACCTGGCGCTGACCTACGCCACGTCGATTCTGTTCCGCCTGGGAGAGAACACTGACCGTCAGGACTTGGCGTTGAGCGAAGCAGAACTGGCGGTCGCGCTGGATCCTCGACTGCCGCAGGCGCAGTTCGCGCTGGCCGTGGTCTTGCTGTCCCGCCACCGCCACGATGCGGCGATCTCCGCCGCCCGGGAAGCGATCAGGTTGGAGCCGAGCAGTGCCGACGGCTACGCAGTCCTGGCGCAGACCTTGGCCTATGGCGGCGACAAGGAGGAGGCCCTGGCCGCCATTCGCACCGCGAAAAGGCTCAGCCCTCGATACACCTTCGCCTACCTGTGGGTGGAGGGACACATCCTGTTCCAGCTGCGCCGATACGACGAGGCCCGCGCGATCCTGGAAGACGTGGTCGCAAGGAACCCCGAAATGCTGCTCGGCAAGCTGACCCTGGCGGCGACCTACGGTCATCTCGGTCTTGCGGACGAGGCAGACTGGCTCGCCATGGAAATCCTCACGCTTTCTCCCGATCTGTCGGCGTTCGACGAGGGCAACGCGCTCCCGTTCCGAAGCAACGAGGACCGGGCGAACTACGTCGAGGGACTTCTTCTCGCCGGCATCACCGAGTAGTCAGCCAGGCTCGGAATGCCACTGCCGAAGCCGCCCAGCCCGTATGGAGCCAGGCCCCTAAGGGGGCCCGCAGGGCGTGCGTGAATTGAACAGGCGGCATGACCAACATTGGGGTTCGCTAAACCAAAATCCCACGCACTCAGCGTCCTGCCGAGTTTGTTGGAGCGGTCATCGATGTGTTCGATCGTCATCTTGAAGCGGTCGGAATCGAACACCGCAGCAAAGGCCTTACGAGCGACGAGGTTCGAAATCACTTGGGAAGCGATCTTCAGGTTCTCGGATTCGATGTCGAGGCAGGGATGCGGGCAGATCAGCATAAAATGAGGCCGGTGTTCTTCGGTGAGAACTCGAAACCAAGCCTGCAGTACGAGATCGATGCGTGGCATCCCGGCTGGGCCCCCGACTTGGAGATCGAAGCTGGGCGCGCCTGGATGGGCAATGAGGTGTATCGCGACCGGATCCAAGCGCTGGTCATGGTGGAACTGAACTATCTCTTCTTGGCGGTTCCGCTTGGCTATCGATACAAGAGCGGTGGCAGGAACACAGTGAGCCGTGACTATGCCAATGCAGTGTGGGTGTGTGACGCCCTTTACGGGCACTCAAGGATCACCATGCACTACTCGCTGTGCGTCATCGGCTACTGACGACGCGGGGCGTAGCTCAGGGGTAGAGCATATTCTGCCGAAGCTTGCTTCGTGCACCTTTGCCAAGCAGGGAACCCTCGCAGACGCACTCACCTCAATTGTGAACGTTCACACGAAAACGCGTGTTGCGATTGATCCAAGTCCCCCGGAGGGCTAACCTAGACCATTGTATGGCTTTGAAAATTTGGAGCGGGCGATGAGATTCGAACTCACGACCCTAACCTTGGCAAGGTTATGCTCTACCCCTGAGCTACGCCCGCGTCCGTGGCGGGAGATATAAACTCCGGGCACGCGCTGCAAGCGAAAAAGCCGGCGTGGTCCCAGATTTTCGGCGGCTTACCAATCTGCAGGGGCGGGACTGTCGGAGAGGATCGCGGCGATGCGCGCGGCCTGATCGGGCGCCATCGCGTTCAGGACGAGGCGTGTGGTGAAGTTGCCGTACATCCGCCCGTCCGCGCCCGTGAAGGACCAGTCGCGCACATCCTCGGCATTAAAGCGCACCAGGTCGCCCTGGCGTATGCGCAGCGCCGGGGCGGGCGCCGCTGCCAGCGTTCCCATCAGGAGGTCCCCGCGCCGAGCGAAGGGCGTGATCCAGACGATGCTGCCCGCGCCTGTGCGTTCGTCGCGAAGGGCGACCTTGAGGGCCGCGCCATTGCGCGCGATCCCGCGGTCGTCGAGGACCGCTTCGAAGAAGCGGTCGAGATGCGCGCGGGCCTGAAGCTGGGCGAGCGTGATGTCGAGGGCACTGGAGGACCGCGTCTCCGGTCCGGTCGCGCCCCCTGTGCGAGCGGCCGCGGCGCCGAGGTCCGGCAACGCGTTGGCCGCGACGAAAGCGGCGGCGAGGATGGCAAGGCCGGCGAGGCGGCCGCGACGTTTCCAGCTCAAGTCCATGACCGGAGCATTCCGTCGGATTGTGGCGTGAGAACCGCGGAACTTGGGCATTCCTGCGGTCTAGCCGCAGGCGGTTACCGAAAGGTTAACGCGTGTCGCCGATCCTCGGCCGTGCGGTCTACTCCAGTTCCACCAATAGGTCCTTCGCGTCGATCTGGGCGCCCGGCGAGACATGGATGGCCTTCACACGAGCGTCGCGGTCGGCATGAAGGCCGGTTTCCATCTTCATCGCCTCGATGGTCAACATCAGGTCGCCCGCCTTCACCTCTCCGCCGGCCTGGATCGCGACCGAGGCGACGACACCGGGCATCGGCGCACCGATGTGGTTCTCGTTGCCGGGCTCGGCTTTGGGGCGCAGCGCGGCGGCCTTGCCGGAGGAGCGGTCGGCGATGCGCACGGTGCGTGGCTGGCCGTTCAGCTCGAAGAAGACCTTCGCCTCGCCCTCGGCATTGGTCTCGGCGATGGCCTGGCAGCGGATTTCGAGCGTGACGCCGGCGTCGATCTCGGCCGAGATTTCCTCGCCCGGTTCCATGCCGTAGAAGAACGTCCGCGTCGGCAGCGCGCGGACGGGGCCGTAGATGGCGTGACGTTCCAGATAGTCGGTGAAGACCTTGGGATACATCATGTATCCGTTCAGATCCTCATCATCGATCTTCATCTCGAAGCGTTCGGACAGCGCCTTGCGCTCGGCCTCCATGTCGGCGGGCTTGAGGAGCGAGCCGGGACGGACGTCTATCGGCTTTTCGTCCTTCAGGACCTTCTTGACGACGTCCGGGGGAAACCCGCCGTGGGCCTGACCGACGTAGCCTTCCATCAAGGTGATGACGCTGTCGGGGAAGGAGAAGTCGGTGTCCTTCTCCATCAGGTCCTTCGTGGACAGGCCCTGGCTTACGAGCATCAGCGCCAGGTCGCCCACGGTCTTGGCGATGGGCGTGACCTTGATGACGTCGCCGAAGAGCCGGTTCACGTCGGCATAGGTCTCGGCCACCTCGTGCCAGCGGTCCTCGAGCCCCATCGAGCGGGCCTGTGCCTTGAGGTTGGTGAATTGCCCGCCCGGCATCTCGTGCAGGTAGACCTCGGAGGAGGGGGACTGCATCCCCGACTCGAAGGCCGCGTAGTGGTCGCGCACGCTTTCCCAGTAGTTCGAGATCCGCCGGATCGCGCCGATGTCGAGCCCGGTTTCGCGATCGGTGTGCTTCAGCGCCTCGACCAGCGTTCCGATCGTGGCCTGGGACGTGTTGCCCGAGAGCGAGTCCATCGCGCAGTCGACGGCGTCCACGCCCGCGTCCGACGCGGCGAGGATCGAGGCGAGCGCTATGCCAGCCGTGTCGTGGGTGTGGAAGTGGATCGGCAGGCCCACCTCCTCCTTCAGCGCCTTGACGAGCGCCGTCGCAGCGCGAGGCTTCACGAGGCCGCCCATGTCCTTGAGTCCGAGGATGTGGGTGCCGGCCGCCTTCAGCTCTTTTCCCATGTCGACGTAGTACTTCAGGTCGTACTTCGCGCGGTCGGGGTCGTGGATGTCGCCGGTATAGCAGATGGCGCCCTCCAGCAGCTTGCCGGCGTCGAGCACGGCGTCCATCGAGACGCGCATGTTCTCGACCCAGTTCAGCGGATCGAAGACACGGAAGAGGTCGATGCCGGTTTCTGCAGCCTGCTTCACGAAGGACTGCACGACGTTGTCGGGATAGTTCGTGTAGCCGACGCCGTTCGAGCCGCGCAAAAGCATCTGCGTCATCATGTTCGGCATCCGCGCGCGCAGGTCGCGCAGGCGCTGCCACGGACACTCCTGGAGGAAGCGGTAGGCCACGTCGAAGGTCGCCCCGCCCCAGCATTCGACGCTGAAAAGTTGCGACAGGTCGTGGGCGTAGTTGGGCGCGATCTTGATCATGTCGACTGACCGCATCCGAGTCGCCAGAAGCGATTGAGGCGCATCGCGCATCGTGGTGTCGGTGACAAGAAGACGCGTTTGTTCGGACATCCACCGCGCGACGGCTTCGGGGCCCTCCCTGTCGAGGATCGCCTTGGGACCCGGCTCGGGCGACTTGGTGCCGATTTCGGGCGCGACGGGAAGCTTGAGCCCTTCGCGCGGCAGGGGCCGGCCCGCGACGTCCGGGTGCCCGTTGATAGTCACGTCGGCGATGTAGTTCAGGATGCGCGTCGCCCGGTCGCGGCGGGGGCGGAAGTCGAACAGCTCGGGCGTCTGGTCGATGAATTTCGTGTGGTATTCGTTGTTCAGGAATTGCGGGTGCTTCAGCAGGTTCTCGACGAAGGCGATGTTGGTCGCGACACCCCGGATCCGAAATTCGCGCAGGGCGCGGTCCATCCGCGCAATGGCGGCCTCAGGCGTGGGAGCCCAGGCGGTGACCTTCTCGAGAAGCGAGTCGTAGTAACGCGTGATGACCGCGCCCGAATAAGCCGTGCCGCCGTCGAGCCGGATGCCCATGCCGGTCGCACCGCGATAGGCGGTGATGCGGCCATAGTCCGGGATGAAGTTGTTCGAAGGATCCTCGGTGGTGATCCGGCACTGGATGGCATGGCCGTCGAGTTGGACGTCGTACTGCGACGCGACGCCCGTTGCTTCGACCAGCGACTTGCCCTCCGCGATGAGGATCTGCGCGCGGACGATGTCGATGCCCGTCACCTCCTCGGTGACAGTATGCTCGACCTGGATGCGGGGGTTCACCTCGATGAAGAAGAACTCGCCCGTGTCCATGTCCATCAGGAACTCGATGGTGCCGGCGCATTCGTAGTCGACGGCCTCCGCGATCTTCTTGCCCAGGCCGCAGATCTTTTCGCGCTGCGCGGACGAGAGATAGGGGGCGGGCGCGCGTTCCACGACCTTCTGGTTCCGGCGCTGGACCGAGCAGTCGCGCTCCCAGAGGTGATAGATGTTGCCCTGGTTATCGCCCAGGATCTGAACCTCGACGTGGCGGGCGCGGAGGATCATCTTCTCGAGATAGCCCTCGCCGTTGCCGAAGGCCGCCTCGGCTTCGCGTCGGCCTTCGCGGACTTTCTCCTCCAGTTCCTCGGGCTTCAGGATCGGCCGCATCCCGCGACCGCCGCCGCCCCAGGAGGCCTTGAGCATCATCGGATAGCCGATGGCTTCGGCTTCCTTGCGGATGGCCTTCATGTCGTCGCCGAGGACCTCGGTCGCCGGGATGACGGGAACGCCCGCCTTGATCGCCACCTTCCGCGCGCTGGCCTTGTCGCCGAGGGCGCGCATCGTGTCGGCCTTGGGGCCGATGAAGGCGATGCCGGCGGCGTCGCAGGCGGCGACCAAGGCCGGGTTCTCGGAGAGAAGGCCATAGCCCGGATGGATCGCATCGGCGCCGCAGTCCTTCGCGACGCGGATGATCTCGTCTATGGAGAGGTAGGCGGCCACCGGCCCCAGGCCCTTGCCGATCTGATAGGCCTCGTCCGACTTGAAGCGGTGGAGCGACAGCTTGTCCTCTTCGGCGTAGACCGCGACGGTGCGCTTCCCGAGTTCATTCGCCGCGCGCATGACGCGAATGGCGATCTCTCCCCGGTTGGCGATCAGGATCTTCTTGAATTCGGCCATCGTCACGCCTCCGTTTCGCACCCGCAGCAAATTCGTAGCGGGCGCAGCATCGGGGAGCAAGTACCGTCGCCGGCGGTGTCTAGGGCGTCGGACCTGTCGCGAAGGGATCGGGGTCGACAAGCCGCGCGCTCAGGTCGCTCAGGTCGCGGGCGCCGATTTGCGCCATGCAGGACCTCATGTCGTCCGAGAGAATGTGGATCAGGTGCGGCGGTCCCGCCTCGCCAAGTGCTCCGACCGAATAGTGGAACGCCCGCCCCAGCATCACGAAGTCCGCTCCGAGCGCCAGCGCGCGCAGGATGTCGAGGCCGCCGGTGACGCCGGAGTCGAAGACGATCGGGATATCGGGAAGCGCTGCACGGATCGCGGGCAGACACTCGATCGACGCCGGTCCGCCGTCGAACTGGCGGCCCGTGTGGTTCGAAACCCAGATCCCGTCCACGCCTTGGGCGACAAGACGGATGGCGTCGGCCGGGCGCTGGATGCCCTTGACCAGGATCGGGCCATCCCAGATCGCGCGGATCTCGTCGATGGACTCCCAGGCGGGCTGTCCCCGGATGACGTGGCCAGCGTGTGCGACCGAGCTGTAGTCTTCCGACTGCGCCGCATAGTCCTCGCAGAGCTTCAAGCTGGGGATGCCTTCCTTCAGGGTGCCGACGGTCCAGGACGGATGCATCGCCATCGACCACAGCATCCGCGGCGAGACCTTGGGCGGGATGGTCAGGTTCGCGCGCCGCTGACGCTCGCGCCGGCTGTCGTTCGGCACGTCCACGGTGACGATCAGCGTGTGGAAGCCCGCGTCCTTGGCCCGGCGCAGCATGTCGCCGCGAAACTCGGGGTTCTTCGGCATGTAGAGCTGGAACCAGCCCTGGTTGCCGATGGTGGGGGCAAGCTGCTCGGGCACCACGGTCGCGACGGTGGACATGCAATAGGGGATGCCCGCCTCGGCGCAGGCGGCCGACAGGATCTTCTCGGCGCGCGGCCACATGATGCCGGACATGCCGACCGGGGCGCAGCCGAAGGGCAAGGGGTAGTCGCGCCCGAGGAACGACGTCGAGAGGTCATGCGTCATCGCTCCTTCCAGCACCGTGGGCCAGAACCGCACGCGCTTGAACGCGGCCTGGTTGCGGCGGTGCTGATCCTCGACGCCCGTGGCGCTGTCGAGGTACTCGAAGACGAAATGCGGAACCCGGCGGCGGGCGCGCGCGCGAAGGTCCGAAACGGCCGGAAAGCGTGTGTCGAGGGTCATGACGCGGTGTTAGGCGAAATTGGCGGGGAGGGGAAAGGGGGTTCTGACGTTCGCGGCATCCTTCACGTCGCTTGTTGGGGCCCAGCGTGTCGTGGCGTGAAATCGCGGCGGTGCTTCATATCGGGACGGCCCATCTCGTGCTAGGCTGGGACATTGTCTTTTGAGAGGTTGATATGTCGATTTTCCTTCGATCCGCTGCGACAGCCGCCATTGTCCTGAGCGCCAGCACCGCAGACGCCGCCACGTTCCTCTACAGCGCAAGTGTCGACAGCCTGACCCAGAGCGGCACCTCGCCCGGCGATCCGGTCGTGGCGCCTGTCGGCACACCCGGGACCGTCACGCTGTCCATCGACGACAGCGATCCGCTTGCGCCGCTGTTCGACCCCGGCCCGATCTCGGGTGTATTCACGGCAAGCGTGTCCGTTCCTGGATATTTCTCGGGCGAGGCGGTCTTTGTCGATTTCCTGTCGAGCTTCACTGCGACGGCCGACTATCTGCAGTTCACGACCCACGGCGACACCTCATATGTCGATATAGGCTCGTTCCCCATCACGGTGCCGGACGGCTATCACAGCTTCCGCGTCGACTACGGCGCACCTCTCGTCGCCGCGCCGGTCACCGTCGGCGATGTCGTGGCGGCGCTGTCGGCCCCCGGTGCGAGCGGTTTCTTCCGGCACGAGATCGTGCTGGTGGACGAGGAAAACGACCGGATCGCCACGGGGCAGACGACTGTCGCGTTCTCGGACGAAGACATGCCCGAGGTGCCCTTGCCGGCCGCTGGCTGGATGCTTATTGCGGGTCTGCTCGCCCTGCCTGCGGTCGCAAGGCGACGATAGGCTACGCAGGACACCGGCCCCCACCTGAACGCTTTCGAAGCGGCATCGGCGAAAAGGCGGAACAAACAGGAAACGTCTCTTTAACCTCTTTCGGTCTCGGGCTATGTTCGGGGGATGACTTGGGGCGAGGAATCTGACTTCCCGGACCGGATGCCGTTGTCGCAGCAAGCGCTGGCGGCGCGCGGTGTGCCGTATCTCGACGACCTGAACCCCGCACAGCGCGAGGCGGTCGAGGCGCTGGACGGGCCGGTTCTGATGCTTGCAGGCGCGGGCACAGGCAAGACGAAGGCGCTGACGACGCGGATCGCGCATCTGCTGAACACGGGGCGCGCGAGACCGAACGAGATTCTTGCCGTGACCTTCACCAACAAGGCCGCGCGCGAGATGAAGGAGCGCGTGGCGCGCCTTCTGGGCCAGACGGTCGAAGGGATGCCCTGGATGGGCACCTTTCACTCGATCTGCGTCAAGCTCCTTCGCCGCCATGCCGAACTGGTCGGACTGAAGACCAATTTCACCATCCTCGACACCGATGACCAGGTGCGGCTTCTGAAGCAGCTCGTCGTCGCCGCCGACATCGACGAGAAACGCTGGCCCGCACGGCAGCTGGCGCATCTGATCGACAACTGGAAAAACCGAGCGTGGACCCCGGACAAGGTGCCTGCGGCAGAGGGCTCGGCCTTCAACCATCGCGGCGTCGAGCTTTACGCGGCTTATCAGGATCGGCTGAAGACGCTGAACGCCGTGGATTTCGGCGACCTTCTCCTGCACGTCGTGACGATCTTCCAGACCCACGAGGACGTCCTCGCGCAGTATCAGCGCTGGTTTCGGTTCATCCTCGTCGACGAGTACCAGGACACCAACGTCGCGCAGTATCTCTGGCTGCGGCTTCTCGCGCAGAGGCACCGCAACATCTGCTGCGTGGGCGACGACGACCAGTCGATCTACGGCTGGCGCGGCGCCGAGGTGGGCAACATCCTGCGGTTCGAAAAGGATTTTCCCGGCGCCAAGGTCGTGCGGCTGGAGCAGAACTATCGCTCGACGCCGCATATCCTGGCCGCTGCATCGGGCGTGATCGCGGCGAACCGGGACCGTCTGGGCAAGACGCTTTTCACCGACGCGACCGAGGGCGAAAAGGTGCGCCTGATCGGCCATTGGGACGGCGAGGAAGAGGCTCGCTGGATCGGCGAGGAGATCGAGTCGGCGCAGCAGGGCACACGCGGGATGCGGCCGTTCGCGCTGAACGACATGGCCATCCTCGTGCGCGCCTCGCACCAGATGCGGGCCTTCGAGGACCGCTTCCTGACCATCGGTCTGCCCTACCGCGTCATCGGCGGACCGCGCTTCTACGAGCGGCTCGAGATCCGGGACGCGATGGCCTATTTTCGCGTCTCCGTCAGCCCCGACGACGACCTGGCGTTCGAGCGGATCGTCAACACGCCGAAGCGGGGCCTCGGCGACAAGGCGCAGCAAAAGATGCAGCGCGCGGCGCGGGACAATGGCGTGTCGCTGGTCGAGGGGGCGAAGATCCTGCTGGACGAGGGCGGGCTGACCGGCAAGGGCGCGGCGGAGCTGAAGGCGCTTCTGGGCGGCATCGGGCGCTGGCACGGCCGCGCGCTGGACGCGCGGCAGAACCACGTCGAGCTGGCGCAGCAGATCCTCGAGGAGTCGGGCTACACCGAGATGTGGCAGAACGACAAGACGCCCGAGGCACCGGGCCGTCTCGAGAATCTCAAGGAGCTGGTCAAGGCCTTGGAGCAGTTCGAGAATCTGCAAGGGTTCCTCGAGCACGTCGCCCTCATCATGGACAACAGCTCGGAGGAATCCGAGGACAAGGTGTCGATCATGACGCTTCATGCCGCCAAGGGGTTGGAGTTTCCCGTCGTCTTCCTGCCGGGGTGGGAGGACGGGCTTTTTCCGTCGCAGCGGTCGATGGACGAAAGCGGCGTGAAGGGGCTCGAGGAGGAGCGGCGGCTGGCCTATGTCGGGCTGACGCGCGCCGAGGAACTGGCGACGGTCAGCTTCGCGGGCAACCGGCTGGTGTTCGGCCAGTGGAACTCGTCGCTGCCCTCGCGCTTCATCGACGAGCTGCCGCCCGAGCATATCGAAGTGCTGACGCCGCCCGGACTTTACGGCGGCCAGCAGCAGGTGGAATCGGATCTCGTGAACCGCGCCAGCCGTGCGGACGTCTATAATTCTCCGGGCTGGAAGCGGCTGCAGAGCCGGTCGCAGACCCGTGGCATGGCGCAGCCGCGCGAGGCGCGGGACATGGTCATCGACGCCACGGCCCTGTCCTCCTTCGTCGAGGGCGACCGCGTCTTCCACCAGAAGTTCGGCTATGGCGAGGTCATCGCCATCGAGGGCGACAAGCTGGACATCTCGTTCGACAAGGCGGGCTTCAAGAAGGTCGTAGCCCGCTTCGTGACGGCGGCCGAAGCGGCGGGCGACGTGCCGTTCTGAGAGGTCGGCAGAGCGTCGGCATCCTGTCGGCAAAGCGTATGGCACGTCATGGGGCGGCCAGACCTCCCTTGCCGAGGTTTACGCCCAGTTTCCGCCCCGGAAGACCGGCACCCTTTCGCCCGCCACCGTGATGCCGTCGATGTCGGTGTCCGGCGCGCCGATCATCCAATCGACGTGGATGAGGCTGGAGTTTCCGCCGAGCGCCGCGACCTCGTCGTCCGACAGTCCCTTGGTGCCTCCGAGGCAGTCCTTGTAGCACTGGCCGAGTGCTATGTGGCTGGCTGCGTTCTCGTCGAAGAGCGTGTTGTAGAACAGCACGCCCGACTCCGAGATCGGCGAGGCGTAGGGCACGAGCGCGACCTCGCCCAGGCGCCGCGCACCCTCGTCGGTGTCGATGAGCTTGAGGAAGACCTCCTCGCCCCGCGTGGCCTTCGCCTCGACGATGCGACCGGCTTCGAAGCGCACCTCGATGCCTTCGATCAGGGTGCCCTGGTGGGCGAGCGGCTTGGAGGCGCGGACCGTGCCGTCGACGCGGTCCTTGTGCGGGGTCGTGAAGACCTCTTCCGTCGGGATGTTGGGGTTGCAGACGACGCCGTTTTTCGCTTCGGAGGCCCCGCCCATCCAGATGTGCCGGTCGCCGAGACCGACCGTCAGGTCGGTTCCCGAGGAGCGGAAATGCAGCGCGTGGAAGGCCTGGCCGTTGAGCCAGTCGCGGCGCGCGGCGAGTTCGGCGTTGTGCGCGACCCAGGCGCCGGCTGGATCGTCGCGGTCGACGCGCGAGGCGGCGAAGATCGCCTCGGCCAGCCTCGCCTGCGCCGCATCGGCGTCGAGGTCGGGGAAGACGAGTTGCGCCCAGGCCCGACCGGGATAGGCGGAGATGTTCCAGTTGATGTCGAAGCCCGAGATCTTCTCGAGGGCGGGCTTGTAGGCGACGGAGTTCGCCTTCGAGGCACGCGCGACCTTGCCTGCGTCCATGTCGGACAGCGCCATCGGGTTGTCGGCGACGATGGCGAGACGCGCGGCGTTGTTGCCGTAGGCCTTGGCCATGCCCTCGTAGAGCCAGGACGGGGCACGGTCGAAGGTGTCGTCGTGGCCGTGGCGATAGCGCGCCCGCGTGATCTCTTCGTCGGACAGGAGCGCCGTGACGAGCCCGGCACCCGCCTTGTAGGCTTCGGCCGTCACGCGGCGCACCAGGGGAAGGGCTTCCGCCGAGGCGGTGACCACGAGGTCCTGCCCGGGCTGGAGGTTCAGGCCGGTGCGGACCACGACCTGTGCGAGACGGTCGAGGGACGCGGTGTCGAAGGGGAGGGCGGTGTCGGTCATGGCGGTCCTTTCGGGCTGTCCGACTGACTTAAGCGCGACCGCTTCTGGACGAAAGGCCAAACAAAAAACGCGCCCCGAAGGGCGCGTGATCTGAATAACGCAACGGATGCGTCAGGCGGCGCGACGAGCTTCCTCGGCCGCGGCGGCCTCGGCTGCGTGGCGACGCTCGCTTTCTTCGCGCGACAGCGCGACGGACGTGCGGACACCCTTGCCCACGAATTCCATCAGGCCCTTGACGACGCGCTCGTTCGGGTCGATCCCGGCACAGGACAACACTTCGCGCCCATCCCGCGACCGCGCCCAGCGGGCGATCTGGTCGGGACCGTTACCATATTTCTTGTCATCGGCGATGGCATCGTCGAGAGCGGCAAGCACAACGGCAGCGAAGAGTTTCCGCGCCCGGTTGCCCTGCTCGTGATTAAAAGCCGTGCCGTCCACAAAATCTGCCATGCTGTGTCCTATTTTTGTTGCTCTTACCGCATCTGACTGGCGTGCCGCCCCTTATGACGGTTTCACGACAGCATTTGTTTGTCTATTTCGGAATGACTGCTATGCGTCCAGCGCATGGCCAGCCTTCCTCGGGTGGGATTTTGGGCCGCTTGCAGCCCCACTGACGCTGGAATATAGGGTCTCGGACCACTGAATCAACAAAAACATCGGTTCACTTCATGCCAAAGATCAACGGGAACGAGATCCGCCCGAGCAACATCCTCGAGCATCAGGGCGGCCTCTGGGTTGCCGTGAAGGTCGATCACGTCAAGCCAGGCAAAGGCGGCGCCTTCGCCCAGGTCGAGATGAAGAACATCCGCACGGGCACAAAGCTGAACGAGCGGTTCCGTTCGGCCGACAAGGTCGAGCGGGTCCGGCTCGAGCAGAAGGACCAGCAATTTCTCTACGAATCGGACGGGATGCTGGTGTTCATGGACACCGACACCTACGAGCAGGTCGAAATCCCGGCCGACATCCTGGGCGAGCGGCGGCCGTTTCTTCAAGACGGGATGACGGTGGTGGTCGAATACTATGACGCCGAGGCCCTTTCGGCGCAGTTGCCCCAGAAGGTGACCTGCACGGTGACCGAGACCGAGCCTGTGGTGAAGGGCCAGACGGCGGCGAACAGCTTCAAGCCGGCGATGCTGGACAACGGTGTGCGCGTGATGATCCCCCCCTTCGTCGGCGAAGGCGAGAAGATCATCGTGAACACCGAGACGATGGAATATTCCGAGCGCGCCTGAGCCGACCGGATCGTAACGAAGGGCCGGGAAGGGACGCCTTCCCGGCCCTTTTTTGTCACTTCAGGTAGGGATCGGGATCGACGCTTTCGAAACCCTCGCGCACCTCGAAGTGCAGGAACGGCGGGTTGGCCCCGCGAACGACGGCGATCTTCTGCCCGCGCTGAACCGTGTCGCCTTTCTTCACCGCGATGTCGTCCACCCCGGCATAGACCGTCAGGAGGTTGTTCTCGTGCCGAAGGACAAGGATCGGCACCTGGTCGGTGTCGCGCGTGATCGCGGCGACCGTTCCGCCATCGGCGGCGACCACGTTGGCGCCGGCCGCGGCCGAGATGCCGATGCCCTCGTTCTTGCCCTTCTCGAAGGGCCGGATGATCCTGCCCTGCACGGGCATCCGCAGCCGCGAGGTGTCGGAGGCGACGGTTTGCTGGGTGGCGACCGGCGTCCGGACCGGAGCGGGAGCGGCGGCGGCCGCGACGGGGCGCGCATCTTCTTTCGGCAGGGGCTGTGCGGCCGAAGGGGGGAGCGGGGTCGGTGACCCGACGCCCGGTGTCGCGACCGAGGCCACCTCGATGGTGTCGATCGAGGCGGTTCGGGTCGGGATCAGGACGTACTGGCCGACGCGGAGCGCGAGGTCGGGGCCGAGCCCGTTCCACTCGGCCAGCGAGGCGACCGGGACGTCGTAGAGACGCGCGATCGAGAAGGCTGTCTCTCCCGGCGCGACCTGGTGCCGTGTCGGTTGACCGCCTGCCACCCCAGCCGGCAGCCCGGCCTGACCTTCGGCGCGGTCGATGGCGCTGCCGGCGATGGTGGTGACATCGAGGCTTCCGGGTCCGCCCGCCGCCGGTTCGCTGACCCGGCGCGGAAGCGCCACGATCTCGCCGTCCCGCAAGGTCACGCCCTGTGGAAGGGCGTTGTAGCTTGCGATCTCGGCGGCTGGCAGGCCGACCCTCGCCGCCACGCTTTCGACCGTGTCGCCGCGTCGCGCCACGGCGACCTGGTAGCCCGGATAGGAGACCACGCCGCGTGCGTCGGGAGCCGGCCTTTCGCCGGTGACGTTCTGCACCGCGTCCGAAGTATCGAGAACCCCGGCGTTGCCCCTGAGATCGAAGTCGAAGTTTCCGGCATTGTCGCAGGCCGTCAGCGCCAGGGCGCCGACCGCCAGAACGGTCAGCCGCACCGGGAAAGCCATTTTGGTCATATGCTCGCTCCTCACCACCACTCGGGCCCTCTTGCGGGGTCCCTTCGTACCGGCCGTCATTCCGGCCCCATACCCTCGACGAGGGGGACGAACCGAACCTGCCGAAGCTCCTCGTATTCGAAGCCCGTCTCGGTCCGGGTCACCTTTATCAGCGCCTGCACGGCATCCGACTGTCCAACCGGCAGTACCATGATACCGCCAGTTTTCAACTCTGCCAACAAGGGAGCGGGCGGATCCTCGGCGGCGGCCGTAATCATGATGCGGTCGAAGGGGGCCTGATCCTCGAGCCCTCGCGTACCATCGGCGGGAAAGGCGGTGATGTTGACGAGCCCGAGGCGGTGGAAGACCTCCTGCGCTTCGGCCACCAGCCGCTTGTGCCGGTCGACCGTATAGACCCGGCGGGCCAGAAGCGACAGGATCGCGGCCTGGTAGCCCGAGCCGGTGCCGATCTCGAGAACCTTGTGGCGCGGCTCGACCTTCAGGGCCTGCGTCATCAGGCCGACGACCGAGGGCTGGCTGATGGTCTGCCCGCAGGCGATCGGCAGAGGCATGTCTTCGTAGGCGCGGTCGGCGAAGAGACCCTTCACGAAGGCGCCCCGGTCGATCTTCTCCATCGCCTCGAGCACGCGCGTGTCCCGGACGCCGCTTTGCCGCAGGGCGAAGACGAGCTGCATCCGCTGCTCGTCGGTCATCATCCGTCGAACCGGCCGCGAAGGTCGGCGATCAGGTCGTAGGCCGTGAGGTCGGCACGAAGCGGCGTGACCGAGATGTAGCCGTCTATGTTTGCGGTGACGTCGGTGCCTTCGCCCGTCGGGTGGTGCTGGGGTCCGCCGCGCACCCAGAGGAACATACGGCCCGAGGGAGACAGGTGCGGCTCGACGCCCATTGTGGTCTTGTCGCGCCAGCCTTGCGTCGTGATGCGGATGTCCCTGGTCTCGTCCGCCGTGCAGGGCGGGAAGTTGACGTTGTAGAAGACCTGGTAGCCGCGGGTTTCCCATATTCCCTGGTCGAGGATCGCGCGCACCGTCCGCACGCCGTGAACTGCGGCGGATTCGAAGGGATTGTCGAGGGACGCGTTGCCGGGCCCGTAGAACTGCGACAGGGCGATGGAGGGGATGCCTTGAAGCGCGCCTTCCATCGCACCGCCGATGGTGCCGGAATAGAGCACGTTCTCGGCGGCGTTGTTGCCGCGGTTCACGCCCGAAAGGATCAGGTCCGGCTTCGTGTCCTTCAGCACCTCGTGGATGCCGGCGAGGACGCAGTCGGCGGGAGATCCCTCGGCGGCATAGCGACGCTCGCCGAATTTCGACAGCATCGTGGGATGGGTGTAGCTGATGCAGTGGCCGACCCCCGACTGCTCGAAGGCCGGCGCCACGGTCCAGACTTCGCCGTCGGGACCAGAGACCTCGTGCGCGATGGCAGCGAGGGTCTCGAGCCCCGGAGCGTTGATGCCGTCGTCGTTCGTGATGAGAATGCGCATGTTTTCCGCGCCCCTTGAGCCTGTCAGCCCCTGATTAGGCGAGGGGGCACTGGGGGGCAAGGTCGAGACCTTGCGTATTTCAGGCAAGATGAAGCGTCAGAGCTGCGCGAGGATGGCGCGGGCCACGTCGCCGGGCTGTGTGAGCGACGCGCGGTCCTCGCCCGGGAAGAAACGCGCCCGGGTCGCGGTCGGCATCGGAGGCGGCGATGCGATGACGACGCGCGGTCCGGCGGAGGTCGCCTCGGCCTGCCAGCTTCGCGCCAGCGCGATCTGGGCGGCTTTGGTCGCGCCGTAAGCGCCGAAGAACTTCTGCCCCGCGCGAGGATCGTCGAAAAAGAGCGCCGTTCCGCCGTCCGGCGCGGCGCGCAGGAGGGGCGCCAGGAAGGGGATGAGGGTCGCGGTCGCCGTGACGTTGACCGCGACGGACTTCTGCATGTCCTTCGCGTCGACATGATCGGCAGGCGACAGGGGCGCCACATGGACCGCGGCATGGACCCAGAGATCGACGTGGCCCCAGCGGTCGTGGATCGACCGGCAGAGCTCGGCCATCGCCGGGGTCAGAGTAACGTCCATCGGCGCCAGGGTCGCGACACCGCCTTTCGCGCCGATACGGTCGTCTAGCTCTTCGAGGGCGCCCACGGTGCGCGCGACGGCGACGATGTGGTGTTCGGGGGCCAGTGCCTCGGCCAGGGCCGCGCCGAGGCCGCGCGAAGCTCCGGTGATGAGGGCGATGCGCGTCATGGGTCCGTGCTTTGACCGGCGCGCCCCCGGTGGTCAACCCCCTTCGCGGGACGTATCACGGGATTGCCACTTGCTTCACCTGTTGATCGTTGTCACAGTCAACTAACGTGCGAAAGGGGAGGTTCGCTTGGAACGATCCTTCGACCGGGAGATCGAGACGCTCTCCCTCGGGGAGGGCGATGTCTTCCACGGGGAGGGCATCCTTGCCGTGACGAAGGCCCTGCTCCAGTCGGGCGTCTCGTATGTCGGTGGCTACCAGGGCGCGCCCGTATCCCACCTGATCGACGTCATGGTCCAGGCCCGCGGCCTGATGGGCGAACTTGGCGTCCACGTCGAGCCTTGCACCAACGAAGCGAGCGCCGCGGCGATGCTGGGCGCGTCGATCATGTATCCCGTGCGCGGCGCGGTGACGTGGAAGTCCATCGTCGGCACCAATGTCGCGGCCGACGCGCTGTCGAACCTGTCGTCGCCCGGCGTCATGGGCGGCGCGCTGATCGTCATCGGCGAGGACTATGGCGAGGGCGCGAGCGTCATCCAGGAGCGCTCCCATGCCTACGCCATGAAGTCCGCGATCTGGCTGATGGACCCGCGCCCCGACTTGCCGACAATCGTGAAGTGCGTCGAACATGGCTTTCTGCTGTCGGAGGCTTCGAACACGCCTGTCATGCTCGAGATGCGGATCCGGGCCTGCCACGTTCAGGGGAGCTTCGAGACGAAGGATAACGTGGCGCCCAAGGTCTCGATGAAGCAAGTCCTGAAGGAACCTGCTCCGCACAAGTATGACCACCTCGCCCACCCTCCGGTGACCTTCAGCCATGAGAAGCGGAAGTACGAGACGCGGATGCCGGCTGCGCGGAAATACATCCGCGAGGCCGGGTTGAACGAGGTGAGGGGCGGGCGGCACGGCGAGGTCGGGCTGATCGTACAGGGCGGGATTTATAACGCGCTGATCCGCACGTTGCAGGAACTTGGCCTTGCCGACGGCGAGGGCAATTCCGAGATCCCGATGCTGGTGCTGAACGTCGTCTATCCGCTGGTGCCCGAGGAGATCACCGGCTTCGCGGAAGGCAAGTCGGCGCTTCTGGTCGTCGAGGAGGGCCAGCCCGAGTACATCGAGCACGAGGTCGGCACCATCCTGCGGCGCGCGGACCTTCAGGTGAAGCTGTCGGGCAAAGATCGCTTGCCGATGACGGGGGAATATCGGTCGGAGGATATCCTCGCCGGCGTGGCCGGGTTCCTGCGGGATCACATCCCCGCGCTGTCGAACCGGGTTGCCGACGCCGCCTATGCCGAAGAAGTCGCGGATCTGAAGGCGCAGGCGCGCGCGCTGCTGGAGAAGCCGATCCCGCCGCGTCCGCCGGGTTTCTGCACGGGCTGTCCTGAGCGGCCCTTCTTCGCGGCGCTGAAGCTGGCGGAAAAGGACATCGGGAAGGTTCACTATTCCGCCGACATAGGATGCCATGCGCTCGCGACCTTCGCGCCCTTCAACTTCGGCAACTCGATCCTCGGCTATGGCATGAGCCTTGCCTCCAACGCAGGGGTTTCGTCCTTTCAGGAGAGGCCGCCCCTTGCCGTGATGGGAGACGGCGGCTTCTGGCACAACGGGCTTCTCTCGGGCGTCACCTCGCGGCTCCTGAACGGCGGCGACGGCGTCCTCGTCATCATGAAGAACGGCTATACCTCGGCCACGGGCACTCAGGAGCTGGTCTCGTCGCCCTCGCAGGACGAGAAGCTCGCTGCGGCGGAGAAGAGTGCGACGGGCGATGACCGCACCATCGAGGAGGCGCTGAAGGGCGTCGGCGTCAAGTGGCAGCGCACCGTTCACACCTACCGCGTGGGTGAGATGAGGAAGACCCTGATCGACGCTTTCCGAAGTCCATTCAAGGGGTTGAAGGTCATCGTGGCCGAGGGCGAGTGCCAGCTCGAACGCCAGCGCCGCGTCCGGCCTTTGCGCGCCGAGGCGCTGAAACGGGGCGAACGCGTGATGCGCACGCGCTTCGGCGTCGACGAGGATACCTGCACGGGCGACCATTCCTGCATCCGGCTCTCGGGCTGTCCGACGCTGACGGTGAAGGCGTCGTCCGACCCGCTGAAGACCGACCCGGTGGCGCATGTCACGAACGGCTGCGTCGGCTGCGGCCTCTGCGGCGAGAACGCCCATGCCGCGACGCTTTGCCCGTCGTTCTGGCGCGCGGACATCGTGTCGAACCCGAACTGGTGGGACCGCCTGAGAACGCGGCTCGGTCGGCTGGCGGGGGTGCCCGCATGAACGCGATGACCGAAGTGAAGGCGCCGCTGCGGATCCTGATCTATGCGCTTGGTGGCGAGGGCGGGGGCGTCCTGATGAACTGGATCGTCGCCGCCGCGCGCGCTGCGGGACGTCCGGTGCAGGCGACGAGCGTGCCGGGCGTGGCGCAGCGGACGGGGTCCACGACCTACTACATCGAAGTCGCGGAGGCGGGGACGCGGCCGGTCTTCAACCTCGTGCCCATGCCCGGCCGCGTCGATGTGCTGATCGCCAGCGAGTTGGCGGAAGCCGGGCGCGCGCTCGAGGCGGGGTATGTCTCGCCGGGGCTGACGACGCTGATCGCCTCGACCGGGCGGACCTTCACGACGGCCGAGAAGATACAGCTTGGCGACGGGCGCTACCCTTCCGACAGGGTGATCGGCGCGGCGGAAGCCTTGTCGAAGGAGGCGGATCTGCGCGACTTCACCGCGATGGCCGAGGACGAGGGCACCTACATCAGCGCTGTCCTCTTCGGGGCGGCGGCGCGCGCGCTGCCCTGGACCGTCGAGGCGTCGCGCGCGGTCGTCGAGGGCCGGGCGAGCCTTGCGGGCTTCGACCGGGCAGCCGGACCTGGCGACACGGACGGCGTGCCAGAGGACATCGACAAGGGGGCCGACGCGGTCGGGTCGCTGACGACGGACGAGGCGGAGGGCGTGGCGCGTCTTCCCGACCACCTGCGCGGGGTGGCGTCCCTTGGACACGAACGCTGTGCCGACTATCAGGACCAGTCCTACGCGGACCTTTACCTCGAACGCCTTGCGCGCCTGTCGATGGAGGCCGGCGACGATCAGGCGTCCCGCCACGCGCTCTCCGAGGCCGGGCGCCGTCTGGCCCTCTGGATGTGCTACGAGGACATTTCGCGCGTCGCCGACTTGAAGACGCGGCCCGAGCGCTTCGACCGAATCCGGTCCGAGGTCCAGCTGACGCCGGGCCAGCACCTTTCGGTCACCGAATACCTCAAGCCCCGGCTGGAAGAGATCGCGGACGTCCTCCCGACTGGCATGGGGCGACGGCTGCGCGCGCGGGCCGAAGCCGGACGTAGCCTGCCGTTTCTCGGAAAGGGCCGCTATGTCCGCTCGACCGGACCTGTCGGCTTCCGTCTTCTTCGCGCGGTGGCCTGGATCGGACGGTTCAGGAAAGGTTCGCTGCGGTATGCCGAGGAACAGGCCGAGATCGCCGAGTGGATCGACACGATGGTCCTGGCGCTGAAGCAGGATCCTGCCTTCGCCGAGGCCCTGGCCGAGTTGCCGCGCGTCCGGAAAGGATATTCCGACACCGCCCTGCGCGGGCTTCGGGCCTATCGCCTGATCCGCGCGCGGATCGTCGAGCCGGCCCGGATGGCCGGTTTCGGCGCGAACAGTGCCGACCGCCTGCGGGGCGCCATCGCCGCCGCCATGGCGGACGATACACATGCCGCACTCGACGCTTTCCTCGCCCCTGCCGGGGGAGAGGCGGCCGCATGAACACCTTGCCGCGTCACATCTCAAGCCGGGCTGAATACCTTCTCCGGCTTTCGGATTGGCGCTATCTGACAGCGGTCTCTACCGCTACACTTGAACGATACGGCGCGAAGCCGATCGGTTGAACTGGGAGGAATACCAATGAAACGTCGCACTCTGTTCGGTGCTCTCGTCGCGACTGCGGCTGCCGTCGGCTTTGCCGGCACGGCCTCGGCGCAGGAGTTCACCTTCAAGCTGCACCACCTGCTGGGCGCTCAGGCTCCTGCACAGACCAACATGCTGGAGCCCTGGGCGCGGCAGGTCGAGGAGAACTCGGGCGGCCGGGTGAAGATCGAGATCTATCCCGCGATGTCGCTTGGCGGCACCCCGCCCGAACTGGTTCAGCAGGCCCGCGACGGTGTCGTCGACCTGATCTGGACCGTGAACGGCTATACCCCCGGCCAGTTTCCCCGGACTGAGGTGTTCGAGCTTCCGGGCGTCTTCGTCAACGACATCAAGGCCACCAACCTCGCCATGTACGACATGTTCGAGGAAAGCCTGAAGGACGACTACCAGGGGCTCGAGGTCATGTGGCTGCACGTCCACGCGGGCCAGGCCCTGATGACGGTCGACAAGGAGGTCCATTCCCCGGCCGACCTGGCGGGGATGAAGATCCGCATCCCGTCGCGCACCGGCGCCTGGGTGATCGAGGCGCTTGGTGCCTCGCCGATCGCCATGCCCGTGCCGGAAGTGCCGGCTGCACTGTCGAAGAAGGTCGCGGAAGCCACGCTTCTGCCCTGGGAGATCATCCCGCCGCTGAAGCTCTACGAGCAGATCGACTATTTCATCGAGGGCGCAGACCAGACCCGGTTCGGCACCACCACCTTCCAGGTCTCGATGAACAAGACCCGCTGGGACAGCCTGCCCGAGGACATCCAGAAGGCGTTCAGCGACGCATCGGGTCGCGACTGGTGGGCCCAGGTGGCCGACGCCTGGCGCGCTGGCGACGACTTCGGCATCAAGATGGCGACCGACAACGGCAAGACGCACGTCACGCTGACGCCGGAAGAGACGCAGGTCTTCCTCGACACGCTCGAGCCCGTCCAGCAGCGCTGGATCGACGAGGTCTCGAGCAAGGGTCTCGACGGCGCCGGCCTCGTGCAGTCCGCCAAGGACGCAGTCGCGGCCAACTCGCAGTAGCATGAGCGCTGCTCACGCATCCGGGACGAGGCTTCACGGCCTCGTCCTTCGCATATCGACCGCCTGGGCGATCCTGGGCGGGCTCGTCCTGCTGGCCGTGGCGCTGATGAACGTGGCCTCTGTGCTGGGGTTCGCCATCCTGAACCGCTCGTTCGTCGGCGATTTCGAGATGACCGAGGTCGGTGTCGCCATCGCCGCCTTCGCCTTCCTGCCCTACTGCCAGATCGCCGACCTGAACGTCACGGCGGACATCTTCACGGCGCGCGCCTCGCGGTTCTGGCTGTCGGTCTTCTCGCTTCTGGGCGCTATCATCGCCTTGGGCTTCGGCCTGCTTCTGACCTGGCGCATGTACGCCGGCATGATCGACCAGAAGACCTATGACGCCACGACCGCGACGCTTCAGATTCCGCTCTGGCTTGCCTATGCGGGATGTCTTGTTTCTCTGGTCCTTCTCGTCGTTGCGAGCGCCGCGTCGCTGATCGAGGCCGTTCACGCCATGTCGCGCAAGAGGACCTGATGGACCCCATCACGCTTGGCGTCGCAGCCCTCGTCGTCCTCGTTCTCCTGATCGCGATCCGGATTCCCATCGCCTATGCGATGATCCTCGTTGGCGGCGTGGGCATCGTGATGGTCAACGGCCTTCCGATCCTGCTCAGCCAGATGAAGACGCTCGGCTGGGGCATCTTCTCGAATTACGGTCTGTCGGTCGTGCCGATGTTCGTGCTGATGGGTGCGCTCGCATCCCGGGCCGGTCTGAGTCAGGACCTGTTCCGGGGCGCGAATGCCTGGCTCGGCTGGATGCGGGGCGGCACGGCCATGGCCGCCATCGCCGGATGCGCGGGCTTCGGTGCGGTCTGCGGGTCGTCCCTCGCCACGGCTTCGACGATGGGGCGCGTGGCCCTGCCGGAACTGGCGCGCTATCGGTACTCGGGCGCGCTGGCGACGGGGTCGCTTGCCGCCGGGGGCGTCCTGGGGATCCTGATCCCGCCGTCCGTGGTCCTCATCATCTATGCCATCATCGTCGAGGCGAACATCGTGACGATGTTCGCCGCCGCGATGATCCCGGGCCTGCTAGCCGTCGTCCTCTTCATTCTGACCATCGCAGTCTATGTCACGATCTGGCCCGAGGCCGGCCCCGCGCATGACGGTGTCGACCGGGCCGAGTTCCGCGCGGCGACGCTTGGCCTGATCCCGGTCATGGTGATCTTCGGCATCGTTCTCGGCGGCATCTACGGTGGCTACTTCAATCCGACCCCGGCGGCGTCGGTGGGCGTCGTGCTGGTCTGGCTCTACGGCATCGTCAAGCGCACCATCGGCTGGGAGGCCATCAAGGACTCTCTGCGCGAGACGGCGGGCACCACCGGCATGATCTACCTGATCCTGTTCGGCGCGGAACTGATGAAGATCCTGATGAGCCGCATCGGCCTGCCCCAGGCCACGGCGGAGTGGATCCTTCAGTCGGGCTATGCGCCCATGACGGTCATGGTGATCCTCCTGGTGGCGCTGATCCTGCTCGGCTGCCTGATGGACTCGCTCTCGATGATCCTTCTCGTCGTGCCGTTCTTTTGGCCGGTGCTGATCGAACTGAACGGCGGTCTCTACCAGCCGGCCGAGGGCGCGGGCTTCGGCATGTCGACCGAGGATCTGAAGATCTGGTTCGGCATCCTCGCCCTGATCGTCGTGGAACTCGGTCTCATCACGCCGCCCGTGGGGATGAACGTCTTTGTCATCTCGGCGCTCGCCAAGGACATACCGATGTCCGAGACGTTCAAGGGCGTGATGCCATTCTTCCTGGCCGAACTGGTCCGCGTGACGGTGCTGGTGATGTTCCCCGCGCTGACGCTGTGGCTCCCGTCGGTGCTGTCGGGCTGATACGCCTCAGCGCAGCCCGTCCTCGCCCTTGACGTCCCAGGCCTCGAGCCCGCCCATCCGCGAATGCACCCGGCCGCCGCAGGACATGGCGAGGGCGAAGACGATCTCGTCCGGCGCGGGTCCGTCGGACAGCCCGACCTCGATCCCGTCGAAGTGAGAGCGGACATAGGCGGCGTTGATGTGGCCAAGGGGGATGTCCAGACGCGTGCCGACGCCGCCCTTCTTCATGCAGGAGGGCACGATGGCCTTCGACTCGTTCAGAAGCCCGCGCATCGCGTAGCCGCCGGGGACGTGCCAAAGCGCGCCGTGTTCCAGTTCGCCCGCCGAGCCGACGATGGCGCCCTTGCCGTAGCCGTCGATGGCCTCCTTGCCGCCCAAGGCCGCGATCAGGCGCTCGCTCATCTCGTGGCCGAGCGGCTTCAGGTCGTCCATCGCATCCTGAAGATGCGGGTCGTGCCGTCCGGCGAAGGGGTTGCGCACGCAGGCAAGGATCGCGCCGAGGCGGCGCGGCGTCTCGGGCGGCGGCCCGCCGTCGTGGCGGATCTCCTCGATGACGAGGTGCATCTTGCGGACGGGGAAGTCAGGCATGGGCGAGGACCTCTTCTGTGGTGACGGTCTGGCCGTTCAGCGTGAGCGAGGCGGCGAGGATCAGGTTTCGCATGCGATACCGTCGCGCGGCGGCGAGGCCCGCGGCGAGGGCTGTGGCCGTGTCGCCAGGTGAAAGTGGCCCGACGCCCGTCGTGACGGGCCGGTCGCCGAGGTCGCTGTCGGGGGCGAGGTCGCGGGCCGGTGTACGCTTGATCGAGAGATGGCCGGGCAGGTCGACGGCATTGGCGATGAGGGTGGCGGCGGCGTCGGCCTCGGCGGCCGTTCGTGCGAGGACGGTCACCGCGTCGGCGATGCCGAGAGAGTGGCTGCGCCCGCGCCATCCCGAGGTGGCGAGGCCGCGGGCGGCGTCACCGTGGCGGATCGTGACGGGTCCGGCGGGAGAGGCCGCCGTGAAGCTGGCGCCCGGCGCGAGGTGAAGCGCGATGTCGCCGCCGTTGTTGACGTAGGCCTTGGTGAGCGTGCGCCGGGTCATGGCGGAGAGGATCTCGTCCGCAACTGACCCTGCGACGGCGGCCATGGGTGTGACGAACTCGGCGAAGGGGGCGACGGCGCGGGCCATGCGCTGCGCCGTCGTGCCCCCAAAGGGCTGGGCGTCGAGGGGACGCCTCAGGCGTGGAAGCTCGGCCACCAGTTCGTCGAGGATCGTGCCGAAGCGGCGCGCGGCGTCGGCCAGCGCGGCCTCGCGGCCGGGCCCCTCGGCATCGACGATCAGGTCGATGGGCCCGTGGTTCAGGTGCAGCCGCCGGCCGTCCGGCAGGAACGTGATCTGCGGGCCCGTCATCGTCCCGCCCCGCGGACTTCGCTGCCGTCGCCGTATTCGCCGCCTGTCCGAAGCACGTCGTCGAGCGACCGGATCGCGCCGTCGTGCCCGCCGAGCGATACATACTCCTCTCGCGTCGTCGTGAATTCGAGAGGTGCGACCAGCGCAGGCGTCGGCACATAGCCGAAGGCGCGGTCGGGCACCTGTGTGACGTCCACCATGACGGTGATGCCGCCGCCCGGCCAGACGTAGACCGGCGCGCCGCCCACGGTCACGCGGGTCCTTTCGTCGTGAACCGAGCGCGTGAGGTTGATCGGGTTCCGCGTGACGCCCGAACGGAGCGATCCGCCCGCCCCGCCCATGAAGAGGACCGTGCAAAGTGCTGGCTCGCAGTTCTGGGCGATGAGGTCCACGGAGGCGCGCAAGGGGTCCGGCATGTCCCGCAGGACCGGCGTCAATGCATCGTCCAACTCGTAGAAGGCCGAGTGTTCGCCTGTGGTCGAGACCATGAGCAATGTCAGCCCCGGCCGCGCCCCCTTGACGACGCGCCAGTCGCCGAGGATGGCGAGCGGATCGGTGATGTCCGTCCCGCCCCAGCCAAGGCCGGGCTGGGCGACCTTGAAGTAGCGCCCCGGCGTCGAGCGGTGGCCCTTGATGCGGATGCCGGTGTCGGGCCAGTCGATGACCTTGCCGGCCTGGTGTTCCGAAACGACGCCGGTGATGTGGTCGTCGACCACGACGACCTCGTCCACCAGACCCTTCCATTGCGAGGCGAACATCCCGATGGTGGCCGATCCGCAGCCGACGCGCATCCTGACCTCGGGCACGCCGTCCACAACCGGCGCGCGGCCCGCCTGAACCAGGACGCTCGAGCCGCCGTCGACGGACAACTCGACCGCTTCCTTGTTGCAAAGCGCCATCAGGGCGTCGCAGGTCTTGCGCCCTTCGGCCTTTGAGCCGCCGGTCAGGTGGTCGACGCCGCCCAAGGACAGCATCTGGCTGCCGTACTCGGCGGTCATCACATGGCCGACGACCTCGCCATCGTACCGCACGGGGGAAGCCTCGTCGCCGAGATGCCGGTCGGTGTCGATCTTCACCTTGACCCCGCAGTAGGAGAAGATCGCCTCGGTCACGACCGTGACGCAGTCGACGCCCTCGATTTCGCGCGAGACGATGAAGGGGGCGGGCTTGAAGTCGGGATAGGTGGTGCCCGCGCCGATGGCGGTCACGACGACCTCGTCGCCCGACACGGCCGCCCCGTCCCAGTCGGCAGCAAGGAAGGGCTTCACCGCGTCGCCCTGCGCGATTCGCCGGTCGAGGAGGATCAGCGGATCGACCCGCACGATGCGCCCGTCGTCGTTGGCATAGCGGTCGCAGGCGCCCGCGCGGCCCGGCGCAATGTAGCACATGACCGGGCAGGCGTCGCAGCGGATCTTCTCGGAGCGCGATGCGTCGGTCATGGCCGGTCGCCTGACAGGGCATCTGCGATGAAGCCTTCGGGATCGCTCACGAAGGCCCGGTACAGCTCGAAATGCGTGGTGTCCCGATACCCGATGGGCGACAGGCCGCGGTGCGTGATCTGAAGGACAGTCGCCCCCGGCACGGCCATGAGGATGGGCGAATGGGTGGCGACGATGACCTGGCTCAGGGCGCTTTCCTGCAGCCGCGCGAAAAGTCGGAGAAGTTCGATCTGCCGGGTCGGCGACAGCGCGCTTTCCGGTTCGTCCAGAAGGTAGATGCCCTGCCGGTCCATCCGGTCTTCGAAGAAGCGGATGAAGCCCTCGCCATGCGACCACGACAGGAAGTCGGGGGCGGCTCCGCCAGTCTCGACAGCCACCTTGTCGAGGTAGCGCGCGACCGAGAAGAAGGACTCCGCCCGGAAGAACCAGCCGTCGGTGACCTTGGGCAGCCACCCCGCCCGAAGCGCGTCGGCGAGTCCGGCGCCGCTTCTGTCCAGTGCGCCGTCGTGATCGACCGGGCGATATCCCTTGCCGCCGCCGGCTTCGTCGTACCCCGCGAGGGCGGCAATCGCTTCGATCAGGGTGGATTTCCCCGAGCCGTTCTCGCCGACGATGATGGTGACGGGCGTCGCGAATTCCAGGTCGAACCTGTCCGGATCGAGCCAGGGAAGGTTCATCGGATAGGTCGTGCGGTCCGTCATGTGCTCCGGGATCAGCGACAGCCGCTTGAGGAAGGGCGCGGGCAGCGCGGTGTCGCGGCGCTTACGTGCCATGCCGCGCCTTCCCGATCGCCGCCAGCACCCGGTGGGGCAGGGCGGGGACGTGGGTGATCCGCGCGCCGCTTGCGTGGCGGATGGCGTTCAGGATCGCGGGCGCGGTGGGGATCAGGACGTGCTCGCCCAGGCCTCGCGCGCCGAAGGGGCCTTCGGGGTCGGGCTTCTCGATCAGGATCGGCGTGATGCGGGGCATGTCGCCGATGGTCGGGATCAGGTAGTCGTGCAGGTTCTCGGTCCGGCCCGGGACGAACTCCTCCATCAACGCAAGACCCAGGCCCTGGGCGATGCCGCCCTCGACCTGGCCCCGCGCCAATGTCGGGTTGATGGCGCGGCCCAGGTCGTGGGCGGCGGCGATGTGGAGGACGCGCGTGGTGCCGAGCGCCATGTCCACCTCGACCTCGGCCAGTTGCGCGCCGAAGCCGTAGACGGCGTAGGGTGCGCCCTGGCCGTCGGCGTCGAGCGCAGTCGTGGGTGGGTCGTACGTCTCTTCGGCGGCAAGGACATAGCCGTGACTGTCGGAAGTCAGGGCGGCGAGATCGATGTCTTGGCGGGTGCCGCCGTCCTCGACTGACAGGCGTCCGGCGGAGAGCCGGATCGACGCGGTTTCGGGCAGGTTCGTTTGCCGCAGGATCAGAGCCCGAAGCGCCTCGCCCGCCGCCTGCGCCGCGCGGCCCGTCACGAAGGTCTGGCGCGAGGCCGAGGTCTTGCCGCAGTCGGGCGTGAGCGCAGTGTCTGGCCCCACGATCTCGATTGCGTCGAGCGGCACACCGAGGGCATCGGCGGCGATCTGGGCGATGACGGTATTCGAGCCTTGTCCGATGTCGGTGGCGCCCTGGTGCAGGCAGAGGCGGCCTGCGGACGTGATGCCGATGCGGACGGTGGAGGGATTGGGCAGCGAGGTGTTGCCGCAACCGTACCAGCAGGAGGCGACGCCCACGCCGCGCCGGGTGACGCCTCCGCCTCGGTTGTGGGCCTCGGCAGCCTCCAGCGCCACCTCCCAGTGGGGCGCAAGCGCGTCGAGGCAGTCAGCCAGACCGACCGACGGCAGGGTCTGACCGCAGGTGGTGCGGTCGCCGTCGACGAAGGCGTTCGCGCGCCGGAAGGCGAGGCGGTCCATCCCGAGCGCGAGCGCGAGGTCGTCGTAGAGCACCTCCTGCGCAATGGCCGCCTGCGGGACGCCAAAACCGCGGAAGGCGCCCGAGGTGGGTCCGTTCGTGTGGATCGCCCGCGCCGTGGCGCGGTAGTTTGGCGTGCGATAAGGGCCAGAGGCGTGGACCGGCACGCGGCTCGCCACGGTAGGCCCCCAGCTTGCATAGGCGCCAGTATTGAAGGCGCCGTCGAAGCGCATGGCGGTGATGCGGCCCTCGGCGTCGGCACCGATCCGGGCCGTCATCGTTCCCGGGTGCCGCTTGGTGGAGGCGAGCATGGATTCGCCCCGGCCCCAGACCATGCGACAGGGTTTGCCCGTCTTCAGCGCGGCGAGGCCGATCAGCGGCTGGACCGAGAGATCGAGTTTTGCGCCGAACCCGCCGCCCGTCGCGGTGGGGATGATCCGGACGCGGTCGGGCGGGAGGCCGAGCACCTTTGCAGTCTCGTCGCGGTCCATCACGGGGGCCTGGGTGCAGGCCGCGATGATGAGCGTGTCGCCCTCGAGCCAGGCGATGCCGGCTTCGGGCTCGATATAGGCGTGTTCGACATAGGACGTGCGGAAGGTGCCATCGGCCACATGCGCCGACGCGGCGAGTGCTGTCTCGGCGTCGCCGGTCGAGACGCGGCCCTCGATCAACAGGTTGCCGGGACGGCCTTCGTGAAGAAGCTGCGCCCCATCCTTGGCGCCCTCGGCCTCGGTCAGGCTGTAAGGATGCGCCTCCCAGGTGACCGGGAAGGTCGAGAGAACCAGCGCCTCGACGAGACTGGCCTCGCCCACGACGAGGGCCACGGCCTCGCCCAGGTGACGGACGATGCCATCGGCGAGCGCGGGCTGGTCGGCGAGGTGGGGAATGACGCCGAAGCGGTTCACGCCGGGAACGTCGGCGGCGGTCAGGACGGTGACGCCGGGATGCTCCACCGCCCAGGCGGCAGTGTCGCCGAGCGTGAAGGCCGCGTGGAAGTGCGGGCTGCGCACGGCACGCACGACGAGGGCGTCGCGAGGGCCGACGTCGGCGCCGAACATCTCGGTGCCGTCGACCTTGGGCCGTCCGTCCAGGCGTCGGACCGGCGCGCCGACTGACTGGCCGGGGGCGGGCATCGTCTCGGCCGGGCGGGGGCGCGACGCACTGAGGACGGCGGCCACGATGCTGGCGTATCCCGTGCAGCGACAGAGAACGCCGGACAGCGCGGTGCGGACCTCGTCCTCGGTCGGATCGGGCGACGCCGACAGAAGCTCGGCGGCAGCCATCATCATGCCGGGGGTGCAGATGCCGCACTGGGCCGCGCCCTCGGCGAGGAATGCGTCCCTCAGACGGTCCGCCGCGCCGCCGCTCCAGGTCTCGAGCGTCTCGATGCTGGCGCCGTCGGCCTGACCGGCCGGAACGAGGCAGGCGCAGGCCTGCCGCCCGTCGATCAGCACGGTGCAGGCACCGCAGTCGCCCGCGTCGCAGCCGACCTTGACGCTTTTCAGCCCGAGGTCGTCGCGCAGCACCTCGGACAGGCGCCTGTGCGGGTCGGTCTCGACCTCCTGACGTTCGCCGCGGATGGTGAAGGACAGCGTCATGCGGTCACCTGCGCCAGGGCGCGTCGCACGAGTTCCGCCGACGCGTGGGCCCGGTAGGGCGCGTCCGCGCGCACATCGTCGATGGGCGAGAGGGCCTGTGCCACGAGATCGTCGGTCACCAAGTGAGGATCCAGAGGCTGGCCGACAAGCGCCTTTTCCAACTGGGTCAGACGGACGGCGACGGGACCGCAGGCTCCGACTGCGACTGCGGCCTGCTGCACGATACCCTCGACCAGGGACACGCGCACCGCCACCATCGCGATCGAGATGACGAGGTGCCGCCGCGCGCCGAGCTTCAGGAAGTGGCCCGCGCCCTCCAGCGCCTCGGCGGGCACCCTGATTGCGACGACGATCTCGCCCGCCTCGCGTGCCGTCCGGCGTGGACCTGTCAGAAATTGGTCAAGCGGCAGGCTGCGTTCACCGTCCTTCGTCCGCAGGACGACCTGGGCGTCGAGCGTCAGAAGGGGCGGGACGCCATCCGCCGCGGGCGAAGCGTTGCAGAGGTTGCCCGCGATGGTGCCGCGGTTCTGGATCTGGGGGCCGCCGACCTCGCGCGCCGCGAGCTGGAGGCCGCGGCAGGCCGGAGGAAGCTCGGCGGTGGCGATGTCCGTCCAGGTGGTCGTGGCGCCGATGGTCAGCCCGCTGTCGTCGTGGAGGATGCCGCGCAGGGTCGGTATCCGGCTGATGTCGAGCGTGCGTCCGGGCAGGATCTTGCGCGCCGTCGCGGCAAAGAGATCGGTGCAGCCGGCGGCGATCCGCGTCTCGCCGTCCGCGAGGACCGCAAGAGCCTCGTCAAGCGTATCGGGCCTGAGGTAGGCTTCCGTCATGGCGCCCGAAGGATTGTTGGTATGCAAGCGACATGTTGCTAGAGGCACCGCAAGCTGTCAATGAAGTTGCCATGAGCGACGACAAGGCTTCGGACTACCGGCTCTCGGATCAGGTGGGGTTCAACCTCCGCCGCGCGAACCAGCGTCACATCGCCATCTTCGCCGCGCATGTGGACGGGCTGACGCCGACGCAGTTCGCGGCCCTGGCCCGGCTCTACGAGAAGGGCCCCTTGTCGCAGAACCTGCTGGGACGCCTGACGGCCATGGATTCCGCGACTATCAAGGGTGTGGTCGAGCGGCTGAGGGCCAAACACCTCGTCACCTCGGGGCCCGACCCCGATGACCTCCGCCTGCGACGCGTTGAGTTGACGGACGACGGCCGCGCGGCCTTCGAGGCCGCCCAGGCCCGCGCGCTGGTGGCGGGGCAAGAGACCCTTGCGCCTCTCGACGCCGACGAAGCCCGCGCCTTCGAGGCGCTTCTGGAGAAGCTTGTCTGACATGGTGCGTCTTGTCCTGATCCTCGCGGTGATCGCCGCCATTGCCTGGGCGACGAAGCCGGACGAAGAGAAGGCCGAGGCGACGCTGCGCGAACAACTCATCCTCGCCGTCGGCCGGGCCGACGTGGGCGACAGCGGGTCGGCCGGACGCGACCTGGCGCTGGCGGTCTGCAAGATGCGGCCCTCGGACTGCTACGAGCTTGTCCGGCCCGAGATCGACACGGTTTACACGGACTATGCCCTTTTCTCGCGGTTCGACATCGAGGGGCTGGGGAAAGAGGCGACCTGCTACGGCGCCTTCACCCGTTTCTTCTGTCCGGGCGGGCTGAAGGACATCTGAGCCTCAGACGCCCACGTACTTGTGGATCAGCGCGCGGTCGGATTTCAACTCCGACGGCGTCACCGTTTCCCGCGAATTCCCGTTCTCGATGAAGGTCACCCGGTCAGCGAGGGCGAGGACGGCGTCGATCCTCTGCTCGACCAGGACGATGGCGACCCCCTTGGCGCGCAGGGTCACGACGGTCTCGCGGATCAGGTCGATCATCGAGGGTTGCAGACCCTCGGTCGGTTCGTCGAGGAGAAGAAGCCGCGGCTCGACCGCCAGCGCCCGCGCCGTCGCCAGCATCTGCTGCTCGCCGCCCGACAGCGTGCCAGCACGCTGCGCCAGTCGCTCGCGGAGACGCGGGAACATGTCCAGGACCCGGTCGCGCGTCCCGGCGTCCTTGCCGCCCGCCATGAGACCGATCTCGATGTTCTCGGCCACCGTCAGCTCTGAGAACAGCCGTCGGCCCTGTGGGACATAGCCGACCCCCTGCCGTGCGATGCGGTGCGCGGGCAAGGCGCTGATCTCGGTCCCGTCGAGGAGGATGCGCCCGGCGGTCAGGGGCAGCAGACCCATGATCGCCTTCAGCGTCGTGGTCTTTCCGGCACCGTTCCGGCCCAGAAGGCACAGCACCTCGCCGGCGCGTGCCTCGAGGCTGAGACCGTGCAGGACGCGTACCGGACCGTAGCCCGCCTCGATGTCCTGGACCTCAAGCATGGGTCGTCCCGAGGTAGGCGTCCTGGACCGCAAGGTTTGCGCGGATCTGGTCGGGCGTGCCCGTCGCCAGAACCTCGCCCGTCTCGAGCACCGTGATGCGGTCGGCCAGCTCCATGACCACGTTCATGTTGTGCTCGATGAGGAGGATCGTCGTGGTGCCACGAAGGCTTCGAACCAGGTCGCCGAACCCCGCGATCTCGCTCTCCGCCAGCCCCTGCGTCGGCTCGTCGAGGATCAGGAGACGCGGTGCCTGCGCGACGCCCATCGCGATCTCGAGAAGCCGCTGGTGGCCGTAGGATAGATCGCCTGCAAGCTGGTCCGATCTTTCAGTGAGACCGACGCGGTCGAGAGCGGCCGCGACCCGGGCGGGGTCCCGGTCGTCGAGCGCCAAGGCGAGGTTGTCGAAGAGCGTCAGCCGCGCGTAGATCGCGGTGATCTGGAAGGTATAGGCCATGCCCATCTGCATCCGGCGATGCGCGGGCAGGCTTGTCACGTCCTTCCCGTCGAAGACGACGCGCCCCGAGGTCGGCGGGATGCGTCCCGCGATCATGCCGACGAGCGTCGACTTCCCCGCGCCGTTCGGCCCGATCAGCGCATGGACCTCGCCCGGATCGACCGAGAGGCTGACGTCCCTGACCGCCGTGAGGCTGCCGAAGACGCGGTTCAGCTTGTCGGTGGACAGGATCGTCACGGCAACCACCCGAGCCAGCGCTTCCTGATCTCTCCGACGATGCCCGCGCGCGCGAAGAGCGTCAGAAGGACGAGGACGACACCGGCGACCAGCATGTAGGCCGAGGTCAGATCCTGCGCCCAGTTGATGAGGTAGAACATGAACGCCGTGCCGACGAGAGGTCCGAGAATGGTGCCCGCCCCGCCCAGAAGCACCCAGAGCAGCGGGAAGATCGAATACTGGACCGAGGCGAACGTGGCGCCGACATAGCCGAAGAACAGCCCGTAGGCCGCGCCGGACGCGCCCGCGAAGGCGCCCGAGATCACCACTGCTCGGAACTTGTGGCTCTGAACGTCGTAGCCCAGCATCCGCGTCCGCTCCTCGTTCTCGCGGATCGCGACGAGGACGTGTCCGAAGCGCGACCGCGCCATCCAGAGCGTCAGAAGAAGGGCCGTGGCGAACAGGGCGAAGGCCGTCCAGAAGCGGACGTCGGGCGTCGAGAAGTCGAGGCCGGCGATCCTTCGCGCGCCTCGGGCAAGGACGAAGCCTTCTTCTCCTCGGGTCCAGGTCGTGAAGTAGAGGATCGTCAGGAAGGCGGCCTGCGAGAACATCAGCGTCACGATCATGAAGGCGACGCCCGCCGTTCTCAACGCGAGCGCCGCCACGGCCGCCGCCAGGGTCGCGGCGCAGGCAGTTCCCAGCACGAAGGCGGGCAGCGCGGGCAGGCCCAGGTGCTGCATGGGCAGGCCGAGGCCGTACATGCCGGCCCCGAAGAACATCGCATGGCCGAGGCTGAGAAGCCCGGTGTAGCCGAAGAGGACGTTGTAGCCGGTGGCATAGATGGCGAGGACGAGGATGCGCGTCAGGTTGCCCTGGTGATAGGTCGGCAGCAGCGGATAAAGCGCCGCGAGGCCCGCGATCACGCCGAGGTGCAGGACCAGCGCCCGCGTCTCGGGCCTCATGTGGCGGTCTTCCCGTAAAGCCCCTGCGGGCGGAAGACGAGGACGAGCGCTACGAGAAGCGTGGCGAGGATCTTCGCGAGCGTGGGCGAGAAGAAGACCGAGATCACGCCGTCCGACATCCCGATCAGAAGGGCGGCGACGATGGTGCCCCGGATCGAGCCGAGCCCGCCGATGATGACCACGATGAAGCTGAGAAGAAGCGGATCGCCCCCCATCAGGTAGTGCGCCTGCTGGATCGGCACGATCAGGACGGCGGCCAGGGCGGCTAGCGCCGCACCGAGACCGAAGACCAGGGCATAGACCGTCTCGACCGGAATGCCGAAGGCCAGCGCCGTCTCGCGGTCGAGTTGCGTCGCGCGCATGACGAGACCGAAGCGCGTGCGCGACAGGAAGGCCCAGAACGCGAGGAGTAGGACGACGGCGGCCACGATGACGAAGAGCTTGTAGCTCGTCGTCCCGAAGCCCCAGGGGTAATAGAGCTGAAGGCCGGCCTCGCCCCATTCGACCCAAGGGAGCGCGATGCGCGAGTTGAAGGGCGCCTCGACGGGCCGCGCCTCGGGGCCGTAGAGCATGAGCGCCGATTGCTGCATGATGTAGAGAAGCCCGATGGTCGCGACGATGGTCGCCTCGGGATCGTAGTTCACCCGCTTCAGTACAAGCCAGTCGGCCGCCATCGCGATGACGCCCGCGACGAGCGGGGCGATGACCAGCGCGGCGATGAAGCCTACCGCCGGATGCCCGCCGATGGCGGCCGCCACGAACCAGGCCATCACCGCGCCCAGCATGAAGAACTCGCCGTGGGCCACGTTGACGACACGCATCACCCCGAAGACCAGCGACAGGCCAAGCGCCGTCAGCGCTAGCACCGCCGCGCCGACCGCGCCTTCGAGGATCGCGAGGACAAGGTGCGGTCCGAACTCCATTCAGTCTCCGAAACGGCTGCGCCCGTGCGGATGCGCCTTCTTCTTGGCGGAAATACTCCGGGGGGTTCCGGCCCCGTGCCGGGACGGGGGCAGCGCCCCCTCCCGACGTCAGAAGCTCATCGTGGTATAATCGACCTCGTCCGGATAGAGCGTGTCCTCGATCGAGGTCGCGTGAACCTTCACGAGGCGGCCCTCCTTGGCCTGACTGACATACTGCCGTCCGAAGACCTGGTGCGTGCGCCCGTTGAACAGCTTCGGCCCCTGCGGATGCTCCATGCCCTCGGGCATGTCGGTCATCGCCTCGACGGCCTCGACCAGCGCCTGGCGGTCGTCGGGCCCGGCATAGCCCGAGGCCTCCATCGCGGCCTTGATGATATAGAGCGTCTCCCAGCAGCCCCACATGTGGGCGTAGGTCGAGACGTCCTTGGCATCGCTCGTGCTGGCGCCCGTGTCATCGACGCCGACAGCGGCGCGGAAGGCCTTGTCGTATTCGGACTGGTCGGCCTGCGCATAGCGGGGGTTGCCCTCCCAGAAATATGTTCCGTCGAGAAATTCGAGCCCGGGAGACGCCAGATCGACCGCTTCGAGGCTGTCGATGAAGCCGAAGATCGCAGGCGCCGAAGGGCCGAAGAATTCGCCTAGCTCCTTGACGAAGGTGAGAACGGCGGGACCGACCATGACGTGGTACAGGACCTCCGTCTCGCGCGGGATCTGCGGGAAATACTTGGTGAAGGTCGTCTCGGTCGGCGGGATCGGGATCAGGCCGACGACGTCGCCGCCCGCCGCCTTCACAGCCGCCGAGAAGAAGTCGCGGTGGTCGTGGCCGAAGGCATAGTCCGGGAAGACCATCGTGACCTTCTTGCCGAGCGTGTCCGTCACCCAGGGCGCCATCGACGAGACCTGGCTCTTGACGTCGGTGATGCCGGGCTGGAGCGTCCAGCGGTTCAGCGCGCCCGACGCGACGTGGTGGCCTTCGGAGACGACGAAATAGGGCAGCTTCAACTCTCCCGCCGCAGGGGCCGAGCCCATGACGACGTGGCTGAAGAGGGTGCCGAACGCGATGTCGCAGTTGTGCTGCGTGGCGAATTTCTCGATCACCTCGGCGCCGCGCTTGGGATCGGTGCCGTCGTCCTCGGCCACGATTTCGACCGGCCGGCCGTTGATTCCGCCCGCGTCGTTGATCGCCTTGACGGCGGCTTCGGTGGTGCGGCCGTACCAGCGGCCGTAGGCGGCGCCGATGCCGGTCTGGTGTTGCTGAAAGCCGATGCGGATGGGCTCGGACTGGGCCGAGGCGAAGCGCGCGGCAAGCGGAGACGCGGCGAGGAGGCCGCCCGCGGCGGCGCCCTTCAGAAGGCTGCGGCGGCTGGTGAGACGGTGCGAGGTCACGGTCGGAACTCCCTGTTTCGGCGCCCTTGTCGCGGCGCTTCCTGTGCGGGCCGATGATTTGCGGGGCGCCCCCCACATGTCCAGAGGTTTTCCTGCCGCAGCGTCAGGCTGCACGCATTTTCCCCGGTCACGCCCCCCGCGGCGCGGCAAGAAGCCAAAGGCCGAGGAAGGTGTAGGCGACCATGAAGCCCGACAGCGGCAGGGTCAGGCGCACGGCGCGGGCGTGGTCGTCCCCGACGATGTCGAGCGCGATGCGATGCGACAGGAGGACCGACCAGACGTGACCCGCGACGACGACCGCCGCCTGCGTCAGCCAGATGACGCGGACGAGGTCGAGACGATTGAACATGCCGGTCGACACGCGGAACGAGGCGAGGCCGAGGAGATCCGCGCCGCTGTGGAGCGGGTCGTTGAGCGCCACGATCCAGTACTGGAGGCCCACGAGGATCGCGGTGAGGTAGTGCGCGATGTGGTAGGCCAGCGCGATCGGCAGAAGGGCCAGCGCGAGGCGCGAGAAGGCGGGGACGAAGGCGCCTCCGCCCGCCAGAGCCAACCCCGCGCGCACAGTCAGCGCGAAGGCGGCCCAGAGCGCCAGGATCGCGGCGCCCAATCCCAGCATCGTCGGGAGGACGACCGCCGATCGACCGGGAAACTCGAGCGGGTTCACCCCGATCAGGCCCAGCCACCAGAAGGTCTCGTTGATCCCGTCGAAACTTCCCACGGCAAGGAGCGTCAGCGCGAAGAGCCCGAGACCGGGTAGGGGCGAGGCGGCGAGCGCCCTCCAGCCCGGTCCGCCAGCGCCTCCGTCCGGTCCCCACTGGATCGGCGCGAGCCTCGCGTAGGTCGACAGGACGACGCGCCCCAATTCCGCGTGTCGCGTCCAGCCGTCTCCGCAGAGAAGGCAGCCCGCCATCGTCACCAGCCAGTAGACCGCGACGACGACGGCGAGCCGCCTCGGATCGTCAGGGGCTAGGTCGGCGAGAAGGAAAGCGGCAAAGGCCACCAGCAGGATGAGCGCCGGCCAGACACCGAGACGAGGCGGCAAGGTCACTCTCGGACGGATCGGCGACAGGAGGTGCAGGAGACCGGTCCAGGGGTTGATCCACCTCCAGATATCCCCTGCGACCGCTGCGAGGGGCACCAGCGCCATCCATCCCATGGTCCAGAAGCTGAGGGGCAAGAGATTGTCGAGCGGACCGCGCGGACCTGCGACCCCCAGCGTGACAAGACTGGCGAGGAGGAGAAAGGACAGGACGCTCGTGATGACAGGGAGGATCTCAGGCGCCTTGGTGAAGCTGAAGATCATCGACGCGAAGATGGCGCGCACCGCAGCAGGTCGCGCGGCGAACAGGACGAGCACCGTCAGCGCGACTGCAGCCACGCCCGCCACGGTGTAGGCACGCGTCGGGAGGAGGAGGACGAAGCCACCTTCGGAGGTGTGGCTCCACGCGGCGACGGGAAGCGCAAAGAGGAAGAAGGCAAGGCGACCTGGCGTCATGGCGCGAGACTTGTCGAGGTCGCGGACGAAGGCAAGCGGTGGCGCTATTGACAGCCTTCGGGCCGCCGTCCTTCTATTCGTGTACAAGCAATCGGAGCGGACATCGCAAGTGGCGGGCGGAAGAGTTCTCGGCGTCGATGTCGGCGGCACCTTCACGGATCTCGTCGAGGTCGACGCGGGTAGCGGTGCGATCCGCATCGCGAAGACACCGACCACGCCCGAGAACCAGGCTTTCGGCGTTCTTGCCGCCGTCGATGCCGCCGAGGTTGAGCTGGGCCGGGTCGACCTGATCGTCCACGGGACGACGACCACCACCAACGCCGTCCTCGAGCGCAAGCTGGCGCGCACCGGGCTCATCACCACCAGGGGGTTCCGCGACGTCCTCGAGCTTGGCCGCCGCACGCGCCCGCAGGCCTACGGCATGAAGGGCGAGTTCCGCCCTGTCATCCCGCGCGACCTGCGGATCGAAGTGCCGGAGCGGATGGACGCCAAAGGGCGCGTCCTGACGCCGCTGAACGAGGCCGCGACGCGCGCAGCGATCCTCGAGCTTCTCGACAAGGGGTGCGAGGCGCTGGTCATCCACTTCCTGCACGCCTACGCCAACCCGGTCCACGAGTATCGCGCGGCCGAGATCGCGGGCGTTCTCTGGCCGAACCGCTTCATCACCATGGGACACAGCCTGCTGTCCGAGACGCGCGAGTTCGAGCGCGGCGTGACGGCGGCGGTGAATGCGAGCGTCCAGCCTCTGCTGGAGCGCTACGTCGCGCGCCTTCGGTCCGAGCTGGAGGGTCGGGGATACAGTGGCGAGCTTCTGGTGATGAACGGCAACGGCGGCATGGTCTCGTCCCGCCACGTCGCGCACGAGGCGGCGAAGACGGTCATGTCGGGGCCGGCCTCCGGAGTGATGGCCGCCGCCTATACCGGGCGGCGGGTGGGGGAGGGCAACCTCCTGACCTACGACATGGGCGGAACCTCGACCGATGTCGCTCTGATCCGCGACGGCGCGGCGCCGGTGTCGAACGAGATCGAGATCGAATACGCGATGCCGATCCATGTGCCGATGGTCGACGTCCGCACCGTGGGGGCGGGCGGAGGCTCGATCGCGCGTGTGAACGCGGCGGGGCTGCTGGAGGTCGGACCCGAAAGCGCCGGCGCCGAACCAGGACCGATCTGCTATGGCCGGGGTGGAACGCGGCCGACGATCTCGGACGCGAACCTGCTTCTGGGGCGTCTCGATCCCGCGAAGCTGGCCGTGCGCGGTGGGGTGACGCGCGACGCCGTAGCTGAGATCTTCGCGCGCGAGTTGGGGCGTCCGCTTGGTACGAATGCAGAGGGCGCGGCCGAGGCCGTCATCCGCCTCGCCAACGCGAAGATGGCGGGTGCGATCCGCATGGTGTCGCTGTCTCTCGGTGCTGACCCGCGCGACTTCGCCCTTTTCGCCTTTGGCGGTGCCGGGCCGCTTCACGCGGCGGCACTGGCGAGCGAACTTGGCGTGCCGCGCGTCCTGATCCCGGCGCGGCCAGGCCTGACCAACGCGCTGGGCTGCGTCGTGGCCGACCTGCGGCACGACTACGTTCGGACGCTGAACCGGCCGTTGGACACGCTGGACATGGGCGAACTGCACGAGGTCTTCGCCGAGCAGGCGGCGTCCGGCGAGGCCGCCCTGAACCGCGAGAGGATCGAAGTCACCGGGGTGACGCACAGCTTCAGCGTCGACATGCAGTTCATGGGCCAGTCGCACGTCGTCCGCGTGCCGCTCGATGCGCCCGATCCATCGCGCGAGACGCTTCGGACGCGGTTCGAGCGCGTCTACTGGGACAGGTTTCGCGTCGAGCTGGCCCAGATCCCGGCGCGCGTGGTCAACGCCAACTGCTCGGTCATCGGCGCGTCGGCGTCCGTCGACCTGGGCGGCCTGATCGACCCCGTGGGCCGCATGGCGCGCGCCGCTCCCGCGTCGGTCCGAGCGGTCATCTTCGACGGCGAGGCGCACGACACTCCCGTCTACTGGCGCGACCACTTGCCGGAGGATGTGAGACTCGACGGCCCCGGGATCATCGAGCAATTCGACTCGACCATCCTCATCCCGCCGGGCGACCGCGTGGAAGGCATCGCGGACGGTAACCTCGTCATCCACGTGGGAAGTGCCGCATGACCGTCGATCCGATCACGCTGTCGGTCATCCAGGCGGGGTTGCAGCAAGTCTGCGACGAAATGGATCTGACGTTCTCTCGCGCCGCCTTCTCGCCCGTCATCGCCGAAGCGAACGACCGCTCGGACGGCATCTATTCAGCCGAGGATGGATCCCTGATCGCGCAGGGGCAGGGCGGCTTGCCCGTTTTCGTCGGCACGATGCAGTATTCGACGCGGACGCTGATCGAGATGATCCGCGACGGGCGCGCGGCGGCGCCGAAGCCGGGCGACACCTACATCGTCAACGATCCCTACCTGGGCGGCACGCACCTGATGGACGTCAGGTTCGCGAGACCCTTCTACAGGGACGGCGCAATCTTCTGCTGGCTGTCGAACACCGGGCACTGGCCCGACACGGGCGGCGCGGTGCCCGGCGGCTTCTCGGCCTCCGCCACGTCGGTCGAGCAGGAGGGGCTGCGCCTGCCGCCGGTGCGGCTGTTCAAGGAGGGCGTCCTCGATTCCGAGATCTACGCCATCATCTGTTCGAATATTCGTATCGCCGACCAGCGGATCGGGGACGTGAAGGCGCAAGCGGCGGCGCTGACCGTGGGCGAGGAGCGGCTGACGGCGCTGCTCGACCGCTATGGCGACGACGTGGTGCGCGCGTCCATCGACGCGCTGCGTGGACGTGCGGCGGCGCAGATGCGGACGCTGATCGACGAGATCGCGGACGGCACATACGAAAGCACGGCCTGGATCGACAGCGACGGCGTGGTGAACGAGCCGCTGGCGATAAGACTAACGGTCGAGAAGACGCCGGGCGCCCTCAGCTTCGATTTCTCGCGTTCGAGTCCACCCTGCATGGGGCCGATGAACTCGGTCCTCGCCACGACGCATTCGTCGGTCTACCTCGCGATGCGGCACATCTTTCCAGAGGTTCCGATCAGCGCGGGCGCGTTCGAACCCCTCTCGATCGTGGGCTGCGAAGGGACGTTCCTCGACGCGCGCTATCCCCGGCCGGTGTCGGGTTGCGCGGCCGAGGTCAGCCAGCGCATCGCCGAGGCCGTCTTCGCGGCACTGGTGGAGGCCTTGCCGGACCGCGTGACGGCCGCTCCGGCAGGCACCAGCGGCAACTTCGCCTTGGGTGGCCACGATCCCGAAACCGGGCGCAACTATGTCATGTATCAGCTTTCAGGGGGCGGCTACGGCGGCAATGCCGACCATGACGGCCTGGCCAACGGGTGCTCGACCATCGGGATATCGAAAGCGCCCCCGGTCGAGATCATGGAGCAGAATTTCCCGGTTCTCTATCACCGCTACGCGCTGCGTGAGGGCTCGGGCGGGCGCGGTCGGCACAGGGGCGGCCTGGGACTGGACTACGAGGTCGAACTGCTGCGCGGAACCGCGCGGGCGAGCTTCGTCATGGATCACGGGCGCTTCGGCCCGCAGGGCGCGCTTGGCGGCGAGGACGGCGCGAAGAACGAAGTCGAGGTCTGGCGGAACGGTGCGAAGTACGCGCCCGAGCACCTGTCGAAGGAACAGGACATCCCGCTTCGCGCGGGCGACCGGGTGCGCGTGCGGACGCCGGGCGGCGGCGGATACGGCTCGGCCTCCGAGCGTGAGTCCGACCTGACGGACGAGGACCGGCGGCTGGGGCGCGCCTGACTGCCGCACCGGCTTGCGCCATCTTCCCATGCGCGAGACAGTGCGGCATGTCCCGCGTCGTCTCCACCCTGCGCCGCCACAAGGTTCTCGCCGCGATCTTCCTCGTCGCGCTGACGCTCGCGCTCGGTTTCGCGACCGTCATGGCGGTACACGCAATCCGCTTCCGCGACCATGTCGTGGAACGACAGCCGGTCGAATCCTGGATGACCATCCGCTATGTCGCACGCGCCTGGCAGGTCCCGCCCGACGAGATCGGCGCCGCTCTCGGCGTCGACCGCGACACGGGCAGGGGCCGCAGCCTGAACGAAATCGCGGAGATGCAGGGTCTGACGCCTGAAGAAGCTGTCGCCGCCGTCGAACGCGTCCTGGCCTTAACGCGTCCCAGACCGTGACAGAAACCCTATACGCTCTCGTCGCGGACTGGGGTCTCTGGATCGTCGCCGCCTCGGCCTTCCTGTCGTGCCTCGCCTTCCCGATCCCGACCTTCGCGGTGATGCTGGCGGGCGGCGCCTTCGCCGCCACGGGCGACCTGACGCTCTGGTCCGTCCTCGTGACGGCCTACCTGGCGGCCATCGCGGGCGACAACACCGGCTATCACATCGGCCGACTTGGAGGGGCGCCGCTTCTCGCACGGCTGCGGGCCGCCCCGGCGCGAGCGGTAATGGTCGATCGGGCCGAAGAGACGGTGCGGACCTGGGGGCCGCTCGGCGTTTTTTTCTCGACGTGGCTCGTGGCGCCTCTCGGGCCTTACGTCAACTTCATCTCCGGCGCGGCCGGCATGAGGTGGGGGACCTTCCTGGCCTGGGATGCGGCGGGGGAGGCGATCTGGGTCACCGGCTATGTTCTTCTGGGGTATATCTTCGCCGAGAAGCTCGATGTGCTGACGGGTCTCGTGGGGGACTGGGGCGGGCTCGTGTCCTCGGTGTCCATCGCGGTCATCGCGGGTTTCTTCCTTATCCGCGCGATGCTGAACGAAGGCGACGAGACCTAGAGCGGACGCCAGCTCACCCCGGCAGGCGGCAGCGCCACGCCCTCGAAGTCCTGCGGCTCGGGCGCATAGTTGAAGACGAAGCGGTGGGTGGCCGTGTCCCGGACGCGCAAGCCCTCGGGCAGATCGAGCGTGGCAAGCTTTTCGTCGGCGCAAGCGCGCGCCACGATGCGGTCGAGAGCGACGTCGTCGGGCCAGCCCGCAAGATAGGTCAGGCCGCCGGAACGGACCATGGCCGGTCGCCCCTCTCGGGTGCGTTCGACGACCTCGGCGCGTCCCTCGAGATGTTCGAACCAGCGACGGAACGCGCCGCCGTCCGCGAGCGGGACGTCGGCGAAGGGCGGAAGACTTTCGACGCGGGCGACGACGGTGTCGAGACCGGGCAGTGCGGGGGCGAGAGGAACGCGAAGGGACATCTCGGACGTCTTGGCGTTCGTCCTGGGGCCAAGGATGGCGGTTCCCCCGAAGCCCGCGAGAGCGGCGGACAGGGGCTCCGGCAGCGTCGCCAGGGCAGGCACCAAGACGACGCGATACCCGTCGAGCGTAGCTGTCTCCGGCGGCAGGATGTCGATGGAAAGGCCCTTGCGGCGAAGCGCGCGATAGATCGCGAAGACGAGGTCGAAATAGTCGAAGTCCTGCCCCTGCGGTTCCGCCTCCCATGCCCAGGCGGAGGCATAGTCGAAGACGATGGCGACCCTGGCTTGCGCCGTGCCGGCCTCGGGCATGTCGGTTAGTTCCGCGGCGACCTGCCGGACCTCGGCCAGCGCAGGGGCGTCGGCGGAATCGGGACGCAGGAGGCCCGCATGCATCTGTTCCTGCGCGAAAGGCGCCTGCCGCCAGCGGAAATAGCTCACCGTTTCGGCCCCGTGCGCGAAGGCCTCCCACGCCCAGAGCCGCGCCATGCCGGGCAGGGGGGCCGGGTTCCACGGGGCCCAGTTCACCGGGCCTGGCTGCTGTTCCATCACCCACAACCGCCCGCGCCCGACAGCGCGGTAGAGGTCGTGGTGAAATGCCTGGGCGTCGGGATCTCCCTGCCGCAGGTACCGGGCACACCTTGCCTCGTCGTCCCCCAGCCGGGTCAGGAGGAAACCGAGCGGGTAGCTGTCCCAGGCCGCCACGTCGAGATCGGCGCCGACCTGGAAATGGTCGAAGTCCAGGAAACGCCCCATGTAGTTGTGGATGACGGGCGCGTCGCTGTGGCGGCGGATGATCTCGACCTGCGCGCGGTTGAACCGGGCGACCTGTTCGGACGAGAACCGCCGGAAGGCCATCATGTGTGCCGGGTTCGCCTGAGCCACGAGGAGGTTCGGAAGGTCGATCTGTCCAAAGTCGCCGTAGTCCATCGACCAGAACACGTTGCCCCAGGCGCGGTTCAGCGCCTCGGCCGACTGGTAGCGGCGGGCGCACCAGTCCTGGAACGCGCGGCGGGCCGCGTCGGAGTAACTGATCACGGTATCGTGGCAGCCGAACTCGTTGTCCGTCTGCCATGCGGCAACGTGCGGGTGTCGCCCGTAGCGTTCGGCCAGGAAACTGACGATGCGCCTGCACTCGGCGAGGTAGCCGGCGTGGCTGAAGCAGACATGGCGCCGCGACCCATGCTTCCGCGCCCGTCCGTCAGCATCGACGATGACCGCGTCGGGGTGGCGGTCCAGTATCCAGCGGGGCGGCGCAGCGGTGGGCGTGCCGAGGATCACCTTCAGACCGGCAGAGCCGAGGGTGTCGATCGCGCGGTCGAGCCAGTCGAACTCCAGTCGACCGGCCTCGGGTTCGAGACGGGACCAGGCGAACTCCCCGATCCGCGCCCATGTCAGACCCGCTTCGACCATCCGGCGCGCATCGTCGAGCCAGAGAGCCTCGTCCCAGTGTTCAGGATAGTAGCACACCCCGAGGGCGCGCCTCGCCGCCGTCATTTTGTCCTCCCTGCACGTACCGGTCACCTAGGCAGGGGCAGATGGACAAGGCAAGACGTTCAGGCAGCGGAGGCGGTCGCGTCGTCCAGAACCCGACAGATGTCTTTCGGCATCGCGGGCTTTTCGATGCAGGTAGCGTCGGCGAAGCCGGGAACCGACTTACGCTGGCGGGGATCGCCGCTGATGAAGATGACCGCGCAGTCTATCTCGAGAAGCTCGTGGGCCAACGGCCACACGACCTCGCTTCCCACATTTATGTCAAGAAGAGCGATGGTGGCTGTGTCGGTCTCGAGCAGCCTGCGCGCCATGCCAAGCGTGAAGGCCGGACCCAGGACGGTCCGACCCGTGGATTCAACAGTCGCCGCAAGGTCGAGCGCGATCAGTGTCTCGTCGTCCACGACGAGGACGATGTCTGTCTCTCCGGTCATGGCATCGTCCTGTCGATGAGCCTCTGCGGTCCGGCCCGAGCGGCCGGACTCGTTCGTTATTCAGCCGCTATGGCTTCGCTCGACCGTGAGGTCTTGAGCTTCCGCATGAACTGGCCTGCGGCGAAAAGGCCTTCGTGGCAGCCGCAATCGAAGCGCGGGCTGCGAACCGCCAGACCGTAGATCCGGCCGCACGCTGCAATGGCGTCTGTCAGCTGGATCTCGTTTCCGGCGCCTGGCTGGGTGTTTTCCAACGCGACGAAGATCTCTTCCGACAGGACATAACGGCCAATCGCGGCGAAGAGCGAGGGCGCCTTGTCGGGATCGGGCTTCTCGACCAGACCACGGGCCGCACGCGGCATGCCGACAGTGTCGGAGCCCTCGAAATCGAAGACGCCGTAGCTGGAAATTTCGTCCTCCTTCACACGCAGGGAGGCGATCAGGCTGTTCATGCGCTCTGGATCGAACGCATCGACCATCTGCCCCAGGCATGATGTCCCGACGATCAGATCATCGGGAAGAATGACGCCGACCGGACCGGGAAGACATTCGTCCCGAGCGCAAAGGACGGCATGGCCGAGGCCGCGCGCTTCGTCCTGGTAGACGAGGCGGACGTCCACCTTTTCAGGGATGCGCGCGCTTTGAAGCCGACGGAGGAGCTGAACCTTGCCCTTCTCCTTCAACGTCGCCTCGAGACCTTCGCTGACGCTCAGATATTCCTCGATCGCGACCTTCGAGCGGTGAGACACCAGAACGATACGTTCGGCCCCAGCGGAAATGGCTTCGTCCAGGGCGAACTGCAGGACCGGCGTGTCGTAGACAGGCAGCAGTTCCTTCGGGACCGACTTCGTCGCGGGCAGCATCCGCGTCCCATTACCGGCAACGGGAAGAATTACGGTTCTGACTTTCATGGTGACACACCCCTGTTTTAGCAAAGTCGTCCTCCGGTGCGTCATCACCGGTCTGGATGTTCAACCGGAGGGCGCCTCTGGAGTTCCCTCTCGCAGGTGCAGAATTTTGCGCAGGGCGGAAAAAGGCCCAGGGTCGAAAGACGCCGTCAGCGCTTGAAGACGAAGCTCATGTCCTCTGGCGCCGAGACGACCTCGAGCGTCGCCGCGACGCCGGCCTTCCTGACGTTCAGATCGACCCTGCGCCCTGCGATGGGAAGGCGCCGTATGGTCATCAGCGTGACGCCTTGCGGCAGCATCGGCTGACGGAACGAGACCGTACGCTTCAGCGTGTCGATCTCGATCCCCAGAAGCGATTGAATCATCAGGAAAGGCGAGCCTGCCGCCCAGGCCTGGGGCGCGCAGGCCGAGACATAGGGGATGGCGTGTGGCACCTCGCTTTTGGCGAAGCCGCAGAAAAGCTCGGGAAGCCGCCGTTCGGGAAAGTGCGATGACGCCGAGAGCAGGGATCCGAAGAGCGTCGAGGCGAACTTGGTGTCGCCGTAGCGCGCGGCGCCCGCCGAGACGATGGAGGTGTCGTGGGGCCAGACGCTGCCGACGTGATAGCCCATCGGGTTGTAGAGTGCGGAGCCCGTCGAGACGGTCCGCAGCCCGAAGCCCGACAGAAGGTCCGGCCGCCTGAGCGTGGCCAGCGCCTCTTCCGCCCGTCGCGAGGTCGTCGCGCCGGCAAAGAGGACGTGGCCCGCGTTCGACGACACCACTCGCGTCGGTCGCTTGTCGCCGTCGAGAGCCATGGCCCAGATGCCGAGGTCGCGCAGCCAGAAGGCCTCGTCGATGAGCCGGACAAGCGCCTCGGCCCGCGCTTCCAGTTCCTGCGCCATCGCGCCGTTGCCGAAGAAACGGTGCAGCCGTGCCGCCGAGCGCAGGGCGTCGACGTGATAAGCCTGGACCTCGACCAGCGCGATGGGGCCGTCGGCAATGGACCCGTCCTCGTGGAAGATCGCGTTGACGCTGTCCTTCCAGCCTTGGTTCCTCAGGCCGGTGGGGCTTTCGGTGCCGTATTCGACGAAACCGTCCCGGTCCTCGTCGCCCCAGGTCGACGCCCATTCGAGCGCCGCATCGATCGAGGGCATCAGGTGCTCGACGAAAGCGGCATCGCCCGTGCGCGCGAAATAGCGGGCGGCCAGCATGACGAAGAGAAGGGTCTGGTCGACGCCTCCGTAGTAGAGGGCGTAGGGCGTCTTGCCGAGACGGGCCATCTCGCCGTTGCGGACCTCGTGCAGGATCTTACCCGGCCGCGCGTCGCTTTCGTGGGAGGCCTCGGTCGCCTGGCGCGCGGAGAGAAACCCGAGGACTCCCCTCGCAATGGACGGATCGCACCACAGCGTCTGCATGGCGGTGATGATGCCGTCGCGCCCGAAGTGCGTCGCGAACCACGGAAGGCCAGCGTAGGGGTAGGGGCCCTCCATCGTCTCCGTCAGAAGCATCGAGAGGTCGGCGGCGGACCGTGAAAGCCACGTGTTTATGCCCGCGTTGTCGGTCTCGACCAAGGCCAGTCGCTTGAAACGGGCTTCGGCGATGGATGTCTCGACGGATTCGCGCTCGGCGGAATAGGACCGCCGCACCCGACGCTTTCCCTTCGGCATCTCGCGGTCGAAGCTGACGTACCAGTCCATCTCGACCTGTCCGCGCGCGGCAAGGGCGACCGGGATGGTGACCCGCCCGTCCTCGAGCACGACATCGCGGTCGAAGGTCAGGCGCGTTTCCATCCGGTGCCCGTCGGGAGCCTCGTAGCCCAGGACCACGTCCCGGCCATCGAGGCGCGGCGGACGCACGATGCCTCGGTCCGACCGGGGCACGCCCCGGATCTCGAAGACATCGAGGAAGTCGGCGTGCAGTTCGAGAACGAGGGGAAGCTCGATGTCCTCCTCGTGGTAGCTTTTGAAGATGAGCCTGTCGTGCAGAACGTGCGAAAGACGCCGAACGTGCGACAACGTGAAGGACTGGGCGGCCACCGCGTCGGTCCCGTCGAGGAAGCGCGCGTTGGACACGAGCGTCTCGAAGGTGGTGTTCAGACGGTCGACAGAGGCCTTCATGAAGACCGGAGGCAATCCGGCCGGCAGCACGCGCAGCCGTGACAGCATCCGGGTATCGTCGAGATAGACGCCCTCGCGCTCGATACCGACACCTTGCGCGTCGGGGCCGAGAATCTCGCCCGTATCCGAAAAGACGATGAAAAGGTGATCGCTCTTCAGGGCGTTGAAGTTGGTGGTGTTCGGACCTGTTGTCTGAGGTGTGCCGGTGCGTGCCGCCTTGGCTACGGCGTCCATTTCTCGTGCTGGTTCGCTCATCGTCCCTCGCGCGCCTTGCCTGCTCTGACCGCCGGACGCCGCGCCTCCGCCACGGGCGTGACTTAGGCCGGTCGTTCCGGCGCGCCAGATCTCCGCCCCGGTTTTCAGCGAGATGCGCGAAGTCTCGCGAAAACAGTCCATCGCTCGGGAACCGGATTGTCGCCGTTCGGATTATTCCGACGTTGCCATGCGGAATCCTCGATGACCCTTCACACCCCCATTCCGGTCCCTCCGGCGCGCGCCTCCATGGCGGGTCGGAAAGGGGGCCCGGGCACCCGAACCATGCTTGGGCTGGCGGCGCTCGTCGCCCTCGCCGTCTTCGGCAATGGGGCGGTATTAACGATGGCGATCGCCATCTTTGCGGCGCAGGCAGCGTTGAGCGCGATCCAGTTGATGCCGTCGCGCCGTGGCCGCCTGATCGCTCGGGACAAGCCCGTTCACCGGCGTCCGCGCGTCTACACCCTGCACGTCGCGACCCACAACGAGCCGCCCGAGGTCGTCATACGCACCATCCGAGGACTTCTGGCTCAGGTAGGCGCCCCTGCCTACGAAGTCATCGTCCTGGACAACAACACGCAGGATGCGCGGCTGTGGAAGCCTGTCGCAGCCTTTTGCGAAGGACGGAACGGCGTTCGCTTCCTCCACCGCGACGGCGTCGAAGGTGCGAAGGCGGGGGCGCTTGCCATTGCGCGCGACATGGCGCGTCCCGATGCGACGCATGTCGTCACCGTCGATGCCGACTATGCCGTCACCTCCGATTTCCTGGCGCGGGCCGACGCCGCTCTGACAGAGACCGGCGCCGATTTCGTTCAGTTCCCGCAGGCCTACGACCGTGACAGCGGAGCGCCGGGCGTGTCCGAGGAGCTGGGGGACTATTTCGCCCGCTTCGCGTCCCATGGGGACCGGCGCGGCGCCACGCTTCTGACCGGGACGCTCAGCGTGATTTCCCTCGATGCGCTCGACGCGGTCGGGGGTTGGCGCGCCGTCACCGTGACCGAGGATGCCGAGCTTGGAACCCGTCTGGTCGAGGCCGGGTATCGCGGGCACTTCGTGCCGCAGGTCGTCGGCCGGGGCCTACTGCCCCTCTCCGCCGAGAGCCTTTGCGCGCAGCGGCGGCGATGGGCGCACGGCAATGCCGCGACCTTTCTCCTACGGCCGGGTGTCGCACGCTCTCTCGCCCCGGTCCGCCAGCTTCTGGCCTGGGTGAATTTCCAGACGTTCGGCGCGATTCTTCTGATTTGGGGGCTGGCGTCAGAGCTTTTCGATCTCCGGTTCGGAACCGAGATCGTCGGCCTCGGTGTCGCCACTCTCTTCCTCGCGTTACTCGCCGCGATCCTGCCGTTCGCGACCGCGTCCCTTGGCGCCGCGACGTGCCGCATGGCGCTGCTTCCCTCCAGCGCCAGCGCCACCTTCGAGGCGCTGTGCGGCTGGGAGCAGACCTTCCTTCGTACATCGAAACTGCGCGAGGAGATCAGCGTCAGGATGCCGCCCGAGATGATAACGACACTCGGCCTGGGGCTAGGCGCAATCGTTCTTTCTGCCGTCAGCGGCGATCGCGTGGCGACGGCTGGGGGTATCGCGCTCTGCCTGCCGGCCGTCGCGTACTTCTACCTCGAGCATGAGCTCGCCAGATATCGTCGCCAACTCGGAGAGGTTTCCACATGATCCCCTCGGTCAACATCGTCATTCCCACCTTCAACCGCGCCCATCTCATCCGCGCCTCGGTGGAGGCGGCCCTGGGACAGTCTCATCCGCATTGCATCGTCACGGTCGTGGACGATGCGTCTCAGGACAGGACGCGCGAGATCCTGAGCGATTTCCGCACGAACCCGCGTTTCAACTACATCCGCCTGTCGCAGAACGGCGGCACGGCGCAGGCCAAGAACGTGGGCATCCTGTTTTCGCCATCGGACGCCATCACCTTCCACGACTCCGACGACGTCCCGCACCGGGACAAGGTCATCCGTCAGGCGCGCGTGATCGGCAACGAGGAGATCGGCGCCCACCCCGTCCTGAACTGGAAACTCGCCAGCCGCGTTCCGGGATCGAAAATCCAGGTCGGCGCGGTCCTGACGCACCACGAACTCATCCTGCCGAACGGCGAGCGGGTCGAGATCCGGCGCACCCTCTCCCTCGTCGACGATGTCTTCCCGAACCTTCAGATGGCGGCGGGCGTTCCGGGCGATTGGACACACGTCAACTCGGGCCTCTTCCATTCGTCCGTCTTCCGCAAGCTCGGCGGGTTCTCGGACTGCATCGAGGAAGACAGGGAATTCCGAAATCGCCTGATCCTTTCGGGCGAAATCATCTGGGTCATCCCGGAGGTCCTGCTGACGAAGATCGAGACGCCGGATTCCCTCACCCAGTCGTCCGACACAGACTACGACAGCGAGCGACGTCAGCGCGACCGCCAGCGCGTCTGGAAAATGGTCGAGGACTGGTTCCACACCCGCGAAGTCCCCGCCGCGCCGCTGGATCTGGCCGACCTTCGCATCGCCGAGATCTGGAACCGCGACCTCATCACCGTATCGGACGTCCTCAAGACCCCGGCGACAGGTGACCTGGCCTTGGCCGAAGTCCGCAGCCAGCGCGGCGTCGTTCCTTCGGTGGCATGATGCGTGTCGCAATCCTCGACCCCAACGCGCCGCGGCCCTACACGACCGATCCGGCGAGCCTGATCGGTCTGGGCGGGACGGAAATGACGATCGCGGACGTCGCTCATGGCCTCGCGCGCGACGTCAGGCTGGAAATCCACCAGGCGGCGCGGACCGCGTCCTCCTGCATCTCCGGCGTATGGTTCACGCCTTACGCATGGAAGGCGAAGGTCCGGGCGGAGACCATTGTCGTCATCAACTCCTGGAAGGCGGCCGTAGCGTGCCGCAAGGTCAATCCCGACGCGCGGATGCTGCTGTGGCTCCACAACGTCCCGGGGCGGCACAACCGCCGGATGGGCGAGGCACTGCGGGAGGCGGACGTCACCATCGTCTGCGTGTCGGCGTCTCACGCGCGGTCCCTGCGCGCGTTCCTCGGACGATCCGCGCCGAAGATCACGCATGTCTACAACCCAATCCCCGACGATCTGCGGCCGCTCGGACTGTCTCACGACCCGGACCTCCTGTTCTTCGCGAGCGCGCCGCACAAGGGGTTGTGCGAGGTCTTCCAGAACTTCCGTGCGGTGCGGGACGCCTTCCCGACGATGACACTTGCGGTCGCAGACCCAGCTTATATGCGATGGGATTGCGGCCCGGTCCCCGACGGAGTGCGCATGGTCGGACGCCAGGACAAGGCGCGGCTCTGGGAGGTCATGGAGCGCTCGCTCTGCCTCTTCTGTCCCCAGACGACCTTCGCCGAGACCTTCGGCATCGTTCTCGCCGAAGCCAACGCCGTCGGCTGCCCCGTCCTGACCCACGGCGGCCTCGGCGCGAACGACGAGGTCGTCTCGTCCAGACAGCAATGCATCGACTGCACCGACATGGACGCGATGATTGCCACCATCGGGCGCTGGCGGGAGAGCCGTCCCAAGGTCTCGGGCCGCAGCGACTTCCGCCTGTCGTCCGTGCTGGAGGACTGGCGGACGCTGCTTCAGATCGACGACAAGCCCTCGCCCCGGCTCCATGAGTCGTCCCGGCGCGGCTCCATGCCGGTCTACCTGGGCGCGGCGGAGTAGTCTCCGCCGCGTTGCGGCACGGTGCGCGACGGCAATGTCGCGCTTGCCTTGATAGTTTCCCTTCCGTAAGGCTGGAACCCGGACGGCCGCACAGACGGCTCACCGATGCCAAGGGAGGACATCATGACAATCACGTTCCGGGCGCTCGTCGCGAGCGCCGCAATCTCCGTATTCGGCACGGCGGCCTTTGCCGTCGAGTGCATCGCTCCGGCCAACCCCGGCGGCGGTTGGGATTTCACCTGCCGCCAGATCGGAAAGATCCTCTACGACATCGGTCAGGTCGACCAGCCCGTGCAGGTCACGAACATGGCGGGTGCCGGCGGCGGGGTCGCCTACAGCCACGTCGTGGGCGAACGCAATGATGACAGCGACCTGATCGTAGCGGCATCCTCTGCCACGACCACCCGGCTCGCCCAGAACGCCTTCGCCGGCATGACCGCCGATCAGGTCCGCTTCGTTGGTGCGATCGCAGGCGATCCCGGTGTGATCGTCGTGGCGAAGGACAGCCCGCTCAACACGCTTAACGACCTCGTCGAGGCCGTAAAGAACGGCGAGGACGTCTCGTTCGCCGGCGGTTCGGCCGCGGGCGGCTTCGACCACCTCAAGGTCCTCCAGGTCCTGAAGGCCGGCGGCGTCGATGACATCCGTGCGGTGAAGTATATCGGCGTCGACGGCGGCGCGGACGCGATCACCCAGACCATCGGCGGCTTCACCACCGCGATGACGGGCGACATGTCGGAAATCGTGGGCTTCATCCAGTCGGGCGAGGTCAAGGCGCTGGGCGTCCTGACGGAAGAGCGCGTACCGGGCTTCGAGGATATCCCGACCGCGAAGGAACAGGGGCTCGACGTGGTGGCCGTCAACTGGCGCGGCCTCTACGTGCCGAAGGGCATCTCGGACGAGCAGTTCAACGCCTGGGCCGAAAAGCTCCAGGCAGTGGCCGACAGCGCTGAATGGCAGGAAGCGATGGCCGCGAACGGTCTCGCGCCCTTCACCAAGGTCGGCAGCGACTTCCAGTCCTGGGTCGACGACGTCGTGGCCGAGACCGTCGTCCTCTCCAAAGAGATCGGCGTGATCCAGTAATGACCGGCGACCGCATCTTCGGAGCGGTCATGATCCTCCTGGCGCTGGGGTATATCCTCAGCGCCTCGACGATCCAGGTGCCGCTGTTCCCCGACCCGATGGGTCCGAAGGCCTTTCCCTATCTCATAGCAGGCGGCGTGATCGTCGCGTCGCTGGTGATGATCCTGCGACCCGATCCCGAGGCCGAATGGCCCGTGATGCGCACGCTCGCGGCGCTGGTCTTCGCGGCGGTGGTTATGGTGGCCTATGCCTATGCCATTAAACCGCTCGGCTTTCTCGTTCCGACGGCGATTGCGGCGGGTATCCTCAGCTATCAGCTTTCGCCGAGACCCCTGGCGGCGGCGCTGTCGGGGATCGGGTTGTCGGTCGGTCTCTTCGTGCTCTTCCGCTATGCGCTGGGCCTTGGCCTCGTGCCGTTGCCGAAAGGGTGGCTCGGCTGATGGACCTTTTGTCGAACCTGGCGCTTGGCTTCTCGGTCGCGCTTTCGCCCTACACGCTGATGCTGTCCGTGATCGGGTGCTTCCTGGGCACGATCATCGGGGCGCTTCCGGGACTAGGCCCGTCGAACGGGGTCGCGATCCTGATCCCGATCACCTTCACGATGGGCTTCGACGCGACACAGGCCCTCGTCCTTTTGACGTCGGTCTACTATGGCGCGATGTACGGCGGACGCATTTCGTCCATCCTCCTCAACATTCCCGGCGACGAACCGGCCCTGATGACGACGCTCGACGGCTATCCGATGGCCAAGCAGGGCAAGGCCGGGGACGCACTCGTCATCTCGGGCGTGGCGAGTTTCGTGGGCGCGTTCATCGCCACAATCTTCCTGATGCTGCTTGCCCCCTACATCGCGCGGCTCGCCTACAAGTTCGGTCCGGCGGAATACTTCGCGCTCTACCTGCTCGCCTTCTCGACCCTGGGCGGCATCGCGTCGAACAACCAGGCCAAGGCGGCGATGGCCTCGCTGATCGGCCTTGGCATCGCCACGATCGGACAGGGCGCGTCGGGCACCTCGCGTTTCACGTTCGGCAACCTGCACCTTCTGGACGGCATCGATTTCCTCGTCGCCATCGTCGGGCTGTTCGCGATCTCCGAGGTCTTCGTCTTCATCGAGAGCCACGGCAAGTCCAGTTCGATCGGCGTGAAGCTCGACAAGGTGACCATTCCCTTCCGGCTTCTCGGTCAGACCTTCGGGACCATGATCCGCGGCTCGCTGATCGGCTTCGTGGCGGGTATCCTGCCGGGTGCCGGCGCCTCGCTCGGCTCGTTCATGGCCTATATGGCCGAGAAATCCTGGGTCGGCTCGAAAGGCAACTTCGGCAAGGGTGACCCGCGCGGCGTCGCGGCGCCCGAGGCCGGGAACAACGCGGCCGCCGGGGGTGCGCTGGTGCCGATGCTGACCCTCGGCGTGCCGGGGTCGGGCACGACGGCGGTGCTGCTCGCACTTCTGATGACGCTCAACATCACGCCCGGCCCGACGCTTTTCACCGACAGGCCCGAAGTCGTCTGGGGCCTGATCGCGACGCTTCTCATCGCGAACTTCGTCCTGCTCGCGATGAACGTGCCGATGGTGAAGGTCTTCGTGAAGATCCTCATGGTTCCGCCCGCGATTCTCTTGCCGGGAGTGACGATGATCTCGTTCGTCGGCATCTACTCGCTGACGGGCAGCTATTTCGACCTGTTGCTGATGATCGGCTTCGGCGTTCTGGGCTGGATCTTCCGAAAGATGGACATCCCCACGGTTCCCGTGATCCTCGGCATCCTACTCGGTTCCAACATGGAGAACGCGCTTCGCCGCGCCATGACGCTGTCGGATGGAGACCCGTCCTATCTCTTCTCGTCACCGATCGCGGTGGTCCTGTGGATTTTGGCCGTTGTCGGCTTCGTCGCCCCCATCTTCATGCGCCGCGTGATCCGCAAGCCCCAGGCGATCACCGACTGATGCTTTTCATCCCGACGGGGCAGGACTAGGCTTCACGCATGACCCGTATCCTCATCCCATCCGGGGCCCTGGGCCTCGACTACGACCGCGAGGCGCTGGCCCGCGGCGTCGCAATGAAGCCCGACCTCATCGCCATCGACGGAGGTTCGACGGATTCCGGTCCGTCCTACCTGGGGCGCGGCGTGTCGAAATACGCGCGTGCCTCGACCAAGGTCGAGTGGAAAGGTCTGATCGCGGCCGCACGCGAGGCCGGATGCCCGCTCGTCATCGGCACCGCCGGGACCTGCGGCACCGACTCGACCGTCGACTGGCTGCTCGACATCACCCGCGAATGCCTGGCCGAGTTGTACCTGGACGCGCGCATCGCGACGCTGAAGTGCCAGCAGCCGGCAGAGCGCGTCCTTGCCGCCATGACGTCCGGCGACCTTCTTCCGCTTGCCGCCGCGCCCGAGATCGACGAGGACCTCGTCGCGAGTTGCACCAACATCGTGGCCCTTGCGGGTGCCGAGCAGATCGCCGCGGCACTCGACACCGGGGCCGACATCGTGATCGCGGGCCGAACGACCGACACCGCGATCATCTCGGCCCTGCCGCTTCAGCGCGGCGATCACGCCGGCGGCGCGTGGCATGGCGCCAAGATCGGCGAATGCGGCGCGCTGTGCGCCACGAACCCTCAGTCCGGGGTCCTTCTCGTCGATTTCGACGCGCAAGGATTCACCGTGACGCCCCTGGCCGAAGGCGCCCGCGCCACGCCGCGCACGGTCCTTGCGCACATGCTTTATGAAAACTCCGACCCCTTCATCCTCTACGAGCCGGGCGGCCATCTCGACGTGACGGGCGCGAATTACAGCGCGCTCGACGATACGCGTGTCCGGGTCGAGGGATCGGCCTGGGTGCCCTCCGACACTTACGCCGTGAAGCTCGAAGGGGCCCGGATCGCTGGCTATCAGACGATTCTTCTGACCACCGTCCGCGATCGCCACTACGTCGAGAATATCCGCGCCTGGACCGACGACATCCTGCGGAAGCATACCGTCAAGGTCGCCGACCGGACGGGGCTGACCGCAGGCGTCGACTTTACCTGCGAACTGCGTCTCATCGGCGTCGACAGCACGCTCGGGGCGCTCGAGACGCGGGACACCATCCCCGACGAGGTCGGCGTCCTCTGCGTCATCACTGCCGCCGACCAGGCGACGGCGAACGAGATCGGGAAGCTGATGAACCCCTATCTCCTCCACCATCCCCTGACGCGGGACGAGGAGCAGCCGACTTTCGCGTTCCCTTTCTCGCCCGCCGAGATCGACCGCGGTCCGGCTTGGGAATTCTGCCTGAACCACGTCATGCGGCTGGACGACCCGATGCAGGCCTTCCGGCTCGAGGTCGTCGATGCCTGAACTCGGCCAGGTGGCGGACAAGGTCCGCTCCAAGAACGCGGGGCCGTTCTGGCTGACCATCGACGTCTTCTGCGGCTCGCCGGAGGCCTTCGCGCGCATCGCGGGAGGCGTCTCGACCGAGAGGGTCGCGGCGGCGCTCAAGGTCGATCCGGCGACGGTCAAGCGTTTCGACATTCCGGCGCTGAACGTCATCAAGATCAGCCTGCCGCGTCCCACGGTGCAGGGCCGGCACGACGACCGGGACATGCACGGCGCAGGCTGGGCCTCGGTGATTGCGGAACTGGAACTGAACTGAGGTGGCGAGCGCGCTGGATTGAGGACACCGTCGGCGTCCTGACGGAGGCCGGACTCGGTTCTCCCGGTCCCTGGCGTAGGGACTGCTCTGCCTCTCCCGCTCGGTTGGCGCGATGGCCCACGCCGGGGAGTCCCGAGACTCGGTCAGATGTCGATTGCCGGGGTCGCCCGATGCGGCGGCGAAGCCTTTTCGAAGGCCGGGGGTTCCTCTATTTCTCACATTGCGAGAACAATGCAGGGTTTGAACCCCATGATTGTCTCTCAAGCAAATGGGTCTCCGCCCCTCATATGCCCCGAGATTGACGCAATCGGTGTTATCAGCGCATTCTCACGCGGACGTGGATCTCTGCACCAGCCTGCCGGCGTGGCTGGAAGTGGGTCCTGAAATTTGGTATCAGGCTTGTGGGCCGACGCGGAATTTTGCCGCGGCGAGTGGTAAGGGGTAATTTCAGATATGGCCAACGTCATTGTCGACACCGACGAGGGCACGCTCCACGTCACGCAATCAGGCTTCGATACCAACACCAGCGTCGACGGCGACGAAGCCGCCGGAATGCGCGTCACGGTCGTCTACGAGGGCGGTCTGACAGAGGTTCTCACCTGGCAGGCCACAGGCGGCACCTCGGGCGGGGTCACCGGCTCGGGCATGAGCCTCACGATGTCGACGGCCGCGACGTTTACCCTGACGTCCAGCCTGCGGGTCGTGTCGCTGAAGCTCGAGGCACAGTACGGTAACGCGGTCTTCGACACCCTGAAGGGCGTGAACAACGGCACGCGCGGCGATACCCTCGGCACCAAGATCGGTTTCCCCTATGAGGAGATGGGTGGCGATCCGGTCACCGGGACGGTTGAAGTGACCTATTCCGACGGTGTGATCCGCGCCGGGCTGGAGCGCGGCACCGACATCTTCACGACGATGACAATCGACTATTCGGGCGTCGCCGGCGGCGGCATCCTCGGAACGATCCAGTTTCGCAGCGACATGGACAACATCGCCGTCCCCGGCGATCTGGCTCCCGTTACGGCGAACACCGCCCCTGACGCCGTCGACGACGCGATCACCACGAACGAGGATACGGCGGTCAACATCGCCGTCCGCGCCAACGACACCGACGCCGATGGCGACTCGCTGACCGTGCAGTCCGTAGGGCAGGGCGCGCACGGCTCCGTCTCGATCAATCCCGACGGATCGGTGCGCTATGCTCCGAACGCGAATTACAGCGGAGCCGACAGCTTTACCTACACGCTGTCAGACGGCAACGGCGGCACCGATACAGCAACGGTGAATGTCACCGTGACTGCGGTCAACGACGTGCCGGTTGCCGTCAACGACACCGCGTCGACGGCGCAGGGCGTCCCCGTGGACATTGCAGTCCTTGCCAACGACACAGACGTCGACGGGGATCCGCGCACCGTGACCTCGGTCACCCAGGGCGCCAACGGGTCTGTCGCGATCAACCCGAACGGAACCGTGAAATACACGCCGAACGCTGGTTTCGGCGGCAGCGACAGCTTCAGCTACAGCATCTCGGACGGGAAGGGCGGGACGTCCAGCGCCACAGTCACCGTGGGCGTGGGTTCGAACGCGGCACCTGTCGCGGGAGACGACGCCTATTCGATCGACGAGGACGCCGTCCTGACCGTGGCTGCGCCCGGCGTGAGAGCGAACGACACCGACGCGAACGGCGACGCTCTGACCGTATCGCTGGTGAGCGGCGTCTCTCACGGCACGCTGACGCTGAACGCCGATGGATCCTTCACCTATACGCCCTCCGCGGACTACTTCGGGTCCGACAGTTTTACCTATGCTGTGTCGGACGGGCGGGGCGGCTCGGACACTGCCACCGTCGGGCTGACCGTGAACGCGGTGAACGACGCGCCAGTCGCGAACGACGATACGGCCTCGACGACGGCTGGTGTGCCGGCGCAGATCGCCGTCCTCGCCAACGACACCGATGTCGAGGGGCAGACCCCCAGCGTGGCCTCGACGGGGCAGGGCGCGAACGGTTCGGTCGCGGTCAATGCAGACGGAACAGTGACCTACAGCCCGAACGCGGACTTCACCGGCGCCGACAGCTTCGTCTACACCGTCTCTGACGGCAACGGCGGGTCCGACACCGCGACCGTCACGGTCAACGTCGGATCGAGCGGTCAGGTCATCTTCGGGACCGAAGGCGACGACCGTCTGCGCGGCACCTCGGGCGACGACATCATCGACCCGCTGGGCGGTCTTCGCGACGAGATGTGGGGCGAAGGCGGGGCGGATTTCTTCGACCTCGCATCGTCGTCCTCGAACGGGATCTCGGAGAAGAAGGTCATCCTCGACTTCGACTTTGCCTCCGGCGACCGCATCGGTCTTGGCGGGGCGAGCGTCGCGAACTGGGTGGTGCGAAACGGCAACCTGTCAATCACGCTCGACGGGGACGGCGATACGATCAACCTCCGCGGCGTCTCGACCTTCGACGATGCCTACTTCGGAGGCGGCCGGTCGAACACGGCGCCCGTCGCAGGGGACAACACGGCGATTACCAACGAAGACACGCCCGTCAGCATCAATGTGCTGGCGAACGACACCGACGCCGATGGTGACCCGCTTTCGGTCCTCGCGGTGACGCAGGGCGCGCACGGGGTGGTGTCGATCAATCCGGACGGCACGCTGCGCTATGCGCCCGACGCCAACTATCATGGCGCCGACACTTTCTCCTATACCGTCTCGGACGGCTTTGGGGGCATCGACACCGCGACCGTCGGCGTGACGGTGACCTCGGTGAACGATGCGCCCGAAGCCAACAACGACAGCGCCTCGACCGAGATCGGCGTGCCGGTCGACATCGACGTCGCGGCGAACGACGGCGACGCCGACGGCGACCCGCACACGATAACGGCGATCACGCAAGGCTTGGGCGGCATCGTCTCGATCAACCCGAACGGGACGCTCCACTACGCTCCAAACGCGGGCTTCGACGGCATCGACGGCTTTACCTACACCATCTCGGACGGGAAGGGCGGCACCAGCACCGCCAGCGTCTCGGTCGCCGTCGCGGCAAGCGGGAACGTCATCCTCGGCACCGAGGGCGACGACCGGCTGAGGGGCACCGACGGCAACGACACCTTTGACCCGCTCGGCGGCGCGCGCGACGAGATGAGCGGAGGCCTCGGGGCCGACTTCTTCGACTTCGCCTCGTCGGTAGCGAACGGCGCGAGCGAGAAGAAGGTCATCCTCGATTTCGATTACGATGCCGGTGACCGCGTCGGTCTGGGCGATGCCTCGGTGGACTCGTGGTTCGTGCGGAACGGCAACCTCGTTGTCGAGCTCGACCACGACCACGATGTGCTGACATTCCGCAACTTCGTCGACTACGACCCCGACATGTTCGTCTGACCTCCTCGCACCCGATCAGGGGTGCGGGGGCTTTCCTGTCACCACGTCAGCGGCTAGACGAGGCGCCGCGGCGGGCACCCGTCCGCCGGAACGGGGCGCAGGGTATGGACTACGATGCGATCATCCTCGGCGCGGGCGGCGCGGGGCTTCTCGCGGCGGCGCTTGCCGGACAGGCGGGGGGGCGCGTTCTCGTGCTGGATCACGCGGACAAGCCCGGCAAGAAAATCCTGATCTCGGGCGGAGGGCGGTGCAACTTCACCAACACCGGGACCGAGCCCGACTGCTTTCTCTCCGAGAACCCGCATTTCGCGAAATCCGCTCTCAGCCGTTATACCCAGTGGGACTTTCTCGCCCTTGTCGAAGCGCACCGGATTAGCTGGCACGAAAAGACGCTGGGACAGCTTTTTTGCGATGGGTCGGCTCGGCAGATCGTGGCGATGCTGCTCGACGAATGCGCAAAGGGTGGCGTCGAGATACGCCTCTCGACGGAAATAGGAGAGATCGGCCATGCCGACGGCCTGTTTGGCGTTGCAGGCAAGACCGCACCGCAGCTTGTCATCGCGACGGGAGGCCCGTCGATCCCCAAGATGGGCGCGACCGGCATCGCCTACGACATCGCGCGACGCTTCGGCCTGGACGTGGTGACCCCGCGCCCTGCTCTGGTGCCCCTGACGCTTGGCGAGGGCGACCGCGCATTCCGCGACATCTCGGGCGTGTCCTGCCCCGTCACCGCGCGCGTCGGCGGCACGACCTTTGCGGAAGCAGCGCTTTTCACGCATCGCGGGCTGTCGGGACCGGCCATCCTTCAAGTCTCGTCCTACTGGTCGCCGGGCGATGCCGTCGTCCTGAACGTCGCTCCGGGCGCGCTCGACGCCCTGCGGGAGGCGCGCCGCAAGATGCCGCGCGCGCATCTGAAGGCGGCGCTGTCCGAGCTTTTGCCCAAACGCCTGGCCGAGGTCCTTTCGGATCGCATCGGACTGGCGCAGGAGCTCGGCAACACCTCAGACGCCGAACTGGCGCGCGTGTCGGAGGGTCTGACAGCGTTGACGTTCCATCCCACCGGGACCGAGGGTTACGCCAAGGCCGAGGTTACGGCGGGAGGCATTTCGACCGAGGCGTTGTCTTCCAGCACCATGGAGGCGCGGAACGTGCCTGGCCTCTATGCCATAGGCGAGGCGGTCGACGTGACCGGTTGGCTTGGCGGCTACAACTTCCAGTGGGCATGGTCGTCGGCGGCGGCCGCCGCCGGGGCGATCGCCGAGAGGTCGAGACGTTAGGGCTGCCTCAAGGCGCCTCGATCAGGTGATCGGGACAGATGCCCGACCGGTCGATGGCTGCCGCGATGTCCTGTCCGGCGAAGAATCCATGTCCGGTCACGAGGGCCGACGCGATGCCTGCGGCCTGCGCGCCCAGGATATCGGTGTGGAGGCTGTCGCCCACCATCAGGATCCGGTCGCGTCCGATATCAGGCAGACGCTCGAAGGCCAGGTCGAAGATCATGGGGAACGGCTTGCCGCAGAAGATCGGAGCGACCCCGGTGCGGTCTGCGAGGCGATGCGCGAACTGTCCGGGCTCGGTCGAGAAGCCTATTTCGCGCGGGGCGACGATGTCGGGGTTGCCGACGTAGACCGGCCTTTGGCGCTTTGTCAGCGCGGCTTCGAGCAGCGCCTGCCGTGCCTCGGTCCAGGTGGCGCTTCCGATCATCAGGATGCCGTCCGCGGCCTCGTAGGCCGAAGGCTCGTCCCCAAGTCGGACATGCGGCAGGCTCTCGAATTCCGCGGCTTCGACCCCGTCGCTGATCATCAGGCCCCAGGTGCGGCCATCGCCTCCGTCCACCTGCCGGGCGAGCGCCTTGCGGCTGGTCACGATGTCGTCCGTGTCGAAGTCGTACCCGAGACGCGCATATTTCTCGACAAGTCGGTCGTGCGGAAATCCGGCCGCGTTCGACACGACCAGCACACGCTTTCCGAGGGCCCGCAGGTCGGCGATGCGCTCGGCGACGCCGGGAATCGCCGTCTCGCCGATATTGAGCACGCCGAAGGCATCCAGGAGGAAGGCGTCGTACTCCTGCGCCAGGTCCCCGAGGTTTTGCGACAGCCGTGGCGCGCAAATGGCGGGTACCGGCAACGGCAGCCTTGCGCGGACGGCTTCGTAGGCGGCAAACGCCTCCGCGAAGGTCATCGCGCTCAAATGATCGCCCCGCGTACCTTGGCGGAGACCCATTCGCTGATGACGACCGCTGCGAGGATGACGAGCAGGATCAGGCTGACCTGAGGCCAGGCCAGCACGTTGAGCGAGGCCTGGAGCTGAAGGCCGATGCCGCCCGCCCCGACAAGGCCCAGAACGGTGGACTCGCGGATGTTGATGTCCCAGCGGAAGACGGCGATCCCGGCGAAGGCCGGCATGACTTGCGGCACGATCCCGTAGGCCATCACCTGCCACCGGGACGCGCCTGTCGCGGTAATCGCCTCGACCTGGGCGTGGTCGATCTCCTCGATGGCCTCGTACAGAAGCTTGGCGCAGAAGCCGATCGAGCGGATGGCGATGGAGATGACTCCCGCAAAGACGCCGGGTCCGATGATCGCGATGAGGAGAAGCGCCCAGATCAGCGAGTTGATGGAGCGCGTCGACACGATGATGAAAAGAGCAATGGGACGGATCAGCCAGCGCGAGGGCGTGGTGTTTCGCGCCGCCATGAAGGCAACCGGCACCGCCAGAAACAGCGCGATCAGCGTGCCGAGCGTGGCGATGTTCAGTGTATCCCAAATCGGCCACCAGAGCCGGCTGATGTATTCCCACCGCGGCGGGGTCGCACGGGACCAGATGTCGCCCGCGATGGTGGGCGCGTCCCAGACGAAGAACCACGTCGTCGCGTCCGAGATCTGCTTCCAGCAGAACAGGAAGATGGCGAGGCCGACCAGCCAGCCGAACCAGCGGACCAGCGCCTCTCCGGCGGTGCGGCGGCGCCAGATCGCGACGCCCTCGTGCTCGCGGACCGGCATCCTATTGCACCCTCGCCCGGACCACGCCGGAGATGTATTCGAGCGCCATGACGATCCCGATGATGAGCAGCAGGATCGCCGCGGCGGTGTCGTACTCGTAGCGGTCGAAGGCCGTATTGAGCGTCGCCCCGATGCCGCCCGCGCCGACGAGACCAAGAATCGCGCTTTCACGGAAGTTGATGTCGACGCGATAGATCGACAGGCCCACGAGGCGCGGCATGACCTGAGGCTGGACCCCGTAGTTGATCCACTGAAGCCAGCGCGCGCCGGACGCCCGGATCGCCTCGGCCTGCGTGCGGTCCATCGCCTCGATGTCCTCGGCCAGCAGCTTCGACAGGAAGCCGATAGTCGCGAAGGACAGGGTCAGGAAGCCGGCGAGCGGACCGAAGCCGAAGATCGCGACAAGAAGGATTGCCACGATGATCTCCTGCAGCGCCCGGCTGACCGCGACGATGCCGCGGCAGATCATGTAGACGGGCAGGGGCGCGATGTTGCGTGCGGCGCCAAGTCCGATGGGGATCGAGATCAGGATGCCCACGACCGAAGCGGACACGGTAATGACGATGCTCTCCACCAGCCCGCCCCAGATGTCCGAGGCGCGGGTGACGAAGTCGGGACGCGTGAAGGACAGGATGAACTGAAGCCCCCGGTCGAGGCCCTCGTAGACCCGGTTCCAGTCGACATCGATTGTCAGGAAGGCGGCGATCAGGTAGGCCACGAAGCCGGCGATCAGACCCCAGCGCAAGAGCGGCCGGCGAACGAAATGCGGCTTCCGCCAGGCGGTGCCCAGGATGTCGTCGAGCTCCCGCCGTTCTTCGTCCGGCCTCATTCGGCGGCCTCGATCTCGTCGTCGTCCTCGGCCGCCTCGATTGTGGCCTCCCAATCCTCCTCGCCGTAGATCTCGGTCAGCTTGTCGGGCGACAGGCCTGTCGGCGGGCCGTCGTAGACGATCTCGCCCGACCTCAGGCCGACGACGCGGGGCACGAACATCTGCGCCAGCGCGACGTCGTGGATGTTGATGATCGCGGCCAGCCCACGCTCGCGACAAAGCTCGGTGATCAGCCGCATGATCTGGCGTGAGGTCTTGGGGTCGAGCGACGCGGTCGGCTCGTCCACCAGAAGAAGCTTCGGGTTCTGGATCAGCGCGCGACAGATGCCGACCCTCTGGCGCTGGCCGCCCGACAGTTCGTCCGCACGCTTGTCGGCCATATGGAGAAGGCCCACCCGGTCGAGAAGACGGAACGCCTCGTCCACGTCCGACTGCGGATAGCGCCTGAGGAAGCTGCGCCAGAAGCCGACATAGCCGAGCCGGCCGGACAGCACGTTTTCCATCACGGTCAGCCGCTCGACGAGGGCATATTCCTGGAAGATCATGCCCATCGACCGGCGTGCCTTGCGCAGACCGGCGGACCCGAGCTTCGTCAGCTCGAGATCGTCCAGCCACACCTCGCCCCCGGTCGGTTCGACCAGCCGGTTGATGCAGCGGATCAGCGTCGACTTGCCCGCGCCAGACGGCCCGATCAGCGCCAGCACCTGTCCGGACGGCACCTCGAGGCCGATGTTGGTCAGGGCCTTGTCGCCGGTCTTGTAGGTCTTGGTGAGATTCTTCAGCCGCAGCATCGCCGCTCCCGTCCAGGTCGTCGGGCGGACCTTGCGGCCCGCCCGGATGGTGCGATCACTCGCAGGCGTAGCTGACGCCGTTCTCGGCGTCGATCTTGCGGATCACGTCCCAGAAGTCCTTGTAGTTCATCTCGATGAACTGCTCTTCGCCGGACTTCGAGAATTCCTCCTGAAGCGACGAGCCCTCCCAGTCGAACGAGAAGAAGGCTTCCTTGATCTTGTCCTGAAGCTCGGGCTTGAGGTTGTAGACCGTGCCGAAGCCGGTCGTCGGGAAGGTCTGCGACTTGTAGATCGACACGACCTGCTCGGGCTGGATCACGTCACGTTCGATCATCCGCTGCATGACGGAATTGGCGATGGCGCCCGCGTCGTAGTCCTTGTTTGCAACGCCCAGCACGGTGTTGTCGTGCTTGCCCGAGAACACCGGCTCGAAATCGCGACCGGCGATCAGGTCGTATTCGCCCTTCAAGATTGCCGACGGAGCCTTGAAGCCCGAGTTCGACGTCTCGGACGAGAAGGCGAGCTGCTTGCCCTTGATGTCCTCGACCGTGCTGATGCCGGAATCGGGATGGGTGATGATCTCCATCTCGTAGCCGAAGTGGCCGTCCTTCGAGGCCATGATCGTGAAAGGCCGGAAGCCCGCGCAGTTCACGGCAAGAGGGTTCGACCCGGTGTTGAACCCCGAGATGTGCAACCGGCCAGACCGCATCGCCTCGATCTGCGCGGCGTTGTTCTGGACCGGGAAGAAGACGATGTCCTTGCCGGTCACTTCCTTCATGTGGTCCAGGAAATCCGACCAGGCGGTCTTGTAGACGGCCGGATCTTCGACCGGCGTATAGGCGAAGATCAGTGTGTCGGGATCGAGGAGTTGGCTCTCATCGGTGGGAACGTCGGCGATCAGGTCGCCATCCGCGTCGCAGAAGCGCGCGTCGAGATCGCCGCGCGGGCAATCCTGCGCCGAGGCCGTCCCCGCGAGGGCGGCCAGCGCCAGCGCGGAGGCGCCGGCAAGGGTCTTGAGGTCGAGTTTCATGGTGTCCTCCCTTTGGATGCGGCTCTTGCGGCCGCGATGGTCTCAATCAACTAGTCGGCGACGATGATGTCCACCTCCGAGGCCTCGACGGCCTTCAGAAGATCGCCGCCGGGCCGCCGGTCCACGACGATGGTGGTGAGGTCGCTCAGGCTCGTCACGCGCACGACGCCGGTGCGGCCGAACTTGGCGCTGTCGGTCAGCAGGACCGACCGCGCGGCGCGCGAGATCATCTTGCGCTTGACCGCCGCAAAGCCCCGCACCGTCTCGGACGGGCCTTCGGCCGACAGCCCGCTCGATCCGATCAGGCAGATGTCGACGTGGAAGCGTTCCAGGAACTCGAGCGTCTCGGTACCGACGACGGCCGACTCGGCGGGCAGATATTCCCCCGGGCAGAGGATCACCTCGGCCGCTCCCTGTCCGAGCGTCATGGCCACGGGAATCGAATTAGTGATGACGCTGCACGGCGTGCCGAGATAGGCCAGCGCGCGCGCCAGCTCGATCGTCGTCGAGCCCGAGTCGATCATCACGGTCTCGCCCTCGTTCACCAGCCTCGCGGCGCGCGAGCCGATCCGCTCGCGCTCGGCGATGCGCGCATGGGCGCGCTCGTCGAGGCTTGGATAGTGACCCCGCGTCGGCGTCGAGGCGCCGCCATGAGCGCGCGAGATGAGGCCGTCCTTGCTGAGCAAATCGAAATCCCGGCGCACCGTCTCGGTCGAGACGCCGAACCGTTCGGCCAGCGCGCTGATCCTGACGTGCGGCTGAAGCTTGAGCTCGAGCAGGATCTGCCGACGCCGCTCGGACTTCTTCAGCTTGCCGTGCTGCGCGGCGTGCTTCTTTTCTTGCACTACATTCGACTTCATCGGTCTCGGGATGCTCCTTGCACGTAGTTGTGTGGGAATCTCCGCAACATGGCAACAAATTCTGTTGCATACCCCACAGCCGGGTGGTGAAATCCTTGGAAAGGAAGGATCGACATGAGATGTGACGCGATCAACCGGACGTGCTGACGCTGGCCGTGCACCTCGCGGCCGCTGTTGCGCTGCTGTTGTGGTCCATCAGGCTGATCCGGACCGGGATCGAACGCGCTTTCCTGCCCGAATTGCGCCGCTCGCTGAAGACCTTCGGCCGCAATCCTCTTTCTGCGGCGGCCGCCGGCGGTGGCGCGGCGATGGTCATGCAAAGCTCGACCGCCGTCATCCTGATCGGTGCAGGTTTCGCGGCGGCGGGCCACCTGTCGGCGTCCGGCGCCCTGGCCATAGCCTTTGGCGCCGATGTGGGGTCTGCCCTTCTGGCGCGCGTGCTGTTCCTGCCGGTCGCGGACGTCGTTCCCTTCGTCATGCTGGCCGGTGTCGTCCTGTTCCTGAAGGCGCGAAGCCGTCGGACGAAACAGGTCGGGCGCATCCTGACGGGGCTTTCGCTCACCTTGTTGAGCCTCGGCATGATCCGCGCGGCGGCCGAGCCCATCGGCGCCAGCGACATCGTGCAGTCCATCGTCGGCTACCTTGCGACGGACCGTACGAGCGCCTTCGTGATCGGGGCTCTGCTGGCCTGGGCGATGCATTCCAGCTTGGCAGCCGTCCTGACCTTTGCCTCATTCGCGTCCGTGGGCCTTCTTGGCGCGCCCGTGGCACTTGCCCTGGTCCTGGGCGCAAACGTGGGCGGGGCGGCGGTGCCCGCCGTTCTTCTCTGGCGCGCGCCGGCGGCGGCGCGCAACATGGCGGTCGGCAACCTCATCGCCAAGCTCGCCGTGACGCTTCCGATCCTCGCCGCTCTCCTTCTAGTCGATCCCGCGACCTCGATCCTCGGCCGGACCGCCGCCGATCAGGCCATCGCGGCGCACATCGCCGTCAACCTCGCCGTTCTCGTCATCGCGCTGCCGTTGACCCGGTTCATCGCTTGGTCGGCGGACAGGCTGGCACCGCCGCTTGCGGCGGACCTTCCCATCGCCAGCGCTCTTGATCCCGCTGTTCTCGAACGGCCGCGGCTCGCCCTTTCCTGCGGGCAGCGCGAGCTTCTGAGGATGGGCGAGACGGTTCAACTGATGCTGACCCAGGTCATCCCGCTGTTCCGCGAGTGGAACGCAGACGCCGCGGCCCTGATCGAGCGGCACGAGACCGAGGTCGACCGGATGCACTATGACACCAAACTCTATGTCGCGCGTCTCCAGCAGAACGAGCTGACCGAGGACCAATCGCTCGACGCCGTCCAGATCGTGTCGACCGCCAACAACCTCGAGGACGCCGCCGACCGCATCGCCGTCGATCTCGTGGGCCTCGCCCGCAAGCTTCGCGACGGCGGGCTGTCGTTCTCCGAGCAGGGGATGTCGGACGTCGAAAGCTTCCACGACCGGATCGTCACCAATGCGCAACTCGCTCTCAGCGTTCTGACGACGGGCGACGCCGAGGCCGCGCGCCAACTCGTCTCCGAGAAAGACGACATCCGCGCCGAGGAACGCCGCCTCCAGGAACGTCACCTCGCCCGACTTGGCGGAGGCGGACGGCTCAGCGTCGAGACGACGAACATCCACCAGGAGACGCTGCGGGTGCTCAAGCAGGTCAATTCGGCCATCACCTATGTCGCCTATCCCATCGCCGAGCAGGCCGGCGACCTCCTCGACTCGCGCCTTGCGCGGCCAGCCACGGCGGACGGCACGGCATGACCGACGCGACCGACACCGCCAGCCAGATCGCGGCGCTGCCCATCATGTGGGACAGGTCGGGGCGGGTCCGCGTTCTCATGGTCACCTCGCGCGACAGTGGGCGCTGGGTCATGCCGAAGGGATGGCCGATGGACGGCAAGAAGCCCTGGCGCGCGGCCGAAATCGAGGCGCTGGAAGAGGCGGGCGCGATCGGCTCGATCGGCAGCGAACCCATCGGAACCTACGACTATCACAAGCGCCTGCCCGGCGGGCAGGCGGTGCCCTGCCGCGTGACGGTCTACCCGATGATCGTCGAGAAGCTGAAACGCGACTGGAAGGAGCGGCGCCAACGCAGACGCCGCTGGTTCTCGCCCAAGAAAGCGGCGAAGCTGGTGGACGAGAAGGATCTCGGAGAGCTGCTGGATCGCCTCCGCGACAAGCCGAAGAAGGATCCCGCGATCAGGAAATTGCTCAAGGCGTCCTGACGCGACCATACGACCGAGCCGGGGAAACCGGCCGAACCATCAAGGGAGGAAAGACAATGAAGAAAGTGACAACAGCTCTGGCGGGATCGCTTGTCGCGCTCGCGGCTTCTGCCGGGGCGTCGCAGGCCCTGACGCTGTACTGCTCGGCGCAGGAAGAGTGGTGCCAGATCATGGCCCGCAGCTTCGAGGAAGCGACCGGCATCGACGTCGACATGACGCGCAAGTCGTCGGGAGAGACCTTCGCCCAGGTCAAGGCCGAAGAGGCCAATCCCAAGGGAGACGTCTGGTGGGGCGGCACGGGCGACCCGCACCTTCAGGCCGCCGAGGAGGGGCTGACCGAAGAATACGTCTCGCCGATGCGCGAGCAGCTCCACGACTGGTCCATCGCCCAGGCCGAAAGCGCCGGCAACCAGACCATCGGCATCTATTCTGGTGCGCTTGGCTACGGCTACAACAACGACCTTCTGGCGGCGAACAACCTGCCCGAGCCGGCCTGCTGGAAGGACCTGCTGAAACCCGAGTACAAGGGCCACATCCAGATGGCGAACCCCAACTCGTCGGGGACCGCCTATACGACGCTCGCCACGATGGTGCAGATGTTCGGCGAGGAGGAGGGCTTTCAGTACATGAAGGACCTCCACGCCAACATCAACCAGTACACCAAGTCCGGGTCGGCGCCGATCAAGGCGGCGGGACTGGGCGAGACCACCGTCGGCATCGTCTTCATGCACGACGCCGTGGCGCAGGTCGAAGCGGGTTTCCCCATCACCGTGGTCGCGCCCTGCGAGGGCACCGGCTACGAGATCGGATCGATGTCGATCATCAAGGGGGCGCGCAACATGGACGAGGCCAAGCAGTTCTACGACTGGGCGCTCTCGGCCGAGGCGCAGAACCTGGCGCTTGAGGTCGACGCCTTCCAGGTGCCCTCGAACAAGGGCGCGCAGACCTCGGACAAGGCGCCCGATCTGTCGTCGATCAAGCTGATCGACTACGACTTCACGAAGTACGGTTCCTCCGACGAGCGGAAGCGCCTTCTCCAGAAGTGGGACGAAGAGGTCTCGACGCTGCCGCAATAAGAGGTGCGCGTCGTCACAACCCAGAACACCGCCCATCCGGTTCTGATCTTCTGGATCATCGCCGGATGGATCGGCTTCTGCCTCCTCCCCTGGTACGGGGTGGAGGATTTCTGGACGTTCGAGTGGCTCGTCGACGGCTGGCCTTTCGACGACGACCATGCGCCGGCAGCCGTTCTTCTGGGGATGGGGCAGAAGCTGTGGCTCGCCCCGCTCATCCCGCCGCTGATCCTGCCGCTCTTCGCGCTGGGCCGCCCCAAGTCGGACCCGATGCATGGCGCCCTCCTGATCGTCGCGGGCGCCTTCGGCCTGGCCTGGCTCGTCGCGCAGGGCTTCGGAATTGGCCTTCGCGGCTTCACCTTCGACTGGCTCACGGCGATGTTCGGAGAGCTTGACGACCGGCAATTCGGCATGGGCTACGGCGCGATGATCACCGCCTCGGCCTTCCTGTTCCTGTTCACGCAAGGCATCGCGGCGCGAGGCGCGGTGAACGGCGACGTCTTCGTCGTGGGCGCCATCGGCTTCGTCATCGCCATCGTCACGGCTTTCGTGTTCTTCCCCATCGCGAAGATGCTTTTCGCGGCCTTCGTGACCGAGGAAGGGGGCTATTCCTCGCAGGTCTTCCTGTCGAAGTTCCTGAACGACCGGCTGTGGGGGCTGGGCTGCCTGTCCGGCGCGCGCTGCGGCGCCGCCTGGAATTCGCTCTTTCTCGCCATCGCCGTGGGGTTCGCGACCACGATCCTGGGCCTTGCCTTCGCACTCGTCGTGACCCGCTCGGGCTTCCGCTACAAGCGAGCGCTGAGGGCGCTGACGGTGCTTCCGATCATCACGCCGCCCTTCGTCATCGGCCTGGCACTGATCCTGCTTTTCGGCCTGTCCGGGTCGGTGACGGTCTTCTTTGCCGACCTTCTGGGAATACGACCGACGCGTTGGCTCTACGGCTTCACCGGGATCTTCATCGCCCAGGTCCTGGCCTTCACGCCCATTGCCTTCCTCGTCCTGATCGGCGTGGTCGAGGGCGTGTCGCCCTCGATGGAGGAGGCGGCCCAGACGCTGCGGGCGAACCGCTGGCAGACCTTCCGCACCGTGTCGCTGCCGCTCATGCGCCCTGGCCTCGCCAACGCGTTCCTCCTCGGCTTCATCGAAAGCATGGCCGACTTCGGCAACCCGCTCGTCCTCGGCGGCAACTTCGACGTGCTGTCCACCGAGATCTTCTTCGCCATCGTGGGTGCGCAATACGACCAGGGACGCGCGGCGGTGCTGGCGATGGTGCTTCTGTTCTTCACGCTCTCGGCCTTCTACGCGCAGCGCATGTGGCTGGGGAAGAAAAGCTACACCACCGTCACCGGCAAGGGCGACGCGGGGGTCCATCCCCTGATGCCGAAGGGTCTCGCCATTCCCGTCCTGGTCACGGCGCTGACCTGGGCCCTGTTCACGATCGTGGTCTACGTGATGATCGTCTATGGCAGCGTGGTCGAACTCTGGGGCGTCAACAACTCGCTGACGCTCAAGCACTACGTCACGGCCTTCAGGGTCCAGATGGGCGAGGACGGCATCCGCTGGACGGGCGCCGCCTGGGACAGCTTCTGGACGACGATCATCATCGCCGCCGTCGCGGCCCCCCTGACCGCGGCGGTTGGTCTCGTCACCGCCTATCTGCTGACGCGGCAGAGCTTCGCGGGCAAGAACGCCTTCGAGTTCGGCACGATGCTGTCCTTCGCCATCCCCGGCACGGTCATCGGCGTGAGCTACATCCTCGCCTTCAACGTGCCCCCCATCGAGATTACGGGCACGGGCATCATCCTCGTCGTCAGCTTCATCTTCCGGAACATGCCCGTGGGCGTCCGCGCCGGCATCGCCTCGATGAGCCAGCTCGACCGAAGCCTCGACGAATCCTCGCTGACGCTCGGCGCCAATTCCTGGCAGACCTTCCGCCGCGTGATCCTGCCTCTTCTCAGACCCGCAATCCTCGCAGCCCTCGTCTACAGCTTCGTGCGCGCGATGACGGCGATCTCGGCAGTGATCTTCCTCGTCTCGGCCGAGTACGACATGGCGACGAGCTACATCATCGGCCGCGTCGAGAACAACGACTACGGCCTCGCCATCGCCTATTCGACGGCGCTGATCTTCGTGATGCTGGCGGCGGTGGGGCTGCTTCAGCTTCTCGTCGGACGTGTCCAGATCGGACGGCGCACGCAGCACGGAACGGAGACGACGACATGACCGATCTCACGCTCGGCGCGAAGGCCGCCCCGGTCCGCTTCGAAGGCGTCTCGAAGGTCTTCGGCAAGACCGTCGTGGCGGTCGACAACATCGACCTGAACGTCGAGGCAGGAAAGCTCGTCACCCTCCTCGGCCCCTCGGGCTGCGGCAAGACGACGACGCTTCGCATGATCGCAGGGCTCGAGATGGCGACGACGGGCCGCATCCTCATCGGTGACCGGGACGTGACGCGTCTGCCCGCGACCGACCGCGACGTGTCGATGGTGTTCCAGTCCTACGCGCTTTTCCCGCACATGACCGTCCTTCAGAACGTCATGTACGGTCTGACCTTCTCGGGCTTCGGCAAGGCCGAGGCGCGCGACAGGGCGCATCACGGGCTCGACCTCGTCGGCTTGAAGGGCTTCGACGCGCGCCTGCCCTCCGAGCTGTCGGGCGGGCAGCAGCAGCGCGTCGCCGTGGCCCGCGCGCTGGTGCTGGAACCCCAGGTTCTCCTCTTCGACGAGCCGCTGTCGAACCTTGACGCCAAGCTGCGTCGGCAGGTCCGCGAGGATATCCGCGCCATCCAGAAGAACCTCGGCCTGACCGTCGTCTACGTCACCCACGACCAGGAGGAGGCGCTGGCGGTGTCCGACGAGATCGTCGTGATGCGCAACGCCTCCATCGCGCAGAAGGGCAGCCCGCGCGAGCTTTACGACGCCCCGACCGACCACTTCGTCGCCGACTTCATCGGCGAGGCGAACCTCGTTCCCTGCACCATCGTCTCGGTCGAGGGCGACATGGCGACGATCGAGATAGAAGGCTTTCGCGACCGCTTCCCGTCACGCGGCCTTCCCCCCGGTCCCGCAACTCTGGCCGTTCGACCGTCGCGCATCATCATGGGACAAGGGGAGGGCGTCCCCGCGACCGTGGCCAAGGCGACCTACGTCGGCGTCCGGATGGAGTACACGCTCGAAGGTGCCTTCGGGCAGGTCTTCGCGGTGCAGGACGAGGTGGACGATCCGTTGCCGGTCGGCCGCGAGGTGCGCATGTCCTTCACCCGCAGGGGACCCGTGTTGCTGCCTGCCGAAGCGTGAGGGCGCGGCTGATCTTCGTCACCCATCCGCAGGTGACGGTCGATCCGCTCACGGCGATCACCGGGTGGGCCCTCAGCGAGACAGGCAGGCGCCGCGCGGACATCTTCGCGCGCAGCAGCACGCTGGACGATATGACGGCCCTTTGGTCCAGCGGTGAGACCAAAGCGCTGGAAACCGCAGCCATCATCGGCGAACACCGCCGGTGTCCCGTGCAGGTGATCGCGGACCTCGGCGAGAACGACCGCAGCTCGACCGGATACCTTCCGCCTGCCGACTTCGAGGCGGCGGCGGATCGCTTCTTCGCGGCGCCTTCCGAGAGCTTTCGGGGCTGGGAAACCGCCCGAGCCGCGCAGGCGCGCGTCATCGCCGCCCTCAGCCGCATCGTACAGGACCACGAGGGGGGCGATCTCGTGATCGTTTCGCACGGCGCGGTCGGAACGCTCTTGCGCTGCCTTCTCGCCGGCCTTCCCATCGACCGTCGCCACGACCAGCCGGGGCAGGGGCACTACTGGACCGCGACGCTTCCCGACCTTGCCGACCCGACCGGGTGGCAGCCCATCGCCTGAGATCAGTCGGCCCAGGCCTCGATAGCCATGTCGCGGAGTGCGTCGAAGGCGAGAGGGCCCGACGCGATGACGCGGCCCCCGTCCTCGATCATCGCCTGTGCGTCCTGGTCCTCGACGCGGCCACGCGCCTCTCGGATCAAAAGCTGGCCAGCGAGGCAATCCCAGGCATTCATGTGCTGCTCGACATATCCCAGCAGGCGACCCGACGCGACGTAGGCAAGCGACAGCGCGCCCGAGGCGTTGCGATGGAACATGGCGCCCGTGCCGATCAGAGTCTCGATCAGCGGCACCGTCTTCGCCGCGTCGACACGGTTGGAATAGCCCACGCCGACCGTCCCGCTGTCGAGCGCCGTATCCGTTGCGACGGACATCGGGCGTCCGTTGAGGAAGGCCCCGCCGCCCGCGCGCGCGGCGAAGGTCTCGCCATGCACGGGGTCGTGGATGACCCCCGCAACGATCTCGGGCCCCTGAACGCAGGCAAGGACGACGCACCAGGCGGGGATCTCCTGCACGAAGTTCGTCGTGCCGTCGATTGGGTCGATGACCCAGGTGAACCCGGATCGCCCTTCGGACGCCGCATATTCCTCGCCCACCACTGCGTCGTCCGGCCAGGCGTCCGCCAGACGTTCTCGGATCAGCGCCTCGACGCCACGGTCAGCCTCGCTGACCCAGTCCTGCCTGCCCTTCGCCTCGACCACGAGCGATGGCCGGTCGCGGAACTTGTCGAGCGCAAGTCGTCCGGCCTCCGCACAGATTTCAATTGCGGACGTCAGGCGGTCTTCGATCTGCATGGGTGTCTCGTCTCTGTTTGAGTGTATCGGTCGGTGGGCTCCGCCGGATGATCTGCGAGGAAGCCGGCAGAGCCAAGGGGCGCTGTGGTCAGGCCGTCGTTTCCGCCGACACGGCGAGGAAGAAGCGCACCATTTCCGCCGAGGCGTCAGGTCCCTCGGGGTGGGTGTAGCTTCCCGCAGGCGAACCGCCCGACCAGGCGTGGCCTATGCCCGAAAGCCGCCAGTCCTCGGCCAGCGTGCGCCCCGCCGTGTCGCGGTGCAGGGCAACGGTTGCACCCGGCACCTGCGACGCGATCTCCACCGTCGTTTCCTCGCCGAGCGACGCGGCGATGACCGCGTCCGCATTGCCGGGTGCGACCGTCGCATCCGCCGTTCCGTGGAAGACGATGCTGCGCACGGGCGGTGTCGCGCGCCGCGTCCCGCCGCGTCCGCCTCGCATCGCCGCAAGCGCGCTTGGCAGGTCGCTGGCGGACCCGGGCGCCAGCCCCGAATGCACGCCGACCGCAGCGAAGACCTCGGGGTGCGTCCCGCCAAGGATCGCCGCCATAGCCGCCCCCGCCGAGAGACCCGCGACATAGGTCCGGCCCTGCGGAACGCCATGCTGCGCGGCGAGGCTGCCGGCAAGGTCCGCCAGCAGCGCCGGTTCGCCCTGGTCCCGCGCCTGGTCCTCGGGACGGAACCAGTTCCAGCAACCCATCTGGTTGGCCTGCCGGGTCTGCTCGGGATAGACCACGACCAGGTTCTCGCGCTCGGCATGAAGGTTCATGCGCGTGCCCGTGGCGAAGTCGTCGGCATCCTGCGTGCAGCCGTGCAGCATCAGGACAAGGCCCTGCGGCGGTTCCGCCCGAGGCGTTGGCACGAAGACACGGTAGTCGCGCGCTCCGAAGCGGCTCTCGTGCCGTCCCGTCTCGTAGACCGCGCCATCCGGAACGTCCGGGCGAACCGACCCGCCCCGATGCTTGGGCCGCGCCTTGACCAGAGAGGATATGACTTCACCGAGGGGCCGGCGCGGCCGTTTGGGTCCGTCGCCCGAAAGCGCCGTCTGAAGGATACGTGTCGCCTCGGAGGGGTTTCCGGCGCGCGTCTGCTCGAGCGCCCGGCCCATGGCCGTCGCGAATTGGTCGTTCATCGTTCTAATCCTTGAAAGGAGGCCGTGGCCTCAGGTCATTCGGTCCTTGAGGGCCGCCTTGAGTTCCCTCGACGCCTGAAGGGCGCCGAGAACGTGAATGGATCCGATCGTCGCCAGCGCGAGGTCGGTCGAGACGTCCGACGCGATCCGCGCCAAACCCACGACCCGGATATCCAGGAGTTCGCCCTTGGACCGCGCCGCCTCCAGTTGCGCCCTGGTCAGGTCGACCAGGCCAAGCTCCAACGTGTGCCGCTTCATCGAAGACGTCACCTGATCCTGCTCGGTCGTGATCTGGTTGCGGATGGCTGTCCGGATAAAATCCGTGCGGTTCGAATAGAACCCCTCGCTCACCAGAAGATCGATGCGTCCAAGGTCGACATGTCCGAGGTTGATCGTGATCTTCTCAGTCTCGGGAGGCCGCAGCGGGTGTATCTTCGGCATTCTATTCTCCATCCACTTGGATGGTATATGGAGTGCGGCGCGCATTGTGCAAGTGCAGCATGAAGAAACATCGCCGAATGAAAGCAAGTTCTATATCCGCGCGAGGTCTCGAAGAGGCATCGGCAGCCCGTGGTCGCCGTGGCCGAGGCCGGCCTCCCGATAAAGCGTCTCGATCTCGTCGACCATCGTGCCAATCGAGAAACGACTGCCCGCAGAACGGGAGCGCTGGCCGGATGCACACATGCGATCCTTGCTCGACATCAGGTGGAGGAGGGAGGTGGCAATGGCCTTCGCGTCCGTACAATCCTCGACGAGATCGGCGTCCCGCCCGAAGACCGTCTCGGTTCCGGCGTTTCGGACAGCGACGATTGGCATTCCGACGGCGCAGGCCTCCAGAAGGACATAGGGCAGGGACTCATACCGGCTGGTGTGGACCTGCAAATCCATGTCGCGCATGTGCTCCACGAAGTTCACCTGGCCGAGGAGACTGACACTGTCCTCGAGGCCGTGAGCGGCGATGTAGCTCTTCAGGTCGGCCTCAAGAGGACCCGCTCCGATGACTACCGCCTGGATGTCGTCGCGCTGGAGGCGGGCCAATGCGAAGGCTTCGATGAAGGCCATCGGGTTCTTCTGATGCACAAGACGTCCCACGAAGCCGACTCTCAGACGGCCATCGCCCCGCGGTCGCGGCTGTCCTGCGGTTCCTGCAATGGCGTCAAGGTCAATCCCGTTCGGAACATAGCGCAACCGATCCTTGGCAAGGCCGATGTCGCGGGCATAGTCCAGTTCCTCGGGTGAGACGGCGATGATCCGGTCGTGCGGACGCCCCAACCAGTGGTCCACGCACCGCATGACCCGGCCCTTTGTTCGGGAAAGCGACCGATCCATGCCGCGGAAGGCGTGGGGGGTGAACAGCGTGGCGCGATAACGGCGACGCAGGGTCTGCGCGATGAGGCCGGCCTTGCTCGAATGGGCATGGAGGATCCGGTCCCTCGTGTTCGGCCCGAGCAGCGAGCGCAGCCGCATGGCAACCCGGAGGTCGGACGGGTGCGGCTCGCGTCGCATGTCGATACGGATGAATCGTCCCGGTGGCACCCGCGCCAGCCAGTCGAGGAATTGCGGCTCGCTTCGTGCGAGCGAGGCGATGAGACGCACGTCGTGGCCCCGGGCGAGGAGAGCGTCGAACAGGTCCATGACATGGCGCACCGACCCACCGCCGGTGCTTTCAATCATCAGGTCTATGCCAAGGGAAGGGCGCGTGACCGTCATGCGAAAACCCTTCCGAAGAGATCGGCATAAAGCGACGCCGTCGTGTCCCAGTCGAAGCGGCGAGACGATGCGATGCGGGCGGCGATGGCGTCCGGAGCGTCCGAGCCGCCGAGGAGGTCCACCATCGCGTCTGCGATATGGGCAACGCTGTTCGGGTCGACGAGAAGCGTGTCGGCGGGGCTGACCTCGGGCAGGGCGGAGACGGCAGACGTCAGGACGCGCGCGCCGCAGGCGGCGGCCTCGACCACGGGAAGGCCGAAGCCCTCGTAGAGCGACGGAAAGACGAGGCCTCGGGAGCCGGTGTAAAGGCAGGCGAGGTCGTCGTCGCTGACAGGTCCGACGTGCAGGATCGATGCCGGAGGCTCCCCGATCTCGGCCGCCTTGAAGACGCGAGCGTTCGATGTGCGTCCGAAAGTCACCAGCCGGGCCTCCGGGTGACGGTCCGAGACGATGCGCCAGGCCTCCACGATGCGGGCGAGGTTCTTCCGGGGATCGTTGCCGAGGAAGGCGACAAGGTATGGGGCGTCCGGAATTCCCAACCGTTCGAGTGTTTCGCGCGTGCTTTCCGGTTGGGTGCGCCGGAAGGCGACGGAGGTGCCGGAGTAGATCCGGGTCACCAGATCGGGTCGCGCGCCGTAGTGCTCGATCAGCCGCTCGCGGGTGAAGTCCGACACGGTGACGATGTGGCGCGCATTTCGGACCAAGCGCGAGACGACCTGATCGTAGACGACGGCGAACGAGCGCGAGAACCATGCGGGCTCGTCGACGAAGGCGATGTCGTGAACGGTCACGACATGGCTCGGGTGATAGATAGGTCCGGTGGTCGAGGGGCTCCACAGGTTCTGCCGCCGCGCCTTGCGCGGCAGCACCGTCTGCTCCCAGAGATGCCCCTTCGGCCCCGAGGATGACGCCTCCCCCGGCTGCACAAGTTCGACCCCCGCGAGACGCCGCGAGATCTCTTCGGCGACCCGCTTCTGTCCGTTCGAGGGCACGCCTAGAACCCTGGCGTTGACCATGAGCGGATGAGAAATCTGGATGGAAACCATGAAATGTCCTGTTCAGGCGCCGCGCGCGAAGGTGCCGGTCGGGGAGGAGCCCCGCCGGGCAAACTGTCTGGCGGCATGAGTGGGAGGCAGCGAGACCGCCACCAGCAACCGGGGATGCGAAAGCGCGGCCAGCGTGTAGAAGAGCGGTCCGAGATCGAAGACGTGGAAGGATGCTGACGCCGCGATGAGGCCGGAGATGACGCCCCACCGCGCCGCGTTGGCCAGAACCCTGGTCTCCGGATCACAGTCCCGGACCGACGTGTCCCGACCGAACAGGCTGGCGATGAAGAGACAGAAGCATACCGTCCCGAAGAGCCCCAGGTTCGACAGAAGCGTCAGGACGAAGCTCGACGTCCGCACGCTGCCGATCCCCGCGCCGAGCATCAGGGTGTCGAAGAACGTCTTGAAGGCGCCTGCGTTCAGGTTCGACCTCTCGGCGCCCGAGGTCGAGCTCATCTTGTTGGTGATCGTCTCGTCGATCAGGACGCGCGCCTGGTCCCCCAGACCCGGCGCCAGCAGAAGCAGGGTCGCGGCGACAAGGAACAGCGCCAGACCGCAGACGAGGATGACCCGCATGGTCCGGAACCGCTCCAGCAGCCAGGCGTCCTTGAGAGCCACGAGAAGGAACAGCGCCGAGGCCACCGTCAGGGCCGCGTAGGCTGTGGAGGACGTCGAAAGGATGAGAAGGACGAGCGTCATGTAGAAGACCGGCTGCGTGATCCTCGTCCGGTAGCGGGCGAGCACCAGCCTCAACGTCATGCCGAGGATGGTCATCCCATAGATCGAATACATCGACGTCTCGGGAAAAAGCCCGCTGATGCGCTTGAAGCCGGCAATCTCGTTGTCGGTCCAGCTCGTGTAGGTGGCGGTCCGCAACCAGTCGAGAAGAACGCCGGTCCCGCTGTAGTAGGTCGCAAGGTCGATCAGCGAAATGGCGACGTGAGCGACACCGAGAAAGACGAGGCCGTCCAGCACCGCACGGTGGCTGCGGCGCGTGGCGATCAGGGCCGTCACGCTGCCGTAGAGGACCAGTTGGCCGATGGAATACACCGTCTGCGTCAGGTTTCCCGACATGGGCTCGAAGGGAAAGAGGAAGGTCGGTTCGCCTTCCGGCGCGGGACGGGACACAGGGTAGACTTCGATCTTGCCGTGGAAGAAGGGGCCGATGAGAAACGCCGCCACGGCGCCGTAGAGGATGGCGAGCAGGAGCCAGAAACCGGGGCTTCCGACGCGGAAGGCCGCAAGGAAGCGCAGGGCTCCGCCCTTTGTCATCAGGTTTCTCAAGGCGATGAACCCGGTAAAGGCCGGAGCGGCCAGGATGGACGCGCCCCCGAGCGACGGCGGGTTCACCACGGCTCCCGATCCGAGGAGGGTGAGCAGCAGCGCGGTCTTCACGACGACCTCTTCGCGCCGGAACAGCACGGCAAGACCGAGAGCGGCGACGAGGAGGCCTAGAAACGTGGGTTGCACTTCCGCGCCTCCGTCAGGAAGAAGCCCCGGGGCTGGATGACGTCGAACGCCCGGACGAGAAGAAGCGGAAAGCCGAGACCGATCGCGAGCCCCAGTCCGGCGGCCACCACCAGCTCGGACACGCCCGCGCCGCGCCAGGTGGCCAGGGTGATGGCGGTGTTCTGGGCAAGGACGTGGAAGGCCAGGATCGCCATCGAATGACGGCCGATGACGTCGAGCGCTGCCGCCGGCCACGCCCCGTGTCTGGCGATCCACCGGCCGGCCAGGCTGACCGCGATGCTTCCCGCGATTCCGGCGGCGACGGCCAGTGGGAAAGCCTCGACGACGCGCAGGTTCAGGTCGGTCCGGGCGCCCAGGGCGAAGCACAGGACGACAACCGCCAGTGCCGGAAGGACGCCCCAGTCGGGCAAACGCTGCAGCAGGCCCTTCGACATCGCGAAAAACCCGAAGAGGGTGAAGAAGCACGCCATCGGGACGAGATCCAGGTTGCCCGGCCAGCCAAGGGGCGAGGCCTCTCCCGGTCGTCGAAGAACTTCGAGGGGTGGCGCAGGAAGCTGCAGAGCAAGCCACGCGATCGGCAGCAGCGCTAACAGGGCCAGCGGCAGGGGGACGGACCATCGCTTCACGACATCGAGCAGGAGAACTGATGCCAGAAGCGTCAGCAGAAGTGCCGGCAGAAACCAGAGTTGCGAGGATGGCAGGGTAGCCCCCGTTCCCCACAACAACCCGAGCAATGCGAGCGAGGCGTCCGTTTCCCGCAGGTAGGATTTCGCAAGGGCCAGCGCGATGCCGACGAGGAGGAACGGCACGAGTATGCGCCGCGCGGCGCGCCAGGCATCGAAGCGATCGGGCCGGAGCAGGCATCCGCTGATGACGAAGAACGCGGGCACATGGAAGGTGAAGACAAGGCTCACCACACCCGGCGCGAGGATCGCGAAGGCCGCATTGTGCCCGAGAACGACGAGGATCATGGCGAGACCGCGTGCGCAGTCGATGCCGCGGTCGCGTCCGGCGAAAGCTGAAGCAGCGTCAGGCATCGCGCCGCTTTCTCACAAAGGGGAAGGCCGCATCGTGGGTGGCGGTGAGTATCTCTCGATCCGCCCGACGAAGCCAAAGCCAGCCGTAGTTCGCAGCAAGAAGCGAACCGAGGACGCTAAGCGCAGCGCCGGTTTCGCCGAGAAGCGGAATCAGCAGCACGCAGAGCGCGATGTTCAGGGCGGCCGCGAGGATGGTGCGCGATGCCACGGCTCTCTCGCGCCCTTCGAAGACGAAGTACTTCGCGGTGACGGTTCCAAGTGCGGCCGGTATCGTCGACATCATCAGGATCGACAGCGGCATGTAGGAAGCCGCGTAGGCCTCGCCGAACGTCAGCTCGATGAAGGGTCGTCCGACGGCCGCGAAGAACACGAACACGGCAAGCGAAAGGCCGAGGACGATGCGCGTGACGATCACGAGGCGGCGGAGGTAGAGGTCGCGGTTGCCCTGTCGCGCGTTGACCAGGGCGAGCGTGACGGCCAGGAGGCAGACGTAGGGAATGTAGATCCACGCCTCGTAGATGCGCGAGGCCGCGGCGAAGACGCCCGCAGCCTTCGCATCCATCAGCCCGGCGACCAGGATCTGCGTGATCCGTATGTTGATCGACACCGCGATGGCGCTCACCAGCATCGGCCAGGACGATGAAAGCAGCTCCCGCGCCCGCGCTGTCGAGAAGCTGGCGACATAGCCCGTGACGCCGAAGATCCTGGCAGCCAGGACGTAAGACAGGATGAGGATGACCTGCTCGACCGCGAGGATGACGAAGAAGGCAAGGAGCGGGGCGCCCGAGACGACCGCAAGGACTTTCAGCGCCGCCCCGACCAGCATGACGGCGACGCGCGAGGCCGCCGGGATGCCCGCGCGGACGTCGGCCTGAAAGGCCATGTCGATCACGGTGAACGGCTGAACCGCGACGAGCGACAAGGCGAGCGCGGTGTAGATCACGACATCCTGCGACACGCCCGACATCACCATCGCGGCGATCAGGCCGAACGAGAAGACGACCGAGCTGGCCGCCATCAGCCAGAACGCGACGCTCAGGTCGAGCCGTCGGTCTTCGGCGCGGACAAGAAGTTCGCGCACGAGGATACCGTCGAGCCCCAGCTTCGCGACCGCCGCCAAAATGGTGACGACGGAAATCAGCACGTTGAACAGCCCGAAGTCCCCGGGCCCCAGATAGCGCGCGACAAACATGCCGACGACGAGGTTTATGCCGGCGAATGCGGCGCGCTCGAGGATCAACGCTCCCGCGTTGGTCAGGTACTTCCTTACTCCCGCTCGCGTGTGGCGGGGGCCGGAGCCGGAAGAGACGGTGCTTTCGAACGTCATGTCGAGCGGCGCCCCGGCGCAATGGACGTGACGGCTCGTTTGCTCATGACGGCGCTCACGGAGCGAACCCCAGAAGGTCGAAGTCCTCCTGGTAGAGGCCCTGCACGATCTTTCTCTGGTCCGCGTCGAGGCCGCCGTCCCGACCCTGCGGCCTGCTGGCGTTCGCCGTGCCGAGGGGCCGATGGATACCGATCTCCCGGCAGAACTCGGCGAACGAGGTATCCAGGGTCTCAAGCTGGAAGATTCGGTCCACGATGAGGCTGCCATCGGTGTCCGTCACGAAGTGAGCCTGCGGCCGAAAGTGGATCCAGGGCATGACGCGGGCCCGGAAGAGCGGGTTGTTCAGCCGCTCCACGAACTCGGGGAAGCTTTGGATGCCGGACAGATGCCGCCGGGCCCAGGCCCGGTCGTGGGCGTAGGGTGTCGTGGACGTCAGGTAGTGAAACGCGGATCGCAGACGGTCGACGGGATGGCGCACGACGGCGAAGCTCGTGTAGCGCGCAAAGCGGTCGGGATCGGCGTGACGCAGCCCTTCCGCCGAGATATGGCCAAACCTGGGATCGTCCTCGAGACCCAGGGCAGCCTTGACCGACTGCCCGGCCGCCTTCGGTATGTGGACGAAGATCGCCTCGTGCCGGTCGTTCCACGCCTGGTAGGGCGAACGCTGCGCTGTCTCGCGCCGCCAGCCGGCCTCGAAAGCGTCCCGTGACCGGTTTGCCAGATACTGGACGCTGTCCACGACATCTCTCGCGTATCCCATCGCTAGTCTCCCGCAGAGGCAGCGAAGACATCGGGACGCATGGAGCCCGTCGCCGTCTCAAGCGGGGCGGCGTAGCCCCTGAGTATCCCGGCCGCCCAGATCAGGCGCCGCTGACCCTCCCTCACATGTCCGCGTCCTCCGGCCAGAAGTGCCGCCGTCACGCTTCTGACGGCGCGGTAGGCAGCGAAGGCCGGAGTGTATCTGTGCAGCCTCAGGACGCGCCCGTAGCCCGTCGAATAGAGGCGGGCGCGCCGCAGGGCGCCGGCGTCGGGCGTTCGGTCCACCTGATCGTGATGCACAAAGAGGTCCGCATCGAAACGACCGCGCGACCCCTCACGGATCAGCCGGAGGAGCAGGTCGGTCTCTTCGCCCGAGCCGAAGGGCGAGCCCGAGCCAGCGCCAAGGGTCTCGTCGAACCCGTGCACGGCAAGGGCCGGCGCGAGGCGCAGGAAAATGCCGTTCGAATTTCCGGCCTTCCAGACGTTGCGATGCGTCAGGGGCTCGGAACGCGCCAGGAAGGTTCCGTTCGAATGCGCCCCTTCCGCGTCACGCGTGGCGCAGGTGAGAATGTCCAGATCCTCCTCCGCACCGAACGAAGAGGCGACGTGACCGAGGAGGTGTTGCGGATACCAGCAATCGTCATCGGGAAAGGCGACGAGCCGCCCACGCGCTGCCTTCAGGCCGACGTTGCGCGCCCTAGACAGCCCCCGCGCGGATCGGAGTTTGGTCAGCGCGACCCAGTCGGGAAGCGCGGCCTCGAAGTCGTCGAGGGCGCGCTCGGCTCCCTGGTTCACGACGATCACCTCGAAATCGCGGAACTCCTGCGCTCCCAGCGACCGCGCGAGCCGTGCGAGATGCGGCGTCTCGCCGATGGTCGCGACCACGAGCGAAATCACTGGCTGACGTCCGTCGCTCATGGCCTGCCCATCCTGCGGGGACCAATCGAGCGCGCGGAATGGAAATTCTCCGCCGGGACCTGGTAGGCCACGGACTGCCGGTACTGGACGGCATTCGAGCTGAGCGGGCGCTGCCAGGTGTCGGGACGTGGGTCCGAGGGATAGCGCGTCTGCATGGACGTTTCGGACGTCATGTTGTCGATCACGCCCGCAAGCGGAATCTTCATTTCCAGCAACCGGGACAGCGCACGCCGCACGGAGTCGAGCCTCGTCCCGCCGTTGCGCGTCACGAAGAGGGACGCATCGACCAGGGTGCCAATGACGAGGGCATCCGACGCGAAGGACACCGGCGGGGTGTCGATGAGGACTAGGTCGTAGCTCGCGCGCAACCGCCTTATCAACGCCTCGAACGACGGCATCGACAAGGCGTCGACCGAAGCGGGCGTCATCGAGTTGGCGAAGGTCAGGACATCGAACTTCAGGTCCGGGTCCAGCACGATCGACTCTTCCACCGACACGTCGCCGTTGAGAAGCGCCGTCAGGTTCTGCTCCTCGTTCTTGGTCGTCAGCGACGTCAGGTTCGACCGCCTCAGATCTCCGTCCAGCACGAGGACTCGCTTGCCGACACTGGCGTAGAGCGTTGCAAGGGCGATGGTCATCGTCGTCTTGCCGTCGCCTGCGTCGGCACTGGTGACCATCACGACCTTCGGCTCGCTCGTCGCCGAGAACAGAAGCGAAGTCCGGACCTGCCGCATGGCCTCGACGAAGGCGACGCCCTCGGGACGATGCATCCACTCCGACACGCCACCCCCGCCCAGTTTGCCGCGCGGCACTTCCGCGAGGAGCGGAAGCCTGAATTCCCTTTCGACCGTTTCGCGCAGAAGCCGGCCCGGGTTCGTCAGATGCCGGAACCCGATCCAGCCAAGGCCGATCAAGAGGCCAAGAAGACCGCCGATCACCACGATCAGCTTCGTCCTCGGCGAACTCGGGTCGCCCGGCACGTCGGCGGTGGCCAGAAGGCTGGCTTCGACGACGGGCATCGGCTGCCGCGCGTCGCTTTGGTTTCTCAAGGTAAGGAGGTTGCTGTAGACGTCCTGAAGCGACGACACCTCGCGTTCCTGTTGCCTGAGAACCAGGGAGCCTTCCGAAAGTGTCTGAAGCTGTTCCTCGATGTTCCGGACCTCCGCCGAGGCAAGCTCGACCTGGCGGACCGCGATATTCCTGAGGCTCGAGAGTTGCGTCTCGATCGCAGCCGACAACTCCTGCCGGACGATGGTCTCGTATTCCTCGATGCGATCGATCCGGTCGGTGCCGCTTCCCGCGTTGGCGATCATGTCGACCTTGTTCGCGCCAAGTTCCGCGAGCCTCTGCTTCAGGCTCGAGATCGTGTCGCTTTCAGCGGGCACTGCGGTCGCCGCATCCGAACCCGCCGCCTTGAGCCGCTCGAATTCCTCGAACCGAACCTCATGCGCCGCCAACTCCGTCCGAAGCCGCGTCAATTCGTCGTTTGTACTGGCCAGCCTCGTTTCCAGGGCGCCCTGCGTCACGCCGCTTTCGGCGAGGTTGCTCGATCTCGTCGAGGCGACGCGCTCTTCCGCCTCCTCCAGTTGCGCGCGGATGGTTTCGATCCGGGTCTCAAGCCAATCCGTCATTCGCAGCAGCGATGTCTGCCGCCGTCCGTGCTGCCACGCGATGTATTGTTCGGCCACCTCGTTGCCGATCGCTGCGGCCAGTTCGGGATCCTCCGACGTCGTCACGATCGTGATGACATAGGACGTTCCGTCGCGCAGAACCTGAACGTGTTTGCCGAGACGCTCCACGACCTGCTGGGGAGAGACCGGCGCCAGCGCCTCGCCGTCCGAGAACCAGGGCAAGGCCGGCGCATCGGCCGCGCCGAATTCGGGCACCGAGGCGAGGTTCAGTTCCTCTGCCACCTTGGCGAGCAGGACAGGCGAGCGAAGCACCTGCATCTCGGTCAGGAACGTCGCGTTGCTGATCTCGGTTTCCTCGTTCTGGCCGGCCCCCGCGTCCTGCGCCATGTTGCGGGTCTCGAGAGCGATGCGGACCCTGCCGTCGTAGGTGGGCGTCATCACAAGAGCGAAGGCGAGGGCGAGGATCGCCCCTGCAGCGGCGATGGCGGCGATGAGCATCTTGCCCCGCCAGAGCGCGTCCAGGGCCTGCCGCGCGCCGAGCGATTCGAGATCCTGTGTGCCGGTCATGGCGGGTTCGGTCCGCGCGGAGGGGACCGAGTAGTACGGTTCAGAGCGTCCCATGGACAGCCTCACCTTGTTGATTGGCCTGCACCGCGCCCTCAAGCGCGGCTTCGGGTTGTGCGGTCGAGATGAGAATATTCCATCGCGTGAAATCGAAATGCTGGTCGGCGCGTGGAGCGGTGACGAAATCGACGTGATCGCCCTCGGCGATGTCGAGGCCCACGTCGAACTCAGCGGTTCCGTCCAAAAGCGCGTGCCGCACGAAGACCGGCTCGCCGTTCTTCAGGATCGACACGTCGACACCGTCTCCGTCCGCCCCCCGCATGGCCGAGCCAGAAAGGGTGGCGGCGCACGAGCATGGTGCGGTCCACCGGCGCACCGCCTCGACCGGAACCCCGCCGACGACGCCCGGGTGCGCTCCATGTGCGGTCAGCGAAGCCGCTCCCCCCGCCGCCAGGCCCCATGACGTGCCCCGATCGTTTCCGTATCCAGGCTCCATCTCCTCGGTCCGGTCGACGGTGCGGGAGTGATAGCTCCACCCGTTGCGTCCGGGCGAAAGATCGAAGTCGTCGAAGGCTTCGGCCAGCACCCGTCTGTCGCCCGGGGCGCTGGCCAGGACGGCGTCGCCGACGAGGATCAGCGGAGCCACGTCGACGTCATACTGCTGTTGCGTCGGGACCTTTCGGCCAAAGGCATCGCGGGCAACGTGCGCTCCGGCGACGGCAAGCGGGGCAGACCCCCACCTTGACCAGCAGACCCGCAGCGTCGAACCATCCGCCGTGCGGAACCGGAGCGAGTACAGCCGCCGCGACAGAGTCTCACGTTCGATGAAGGTGGATGTGCTCAGGATGTCCGCCCAAGCGGTCCACGCCTGACCGACACGGGTGAGGCGATTTCGGGCATCCATCAGTCCCGAGGCGAAGTGATCGTCCGATTTCGAGAGATAGTAACTCGCGACCTCGAGCGGAGCGGCCGCCACTGCCGCCAGTGTCTTTACCATGTCGTCGGCGGAGGTGAGATTGCCGAACTCTGTGGCCCAGATCGCCTGCTCGTGGCCGTTCTGGTCGAGGCGGTCGCGAAGCCAGGTGACTTCCTTCAGCAAAGCTTCGGGCGAGCCGTAGGGGTGCACCACGACCTTGTCGATCGACGAGCCGATTCCCTGGGCGAAGCACCTGTCGATGAAGCGAAGCGGCACACCGACGGCGGCGCATCCCAGCACGGGGATCCCGTCGAACGAGCTATCCGCCCGGACGCGCTGAAAAACGCGGCCGGTCAGCTCCGCGAGCAGGAAAGCCATCTCTCGCTGCCCGTACCCGCCGTTCCAGTTGCCGTTCGCTTCGTTCCAGACTTCGATGCCCGCGATGAGGCCGGGGTACTTTCCCGCCGCTCCTGCATAGCGGTCCAGGGCCGCGTAGACATAGTCGGCAAAGGCCGTCCGCGCCTCGTCGGTGTCGGGAAAGGAGTGCCCCGGCGAGTTGTAGAGCGGATTTCCGAAGCCGAAGCCAAGGATCACGCGCGCGCCGGTCGCGGCCAGGTCGGACATGACCCGGTCGCCGTAGGTCCAGTCGTAGACGCCTCGCTCGGGTTCGAGAAGGTTCCAGAACAGCTCGTCGCGGATCCGGGTCAGATGGATCCCCCGAGCTCCGAGCGTCCCGACGACATCCTTGGACCAGTCGATGTGCCCGAAGTGGGTCTGGGCGCCGAACCGGCCTTGCGCCGGCGCCAGGGCTGTCGCCTGCTGACCGACGGCCTGACTGGCGATGCCTGCCGCAGTCGCACCCAGGATGAACTCGCGCCGGTCGACGCCTCGGGTCACGGTGAGCGGCATTACTTGCCCGTCCTGCCGGCGACCGAAATGACCGTCATTGCAAGGACCTTGAGGTCCAGCATCAGCGACTTGTTCTGCAGATACAGGGCGTCGAGCCTGACACGCTCGTCATAGCTGATGTCGTTGCGTCCCGAGACCTGCCAAAGGCCCGTGATCCCCGGAACGCAGGCATGATAGGCCCAGACCTGCGCGCCGTACTTCTTCAACTCGTCCGGAACGACCGGACGCGGTCCGACGAAACTCATCTCGCCCGTCAGGACGTTCCAGATCTGGGGCAGCTCGTCGAGGCTTGTCTCTCTGAGGAACTGACCGAAGGAGGTCGTTCTCGGATCCCGGTCGAGCTTGAAGTCGCGTTGCCACTTCGCCGCGATTTGGGGGTCGCTTGCCAGCAGGTCGCTCAGCTTCCGGTCCGCATCCACCACCATGGTGCGGATCTTCCAGCAGCGGAACAACTTGCCGTCTCGACCCACGCGCCTATGGCCGAAGAAAGCCGGGCCGCCATCGCGCTTTACCGCGATGGCCAATGCGAGAATCACAGGCGCAATTATCGGCAGGAGCATCAACGCGAAAACGAGGTCGAATGCGCGTTTCAGCGCGCCTTGATGGAACCGGACCGAGTGGGCGTCGGTACGAATGCCCGCCTGACCGTCCGCAGGCGTCATCTTGATGGCTTCATTCATGCGTAGGCTCTTCATGCGAAGCGGCCTCCGGTCATATTCTCTATTGGAAGCAGCTACATGAGGGTATGGGGCGGCATCTGACAGCGGACTCGTCCCGGCTGTCGGAGTGCGGTTATCGACACGCTCCCGATCCTCATGGCCGCTTCGCGCACCATGCATCCCACACCCGACTCAAGGCTTATGGCGGAGTTGGGCGAGGCGACAGCCAAAGTTTCTGCAGTTGCGAAAAGCCGCCTAGAGCGGCCCTGATATTGCCGTATTCAGCGCAAATGAAGATCATTCACGCAGGTCGCGATCCGCCGAATGCCTTGACTTGCAGAAGTCATCGCGGATTTCCGCTGAAGCTTTGAGCGTATTCGTAATTCGAAAATGACCGCTCGAATTGTGGCGGACCCGAATCGTCGGGCGCCGCAACCGCCGTCACCAGTATGGAATCGCCATTGGTGGCGTATCGCGCTATGAAAGGTGTACTGGGGCTGACGGGGGCGGCTGTTTCGACATGGTGCGTTTCGCGCTGATCGCGTTGATCTTTGCCTGTGCCGCCGCCGTCGTGGCGCTGATCCTCGGCGCATCCCTCCTGATGGCCTTCCTGATCTACGTCGTCAGCGGATGCCTGGCCCTGATCGGCTCGGCCACCATCTTCTGGTTCGCTCAGCGCTTGTCCGGCGCTTCGGAAGCCGACGAGGACCCCAGCGATCAGACCGAGGGTCGCCCATCCTGATGGAAAGCGACAGCCGTCAGGACTGACAAGCCGGCCGACCTCGTCCTGCCGGAGGTTGCGCGGATCGACAGGTGTGCGCGCATTCCGCAGGAGGCGCCCACCCGCAGCCATCACGACGTCAAGGGCCAGTTCGCGACTGGCTGCCAAGGGAGAATTCAGAGGATTTGGTGGAGCCTAGGGGGGTCGAACCCCTGACCTCTTGCATGCCATGCAAGCGCTCTCCCAACTGAGCTAAGGCCCCATCCGGGTTGGCGCGGATCGCTCCGCGCCAGCGTGAGTTAATGGCTCCGCCCTTTCGGCGCAAGCCAAAAAACGGTCAGTCTTCGTCGTCTGCGCTGACGTCCGCGATGTCGTCAAGCGAGACATCGTCCTCGTCGTCGTCGTCCTCGAGAACGTCGTCGCCGAGATCGGCGCTGTCATCCTCGTCGTCCAGGACGATATCGTCTTCCTCGAACGGTTCCTCCGGCTTCGCCGAGCGGTCGGGCTTGTCGGCCACGAGGCTGCGCCGGCCCTTGCCGGTCTCGAGAGACACGACCTCGCCCGTATAGGGGCTGACGATCGGGCTTTTGTTCAGGTCGTAGAAACGCTTGCCCGTGGTCGGACAAACACGCTTCGTGCCCCAGTCTTCTTTGGGCATTGTCGCTCACTTTCCTGTCTGTCTCTAGGATCGACGCGCCACCTGCCACACTGGCGGGGCACTGTCAAAGGCTTTCCGGGACCTCTGGCGAAACGACCGCGGGGCGGCTAGCGTGCCGCGCATGGGCGAGGGTCTCATCAGACTGGCAGACGGGCAGGGGACGGCGGTCGAACTGCGCCGGTCGCGGCGTGCGCGGCGTCTGTCGCTCCGGGTGTCCTCGCTCGATGGAAAGGTGACGCTGACGCTGCCGCCCGGCGTGTCCGACCGCGAGGCGCGCCGCTTCGTCGAGGAGAAATCCGACTGGATCGCGGGCGCCCTGTCGCGGCGACCGGACGAGGTGCGGGTGACCGAAGGCGCCGAGGTGCCGGTGGAGGGCATCGCCCGCCGCGTTGTCCCGGGCACGGGCCGGTCGGCGCGTCTCCTGCCGTCGTCCATAACCGCGCCTGCGGGCCGTGAGGGTCCGGCCATCGCGGCGCTTCTGAAGTCGCTTGCCCGCGACCGGCTGGCGCAGGCCTCGGATCGCCACGCCAGGGCGCTCGGCCGCAGCTATTCCCGCCTGACCCTGCGCGACACCCGGTCGAGATGGGGCTCCTGTTCGACCGACGGCAACCTGATGTACTCGTGGCGCCTGATCCTCGCCCCGCCCGAGGTGCTGGACTACGTCGCGGCGCACGAGGTCGCCCATCTGGCGCGCATGGACCACTCACCCGCCTTCTGGGCAGAGGTCTGCGCGCTCTGCCCGACCTACGCCGCGCCGCGCGCATGGCTTCGGCGCGAGGGCGCGGCGCTCCATCGCTTCCGCTTCTCGGCCGATTGACGGGCCGGGGGCGCTGTGATCACACTCGCGCCCATGACCCGAACCATCGAGCCACGGCCCTCGGCCCACGACCAGGTCTACCGCAGCCTGCGCGGCCAGATCATGCACGGTGAGATCGAACCGGGCGCCGCGCTGACGCTTCGGGGCATCGGCAAGGACTTTGGCGTCTCGATGACCCCCGCGCGCGAGGCCGTCCGCCGCCTCGTGGCCGAGGGCGCGCTGACCTTCTCGGCCTCGGGACGCGTCTCGACGCCCGAACTGACCAACGAGCGCATCGAGGAACTGGCCGCCCTTCGCGCGCTGATCGAGACCGAACTCGCCAGCCGCGCCCTGCCGCGCGCGCACCTGGCCCTCATCGACCGGCTGACGGCGATCAACTCCACCGTGGCCGAGGCCGTCGCGAAGGGCGACGCGGTGGCCTACATCCGCCGCAACCTCGAATTCCACCGCACGCTCTACCTTCGCGCCCAGGCGCCGGCGATGCTCCAGATGGCGGAAACCGTGTGGCTCCAGCTCGGCCCGACGATGCGCAAGCTCTACGGTCGGATGCGGCAGGGCACCCCGCCCGAAGCGCACCGCCAGATCCTCGCCGCCCTCCGCGCGGGAGACGAGCCGGGACTTCGCCTCGCCGTCCGGGTCGACGTGACAAAGGGGCTGAGGATGCTCGCCGTATGACGCGGACGCCCGCGTCGCGCCGCGACGACTATCCGGTGTTCCGCCGCCTCCAAACCCGCTGGATGGACAACGACCAATACGGCCACATGAACAACGCCGTCCACTACGCGCTCTTCGACACGGCGGTGAACGGCTGGCTGATCGAGGAAGGCCTCCTCGCGGAGACCGGCGCCGAGGCCTATTTCCTCGTCGCCGAAACCGGCTGCCACTACCATTCCGAACTGGCGTTCCCGGGCTGGGTCGATGCCGGGCTCCGCATCGCGCATCTGGGCACGACCTCCGCCGTCTACCACATCGGCCTTTTCGCCGAAGGCTCCGGCACGGCCGCCGCGGACGGACGCTTCGTTCACGTCCACGTCGTCCGTGGCACCCACCGTCCCATGCCGATCCCCGAGGCCGCGCGGCAGGTGCTCGCACGCCTCTTCCCTGCCGCCTGATCCATCGCGTACCGTCAACGCTGGCATCAATAAATTGCGTTTGACCCAGCCGGGGATTGCGCAGACACGAAACGCATGAAACCGCCCGCGCCTCTCTTCACGCCCGTCCTGATCGCGGGCTGCATCCTCGTCCTCGTCAGCTTCGCCGCCCGCTCGTCCTTCGGGATTTTCCAGATCCCCATCGCCGAGGAATTCGGCTGGGCGCGGGCGGAGTTCTCGCTCGCCATCGCGATCCAGAACCTGTTCTGGGGCATCGGCCAGCCGCTCTTCGGCGCGATGGCCGAGAAGATCGGCGACCGGAAGGCCATCATCCTCGGCGCCCTTCTCTACGCCACCGGCCTCACGCTGTCGTCCGTCGCGACGACCCCTTACGTCATGCAGAGCCTCGAGGTCCTTGTCGGCTTCGGCATCGCGGGGACGGGCTTCGGCGTCATCCTCGCCATCGTGGGCCGGGCCTCGTCGGACGAGAACCGCTCGATGTCGCTGGCAATTGCCACCGCCGCAGGCTCGGCGGGGCAGGTGGTCGGCCCGCTCGTGGCGGAAAGCCTCCTCGCCGTCATGCCGTGGCAGTCGGTTTTCGTCGTCTTCGCCGGACTGATCCTCGCGGCCCTCGCAGTCCTGCCGATGATCCGCGCGCCCGCCGTGTCGAAGGCCGAACTCGAGGAAAGCATGGGCACCGTCCTGCGCCGCGCCTTCCGTGACCCGTCCTACGGCATGATCTTCCTCGGCTTCTTCTCCTGCGGCTACCAGCTCGGCTTCATTACCGCCCACTTCCCGGCCCTGGTGACCGAGATGTGCGGCCCCATCATGCAGGGCGGCGTGCTGCACTCCATCGGGATCACCACGACCTCGGCGCTCGGAGCGGCGGCGATCTCGCTCATCGGTCTCTTCAATATCGTGGGCACGCTGACGGCGGGCTGGCTCGGCAAGCGCTATACCAAGAAGTACCTGCTGGCGGGGATCTACACGTTGCGAACCATCGTCGCGGCGGCCTTCATCCTCGCCCCCATCACGCCGGCGTCGGTCCTGCTGTTCTCGGCCTTCATGGGCGCGCTCTGGCTCGCGACCGTGCCGCTGACCTCGGGCCTCGTCGCGCATCTCTACGGGCTGCGCTTCATGGGCACGCTCTACGGCTTCGTCTTCCTCAGCCACCAGTTGGGCTCGTTCCTCGGTGTCTGGCTCGGCGGACGCATGTACGACCTCACCGGCGGCTACACGATGGTCTGGTGGATCGGCGTGGGCATCGGCGCCTTCAGCGCGATCATCCACTTGCCTGTCCGTGAAGAGCGGCGCGACCTTCCCGTCGTGCCGGCCTAGGGCGCCAGGAACGTCCGCAGCGCCTCGGCCACCTGTGCGGGATGGGTCTGAAGAAGGTTGTGCCCGGCGCCGGCGATCTGCTCATGCCGCGCCCGCGGGTTGAGCGAGGCGAGCTTGCCCATCGCGGCCAGCGGGATCACCGGATCCTCCGCCCCCCAGATCGCCAGCACGCGCGTGCCGTGGTCGCGGATGCGCACATGATCGCCGTGCGAGGCATGGGCCAGAAGATGCCGCCGCGACGACAGAAGGGCGGGCAGATAGCCGCGCGTCCGCGTCTCGGCGGCCTGACGGTCCTCGAAGTCGGGGATGACCGTCGGCGTCGAGCGGTTCTCGATCAACTCGCGTCTCAACGCGATGCCGCCCAGCACGCGCGTCAGCCAGCCGCCGATCAGCGGCGCGCGCCACAGCCAGCCCGACTCCGTCTTCTCGGCCGGCACGAGACCCGCCGGCGCAATCAGGATCAGCGCCTCGACGCGCGACGCCTCCTCGGCCGCGAAGGCCGCCGCGATCTGACCGCCCATGCTGTAGCCCAGGACCGTCAGCGGACCCGTCACGGCCTGGTCCCGCAGAAGCTCGCGCAACTGCCGCAGGAAGAAATCGACTCCCTGCGCGCCGCGCGCCCTTTCGGAATAGCCGCGCCCGTAAAGGTCGTAGGTCAGCACGCGATAGCCCAGCCGCGCGAGACTGCGCTCGGTCGCTGCGAAGACGTAGGAGGGCGTCGACAGTCCGTGGATGCAGACCGCCACCGGGTCTCCGTCCGAGCCCGTCCAGCGATAGTGCGTGGCCCCGCCCGGAAGTTCTGCGATCTCGCCCGGCGCCTCGGATCGGCGCCGCGTCGTCACCGGCATTCGCATCGCCTCGGCGATGGCCGGCGCGGCCGCCACGGCCAGCGCGACGCCGCCCAGCACCCAAGGCCAGATCATGCCCCGCCGCCCGGCAGGACACCCTCCGCCACGAGCCGCGCGCGCCATCCGTCCGCTTCGGTGAAAAGATGCGTCTTCCAGCCCCGCGCCTCGGCGGCCGCAAGGTTCTCGGGCTTGTCGTCGGTGAAGATCAGCTCTGCCCCCGACAGGCCCATCCCGACCTCAAGCGCCTCGTAGATCGCCGGGTCGGGCTTCGCGACGCCCAGATGCGCAGAGACGAATTCGCGGTCGAACTCGCGCAGCACCGGGTGCAGCGCCTTCGCGCGCTCCATCGTGTCGGGTCCGAAGTTGGACAGGGACACGCAGGGCATGCCAGCGGCCTTTACCTCGCGAAAGACCTCGGCCGTTCCCGGCACCGCCGTCCGAAAGGTCTCTTCCCAGTCGTCGCTCCAGCGCCGGATCTCGTCACTCCAGTCCGGGTGCAACTCGGCGTGCGCATAGGCCGCGTCCCGCGACGATGTCCCGAGGTCGATGGCTTCGTTCATCCGGTGCAGCGCGGTCTCGGCGAACAGCCTCTCGCGCCGCTCGCGCCCGATCAGCCGGTCATAGTGCGCCTCGGGCTCCCAACGCGCGAAGATGTTGCCGATGTCCCAGACGACTGCCCTGACCATCCCTGCCTCCAGACTGCCTTTCGGCCCTTGTCTCAGAGACGGTTCGGCGCGTCCAGCACCTCGCGCCGCCGCGCCACTGCCTCGCGCCAGATCAGGACGAGGCCGGAGACGAGGATCAGCGCGATGCCCGCGAAGGCAACGGTATCTGGCAGGACACCGAAGACCGTCAGGTCGAAGAACACCGCCATCGGCAATGCGATATATTCGAAGGGTGCGACGAAAGCCGCCTCCGCCCGGCGGAACGCCTCGCTGATCGAGAAGCCGCCCATGGCCGAGCTGACGCCCAGAAGCGCCAGAAGCCAGACATCGCTCGTCGCCGGCCAGGTCCAGGCTCTCAAAAGGAAATGCGCCGAAGGGTGGTCGAAGACATCGTATCCACCATGTCCAAGCAACATCCCCGCCGCCCCCGAAATGACGAGGAACGTCAACTGGATCGTCAACGCCATCGCCGTCGCGTTCTCGGTTGCCCCGATCGCCCGCGTGATGGTGTGCAGAAGCGCATAGCCCGTCGCCGCGAAGAGCGGCAGCAGGGCCGCGGCCTGAAACGCCTCCGTCCCCGGACGCAGCACGACGACGACGCCGACGAGACCGACCGCAATGGCGATCCACCGCCTCGGCCCGACCGTTTCGTGCAGGAACCACACCGAGAAGGCGGAGATCAGAAGCGGGCTGACGAAGAAGATCGCCGTCGCCTCGGACAGGGGCATGGCGGCGAGGCCGAGGAAGAAGAACAGGTTCGCCACGAAGACGCACAGCCCCCGCGCCAGATGCAGCCACACCCGCGAGATCCGAAGGCTCGCCCGCGTCAGGGGCAGAATGACGCCCAGAAGGAACAGGATCCCGAACAGCGTCCGGATGAACATCACCTCGTAAAGCGCGTATCCGTCCGACAGGAACTTCACCAGCACGTCGGTCGTGCTGAAGCACGCGACGGCCAGCATGGCCCAGAGAGCGCCCACGAAAGGCGCCGGGGTAGGGGCGGCATCGATACGCATCCCCCGCAACTAGCCCGCTCCGAGGTCCGGGAAAAGACCCACCTCGCTCTTGCCCGCAGTCCTGCGACGCGGCGTAATGGAAAGGTCGGGCGGGCGAGGAGGATTGTCGTGAAGAAACACCGGATCTACACCGCCAGCTTCGGCTCGGTCTATCCGCACTATGTCGCCAAGGCCGAGCGCAAGGGCCGCACGAAGGAAGAGGTCGACGAGATCATCCGCTGGCTCACCGGCTATGACCGGAAGGCGCTCGAAACGGTCATCGCCGACGGCACCGACTTCGAGACCTTCTTCGACCGCGCGCCCGCGATGAACCCGGCGCGGACGCAGATCACCGGCCTCATCTGCGGGATCCGGGTCGAGGAGATCGAAGAGCCGACGATGCGCGAGATCCGCTACCTCGACAAGCTCGTCGACGAACTGGCGAACGGGCGAAAGATGGAGAAGATCCTCCGCCCCGCCTGACCTGGCCCCGCCTGACCTAGCCGCGCCGGGCCGCGTCGATCGCCGCGACGTCGATCTTGCCCATGTCCATCATCGCCGTGAAGGCGCGCTTCGCCTCGTCGCCGCCCGCCGCCATGGCCTCGGTCAGCGTGCGCGGCGTGATCTGCCAGTTGACGCCCCACTTGTCCTTGCACCAGCCGCAGGCACTCTCCTGTCCGCCGTTGCCGACGATGGCGTCCCAGTAGCGGTCCGTCTCGTCCTGGTCGTCGGTCGCGATCTGGAACGAGAAGGCCTCGCTCTGCTTGAACGTCGTCCCGCCGTTCAGCCCGATGCAGGGAATGCCCATGACGGTGAACAGGACGGTCAGAACATCGCCCGCCTTCCCGGACGGATAGTCGGAGGGCGCCCGGTACACGGCATCGACCGTCGTATCCGGGAACGTCTCGGCATAGAAGCGCGCCGCGGCCTCGGCATCCTTGTCGTACCAGACGCAGATCATGTTCTTCGGGGTGGCCATTTCGAATCTCCCTGTCAATTACGTTGATATAAACGTAATGTGAGAGAGAGGAACCGCCAATGCCTTTTCGCCGGAGTCGCGAAATTCAGCGCAGCGCCCGCTCCAGAGCCTCGAGGAACCGCGACCGGTCCGCCTTGCTGAACCCCTTGCCGCCGCCCTGACGGAACGGATCCGCCGCGCGCAGGTCGGCGGCGAGGTCGCGCATCGCCAGCGCCTCGCCCATGTTCCGCTCGGTCAGCCTCTCGCCGTTCGGCTTCAGGACGACCGCGCCAGCCGCCACGCACTTCGCTGCCAGGGGCATGTCATTCGTCACGACCACGTCGCCCGGCCCGCAATGCTCGGCGATGTGCTTGTCCGCCTCGTCCGCGCCCGAGGCGACGTAGACGCTCTCGATCAGCGGATTGGGCGATGGCCGGATGCCCCCGTTCGACACCATCGCGACCTTCACCTGCCGACGCGTCGCCACGCGCTCGACCTCGGCCTTGACGGGGCAGGCATCGGCATCGACCCAGATCATCAGAACGGACTCAGCCAGGCGATGACGGCCGCCACCGTCACGACCGAGATCGCCGTCGACACGAGGATCGCCGACGACACGCGCTGCGGCGCAACACCGTAATGCTGCGCAAGGATGAAGATGTTGCCCGCGACGGGCAGGGCGGCGGCGGCCACCATGACTTTCGCCGCGAAGGCGTCGACCGGGAAGATCAGGATTGCGGTCACGAAGACCGCGGCCGGATGCAGGACCAGCTTGCAGAACGACAGCCACAGCGCCACCGACATCCGCTCGGCCGACCGAGACGCCAGCGAGGCGCCGATGGCGAAAAGCGCCCCCGGCGTGGCGGCGGCTCCCAGAAGCACCAGGAACTCGTCCACCGGCTGCGGCATCGGCAGCTTCCACGACGACCACACCATGCCAAGGACGATGGACACGATCATCGGGTTCTTCACCAGCCCCAGCAGCACCGTCTTGAGGATCCCCAGCGACAGCCGCCCTTCGCGCGACACGGTGATGAGGATCACGATCAGCGACGAGAACACGATCAGGTCGCAGGTCAGCATGATGATGACCGGCCGCGGCGCCTCGGGCCCGAGGAGAAGCGCGAACATCGGCACGCCCAGGAAGCCCACGTTGCCGATCACCGCGCATTGCGACTCGACGGCGCCGACCGCCAGCCCGATCCCCCGGAAGGATGCGACCGCCGTCGCGATCAAATACACGACGATGGTGGCGCTCAGGTAGGCCGCGATGAACGTCCAGTCGAGGATCTGACCGATCTCGAGCGTCGCCACGAAGCGGAAGATCATCGCCGACAGCGCGAAATAGAAGACGAACTTCGTCAGGTAGGCCGTCGCTTCCTCGGTGAAGAACCGCGCCCGGCCCGAGGCATAGCCAAGGCCGATCACCGCGAAGAACGGCAGCGTCTTGAGGAAGATCTCCCACATGCCGACCCCGCTATCACGCGGGCGGGACGGTAAAAAGAGCCCACGGCATCGTCCCCGCTTGCGGCGCTTCCGGCGCGGCGCTACCGGAGGACATGAGCCTCACGGTCTTCTTCGCGGTCCTCGGCGCCGCGCTCCTCCATGCCACCTGGAACGCGATCATCCGCATCGGGACGGCGAAGGTCACCAGCATGCTCATCATGACCCTCGTGCAGGGGGGACTGGCTGTGATCGTGGCCTTCGTCTCGCCCGTGCCGAAGGCCGAGGCATGGCTCTGGCTTCTCGCCTCGGGCGTGTTTCACTCGGGCTACAAGATCTTCCTCGCCTTCGCCTACGAGAACGGCGACCTCTCGCGCGTCTATCCCATCGCGCGCGGTGCGGCCCCGCTCGCCGTTCTCGCCATCGGCGCAGTGGTCCTCGACGACCCCCTCCGTCAGCTCGACGTTGTGGCGATCCTCGTCCTCGGCCTCGGCATCCTCGCCATGGGCCACGGCGCAATCCGCTCCGGCGAATCCCGACGCCTCATCCCTCTCGCTCTCGGCTCGGCGGCGATGACGGCGGGCTATTCGCTGGTCGACGGCGTGGGCGCCCGTGTCTCGGGCGACGCCACCGCCTACGTCGCCTGGCTCTTCATCCTCGACGCGGTGATGTTCACGCCCGTGACGATGGCGCTCCGCGGTCCCGGCGTCATCCGCGCGCCCTGGTCCGCCTGGCGTCTCGGCGCGGTGGCAGCGATCTTCTCCTACGGCGCCTACTGGATCGCCGTCTGGGCGATGACGCAGGCGCCGATCCCCCTCGTGACCGCGCTGCGCGAGACCTCGATCCTCTTCGCCGTCCTCATCGGCTGGCTGGCCTTCCACGAGCGTATGGACAGGGTCAAGGCGCTCGCCGCCGTCCTGATCCTCGGCGGCGTCGTCCTGACCCGCCTCTGAACGAAAAGAGGGCGGAAACCCGCCCCCTTCATCTTGCCCGAATTACGCCGGGGAGCGCGAGGGGCAGCGCCCCTCGCATGCCCGTCTCACCGATCCATCGTCTCGGCCAGCCGCATCAGCGTGACCGCCTCGGCGCGATAGCCGTAGGGGTCCGCCCCTCGCGCGCCGTTCGCCAGGGCGATGGCGTCGCCCCAGCCCCAGGACCCCAGGTACTCGCCGCCCCGCAGCAACTGCCCGAAGCCCGCGATGGCGACCGAGAAGCGTGCGTCGTCCGAGACCTCGCCCTGTCCTGCCAGGATCGGTTCCTCGATCAGGGTGCTCTGCGCCTCGCCCGGCCGCTTGTAGCGCAGCTTGAAGAACCCAAGCTCGTCCGACCCGTCCGACACCGCCGCCGCCTCGCCGTACCGCAACGGCCCGTTGCGAACCGCCTCGGATCCCACCGGCGTCACCTCGTAGAGAGCCGTCACCGTGTGACCCGCGCCGATGTCGCCCGCGTCCACCCGGTCGTTGTTGAAGTCCTCGCGGTTCAGCGCCCGCGTCTCATAGCCGATCAGACGGTATTCCGCGATTTCCGCCGGGTTGAACTCCACCTGGATCTTCACGTCGTTCGCAATCGGGAACAGCGCGCCCGTCAACTGGTCGACCAGCACCTTCCGCGCCTCCGACAGCGTATCGATATAGGCCGCCGTCCCGTTCCCGTTCTGCGCCAGCGCCTGCATCGTCGCATCGTCGAGGTTGCCGCGCCCGAAACCAAGCACCGACAGGTACGTCCCGGCCTCGCGCTTCTCCTCGATGAAGTCCTTCAGCGCCTCGGGATCGGACAGCCCTACGTTGAAGTCCCCGTCCGTCGCCAGGATCACCCGCGTCACCTCGCCGTCGCCCGCCATGCCTTCCGCCACCGCATAGGCCTGCTGCAGACCCTCCTGTCCGGCGGTCGAGCCGCCCGCCTCCAGCCGGTCGAGCGCTGCGAGGATCGTCGAGCGCTCCGCCGCCCGCGTCGGCTCCAGCACCTGACCCGCCGAACCTGCGTAGGTGACGATGGAGACCTCGTCCTCGGGCCGAAGCTCGGACAGCATCAGCCGGAACGACTGCTTCAGAAGCGGCAGCTTGTTCGCGTCCTGCATCGATCCCGACGTGTCGATCAGGAACACGAGATTGAGCGGCGGACGGTCTGCCACGGGGAGCAGCGTCCCCTGGATGCCGATATGCACAAGCTGCGTGCCCGGGTTCCACGGCGTGTCCATCACCGTCACCGTAGGCCGGAACGGATCGTCGCCCTCGGGCGCGGGATAGGCGTAGGGGAAATAGTTCACCATCTCCTCGACCCGCACCGCCTCGCGCGGCGGCATCGCGCCCACCATCAGCGAGGAGCGCACCACGGCATAGCTCGCCGTATCGACGTCGATCGAGAAGGTCGACACCGGCTCCTCCGCCGTCACCTTCAGGGGCGAGGTTTCGGCATTCGCGAAGGCCTCGGTGTCGCTCTCGGGCAGAACGATCATGCCGTCGCCCGGCGCAACGAGACGCTTCTCGCGCATCGCGACGCTCGGCGCCGGCGCGGCCATGTCGCCGTCGGCGAAGGCCTCGGACTCTTCGGCGGCAGGCGCCTGGGTCGCCAGATCCTCGGAGCGCTGGCGCGACAAGGCGTCGGCCGACGGCGCCACCGGAACCGGGGCAGGGGACATCTCGGCCAGCGATTCCGCCGCGACGATGGAGGAGGTCGCACCCGTCGCGCCGCCCGACGCGTCGTCGGCCACCTTCGGCTGCTCGACGGCGGGCGGGGCCGCGCCCTCGCTCTGCGTCAGCACATCGCCGCCGACGGGCAACTTCATCGCGTCCTTCGGCAGGATCACGAGCAGCCCCACCGCCACGATGGCGGTGGTCACGGTCAGGGCGCCTTTGGTCGAAAGGGCATGGAACATCGGTTTCACTCCGTCCAGAAGCCGGGACATCCGGCCTTTCCGAACAGTCAGACGCGCCGCGTCGCGCGATCCTTGGAGGTCCGCGAAATTTTTCTGCGCCAGCGCGATATTCTCCCGCTTCCGCGCCTCGTCGGGCGCGGGCGTCGCCGCCTCGAAGGCGCGCTTCAGGTCGTCGAGTTCTTCAGCCATCCACGGCCTCCTTCATCGCGCGAAGGCGCTTCTTCACCTCCGACATCCGCCAGCTCACCGTGCCCTCGCTCACGCCCAGGATCTCTCCGGCCTCGGCATGGGTCATCTCGTCCATCACCAGCGCCACCGTGTCCCGCAACTCGTCCGGCAGCGCGCGCATCGCTCGCGCCAGCCAATCCATCGCCGCCGCCGCCTCCGCCGCCTCGGCCCGCCGCGCGTCCTCGACGTCGCCCCAGCCATCCGCCGTCCGCGCGCGCGTCGCCGCCCGCCGCCGCCGGTCGTTCGCCGCGTTGACCGCGACCCGCCACAGCCATGTGGTGAACCGCGCCTCGCCGCGAAAGGCCCTGACCTTGGCGGGCAGGGCCGCGCAGATGTCCTGGCACAGATCCTCTGCCTCGGTCCGGACGCCCGTCAGCCGGAAGCACAAGCGGAACAGCCGGTCATAATGCCGCGTCACCAGCGCCGAGAACGCCGCCGCGTCGCCGCCCGCCGCCTCGCGCGCCAGTGTCTCGTCCGAGGTATCCATGCGCATCACGGTTGGTAGGACGCACGCGCCCGGTCAATCCTTGGCCGTCCTCACGAAAAATTTCGACGGGCCTCCGTGTCTCGTGCGTTGTACCCCGAAAGGAGCAGACGCATGACCGATACGCACGATCACGATGGCGGCCTCCGCGCCGATCTCCCCCGCCTTCTCCGCCGCCGGGCAGTCCTTTCAGGCGCCCTCGCCGCGGTTGCCGGACCCGCCGCCGCCCAGGCGCTGTCCTGTGTCGGCTTCTCGAACGAGACGGCCGGCCCGTTCCCGGCCGATGGCAGCCAGGGCCGCGCCAGCTTCGACGTCCTCTCCGAGGCGGGCGTCCTGCGCGAGGATCTGCGCCCCAGCTTCGCCGGCATGACGCCCGTGGCCGACGGTGTGCCGCTGACTCTCGAACTCTCCCTCGTCTCGGCCGGCGACTGCGCCCCCCTGCCGGGCCGGGCGCTCTACCTCTGGCACTGCGACGCCGCCGGGCGCTATTCGCTCTACGAGGACGAGCAGGCCAACTACCTCCGCGGCGTCGGCGTCTCGGGCGACGACGGCATCGTTCGCTTCACCACCGTGTTCCCCGGCTGCTACCCCGGCCGATGGCCGCATTTCCACCTGGAGGTCTTCGACAGCGCCCAGGCGATCACAGGCGGGGAAAGCAGCCTCACCTCGCAGATCTCGCTGCCCTACGCTGAATGCGCTGACGTCTACGAGGCGCATCCGGCCTATGTGAACGGCACCCGCAACCTGTCCCGCCAGAGCTTCGAGCGCGACATGATCTTCGCCGACAACACGCCCGAACAGATCGAGGCGCAGATGCTGAAGCTCTCGGGGTCGCCCGCGCAGGGCTACAAGGGCACCATCGTCATCGGCCTGACCTGACACGAAAAGGCCGCCGGGACTCCCGGCGGCCCGATCATCGTCCGAACTGCAGTCAATCCGCCTTGAACGACCAGAACATCGTCTCGCCCGAATGGTCGTCGACCCCGTCGTTGTCGGTCGAGACCCAGACAGTCCCGTCTTCCATGATGGCCAGACCCTCGACCTTGTCGAGCACATAGCCGCCCGTCGACACGAGGTCGGGCAACAGGTCCCGCACCGTCTCCTTCGTCACGACCGGCAGGGGCCCGCCCAGCGGCGCGGGCACCATCTCGGCCAGCGGCACGCGCGTGACGATCTTCGTCACCGCAAGGTCGCCCATCAGGTTGTCGCGTTCCACGACATAGGCGTGGTCGCCGTGGACGGTGATCTCGGACAGGCCGACCCAGCCGCTTGCAGGCGCCGCCTTGGGGTAATGGACCGCACCCCATTCGCCGCTTTCGATGTTGTAGGCGACGAGCTTGGCGTGGTTCTCGGGATCGTCATCCCATTCACGCTGCATGGCCATCCAGAGGGTATCGCCCACCTTCGCGATGCCCTCGAAGCCGAAGCGGCGCTCGACCGCCAGAAGCTCTTTGGGAAGGGCGATTTCCTCCTCGATCTCGCCGTCCGCGCCGACGTGATAGAGAGCATGCGGGATCAGACGGTCGGTCCGACCCTCCGAAGCGACCCAGAACCCGCCCTCGCCGTCGAGGGCGATGCCCTCCAGATCGAGTTTCTGCGCCGGAGCGCCGTCACGGGTGATGCGGATGACTTCGGTTATCCTCGCCGGGCTCTGCGAGGCGTCGATCCGGAAGATCGAGGGCTGCATCCCGTAGACGCTGTCGCTCACGGCCCAGATCGAGCCGTCCGCGTCCGCCGCCATGCCCGAGATTGCGCCCCATCCGACCGGCGCGCCGTTCTCCTGCGTCAGCCCGGCCGAGGTCAGCATGGGATAGGACGGTGCACCCTCGCCATAGGCATATATCATCACATGCGACCGCGCCGCGCCGTCCTCGCCCAGGTCGGTCTCGTTCGCGCTGACGAAAAGGTCGCGCGACGGGATCGCCACGAAGCCTTCCGGTCCCACGCCCGACGGCAGAAGCTGCGTCAGGACAGGGTTGGCGGCGTCCGTCGCGTCATAGACGCCCACGACCGACCCGCGCTCCGAGCCTATGAAGACCATTGGCGTGCCGCCGAAGGTGCCCGTGCCGACCGACTCCGGCTCGACGCCCTTGTTGCCCGACCGCCCCTCGGGATAGTGCCCGATCTCGGCCACCGCATACTCGAACGACGTGCCCGCGTCCCAGACGACCGTCCCATCCTTCGCGAACACGGTCCACCCGCGCGATCCGCCGTCCATGTCGCCCTCGTTCGCCGTCGCGAAGTGGTCGGCGTCGATCCACTTCACCGAATCCGGCTCGCGCGGCACCGAGATCTCGCCATCGAAAGTCAGCGCGCCCTCTTCCCCGGTGTCCACGCCCTCCAGGTCCACCGACCCCGCCGGGAAATGCGTCGTCACCGACCCGTCCCGCGCCACCACCACGATGTGGTTGTTCTCCTGCAGCGTCACGACCGTCTCGCCCGCCTCGTTGATGTCGACGAACTCCGGCTCCGGATCTTCCGGCGCCACCTCTGCCAGGCCAGTCAGGTCGACCGTCTTCAGCGACCCGCAGTCCGGCTGCCCGTCCGCGCCGAGGTCCACCATGACCAGGAACCCCGCCGGCATCTGGCCGACCCGGCCGTCGCCCGCCTCCTCGTCGCGCTCGTTCTCGATGGCGATCGACAGGAAGCTGCCGTCCGGTGCCAGAGCGATGCTGTCCGGCTGCCCGCCCAGGTCGCAGGTCGCGACAACGCTTCGGCCCGCGATGTCGATCACGGCAAGCTGACCCGACGGATTGGCGAAACTGTCCGACGTGTTCACGCCAGCCAGCGCGAACCCCTTCGCCACGACGACCGAGGTCGGTTCGCCCCCCATCTCGATCACGCCCAGAGGGGCAGGGGCCGCGGGATCGGTGATGTCCACGAAGCCCACCACCCCGAACGGGCTGTCGGTGTAGACCAGCGTCATGCCATCCTCGGTCGCCGCGATGATCTCGGACGAGGTCTCCTGGCCGGCGTCGGTGCCTTCTGGCAGGTTCGACGCGACCGGAAAGCTCGCGATGCGGTTGAACGCCGTCTCGGCCAGCGCACCGCCGGCGCAAAGCGACAGGGCCGATACGGCCGCAAGAAGTCTCGATGTCATCGTGGGTCCCCCGTTTGATGCCTGTCCCGCCTGTAGACCGCGACCCGTGACGCCCGTGTAACGGTCGCATGTCGGTTTCATGTCACGCCACGCCCCGCGCCGATTGCCGAGGGGGAAGGGGATTGCTAACACCCGGTGACGCGAGGAGAACCGCCCATGCCCGTCATCACCGAGATCGCCGACCTCAAGCGCATCTACACGCGCCGCGTGCCGCGGATGTTCTACGACTATGCCGAGAGCGGATCCTGGACCGAGCAGACCTTCCGCGAGAACACGACCGACTTCGGCAAGATCTACCTCCGCCAGCGCATCGCCGTCGACATGGCCGGGCGCACCACGCGCACGAAGCTGATCGGCGAGGACGCCGCGATGCCGGTCGCTATCGCTCCGGTGGGTCTTCTGGGCATGCAAAGCGCCGACGGCGAGATCAAGGCCGCCCGCGCCGCCGAGGCCTTCGGCGTGCCCTTCACGCTGTCCACCATGTCGATCTGCTCGATCGAGGATGTGGCCGCCCACACCACGAAGCCCTTCTGGTTCCAGGTCTACACGCTGAAAGACGACGTCTTCATGGGCAAGCTCATGGACCGGGCGCGGGCGGCGAAGTGCTCGGCCATCGTCATCACGGTCGATCTCCAGATCATGGGCCAGCGCCACAAGGACCTGAAGAACGGCCTGACCGCGCCGCCCAGGTTCACCCTGTCGTCACTGGCCGACCTCTCGACGAAGATCCCCTGGGGGCTCGAGATGATGCGGACCAAGCGCCGCTTCTTCGGCAACATCGTAGGCCACGCCTCGGGCGTGTCGAACCCCGCCTCGCTCTCGTCATGGACGGCCGAGGCCTTCGATCCCTCGCTCAACTGGGACCGGGTGAAGCAACTGATGGACATGTGGGGCGGCAAGGTGATCCTGAAGGGGATCATGGAGGTGGACGACGCCATCCGCGCCGCCGACCTTGGCGCCGACGCCATCGTGGTCTCGAACCACGGTGGGCGTCAGCTCGACGGCACGATCTCGTCGATCCGTGCCCTCGAACCCATCGTCAAGGCCGTGGGCGACCGCACCGAGGTCTGGATGGACGGTGGAATCCGGTCGGGTCAGGACGTGCTGAAAGCCGTGGCGCTCGGCGCGAAAGGCACCATGATCGGCCGCTCGATGGTCTACGGATTGGGCGCCATGGGCGAGGCAGGAGTGAGTCGCGCGCTGGAGGTCATCCAGAAGGAGCTCGACCTCTCGATGGCCTTCTGTGGCAAGCGTGACATTCATGACGTCGATCGTGAAATTCTTCGCGTCCCCAAAGGTTTCTCTGGCGATTTTGACTGACGAGGCTAGATCTGCGGCGAAACAGTGCGGGACCCCTTCCTGCATTGTTTCGCGTTGATGCAAAGATGTCTCGGTCATGATCATGGAACAGCCCGTTTCCTGCCCAAATCTTGCCGCATTCCGGTTTCGCGCATACCTTCTCGGTATGACCCAGCGTAATCGTTCCCTGTCGATCCTTGCCGTTGCGGCCCTCTGCTCCGCTGCTCCTCTCGCAGCCCAGTCTGCGTCGAGCATCGCCGCTGAGGCCGAGTTCCCGAACCAGACGGTCGCCATCGTCGCCGCCACCTCGTCGCTCTTCGACTCGGTCGAAGGACCGGAAAGCGCGCAGCGTCGCCGTGCGCCCGCGATCCGCATCCCGCAGCTCGAGACCCGCGCCAGCTTCGACGGCGACGCCAAGGCCGAGGCGCTGACGCAGAATGGGCCGGTGCGCCACCTGACCGGCTACCGCATCACCTGGTATCCGATCGACCGCTTCCTCGGCACCGTCGACTTCATGGGCACCTGGGACGGTAACCGCAACCTCGTCTGCGGCTATGTCACCTGGGATCTCTCCGACACCGAGAACCCGGTGCTCGAGCAGGTCGACGCAAGCTACCTCTCGCTCGACGACCTCTCCGCCGCCAGCCCCGCCGACGCGCACCAGATGCTCCTCGACGCGAACTGCGCCTACGGCGACATCGACGCGAACTACGCCTTTTTCGACTGACGCCAGGGCACTCTCCTACATTGGAACGATTCTAAAAAAGCGCTTCACCTCGGCGGCGAAGCGGCTATGCTCGCTCGCTCATTGCAGCGAGACGAGATGACGATGGAAACGATGTCCCCGGTAATGCTGGGTTTTCTGGGAAGCCTCGTGGCGGGCCTGATGACGGCCGCGGGGGCGCTTCCCGTTCTCTTCGGACGCCAGCCCTCGCGGGCGGTGCGCGACATGTCCCTCGGCTTTGCAGCAGGCGTCATGATTGCCGCCTCGTTCTTCTCGCTCATCATCCCCTCGCTCGCGGCCGCCGAAGAGATCTTCGGCGACGGCGCCCTGCCTGCCGCCATCGCCTGCATCTCGATCCTCTTCGGCATGGGCGGGGTCCACCTGATGAACGAGCTTCTCCCGCACGAGCACTTCACGCTCGGACGCGAAGGCCCCGAGGCAGCCTCCCTCCGCCGCGTCTGGCTCTTCATCATCGCCATCACCATCCACAACTTCCCCGAAGGCCTCGCCGTCGGCGTGGGCTTCGGCGCCGACGGCATGTCGGGGGGACTGCCCCTGGCCATCGGCATCGGCTTGCAGAACGCGCCCGAAGGCCTCGCTGTCGCGGTTGCGCTTCTGGGCGAGGGCTACAGCAAGTTCCGCGCCTGGGGCATTGCCGCACTGACGGGCCTTGTCGAACCCGTGGGCGGTCTCCTCGGCGCAGGGATCATCACCTACTCCGAGCCGCTTCTGCCCTGGGGCCTCGCCTTCGCGGCGGGCGCGATGCTCTACGTCATCAGCCATGAGATCATCCCCGAGACGCACCGTTCCGGGAACCAGAACAAGGCGACCTTCGGTCTTGCCATCGGCCTCGTCGTGATGCTTTTCCTCGACGTCTGGCTCGGCTAGGGCGGCAGCCGGGGCGGTCGCGTCCACCGACGCAATACCGACGCGATACCGACGTGATACCGAAGGCCTAGAAGGGCCTCCGCGCTTTCCCTCTTTCCAACCAGACCGATCCCCGCTATAGCCGCCGCTTCGTGGGCGGACACCCTTGGAGGCCGCCCGAAACCGCAGAATTGGAGAAGACCCATGGCTGGAGAGATCCCGGATCTCGTCGCCACGGTACGGACGGGGACAGGCAAGGGGGCCGCCCGTCAAGCTCGCAGAGAAGGGCTCGTACCTGGCATCGTCTACGGCGGCGGCACTGACCCGCTTCCGATCAACCTCCCCTATAACGTGCTGTTCAAGCGTCTGAAAAACGGTCGTTTTCTTTCGACGCTGTTCAACATGCAGGTCGAAGGCCACGATGACGTCCGCGTCATTTGCCGCAGCGTCCAGCGCGACGTCGTGAAGGACCTGCCCCGGCACGTCGACTTCATGCGCCTCAAGCGCACTTCGAAGGTCAACCTCTACATCCCGGTCGAGGTCGTGGGTCACGAGAACTGCCCCGGCATCCGCAAGGGCGGTGTCCTGACCATGGTGCGCCCCGAGGTCGAACTCATCGTGACGGCGGGCAACATCCCCGACCACATCACGGTCAGCATCGAAGGCCTGAACATCGGCGATAGTGCAACGATTTCAATGGTCGACCTGCCCGAAGGCGCCGAGCCGACGATCCACCGCGACTTCGTCATCGCCAACATCCAGGCGCCCTCGGGCCTTGCGAGCCAAGCTGACGACGACGAGGCGGACGCCGACGACGTTCCCGCAACCGCGCAGGATGCCGACGACGAGTGATCCGCCCGCAAGGCTGACAGGATCAGGCGGCGGCCCCTCGGGCCGCCGTTTTCCTTTTGCGCGTCAGGGGGTCGGCACACCCCCGCCCAAAACCACCGCCATGCGGTCGCCATCGATGTTCCCGCCGCAGAGCACGACCCCGACCGTCCGCCCCGCCATCGCCTCGCGCTCGGCCATAAGCGCGGCAAGCCCCGCGGCGCCGGCCCCTTCGGCCAGGTTGTGCGTGTCGCGATAGAACACCCGGATGGCCTCGGCGACCTCTGCGTCCGACACGGCCACGATGCGCTCTGCGCCGACCGAATAGACCGCCAAGGCCTCCGGCACCGGCACCCGCACCGCGATTCCGTCCGCAAAGGTCCGCGCCGTCTCTGTCTCGACCGGCCGCCCCGCCTCGGCCGAGAGCTTGGCTGCCTGTGCGCCCTCGCTCACCACGCCCACGATCCGTGTCGAAAGCCCCAGGGCGTCCCGCGCGGCAATGCAGCCGCAAATGCCGGACCCGCAGCCGATCGGAACGTAGAGCGTGTGAATGTCGGGTCGTGCCCTGAAGAGTTCCAGCCCATAGGTCGCGACGCCGGACACCAGAGCGGGGTGGAACGGTGGCACGAAGAACAGCCCCTCCGCCTTTGCGATCCGCAACGCCTCCTCGCGCGCCGTGTCGAAGTCCTCGCCGTATTCGATCAACTCCGCCCCGAAAGCGCGCATCGCGGCGTTCTTCTCGACCGAGTTGCCCTTGGGTACGACGACGACCGCCCGCAACCCCGCCGCCGTTGCGGCCATCGCCTGACCCTGTCCGTGATTGCCGCGCGTCGCCGTGGCTATTCCCTTCGCCTCGGGATGCGCGCGCCTCAGCCAATCGATGAAGGTCAGCGCGCCCCGCACCTTGAACGATCCCGTGGGCGTGTGGTTCTCGTGCTTGACCACCACCTCGCAGCCAAGCCGCGCGGACAAGGCCGGCCAGGCATACTGTGGCGTCGGAGGCATCCGGGCATGAACCGTAGTTGCCGCCGCCTCGATGTCGTCCAGGGTGAACATCGCATCCCTTTCTTCTTGGCCGAAATACTCCGGGGGTCCGGGGGCGGCGCCCCCGTGTCGCGCCCTCAGGCGAGGTCGCTCCACTTCAACTGCGTATTCCGCGCGACCGCCCGTGTCAGCCGCTTGCCCACCACCTTCTCGAAGTCGTATCCCGCGATCTCGCCCGATCCCGGCCGCCGGCCCCAGATGTCCGCTTCCCCGATCACATGTCCTTCCGGCAAGTCCCGGTCAGCTACGACGGACGTGCGGGCGAACCGGTAGACGGCTTCTTCAGGCCCGGTCCGCGACTTCTCGTTGTGAAGCGCCACCCAGATCTCGCGGCTTCTGTCGATGAGGTGCCTGAGTTCGGACGGGTCCATCGAGCACGAGATGTCCGGGCCCGCCCGATAGCGCGTGTCGGTGAAGTGCCGCTCGAGGATCGAGGCGCCGAGGGCCACGGAGGCCAGCGCCATCTCGGGGCCGATGGAATGATCCGAAAATCCAACGACGGCCTTCGGAAACGCGCGGCGCAGGTCGGTCACGCCCTTCAGCGACACGATCTCGGGCGGCGAGGGGTAAAGGTTCGTGCACTCCAGCAGCGCATAGTCGATCCCCGCCTCGTCGAGGATGGCGACCGACCGCCCGATGCTCTCGATCGACTGCATACCCGTCGACATGATGACGGGCTTGCCCTTCGCGGCGATGTGCCGGATCAGCGGGAGGTGGTCGGCTTCGCCCGAACCGATCTTGAAGGCCGGCACACCCTGTTCGTCCAGCCAGTCGGCGGCGGCACGGGAAAACGGTGTCGAGATCCAGATGAGGCCCATGTCCTCGGTGTGCTTCTTCAGCGCCGCCTCGTCGTCGGGCGACAGCGCGCATTCCTCCATCACCTGCCAGATCGACTTGCCGCCCGCGTTCGGCGGCAGGATCGACTTCGCCTCCTCGGTCATCTCGTCCCACACGAAGTGCGTCTGGTGCTTGACGATCTCGGCACCCGCCTTCGCCGCGAGCGTCACCATATGGCGCGCGACGTCGAGGTCGCCGCCGTGGTTGATGCCGATTTCGGCGATGACGAGGGGCGGCTGGTCCGGCCCGATTTTCCTGTGCGCGATCTGCATGATGTGCCTCCTGTCGGGGTCCGGTCTAGCGGGGTTCGAGGCGTGTTTGAAGGGGCTGACGTTCGTCACGCAAGGCGAAGCCGCGGCTCGGCCCTTGCCATGACCGGCCTTTTGAGGCTTCCGTGCGGGCCATGATCCGACCCGAACTTCCAGGGCCGCCGCGCCTGCGCTATCGCGCCTGTCTTGCCGTCTATGCGGCCCTGATGGCCTTGGCCGAGCCGTCGATCCGGCGCTACTTCCTGCGCCGCGCCGCCGCCGATCCGGCTTATGGCGAGCACCTGGAAGAGCGCGAGGGCAGGGGAGAGCGCATCGACGTAGACGTGTGGGTCCATGCCGTCTCCATGGGAGAGATGCGGTCCGCAGCGCCGCTCGTGCGCCTCCTTCTCGACGAAGGCCGCCGCGTCGTCACGACCCACGCGACACCGGCGGGACGCCGCGCCGCGGAGGCGGCCTTCGCTCCCGAGATCGCGGCGGGCCGTCTCGCCGTTCGCTACGCGCCGCTCGACCGCCCGGCCTACTGGGAGCGGTTTTTCGACGGCGCGCGGCCCCGCACCGGTCTGGTGATGGAGATGGAATTCTGGCCCTGGATGATCGAGGCCGCGGCGCGGGCCGGCGTGCCCCTCTGCCTCGTCAACAGCCAGGTGCCGGGTCGGAGCTTCCCGCGCGCTCGTCGTCTCGCCCGTCTCTTCGGCCATCCCGCGTCGCGCGCCGCGGCCGTCTTCGCGAAGTCCCCACGCATGGCCGACCGCTTCCGCGATCTTGGCGTCACCCGCGTCGAAGCCCTGGGCGAGACGCGCTTCGACATCCCGCTGCCCCAGGCGCAGATCGAAGCCGGCCGCCTCTTGTGTCAGGAGAGGCGCGTCCTGACGCTCGCGAGCGTGGTCGCGGGCGAAGAATCCGTGTTCGAGGACCTCGCGAAGGCGTTGCTTGCCGACCCTCAGCCGCCCCTGATCCTCTGGGTGCCGCGTGCGCCCGAACTTTTCGAGGCGACCGCCACACGTCTCGCCGACAAGGGTTTCCGCGTCGCGCGGCGCAGCGAGGTCATCGGCGCCGACCTTGTCCCCACGAGGCCGCTCGGCGACATACAGATCATCGTTGGCGATTCCCTCGGCGAGATGTTCTTCTACCTCGCACCGGCCTCCGCCGTCGTCGTCGGTGGCGGCTTCGTCGAAAAGGGAGCGCACAACGTGATCGAACCCCTGTCGCTCGGCAAGCCCGTGCTGACCGGCCCGCACGTCTGGACCATCGAGTTCCCGGGCGTCGAGGCCAAGGCTGCGGGCGTCCTGACCGTCGTCTCCGATCCCGCGAACCTGGCCCAGGCCGTGCGGCGCGCCATGGACGACGGAAGTGCCGGCGCCGAGGCGTTTCACGCCCTTCACAAGGGCGCATCTCGACGGATCGTCGATGCCATACGTCCCTGCCTGGAGGATCGGGCATGAAACTCGTGGCCGTCGTTCCAGTTCGGGGCGGCTCGAAGGGTTTGCCAGGAAAGAACCTGGCGACCCTTGCCGGCGTGCCGCTCTGGGAACGCGCCGTGGCGCAGGGTCGCGAGGTAGGGGCGGCGGAGGTGCTCGTGACGACCGACATCACCGACATTCTCTCGCGCGACCCAATGCCCGGCCTGACGCTCCTCGAACGCCCGGCAGAACTGGCACGGGACGACACGCCCATGGCGCCCGTCCTCTTGCACGCGCTCGCCCATATCGAGGGGCAGGCGCGCATCGTGCTGCTCCAGGCAACCTCGCCTTTGCGGTCGGTCGACGACATTCGCTCCGCCGTCGCTCTTCACGAAAGCGGCGCCTTCGACCTCGTCAAGACGGTGACCCCGACCAATCCCGGCGTCCTCAAGTACGGACGCATGGACGGCGTCCGCTTCGTGCCGTTGGCCGACCCGGCGTTCTGCTTTGCGAACCGACAGGGCCTGCCGCCCGTCATGCGTCCGAACGGGGCGGCCTATGTCTTCGACAAGGACTGGTTCCTCGCGAATGGCGGCTTCGTCACCGACCGTATCGGGGCCGTCGTCATGCCGGAAGATCGGGCGCAGGACATCGACACCGCCGAGGACTTCGCCCGCGCCGAGGCGATCCTGCGCGGCTAGTCGTCGTCGCGCGACGGGCGCGGATCGATCAGAAGTGCCGCGATCCAACCTGCCACGAATCCGCCCAGATGGGCCTCCCAGGCCAGGAGCCGGTCCATCGCGTAGTAGAGCGCCACGTTCAGCCCCAGAAGCAGCAAGACCGCCCGCGCCACGGGCCACAGCCGCTCGGACGTCGCGTAGCGATCGACGTATTCCCAGGCTAGGATCGCGCCCGCGAGACCGAAGAGCGCACCTGACGCGCCCACCATCGGACGATAGCTATCCGATAGCAGCGCGAAGCCCAAAGCGCCGCCAAGTAGCGACATGCCGTACAGCAAGAGATACCGCACAGTTCCCACGCGCAGAAGTACCGACCGGCTCAACGACAGAAGCGTCACCATGTTGAGGATGAGGTGGATGAGACCAGCGTGAAGGAAGCCGTAGCTCAGGAACATCGCCCATTGCTGGAAAGGATAATTTGGACGCCAGTTGCCCAGAAGACCACTCCAGAACCCGCCGTATTCGTAGACCGCCTGCCGGAAGCGAACCCCGCCGATAAGACCTGCATCGCCGGCCAGAAGCACAAGCTCGATCGCGACACAGACGCCGGCGATGACCCAGGCCGCGGTCAGTCCGCGTCCGGCGGGCGCGTCGGACCCTCCGTCAGTCGAAGGGTCCGGTGTCAATTCGTCAGAATCCGAAGGCGAAATCGCGCTCGACGTTCAGGAAGATCGAGTTCTGCGTCCGGTCGGTGCCGCCTTCGGTCGACAGGATGGTGCGCTCATAGCCGGCGCGCATCTGCCAGTCTTCCGTGAGGTCGCGGCGATAAGTCAGCGTGGCGACAGTTTCCTTGTCGTCGTCCGATCCGCTCAGTTCGTCGCTCATCACATAGCCGAGCCGCGCCTCGAAAGCCGAGATCATGTTGATCTCTTCGACGAAGCCGACTTCCAGCCTTGTATCGCGGAAAACATCCCCGTCGGAGGCGGTGATATCCTGCGACAGCGCGACCGTCAGGCCGCCGCGCGGTGTCGCTCTCAGATAGTTGACGCCGCCCGCGACCCGAAGCGAGTCGTCGCTTTCCTCGTCGACGACGCCAAGCGAGAACGACAGCGCACCTGTCGGCAACTCCATGGCGCGCGAAGCGATGGCCGAGGTGCGCCGACCCTCGTCATCGATGCGGCTAGCGACCGCCAGACCGAAGGTTCCGTTGTTCCGCTCCTGGGTTAAACCCAGGTCGAGGCCGATGCCGTCACGCACACTCGTGGTGCCGGTGTCGATTTCCGCCCGGTCGTAGAGGAGGTCGCCGAAGAAGCTCAGCCCGCCCGCCGTCGCGCCCTCGACGCCGGCACCAATGTAGGTCGTCGTCGTTTCGGTGCTGGTCAGGTCATCTTCTTCCAGAAGGTCATAGCCCGCCCGCAGGCGGTAGGTCAGCGCCTGGTTCGGTCGCAGCCGGGCCAGCGCGTCGAACGTCGCGCGGGTGTTGTCGACGAGGTCGGCGTCGACGACGTCCTCGTAGTCCCGGTCCGCGTATTCGGCCTTGAGATCAAGCTCGAACGGCCCGCCGATTCCCGTCTGGAGCCGTGCGCCGAGACCGGTCGCGGTGACCGTTCCGGAGTCGATGATCAGCACGTCGGGTCCGAGGTCGATGCCGAAGAAGGCCGATGTCGGGTCGAGAACCTCGTCGTCGAGTTGCCGCTCGCGGTAGGTGCCCGTCAAAGCGAAAAGGCTCGAGGCGCCCTCGCGGCGATAGTTCAGACCCGCGCTGTAGTTTCCGAACTCGAAGTCGTCTTCGGTCTCGCCGAAGATGTCGCCGATAAGCTCGGTGCCGATGTTGAACCGCAGGGACTCGGTCCGGGTCTCGGTCCCCATGTCGAGACCCAGCCTCGTCGTCGAGATCAGGCTGTCGCCCGTGGGGGAAACCGCCAGAATGGCGTTATCCGTCAGTTCGAGGCCCTGAGAAAAACTCAGGACCCCCAGACGGGCCGGACCCTCCTGCGCGAACGCAGGAGCGGCCAGAGCCGTAACCGAAAGCGTGAGGGTTGCCGTAAGAGATAGACCCGTCCGCAAATATGCCATTCGCCCTACTACTCGAAGAGGCGGCGCTCGGGCACGATGATCACGTCACCGTCCTGAAGACGGATATCCCTGCCAACCGCTGCCCCGTCCGCGATTGCTTTATAGTTAATGCGCGAAACCGACTGCTGTCCGGTCCGCGAGTCGGTGCGGCGAAGAAGAATGCGCTTCGTCGCAGCGAATTTCGTGAAGCCGCCGGTCTCGGCCAAGGCCTGGATCAGCGTGGTGCCGCGCGGCAGAGCCTTGCCGCCCGGGACTGCAATCTCGCCCATCATGAACACGTCGATGGTGGCGACACCCGTCGCCGCGACAGTGGGTTCGCTGAGTTGCTGAACGGTCACGAAGACGTTCGGCTGTGACGCGAAGTTCGACGCGATCCCCGAGGTGATCGCCGAGCCGAGGTCACTGGCTGTGCGGCCGCTGGCGCGCACGGTGCCCGCGAAGGGGAACGAGATCGTGCCATCGGGCAACACGAGGACGGACCGGTTCAACGACGGGTCCTCCAGCACTTCGACCTGAAGCGTGTCACCCGGCTTGATCTGATAACCGGACTGAGCTGCCGCGACAGTGGCGAACAGCATTGCAGCGATAGCAACAAGAAACTTTTTCATAGTCCCACCTTCCCTTGGGTTCACATAGCACTTCCGTGCCGACATTGGCCAGTTTTAATCTCTTTCCGTCCTAACCCTTAGCCTATTATCCCCTGTCGATCCAGCAGATGGCAGACCGATGCGATTAGGCCACTCTATGGTTTGGCCGGCTGGTCGGAGATTTTCTCCCTGGCCTCGGCGATTTGCGGGCGCGGATCGTCCTCGCCAGCGATGCGGACCGCCTCCGAGAAAGCCGCCGTCGCCTCTTCTGTTTGGCCCAGTTCCTCATAGGCACGCGCCAGATGGTAATAGACAATCGGATCCGAGACGAGCGCCTCTGCGGCGGGTTTCAGATAGCTCAACGCCTCTTCGACCTGTCCGCGCCGGAACAGGATCCAGCCATAGGTGTCCTGGAACGGCGGCACGTTCGTTCCGCGCAGGCGGCGCGCCACGGTGAACGCGCGATCGAGGCTCTCCGGATCCTCGCGGTAGGTCGCCAGAAGGCTTGCCAGGTTGTTCGCGACCACCAGAGAGTCGCTGTGGTCGGTGTAGATCTGCTCATAGATCGCGATTGCGCCGTCGATATCGTTCTCGCGCTCGAGGAAAGACGCCTTGGCCCAAAGAAGATCCGCGTCGTCGGGGATCCGCAGAAGCGCATCGTCGATCGCCTGTCGCGCCGGGTCGATCTTGCCCTGCGCACCAAGGATGCGAGCGTATTGAAGCACGTAAGTCGCGTCGTCGCTTTCCTCGGCCAGCGGACGAAGCGTCGCCTCGGCCGCCTCGAATTCGCCCACGGCAAGCTGCGTGCTGGCAAGAACCATCGTCACGCGCGGATTGTCCGGCATCTCCTTGGCCAGCTCGTTCGCCAGAGCCAGCGCCTCCTCGCCCCGGTTCTCGGCCAGGCGCGACTGGATCAGCGTGACCTTCGCGGCGCTGCCGGCGTCGTCCGAGGCGCCGGCCAGTTCCTCGAGAAAGGCCACGCCCTGTTCGCGGCCCTCGCGCCGCGAGATGATCTGAAGCCTCAGTTCGTCCGCCGCCAGTTTCGGTGCGGGTCCTTCGAGTCGCCGCAGCGAAGCCTCGACCCCCTCGGCCCGCGACCAGTCTTCGGTCGCAAGGTAGATCTGGCCCAGCATCCGCAGCAGGGGCAGGCTGCCCGGCGACAGCCGCAGCGCAGAAATCACTGTGTTCTCGGCGGCCGAGTAACGCTTTTCGCGCATCAGCACGGTGGCATAACGCAGGCTTTCGTCCGGCGCGTTGGCCGAGGCCTCGACCGCCAGCGCCAGAAGGTCCTGCGCCAGTTCCGGTTCGCCGTTCCGCTCATAGGCGCGCGCCATCAGCGACATCGCCTCGGCGTCCTCCGGCTCCTGGTCCAGAGCGCGGCGCAGGGTACTGATCGCCTCGTCGGCCTGGTCGCCATCGATCTGCCATTGGGCAGTCATCTTCAGCGCCTCGACCTGGTTGGCGTCGTGGGCCAGAACCGCCTCGACAAGTTGCCGCGCACCGACCTCGTTGCCGGTCGCCATCAGCATTCGGGCGAGAGTGACCTTGTAGCGGTCCGTCTCCTCGTCCGCGGGGGCACCGTCGATGACGCCTTCGAGGATCGCCACGGCCTCGTCCCTTCGCCCTGCGTCGAACAGGACACCCGCCTTCAGCGCCTGAAGAACGCGCGCGTTCTCGTAAAGCGGCAAGGCCGTCTCGATTTCGGCCAGCGCGGCCTCGTCGCCCTTCGTCTGCCGAAGGAAGGTGATGAGCGCGACATGTGCCCCGACCTTGTTCTCGGTCGTGCCCACCTCGGACCTCAGGAAATCCTCGGCGCCGGCCGTGTTGCCCTCCTGAGCCAGAAGCTGGATCAGAAGTGCCTTCGTTTCGGTGTCATCGGGATACTTCTCGACGGTATCGCGCAAGTGCGCTTCTAGCGCGGGATAGTCTTCCTTGCGCGCCAGCAGCATCGCCTTCACGCGATAGAACGCACGGGCCTGACGGGGGCGGGAACCCGCGATCGCGGCGTCGCTCACGGCGATGGCCTTGTCGAGTTCGCCTTCCTGCTGGTAGCCCTCGATCAAGACGCGCTGAAGGACTTCGCTGTCGGGATGCTCCTTGGCTAGGGCTTCGGCATCCCGCGTCAACTCGCGCATGCGGGCCTGGTCCTTGTCCGTCACGCTCTTGCGGAATTCGAGCGCCAGGAAGGGAATATCCGCCCCCTCCACCTCGGTGCCGGCCGCGCGGATGGCTGCTGCGCCGCGTTGGGCCTCGTCCCAGTTCTGCGACAGGATCGCCAGCTCGGTCAGCGCCAGCCTCACGCCCATGTCGTTCGGGTCGATCTCGGCCAGCGAGACATAGCTCTGGTACGCTTCGCCAAGATTGCCCATTTCGCGCGAGGCTTCGGCATAGGCCAGCCGGGCGCCCTTGTGGGTCTTGTTGAGCGTGAAGACGTTGCGGAATTCCACGAGGGCGCGTCGCAGGTCGCCCTGTTCAAGAAGCTCGAGGCCGCTCTGATAGTGCTTCTCGGCCCGCTCTTCCGCCGAATCGCAGGCGCCAATCGCCAGGATGGAAACGGCGATGATGGCGGCGCGGCGAAACCTGCTCATGCGAAAATTGCTCCTGAACCCCGAATGCCGCCTGTCATAGCGCTTTGGAGTAGGTGCAACCAGCATAATGCGCCCCCGTGACAGGTCACGAGAGCGCGAGTGTTGTGCGGATCAGACGCCGGTGCCGCGCAGAACGACGCCCACAGTCTGGGCCACGATGCGCGCATCGCCGAGGAAGCTGACGCTTTGAGCATAGCTGTCGTCGAAGTTGGCGCGGTCGGCAAAGCTGCTTTCGTTGCGGGCCGAGACCTGCCAGTTGCCGGTCAGCCCGGGGCGAAGGCGATAATAGCCGTTGCCCGAATAAAGCGCCTGTTGCGACGGCATCATCGGCCGCGGACCAACCAACGACATCTCGCCGGCCAGTACGTTCAGAAGCTGCGGAAGCTCGTCCACCGAGCTGCGGCGCAGGATGCGGCCGATCGGCGTCACGCGGGGATCGACGGAAAGCTTCTGCTTCGCGTTCCACTCGGCGCGCGCGGTCGGGTCGGATTCGAGGTGCCGCTCGAGCTGGGCCTCGGCGTCGGCGACCATGGTGCGGAACTTCCAGATGCGGAAGCGCCGCCCGTCGCGGCCGATACGCTCCTGCCGGAACAGCGGAGACTTGCCGTCCTGCGCGAAGATCAGCGCCGAAAGGACCAGCATGAAGGGCATAAGGAAGGGCAGGGCCATGAATACCAGGCCCAGATCAACCGTGCGCTTCAGATAGGATGAGTAGAAACCCCGTGACCGGGGCGACGCGGAACGAGGCAGCGCTTGAACATTTGAAGCAGCTTCGATGCGCGAGGCATGTACCGTCATAACCTTTTACCGAGCGAGGTCGGCCCCCTGGAACTCACAAGACTCAAAATTTTCACATTTCCCGACCGGCAGACGGATCGAAACGTGTAGACTGGTTGTAGCACCCGCCTCTGGGGAAATCAAAGAAGATTGTCGATTCACGCATGAAAACGGGCCCAAGCCTGCCCGTTTCAGCAGCCTGTCGTTAGACCCGTGCTAATCTTTTGAACAAAACCTCGCCATGTTCTGCCTTCATCCTGCCGTAATCGAGGCTCTGAGGGTAAGTTAGGGTTAACGCTAGGTCAGTCAACAATATGTTCGATTTGTGCACATTGTTCCCGCACGATGGACAGCCAGAGCCTGCGCCGCACTTGCGATTCGACGGCCGCTCACCGATGGTCCCCGTGAAGTGATTGCAGAAATGCCGCAGAAGCGACATGATGTCGGCCCATCGGCGTTGCATGCAGACGCGAGGCAGGCGACGCCCTATATGTCCCCCGAGAGTTAGTGAGACATATGACGAGTACCGATCTATACATGGAGTTCTTCGGGTTTTCGGAGCGTCCCTTCACGCTTCTGCCCGATCCGGATTTCCTCTTTTGGTCCCGGGCGCACCGCAGGGCCTTTTCCGTGCTGGAATATGGGGTTATGACCCGATCGCCGATCACGGTGATCACCGGCGAGGTCGGCGTCGGCAAGACAACCCTGATCCAGAAGCTCCTCCAGACTCTCGATGACGACATCACGCTTGGGCTCGTGTCGAACGCACAGGGCGGTCGTGGCGAGCTTCTGCAGTGGGCGCTGAACTCGCTCGGCGTCGACACCGATTTCCACGGGGCCTACGTCACGCTCTTCCAGCAGCTTCAAGACTTCGTGATCGAGGAATATGCGGCGGGCCGCCGCGTGATCCTCCTCATCGACGAGGCGCAGAACCTGTCCATCGAAGGTCTCGAAGAGCTTCGGATGCTGACCAACATCAACTCGAACAAGGACGAGCTGCTCCAGCTTATCCTCGTGGGTCAGCCCGAGTTGCGTCAGATGATCATGCGGCCCGAGCTTCGGCAGTTCGCGCAGCGGGTCACCGCAACTTATCACATTCCTTCCCTCGACCGCGCGGCTGTGGCCGGCTACATCCAGCACCGCCTGACCCATGTCGGCGGCACCGGATCCGAGTTCACGTCCGAGGCCATCGACCTCGTCCATCACCACACGCACGGCATCCCGCGCCTTGTGAACAAGCTGTGCGATTTCTCTATGGTCTATGCCGCAACGGAAGAGAGACGCGTCGTCGACGCCGCGATCATCGAGGAAGTGCTCGATGACGGCATCTTCCTGCCCACGGTGCAATCTGCCGGAGAAGCCGCGGAATGAATACCGATCTCAAGTTCTACTATGCGCTGTTCCTGCAGCGCCTGCCCGTCATGGCAGTCATCTTCGCCGTCTTCACGGCACTCGGCATCGCGCTCGCGCTGACACTTCCGCCGCGCTACCGCGCCGAAGCGATCCTGGTCGTCGAAGGCTCGAAGATCCCGGTCGACCTGCGTGCCTTCGAAGATGAGACCGAGGCGACCGAGCAGCTACAGATCATGGAAAAGCAGCTTATGACGCGGTCGAACCTGATCGACCTCGCCAACCGCCACCGCGTCTTCGCGGGCGAGGTCGGGATGACGCCGGACGACGTGGTCGAGAGGATGCGCGAGCTGACCGACATCGAGCTTGTCTCGGGTCGGGATCGCGCGACGATCATGACCGTTTCGTTTCTGTCGGGCGATGCCAAGACCTCGGCCGACGTGGTCAACGACTTCGTGACCATCGTCCTGAAGGCCGACGCCGAGACGCGCATTGCGGGCTCGGGCGACACGCTTGAGTTCTTCGACCAGCAGGTCCAGCGCTACTCGGGCGACCTGTCGCGCCAGAGCGAAAAGATCGTCGCCTACAAGGAAGCGAACAAGGATGCCCTGCCTGAGGAACAGACCTACCGCCTGTCACAGCAGACATCCCTCCAGGATCGCCTGAACCTCGCCGACCGCGACCTCGCTTCGCTGCGCGACCAGCGGGCCCGCCTACTTGCAGTGGGCGAAGCCAGCGGCGTTCCGACGGTCAACATGACGCCCGACCAGCAGCAGTTGTCGGACCTCGAGAACGAGCTGAACGCCGCGCTGGCGATCTATTCGGAAACGAACCCGAAGGTGACGATCCTTCAGGCGAGGATCGCGTCGATCAAGCGTCGCATGATGCGGTCGGGCACGACACCCTCGACCGATGCGGAAGGCAGTCCCACGTCGGTCGCCAGCACGATGCTCGACCTGCAACTCGCCGAGATCGATTCGCGGATCGACTACCTCGAAAAGGAAAAGGTCCGGACCGAAGCCGACATGCAGAAACTGCGCGTCGCCATCGAACGCACGCCGAGCGTCGCAATCGGGCTTCAGGCGCTGGAAAGCGAATATGCCTCGCTCCAGATCCAGATGAACCAGGCCGTCGCCGCGCGCGCCGCCGCCCGGCAGGGGGTCGAGATCGAGTCCGCCGCCAAGGGGCAGCGCATCTCGGTGCTCGAACAGGCAACGCAGCCCTCCGCCCCGAACTCGCCGAACCGCAAGCTCGTGGCGGGTGGCGGTGTCTTCGTCGGCACCGCGCTGGCCGCAGCCTTCTTTGGTCTGGGTGAGCTTCTGAACCGCACGATCCGGCGGCCGATCGACCTGTCGCGCGCACTTGGTGTGCAGCCTCTGGTCACCATCCCGTTCCTCGAGGAAGAGACGGCGCGTCGCCGCCGCCGCATCCTCAAGACCGTCTTCACGATCGCCATGCTGATCGCCGTTCCGGCGGCACTCTGGGCGGTGCATACCTTCTACCTGCCACTCGACCTCCTCATCGAGGATCTGATGGCGCGGGTGGGGCTTTGAGCGGAGCCGACTGAGACATGGAAAAACTGCAAGCCGCACTGGCCCGGGCACGCGAGAAGCGCGAGGGCGGAACCGACAGACCGCTGCGCACCACGGACGTCACGGCGCGCAACCGCGCCCGGCGCGCGGCCAAGGATGGCGCCATCGGCGAAAGATGGGCCTCCATCGGCATGTTCGAGGCTTCGCCCAAGCGGATGCACGACAGCCGCATCTACTCGAGCGAAGCCTCGGTCGAAGCGCAACATTTCGACATCCTGCGCACCAAGCTCTTCCTCGAGATGCGCCGGAACGACTGGACCCGCATCGCCATCACCTCGGCGACCGCGGGCTGCGGAAAGACCACGACCGCCTGCAACCTGATCGCCGGCATGGGCCGCCAGCCCGAGACGCGCGGGATGCTGTTCGACATGGACTTCCGCCGCCCGGCCGTCGCCAAATTCTTCGGCGCGGCCCCCGGCTCCAGCCTCGAGGACGTCTTCCTCGGCAACGTCGACTTTGCCGACCAGGCGATGCGGCTTGATGAGAACACCTCGGTCTCGGTCACGACCCGCATCGTCGCCGATCCCGCGCGCGTGATCCTGCGCTCGCAGACCTCCGAGATTCTCGACCAGATCCAGGCCGACTATCGGCCCGACCTCATGCTGTTCGACATGCCGCCGGTTCTCGTCAGCGACGAGACGCGGGGCTTCCTCAAACTGGTCGACGCCGTCCTGATCGTGGCCGCCGCGGACATGACGACAGTGGCGCAGGTCGACGAGGTGGAACGCGAGGTTGCTCAATATTCCAACGTCGCCGGCATCGTACTGAACAAGTGCCGCTTCATGGACGAAGGCTACGGCTACTCCTACTGAGGCAGCCGGTCCGCCGGAAAAACTCACCTGAGTTTATCGACACAAGGCGGACCTTCGGGTCCGTCTTTTTCTATTCCGCAGGGAAGGGCCGCCGTCCGACCGAGACGTAGGCCGCAAACCCGGCCTCTTCGGCGTCCTTGGCCGAATAGATGTTCCGGAAGTCGGCCATCCTGGCGTTCGCCATGCTGGCAGCGATCCGGCCCAGGTCGAGGGCGCGGAATTCGTTCCACTCGGTGAGGATCACCACGAGGTCGGCCCCTTCAGATGCCGTATAGGCATCCGCATCCCAAGCCACATTCGGCAAAAGCGTCTCGCCCTCCCGCCGGCCCTGGGGGTCGACGGCATGGACCTTTGCCCCTCCGCCCACGAGCGCGGGAACGATGGTCAGCGACGGCGCATCCCGCATGTCGTCGGTGTTCGGCTTGAAGGTCACGCCGAGGACCGCGATCTTCTTGCCGTTGAACGATCCCCCGCAGAGGTCGCGCAGCTTCTCGATCATGCGGCGCTTCACGCGCTCGTTCACCTCGATCACCGCTTCGGTGATCGTCATGGGCGAAGCATAGTCCTGCCCGATCCGCGCCAGCGCGCTGGTATCCTTGGGAAAGCACGAGCCGCCGTATCCGGGCCCCGCGTGCAGGAACTTGTTGCCGATCCGCCCGTCCAGCCCCATGCCCTTCGACACTTCCCGCACGTCCGCGCCGGTCTTCTCGCACAGCGCCGCGATTTCGTTGATGAAGGTGATCTTCGTGGCCAGGAAGGCGTTCGCCGCGTACTTGATCATCTCGGCCGACTCGAGGTCCGTCGTCACGATCGGAAAGTCGCGCAGGAAGAGCGGACGATAGACATCCTCCATCACCTTCGAGGCGCGTTCGGTCTCGATCCCCACGACCACGCGGTCAGGCCGCATGAAGTCGTCGATGGCCGCACCTTCGCGCAGGAACTCTGGGTTCGACGCCACGTCGAAGTCCAGATCCGGGTTCGCCCGCCGCACGACTTCGGCCACCTTGCGGTTCGTGCCCACTGGCACGGTCGACTTGGTGACGATCACCAGATAGTCCGTCGCCGCCTTCGCGATCTCCTCCGCCGCCGCCATGACGTAGGTGAGGTCGGCATGACCGTCGCCCCGCCGTGTCGGCGTGCCGACTGCGATGAACACCGCTTCCGCGCCCGTGATTGCCGCCTTCAGGTCTTGGGTGAAGGACAACCGTCCCGCGGCCACGTTCCGCGCCAGAAGCGCATCGAGACCCGGCTCGTAGATCGGGACCCCGCCCTTTTCCAGCCGTCCGATCTTGGACGCGTCCTTGTCGACGCAGACCACGTCATGGCCGAAGTCCGAGAAGCAGACACCAGATACGAGGCCGACATAGCCGGTTCCGATCATCGCGATACGCATGAAACACAATCCTTATCCGTCGGGCGTCTCAGACGCCGTAATAATTCCGATACCATGTGACGAAGGCGGGCACCCCGCGGTCGAGCCCCGTGGATGGGGCATATCCCGTGATCGCCTTCAAGAGGGTCGTGTCCGACCACGTCGCCGGAACGTCGCCGGCCTGCATCTCCATCAGGTTGCGCACGGCCGAGACTCCAAGCGCTGTCTCGATGGTCGAGATGAAGGCGTCCAGCGTATCCGGCGCCGCCTTTCCGATGTTCACTATCCTGAACGGTGCGACCGGGCTCAGGCTGTCGAAGTCGCCGAGCCGCTCTTCGGGAAAGACATTCGCCAGCCGCCACACCGCCTCGACGAGGTCGTCGACGAAGGTGAAGTCCCGCCGCATCCGGCCCTGGTTGTAGACGTCGATCTCGCGCCCTTCCAGCATCGCGCGGACGAACTTGAACAGCGCCATGTCGGGCCGGCCCCAGGGGCCATAGACCGTGAAGAAGCGGAACATCACGGTCGGCAGCCCATAGAGGTGCGCATAGGAATGCGCCATCGCCTCGGTCGCCTTCTTGGTCGCGGCGTAGAAGGACATCTGGCTGTCGGCCTTGTCCGTCTCGGCGTAGGGCATGTCCTCGTTCGCGCCGTAGACCGACGAGGTCGACGCCATCAGAAGCCGCGCGCCGGGATTGGCCCGCGCCGCTTCCAGCAGCTCGAACGTCCCTTGCAGGTTGGCCTCGACATAGCTGCGCGGCGCCTCGATCGAATGGCGCACGCCCGCCTGAGCGGCGAGGTGGACGACATGCTCGGGCGAATGTTCGGACATCACCGCGGCCAGCAGGCCCGGCGTCTCGATCCGCCCCTCGACCTCGTGATACTCCGGGAATTCGGCCAGCAATGCCGCCCGGTCGCGCTTCAGCTTCGGGTCGTAGTACTCGGTGAACGCATCCACGCCGACGACACGCCAGCCTTCCTCCAGCCAACGGCGCGCGACATGGTAGCCGATGAATCCCGCCGATCCCGTGACGAGGGCGGTTCTCACTCAGCCTCCCCCGCGACCTGTCGCAGGTAGGCGCCATAGGCGTTCTTGCCGAGGGGCTCGGCGGCGGACAGAAGGTCGGCCTTGGTGATCCAGCCCTGCTCGAAGGCGATCTCTTCCGGCGATCCGGTCTGAAGCCCCTGACGGGCCGTAAGCGTGCGGACGAAGTTGCCCGCGTCCAGAAGCGAGCCGTGGGTGCCGGTGTCGAGCCAGGCGAAACCGCGGCCCATCTTCTCGACCGTCAGCGCGCCGTCCATGAGATACATTTCCAGAAGGTCGGTGATCTCCAGCTCACCGCGCGGCGAGGGCTTCACCAGGGCTGCCCGTTCCGACGCCGTGCCATCGAGGAAGTAAAGACCCGTCACGGCGTAGTTCGACGGCGGCTTGGATGGCTTCTCGATGATCTGCGTGACCCGGTCGCCTTCGTAGGCGAGGACGCCATAGCGCTCGGGGTCGGCCACGCGATAGCCGAAGACCGTGCCTCCCGTCTCCTGCGCGTCGGCGCGGTGGAGCATCACGGGCAGCGAGTGGCCGAAATAGATGTTGTCGCCCAGGACCATCGCGGACGGCGCGCCGCCCAGGAAGTCGGCCGCCAGCAGATAGGCCTGCGCCAGCCCGTCGGGCGAGGGTTGGACGATCCACTCGAACTTCAGACCCCATTGCGAGCCGTCGCCGAGCAGCCGCATGAACTGCTCCTGGTCCTGCGGCGTCGTGATGATCGCGATCTCGCGGATCCCGGCCAACATCAGGACCGACAGCGGGTAATAAATCATCGGCTTGTCGTAGATGGGCAGAAGCTGTTTCGACACACCGATGGTGATCGGGTAAAGCCGCGTACCCGAGCCTCCGGCCAGGATGATGCCCTTGCGCTTGGTCATGCGGTCAGTTCCTTCAATACGTCGGACAGCCCCCGCCGCCAGTCCGGGCGGGAGATGCCGTATGCCTCTGCCAGAGTGGCGCAGTCTAGCCGCGAATTGAGCGGCCTTTGGGCGGGCGTGGGGTAATCCTGCGTCGGGATCCCTGCCACGTCGACCTTCAGCCCAGCCTGCGCGAAGATTTCGTACGCGAAACCGGCCCAGCTCACGTCTGGCGTTCCGGCGAAGTGATGGGTGCCGCCCGGCGCGCCATTCGCAAGGGCCGCGGCGATCGTGAAACAGGCGTCGGCGATGTCTGCCGCAGGGGTCGGGCCGCCGATCTGGTCATTCACGATGGTGAGCTTGTCCCTCGTTTCGGCAAGCCGCAGCATCGTGCGCACGAAGTTCGACCCATGCGCCGAGAACACCCACGACGTGCGCAGGATCACGGCCCGGCAGCCCGACGCCGCGATGGCTTTCTCTCCAGCCAGCTTCGACGCGCCATAGGCATTGAGCGGCCCGGTCGCGGCATCGGGCGCACGGGCCTCGTCGGTATCTCCCGGAAAGACGTAGTCGGTCGAGAGATGGACAAGCGGCACCCCTGCCTCGGCACAGCCCTCGGCAAGACGACCGACTGAGGTCCCGTTGATCCGCTTCGCCAGTTCCGGCTCGCTCTCGGCGGTGTCGACGGCGGTATAGGCCACGGCGTTGATCGCGGCGTCGGCCTCCAGCGCCTTCGCCGCCTGATAGACTTGCTGCGGCACGCTGAAGTTCGCGACCTCGCGCCCGATCCTCTCGACCGTGATGCCGTCAGGAACCCGCCTCAGAAGCTCTGTCGAGACCTGGCCCTTGCCGCCGAAGACCGCGATCCTCACGACGCCTTCCCCCGACGCTCCATCGCGACGGTCAGAAGGGGACGCCACCACTCCTCGTTGGCGAGATACCAGTCGACGGTCTTGGCAAGCCCTTCCTCCAGCGTGACGGACGGCCGCCAGCCCAGTTCTTCGCGGATGCGCGACGGATCGATTGCATAGCGCAGGTCATGGCCGGGACGGTCGGTGACGAACTCGACGAGGCGATCGTGCGGCGCCGCATGCGGACGGCGCTCGTCGAGAAGGCGGCAGATGGTGCGGACAAGGTCGATGTTGCGCGCCTCATTTTCACCCCCGATGTTGTAGCTTCGCCCGACAACGCCTTGTTCCAGAACAAGAAGCAGCGCATCAGCGTGATCTTCGACATAAAGCCAGTCGCGCACGTTCTCGCCCGCGCCATAGACCGGGATCGCGCGCCCATGCAGCGCATTCAGGATGACCACCGGGATCAGCTTCTCGGGGAAGTGGTAGGGCCCGTAGTTGTTCGAGCAGTTGGTCAGGACGACCGGCAGGCCATAAGTCTCGTGCCAGGCGCGGACCAGATGGTCCGACGATGCCTTCGACGCCGAATAGGGCGAGCGCGGGTCGTAGGGCGTGTCCTCGGTGAACTTGCCTGTCGGTCCGAGCGAGCCGAAAACCTCGTCGGTCGAGATGTGATGAAAGCGGAACGACTCCGGTTTTCCCTCTGCAGTCCAATAGCTTCTGGCCGCTTCCAGAAGTGTGTAGGTGCCGGTCACGTTGGTCTCGATGAACGCCGCGGGTCCGTCGATGGAGCGGTCGACATGGCTCTCCGCGGCGAGGTGCATCACCGCATCGGGACGGTGGCGCGCGAGGACGTCGTCGAGGCCTGCGCGATCGGTGATCGACACCTTCTCGAAGGCATATCCGGGCGCGTTCGACACCGGCGCCACGTTGGCAAGGTTCGCGGCATAGGTCAGCGCGTCGAGGTTGACGATCTCGTGGCCGCGACGAATGCCCTGGCGCACGACGGCGGACCCGATGAAGCCCGCGCCTCCGGTAACGAGGATCTTCATGCGCCGGTCCACTCGAAGGGGCTTTGCCAGTCCGAGAAGGGCACAGCTTCGGCGTCTTTGGGCGAGATGATCGGGTCGGTGTCGCAGGACCAGTCGATGCCGCAGGAGTCCCACCGGACTGCGCCGTCGCAGTCGGCGGAATAGTAATCGCTTACCTTGTAGACGATCTCGGTATTCGGCTCGCGCGTGATGAATCCGTGCAGAAATCCAATCGGGACAAGAACTTGCCGCCCGTTGTCGAAGCTGAGGTCGACAGACAGAGACTGTCCGTAGGTCGGTGAGCCGTTACGCACGTCAACGATCACGTCGGTCAGCGATCCGCGCCCGCAGCGCACCAGCTTTGCCTGAGCGTGGGGCGGGGCCTGGTAGTGCAAGCCGCGCAGGGTGCAGACCTCGGTCGAAAGGGAATGATTGTCCTGCACGAAGTCGAGGTCGATCCCGGCCTCTTCCATGCGGCGGCGGCTCCAGGATTCCGAGAAAAAGCCCCGGTGGTCTCCGTGTCGTGCCGGCTCGATGACCAGGGCGCCGGGAAGGGCTGTTTCACTGACGATCATGATTACTCCGGACGCTCCGGGCACCCGATAGCAGGAAGGACCGCATCCGTCACGCCCGTTGCCAAAACCTCGGCAAAGCGTCGCTGAGGGACGTTGCGAATGGGAAACACAGGGTCAAAGGGTCGTGACGGAAGAGAAATCCGGTGCAATTTTGACAAGCATGGCCGCCTCACCGGGAACGATCCGTCCCGCGTCGAGACCCACGACACGCGCGGGAACCGACGTCGCGAGGCGCAGCGCAGTAGCAGTCTCGACCCCGAGGTCGCGCGTCAGGAGGCGCAGGGCGCCCGTCATCTCGAGGTCGGCCCCTGCGAGCGTTCCATCCTCGAGTGTCAGTCGGCCGTCGGCGCGGATCACGCGGCGACCGGCCAAGGTAAAGCCGTCGATGTCGGAGGCGGCGGTCGCCATGGCGTCGGTGACGAGGAAGATGCCGTCGGACCCGGCCTTCGCGGCCAGCGCAATACTCAGGGCGGCGGGATGGACATGCTGGCCGTCCGCGATCAGACCCGCGCTGACGCGGCTGTCCGCGAGAACCGCGCCGACGAGGCCGGGCGCGCGCGCCGTCATCTGGCTCATGGCGTTGAAGAGGTGGGTCGCGGCATGGGCGCCCGCGTCGATTGCCACCGTGCAAGTCTCGAACGCCGCATCGGTGTGGCCGAGGGAGACGACTGCCCCCGCCGTTGTCAGGCGCGCGATCTGGTGGGGCGTCACGCGTTCGGGCGCCACGGTCAGCATGAGTGCGGGGAGGGCGCGGGCTGCGGCCTCGAGTTCCGTCACGTCGGCGTCAGTCATGTCGCGCAGGACGGCGGGGTCGTGCGCGCCGGGACGTGCGATATGCGGGCCTTCGAGGTGCAGGCCCGCAATGCCGGGGATGCCTTGAGCGATGGCTTCCGTCACGGCAGCGATGGCGGCCGTCGTGACTTCAGGCTCGCTCGAGATCAGCGTCGGTAACAGGTGCGTCGTGCCCAGACTGCGGTGCGCCTCGGTGATGCGGCGGAGGGTGGAGACCGAGGGATCGTCGTTGAAGTTGACCCCGCCGCCGCCATTGACCTGGAGGTCGACGAACCCGGGGGCGAGGATGGCGCCGCCCAGGTCCTCGATGTCGCCCTGCGCCTCCGCGTCCAGGCCGAGCCAGGTGACGCGGCCCTGTTCCATTCGGACCGCGAGGCCGAGCCGCAACGTCTCGCCATCGAAGACCGGGCCGCCGATGTAGGTGACGCTCATGCCGGCAGCTCGCGGGCGAAGTCGGCGGCGAGGGCGAGGGCCCCGTCAAGGGGAGTGCCGAGAGCCGGCCGGAGAGCCGTGCGGAGGGGATGCGGCAGGACCGTCGAGAATGCCGGACCGACGCCGCCCGTCAGGCAGAGCGGAAGGTCGTCGGTCCAGCCGAGCGCGGGCAGGATGCGCGCGAAGTAGGCCGCGCCGTCGGTAATGATTCTTCGCGCCACGGGATCGTCGATGGCATCGGTGACGGCTGAGGCGAGGCGGGCGATCTCGTCCGGCCCGGCTTCGGTGGCGAAGGCAATCACGCCAGCCGCGCCGTCGAACCGGAAAAGAAGCGTCTCGGTCAGATCCGTCGCGGGACCGGTGCCGTCTGCGGCTTCGAGCGAGGCTGACAAAGCGGCGCGCGCGATGGAGTAGGCCGATGCATCGTCGCCTAGGACATGGCCATGCCCGCCTGCCGTCCGGAAATTGCCACGCGGGTCCTGCACCGCGACGAAGGATCCGGTCCCCGCGTGAAGCACCCCGCCCGCCTCGGTTCCGAGCGCGCCCCGGACGGCGGCGCGGCGATCCTCCTCGACCCGGACGCGGTTAAGCGGCAGAGCCGCCTCGGCGCGACGGCACAGATCCGGTGTGATGGCGCCTGCCAGAGCGAGGTAGGCCGGCACTTCGCCGAGGTTGCACCCCGTATGCGCAGAGAGCGTGGAGAGGCCGGCACGGATCGACCTCAGAGCGCCCTCGAAGTCGCTTGAGAGATTGGCAGGTCCGCTCTCGGCCGTCGCCGGTATGCCTTTCCTCCAGAGGACGAGGCGGCAGCCTGTGCCGCCGCCGTCGACGGCGATCAGCGCTTCGGGATGTGGCGCGTCAGCTCGCATGGCCGCCATTCACCACGAAGGGCCGGCGGCTGGCAAGCGCGCCTCAGACCTTCCAGAAGCAGAATACGCCCCAGAGGATCGAGAGGGCGAGCGGCCACCAGAGCGGCATCCCCATGATCCCGAGCCAGGCGAGGAAGATGTAGACAGTGCCGAGAAGCGTGATGAACAGCCGGTCGCCGCGTGTCGTGGTCAGCCCCAGGATGCCGCGCCGCTTTGCGCCGCCGGGCCAGGCGATCTCGACCGCCGTGAGGACGGCCATCGCGCCGAAGATGCCGACGAAGACGGCTGCCGTCGCGGCTGTCCAGGCCATCCAGGTGCCGCCGAAGAGCGGCTCGGTCCAGGAAAAGCCGGTCGGTTCCTGGGCCTTGCCGACGTTGCCCCAGCCCTGCGCGAGGGCGGTGGAGGGCAGGAGCGCTAGAAGAAGGACAAGGCGGCGCATCACACCCTCCCCAGGGCGAAGCCCTTGGCGATGTAGTTGCGCACGAAGTAGATCACGATGGCGCCGGGGATGATCGTGAGCGTTCCCGCAGCCGCCAGGAGCCCAAGTTCGTAGCCTGCCGAGGACGCCGTGCGCGTCATGGTCGCGGCGATGGGCTTGGCCTCCACTGCCGTCAGGGTCTTGGCCAGCAGAAGCTCGACCCAGGAGAACATGAAGCAGAAGAAGGCCGCCACGCCCACGCCCGCCTTGATCGTGGGCAGGAAGATCGACGTGAAGAAGCGCGGAAAGGAATAGCCGTCGACATAGGCGGTCTCGTCCAGTTCCTTCGGCACGCCGGACATGAAGCCTTCGAGGATCCACACGGCGAGCGGGATGTTGAAGAGGCAATGCGCCAACGCCACGGCGATGTGCGTGTCGAAGAGGCCGATGGCCGAGTAAAGCTGGAAGAACGGCAGCGCGAAAACCGCCGCCGGGGCCATGCGGTTCGTCAACAGCCAGAAGAACAGGTGCTTGTCGCCAAGAAAGCGGTAGCGCGAGAAGGCATAGGCGGCGGGCAGGGCGACGGCGACCGAAATCACCGTGTTCAGAGAGACATAGATAATCGAGTTGATGTAGCCCCAGTACCAGGTCGGGTTGGTGAAGATCTCGCGGTAGTTCTCGAGCGTGAAGCGCTGCGGGAACAGCGAGAAGCCCCCAAGGATCTCGTTCGTCGTCTTGAACGACATCGCCACCAGCCAGTAGATCGGCAGCATCAGGAACAGGATGTAGAAGAATGGGATCAGGTATCTGGGTCGCATCGGCCTACTCCTGGTCGTCCTTGGTCATCAGCGTGTAGAACAGCCACGACACGAAGAGGGTTATGGCGAAGTAGATCAGGCTCATCGCCGCCGCCGGGCCCAGGTCGAACTGGCCGAGGGCGATCTTGACGAGGTCGATCGACAGTAGCGTGGTCGAGTTGCCGGGGCCGCCGCCGGTCAGGACGAAAGGCTCGGTGTAGATGTTGAAGCTGTCCATGAACCGCAGAAGGATCGCGATGGTCAGGACGGTCTTCATCTTCGGCAACTGGATGTAGCGGAAGACCTTCCAGTTCGACGCGCCGTCGATCTTGGCCGCCTGGTAATAGGCGTCGGGGATCGACACGAGCCCGGCGTAGCACAGAAGGACAACGAGCGAGGTCCAGTGCCACACGTCCATCACGATGATCGTGATCCAGGCCGCGACGGGCTGCTGAGTCATGTCGTAGTGGATGCCGAGGACATCGTTCAGGAAATAGCCGAGCAGGCCGATGCGGGGCAGGGTGAAGATGTTCCACATCGAGCCCACGACGTTCCACGGGATCAGCATGGGCAGCGCCATGAGGACGAGGCACACCGGCACCCAGAAGCCGCGGCGCGGCATGGCGAGCGCTATGGCGATGCCGAGCGGCACCTCGATGATCAGGATCATGAAGGTGAAGAAAAACTGCCGCCCGAGCGAAGCGTGGAAGCGTTCGGACCGCAGGATCTGCTCGAACCAGCCGAGACCCTCCCAGAAGAACTGGTTGTTCCCGAAGGTCTCCTGCACCGAATAGTTGACCACCGTCATCAGAGGCACGAGGGCGTTGAAGGCAACGAGGATCAAGACCGGCAGGACGAAGAACCAAGCCTTCTGGTTTTCGGTCTTCATTCGCGTGTCTCCGCTTCCGTGGCGAGCCAGCCGTCGAGGTAGAGCCGCGTCTGATCGCGGCGGAAATCGAGGTGCACGGTCTCGCCCTTTGCGGGCGCGTCGCCCTGGATGATGGCGGCGACCTTGGTATCGCCCGCGCGGGTCTCGACCAGGATATGGCGGCCGAGGTCGGCGACCTTGGTGACGACCGCTTCCAGACCCTGATCGGCGAGCGATACATACTCGGGGCGGACGCCGATCTGCGCAAGCGTGCCGGTCTTGACGATGCGGCCTTCGAGCGGGACCGGGCGGCCCACGAAGAATGCGCCACCGTCCCGCAACTCGGCGGGCAGGACGTTCATGCCGGGTGAGCCGATGAAGTGGCCGACGAAGGTGTGGGCCGGACGCTCGAACAGGTCGACCGGCGTGCCGATCTGGACGATGACTCCAAGGTCCATGACGACGACTTGGTCGGCGAAGGTCAGCGCCTCGGTCTGGTCGTGGGTGACGTAGATCATCGTCGCACGCACGCGCTGGTGCAGTTCCTTCAGCTTTGAGCGCAGCTTCCACTTCAGGTGCGGGTCGATGACGGTCAGGGGTTCGTCAAACATGACGACGTTGACGTCCTCGCGGACGAGGCCCCGGCCCATGGAGATCTTCTGCTTATTGTCGGGCGTCAGGTGCGCGGCGCGGGTCTTCAGCATCGACGTGACCTCGAGCATCTCGGCGATAGCCGTGACGCGCGCCTTCACCACATCCTCGGGCCGGCCGCGGTTCCTGAGCGGGAAGGCCAGGTTGTCGTAGACGCTCATGGTGTCGTAGATGACCGGAAACTGGAACACCTGCGCGATGTTGCGCTTCGCCGGCGGCAGGTCGGTCACGTCCGTCTCGTCGAAGAGAATGCGGCCCTCGGACGGCTGAAGAAGCCCCGATATGATGTTGAGAAGCGTAGACTTTCCGCAACCGGAGGGGCCGAGAAGGGCATAGGCCCCGCCATCGTCCCAGACGTGGTCGATCTCTTTCAGCGCATAGTCGTCCGGCTGCGGGTCCGGCACATAGCTGTGTCTGAGTTTCGACAGGGTGATCTTCGCCATGTCCCCTCCTTCAGGCCGCAAGCGTGCCGTCCGGCGCGAACCAGAGACACTGCGATGGATCGAGGAAGAACTGGTGGTTGTCTCCGACCTTGTAGGGGTGGACGCCGTGCGACAGCGACACCCAGTTGTCGGCCCCCATCTTGAAGTGCGCGCTCGATTCCGAGCCCGACAGTTCGGTCACGAGGATGGTTCCGGTCAACGGGACGACGGCACGGTCCGAGCGGGCCGGTACGACGTGGTTCGGGCGGACCGCCATCATGTAGGCGCCGTCGGTCAGCGCCGCGTGCGGCCCGGCCAGCGTCCAGGACGCCTTGTCGCCCAGACGGGCCTCTCCGCCGCGCTTCACGACGGTGGCGGTGTTGATCGGCGGGTTCGAGAAGACGCGGGCAGCCTCGAGGCTGACGGGCCGGCGATAGATCTGCGCCGTGGGACCGAACTGCACGACCTTGCCATCGCTCATCAGCGTTGTCTTGCCGCCCAGAAGAAGCGCCTCCTCGGGCTCGGAGGTCGCATAGACGACGACCGCGCCGCGACCGGCGAACAACTCCGGCAACTGGTCGCGCAATTCCTCGCGCAGCTTGTAGTCGAGGTTGGCGAGCGGCTCATCGAGAAATACGGCCTGGCTCTCCTTGACGATGGCGCGGGCGAGGGCGGTTCGCTGCTGCTGGCCGCCCGACAGCTCCTGAGGGCGACGCTTCAGCATGGGCTTGAGCTGGAGGATGCGTGCGGCTTCCTCCACCCGGCCCTCGATCTCGGACTTCGACATGCCTGCGACCCGAAGCGGGGAGGCGATGTTGTCGAAGACCGTCATGTGGGGATAGTTGACGAAGAACTGGTGGACGAGGCTGATGTTGCGCTTCTGCGTGTTCAGCTTCGTCACGTCGCGTCCGTTCATCACGATGCGGCCCGACGCCACGGGATCGAGCCCGGCCATCAGCTTGATGAGCGACGTCTTGCCCGAGCCGGTCTCGCCCAGGAGCACGTTGAAGTGCCCGGGTTCGAGGGTCAGCGTGGCCGCCTTGATGTGGGTGACCGCGCCGACGCGCTTGGTGACGTTGTGAAGTTCGATGGTCATCAGGATCCGCCTGTCAAGGAGCCAGGGCCCGCGAGGGGCCCCGGCAGGTCGGCCGGACCGGGAGGATTCGGTCCGGCCCCGGTCTCAGTTCTCGGCCCACTGCTTGACGAGTTCGTCGTAGTTGACGGTCTCGCCCTGGGGCTTCTCATTGTCGAGCTTGGCCTTGGCGCCGCCCTTGCCGATCCACTCGGACGGATCCTTTGGCTCGTTCAGGCGCGGGCCGCAGCCTCCGTAGACGTTGGCCTGCTCGTCCGCCTGCTGCATCCGGGCCATGGTGATGTCCATCTCCTCGGCGAGACGGTCCATGGCTTCTTGAGGCGTGAAGGCACCCGAGTTCACGTCACCGATCTGCTGCCACCAGATCTGGGCCAGCTTCGGATAGTCGGGGACGTTGATGCCCGTGGGCGACCACCGCACGCGGTCGGGCGAGCGGTAGAACTCGACCAGACCACCCAACTGCGGCGCGCGTTCGGTGAAGCTGTCGCCTCGCACCGTGCTGTCGCGGATGAAGGTAAGTCCCACATGCGACTTCTTGGTGTCGACGGTTTTCGAGGTCACGAACTGCGCATAGAGCCATGCGGCTTGGGCGCGTTCGGACGGCGTCGACTTGAGGAACGTCCACGAGCCCACGTCCTGGTAGCCGACCTTCTGGCCTTCTTCCCAGTAGGGACCGTGCGGGCTGGGCGCCATCTTCCAGAGCGGCGTGCCCTCGTCGTCCACCGTGTTGTTGCCGGCCGATTTCGGCGCGACCATGTCCGCGGTGAAGGCTGTGTACCAGAAGATCTGCTGGGCAACGTTGCCCTGCGAAAGGGCTGGAAGCGACTGGTAGAAGTCATAGGACGCAGCACCCGGAGGAGCGTACTTCCGAAGCCACTCGTCCCATTTGGCGATGGCATAGACCGCCGCCGGGCCATTCGCCGCGCCGCCACGAGATACGGACGCGCCGGATGGGTTGCAGGACCCCGCTTCCATGCGGATGCCCCATTCGTCGATCGGGACTCCGTTCGGCTCGCCCGGAGAACCGGCACCGGCCATCGAGAGCCAGGCGTCGGTCATGCGCCAACCCAGGTCGGGCGCGCGCTTGCCATAGTCCATGTGGCCGTAGATCTGGACGCCGTCGATTTCCTTCACGTCGTTGGTGAAGAATTCCGCGATGTCCTCATAGGCCGACCAGTTGACCGGAACGCCCAGCTCGTAGCCGTACTTGGCCTTGAACTGCTCCTTCAGGTCCTCGCGGTCGAACCAGTCCTTGCGGAACCAGTAGAGGTTCGCGAACTGCTGGTCCGGAAGCTGGTAGAGGTTGCCGTCGGGGCCGGTCGTGAACTGGATACCCATGAAATCATCGAGATCCAGCGTCGGCGAGGTCGTGTCGGCCCAGTCGCCCGCCATCTGTTCGGTCAGGTTGTAGGCAAGCTGAAGCCGCGAGTGCGTGCCGATCAGGTCCGAGTCGTTGACGTAGCCGTCGTAGAGGTTCCGTTGCGTCTGCATCTGCGTCTGCACGGCCTGGACCACTTCGCCCTCGCCGAGGATCTGGTGGTTCACCTTGATCCCGGTGATCTCTTCGAACGCCTTTGTGAGCGTCTCGGATTCGTAGCTGTGCGTCGGGATGCCTTCGGACAGGACGTTGATTTCGGTTCCGGCGAACGGAGCCGCCGCATCAATGAACCACTGCATCTCGGCAAGTTGCTCGTCTCGGGTCAGGACAGAGGGTTGGAACTCCTCGTCGACCCACTTTTCCGCGGCCGCCATGTCGGCCCAAGCGGAATGCGTGCCCGCGATGACGGCACTGGCCGCGACCGCGGAGTAAAGATACTTGCGCATCTTTCACCTCCCTGGGTTTCGTTTGTGTAGTAATCCTCCACGCCGGAATGCCTAAAGGAACCGAAACGAAAGTCAAACGAAAAGAATTCTCTGGAAACGAAACGGCTGTCTCCGTATAGGGGACAGAAGACATGGCCCGGGAGGAGAGGCCGCATGGACCTGAACGAGAGGCAGGAATCGATCCTGGACCTTTTGCGGAGCGAGGGCCGCGTCGAGGTCGAGGGCCTTTCGATGCGCTTCGACGTGACCAGCCAGACCATCCGCAAGGACCTGGCGGAACTCTGCGACCGCGGTCTCGCGGCGCGCACGCATGGCGGCGCGCGCAGGCTCGAGACGGTGGCCAACCGCGAATATCACGAACGCCGGATGCTCCAGGGTCCGCAGAAGGAGGCGATTGGCGCGCTTGCCGCTTCGCTGATCCCCGACCATTGTTCAGTCTCTCTGAATATCGGCACCACTACCGAACAGGTGGCACGCGCGCTGTCTGGGCATTCCGGCCTCGTCGTGATCTCGAACAACATCAACATCATCACGCAACTTCTTCCCGCGCGCATGAAAGAGCTGATCCTCGTCGGCGGAGCGGTGCGCCCGGCCGACGGCGCCATCGTGGGCGAGGACGCGGTCGAGTTCATCTCCCGCTACAAGGTCGACTACGCGGTCATCGGCGCCTCGGCGCTGGACCCGGATGGTGCGATCCTCGACTACGATGCGCGCGAAGTGTCGGTGGCGCGCGCGATCCTGCGCAACTCGCGGCAGAGGATCTGCGTGTGCGACGGATCGAAATTCGACCAGTCCGCGCCGGTCCGGATTTGCGATGTCGGCGATCTCGACTACTTCGTGACCGACGCCGATCCGCCTCTGGCCTTTCTTGAGGCGGCGCGGCGTTCGAACACAGAGGTCCTCACCTTGGAAAACAGACATGGACTCAAGTCCGCCTGACCGGGACGTCCGGGACGTCTTCATCATCGGCGGCGGCATCAACGGGTGCGGAATCGCACGGGACGCGGCGGGACGCGGCCTGTCGGTCACGCTGGCCGAGATGAACGACCTCGCGTCGGCGACGTCATCGGCGTCGACGAAGCTGTTCCACGGCGGGCTGCGCTATCTGGAATACTTCGAGTTCCGCCTCGTGCGCGAGGCTCTGGAGGAACGCGAGGTGCTGCTCCGCGCGATGCCTCACATCTCGTGGCCGATGCGATTCGTGCTGCCTTACCGAAAAGGCATGACCTTCGAGAGCGAGGCGCCGCTGTCCCGCCTTCTGGCCCTGACGATGCCTTGGCTGAAGGGGCGGCGTCCCGCCTGGCTGATCCGCACCGGCCTGATGATGTACGACCGCCTGGGAGGTCGCGAGATCCTGCCCGCCACGCGGACGCTCGACCTCGAGGGCACGCCCGAGGGCGCGGCGCTGGACCCGGCATTCCACAAGGCGTTCGAGTACTCCGACTGCTGGGTCCAGGACTCACGCCTCGTGGTCCTGAACGCGCGCGATTCCGCGGCACGCGGCGCACGCATCCTGACGCGGACGAAGGTCGTGCGGGCCGAGAGGGGCGCGGACCACTGGACCGTCACGACCGCGGGACCGGAGGGAGAAGAGACCCACCGCGCCCGGCTTCTGGTCAACGCGGGCGGGCCCTGGGTCGGCGACGTCATCCACCGCACGCTCGGCATCAACTCGCGCCAGAACGTCCGGCTGGTGCGCGGCAGCCATATCGTGACGCGGAGGCTCTACCCGCACGACAAGTGCTACATCTTTCAGGGCAGGGATGGGCGGGTGATCTTCACGATCCCCTACGAGGACGATTTCACCCTGATCGGGACGACCGACGTCGAGCATGCGGACCCCTGGAAGAAGCCCGAGGCGACCCCGGACGAGGTGCAGTACCTCTGCGATTTCGCTTCGCAGTATCTCAGGCAGTCCGTCACGCCCGAGGACGTCGTTCACACCTATTCCGGGGTGCGTCCGCTTTACGACGACGGCGCGAAGTCTGCGACGGCGGCCACTCGGGAATACGTCCTCGACCTGAACCACGAGGACGGCGCGCCGCTTCTGAACGTCTTCGGCGGAAAGATCACCACGTATCGCAAGCTGGCCGAGGCGGCGATGGATCGGATGGGGCGCGTCTTCGGCGGTCTGCCTGGCGACTGGACGGCGGGCGTCACGCTGCCCGGGGGCGACTTCCCTGTGGACGGTGCCGAAGCGCTCATGGCCGACCTTCGCCGGGAGTATCCCTTCCTCGACGAGGCCTGGGCGCGGCGGATGGTCCGGCACTATGGCACCGACACGCGGCACATCTTCGGCAAGGCCCGGACAGGGGACGAGCTCGGCGAAGCCTTCGGCGCCGGCATCACCGCGCGCGAACTCGACTGGGCCATGCGCAAGGAATGGGTCCGGACAGCCGAGGACTTCCTCTGGCGGCGGACAAGGCTGGGCCTGAGAGTGACGCCCGACCAGACACGCCGGATCGACGATTATCTCGCGAGGTCTGAGGTGACCGCCGAAGCCGTTCATTGACGCTGCGGGATTGAGCATTCCGACGTCGCGCGACAGGGTGGTGCGGGACAAGAAGGAAGGTCCGGCATGAGCCAGAAGCGGAAGACGATCATCACCTGCGCCGTCACCGGCGCGATCCACACGCCGACGATGTCCGAGTACCTGCCGCTGACGCAGGACGACATCGCGCGCCAGGCGATCGAGGCGGCCGAGGCGGGTGCGTCGATCCTGCACCTGCACACGCGTCATCCCGAGGACTTCCGGCCTTCGGTCGATCCAGAGCATTACGCGCCGATCCTCCAGCGGGTGAAGCAGTCGACGAATGCGGTGGTTAACCTCACCACGGGCGGCGCGCCCACCATGCAGATCAGCGAACGCATCGAGGCCGCGCTGGCGTTCAGCCCCGAGATGTGCTCGCTCAACATGGGGTCGATGAATTTCGCCTTTCACGGCCTGGCCGGGCGCTATGACAGTTTCCGCTATGACTGGGAGAAGCCTTACATCGAAGGCTCGGAAGGCAACATCTTCCGAAACACGCTGAAGGACATCCGCGAGGCCGCGACGCGCCTTGCGCCTCACAACGTGAAGTTCGAACACGAATGCTATGACGTGGGCCATCTTTACACGCTGCGCCACTGCCTCGACGAAGGGCTCTTCAAGGCGCCGATCTTCATCCAGTTCGTGATGGGCGTCCTCGGCGGGATCGGCGCGGATGTCGAGAACCTCGTCTTCCTGAAGAAGACCGCCGACAAGCTTTTCGGCGATCAATACCGCTGGTCGGTGCTGGGGGCGGGGGCGGCGCAGATGCCGCTGGCGGCGACGGCAAGCCAGATGGGCGGCAACGTCCGCGTCGGGCTCGAGGATTCGCTCTATATCTCGCGCGGCAAGCTCGCAGTGTCGAACGCCGAGCAGGTCGCCAAGATCCGGCGCATCATCGAGGACCTGGGCTGCGAGGTCGCGACGCCGGACGAGGCGCGGGAGATTCTGCATCTCAAGGGCGGCGACAGGGTAAACTTCTGAACGTGTGCCTTCCTTTGCCGGCCCGGCCTTGACCCCGGCGGGTCCAGGCATAGTGTCGATGCCCTGAAACACGAGGGACATGTCATGGATCTTCTAGCCCGCGCCACCGCCGTCGTTGGCGGCACGATGGTCCTTCTGAGGCGGATGAACGCGCCCAAGGAGCCGGCGGTGGGCACGACGCCCGCCATTCCCAACGCGAAGAAGCAGGGCATCATGACCCTGAAGATGCCGACCGGGAAGGGCTGGTCCGAGGGCCAGACGCCGAAGGCGGCGCCCGGGCTGAAGGTCAACGCCTTCGCCCGCGACCTGAAGCACCCGCGCTGGATCGAGGTCCTGCCGAACGGCGACGTCCTTGTCGCTGAGGCGCTGCAGGAGGCGGGCCCACCGAAGAACCTCCTCGACCGTGCGGCACAGGCGACCATGCGGCGCGCCCGCGCGCTGGGGCACAGTGCCAACCGCATCACGCTCTGGCGCGACGAGGACGGCGACGGGGTGGCCGAGCGGCGCGAGGTCTTCGTCGAGAACCAGCGCCAGCCCTTCGGCATGGCGCTGGCCGGGAGCACTTTTTACGTCGGCAACACCGACGGCATCGTGGCCTTCGACTATGAGGACGGCGCCACGAGCCTGAAGGGCGAGGGCCGGAGGCTGGTCGAGTTCAAGCCTGGCGGGCACTGGACGCGCAGCCTTCTCCTGTCGCCGGACGGCACGAAGCTTTACGCGGGCGTCGGCTCGCTCACCAACATCGCCGACGAGGGGATGGAGACCGAGGAGGGCCGCGCCGCGATCTGGGAAATGGACATCGCGTCGGAAAAGGCGCGCGTCTTAGCCTCGGGTTTGCGCAACCCGGTGGGCCTGGCCTTCGAGCCGACGACGGGTGCGCTCTGGACCGTGGTCAACGAGCGTGACGGTCTGGGCGACGAGACGCCGCCGGACTACCTTACGTCCGTGAAGGAAGGTGGCTTCTACGGCTGGCCCTACTGCTATTGGGGGCAGATCGTCGACGACCGGGTGCCTCAGGACGCGAGCCTCGTCGCCCGCGCGATCCGGCCGGATTATGCGCTGGGCGGGCACACGGCGTCCCTGGGGCTCTGCTGGGTGCCGGAGGGCACGCTGCCCGGCTTCCCCGCCGGCATGGCCATCGGTCAGCACGGGTCGTGGAACCGCTCGACGCTGTCCGGCTACAAGCTGATCTTCGTCCCGTTCGAGGGCGGACGCCCCTCGGGCTCGCCGCGCGACATCCTGACGGGGTTTCTCGCGGACGACGAAAGCGTGTCCTACGGCCGTCCGGTGGGGGTCGCTGTTGGGCCGGACGGGAAGTCGCTGCTCATGGCCGACGACGTGGGCGACGTGATCTGGCGGGTGACGGGGGCGTGAGGTGGGTCAGGCGGTCGCGCTCCATTAAGAGGGCGCTCAGCCTGGAGCGTGACAGTCCGCTGTGCGGACGAAGCTGACTTTAACCACGATACAGTCATCATGGTGCCACTTGGACCAACCAAATTACTTCAAGGATCGTAGAACAGCTTTGGCAGAATAGATGCAACTTCCCATCGTCAACATGAATGTGTGTCGCTGTGGAGGATGGAATGCTTTTCGCTTCGTTACCGCGCTTTTCCTAATCGCTTACCCTGCTATCGCTTCGGCGAATGAAATCGAGGCGCCGGCCTTCGCGAACCCCGCAGAGGCTTTTCTGAGCGACAAGACGCTCCGCATCGTGTCAGACAGATATGGATCTGGCATTGTCTACGCCAACGGCGACAGGACTGCGTCTCTCTGGTTCCCAGGTCAACTGCAAGTTTCCAGAGGCACATGGAGCACACAAGGAAACGCTGTACTCCTGAGACCTGGGTCCGAAGGCGGCGAGTTATCGACACGTTTACTAAGTGTGTGTTTTCACTTTCCAGAGCGGCGGCGCAGCACCGTGGGCGGAACGTACTTCAAGGTACGCGAATGCCTTCGCTTCGACGAACTGGATTCGATTGTTGCTGAGTTTGCCGAAGGTGACATATTGAATCTGTCCAGCGGACAAGCGCCATGCACACTCTGCCAATCTGAAAGCACGTTGGATCAGTTGATGCAGAAAGTGTCCGGCTGACTGGACGCAGTTGGAAGTGCCAACTTGGGCTCCAAGCCGACCTTCGCTATCGCGCCGGCCTTGCCGGCCCCTTTGACGACCGCGGCACCCGAGGACCTCTCTAGGGCGCCATTCCGCCGTCTCGCGCGGGCGCAACGCCCCGGAGGGCGAGCACCACGTTCGCCAGGCTCTTGCTCGTTCTTCGTGACAGTGGTGAGCCGTACTGGATTCGAACCAGTGACCCACTGATTAAAAGTCAGTTGCTCTACCAACTGAGCTAACGGCCCACTCGAGCGCCGGACCTAATGCGGCCTCTCCGGGGCGTCAAGGCCAAAACCGACCATCCGCTTGACCCTCTCCGCCGCCACGGGCACGGTGGGGGAACCGAAGCCGAAGGTTCCCCCATGATGCGCCGATTTCTCGTTGCCGGACTGGCCGTTCTGACCGTCTCTGCCTGCGCTCCGACCGGCGGCATGATGGTCTCGGACAAGGCGCGCGCGCTAGGGGGCAATCTCTTTGTCGAGACCACGGGCGACGGGCAGGCGCAGTTCCTCGTTCTCGACGGCGAGATCACGCCCGAGACGGCTGCCGTCTTCGAGCGCGTCACGATCGATGCCGAGGTCGACGGGCTGGTCATCGCGCAGTCGCCGGGGGGCAGCCTTCTGGCCTCGCACCAGATCGGCCGCACGATCAAGGCCGACCGGATGAACACGATCATCCTCGTCAACTGCATCTCGGCCTGCGTCGATGTCTTCGTCGCGGGCAAGTCGCGCGAGATGACGGAAATCGCGGAACTTGGCCTGCACGCGGCGACCGATACGAACATCTCCTACGAGATCGACCGCCGGTACTGGCTCGAGATGGGGTTCCCGGAGCTGAACGAGGCTGCCTACCGGGTGCCGAACGACCGGCTCTGGATCATCGACGCGGTGCAGGCAAAGCGGATGGGCGTCGCCACCAACATCCTCAGCGCGCGGCGCTAGGCTTCCCACAGACCGACGAACCCTCTATATCGCGCGCCATGACCGCTCGCCCCGACACCGGCCGGCCCTTCATGAAGATGCATGGGCTTGGCAACGACTTCGTCGTGATCGACCTCCGCGAGGGCGGAGCGCCGGTGACCGAGGACGTGGCGCGCGCGCTTGGCGACCGTCACCGGGGCGTGGGCTTCGACCAGCTCGCGGTGATGCATTCCGACCCCGAGGCGGCGGTGCGGCTGGTGTTCTACAACGCCGACGGCTCGCTTTCGGCCGCCTGCGGAAACGCCACGCGGTGCATCGCGCGGCACCTGATGGACGAGACGGGGCAGGGCGCCCTGAGGATCCGCACCGAGCGCGGGCTTCTGGCCTGCGAGGACGCGGGCCACGGCATGACACGGGTCAACATGGGGCAGCCAGACACCGAGTGGCGCGCGGTTCCGCTGTCTCGCGAGGTCGACACGCTGCACCTGCCGATCGAGGGCGATCCGGTGGCGACCGGCATGGGCAATCCGCATTGCACCTTCTTCGTCGAGGATGCCGAGGCGGTGGACCTCGCCCGGCGGGGCCCGGTACTCGAGAACCACCTCCTGTTCCCCGAGCGCACAAACGTGCAGTTCGCCTCGGTCACGGGACGCGACCGCCTGCGGATGCGGGTCTGGGAGCGGGGCACGGGCATCACTCTCGCCTCCGGCTCGTCCTCCTGCGCGGTGGCCGTCGCGGCGGCGCGGCGGGGGCTGACGGGGCGAACCGTCACGCTCGATCTCGACGGTGGGCGGATAGAGATCGACTGGCGGGACGACGGGGTCTGGATGACAGGGCCGACCGCGCATGTGTTCGACGGCGTGTGGAGAGGCTGATGGACCGCAAGGTGCCCACCTTCGCGACGCTCGGCTGCCGCCTGAACGCCTACGAGACCGAAGCCATGCGCGAGATGGCCGACGCGGCGGGGCTGTCGGATGCGGTCATCGTCAACACCTGCGCGGTTACCGCCGAGGCGGTGCGGAAGTCGCAGAAGGAGGTCCGGCGGCTGAAGCGCGAGAACCCGACCGCGCGCGTCATCGTCACCGGATGCGCGGCGCAGACCGAACCGGCACGTTTCTCCACGATGCCCGAAGTGGACCTCGTGATCGGCAACACCGAGAAGATGCGGCCCGACACCTGGGCGCGCGCAGTGATCGGGGACACCGAGCCGGTGCTCGTCGACGACATCATGTCGGTGACCGAGACGGCGGGCCATCTGATAGACGGCTTCGGCCGCCACCGCGCCTATGTTCAGGTGCAGAACGGCTGCGATCATCGCTGCACCTTCTGCATCATTCCCTTCGGTCGTGGCAATTCTCGCTCGGTGCCGGCGGGCGTCGTCGTGGACCAGATCAAACGCCTCCGCGACCGGGGCTTCAATGAGGTCGTGCTGACCGGCGTCGATCTCACGTCCTGGGGTGCGGACCTGCCGGGTACGCCGAGGCTCGGCGACCTCGTGCGGCGCATCCTGCGTCTTGTCCCGGACCTGCCGCGTCTTCGGATCTCGTCCATCGATTCGATCGAGGCGGATCCGGTGCTGATGGAGTGCATCGCCGTCGAACCACGTTTGATGCCGCACCTGCACCTGTCTCTCCAGGCGGGCGACGACATGATCCTGAAGCGCATGAAGCGCCGTCACCTGCGCGACGACGCCATCGCCTTTTGCGAGGAGGCGCGCAGGCTACGGCCCGAGATGACCTTCGGGGCCGACATCATCGCGGGCTTTCCGACCGAGACCGAGGCGATGTTCCGGAACTCGCTCGCCCTCGTCGAGGACTGCGGGCTGACCTGGCTGCACGTCTTCCCCTATTCGCCGCGCCCCGGCACGCCGGCGGCGCGCATGCCGCAAGTCGGCGGCCCCGCCATCAAGGAGCGTGCCGGCCGTTTGCGCGCCGCGGGGGACGCCGCCGCGCGCCGCCATCTGGACGCGCTTTCGGGTCGCAAGCTGACCGTCCTGACCGAGGGGCCGCGTCTTGCCCGGACCGAGACCTTCGCCGAGGTGACCTTCGACGTGGACCAGCCGGAGGGCGCGCTTCTCAACGTGCGGCTGGGCGATCACGACGGATCGCGTCTGACGGCCTTTGCCTGATGCACCCGAATCCGGCCTTCAGGAATGAGAGCCGAGACCGTCACCTCGGCTTCGCGCGCAGCCGGCCCTTCGGCACGCTGGCCGTGAATGCCGATCCTGCTCCGCTTCTGTCCCATGTTCCGTTTCTGCTGACCGAGGACGGAACCAGCGCCGACCTGCACCTTGTCCGCTCGAACCCGATCGCGCGCGCAGGCGACGCGCCCGCCGTCATCGCGGTCACGGGTCCCGACGCCTATGTCTCGCCCGACTGGTACGGCATCGCGGACCAGGTGCCGACGTGGAACTACGTCGCCGTTCACCTGCGCGGACGGCTGGAGCGACTGCCGGACGACGCAATGCGCGACATGCTCGATCGCCAGTCCGCGGCCTACGAGGCGCGTCTGTTGCCGAAGCCGGTCTGGATGCCCGACAAGATGGCGGCGGAGGCGATGGAGAAGCTGCTGCGCGCGATCGTCCCTTTCAGGTTGCACGTCGATCAGGTCGACGGCACCTGGAAGCTGGGTCAAAACAAGACGGACGAGGTGCGACTTGCCGCCGCGTCGCATGTGGCGGACGGTTTCGGTTCGGAGCCGGAGGCGCTGGCGCGGCTGATGGAACGGCCCCTGGGCGACGCCCCCGGGTCATGACGCGAAATCAGGTTTGCAGCCGCCTCTCGCATCCCGCAGTCTCCTGCACGACCGGACCGGAGGATCCCCGATGAAACTCTACACCAATCCCGCCTCGCCCTTCTGCCGCAAGGTCGAGGCGATCCTGATCGAAACCGGGCTCGACGCCCGCGTCGACCGCGAGCTGTCGAAGGGAAACCCCGTGACCCCCGGCACCATGCCGGTCGGCACGAATCCTCTCGGAAAGATCCCGGCGCTGGTCGGTGCGAAAGGCGAAGCGGTCTTCGACAGCCGCGTCATCTGCCGCTACCTCGACGCCCTCGCGGGAGCCAATCTCTATCCCGAGCATCGCCTCTGGCAGGTGCTGACCCTGGAAGCGCTGGGCGATGGCATCAGCGACGCCGGCGTCTCGATGTCCTACGAGGTGCGCGCGCGGCCCGAGGAAAAGCAGTTCGCCGCCTGGATGGATGCACAGTGGACCAAGATCGCGCGCGCGCTCGACGTCGTCGAGGAAAGTTGGATCGACTGGCTGGATGGCCCTCCGACGGTGGCGCATTTCGCGCTTGGCTCGGCACTGGGATATCTCGACTTCCGTCACGGCGCGCGGGGCTGGCGGACGGGTCGCCCTAAGCTTGCGGACTGGCAGGCGTCCTTCGACGAACGGCCGTCGATGGCGGCGACGCGCCCGCGCGACGCGGCCTAGAAGCGGTAGCTAAGTCCGACGTTGATCGCGGTAGAGGTCATGTCGGTCTTCAGAGAGCCTCCCGACGATAGATCCAGGTCATAGCGCGCGTGGCTGAGGTGAAGCTCTGCGAAGGCGGACGTGCGCGCGTCGAGCTTGTAGCTCGCCCCGGCAGTCGCTGCGGCGGCGAACCCCGTGGCGTCTGGCCGCTCGATTTCTCCGGTTGCGAAAGTCACCCTCGCGTCGGGCATGGCGATGCCCAGGCCGAGGCCGATGTAGGGCTTGAGGCGTCCGTTGGCGTTCCAGCGGTGCAGCGCATCGGCGGTGAGCGTCAACGTGCCGTCGAACGAGACATCCGAGACCCCTGCGACTGGCGTGGCGGTCGCGACGGCGGTCGAGCGTGTGAGGGTAAGTGCCAGTCCGTTCCGGGCGTCGACCCAATAGATCGCCCGAACGCCGAGATAGTCCATGCCGTCAAGCGACCCCATGTCCCAATCGGTCGAAAAGAAGAAGGCGCCGACGCCCCCGGGACCTTTGCCCGAGACGGAGGACGATCCGCTGTTCTGGACGCCGGTGAATACGCTGGCTTCCCAGGGCCCGGCCGACACGGGATGGGCGAGAAGCGTCGCCACGACGGCGATCAGGGAAGGCGCGTTCATGCCCCGGTAACCTCCCGGAACATCGAAAGGTTCCGTGCGACACCCGGAAGTCGCTGCTTTGATTTGAAAATGTGGCGCTGTGATCACGCGGGACGCCGGTCCGGAGACCGGGCTCTCACTTGCCGCCGACTGCGGCGGAACAGGCGTTCGAAGCCCAGGCCGAAGACAAGCCCCGCGATGACCTGGATCGCGTCATGGTGGTCATCCTCGATCCGGCCCGCTCCCGTCAGGGCCGCCACGCCCGCAGCCACCGTCCGTGCGACGGGCGCGGCGCTGAGACAGGTCGCCACCAGCCGCGACGCCCCGTAGGCCGCCGACGCCGAATGACTGGAGGGAAAGCCGCGGCCGAACCCGTTCGGCCGTCGCCCGAGGTCCATGTCCGCGGTCACGGACTTGACGCCGCGAACTGTGCCGAGGGTCGCGGCATAGCCCAGAAGGTAGCCGCCGCCGTTTCCCGAGGCGACGGCGCAGGCAAGACCGGCCAGGGGAAGCACGGCGCTCGCCGCGTCGACGCGGGCCTCGCGCGGGAAGGGGGCCGCGACCAGCAGGACGGCGGTCGCAAGTGCTGCGGCGGTCAGCGTCGGCGCGACCGATGCGGGGCGGCGGCGCCTGTCCTGCGGGCCCTCCTCGGTCGATTCAGATGCGACCTGCTCCATGACTGTGCCTCGCGGGCTCGACTGCTCGGACCTCTTGGAGCCGCCGGACGTGAAGCTCGTGCAACCGTCTCGCGAAATTTGCGTGTCGGTCCGGCGAGGTGCGGTCGAATGTCCGCTGGACGCCTTGCGCGTGCGGCGCTATCAACCCGCCCAACCGGCCGGGTGCGTCCCGGCCCGTCGTCTTGGGATCGACTCCCGAAAGAACTGAGGAGACGCTCGTGTCGCACGCAGAAGACCATGAAGGCACTCGCCGGGATTTCCTTTACTACGCCACCGGCGGGGCCGGGGCGGTCGCCGTCGGCGCTGCGGTCTGGCCGCTGGTGAACCAGATGAATCCTTCGGCCGACGTGCAGGCGTTGGCGTCGGTCCGGGTCGATGTCTCGGGGATCGAGGAAGGGACGCAGCTGACCGCCAAATGGCTCGGCAAACCCGTGTTCATCCGCCGCCGCACGGCGGAAGAGATCGAGGCGGCGAGAGGCGTCGACGTCTCGACGCTGCCTGACCCTTTTGCGCGCAACGCGAACATCCCGGACGGCTCGCCCGCGATCGACGCGAACCGGGCGCTGGAAGAAACGGGCGAATGGCTGGTCCAGATGGGCGTCTGCACGCACCTGGGCTGCGTTCCCCTGGGCGAGGCCGGCGACTTCGGCGGCTGGTTCTGCCCCTGCCACGGTTCGCACTACGATACCGCAGGACGCATCCGCAAAGGACCCGCGCCCGAGAATCTTCCCGTTCCTCCTGCCGTTTTCGACGGCACGGAACTGGTGCTGGGCTGAGGGGGACACGACCATGGCTGGCATTCCGCACGACCACTACGAACCGAAGACCTCAAGCGAGAGCTGGCTTTACCGCCGCCTGCCGATCGTGGGGCTTCTCTACGACACGCTGATGATCCCCACGCCCAAGAACCTGAACTGGATGTGGATCTGGGGCATCGTCCTGACCTTCTGCCTTCTTCTGCAGATCGGAACCGGCATCGTGCTGGCGATGCACTACACGCCGCATGTCGACATGGCCTTCGCGTCGATCGAGCACATCATGCGGAACGTGAACGCCGGCCACATGATCCGCTACGCGCACATGAACGGCGCCTCGCTGTTCTTCTTCGCGGTCTATCTCCATATCTTCCGCGGCCTCTACTACGGCTCCTACAAGGAGCCGCGCGAGGTGACCTGGATCATCGGTATCCTGATCTTCGTCCTGATGATGGGCACCGCCTTCATGGGTTACGTCCTGCCCTGGGGCCAGATGTCCTTCTGGGGCGCGACCGTCATCACCGGCCTCTTCGGGGCGATCCCGCTGGTGGGCGAGCCGATCCAGACCCTGCTTCTTGGCGGACCGGCGGTCGACAACGCGACGCTGAACCGCTTCTTCTCGCTGCACTACCTTTTGCCCTTCGTCATCGCGGCGCTGGTCGCCGTCCACATCTGGGCCTTCCACACCACTGGCAACAACAACCCGACCGGGGTCGAGGTTCGCCGCGACTCGAAGGAAGTGGCGGAAAAGGACACCGTGCCGTTTTGGCCGTACTACGTGCTGAAGGACCTCTTCGCGCTGGCGATCATCCTTGCGATCTTCTTCGCCGTCGTGGGCTTCATGCCGAACTACCTCGGCCACCCCGACAACTACATCGAGGCGAACCCGCTCGCGACGCCCGCGCACATCGTGCCCGAATGGTACTTCCTGCCGTTCTACGCGATCCTGCGCGCCTTCACGGCGGACGTGTGGGTCGTGATCATCGCGGACTTCGTGACCGGCGGTATCGTCGACGCAAAGCTCTTCGGCGTCCTCGCCATGTTCGGCGCGATCGTGGTCATGGCGCTGGCGCCCTGGCTCGACACCTCGTCCGTGCGCTCGGGCCGCTATCGCCCGATGTTCAAGTGGTGGTTCTGGCTTTTGGTGGTCGACTTCGTCGTCCTGATGTGGTGCGGCGCGCAGCCGGCCGAGCCGCCGTATTCGACCATCGCGCTGATCGCGTCGACCTACTGGTTCGCCTACTTCCTCGTCATTCTCCCGCTTCTCGGCGTGATGGAGAAGCCCCTGCCGCGGCCGGCCACCATCGAGGCCGACTTCGACGCCCACTACTCCGAGACCGGCGGCACACACACCGCCGTGAACCCCGCGGAATGAAAGGACCAAGACCCATGATCCGCAAGATCACCCTTTCCGCGATCGCCGCTCTCGGGCTGGCGGCAGTTCCCGCTCTCGCCGCCGAAACCGGCGAGGGACACATTGAGGATCACGCCTTCTCGTTCGAAGGCCCCTTCGGCACCTACGAGACCTTCGAGCTTCAGCGTGGCCTGCAGATCTACACCGAGGTCTGCGCCGGCTGTCACGGACTTCGCTACGTCCCGATCCGCACGCTCGGAGACGAGGGCGGTCCTCACCTGCCCGAGGATCAGGTTCGCGCCTATGCGGCCTTCTACGAGGTCGAGGACGCCGAGACGGGCGAATTCCGCACGGCGGAACCGAACGACCACTTCCCCATGTCGGCGCTCGAGAACGCACCCGACCTCAGCCTCATGGCAAAGGCGCGCGCAGCGTTTCACGGGCCCTACGGCACCGGCATCAGCCAGTTCTTCCGCGGCATCGGCGGACCGGAATACATCCGTGCCATTCTCACCAGCTATACCGGCGAGGAGCGCGAGCAGGCAGGTACGATCTTCTACGAGAACACCGCCTTCCCTGGTGGCTGGATCGCCATGCCGCCGCCCTTGATCGAGGAGGGCGTGACCTACGAGGACGGCACCACGGCATCGGTGGAACAGCAGGCCGAGGACGTCGCCGCCTTCCTGATGTGGGCCGCCGAGCCGAAGCTGAACGCACGGAAGGAGACGGGCTTCGTCGCCGTCCTGTTCCTGATCCTGCTCGGCGTGCTTCTGTACCTGACAAACAAGCGCATCTGGATGCCCATCAAGAAGAAGGGCATTCACCCGGCCGAATAATCCGCCGGCCAGAGTTATCAGAAGGCGCCGGGCGAGGGATCGCGCGGCGCCTTTTTCGTTTTCCAGGGGTCAGACTGCGAGGCCTGTCAGTTCCATCACCCGGCGGCGGTCACTGGCAAAGCGTTCGGCTGCCGTGTCATGGCCGGTGAAGGCCACTTTTGGCGCTGGCCGTCGCAGGACGAGATCGGCGATGCGGCTTCGCACCGCGGGCGGCAGGCGGCGGCGAACGGCCTCCCTGACGCCCGGCACTTTCTTCGCGAGCCGACCGGCAACGCTGAGGCCGTGGGCGGCATGGGTTTCATCCGTCTGCTGGGGTTCCAGAAGCGGCGCTTCATCGAGGTCAAGGAAATGCGCCAGCCGGGTCAGAACCTCTGGCGCGCGAAGGGTCAGATCCTCGAACCTCAGGAACAGGAACCTCTCGGGCGGAAACTCGGCGAGGTAGCGCTCGATCTGGTCGGCGTATCGTCCCACCAGCTCGAGCATCGGGTCGGCGTCCAGGACGTCGGGCAGCGAAAGCGGTCCGTCCGGAGCGCGTTCGCCCCGATGGATGTGACGCCAGGCCGACATCGCGCGCTCGACCGGATCGCGCATGACATAGACGAGGCGCGCGTGCGGCGCGACCTCGCGGATGCGCTGCGGGACGGGAGCGGTCAGGCCCGGCGCGTCGCCGTCCGACAGACGATGCGCCGGGCGGAGGAAGGTATAGGTCGTCGAGGCATCGACCTTGAGCCGCGCACCGGGGTCTCGGAACGTCCGGCGATAGGCGTCGAAGCCCTTCTGGTAGTGCAGGCTGAAAAACTGGGGTTCTTTCGGGTCGGACAGGCAGACCTCCGGGCTGCGGCCCAGGCGCGAGGCAAGGAATGTGGTGCCCGACTTCTGGGCCCCGATCAGATACACGTCGGCAGCGAACATGGTCCCGGTTCCCCCTCGTGGCCATTCGCCTGTGAGGATGCGCCTGCCGCGTAACGCGAGGGTTTCGCTTTGATGACAGGAGGGTGACGCTTGCCGTGGAGGGCTGCGGGCTATTCTATGAGCCGGGGGAGGGCCACCATGACCGAGCCGACATTCACCATGGGGATCGAGGAGGAATACCTTCTGGTCGACCGGGACACGCTCGACCTCGCCGAGGCGACGCCCGAGTTGATGGAGGATTGCCGCGCCGCCCTCGGCGACCAGGTATCGCCCGAATTCCTGCGTTGCCAAGTCGAGATCGGCACCGTCGTGTGCCAGACGATCGCCGAGGCGCGCGAGGATCTGAAGCGCCTTCGCTCAACCGTGGCCGAGACCGCCGGCCGTCACGGCCTCGTGCCGCTTGCCGCATCGTGCCATCCGACCGCCGACTACAAGACGCAGGCGCATACCGACAAGGACCGCTACAACGCGCTCAGCCATGACCTTGCCGGGGTGGCACGTCGCCTGCTGATTTCCGGGATGCACGTCCACATCGGGATCGAGGACGACGACCTGCGGATCGACCTGATGAATCAGGCGACCTATTTCCTGCCGCACCTCCTTGCGCTGTCCTGCTCCTCGCCATTCTGGCAAGGCGAGGACACCGGTCTGGCCAGCTATCGGCTGACCGTCTTCGACAACCTGCCCCGGACCGGGCTGCCGCCGCGACTCGAAAGCCACGGCAGCTATCGCCGCGCGGTCGAGGCCATCGTGCGGACCGGCGCCATCGAGGACGCGACGAAGGTCTGGTGGGACATGCGTCCGTCGGACCGGTTCCCCACTCTGGAAAGCCGCATCTGCGACATGAGTCCGCGCATGGAACACGCGCTGTCCATCGCGGCGCTCACGCAATGCCTGATGCGGATGCTTTGGCGGCTGAAGGTGAAGAACCAGCGCTGGCGGATCTACGACCAGTTTCTTGTAGGCGAGAACCGCTGGCGCGCGCAGCGCTATGGCATGACGGAGGGGCTGATCGACTTCGGCCGGGGCGAGGTCGTGCCTTTCGCCGATCTGCTGGAAGAGATGATCGAGCTTCTCTCCGAGGATGCCGAAGCCCTGTCTTGCCTCGCCGAGATCGAAGGCGCGCGCGATATCCTTCTGGGTGGCAACAGCGCCGACCGCCAGAGAGAGATCCACGAGCGTGAGCTTGGGCTGACAGGGTCGCGTCCGAGAGCGATGCACGCCGTCCTGTCGTCGCTTGTCGCCGAGTTCACGCAGGATCTTTGACGGCTCAGGCGGCCTTCTGGTCGGTCAGGATCGTCTCGCTGTGTGCATGGCATTCCCAGCCCTCGCTGCCGCGAATCCATGTCGAGCTGTCGGCAGCGGTGAATTCCCGGTCCGTGCCGTCCATGGATACGGTCTGAGTGACCTTGTAGACGATGATTGCGACGTCGGGCGACGGTGTCACGACCGAAACGTCAGAGAATTCATAGGACTTAAGCTCCCACGATCCCTCTTCCGTCATGGAACCCATCTTGTCCTTCTCGATCGACATCACGCCATTGGCGCCAGTCACGAGGCTGGTCTTACCTGACAAGCTGGCGGTCGTCTTGCCGTCTTTCCGCTTGATCGCATCCCAATAGGATTTCTCCAGACCAACGATCTCGTCCTCGATGGGTTTCTGCTCGGTCATCGTATCTCTCCTTGCGGTGCTTCAGGAAAAACACGGTCGGCGAAGCGATAGTTCCGGAACTCTGACCGGCGACAGCCACCGTCCGCTCATATGCAACAGGCCCCCGAAGCGATCCGGGGGCCTGTTGGTTTTCGCTGGAGAAGGATCACGCCGGTTCGAGCATGCCCTTCTGCTTCGCAAGGTCCTGCATCTTCTGCTGCAGCTTCTCGAAGGCGCGCACCTCGATCTGGCGGATGCGCTCGCGGCTTACACCGTATTGGCCCGACAGCTCCTCGAGCGTCACGGGGCTGTCCATCAGCCGGCGCTGCGTCAGGATGTCCTGCTCGCGCTCGTTGAGGACGGTCATCGCCTCGGCCATCAGTTCGCGCCGGATTTCCAACTCGTCCCGCTCGGCATAGTCCGAGGCCTGGTCGGCATCCTCGTCTTCCAGCCAGTCCTGCCATTGCGCCGCGCCGTCGCCGTCGGCCGAGATGGTGGCATTCAGCGATGCATCGCCGCCCGACATGCGGCGGTTCATCGAGATGACTTCCTCGTGCGTGACGTTCAGGTCGTTCGCGATCCGCTCGACATGCTCGGGGCGGAGGTCACCCTCTTCGAGTGCCCCGATCCGGGCCTTGGCCTTGCGCAGGTTGAAGAACAGTTTCTTCTGCGCCGAGGTCGTGCCCAGCTTCACGAGGCTCCAGGACCGCAGGATGTATTCCTGGATCGAGGCGCGGATCCACCACATCGCGTAGGTCGCGAGGCGGAAGCCCTTTTCGGGGTCGAAGCGCTTCACGGCCTGCATCAGGCCCACGTTCGCCTCCGAGATCACCTCGGCCTGCGGCAGGCCATAGCCGCGATACCCCATTGCGATCTTTGCAGCGAGACGCAGGTGCGAGGTCACAAGTTGATGCGCGGCCTCGGTGTCCTGGTCTTCGACCCACCGTTTCGCGAGCATGTATTCCTGTTCCGGCTCAAGCATCGGAAACTTCCGGATCTCCTGGAGATACCGGTTGAGGCCTCCCTCGGGAGAAGGCGCGGGAAGTGTGCTGTAATTTGCCATGTCGTCCGTTCCCTGTCCGCACCCATGTTAGGGCGCTTAACATAAATAGTGAACTGATCTGTTCAGTTCAAGGGGTGAAGACTGCAAGAGGTCGGCCTCTCCGTTCGAGGGACAGCATGTAGCGCCAAGGCAGGGCAGACCACCGAATCCGTCCGGGCTCACGCAGTTGTGCGGATTTTGCGTCGAGTGTTTCAGTCGCCGCGAGTGCCGCGCAAGGCGGCGAGAAGCGTGAAAAGGTCTTCAGGTAGGGGGCTTTCGAACCTTACGGCCTCGCCAGTCAAAGGGTGGACGAAGCCGAGCGACGCAGCATGCAGAGCTTGCCGCCGGAAAGCTTGCGCTTCCGCCGCACCGGGGGCGTCCTGGGGCAGCTTCCGTCGTCCGCCATAGGTCGGGTCGCCGATCAGTGCATGTCCGGCGTGCGCCATGTGGACCCTGATCTGGTGCGTCCGCCCTGTCTCGAGGCGGCACTCGACGAAGGCGGCGTGGCTGCCGAAGGCTTCGCGCAGAGAGACGCGCGTGATGGCGTGCCGTCCGCCATCGAACAGAACAGCCTGCCGCTGGCGGTCCGTCTTGTGGCGCGCGAGCTGCGTCGTGATCTTCAGGACGCCGCCCGCTTCGAAGGACACGCCCCGCACACCGGCAAGCCTCGGATCGCCGGGACTGGGGACACCGTGACAAAGCGCGAGGTAGCTTCGCTCGACGGTGTGTGCCGCGAATTGGCGGGCGAGGCCGTGGTGCGCGGCGTCGGACTTCGCGACCACCAGCAGGCCCGAGGTGTCCTTGTCGATCCGGTGAACGATGCCCGGCCGCTTCTCGCCGCCGACGCCTGAAAGGTCGCCTCCGAAATGGTGCAGGAGCGCGTTCACCAGCGTGCCCGAGAGCGATCCGGGCGCAGGGTGGACGACGAGACCCGCGGGCTTGTCGATGACGATGAGGTCGGCGTCCTCGTAGACGATGCTTAGCGGAAGGTCTTCCGCCACCATCTCGGTCTCGGTCGCTTCCTCAACGAGGATCTCGTAAGTCTCGCCTTCCGCGACCTTCGCCTTGATGTCGGTGACGGTCGCACCGTCTTTCTTCACGGCTCCGTCGGCCATCAGGCGCGCGAGCCGCGAGCGCGACAGGTGCGCCTCCTCTGGCACATCGCGGGCCAGCGCCTTATCAAGTCGCGGCGGAGGATCCGCCGCGATGGTGACGAGGACGATGCGGGAAGAAGGCGACGACATCGGCGGGGCAGGGTCTCCAGGGGAAGGAACGGTGAGGTTCCTCAAGGGGCTGGTGACGGTCCTGACCCTCACCATGATCCTGGGCGTTCTAACCATCGTCGCGCTGTTTGTCATGCGGTTCGCGGATGCGACGCGCGTCGATGTTCCTTCGAACGTGGTGCTGCCCGAGGGTGCGACCGCCACGGCCTTCACGCAGGGCGAGGGCTGGTTTGCCGTCGTGACGGATGGGGGCGAGATTCTGATCTACGACCGCGTCACCGGAGCGCTCAGGCAGAGGGTCGAGGTCGAGACGGACTAGAGCGGGACGCGGCCGGTGGTCAGGGCGTGGACCCAGTCGTCGGCACCCTTTTTCTCGGCCAGCGTGACCATCGGTGTCGTGTCGTAGGGGACGGCGATCAGGGTGGCGCTCCAGGTGTCGCCGGTCCGCTCAACGACGGCATAGCGCGCGTCGGGCGCGCCGGTCTCCATTCTGAAGGGCGGGTCGAGGCGGGTATCGGCGTAGGCGGGGCATCCGACCGAACCGGGGTTCACGCAAAGCCGTCCGTCCCACAGCCGCACGACGCGCGGGACGTGGGTGTGGGCGGACAGGAAAAGCGACTGCGGCAGACCCGCAACCTTGACGGCGATCTCCTCTGCGGGGCGCAGGACGAGACCCGTTCCGTCGCGCTCGTCCAGCCAGTTCGTCTCGTCGCTTTCCGGCGTGCCGTGACACAGGAGAGCGCCGTCCACCTCGAGGACGGGCGGAAGGTCTCGGACCCAGTCCAGGTGGCTTTGGTCGAGATCCTCGATGCACCAGCGCTCCCAAAGCCCCATCCGGTCGGCGGAGCGGTCGACGAGCTGGCGGTCGTGGTTGCCGCGCACGGTGGGCAGGTCCAGCGCGATCAGCCGGTCTGCCGTGCCCCGGGCGTCGAGCGGACCGGACAGGCAGTCGCCGAGGTTCACGGTCCGCGACACGCCGCGCCGCGCGATGTCGGCGAGCACAGCATCGAGCGCCGAGAGATTGCCGTGGATGTCCGCGATGACCGCAAGCGCCATCCCCGATGTCTGACGCGGAACGATGCCTCCCGCAAGCTTGCCCGGACGTGCCCGTCGGTTATACCGGGAGAAACAGGGAGGAGCGCCAATGCGGATCGAAGGTGCGGGCGCGGTCGTGACGGGCGGGGCCTCGGGCCTTGGGGCCGCGACAGCGAAGCGTCTGGCGAAGGCGGGGGCAACGGTCACGCTTTTCGACCTGAACGCCGAGATGGGTGAGGAGCTGGCCGAGAGGATCGGCGGCCGCTTCGTGCGTGTGGACGTCACCGACGAGGCGCAGGTCGAGGCGAGTCTGGACGCGGCGGAAGCATTCTCCGGCGAGCAGCGCATCCTCGTCTCCTGTGCCGGCATCGGGCCACCCGCCAAGGTGATCTCGCGCGAAGGCAAGGCGCTTCCGTTGGCCGAGTTCTCGAAGATCGTGAACGTGAACCTCCTCGGCACCTTCAACGTGCTGTCCAAGTTCGCGGCTCGTCTTCACGACGCCGATCCTGTGGGCGAGGAGCGGGGCGTGATCGTCGCCACCGCATCTGTCGCCGCCTATGACGGCCAGATCGGACAGCCGGCCTACGCCGCCTCCAAGGCTGGCATCGCAGGTATGACGCTGCCGCTGGCGCGAGAGTTCGCACGCTACGGCATCCGCATGATGACCATCGCGCCGGGCTTGTTCCTGACGCCCCTTCTCGCCTCTCTGCCCGAGGAGGCGCAGACGTCGCTCGCCGCGCAGGTGCCCTTTCCGTCGCGGTTGGGAGAACCCGACGAATTCGCGCAACTGGTCGAGGCCATCGTCACGAACCCGATGCTGAACGGCGAAGTCATCCGACTGGACGGAGCGATCCGCATGGCGCCGAAGTGACCGAGGCCGAAACCATTGCCGAGCGGGTCGAGAGCTTTGTCCGCGGCATCGTTGTCCCCTTCGAACGCGATCCCCGGCGGGATCACCACGGGGCGCCCGCGCCAGAGCTGACCGAGGACCTGCGCGCGCTCGCCCGCGAGCATGGCGTGATGACGCCTCACATTCGCGCGGACGGAAGTCATCTGTCGCACCGCGATACCGCCACGGTTCTGATCGCCTCGGGGCTGTCGCCGCTCGGGCCTCTGGCCGTCAACACGGCCTCGCCCGACGAAGGAAACATGTTCCTTCTGGGCGCCATCGGCAGCGCCGACATCAAGGCGCGGTTCCTGGCGCCGATGCTCGAGGGCCGCGTGCGCTCGGCCTTCTTCATGACCGAACCCTCCGCCGAGGGCGGTGCAGGGTCCGACCCGTCGATGATGAAGACTACCTGCCGGAAGGACGGCAACCACTGGGTGATCGAGGGGCGCAAGCGTTGGATCACGCAGGCCGCGCAGGCAGGCATCGGCATCGTCATGGCGAAGGCCGACGAGGGCGCCTGCATGTTCGTCATCGATCTGCCCGATCCGGCCGTGCGAATCGAAAGCGTGCCGAACACGATCGATAATTCCCTGCCCGGGGGACACTGCACAGTGGCGCTGGACGGCCTTCGCGTGCCAGCGGACCAGATGCTGGGGGCGCCGGGCGAGGGCTTTCGCTATGCGCAGGTCCGCCTTGCACCCGCGCGGCTGACGCATTGCATGAGATGGCTTGGCGCCTGCCTGCGGGCACAGGAGATTGCGACCGACTACGTCTGCCGGCGCGAGGCCTTCGGCAAGCGCCTGATCGACCACGAGGGCGTGGGCTTCATGCTGGCCGACAACATGATCGACCTGCGCCAGTGCGGACTGATGATCGACTGGTGCGCAGATGCGCTCGACCGGGGCGACGCGGCCATTGTCGAAAGCTCGATGACGAAGGTGGCGGTCAGCGAAGCGCTGATGCGGGTCGCCGACCGCTGCGTGCAGGTCATGGGCGCGACGGGCGTCTCTGACGAAACGGTCGTGGAACAGATCTTCCGCGAGGTCCGGGCCTTCCGCATCTATGATGGTCCCTCCGAGGTCCACCGCTGGTCGCTGGCGAAGAAGATCCGCCGCGACTGGGACAAGGCAAACGCCTAGGGCAAGGCAGAGGCCCAGACAGCGACGGCGCCGGCGATCCGAGCGGCATAGTCGGCGTGGGTGGCGCCCGTCTCGCGTTTGCGAGGCTTGAGGTCGTGGTCGCCATCTTCCATCCAGCGGACTTCGATAGCGGGGGACAGCGCATAGGTGTCGACCTCGTCCCGGCTGCCGAAGGGGTCGCGCGTGCCCTGGAAGATGAGCGTGGGCGTCACCATCGTCTCGAGATGCCCCGTTCGCAGTCGGTCGGGCTTTCCCGGCGGATGGAACGGATAGCCGAGGCAGACGAGGCCCGCCATCCCGCCAGAGGCTGACAGGTCGTTCGCGGCCATGCTTGCGACACGCCCACCCATGGATTTGCCGCCGATAAGGAGCTTGCCGGAAGCGTTGACCGCGTCGACGGCCTTCAGAACCTCGGGGATCAGCGTCTCGGCCCTGGGCGGCGGCTTGCGGCCGCCCGACCGTCGCGCGGCCATGTAGCCGAACTCGAAGCGCGCGACACGGAGCTCGGCAGCGGCGAAGGCATTGGCGAAAAGCGTCATGGCGGGGCTGTCCATCGCCGCGCCGGCGCCATGGGCGAAAAGCAGTGTAATGGGAGCCGTCTCGGGGCCGTCGCAGAGAAGTTCCATCGGTCTCGCCCAAGGGAGCTGTGCAACCGCGCCACTCCCGAACGTCGTCGGACGGCCGCCGGTTTGCGTTTCTTCATCCGATGTTATATGTTTTTTGCAATCAGAATAAAGACATATGGCAGGTAACTCGATGCTCCAACACCTCAGGCACGCCTGGGACGGATTTGTCCGTCCCATGCTGCGGCGACCGCCGCGGCTTCAGGTGGCCGCGTTGTGCTGGCGCACGGGCGATGCCGGGCGCGAAGTCCTGCTTGTGACCAGCCGCGGCACGGGGCGGTGGATCCTGCCCAAGGGCTGGCCGATCCCGGGCAAGGACGCGTCCGGCTCGGCGCTTCAGGAGGCGTGGGAGGAAGCCGGCGTCTCGGACGGCGACGCGCGGGATGAGGCGATCGGCCGGTACACCTATACCAAGACCTATGACGAAGGCTGGGGCGTCCCGGTCGAAACGCTGGTCTTCCCGGTCGAGGTGCGAAGCCTGGCCACATCCTTTCCCGAAGCGCACCAGCGCAGCCGCAGGTGGGTCAGCCCGGAAGAGGCCGCGAACCTGGTGCAGGAGCCCGAGTTGAAGTCGATCCTTCTCGCGCTCTGATCCCGCGCCGGTTGATCCGGCTTGCGTTCCCGACTAGTCATGGCCCCTACCTTTCGAGCGGGGTTAGACGATGGAAAGCAGGGACTTCGAGGCACGCCACCTCGAGACGCTGGACCGCGACCTGGGCCGGTTCTCGAACCTCGAGGTCGCGACGGCCTATGTCGCACGGCCCATGGTCGGAACCGGGGTCGCCCTGATCTTCGTGATCGTTGCCGGTCTCGCCGCCGCCCTTTTCTTCGGTCAGACGTCGAACACGCTGGTGGTCGTCGTGGCCGCCGTGTTCGGAGCCTACATGGCGCTGAACATCGGGGCGAACGACGTCGCCAACAACATGGGTCCGGCCGTGGGCGCGAACGCGCTGACCATGGGCGGCGCCATCGCCATCGCGGCGATCTTCGAAAGCGCCGGCGCGCTCCTCGCCGGGGGCGACGTCGTGTCGACCATCGCCAAGGGCATCATCGCGCCGGAAAGCATGGGGTCGCCCCAGGTCTTCGTCTGGGCGATGATGTCCGCACTTCTATCCTCGGCCCTCTGGGTCAACCTCGCGACCTGGGTCGGTGCGCCCGTATCGACGACGCACTCCGTCGTCGGCGGCGTCATGGGCGCGGGCATCGCTGCCGCGGGCTTCGGTGCGGTCAGTTGGGGCACCATGGGCGCCATCGCGGCGAGTTGGGTCGTCTCGCCGGTCCTCGGCGGCGCCGTGGCGGCGGGATTCCTGTGGTTCATCAAGTCGCGCATCGTCTACCGCGACGACAAGATCGCGGCGGCGCGGGTCTGGGTGCCGGTGCTGGTCGGCATCATGGCGGGAACCTTCGCGGCGTATCTGGCGCTGAAGGGCCTGAAGTCGCTCATCGACCTCTCGCTATCGGCGGCCTTGCTGATCGGCGTTGCTGTGGGCGTAGCCTTCTGGCTTGGCATGATCCCCGTGACCCGACGCCAGGCGCGGGGGCTCGAGAACCGCAACCGCTCGCTGAAGGTCCTGTTCGGCATCCCTCTTATCGTGTCCGCCGCCCTGCTGTCCTTCGCACACGGAGCAAACGACGTGGCCAACGCGGTCGGGCCTCTGGCGGCCATCGTGCAGGCCTCGGGCACGGGAGACTTCACCCACGCCGTCACGATCCCCGTCTGGGTGATGATCATCGGCGCCTTCGGCATCTCGTTCGGGCTGTTCCTCTTCGGGCCCAAGCTGATCCGCATGGTGGGAAGCCAGATCACCAAGCTGAACCCGGTCCGCGCCTATTGCGTCGTGTTGTCGGCGGCAATCACCGTCATCCTTGCAAGCTGGCTGGGGTTGCCCGTCAGTTCGACCCACATCGCGGTCGGAGCGGTCTTCGGTGTCGGTTTCTTCCGCGAGTGGCATTCCGAAAGGCGCATGCGCAAGATGCGCGTCGCCATGCCCGACCGCGCCGAGATCGCGCCCGAGGAACGGCGCCGCCGCAAGCTGGTGCGGCGCTCGCACTTCCTGACCATCATCGCCGCCTGGATCATCACGGTGCCGGCGGCGGCCATCCTGTCGGCTGTGATCTTCCATGGGATCGGCATCATCGCCGGGTAATCGGAGAGGGGAGGATGGTACCGCCTCCCTGGCTTGAACAGGGGACCTCTGGATCCACATTCCAGCGCTCTAACCAACTGAGCTAAGGCGGCACGACAGCTTCCCTAGCGCCCGTCGCCTTCGATTGCAAGACGCGAGATCAGCTTAGGTCGAGCTCCCATTCCTGTTCGACCACCGGTACGCCGAACGAGGTTTTCGGCTCGGAGCGGACCAGTGCAAAGCCGTTCCGGGCATAGAGCGCGCAGGCCGCACGGTGGCTTTCATGCGTCCAGAGGCGAAGTGCGTGATTCCCATTGTTGCGGGCGAAGGCCACGCATTCATCAAGCAGCCGCTGCCCCAGGCCCAGGCCCCGTGCGCGGGGCTCGAGAAGGAAGAGCCTCAGCTTCGCCACGCCGGGTTCGCCGGACCGGACGCAGAAGATCGAGCCCAATCGGCTGCCCTCATGCTCGGCGATCCAGGCGCGTTCCACCTGGGCGTCTCGGGTCCGGATATAGGTGGCGAGGATCTCGGCCACCAGCGCCTCGAAGGTGGCGTCGAAGCCCTCGTCGCGGGCGTAGAGTTCGCCGTGGCGCTGGACCAGCCAACCCGCGTCCCCGATGGCCAGGTCGCGCAGAGAGACATCCGCCGGGTCGATGCCCGCGAGCGAGCGATCCACGGCGGCGATGGCGGCGGCTACTTCCCCGGCCTCGGCGCCGCCGAGCCTGCGGGCGACTTCGGCGCGCGAGCGTTCCTTGAGTGGCTCGAAGGCGGCGCGGCCGGCGTCCAGCGGCACGATCACGCGGCGGCGGGCGTCGTCGCGCGGGGTCTGCTTGCGGACCCAGCCTCGCCGCACGAAACGGTCGACGAGGCGGCTGAGATACCCTTCGTCGAGATCCAGCCGGGTCGCGAGGTCGCGTAGGCTGACCGGACCGTCCTCGCAGAGCTCATAAAGGACGCGCACCTGGGTGACGGTCATGTCGGAGGAAAGGTAGTCGCGTTCGAGAAGCCCCATCCTTGCGGTGTAGCTTCGGTTGAAGGCGCGAATCCGGTCTATGGCGTCGAGTGTCATGGCTCGACGATGATCAGAACGCTTGACTGAGTCAAGCGAATGGCGCTTGCCGGGCGTTCGGCCTCGCGCTACCTGCCGCGCGGAACGGAGACAGCGACATGGGCATCAACAAGGAAAGCAACGTCGAGGCGAACCTCCAGATCGGGCCGACAAGTCTCGGCATGGTCCGGCTCTACATCGAGGGGAACGGCATCCAGATCCCGATGGATTTCGAGCCTGAAGAGGCCGAGGAAATCGCTGACGAGATCCGCGCCGCCGCCGCCAAGGCGAGGGCGCAGGGGGACACCTCCGCTAGAGGCCCCAGGAAACGCTGAACCCCGGATCACGGACCGCGTGCCACCTGAGCGCGGCGTGGCGCGCGAACTTCTGCACCATCACCTTCCGTCGCGCCCCTGCGAGTTTCGTCTCGGGCGCCATGCGGATGATCTCGGCATCGTACTGGTCGGCGATGATGAGACCCGTGCCGTCCGGCAGCAGGTCGGTCGGAAAGGCCTCGTCCACCGCCCAGAAATACCGGTCGCACCATTCGAGGTAATTGTGCCACTTGCCGTCGGAGGTGAAGTCGGTTCGGCAGGACTTGCATTCGACGATCCAGACTTCTCCACGGGGACCAAGAGCCATGATGTCGACGCGCAGTCCAGGCGCGGGCGTCAGCTCCTCGACCGTCACGAAATCGTGGCTGACGAGGTGGCGGCACACACCTCGCGCAAGAAGCTGTCCGGGTTTCATCTGAAGATCGTCAGGCATGCCCTCAAGTGTGAACAAAAGGTAAACAGTTGACAAGCCCCAAGGAGCCCCTTGCCGGATGCGCGCGTGACGCCTACATCTCGGCCGTGGCGGGTACTGCCCTTCCCGTGCCGGGGTCAAATTCCGGTGGCCTTAAATACTTCCGAGGGAGCTGGCTCTGACCGGACCGTGGTCCGGCTACCTGGTGCCCACCTGTGAAAACGGGTCCTCGGGAATTTAGTTGCCCCTACGGTTGCGGTGGTCCCGTCACTTTTATCCTGCCGGCCCGGCCCCATATAAAGCGGACCCGTCGGGAGATTTTACATGGACGACAGGAAGATGAGCGAGGCGGAGGCCCGCGCGGCCCGCGACGCGAAAGCGCTCGAGGGCCATCTCGGCTGGCTCGACACCTTCACCGGCACGGCGCTCGGTGTGCTTGCGGCGGCGTCGGGCATCTACACCTACCTGGGCGTCCGAGGCCTCCTCGACGACACGGGCGCTCTGACGACCTTCGCGGCGCTCGCCTATTCGGTCGCGGTGTCGGTCGGCATCTTCGTCTTCTGGTCATACATGATGCGCCTTCTCCCTGCTGTGCGCGGCGCGTCGGCTCGGATGGGTCTTCTCTTGTCGATGGCGCTTGGATGCGTCGCAATCGTGGCGATGTCGTCCTGGCTGAATGCGGCGGCGCTGGCCGGCGCGGCTGCGGTCGAGCAGCACCTTGCGCGGACGGTGCAGGACTACCAGGCCTCGCTCGAGCGCGCCCACGCCATTGCGGTCTCGGGGCAAGGCCTCAGCCGCGACGTCGAGCGCGTCCGGACGTCCTTCGAGGATCTCAGCGCACAGGAGGCTACGGGCGACCTGTCTGGCGTCGCCGGCCGGGGCGCGGTTTTCCGGGTCCTGACCCAGAAGGCCGATGAGTTGGAGGCGCTGGAAGCCCAGATCGTGGCGCAGGAACCCCTGGTCGAGGCCGCATTTCAGCAGGGCAACGAGATCCTGTCGCGGATGCGCGGCCTGACGGTCGAGCCGGGGCCGGTCGAGGCGCGTTCAGTGGAGTTCTCGGAAGAGGCCGTGCGCCTTGCAGGGATCGTCACACAGCTTCGTCAACTGTCGGTGGCACCCCTGGTCGAGAGGGCGGCGCAGGATCTGTCGGCCACCGTCGTCATGCCGAGGCTGGATGGCGCCACCGACGACATCCGCACCGGACAGGCCGAGACGATCACCAGCGTCCTGGACGTTCTGGGGCAGCGTGCCGAAACCCTGCGCGCCGCGTCCGCCGAGGTCATGGCGATGGAGCAGCCGCAGGAGACGGTCTACACCCCCGTTTCCACAGCCGACGCCGTGATCCGCTATGCCGGCAACTTCATCCCGTCCTGGGCCGGCGCCATCGCCATTGACCTTCTGCCGGCGGTTCTCGTCTTCATCCTGACCATCGTTCAATCGGCGATCCGGGCGGGCCGGGACCGTGTTAGCGTCGAGGATACGCTGACGCTTGCGGAACTGCGCGCCGCCCTTCGCGCCGCGCGGGATGTCGAGGACGTGCTGAACCACACCGACGACCCGCCCGCGCGGCCCGCGGCGCCACCTGTTCCGATCCGGACGAAACCCGAATGAGGGAACTGACCGTCTCGCGCAGCCTTAGGTGGCTTCTGGGCTTCCAGGCGTTCATAGCTCTTGCCCTCGTCGTCGGCGATCTCGGTGGAGCCTATACGGGGTCCCCCTTCCGCTCGGCCGACGCGCCCTCCCTCGAGCAACCGATACGGCCCGGCGACCAGCGCCGGCAGTACGATCCCTCTGCCGTTCCGGGCGATCCCGCGCGACGCGAAGCCATGCCGGGCGGCGAGACCTATCCCGACCGTCTGTCCATCCTGCCCGAGGGGGAGCGCCTGACGCTGCGCGGAACCATTGCCGCCGGTGACGGCGCGCGGGTCGCCGAGGCGCTTGCCGCCCGCAGCATCGAGGCCGTGACGCTCGACAGCCCCGGCGGATCGGTCATGGACGCGCTCGAGATCGGACGCGCCATCCGCGAGGCCGACGCCTCGAGCGCTATCGCGTCCGGAGGCGTCTGCTTTTCGGCCTGTCCCTACATGCTTGCGGGCGGCGTCACGCGCGACGTGCCGAGGTCATCCCGCGTTGGGGTCCATCAGTATTACTTCGGCGAGAATTCCCTTCTGCCCGCCTTCATGGCGGTCGAGGACGTGCAGCGGGGGCAGGGGATGGTGATGGCCTTCCTCGAGGAGATGGGCGTCGACCCTCTGCTGATGCAGCACGCACTGACGACGCCGCCCGAGGAGATCTATGTCCTCATCCCCGAAGAACTGGAGCGCTATCGTCTGGCCTTCGGTGGGTGAGGCTCAGTCCTCGGGGTCGGCCATCAGCATGACGCGGACGCCGAACTGCACCCCCGCGAAGACGATGCCGTTGAAGAACGACAGCAGCAGGAACGCAAGCCAGCCCCCTTCGACCGTGTCGATCAGATGGCGCAGGTTGCCGATGTTCAGCACCACGAGCGCCATGCTGAACAGGATCCCAAGCGCCAGCCCCAGCAGCGTCTCGCGGACGTAGAGGCGGACGAGCGGCGGCATCATTCGGAGGACGTGCGGTCGCGGCGGCGCAGCTTGTGAAAGCCGGTGCGGTTGCGCTGGACGAATTCCTCGATCAGGGGCGACAGACCGTGCTGGATGCCCTTGAGCCAGAGAAAACCCGAGAAGGAACCGATGAACGCTCCGCAGGCGTCGACGATCAGATCCGACATGGTATCGACGAGGCCGCTCTTCTGCATGTTGAGGCCAAACGACTGGTCCATGGCGAACTCAAAGATTTCCCACATCGTCCCGATGGTCACGGCGAAGGAGAAGGCAAAGAGGGCAAGCGCCCAAGGCGGTGCTGCGTAGAGATCGCCCTGGAACAGGTAGAAGACGAACAGGAAGCCGACAATCCCGAAGCCCACGGCCGAGATGCCGTGCAGCACAAGGTCCCACCACCAGAATCGCTCGTAGAAGTCGAAGACCTCGCCCAGGAAGAGCGTCGAGAACACGAAGATCGAGATCGCCGCCATGAAGGGGAGGGGGAGCCGAATTTTGTAGCGTTCCGCAAAGGTGACCGGCAGGACGGTCAGAAGAAGTGCCGCAATCGACACGATGGTGTTGGTCCAGTGCAGGCTGAACAGACCCCAGGTTGCTGAGGCGACGAGCACGCCCCAGATAACCCAGGTGGTGTAGGGAATGTCCCTGCGGTCGATCATGGTTCAGATATGATACGCGAAAGCGAAAGGAAAAGGGCGGCATGACGTCCCTCACGCTGGCGACCTGGAATATACGGAAGTGCATCGGACTGGACCGTCGGCGGGATCCTCATCGCATAGCCTCGGTGATCGCCAGTCTCGAGGCCGACGTCGTGGCGCTTCAGGAAGCCGACAAGCGCCTCGGGCGGCGTCCGGCTGCGCTGACCACCGACATCGTCGAGCGCGAGATCGGCATGGAGCCCGCCGACGCGGGCGGCCACGACTGCTCGATCGGCTGGCATGGCAACGCGATCCTTCTGGCACCGCACCTGAAGGTCGCGGCACGCCATTCTATCCACCTGCCGGGGATCGAACCTCGCGGGGCGCTGGCGATCGACGTGTCCGGCAAGGGGAAGAGCCTTCGCATCGTTGCGGTCCACCTCGGACTGATGCGATCGTCGCGTCGACAGCAGCTTGCCACGATCCGCACGCGTCTCGAGGCGATGGACGAGATGCCGACCGTCATCATGGGCGACTTCAACGAGTGGTCGACCGAGCACGGGCTCGAAGCGCTGACGGGTTTCGAGGTCCACTCCCCCGGTCGGACCTATCACTCTTCGCGTCCCGTCGCGGCCCTGGACCGGTTTGCCCTGAACGGCGGCGTGACGCTGACCGACGCCTCGGTGATCGAGAACCGCGTGACCCGCGTCGCTTCGGATCACCTTCCGATCAAGGCGCGGGTGCGCTTCTGAAGTCTCACACGACGACCTCGATCTCGTCCTGAGCGCCCACGCCGAAGACGCGCTTGTAGCGCGCGATCTCGTCCTCGGGGCCCATGGCCTTGCGCGGGTTGTCGGACAGCTTGACGGTGGGGCGGCCATTCGCGCTGACCGCCTTGCAGACGAGGCTGAACGGCGCCAGCCCGTCGCCCGGCACGAGGCCGCGGAAGTCGTTCGTCAGCATCGTGCCCCAGCCGAAGCTGACGCGCGCCCGTCCCGCGAACCGGTCGTGAAGCTCGACGATCTTTTCGACGTCGAGGCCGTCCGAGAAGATGATGAGCTTGCGGCGCGGATCCTCGCCGCGCGCCTTCCACCAGGCGATGGCGGTCTCGGCGCCCTCGGCGGGGTCACCGGAATCGATACGTATGCCGGTCCATCCCGCCAGCCAGTCGGGGGCGTTCTTCAGGAACTGCACCGTACCGTAGGTGTCGGGAAGGATGATGCGCAGGTTGCCATCATGCTCTTCGTGCCAGTCGGCCAGGACCTTGTAGGGAGCTTGCGCCAGTTCCTCGTCGCTGTCGGCCAGCGCCGAATAGACCATCGGAAGCTCGTGCGCGTTCGTGCCGATGGCCTCGAGATCGCGGTTCTTGGCGATGAGGCAATTCGACGTGCCGATGAACGCCTGTCCCAGACCCTCTTGCAGCGCCTGCACGCACCAATCCTGCCACAGGAAGCTGTGTCGCCGCCGCGTGCCGAAGTCCGCCAGCTTGAGGGCGTCGATGGCGCGCAGACGCTCGACCTTTTCCCATGTCCTCGTCATGGCGCGGGCGTAGAGGACCTGAAGCTCGAATTTTCCGAGGTCCTTCAGCACTGCGCGGGACCGCAGCTCCATCAGGACAGCCAGGGCCGGGATCTCCCACATCATCACTTCGGGCCAGGCGCCTTCGAAGGTAAGCTCGAACTGGCCATCCTTCTTCTCCAGCTCATAGGGCGGCAGGCGCAGGCCCTCGAACCACTCCATGAAGTCGGGGCGGAACATCTGTCGTTTGCCGTAGAAGGTGTTGCCGCGCAACCAGGTCGACTCTCCCCGGCTCAGCGATAGCGAGCGAATGTGGTCGAGCTGTTCGCGCAGCTCGCCTTCGTCGACGAGCTCGGCAAGGCGGACGTCCTTGGTTCTGTTGATGAGGCTGAAGGTGACGCGCGTGTCGGACCGGTTGCGGAACACCGATTGGCACATGAGAAGCTTGTAGAAGTCGGTGTCGATCAGGGAGCGGACGATCGGGTCGATCTTCCACTTGTGGTTCCAGACGCGCGCGGCGATGTCGACCATGTCCGAGCCTCCCTTGACGCGCTTGTGTGCCAAGGAAGTCAGGGTGTTGTCCAGCACCGCAGGCCCCTGGCGGCTATTTCAGCTTGCCACCGCCGTAACTGTCGTCGGTCACGCCCGCAGGCGGCGCCGGCCGCGCGACAGGCGATTGTCCTTTGCCGGCGCGACCGCCGTTCACGATCCATGCGATCCCCTCGCGGATCGGGTGATGCTCGGTCGATCCGTCGTAGACGACGCCGCAATTGACGGCGTGGACCGTCGAGGGGTTGTCAAGGTTCGGCCCCGGCGGACGCGGCGCAAAGGTCGCGCGGCAGCCCTGCGTGTCCGAGGAAAAGGCGCCGATGGCGAGCCCGTACTGGAACATCGCCACGACGAACTCGGCGCTGGTCCCGAACTGCGGCGCGTAATAGCCGGGCGGGTTCGTCATGTTTCGATAGACGTACGAGATCTGCGCCCCTTCGTTGATCTTCTGGGTCGGCATTCCCCACTGAGCGACGAAACGCTTTTCGGTGGTCTGACCCGGAACGACGCTGGCCAGCATCGCCTCGCGGACCTGTGGATGATCGGCGACGGCGGTGTTCCAGGCCTGCCCGCCACAGCCGGCGAGGGCCAGGGCGGCGAGGAGAAGGAGACGGCGCATGAGGAGCCCCTTTGTGTTCCAGCCGCCCCGGTTTATCTCTGGATCACAAAGAACCCGTTACCGGAGACAGCCCATGCGCCGCCTCGCCGCCCCGGCCCTTGTGGCCATCCTCGCGCTTCCCGCCGCCGCAGCCGAGGTGCGGCCCTGCGACGACAGCTATGCCTCGCGCGCGGAAGCCATCGCCGAACCCTGGGAGGACAACACCCGCACCTTCGCGAGCGGTGCGGTGCGCATCGCGCTGATGGACACGGTGGAGCCCGCCGCCGCGCCCTTCCACCTGATGATCGTCTCGCCGCCCTACGACGAGCTTGGGATCCGTCAGTGCCGCCTCGTGTCGTTCGACGGCACGATGGGCTACGCGTCGATGTCGCTTGAAGGTCTCGAAACCGACTACGATCCTGCGACGGGTCTGCGGCTTGGCGTTCCGATGCGGGTCTACAATCCCGACACGACGATGTTCGACGAGGGGATCCTCGAGGTCGTTCTCGATCAGGCGACGGGAGAGATCGCGGCCGAGGACTTCGGTTCGTGATCCTCGGCATCGGGACCGATCTCTGCAACATCGAGCGGATCGAACGCACGCTCGAGCGCTTCGGGGACAGGTTCCGGAACCGATGCTTCACCGAGATCGAGCAGAGGAAGGCCGAGCGCCGCCGCGACACCGCGGGCACCTATGCCAAGAGGTGGGCGGCGAAGGAAGCCTGCTCCAAGGCGCTTGGGACCGGCCTGCGCATGGGGATCGCCTGGCGTGACATGGCCGTATCTAACCTGCGGACCGGTCAGCCGGTGATGACCGTGACGGGCTGGGCGCGTGAGCGTCTGGCCGAGATGACGCCGGCGGGCCACGAGGCGATCATCCACGTCACCCTGACCGACGACCACCCTTGGGCACAGGCCTTCGTCGTGATCGAGGCGCGTCCCCTCAGCGGCTGATCGCGCCTGCCAGCGTCAAGGCTGCGACGGCAAGGAACAGCCCGCCCGTGATGCGCCCCGTCAGGATCGTGGCGCCGGGCGAGCCGAGAAGCCAGCCCCTGATCCGCCCCGCCGCCACCGCGATCCCGCCATAGACGGCAAGTTGCGTCGCCGCCACCATGGCGCCGATGACCAGCCCCTGCCGCCAGAGCGCGCCATATTCGGGCCGGACGAACTGCGGGAAGACCGAGGCGACGAAGATATAGGCCTTCGGATTCAGGAGGGCGGTCACCGCACCCTGCCGGAATGCGCGTCCGCCTGCCGCCCGCGTGTCCTCCGCCGCGACCGTTATCGCAGACCGGACGAGGGAGATCCCGATCCAGGCGAGATAAAGCGCGCCCGCGACCAGCATCGCAGACAGGACGGCAGGAGGCAGCGACAGCACGATCGCGACCGAAACGGCGCCCCAAAGCGTGTGGACGGCACCGGCCGCCATGATGCCCGCGACGGCCGACAGTCCCCCGCGCACGCCGCGGGTCAGCGACTGCGACAGGACGAGAAGCATATCCATGCCGGGTACGACGACGATCCCGAAGATCAGGAGCCAGAAGATTGCAAGGCTGTGGGCGTAGGTCATGTCAGTTGGCTCCTTGCATTCTTCCATCGCAGCGGGGCGAATTCCGTTGAGATCGATGTCATTCGGCCGTCCCTTAGCAGGGTCGAACTGACAACGGCCTGTCAGTAGAGGGAGGCGCCCTTGCGAAAGATGACGCGGCTGTTCGAGATCGTGCAGATGCTGGCGGCGGCCCGGCGTCCGATGACGGGAGCCGATCTCGCCGAGCGGCTGGAGGTCACGCCGCGCACGGTTTACCGCGACGTGGCCGCGCTTCAGGCGATGCGCATCCCGATAGAGGGCGAGCGCGGCTACCGCGACGAGACAGGGCGGACGACGGATCGCGTCCTGCGACCCTTTGCGCTGGTCTATTTCTCCGAGACGGCCAACCTCGTCGCCTGGTGCGAGTTGCGCCAGGCGATCCGCCACTTCCGGCCCGATCGCGTCACCGACGCCCGCCTTGCCGGCGGCCATTTCCGCGGAGACGGCGCCCGCCTGCGCAAGCTCTGGACCGAGGGTTGGACCCAGGGTCCAACTTGACACTCTCCGGCCCACCACCCATGAAACGCGAAGCTAGCAGAGGCAGGACCAGCATGAGCGGCGGCGAGACCGAGGGATCCCTGATGGACGGGGTCGTCGAGACCATCAAGACGGTGGTCTACGCGCTTCTGATCGCGGGGGTTTTCCGGACGCTGTTCTTCCAGCCGTTCTGGATCCCGTCAGGGTCGATGAAGGACACGCTGCTGATCGGCGATTTTCTGTTCGTCAACAAGATGGCCTACGGCTATTCGCAGTTCTCCTGTCCCTTCGCGATGTGCCCCATCGAGGGCCGGATCATGGGCCAGATGCCCGAGCGCGGGGATGTTGTGGTCTTCCGCCACCCGGTCAACGGACAGGATTTCATCAAGCGCGTGATCGGCCTTCCCGGTGACACGATCCAGATGCAGTCGGGCCAGATCTTCCTGAACGGCAGTCCCGTGCCGCAGGTCGCCGACGGCCAGTTCGTCGAGACCTACGAGCGGCAAGGGCCGATCGGGTCCTATCCGCTTTGCCAGGAACGCGCACCGCGCGAGGGCGATGCCTGCACCAAGGACAAGGCCGTCGAGACGCTGCCGAACGGCGTGCAGCACTCGACGCTGGACGCCACCGCGGGACGTCTCGACAATACCGGCGTGTACACGGTGCCCGAGGGCGAGTTCTTCTTCATGGGCGACAACCGTGACAACTCGACCGACAGCCGGGTCCCGCAGGCCGCCGGAGGCGTAGGCTTCGTGCCTTTCGATCATCTGATCGGACGTGCCGACCGGGTCATGTTCTCTTCTGCCGGTCGCAGCCTTTTCTTCGTCTGGACCTGGCGGCCCGACCGGTTCTTCAAGCGGATCGACTGATGCGGCTCTCGGCCGAGCTCGAAGCCTTCCAGCGCCGCCTCGGCCACAGTTTCGCCCGACCCGACCTCCTGATCCGCGCTGTCACGCACTCCTCCATCTCGTCCGTCACGAGGCCCGACAACCAGAGGCTCGAGTTCCTGGGTGATCGGGTGCTGGGTCTCGTGATCGCCGAGGCGCTGATCGAGACCGACAGGGATGCTGCGGAAGGGGTGCTTGCGCCGCGCTACAACGCCCTTGTGCGGAAGGAGACCTGCGCCGATGTCGCCCGTCAGATCGACCTGGGCGCGGTGCTGAAGCTTGGTCGGTCCGAGACGATGTCGGGCGGACGGCGGAAAGAAGCGCTTCTCGGCGACGCGATGGAGGCGGTGATCGCCGCCGTCTACCGCGACGCGGGCTTCGAAGCAGCGCGCGATCTTGTCGTGCGGCTCTGGGGTGACCGGATCCGCACCGTAGAGACGGACGCGCGCGACCCCAAGACATCGCTTCAGGAATGGGCGCAGGCGCGCGGGCAGGTACCGCCGACCTATGCCGAAACCGCGCGGCAGGGGCCGGACCACGCGCCGGTGTTCACCGTCGAGGCGCGGCTCGCCACGGGCGAGAGCGAAAGCGCCAGCGCCTCCTCCAAACGCGCGGCGGAGCAGGATGCAGCGCGGAAGCTTCTGCAGCGGGTCGACCGCGGCGGGTGAGCGCCGGAGGGGCGCTGCCCCTCCGGACCTCCCCGGGATATTTGCGGACCGGCGAATTGGGGCCGGCTGGCGCGTTCAGCGCAACGTACTCGTTCGGGTCAGGCCAGGAAGTAGCGCGCGTGGATCGGCAGGAGGGCGGCGCCGATGGAGCGCGCGGCGCGGCCGACGCTGGCTTCGCGGATGTCGGGCGTGGCGATGCCCGTGCGGTCGAGCGTTTCGAGGGTGCTTCGCGCCCGGGACACGAGAGCGGCGCGCACGGGGGCGGGCACGGCACCTTCGACCAGCACCGCCTCGACGTCGACGACTGCCGCGATCGAGGTGGCGGCGAGCGCCAGGTAGCGGCCGGTCGCGGCGATCCACTCGGAAAGGTGAGGTTCGAGCGCGCTCCAGTCGTCGGGACGGGTGCGCAGGACGCTGGCGTCGATGCCGGCCTCGGCCAGGCTCCGCTCGAGCACATGATTCGAGGCGACGTCCAGAAGCTGGGCCACGTCGCCCGTCCCATCGGGCACCAGAAGCGAGCCAAAGGCGCCCGCGTTGCCGTTTCGGCCCGAATAGACCTTGCCGTTCAGCACCAGACCGCCGCCGAGGAAGGCGCCGAGGAAGAAATAGGCGAAGTCGGCGTATTCGTGTCCGCGTCCGAGAAGATGCTCGGCGACGCAGGCCGAGGTCGCGTCGTTTTCGACCACGGTCTCCAGCCCCGTCGCCTCGCCCAGATAGGCGCCGATGGCGATGGTGCGCCACTCGTTCATCAGCTCTTCAGGGGCATCGACGTAGTCGAGCCAGTTCCACAACTCGTAGGGCATGGCGATGCCGAGACCGGCAAGGTGGGTGAGGTCGCCGGGGCGGTCGGCGAAGATCGCGCCGATCGCGTCGAGGACGAAGGCGCGCACGGCGTCGGGGGTGGGGTAGGAATAGGGTGTCATTCGCTCGGCGAGGACGGAGCCCGTGAAGTCGACGAGGACCATCTCGGCCGCACGCCGGCCGATGTTGAGACCAAGCGACGTGACGCCGCCAGGTTCCAGCGCCATCGGCACCGACGGCTTGCCGACCTTGCCCTTGATGGACATGCCGCGCCGGACAAGGCCCTCGGCTTCGAGCGCACGCACGATGTTCGAAACCGTCTGTGCGGACAGCCCGGAACGCCGCGCGATTTCGGCGCTCGGAAGCTCGCCATGACGACGGATAAATGACAGCACGACCCTCGCGTTCTGATCGCGCAGGCCTGACTGATTTGCGCCGCTCCCAGAGACGCGTATAAATGTTTCGTTGGTTGTCAAGGGCTTGACCCTCCCATGATCACCGAGAATGCTGCGCGCTGCGTGCGTCTGTCAATTAATAAATCAAATTGATTTACTTATTGACCCGACCCGGCGTTGCGGTGTAGCAACGATTCCGCAGCCGTCCCCAACCGGACGGTGGGTAATTTCTGGGAGGACCACATGAAAAAAATTCTGATTGGCACGGCGCTTGCATCGCTCGCCATGGCGGGGTCGGCAATGGCCGCCGCCCACGGCGGGGCGACCGTCTGCCTCATCACCAAGACCGACACCAACCCCTTCTTCGTCAAGATGAAGGAAGGCGCCCAAGCCAAGGCCGAAGAACTCGGCATGACGCTGAAGTCCTTCGCCGGCAAGATCGACGGCGACCACGAGACCCAGGTCCAGGCCATCGAGACCTGCATCGCCGACGGCGCGAAGGGCATCCTTCTGACCGCGTCGGATACCTCGTCCATCGTTCCCGCCGTCCAGCAGGCACGCGACGCGGGCATCCTCGTGATCGCGCTCGACACGCCGCTCTCGCCGATCGACGCCGCCGACGCCACCTTCGCGACGGACAACTACAAGGCCGGTCTGCTGATCGGCCAGTGGGCGAAGGGCAAGATGGGCGATGCCGCGACCGATGCCAAGATCGCGACACTCGACCTCAACGTCAGCCAGCCGACCGTCGATGTTCTGCGGAACCAGGGCTTCCTCGATGGCTTCGGCGTCGAGCTGAACAACCCCGACGTCATCGGTGACGAAGAGGATCCGCGTCTCGTCGGCTCCGACGTGACCGACGGCAACCAGGAGGGTGGCCGCCGCGCGATGGAGAACCTCCTCGCGAAGGACCCGACGATCAACGTCGTCCACACCATCAACGAGCCCGCCGCCGCCGGCGCCTATGAGGCGCTTAAGTCGGTCGGTCGCGAGAATGATGTGCTGGTCGTTTCGGTTGACGGCGGATGCCCCGGCATCGCGGACGTCGAGGCCGGCGTCATCGGCGCGACCAGCCAGCAGTATCCGCTGCTGATGGCCTCGCTTGGCGTCGAGGCCATCGCCAAATGGGCCGACGAGGGCGTTAAGCCCGAGCCGACCGAAGGCAAGGACTTCTTCGACACCGGCGTCGCGCTGGTGACCGACGAACCCGTCGAAGGCGTCGAGTCGATCTCGGTCGCCGAAGGCAAGGAACTTTGCTGGGGCTGATGCCCCCGCGCAGGGAGGCGGGTCGCCCGCCTCCCTTTCGTTGATTTTTCCAGGTCATCGCGGTTAGGCTTTCACGCGCGGCAGGTGCTGCCGTGGGGAGGGGAGATCCATGGCTGACACAACGGCAAGATCCGACAACTACGAAGGCGCGCTGAACCGTTCCGAAGCGGTCGCCGAGTTCCACGACGCTCGCCACGCGACGCTGATGGGCAAGGTGCAACACATCCTGCACATGAATCCGTCGCTGGTTCCGCTGTTCGTGCTCGTGCTGGCGATCGTGACCTTTGGGCTCCTTCTTGGATCGAAGTTCTTCTCGCCCTTCGCGCTGACACTGATTCTCCAGCAGGTGCAGATCGTCGGTATCGTCGCGGCGGCGCAATCCATCGTGATTCTGACTGCAGGCATCGACCTCAGCGTCGGCGCGATCATGGTGTTCTCGTCTGTCGTGATGGGCCAGTTCACCTTCCGCTACGGGATTCCCGCGCCGGTCTCGATCCTCGCCGGCCTTGCCGTCGGAACCGCGATCGGCGCGCTGAACGGCTGGCTGGTGGCCAAGGTGAAGCTGCCGCCTTTCATCGTCACGCTCGGGATGTGGCAGATCGTGCTGGCGACGAACTTCCTCTATTCCAAGAACGAGACGATCCGCGCCCAGGACATCGAAGCCCAGGCGCCGCTCCTTCAGCTCTTCGGCGCCAAGTTCAACGTGGGAGGCGCAGTCTTCACCGTGGGCGTCGTCTTCATGCTTGCGCTGATTTTTGTCCTCGCCTACGTCCTGCGCCACACCGCCTGGGGGCGCCACGTCTATGCTGTCGGCGACGACAAGGAGGCGGCCGAGCTGTCCGGCGTCAACACCAACAAGGTGCTGATCCAGGTCTATGCCCTGTCGGGACTGATCTGCGCCTTCGCTGGCTGGGCCTTGATCGGCCGGATCGGGGCGGTTTCGCCGACCAGCGGACAGTTGGCCAACATCGAAAGCATCACCGCCGTTGTGATCGGGGGGATCTCGCTGTTCGGCGGGCGCGGCTCGATCCTGGGCAGTCTTTTTGGGGCACTGATCGTGGGCGTGTTCACGCTGGGACTCAGGCTTCTCGGGGCCGACGCGCAGTGGACCTTCCTGCTTATCGGCATTCTCATCATCGCCGCCGTCGCGGCCGACCAGTGGATCAGAAAGGTGTCGGGCTGATGGAACCCATTCTCAAGGGCCGGAACCTCGTCAAGCATTACGGCCGCGTCACGGCGCTGGACCACTGTGACTTCGACCTCATGCCGGGCGAAATCCTGGCGGTGATCGGCGACAACGGGGCAGGCAAGTCGACCCTGATCAAGGCCATCTCCGGCGCAGTGGTGCCGGACGAGGGCGACATCTGGCTCGACGGCCAGAAGGTGAGTTTCACCTCGCCCATAGACGGACGGAAGGCCGGGATCGAGACCGTGTACCAGACGCTGGCGATGTCGCCCGCGCTGTCGATCGCCGACAACATGTTCATGGGTCGCGAGATCCGGGCCGAGGGAATCATGGGCAAGTGGTTCCGCAAGCTCGACCGGAAGAAGATGGAGGACTTCGCGCGCCAGAAGCTCTCCGACCTGGGCCTGATGACGATCCAGAACATCAACCAGGCGGTCGAGACGCTGTCGGGCGGCCAGCGGCAGGGCGTCGCCGTGGCGCGCGCCGCCGCCTTCGGGTCGAAGGTCATCATCCTCGACGAACCCACGGCGGCGCTCGGCGTCAAGGAGTCGCGCCGCGTGCTGGAACTGATCCTCGACGTGCGCTCGCGCGGCATCCCGATCATCCTGATCTCGCACAACATGCCGCACGTCTTCGAAGTGGCGGACCGCATCCACATCCACCGCCTCGGGCGTCGGCTTTGCGTCATCGACCCGAAAGACTACACGATGTCGGACGCGGTGGCTTTCATGACCGGCGCAAAGGTGCCTGAGGCTGTCGCGGCCTAGGACGTGGCTTGGTCGCCGTTTCGTGCCATGACGAAACCAGTCGGCCTTTATTGTTATCGGGCTCAGGCCGTTGGTCTAGCTTGACGACATGAGTCGACTTCGGACGTCGCACGCCTTTGGGTGGGCTTCCAAACTTCGTGCTTTAGTTGGCGGCTGCTGGCAGCGGCAGGGTCCGCGTCGCAGCTTTAAAATAATTGACAGTGAATTTCGGATTGAACTCGAGTCGCTGTTGAGGCGTGGCGAAATCCAGAGGTTCGAAAAACTCGCGCGGCACCGCTGCGACCTTTACGGCATGCGAGGGAACGCCGCTTGGCAACGTCGCGTTGCTAGAGCGCAGTTGAAGGAGAATTCCGGCTTCGCGGACATATACCTCTACCACAGAGACGGATTCATCCGAGAGGAGGCACTCCGTTCAATCGAAGTTCTGGACGGCCCAATTGCCGCATTCGGGCTTCTTGCGCGCCTGAACGACTGGGTACCCGAAGTGCGCGACGCGGCGAGTGCCACCCTAGCAAGATGTTTTTCTACGTCGTCCGGGGACGTTCTGGCGCCGGCGGTCTGGGCGTTCCTGACCAAAAGACATCTGTGGAATAGATGGAGTGGTGGTTACGAGCCATTCGTCGAGGACGTTGTGAAGCATTGTGGCTTGGTCGATGCATTGTCAGTTATGTTGCTCGGCGTCAGCCGCAAAGGCGCAAGCCGCGTGTTTCGAGTTCTAAGTCGAAGCCCCGCTTTCGACACGCACCTGACGGCAATAGCGTCAGATGCACACGAACCTCATCTTCGCGCAGCCGCTCTCACGTGCCTTTCCAAGGCGCGTGTCATCTGGCCACTTGCCATTCGCAAGAAGGTGTGGATGGACGGGCCGATGGGAAAACCTGTTTGGCGTGAGGCGTTTGGAAGCCGGCCCTTGACGGCTGAACCTGACTTGATCGCGGCAATCGCCAATGGTCTTTGCGATCGATCTGTCCTCGTGAGAAATGCAGCAATAGACGCGCTTATATTACATCGTGACAATGCAAAATTCCGGCCGCTTATCGCGAAAAGCATCAAAGAACCGGAAGCAGAACCACGGCCTTCCACAAGAATGCGGCTTCAGTATCTGGCAAGGCAAGTGACCTTGGATTGACCACGTCCGCCGATCAGCCTTGCCCGCGGCCTAGGCGAAGCCGAAGAGCAGCAGGACGAGCGGGATCGTCGCCACGGCGGCGAGGGTCTGGAGTGTGACGAGGCCTGCCATCAGTGTCCCGTCGCCGCCCAGTTGCTTGGTCAGGACATAGGCGGTGGGCGCGGTCGGGATGGCCGAGAAGACCACGAGTACCAGCGCCTCGGTACTGTCGAGACCGAACGCCTTGCCCACGACCAGCGCGAGAAGCGGCATGGCGAGAAGCCTCAGCGCGCTGTTGAAGGCCAGCACGCCGATCTCTTGCCGCACCGCCTGGGGCCGCAGCGCCGCGCCGACGCAGAGAAGGCCGAGGGGAAGGCTGGCCTGCGCCACGAGGCCGAGAAATCTCCCGATCCCCCAAGGCAATCCGATCCCCGCCGCCGCGATGGCGAGACCCGCGAGGCAGGCGAGGATCAGGGGATTGCGAAGTACCGTCTTCGCCAGACCGATGGCCTTACGCTCCGTACCGCGTTCGGTAAGGGCGAGGATCGACAGCACGTTCACCAAGGGGACGGTGATGGCGAGATAGACCGCTGCTCTCTCCACCCCCGCGGCACCCGCCAAGGCCGTCGTCGTGGCGAGGCCGAGGTAGGTGTTGAACCGGATCACGCCTTGCAGACCCGGCCCGAAGCGTGCCGAGGGGACGGGCCTGACCCGCCGCGCGATCCAGAATGCAAAGGTGGCGACAAGGACCGTCGCCACGCCCGCCAGACCCAACCGAAGTATCTGCGGGTCCCGTATCGGAGCTTCGGCGAGGCTCGACACCAGAAGGGCAGGGAACAGCAGGAAATAGTTCAGCCGTTCCGCCGCCGGCCAGAATCCGGTGTCGGGAAACCTGTTGCGCGACAGAACATAGCCGAGGCAGATCAGGGCGAAGAGGGGCCAGATCGTGAAGACAAGCAAGCCGCTCTCCCTGGCGCACCTCCAGTATCCTGCACACCTAGCATCAGGCGGGGGCGGGGGGCCACCGGCATTCCGGCCAGAGGTGTGCTAGGGTACAACGAACGTGTCTTGAGCCGCGCGGGAAAGGATCAGCCATGCGACGTGTCGTCTTCTCATTCCTTCTGGCCTTTTCTGCCGAGGCCGCAAGGGCGCAGGTGCCGCCGTCCGCAGGAGACATCGCAGGCTATGGCGGGCTCTTTGCCGCCGCGCACAACGGCGACGTGAGTGCGATCCGTCGGCTCGTTGCGGAGGGCGCGGACCTCGAAGCCCGTGACGCCAAGGGCCGTACAGCCGCACATGTCGTGGCCTTCGCCTCCCATGACGACGCCCTCCATGCCTTGGCCGAAACCGGCGCCGACATGAACGCGCTCGAGGGCGACGCCTATGACGTCGTGACCATCGCCGCCGTGGCGGACGATCCCGAGCTGATGTCGCTCGCGATCGAACTCGGCAACGAACCCGGGCTCGTCACCAGCCCGTACGACGGCACGGCGCTCATCGCGGCGGCTCACCTCGGACATGTCGAGGTCGTGCGCCGGCTCGTCGCCGCCGGCGCGCCGCTCGACCACGTCAACAACCTTCACTGGACGGCCGTCATGGAGTCCGTCGTGCTCGGCGACGGGGGCTCCGACCACCTCGCCGTGCTCGACGTGCTGCTCTCGGCCGGCGCGGACCGGACCCTTGCGGACCGAAACGGACTGACGCCGCTCGACCACGCAAAGAGGCTGGGCTTCGGTGCGATGGCGGCGCGGCTCGAGCGGACCGACTAGGCCGCCTGGCCGCCGCCCAGGTCCGGCTCGCCCTTCGCCTTCCGGGCGATAAAGCTGACGAAGGCTCGCACACGCTCGGCGATGAGGCGGTTGTCCGGATAGACGGCGTGAAGCGGCACCTCGCCCGCGCTCCACTCCGGCAGGACATGGACGAGGTCGCCCGCCCTGAGCAATTCACCGACAATGAAGGCCGGAAGCTGGCAGATGCCCGTCGCTTCGAGAGCGGCCGTCCGCAGTGCCCATCCCTCGTTCAGTTCGAGCCTCGGCAGGATCGGGACTTCGACCCGTTCTGGGCCCCGCGTCATGGTCCAGATGCGTCCCCGACGCAGGCTCGCGAAGTGCAGGAGGTCGTGATCGGCAAGGTCGGCGGGCGTCTCGGGCTGGCCGCGCCGCGCGATGTAGTCTGGGTGCGCGCAGGTCAGAAGGGGGGAGACGCCCAGCTTTCGGGTGATGAGGTTCGGCTCGACCGCGATCGTTCCGCGGATCGCGAGGTCGAGCCGGCGCTCGATCAGGTTGTGTGCCGCGTTCGACAGGTCGAGCTCGATGCGGATGCCGGGATGGCCCGCCAGGAACTCTGCGACCCAGGGCAGGAGGAACCTCTGCGCCAGGTCGGGCGGCGCGGTGATGCGCAGCCGACCCTCCGGCGCCGAATGCTCCGCCCGCGCCGCACGCTCGGCAAGGTCGACCCGCTCCGCTAGATCGCCGAGGCGGTCGCGATAGGCCTGACCTGCCGCTGTCATCCGGACGATGCGGGTGGAGCGATGGAACAGACGCAGGCCCAGCCGAGCCTCCAGATCGGCTACCTGCGCGCTCACCGTGGATCGTGTCAGACCAAGCGCCTCGGCGGCTCCGGTGAAGCTCTCGCGTTCGGCCACCGCAAGAAACGCCGCGACGCCGTGCAGGGGATCGACCGTCTTCATCTGTCAAGTCTTCCGGACAATGTTTCGGAATGCAGGCGGCTTATCGGAACGTTTCCCTCGGAATATACGCCCTCCCAGTCGCAAACAATCCTGATGGAGCTACAGATGAAGACTTTTGATCAAGCGGTCGTATCGGCCCCCGGCGCCGGCACGCTCGCGCTCGGCTTCGGACCCCACATGATCCGCATTTCCGCCGATGAGACCGGTGGTTGCCTCGGTGTGTTCGAAGCCGAGGTGCCGGCCGGTGAAGGTCCGCCGCCCCACATCCACGAGAACGAGGAGGAATTCTTTCGCGTCCTCGAGGGCCGCTTCGCGTTCTGGTGCAACGGCGCGCGCGTCGAGCTCAAGGAGGGAGGCCTGATCGTGGTACCCCGCGGCGCGGTGCATCGCTTCCAGAACATCGGCGAAACGACCGGACGCCTGATGGTCATGATGACGCCCGGCGGGTTCGAGGGGTTCTTCTCCGCCGTCGAGACCGAGGCTCCCGCGACGCCGGCGGCAATCGACGCGCTCGCCGCCCGGTTCTCGCTGCGCTTCGTGCCGCCCCTCGCCCAAGCCGCAGCCGCCTGAAAACGAACCTGGCTCGGCGGGCTCACGAAGTCCGCCGGGCGGACATCCAGCAAATGATCCAGGGAAGCGATGGTAGCGGAGGAGGGACTTGAACCCCCGACACGCGGATTATGATTCCGCTGCTCTAACCAACTGAGCTACTCCGCCACAGGCGAGGCGCTAGGTAGAGGCTGGGGCAGAGACCGTCAAGCCGGAAGTTGGGTCGGCGGGCTGCCATCGATCCGGCGGCTGCCCACCTTGGACCATCCGAACTGAAACTACTCTTCAGACAGATGTCGGGCGCTGGACAGACAGCACGACGGATGAGGTTCCAGCGCGCGCCTACAAGCGCTCATGGGTCTGCTTTTGCGACGGTTTTATCGGCCCCAAATTTTTCCTTCAGACTGTTTCTTGGCAGCGGCCTCCTGCTGCGCCAAGCATCAAACAGACCGTCAGCCTGACGAAGCGGTGCTGCCAGCCCGCGCCTTTCGGAACGCACGACTGATCCGCGATATGATGCGGCCCTCATGCGTCACGGCCTCATCCGGCAGGCTTAGGCACGGAAGGGCGAAGGACGCGGTCATGCTGAGCTGTCCTTCACAAAGCTGAAACGGATGCCGACGGCTTCCATCCTAAAGCAGGCGGAAGTTCGTCGGCACTTTGAACAAGCGGCTGCCTCAGGAGGGTGCGTCGTCAGGATGCGTATCGCGTCGCGAGTCCGACTCAAGCCACTGTCTCATCGGCATTTTCCGCAGCTGTCGGTTTTGCTGAAGGAGTCGCAGGGAGCAGGCTTCCATCATAGCTGACGTCCAACCCGACATCCCAGAACGGAGACCTACATGCTGCAAAAGACCATCGCCTACCGTGACGCATGGAAGACACGGCTGATGAAGCACGCGTTTACTCACTACGTTACTCTTACGACGAACCGCGCCGATCTTTCCGTCGCCTACGTGAGACGTCGGCTCCGGGAATGGGACGCTCGCATCAATCGAGAGTTCGTTGGGTCTCGCTGGAAGGAGCGGCCTGACGAGCGCATGCTCTGGTTCGCATTCCTGGAAGATGCTGACGTGAACCCTCACTGGCACCTCCTTATAGAGGTCGACCCTGAGCACGCCGACCGCTGATCGGAGCTGGGTGTGCATGCACGGCGTGACTGGGAGGAACTAGTGCCGTCTGGAACCGTGGACGTTCAACCGTATCGTGATGCCGGAGTCATCGACTACGTCCTCAAGAACCTTGACGAAACGAAGCCTGACCACCAGGTGATCTACTGCGAGTTCCACGGCTGAGAGCCGTGAGCAGGGACGGGCCGCTTGCGACGCTTCGGTCAAGACCCTTCGCCACAGCTTTGCAGAGTAAGATCTCCGTCTCCGGATGAGAGCAATTGCGAAGCTTTGGCGGAGGCAGGGCGCATCAGAGCGTCGACGCTCACCGTCCGCTCCCCACAACGCATCCTCCTTCCACCTCCCTTACTTCTCCCCTCTGGCGCTTCCTCTCTTTGCTTCGGTGTTGTCAGTGTTCATCCAGACCGTTCAACAACGAGCATAGAAGCCTCTTCCTCTCCCATAGATGGCTGAAGCGTGAGCGAAGCGAGCACTTAAGAGAGCGGAGGTAGTGATGGGTGGAGCGTGAGCGAAGCGAACGCTTCCGAGAGGCAGTGAGAGAGTGGTGAAGCGTGAGCGCAGCGAGCGCGCTTCAGAGAGCCAGTGAGAGAGGGAGAGGCCGATTGCGGCGGCGCGATGCGCGACACCCGGGCGGGATCGGCTTAGCGCGAAAGACTCTCGCCTCTGTCCCTCCTTCAGCAAGACTATGCCGCAGGCTGCCTCCATCAGATTGCGGTGTCATGCAAGAGCTCATCTTACCCTCCGGGAGCCTCCTTTGACGTCGCAACCTGAGCCAGCGTCGCGTGAGCGTGCCATGAAGACGATGACCGTTGCGCGACCTGCGCGTCCCGGCGCATTGATCTGCAACAGACGAGAGTTGATAGGCCCCGGTCCAAGAACCCCGCGACCTGTCCCCTGTCTTGTGCGCCACCGGCTCGTAGAGTTCTTGGCGGCAGCAACTTCGCACTGCGGCTCTCGGAGAGCCCTGTTCGATGTCGCTCCCCGAACTGGGCGGCTCCAACAGCGGCATGACGCCTTTTACGCTTCCGACCCTAGCGAGGGCCGACTTCGCTGCCAGCGAGGCGCTCACAGCCTCTGGCAAGCATTCTAGCTCGGAAGAATCGCAAGCTCACTCTATGCCGGATCAGACATCGTGGAGTTCGTTAGGTGTTACAGTCTTGCCCATGACGCGCCGGATCAGATCCGGAGGGCACGCCTGCTTCCGTCCACCTCCGCGTCGTAGGCAATCCTCTGTCAGTCAGATTTGGTCCTCGTCCCGTCGGGTTGTCGAAACTCAAGCGACTTTCTCGGTCACGAGGGCGGAACTGAGCGTCGGTTCCATCGTCATGTGGAGAACATGTTCTCATGTCGGGAAACGAAGGAACCGACGCTCAGCCGAGCGCCGGAAGTCAGAAGGAGCACCGCGCGAGAAGATGACTGCTTCCTCGCAGGAGAGAATGACTACCAGCCCTCCTCCCAATGGCCACGTCAGGTTTGTCTCGGCGACCGCCTTGTAGGAACCCACACTCAAAAGGACCGCATTCGCGCCGCGCTTCATGCAAGTTGTTACCGGGAGGGAAAGGCTGGTAGCAGACCCTATGACGCGCGAAGTTGTTGTACTGGACGTGAAAGGACGAGCCTACAAGAGTTGCCGGGATGTTTCTAAGCCACCCTCACCATGTTCCCGGTGAGCGACGGAACACGGATCGTGGGACGTGTGGATGTGTCGGACGTCCTCGGCTACTTGATCCGCATGAGTTGACCTAGGGTTCCGAAACCCTGACCGCTTCCCGGCCACCTGCGGCCCGATTTGATCCACGGCTTACCTCCAAGGAGCCTGCGGAATGACTGCAACAGACCTTCAGCATGGCCTCCGCGAGAATGCAGGCCAGGTCACGCACCAGCTGATCCAGGTCATGCTGGTCGGCTTCGCCATCGGCATGACCCGCACGGTGGTTCCGGCCCTGGCAGAAAGCGAGTTCGGGCTCGAGCGCGGCTCGTTCCTGCTGCTCGCTTCCTTCGTGGTGGCCTTCGGTGCGGTGAAGGCAGTGATGAACTTCGTAGCCGGGCGCTGGTCCGAGCGGATCGGGCGCAAGCGCGTCCTGTTCTGGGGCTGGGTCGTGGCGCTGCCGATCCCGATGATGATCTGGTATGCGCCCGACTGGAACTGGATCGTGGCGGCGACGGTGCTGCTGGGGGTCAACCAGGGTCTCTGCTGGTCGATGACGCAGACCGCGAAGCTTGACATCACACGCGCCGATGAACGCGGGTTGACGATGGGGCTGAACGAGTTCTCGGGCTATGTCGGCGTCGCAGTCGCGGGCATACTGACCGCCTATGCCGCGGAGTGGCTGGGGGCACGCGTCGGGCTCCTGGTCTTCGGCATGGCCGTCGTCTTGCTCGCGCTGCTTCTCACCGTTGTCTGGGTGAGGGATACGCTCCCGTGGGCAAAGGCGGAGACTGCTGCGCACAGGGCCGCACCGCCGAAATCTCTGCCTCGCTATCCGCGGGGCGTCTCCGATCATCCCGGCATGGGCGAGGTCTTCGCGCTGATGACCTGGCGAGACCGGCGCCTCTTCGCGATCTGCCAGGCGGGGCTCGTCGAGAAGTTCGTCGATGCTCTCATGTGGGCACTTTTCCCGGTCTTCCTCGTGGCCCAGGGCGCCAGCCTGACCGAGGTCGGCTGGATCGTCGGGACCTATGGTCTTGTCTGGGGCGGCTCACAGCTCTTCACCGGGCGTCTATCGGACCACGTCGGCCGGTTCTGGCCGAACGTGCTGGGCATGTGGATCTGCGGCGTGGGCGTGGCAATGGTGGTGATGGGTTCGGGCGTGCTCTGGTGGTCCGTCTCGGCGGGCGTGGCGGGTTTCGGCATGGCGCTGCTTTACCCCAACCTCTCCGCGGCGGTCGCCGACATCACCCCTCCCGCCTGGCGCGGCTCGGCCATCGGCATCTACCGCTTCTGGCGCGACCTCGGCTATGCCATCGGCGCGCTCGGCCTCGGGCTGGCGGCAAACCTGACGGGTGGAGCCGAGGCCGCCTTCTGGTTCGTCGCGATCTCGATGTTCGTCTCGGGCGGTCTGCTCTTCTGGCTCGGTGAGGAAACCCACCCGAGGCTCAACCCAGCCTGAATTCTGGTGCCAAGAGGCGAGTAACGTCTTCTCCTCTTTCCGGTTTCGGTGCCGCATGGTGCATTGCGGCAGCCCGTCGATGAGTTCTTCGATTACCTCAGGGTCAGATTTAGGCGAGACGGCGCCGCAGGCGCCCTTGGCGGCAAAGCAACGTTCGTGATGGAGCTGAGAAATGGCGCCAGTTTCCGGATTCGTCCTCGTTGCCCCGCTTGGTGTGCGCCATCACCACGGGCGGCCTGCTTGCCGTTCGCGGCATCAAACCGAACGCGGACGAGAGACTCCAAGCGGCGGCCATGGTCACGTTCCTGGTCCTGCTTGCTCTCCACACGATCGAGATCCTGGCTTTCGCCGTGGTCTACAACGTGCTGCTTGGCTGGGGCGAGTTGGGACAACTCGGCGGCAGCTACGACGCGAGTCGGGAAGGGCTGATCTCCTTTTCCGGCATCAACTTCGCCACCCTCGGTTTACACGCATATCGAGACCAGCTGATCGATACGGATGATCAACATGTTGCAGTCCCTGGGCGGATTCATGGTGCTGACCTGGTCGGCGACCTTCCTCTATCAGTCTGTGAACGAGCCTGGCGCGGGTAGCATAGGAAGATCAGGTGAATAGTCAGTTTGTCGCTGACACGCTCTCCTGATAGCTGCGCTCGCGTTTCGGCCAAGTGCTTTTGATGTATTCGAGAACCGCTCGAATCTCCGCGTCGCTCAGCACATCTCCGAAGCCTGGCATGTCGCTCTCGTATCCGCCCCCGACGATCGCGGCCGTGCCTTCCCTCACGATCCGCAACAGGACGTCGTCGGGATGGTGCCATGTATGACCGGTAGCGTCGTGCGGTGGCGCCGGCAGCCGGCCCGAGGGGAGAGGCGACCGCCAATCAGGCTGGCCTTCGAGGGTCGCACCGTGGCACGCCGAGCACTGATCCACATAGATCTGCCGTCCTTCAGCGATGACCTCCGCCGGTGCCACAGAGCTCGATGCGGCACTAACCCCATCGGTGAGGATCAGGACGGTCAAGCCTCCGATGAGCGAACCGATCATCGCGGTATTTCGATGGCCTTTTCTCAAGAGTTGGGTCCCCATCGCAGCAGAGGTGCATTCTGCCAGAGGGGCGCCGTCGGCAACATAGACATTCTCGTGAGCAGCGCCTATCTCTGCGTCATGTTTGATCGCCTCGTCACGATGCTTGCCATACTCGCGATCACTGTGGTGACAACGGCGGCCTCTGCGCACGCTGCGCGCATGAGCTACGCGTCCGGTCCGGAGCACGCAAGCCATGTTGGCGGGGCGATGCATTCTCCCGATCCTGCTCAACTTGCCTGTGAAGGTGAAGATCACTGTGGATCGGCCGATGCCGGGGTGTGTGAGTTCGTCTGCGCGTCTCTTTCGGCCTTTTTGACGTCGCCGGTCGCTGATTCCGGGCCGGCATACGGTCCCGCTCGACATGGCTTTCCGTCGGAGGCAAGCCACTTCGGCCATGCGCCGGATCTGAACGAACGACCACCGAAGCTCCGTCTCCTCTGAACGCGCCCGGGCTGACGTCCGCGGCGTCCCATCAACTTTGATGAACGGGACAGATGTCCCGAGGAGACGACCATGAACACCCTTTCGCGACGCGGCTTTATCGCCGCATGTGCTGCCACCGTTGGTGCGGCACAGATGCCCCGTCTTGCCTCCGCGCAGGCGCTGCCCCCTATCGCCCTGTCCGCTGCAAGCCGCACGCTCGAAATCGACGGTCGTGCGGCCACCGTCTTCGGCCTCGCTGGTCCCGGCGGTCAGGGGCTGGTGCTCGACCCCGGACAGCGTTTCCGGGTCGATCTTACAAACGACCTCGACGTCGGCACGATCATCCATTGGCACGGTCAGATTCCGCCGAACGCGCAGGACGGCGTGCCTGACATGCCCATGCCCTTGCTCTCGCCGGGCGAAACCCGGTCCTACGACTTCGAGGCGCGGCCAGGCACGCACTGGATGCACAGCCACGTGCCGATCCAAGAGATGCAATTGCTCGCCGCGCCGCTCATCGTGCGCTCGCAGGAGGACCTGGCTGCCGACAGGCAGGAGGTCGTGCTGTTCCTGCATGATTTCTCCTTCAAGTCACCTGATGAGGTTCTCGCGGACATCAGCGGTGGCCATGGCGGCGGGCACGGTGCGGGTCATGGCGCAGATTCCGGTGCGCCGCCCGAGCAAGGCATGCCCATGAAAGGCGTGGGCGCTGTGCCCGGCATGGATCATGGCGCGATGAGCCACGGCGCCATGGGTGGGATGATGGGCAACATGCCGGGAATGGGCGGGATGATGGGCATGGGCGGCATGGCCATGGACCTGAATGACTATAACTGGGACGCCTATCTCGCCAATGACCGCACCCTCTCCGACCCCGAGGTGGTGCAGGTCGAGCGCGGTGGCCGCATCCGGCTTCGCGTGATCAACGCCTCTGCGGCCACGGTGCTCTGGATCGATACCGGCGGCGCGCGGGGGCGACTTGTCGCCGTCGATGGGCACGCCGTTCAGCCCGTTTCTGGCACCCGGTTCGGGCTGGCGATGGGTCAGCGGCTGGACATCGAGATCGACCTGCCAAACGAAGGCGGAGCCTGGCCGATCCTCGCCCTGCGCGAGGGCGCACGGGAGCGGACCGGCCTGATCCTCGCGACGCCGGGTGCAGAAGTTCGGCGCATCGAAAGTGTCGCAGAGGTGGAAGCGCCCGCCTTCGACACCGACCTTGCTCAGGAGGCGAGCCTGATCGCGCTGGATGCCCTGCCGGATCGACCTGTGGACCGTAGCCAGATGCTGATGTTGGGCGGCTCGATGCAGCCCTATGTCTGGACGATCAACGGGTCCGTCTGGGGCCGGCACCAGCCGATAATCGCGCGCAGCGGCGAACGTGTAGTGCTGTCGTTCCACAACATGTCGATGATGGGCCATCCGATGCATCTGCACGGACATGCGTTCCAGGTCGTCGGACTGAACGGACGGGCGGTTGCAGGCGCGCTGCGCGACACCGTCTACGTCCCGCCGATGTCGATGGTCGATGTCGCCCTGGACGCCGGCGAGGCCGCGCGCTGGATGCTGCATTGCCATCACATGCCGCACCTTGCGACCGGCATGATGACCGAGTTCGCGGTCACGGCGTTGGTCTGATCCAGACGGGGCGCCCTGTCCGGGGCGCCCCGACGCCCGATACCGATCCTGTGATGTCCTGCCCCATGTTGTCGTGAGGTCCGGGCAAAAGGCGCATCAGGACACCCGAACCACTGCCGATTCCAGCGACCGCTAGAAAAGGCTTGAGCTTACAGTAACTGGAAGCCCCAGGTAGGTGCGACCATGGAAAGGCGGAAGACGATGGATCACGATCATCATCACGCGGCACACGATATCCCGGCAGGGTCCGAGACGGCGAAGGACCCTGTCTGCGGAATGACGGTGGCGATCAAGCCGGACGGGCGTCATGCCGAGTTCCAGGGAGAGACCTTCCATTTCTGCTCGGAGTCGTGCCAAACGAAGTTCGGGGCGGATCCCTGGTTCTACGCTTCCGGGCGGGCCGGGAAACACAAGAAGGCTGCTCCGGCCAACGTGCAGTATACTTGCCCGATGCATCCCGAGATCGTGCGGGACGCGCCGGGAACCTGCCCGATCTGCGGCATGGCGCTTGAGCCTATGGTGCCCACGGATGAGCCAAGCCACGAGCTGGTCGACTTCACGCGCAGGATGTGGATATCGGCGGCGGCGGCCGTGCCGCTCATCGTCCTGACCATGGGCGAGTTGGTGGCTCTGCCGGTGCGCGACTGGGTCGGGCATCAGACGGCCAGCTACCTCGAGTTTATTCTCGCGACGCCGATCATCCTCTGGGCGGCGCTGCCGTTCTTCCGGCGTGGCTGGGAGTCGTTGACAAACCGCAGCCCAAACATGTGGACGCTGATCAGCCTAGGCGTGGCGGCAGCTTACCTCTATTCTCTGGTCGCGACCTTCCTTCCGGGCGTCTTCCCTGAGCAATACCGGATGGGACACGGCGTCGGCACCTACTACGAGGCGGCTGTTGTGATCGTGACGCTGGTCTTCGTCGGCCAGGTTCTCGAACTGCGCGCGCGCGAGCGAACGGGCGATGCGATCCGCGCGCTCCTCGACCTCGCACCCAAGACGGCACGGCGCATCCTGCAGGACGGCACGGAGTATGATGCCCCCCTGGAAAACGTCATGGAAGGCGATCGGCTTCGCGTTCGTCCTGGCGACGCGGTCCCGGTCGATGGGACAGTGATCGAGGGGCGGTCATCGCTCGATGAAAGCATGTTGACCGGCGAATCCATGCCTGTCGAAAAGGGACCGGGCGATGCAGTGACCGGTGCCACGATCAACAAGAACGGCAGTCTCGTGATCGAGGCCGGCAAGGTCGGGTCCGACACGGTGCTGGCGCAAATCGTGGCGATGGTGTCGAACGCACGCCGATCCCGCGCGCCGATCCAGGGTCTGGCCGATCGCGTTTCGGCAGTGTTCGTGCCGACGGTTGTGGCAATCGCCATCATTGCCTTCCTGGTCTGGCTATTTCTAGGCCCCGAACCTGCTCTGGTCTTCGCCATCGCATCCGCCGTGTCGGTGCTAATCATCGCATGCCCCTGTGCTCTGGGTCTCGCGACGCCAATCTCCATCACGACGGCGGCGGGGCGAGGAGCCCAGGCCGGCGTGCTGATCAAGGATGCTGAAGCGCTGGAGCGCATGGCCGGGGTCGATACGCTGATCGTGGACAAGACCGGCACGTTGACCATGGGCAAGCCAAAGCTGACCGATACCGTTGCCCTCGGCTCGCTGCCGGCGGCCGACATCCTCTCGCTGGCCGCAGCCCTCGAGCGCGGATCGGAGCATCCGCTGGCCGAGGCGATCGTCGAAGGTGCCGAGGCGCAGGGCGCTCCGCGTCAGGAGGCTGTGGACTTCGATGCCGTCACCGGCAAGGGGGTGCAAGGTCTCGTTGGGGGGCGCGCAGTGGCACTCGGCAACTCGGCGATGATGCAAGCGATGGGGCTGGACACGGCTGCGGCCGAGGCACAAGCCGACGTTCTGCGCAACGAGGGCAAGACAGCCATGTTCGTCGCGGTCGATGGCGCGCTCGCCGGCATCGTGGCGGTGGCTGACCCGATCAAGGACAGCACTGCAAAGGCAATCCGCGAACTGCACGCGCAGGGACTACGGGTGATCATGGCGACGGGCGACAACGAACGCACGGCGCAGGCGGTGGCCGGCAAGCTCGGAATCGACGAGGTCCGCGCGGGCGTGCTGCCCGAGGCAAAGAAGGAGCTGATCGACCAGTTGCGCCGCGAGGGCCACAAGATTGCGATGGCAGGCGATGGGGTGAACGACGCGCCCGCGCTGGCCGCCGCCGACGTAGGCATCGCCATGGGCACGGGCGCGGACGTGGCGATGGAAAGTGCGGGGATCACCCTGTTGGGCGGCGATTTGATGGGCATCGTCCGTGCGAGGAAGCTCGCCCGGGCCACCTTGCGCAATATCAAGCAGAACCTGTTCTTTGCCTTCGCCTACAATGCTCTCGGGGTGCCGATTGCGGCGGGTTTGCTTTACCCGTTCACCGGTCTTCTTCTCTCTCCCATGATCGCTGCCGCGGCCATGAGTCTGTCTTCCGTCTCGGTGATCACGAACGCCCTGCGGTTGAGGCGGATCGACCTCTGACTTGCCAATACATATGTATTTATAGGGTTCGCGTAGGGTTTGGGTGGGGGTGGACTAGCGATTTTTTTTGTTTAAGAACAGGGAATAGGCCCGACGGACGCATAGAAATGATGGCGAGAGGATCTATCACATCACACTGCCGCTACTTCGGCAGCCCGGCCGCTATCCAGCCTTCAATCAGGACGATCTCTTCCTCGGCCAATGGGCGGCTGAGAAACGGCATTCGTGGAACACTTTGTCCGCGCAGGCGTCGGATCAGCTCGCTCTCCTCCGCCTTGCCGGGAATGAGAACCACGCCCCGTTCACTTCCGATCAGTGCGGCGTCGTAGTCGTCCAGTCGCAGTCCTTTTGAGGCACCGGCAATCGCCGAGTGACACATTATACAGCGCTCGGTGAAGACCGCGCTGACCTCTGCCCAGCCGGGAGATACGTCGCTGCCCGCCAACGCGTGGCCGCAAACCAGAGCCGTCACGGCTAGCGCTCTGACTACCGACCGCCTCATGACGCTTGAAACCCGAACGAGACCGAGATTTCTCCCTCGCGACTGCCATCTTCGCTTCTGCACCGAAGCTACACCAATTCGTGCTGATTCTGCGCTAGCATGATTGTGCCGACGCGGACACTTCGCCCGCGAGGCAGCCTTGGGGGAGGCATCAATGAGAAGAACTGCAATAACGGCGTTACTGTTCGCCTGCGCACCGTTGGCGTTGTCTGCTGCAGACGTGGACCTGGATACGATGCGAGCCAGTGTCGAGAAATACCGAGACATCGCTATGGCCATGGCGGACGGCTACATCTCGCCCGACAACCACTGCGTTTCAGCCGAAGGTGAGGGCCTTCCGGCAGACTTGGGCGCCATGGGGTTCCACTACATCCATCCAGCGTTGCTCAAGATTACCGGAACCGACCCGAAAGTTGATGGAGAGTCGACCTACACCGACTGGTCTCAGCCCAGTGTCCTGATCTACGAGCCGCAAGCAGACGGCTCCATGGAACTCGTGGCAGTCGAGAACCTCGTTTTTGAGGCGGCTTGGACTGCGGCCGCGACGGGCGAGGAATTGGTTCTAAACGGCCGCGCTTGGGATCATATGGCGGACGATCCAAACACGCCGGGAGACGAAGCACATGGCTTCATGCCTCATTACGATCAGCACGTCTGGCTGTTCAGGGAGAACCCGATGGGCGACCTTATGCCTTTCAACCCGAACGTATCCTGCGAGCACGCCCAAAAATGACGGCATAAGTCGTCATACGCCCTCGACCGGGGCACCCTAGGCGCCTCGGCACAAACAAGGATTCGGCTGCGCGGGAGGCGTAACCGTTAAAGCGATAAGCTCCGCTTATTCCGCATTGCTAGCTTCGACCTAGTTGCCGCCTGTGCACTCCCAGAGAACTTCTAATTGCGGGTGCGTTTTCAGGCAGTATCGTAGCCTTTGAGTGAAGGCCCGCATCGGGTCGTCTTAGCGTTTCGAACTTATGCGGCTCAATCGCCTGAGAGCGCGGTGAGCCGATGAGGAGGTCCAGGCACCACCACGCGATGTCAGAAGCCCCGCCGCGTTCGCTAGGCTCGCCAGCTGCGGATAACTGGTCGCCTGACCATCTCTGACCATCTCTGACGAGCTTAGACTGAAAGTCTGAGAGGGCGTTGGCAGCCTGGTCGGCCGCGTCGGAGCGAACGCGTAATGATGCTTGGTAGGCCTTCACAGTTGCTGGCCGTGGCAGAGGACATCCAACGTCTCGCCGCCGGTCTGCGCGATTCGACAATGTCGATGCAGATGGTCCCCATCGGATCGATCACAGGCCGGTTCCGTCGGTTGATGCGCGACCTGTCGGGAACACTCGGCAAGGACATCCAGTTCGAGACCCGCGGCGAAGAGACCGAGCTCGACAAGACCGTGATCGAGATGCTGGCAGACCCCCTGGTTCACATTCTCCGGAATTCGGCCGACCACGGGCTCGAGACAGCCGAGGTCCGACGCGCCGCAGGCAAGCCGGCTGCAGGGCGGATCGTGCTTTGGCCGCGTATTCCGGGGCCGAGGTGCTGATCGAGGTGCGCGACGACGGCCAGGGACTGGATGCCCAAAGTGCCGTCGATCTTCTCAGGCGGATGATGACTCCAGTAGACCTTCTCTCGGCGACCTCGAAACAGACAGAATCGCGGCGGATGTGTTCACAAAGACGCTCGACAAGACCATCTCGTCTCGGCTGCACGAGCTGGAAAGCGGGCTTCAGGTGACCGAAGGTTGGCTGAAGCGTACTGTGCCGTCCAGTGGGCGCTGTCGAAGCGGGTGATGACGGTCCGCGGCGACATGTCGGCGACCGTGATGTCGCTGCAGTCGGGTGACGCGACGCGGCAGAGGCTCGACCACGTCGCCGCCATTCTGGACGCGGCGGCAGACGCCTGCGATTCCGGCGTCCGGGTTGCCCTGCTCGATCTGGCTCGGCGACAAGTCGACAGCGTCTCGGCCGAGCACCTGCGGAACCTAGACGAGGCCTGCACGGCTCTCGACCGGACGGGCCTGGGAAAGCTTGCGCTGCTGGCCGATCTCTACGGTGCGTTCTCGGACAGGGCGCCGGGCGCCGGAGGCCACCCAGTCCGCATTCAGCACCCGCACCGACGCCCTGAGCCTGGCTTACCGGCAGATCATCGACCAGGCAGAGGGCGTGCGAAGGCTGGGCGGCCAGATGCAACTGGTCGGCATGAATGCCGTGATCGCCTGCGCCAACCTCGGACCGCAGGGCCTGGCGCTGAAAGAGACTGCGCTGCAGTTGCAAACCCTCGCAGCATCGGCCCAGACAACGCATCAGGCGCTGGACCGGAGCCTGTCGCGGATGGAAGCAGGTCTCCTGCCAATCTCAAGCGGCCCTCGGAGTCGGCGCAGAGAATCTGGCCGGGATCCTGGCGGGCGAGCAGGTGAAGATGGCTGACCTGCTGGGTCGGGTCGACACGCCGTTGAACGAGATGCGGTCGCTTCTGGCTACTCGGCGGACGGACCTGCAGAGCGGAAGCCACTCTGCGATTGGCATCCTGGAAGAACAAGGCCGTGCGTTCCGCGCCCTCGCGGAGCGGGTTCGGACCCTTGCGACCGAACGCCGAACTAGGTCGAAGGCCTCGTAGCAAACCCGGTCGTCCATATGCTGCGCGGTATCCTGACGATGCGGCAGGAGCGCGACGTACATGACGAGTGGATCGCAGGTTTCGCGCGGAAGGATGGCGAGAGCATTCGGCGCGACCCGAAAGCAGGCTGCCAAGTTCCGGCAGAAGCCCCATTCTCTGCGAGCTGAGGAAAGGCTCGCGGGCTGCCAGACTTCCGCGTCGAGCGACGGCTGAGACCGACGCTCCCCGTTGATCCATGTCAGCGACGCTCCGGCTGTCATTTGCGAAGTCCTTCCCATCTGCCGCGCTGGAGTTCGTTGGGATGCCAATCAAGCTACGCGCACGTTCCGCGCACCGATTACGCGCCTCGGCGCTTTTTCCCTTTCTCGCGACCACGTTCCTGATCACCTGGGGACTGATCGGAATCTACATCCTCGCCCCAGAGACAGCTGCCGCGACCTTGGGTGAGATCAGCGGAACGCACCCCTTCTTCTTTCTCGCCACCTGGGCGCCGGCTATCGCTGCCTTTCTGGTGGTCGCGTCTCACGGTGGTGCCTCCGGCATCCGCTCGTTTCTCTCCCGGCTCGTGTTGTGGCGTTGTGCGAGCGGCTGGGCGGCCTTCATCCTGATCCTCGTGCCTCTCGTCTTCGTAGCCGGCTCGCTGATCAAGGGCGGGCCTGTCTTGGCGCCGATGCCCCCCGAGGGCTTCGGATCGATGGTGGCGCTTCTGTTCACGATGCTCCTGCTCGGCCCGATCGAGGAGTTCGGCTGGCGCGGTGTGATGCAGCCCCTTCTTCAGCGGCACATGGCGCCGTTATGGGCAGGCCTCATTATCGGTGCGACCTGGGGCTTCTGGCACCTGCCCGCGTTCTTTCTGTCCAGCACGGTTTATGCGGACTGGGACTTCCTTCCGTTCTTCATAGGAAACGTGGCGCTCGCGGTTCTGGTTACGCCGATCTTCAACAGCGCGCGGGGCAGCCTGCTTTGGCCGATGCTGTTTCACTGGCAACTCATCAACCCTTTCTGGCCCGATGCGCAGCCTTGGGATACGGGCCTCTTCGCCGTCGTGGCCCTCCTCGTCGTATGGTGGAACCGCAGCACGATGTTTTCCAGGGAAACGGCCGTGACCGAGGTTTGGCAATGATCGCGCGTCGTGAGCTGCTAACCGGCCTTTGCGGCGTCGCGCTTGCGACCGGGGCGTGGGGCGCCGGTGCCTACCGCGCTACGATGGCGGGGGCAGAGGCCCGCATCGCCCGGAGCAGCACCGTCATCCGGACGAGCGCGGGCCAGCTCGAATTCGCTGTAGCGGGCCACGGGCCGCCAGTGATGATGATCCACGGCACGGGCGGCGGGTTCGACCAGGGCCTGCTCTTTGGCCATGGCTTGCTGGAAGCCGGCTTCCAGATCGTGACGCCGTCGCGCTTCGGGTATCTGCGCAGCAGCTTTCCGGAGGACGCCTCGCCGGCCCGTCAGGCGGATGTGCTGATGCAAATGCTTGACCACCTTGGGCTCGACCAGATCGCTGTCGCGGGCGGCTCGGCGGGGGCATTGACGGCCGCGGAATTCGCACTCCGCCACCCAGAACGTTGCACCCATCTGGTCCTGATCGTGCCGGCGGCAAACCTGACGGGGCGCGATCCGGTGGCGTTCACCGCCCTGCAGCGCGCGGCGGTGGAGCGTATCCTGAACTCGGATGCCTGGTTCTGGGCCTTCGCCACTCTCGCACCGGACATGCTGCTGCGCACTCTGCTTGCGACCGATCCGGCCCTGCTCGACCGAGCTTCGCCCGAGGAGCGACGGCGGGCCGATCTCATCCGCGAAGGCTTGATGCCCATCAGCCGCAAGACGGATGGTCTGCGTAACGACGGCTTCTGGGCAGGTGCGCCCACGCTGTCGGCTTTCGAAAGCATCGCCGTACCCACCCTGATCCTGTCCTGCGAAGACGATCTTTTTGGCACGGCCGACACGGCGCGTCTGCTCGCCGGTCGCATCCGAGGCGCTCGACTGGTCGTCTATCCGGACGGCGGGCACATCTGGCTTGGCCACGATGCCGACCTGATGCGCGACATCAGCGCCTTCATCAGGGAACCGCGCGCCTGACCTTTCGAGGAGACGCCCACCCTTGCGCCGAATGGCCAGCGCGCGTCGGGATCGAGAGCCGGACGGATGGCGGGTCTCCTCCTCTCGTCCTACAGGCGGTCGCCGCGCACGAGGAAGCGCCCGTCGATGCGCAACGCCAACGGCTCGCCTGAGATCGGGGGCGCACCCTCGGCCACGGGGCGCTGGGCGTGGATGTGGAGATGCGGCTCGGCCGAGGCGCCGGAATTGCCGACCTCGCCCAGCCTGTCGCCGACGGCCACTGGGTCGCTCGGAGCGACCGTGACGCTGTTCCGCCGCATATGCGCCAGAACAATCTCAGCGTCTCCACAGCGCACGATCACATGGTTTCCCAGTCGGTTGACCGAATCCTGCTGCGGCACCTCGAAGTCCGGCATGCCGGATTCGGCGGCGACCACCGTTCCGGCGCAGGGTGCGCGAAGCTCGGCGCCGAAGATCGCATAGGCAGCCGGGTCGGCCGGCGACCAGCCGCTGGCCCGCAGCCCCCACCGACCCAGACCGATGAAATCGACCGCATAGGATTGGCCGCGCCACGGCAAGTAGCGTTCGACGCCTGGATCGAGCGTGCGCATGTGCGCGTTGACCAGCGGGGTCGAGCCTCCGCTGGCCACGAGATAGCGCCCCGGTCCGAAGGGGGTGGCGATATCGACGACCTCGACGGGCGGGGGGCTGCGTCCTGCCAGTGCCTGCGCGCCGTACCATCCGCCAAGCCCTAGCAGGATCGCCGACAGGGCGATGCCGGCGTATCCTTTCGGCTCGTCGGGAAGCAGCGGCGCCCCCGCGCCAGGCCTGCGCAGGACCCAGGCCAGAACGACCACCAGCCAGAGACCGCCATAGACCCAAGGAAGCCACCAGACCGGAACTGCCCATGACGCAACCCGCGCCAGCGCGAAGAGGAACGCGCCGGTGCCCACCGCTTGCAACCCGCGACCGGCAAGACTGCCGGCGGGCAGGAAGGCCAGCCATGCGATCAGAGCAAGCGGCAGGGCAACCTGCAGGGCGAGGATCAGGGCCGTCATGGGTGCACCTCCGGAAATTGCCTTACAAACCGCCGCCGAGGACAACAAACCGAGCCGCGACGGGCTTGGCAGATCAAGCTCTTCTTACATGGCCGTGCTACCGGTGCCCGGTCCCGTTCTTGGCCTAGCGCATCGCAGCGCGCCGCATAGTCTCATCGAGCCCCGGGAACCGGGACGCATCAGGCCCCTAATGCCCATCGAGCGGTGCCCTTGCGACATGTCGTATGGCCGCCATGGCACAGGGCGGACCGACAACCTCGAAGACGACGGTGCCGGCGACGGTCAGCGTGAGAATGGCCGGGCCCCACTCGGGCACGGTTTCCGCCGCCACAAGTGCCATTCCGACCGCGACACCCGCCTGGGGCAAAAGAGCCGGGCCGTAGGCATGGCGTTCCGATCCCGGTACGCGGCCGAGGCGCGCGCCGACTTCGCCCGCAGCCAGACGCGCGACGAGGCGCAGTAAGATATAGGCGACGGCGATCCAGCCCATCGACGTCAGCGCATCCAGCTCCAGGGATGCGCCGGCCAGCACGAAGAACAGGATCATGAACGGCCACTCTATGTTTTCGATCTCGTGGAAGGCGTAGTCATGATGACGGGCCAGGTTGGCGATCAGGGCACCCGCGGTCATGCCTGCGAGCAGGAAGGACACTTCAAACCACATCGAAAGGCCCGTCGTCAGGAAGACCACTGCAACAGCCTCGGTCTGAGACGGTTCGCCCGGTGCCAGTCGCCCTGTAAGGAGCGCCGCAGGTAGTCCCATCGCGGCGCCAAGGAGGATGGCTCCGCCGATGTCATGGGCAGCCCCGGCGAGTGGTTCGACCCAGCCGCTCGTTTGCGTGACCAGAGCGAGACAGACAGCAAAGACCAGCAGACCCCAGATGTCGTCTATTCCGACGATGCCGTTCAGAGTCTCGGTGAACCTGTTGCGGACGCCGGACTGGCGGATCACATCCGCGATGGCTGCCGGGTCCGTTGCTGTCGCAATGGCACCGAGCAGAAGGGCGAGACCAGGATCCAGACCCAGGAGGACGAGTCCTCCCCAGACAAGGACAGTGGTTCCGGCCACCACACACAGAGAGATCGCCATGATGGCTCGACCGTGACGGCTCAGGTTCTCGCGGGTCAATTCGCCGCCGATCAGGAAAGCGACCATGGTCAGGGCAACCGCCGAGATCGCCTCGAACGAGGCTGCCCAGGTGGATGTCGGCAGCATGTCCAGGCCCGATGAGCCGACAAGCAACCCGAGAAGGAGCAGCATGGTCACACGCGGCAGCCGGATCGCTCGACTGACCTGGTCGGCTGCCAGTCCGCCCATGAAAAGCATCCCCAGCGTGATCAGAAAGACGCTGTGCTCCACGTCACCGGCGCCCTGGTCCGGGCCGGCGGAGCGTCGACCGGCGTGCATCGACCACTAGCGCAACAGCCCCATGGCATCCATGTCCCTGCCAAGCGCGGTGCTCATGTCCTCGATGGAATCGTAGAGCAATTCCAGCATGTAGGGCGGGTTGTGCGCGTAGTTTCCGGGGTCCGCCGTCACGAGCTTCCAGTTATAGGCAGCACGCAAGCTGCGGGGAGTCCATGACTTGTAGGCGGCGGGTCCGCTTGCCGTCTGATCCATGACGCCGTCGCCGTTCGCATCCGCGAAGAAGTAGGGATAGCGTGTGCCGTCGTAGACGAGGGGAGCCTTTGCCACTTCGGCTGAATAAGTCTTGACCAGCTCGAGCAGCGCGGCGGCGTTAGCCTGGATATCTGCACGGATGCCCTTGGACGTGTCGCCGCTGCCGTCGTAACTCTGTCGCGAGATGCGGATGCTCTGCGGATCGTCGGCCTGATGGCACGTCAGGCACGGCTCGAAGGCGATTTCCAGCGTGTGGGGATCGTGACAGGAGTTGCAGCTCGCCACCGGACGAGCATGGAAGAACCGGCCGGAGTAGTCCTTCCCGTCGTAGTGAAAACCGGAGCCGCCATAGCCCCCGAGCCACGTCGCGGCGGCAGTGGCGTAGTGCGGGTTGATGAACCGGAGGTCGGGGTTCGGGGTGTCGACGTCGAGCCCGGCAACTGCCTCGACCACGTCCCTGCCTGCCGTGCGCCCCTGGTGGCAAGTCATGCACGACGCCTCGACGCCCAGCACCGGATGCAGGAGACCGCTGGGAAAGGCCACTTCCGTCACATCTGCCAGACCGGCGTGATGGCAGGTGCCGCAATCGACGACACCGCCGGTGTTGATCGGCCCGTTGACGACATCGGCCTCGGTTCCGTCGAGGCCGTGGTAGTCACGAAAGCCTTCACCGGAATGGCACGTCGCGCAGACCGCAGTGATTTCCTCTTCCGCGTCCCAGTGACGGAACGCCTCTGCAGCGGCATCGGCATGAGCAGAGCGAAACCAGTCGGAGATCGCCTGGCTGTTTTCCACCTCGACTTCCGCTGGGTTGAACGGTCCCGCTTCCGGAATCGCGAAAGGAATCGTCACTTCCTCTTCGGCTGCGCCCGGCGCTTCGGTCTCTGCTTGACCAAGCACCGCATGGCCGCCTGCAAAGACCGCGAAGCCCGCCATGACGATGACAAGAGGACGAATGACTCTCTGGATATCGGGCATCTTGGAACCTCCGGCATCGGGATAACACTAGCCACTCTAGCAGAGTTCGCTCCCCGTGACTTGAGGCGTATCAAATGACTCCGCGCCGGAGTGTGTTACACGGGCTGCATGGCTGCACTGTCTATCCGCTCGGGTCTTGCCCCTCGTTTCCCTTCTCCTTCTCTTGGACCGCTGGAAGAAAAGGTCTCGATTACTGAAGAAGCCGGGATTCGCCCGTCTCCCGGTGAAGCGCCGCGCGTTTCCGTCGAGGTCGCGGAAGGAGCGCTGGTGCAGCAGGGCGCAGCGTTGGCCCGTCTGCACAAGGCGTCGGACGTCTGCTTCGTCGCGCCAATGCGGGCGCGCGTCGCTCGCATTGAATTGTTGCAGGGGCACAGGCTGGCTGAGATCGTGTTGTTTCGCGAGCCTGAAGACGAGGCCGTCCGTCACGACACATCCGGCGCTGACAACGAGGCGGGATTGCGCCGACTGATGCAGACCGCCGGCTTCTGGCCGTGGCTGCGGCGCAGACCCTTCGGTGGAATGCCGGGAGCGGACGAACGGCCCGCCGCCATCTTCGTCATGGCCACCGATACGTCCCCGCTTGCGCCCGACCCGCGTATGGCGATCGAAGGGCAGGAGGAGGCATTCGGGCGCGGGCTTCACGCGCTGACCCGTCTGACTGACGGTCCCGTCTTCGTCTGCCAGCAGCCGGGGCCGCCGCTCTTTGACGGCGTACCCGCGCGCGGTCGTCTGCGCTCCGTCGACAGCGGTCCGCGCCATCCACAGGGCGCGCCCGGTCTTCGCATCCACACACTTTTCCAGGCCAGCATCGAGGCGTCGGTCTGGGACCTCCACGCCGAGGATGTCGCTCATCTGGGGGCTTTGATCGCGACCGGAACCCTGCCCATGTCGCGCCTCGTCAGTGTAGGCGGGGCGGCGCTCCGTGAAGGACGACTGGTGCGCACACAACCCGGCGCGGACCTCCGAGGCCTGACGCACCGCGTCACGAAGCCGGGTCCCCATGTGGTCCTGTCGGGATCGCCGCTCGACGGACATCCGGCTCGTTGGCTCGCACCGCGTCACCGGCAGGTCACGGTTCTGCCGGGCGTGAAGAAGGGCCCGCAACGGCATTGGCTGATTGGCGCACTGACCCGATCCGCTGCACCGAAACCGGTCATACCAAACGCGGCCATCGATCAGGCATTTGCCAATGCGCTTCCTGCAGTGGCCTTCGTCCGGGCGTTGATGTCCGGCGACGAAGAAACGGCAATGAAAATGGGGCTGCTGTCACTTCTCGAGGAGGACGTGGCGCTCGCGGATTATGTGCTTGGAGGCGAGATGCATCTCGCTGCGGCTCTGCGTGCCATGCTCGACCGCGTCCGCTCGGAGTTCGCCGAATGACTCGCGGCATCTGGACCCGTGAGACGGTCGTGCTGATGTTGCTGGCGTCTTACCTGCCGTTGACACTGTTCTGGTTGTGGTTCGGCGGCGTCGAGGCCCTTCTGCGTCTCGGTTTTGTCGCACTCGTGCTGGCGTTCTGGAACCTTGTCTTTCTGCTGGCACGGGCGCAGCCGATCTCGCTGGCTTTCCTGATCACGGCCCTGGCGGTCGCGATGCTGGCGCCGGAAGGGCTGGGGGTGCTTCGGTTGGCCCTCGCCATCAGCTTTGGCGCGGTGATGGGAGAGCTGGTCTTCGGGGGTTGGGGCCGCAATGTGGTGAACCCGGCGGTCGTGACGCTGTCGTTCCTGGGCTTCGGCTTTCCCGGATTTCCCTGGCCCGAACTCGCTGCGCCTGTGACCTGGGCCGCCATACCGGCAGCGCTCATCGGGGTGGCAACCGGCTCGATGTCTCTTGGTGTCGTCGCCAGCGCTGCCATTGTGGCAGTCGGCGCCGTGGCGACGGGTGCGTTGCCCCCGACAGTCGCGCCTGTTGCGGGGATCGTGCTTGTGCTGCTCGTGGCAGATCCGGTCACCAGCGCCACGACGCTGTTCGGGCGCTGGCTGAACGGGGCGCTTTACGCAAGCCTCGTGACCCTGTTCGCCGGGGGCTGGCACGGGGCCGCGCCGGTACAGGTCGCCGTGGCCGCAGCCCTTCTGACTTCGCTCGCGGCGCCTCTGCTTGATGAGATGGCGCTGGGGATCTGGTATGAACAGAGACGGAGACGACATGGCCGAAACTGACCGGAACCCCTGGCGGCGGTTCCTTGCCTTGCCCAACGAAAGCCGGGCGAAGACCCTGATCGTCGCGTTCCTCGTCGCGTCCATCTGCGCTCTCCTGGTCAGCGGCGCCACCGTGTTGCTGCGCCCGATCCAGACGGCCAACCGCGCGGCTGAGGAGCAGGCCCGGATCGAAGCTCTGCTCCGCGGCATTCCGGGCATGACCGACCTTCTGGCGCAGTCGGGTGGCGCGCTCTCCACCGTCGTGGTCGAGCTTGCCAAGGGACGCGCGGCATCGGACGTCACAGCCGCCACGCTCGACGACGCGCTGGCCGATACGTCGAACTGGACCGCGCTCGAGGCGAGCGCAGACATCGCGGGGCTCCGGCAGCGACCCGACTTTGCCCAGATATTTCTGCTGCGCGAAGGCGGCGACATCTCGCTGCTGCTTCTGCCTCTCACCGGTCAGGGCTATGGCGGGCGCATTGACGCGATACTCGCGCTGCGTGGTGACCTGAACACCATCGCGGGCATCGCCATCACCGGACATTCCGAAACTCCCGGTCTTGGCGGACGGATCGAGGAGTCATCCTGGCAGTCCAGTTTTGCTGGAACCGAGTTGCGCGACGCGTCGGGGGATCTGCGCTTTGCAGTAGCACGCGGCGAGGCATCGGGCCCCTACGAGGTCGACGGCATCACCGGCGCAACGCGAACCGGCCGCGGGGTCGCGAACATGGTGCGTTTCTGGCTTGGGCCCGATGGCTATGGTCCGCTGATCCGCGCCATCGAACGAGGGGAGTTCTAAGTCATGGCCGCGCGCATAGATTTCTGGGCGACACTGACGGACCCGCTGCTTCGCCAGAATCCAGTGACGCTGCAGATCCTGGGCATCTGCTCGGCGTTGGCGGTGACGACATCGCTGGCGACTGCGCTGACAATGTCGGTGTCGCTGACCCTGGTTCTCACGCTGTCGGCGGTTCTCATCAGCCTGATACGCCGTCACATTCCCGACACCATCCGGCTCATCGTCCAGATTGTCATCGTCGCGTCGCTGGTGATCGTGATCGACCAGATCCTGCAAGCCTATTTCGCCGAGATCAGCCGCGCCCTCTCGATCTACGTCGGCCTCATCACCACGAACTGCCTGGTGCTGGGCCGCACGGAAGCCTATGCGCGCCACCATGCGCCGGTGCCCGCCGCCGTGGATGCTTTCGGCAACGGGCTGGGATATTCCCTTATACTGCTAACTCTCGGCGGGGTGCGCGAACTCTTCGGCCGGGGTCAGCTGTTCGGCTGGCAGGCATTTCCCCTGGCCGATGCCGGTGGCTGGTTCACGCCGCTGGGCCTGATGCTCTTGGCACCCTCGGCCTTCTTTCTCTTGGGTGGGCTGGTCTGGGCGATCAGGTCGTGGCGTGTCGAACAAACCGAAGCGCTTGAACATGTGCCGCCTGCGCGAACGATGACGGTCGAATGACGGATCTTTGGTCCCTTTTCCTGTCTGCGGCTTTCGTCGACAACATGCCGCTGACGCTGTTTCTGGGGCTCTGCACTTTTCTGGCTCTGTCGAAGCGCCCTGAAAGCGCACTTGGCCTCGGGATTGCCATGACCGGCGTGCTGGGCGTGACAGTGCCGTTGAATTGGCTGATCTACCGCGGACTGCTCGCGCCGGGAGCCTGGACCTGGGCCGGCATGCCCGAGCTTGATCTTTCCTACCTGTCGCTGATCGCCTTCATCGGTGTTATTGCGGCGACCGTCCAACTCCTGGAGATGCTGCTCGATCGCTTCTTTCCGGCCGTGCATGCCTCGTTCGGTGTGTTTCTGCCGTTGCTGACCGTGCAGTGCGCGATCCTCGCGGGAAGCCTCTTCATGGTTGACCGTTCGTATGGCTTTAGTGAATCCGTGGTCTTCGGTTTGGGTAGCGGGCTCGGATTTGCTGTCGCTGTCGTCATGCTGGGCGCCATTCGCGGTCGGCTGGCCTATGCCGATCTGCCTGCAGGACTGCGGGGGCTTGGCATCGCCTTCATCCTGACCGGGCTCATGTCTCTGGGCTTTGCCTCCTTCGCACAGATGGCGATGTCGCAATGACCGAGATCCTCCTCGGCAGCCTGGTGATCATGGGCCTTGTGGTCGGCCTTGCAATGGGACTGCTGGCCTTTCGGTCCCGTTTGCTTCCTTCCGGCGATATCGGCCTGGACGTCAACGACAGGATGCATCTGCGCGCGAAACGGGGTGTGAGACTTCTGGACGTGCTGCACGGTTTCGACATCCCCATTCCGGCGGCGTGCGGCGGGAAGGGCACCTGCGGACTTTGCCGCGTCACGGTCTTGGGAGACGGTGCGGGCACCCCGCAAGCCACAGAACGCGGCGTGCTGTCGCCCAGGGAGCGCCGCGCCCATGTCCGACTCGCCTGCCAGACCACGCTGAGTGGGGATTGTGCCGTATGGGTGCCGGATGGCATCCTCAGCGCCGGAAGCGGTTTTGCCTGCACTGTCGCGTCTGCCAGGATGCTGGCGCCGCTCATCCGCGAAATCGTTCTGAACATGCCTGACGACCGGCTATCGACGTTCCGTGCCGGTGACTTCATGCAGATTACCGCGCCGGCCTATCGACTGGACTTTGCGACACTGGAGCTGCCGGAGCCGTTCCGTGAGCCTTGGGAGATCGCGGGCTGGAGTGAAATGCGTGTCTCTTCCGAGGCTGCCGTGACCCGGGCCTATTCTCTCGCCAACAGGCCCGAGGATGCCGGCACCGCCGTGTTCAACATCCGCCTCGCCGTTCCGCCGCCGGGGCGCGAGACCGAGATCCCGCCAGGCCTTGTCTCGTCCTGGTTGTTCACGGTCAACCCGGGCGACAGCGTCACGGCCTCCGGCCCTTTCGGTGATTTCCACGTCCGGCCCGGCACGCGGGAAATGATCTTCGTCGGCGGTGGCGTCGGGATGGCACCGCTGCGCGCGATGATACATCAGGAACTTGCGGGCGGCACCGACCGGCGCATTCGATACTTCTACGGCGCGCGCGCGGCGGCCGACCTGTTCTATTCCGAGGAATTCGAGGCGCTTGCCCGTCAGCACAAACATTTCAGCTGGAGACCGGCCTTGTCCGACCCCGCCCCGGGCGACCGCTGGACCGGAGCCTCCGGCTTCATACATGAGATCCTGCAGGCAGAGATGACCCGTCATGCCTCGCCGGAGGAGTGCGAATACTACCTCTGCGGACCTCCGGTGATGATTTCTGCCGTGCTTGCCACGCTGCAGAGGCTTGGGGTGGAGCCTGATGCCATCTTCTACGACGATTTCGGAGCCTGACCATGAAAAGAGCCAACTTCTCACGGCGCGAAGCTATCGGACTGCTGGGTGCGGCGCTCGCTTGTCCCTCACTGGCCCACTCTGCAACGCCAGAAAGGCTGGAGGGCAATGCATTCGGCACGACCTGGCGAATTGTCGGCCCGTCAGACGCCGGGCTCGCCCGGCTCAGGCCCGCACTTGACGACTTGTTCGCCGGCATCGACGCGGAAATGTCGCCGTGGCGAACCGACAGCGATATCAGCCGCTTCAATGCCAGCGCGCAAGGCGGAGCGGCGAGTGAAGAGATGCTCCGGGTGACGCAGGCTGCACTTGGACTTGCCGGGGCCAGCGGCGGCACCTTTGATCCCACGGTAGGCCCTCTCGTCGCTCGCTGGGGTTTTGGCCCTATCCTGCGCGGCGGCGGACCGGACTGGCGCGGCATTCGCATCGAGGGCGGCACCATCGTCAAGTCGCGGGGCGAATTGACACTCGATCTATGCGGCATTGCCAAGGGCCGCGCCCTCGACAGGGCTGCCGAACTGGCGCGATCGCACGGCCTCGAGACTGCCCTGCTCGATCTGGGCGGCGAACTCTCTGCGTTAGGTCGCCATCCCTCCGGGCGTGACTGGCAGGTCGCCGTGGAACATCCTGTGCGGTCCCAGTCCGCCGCGGCACTGCTGCACCTGCCGGACGGCATGGCTGTCGCCACGTCAGGCTTGTCTCAGCAAAGCTACTCGGTCGGAGCAAGCATATGGGGTCACATCATCGACCCGGCTGCCGCCGCTCCGGTGCAGGGACGCTTGCGCTCGGTCACGGTGTTGGCAGCCGACGCGATGACCGCAGATGGCTGGGCCACGGCCCTGTTTGCCGCAGGCGACGACGCCGGGCCGGCGCTGGCCCGGGACCGCGACATTGCCGCGCTGTTCCTGTTCGAGGAAGAAATGGCTCTGCGCCGCATCGAGACGGGCAGCATCAAAGACGTGCTTGCGTGAAAGGAAAACGTCCATGATGGAAATCATCTTGGCAACGCTGGTCATGGTCTTCGCGGTGGCAGGACTCGGACTGGGCCTGCTTCTCGGGCGAGGACCGGCTCTGACCAGTTGCAGCGCCGCGTCCTGCCTGCCCGAGGGTCGCTGCACCGATTGTCCCTTGCGCCGATCCGACAGGGACGTGCCTGAATGACCGAAGAAGTCATCGCGTCCATCATGCGTCGGGACTTTCCGGACCTGGTTGCGGGCACGCCTATACGTCGCGCTGCCGCGCTGCTGGTGGAAACCGGCGCCGCCGCCGCTCCTGTCCTTGGGGACGACGGCCGCCTTATGGGAATCCTTACTCAAAAGGACTGCTTCCGCGCCGCGCTCCATGCAAGCTACTACCGGGAGTGGAAAGGCTGCGTTGCGGATCACATGACGCGCGAAGTCATTTTCGTGGACGTAAAGGACGAGCTTGTGAGAGTTGCCGAGATGTTTCTGAACCACCCTCACCGCGTGTTTCCGGTGAGCGACGGAACAGGAATTGTCGGGCTCGTCGAACGGTCGGACGTCCTCGCAAGATTGATCCGCATGAGTTGACGCGGGGCTTGGTGCCCGAAACCCCGACCGGGGGCCGCAAGAAGAAGCTCTTCGGACGCTCGCTACCTTTGGACAAGTTCGTTCCGGGTTCGATTTTCTGTGCCGCATGTGTTGCAGTACGGAAGTCCATCCATGAGTTCTTCGATTGCCTCAGTGTCAGACTTGGGCGAGACGACGCCACTGGCTCGTCTGGCGTCAGTGCAACGTTCGTGAAGGAGATGAGAAATGGCTCTAGTCTACGGGTTCCTGCTGGTTGCCGCGCTCGGGATCGGCCACCACTACGGCATGCTCGCCGTTCGCGGGATAAAGCCGGATGCGGACGACAGACCGCAGGCGGCGATCATCGTGACGTTTCTCGGCCTGCTGGCGCTCCACACGATCGAGATCCTGGCCTTCGCCGGAGTCTACAAGGTGCTGCTGAGCTGGGGCGGCCTGGGAGACCTCGGCGGCAGCTACGACGCGAGTTGGGATGGGTTGATCTACTTCTCCGGCATCAACTTCGCCACCCTCGGTTACACGCAGATCGAGACCAGCGGACCGATACGCATGATCAACATGATGCAGTCCCTGGGCGGATTCATGGTGCTGACCTGGTCGGCGACCTTCCTTTATTCAGTCTGCGAACGAGCTTGGCGCGAGTAGCATGGGAGGCGAGACTCGTTGCGCTCGAAGCAGCCCTATGTCTGGACGATCACCTGGGCGACTTGGGGTCAACACCGGCTGTCGTTTGCAGGCACCGTCTGCGTCCCGCCGAAGTCGACGGTCGATGTGTCGCTCGATCCAGGCGAAACCGCACGCTGGATGCTGCATTGTCACCACATGCCGCACCTTGCCAGCGGCATGATGACCGTGCGGGCAGTCACGGCATCAGCCTGATCCGGAGTGGTTGTTCGGACCCAGCGTCCCGATCTCACGATAGTGATCATGTAATGTCCTGCCCCATGTTGTCGTGAGGTCGGTGCAAAAGGCGCATCCTAGGATTGAAAATCAGGAGGATGAGACATGAACTGGAACGACATGAACTTCGGAATGGGTTTCGAAATGGGGTTTGGCTGGCTGTTCGGCCTGCTGATCCTTGTGCTGGTGGTCTTGGCCATATCGGCGCTGATCAAGTATCTTCGGAAATGAAAGAAAGGACTGCGCAATGACCTACACTATCGATCGAACGATCTCCGGCGCTGGGATCGACGACGTCGACGCCAGGACGCGAAAGGCACTGGCGGACCACGGCTTCGGTGTCCTGACCGAGATCGACGTAAAGGCGACGATGAAAAAGAAGCTCGACGTCGAGATGCCAGCCTATCGAATCCTCGGCGCCTGCAATCCGAAGATGGCGTATCAGGCCATCGGGATAGAGCCGCGGGTTGGCGCGATGCTGCCGTGCAACGTCATCCTGCGTGAGGTCGAGGGTGGCGTCGAGATCAGTGCCATCGACCCTGTGGCATCGATGCAGGCGGTCGAGAATGCCGCGCTGACGGCCGTCGCGGGCCAGGTCCGAGACCTGCTGAGGAAGGCCGTCGAGGCGATCTAGATGAGTTCGCGCGCCCGCACCCTCGCAGGTCTGGCGATACTCGGGGTCGTTCTTCTTGGCCTTTGGGCGGTCGAGCCTTCGGTGTTCGACGAGGCACGTGACCTTCTGGACGGGGAACGTCTGGAGAGGCTGGTGGCACGCGCCGGCGTCTGGGGGCCGGTGGTGGTCGTCGCGCTCATGACCTTGGCCGTCGTCGCCAGCCCAATCCCGAGCGCGCCAATTGCGATGGCGGCCGGCGCGGCCTATGGGCAGCTCTGGGGCACCGTGCAGGTCGTGATCGGCGCTGAGCTTGGTGCGCTGGTCGCGTTCGGCCTCGCCCGGGTTCTGGGACGTGACGTCCTGCGGCGGGCCTTTGGCGACCGCGTCGATGTGGGACTGCTCGGGTCGCAGACGGCGCTGACGGCGACGGTATTTGCCAGCCGCCTGATGCCCTTCCTGTCCTTCGACATGATCAGCTACGCGGCCGGCCTCAGTCGGCTCCATGCCTGGCGATTTGCCTTGGCGACACTGGCAGGAATCGTCCCGGCGAGCTTCCTTCTCGCCCACTTCGGGAATGTGGCGGTGGGCGGAGACCTTGGTCGGGCGACATGGGCGGTGCTGGGCCTTGGCCTTGTGACAGGGGTGCCGCTGCTCTGGGTGGCGATGCGGAGAAGACCTGGCGAGGACACGCGAACCACGGCCGAGTCGAGCGACCGGTAGAAAGGGCTTGAGCGCACAGAAACTGAAACCCGGAAGACTTGCCGAGTCCGGCCCGGTTGCTGCGCTCGACACTCGTCGCAGCGGTTTCCGCCTTAGCTATCCTTGTGTTGGCGAACGGGGAGATCGTCGCCGACTGCGATGGCGAGCGTGGGTGGTTCCGGCGCAAGTGCGACAGCGAACATGCCGCTGATCTACAAGACAACGGGCGGCGAGCCCTGCTGGACGCCCGTCGTCGGTGGAGTCAGGCGCCGGTCCCGTTCGCTCGGAGGCGGCGACCCGCTAAGGCGATGCCTAATGCGATGAAGCCCGCTGCGATCAACCCGTAATCCTGAGGCACCGCCAGCAGGACAGCCGCCGACCCGCCGATCACCGACCAGCTGGCGGGAATGATCAGCAACCAGCGCACGGTCTTCCAGTCCCCAAGAAGCAGCACACCGATGGTGAAGATCGTCGTCGGGCAGGGCGCGACCCCGAAGACAGGTATCGCGGGATAGCGATGGCCGAAGGCGAACCCGAGCAGCGGATAGAGGATCATCGCGAAGACGATGAGGGCACCCGCGATCCACCGGACTCCCGATCCGGCATGTCCGAACACTGCGCGCTCGCGGGAGAGTAGTGGCGCTACGGCAAGCAGGACGGCCTGAACCACGAAAAGCGCGGCGAACACTCTGGCTGCCGGATTGACCGGGGCGAAGTGCATCCAGTGATACCCGATGCCATTCATCACCCACATCGCAGACAGGACGAGGAAGATGCCCGTGTCGGCCATCCTCGACGGACGCCACAACATCGCGACAACAGCGAACCCGCCGACATAAGCCGCGATCTGAAGTGGCCAGATCGCCGTGTTGTAGGCGGCGAATACGGCGAAGAACTCCTCGACCGAGAAAGGCATCACGGCACTCCTAGTCTCACTGGCTGCATCGCACTATGCGCCCAAGGGCGAAGCTGCGCCTTGCGGCAGGTCAACGGAAGGATAAGTCGAGACCCGGCAGATGGAGTTGGGGGCCCGCGACGGTCCCCCCGCCCATCACCTTTGTCATCCCGAGCCTCGGGCATTGAACAGCTCTCCAAGGTTATTCTGATCCAGTAACGTCGGCCACGCAGCCAACTGGTTGGTCGGCGCTAGTTCCCGTGCGACATTCGAGTTATGTCAAAGATGCTTGCTCTCTGGAGAGGCGATCTCCCTTTGGACGTTGCGTTCTGGTCTTGGACAGTGCTTGGGGGGCTGCTTGTGAACATCTCGACGAGCATCGGCTTCCTGGCTCTGATCAGCGCCGATCTTGCCTGGCCCGCGGTGTTCGTGGGCTATGGCCTTTCCGTGCCCTACAACGTGGTGGCGCTGGTCGGCGTCTGGAGATCGGCAGCAAAATACGAAGGGCCGCCGGCCTACGGCCAACTCGCCCGAGGCGTGAGCATGATGCTGATGGCAGTCCTGAGCCTGACGTAAGGGACACGCCTGGTGAAAGAACAGGAAGATTCTACCTGCGAAAGCGTTGCTTCCTGTCCCTGCGGGACAGTCTCGCCGTGCCTAGGGGTACAGTACGCCGCCGACCGCTGGTCGCGGCTTGGTAGCCGTCTCGGGAAGCGGGATGAAATCGGCCTCATCGCCGGGCACGGTATCGAAGCGGCCGCGTCGCCACTCCTCCTGCGCCTGCTCGATCCGTTCCCTTCGTGAGGAAACGAAGTTCCACCATATCCAGCGCGGACCTTCCATCGGCTCGCCCCCGAAGAGCATCACGCGCGAAGCGGTCATGGCCTTGACGACGATCTGGTCGCCCGGTCGGAGCACCAGAAGCTGCGCCGGCCCGAAGCACTGGCCCGCAACGTCGATCTCGCCCGCGATGGTGTAGAGCGCGCGCTCCGTCACCGAGGGCTCGACCGAAAACCTCGAACCCGGTGCAAGTTGCACGTCGGCGTACAGCGTCTCGGATGCCGTCACGAGCGGTGAGCGCGATCCGAAGGCCTGCCCGGCGATGAGACGCGCCGTCATGCCTCCGTCCTCGATCACGGGCAGAGCCGATGCGCCGTGATGAATGAAGTCTGGATCGCTTTCTTCCTGGGCCTCAGGCAGCGCCACCCAGGTCTGGATGCCGAAGAGGCGCTGGCCGGTCCTCCGGCTCGCTTCGTCCGTGCGCTCCGAGTGGACGATCCCGCGACCGGCTTTCATCCAGTTGACGGCCCCAGGCTCGATGTCGAGATCCGTGCCAAGGCTGTCGCGGTGTCGGATCTTGCCTTCGAACAGATAGGTAACGGTGGCAAGGTTGATATGCGGGTGCGGACGCACATCGATCCCCTCGTCGGTCAGGAATTCGGCCGGGCCCATCTGGTCGAAGAAGATGAAGGGACCCACCATCTGGCGCTTGGTGGATGGCAGCGCGCGGCGCACCTCCATCCCGCCAAGGTCCACGGCGCGGGGCACGATCAGCGTCTCGACGGCATCGACCGTGTCGGGCGCGCCAGGTTTCGGGTCGGGGCAGGGGCTCCAGCTCATAACATTGTCTCCAGCTTCAGCCTTTCAGCACGTCCTGCCATTCCGCGTGGCGCGCGATCTGCGCCTTGGCGAAGGGACAGAGGGGGATGATCGAGCGGCCTTCGGTACGTGCATCCTCGACGGCACGTCGTACCAGGGCCTGTCCCACCGAGCGGCCGCGCATGGCGTCGGGAACCTCCGTGTGATCGATAATGATCATCGTCTCGCCCGCCCGCGAATAGGTCATCTCGGCCTCGGCCCCGTCGATGCGGACGACGTACCGTCCCTTGCTCTCGTTTTCCTCTCGTTCGATGTGCAGTTCTTCCCGTTTGGGGTCAGTCATCGATTCCTCCTGCTCGAGATGCTTAGGCTGGCGGGATTGAGTGGGCCGGAACGCCAATTCTCGTCACCCTGTGACAGCAGCGTTGAATCAGAACCCATGCCTGGTCAGTTCCTTCGCGATGCGTGCGCGGGACGTCGAGTGGCGGGTTGGGAAGGCCGCGAAGTAATCGGCCGCGCTCGCGTCCGTCTTGCTCCGAAGAATATCCTGACGCAGATGCTCCGCGCGCTGTTGCCGTCCGGCCAGCCCGTTGGCAGCAAGAGCGATCATCCCGATCAGGTAATGCGCGCCGGGCTGCGTCGCTGCCCGGTCTCCCCAGTCGGCAGCGGTCTCGTAGTCCTCCTGCTGCATCAGCAACTGTGCCCGGACGCCGTATATGCCGTAGAGCAGCGGATCGAGAGGGCTGAGGCGCAGCGACGTGTCGAGCGCCCCAGTCGTAGCGTCAGCGTTGCCCGTCAGCATCGCGGTGAAGGCCGAAGCGTAGAAACCCTGGGCGTAGTTCGGATTGAGGGTTGTCGCCCTCGATAGCCAGTGCGCAGCAATCTCCGGCTGGTCGGTCAGCCAGAACGATCTGCCCATGGTGAAGTTCGCGAACGGGTCGAGCGCGTCCAGTTCCAGCGCGCGTTCCGCGTGTTGCCGGGCGAGACGCGCCGCCGCGGATGTTTCGGGATCGAGGCGCAGGAACGCGGTCAGGAAGCTGGTGAAGGACAGACCCGCATGCGCGCGGGCGAAGTGCGGTTCGGCTGCGACGGCGCGTTCGAAACACGCCCGCGCGACCGCCGTGTCGGTTGCGGTGAAACGGTAGAGATGCCGCAAACCGACATGGTAGTTGGCCCAGGCATCGCGATTTTCAAACGTGCTCCGTTGAGCAATGCGGGCCTCGTTGAACGGTATATGCATCTCGAGCGCCGCAATGAGCTGGGCGACGATCCGCGATCTGAGGTCGTCTATCGCGTCGAGCGGCGAGACGAGGTGGTCGGCCCAGAGCACCTGCCGCGATCCGGCCTCCAGCAGCTCGAGGCTCACCGCGGCCCCGCCGCCGCGGCTCTCGATGATTCCGCTCAGAATGTAGCGCGCCGACAGGGCTTCCGCGACCAGAGCGAGATTGGCCTCACCGATGCCGAAGCGGAACGAGGAACCACGCGCAATCACGGCGAGCCAACGGAGCCGGGACATCGCTTCGATGATCTCGTGAGGGATCGCCTCGGCGAGCACCTCGAGGTCCGGATCTGCGCCAAGCTGCCTGAGAGGCAGAATTGCAATCGATGGCATTCCTGGAAGGTGATCGGAGACGGACGGCGCCGCTGAGGCTGCGTCCGCGCGCGCCGGTGTCTTCTCCGTTACCGCCGCAATGAAACGAAATCCTCTTCCATGAACCGTCTGGATCATCTCCTGACGCGCACCGTCGTCGCCGAGGGCCTGACGCGCCGAACGGATACGGCTCGAGATGCTGGCGTCCGAAACGGCCTTTCCCTGCCAGACTGCCTCCACGACCTCGTCCTTTGAGACCATGCGGTCACGGTTCTTGACGAGGTGAATCAACAGGACAAGCACCTGCGGCTCGAGCGCAACGGCGACGCCGCGGCGGACCAGCTGGAACCGCTCCGCGTCGAGATGAAACTCTCCAAAAGTCCAGTCCATACGCATGAATACAAGAAAATTGCGGCGTTCTACAGGAGTTCTTCAGGGTCTCATCAAGCGCGGGGCGCAACAGTCGGTAACCTTGACCTCAGTGGGCGGATATCTCCCGCCAGCAGTCAGAGAGGGAGAGAAGAGACATGCCGCAAGCAGCAATCGAAACCCGCCGGTTCGAGACGCCGGATCAACGCCTCGATATGAAAGATCGGGGCGGTATCTCCATCCTCCAGATGGCGGATGGCAGCACCGGGATGCACGCCATTTTCGAGAAGGGCTGGACCTGGGAGGTCGACGAGAAGCCCTTGCTCGGATCGCCCGATTCCTGCCCGATGCGCCACACGGGTTACTGCATGTCAGGAACGCTCGTGGTGCGAATGCTCGAGTCGGGCGTCGAGACGACGATCGTCAAGGGCGACTTCTTCGAGATACCGCCCGGTCATGACGCCTACGTGGATGGGGACGAGCGGGTCGAACTGATCCTCTTCGCCCCACCCGATCATCAGCACTGATCCGGCACGGGTGCCGTGACAGCCTGCCGACAACCCTGAACAGAACCGGAGAATGGCCATGGATGCCATGACAGCGCACACCACCACGGGCCGCGGCCGTCTTTACGCCAGCCTGCTCGACACGATCGGCAATACACCCGCGATCAGGATCAACCGCATCGCACCGAAGGGCGTGGAGCTTTACGTCAAGGCCGAGTTCTTCAACCCGGCCGGGTCGGTGAAGGATCGGCTGGCGCTAAGCATCATCGAGGAAGCCGAACGGAATGGCAGCCTGCGACCCGGCCAGACGGTTGTCGAAGCGACGTCGGGCAATACCGGGATCGGGCTCGCCATGGTCTGCGCGGCAAAGGGCTATCCCCTGGTGGTGACTATGGCCGACAGCTTTTCGGTCGAGCGACGCAAGCTGATGCGGATGATGGGCGCGAAAGTCGTTCTCACGCCAAGGGCTGAAAAGGGACTGGGCATGTATCGCAAGGCAGTAGAGCTGGCCGAGGCGAACGGCTGGTTCCTCGCCCGGCAATTCGAGACCGACGCCAACGCCAGAATTCACGAAACGACCACGGCGCAAGAGATCCTCGCCGATTTCAGGGGCCATCGCCTCGACTACTGGGTCACCGGCTATGGGACCGGCGGGACTGTGACAGGCGTGGCCCGCGTGCTTCGCCGTGAGCGCCCCGAGACGAAGATCGTGCTGTCCGAACCCGCAAACGCCCAGCTCCTCGGCAGCGGTCATGTCCAGGCGCGGAATGCGGATCACTCGCCCGCCGAAAGCCACCCGGCCTTCGAGCCGCATCCGATTCAGGGCTGGACGCCGGACTTCATTCCGTACGTGCTTCAGGAAGCGGTGGACGACCGGCTCTACGACGAGCTGGTTCCCATTGCCGGCCCGGATGGCATGGCCTGGGCGCGGCAACTGGCGCGATCCGAGGGCATCCTCACTGGCGTCTCCGGTGGATCGACCTTCGCCGTCGCCATGAAGATCGCCGAGCGGGCGGACGCCGGCACGGTGATCCTGTGCATGCTGCCCGACACCGGCGAACGCTACATGTCCACACCGCTCTTCGAGGCAATTCCCGAAGAGATGACCGAGGAAGAGGTCGGTCTGTCCCGTTCGACACCCGGTTACCGGTTGGTGTGAGCCATGCCGGACTCGACGGAAACGCTTGATCCATCGGATTGGGACGCCCACCGCGCCGTTGCGCACCAGATGGTGGATGATGCCGTCGACTATGTTCGGGACGTCCGTTCTCGGCCCGTCTGGCAGGACATGCCGCAGGACGTGCGCGCGCGATTTCGCGACGGGGTTCCCGAGAAAGGCCAGCCGCTGCAAGAGGTTTACCGCCAGGTCGTCGCGGACGTTCTGCCTTACCCGATGGGCAACATCCATCCGCGGTTCTGGATGTGGTTCATGGGGGCGAGCAACTTCACCGGAGCGCTCGGCGATTTTCTCGCCGCCATCCTGGGCTCCAATCTCGGTGGCGGCGACCATTCGGCGGCCGAGATCGACAAGCAGGTCGTGTGCTGGATGAAGGAGATGGTGGGCTATCCGGAGTCGGCCAGCGGGACTCTGGTTTCGGGCGGCTCGATGGCAAATCTCATTGGCCTGACGGTTGCGCGAAACCGGATGTCGGGCATCGACCTGAGAGAACTGGGTGTCGGCGGGATGACGGCAGCCATGCGGTTCTACGGGTCCGATCAACTCCATTCCTGTCATCGGATCGCGGTCGAAGCGATGGGGCTGGGGAACCGGGCGCTGCGTCGCGTGCCGTCCGACGCGGCATGTCAGATGAACCTCTCCGCGCTGCGCACGGCAATAGCCGAGGACCGGGCATCCGGCCTTCACCCGGCCGCCGTCATCGCGACGGCGGGAACGGTGAACACGGGCGCCATCGATGACCTTGAGGCCATTGCCGATCTCTGCACCGCGGAAGGCCTCTGGATGCATGTCGACGGCTGCATCGGCGCGCTTCTGGCCATCGCGCCGGAAGGACGTGCGCTGGTGCGCGGGATCGAGCGCGCGGACTCCATCGCTCTCGATCCGCACAAATGGCTGCATGCGCCGTTCGAGGTCGGCTGCGCGCTGGTGCGGGACGCCGAGGCGCATCTCGCCACCTTCTCCGTCACGCCGGAATATCTTGAAGCCGCGCCGAGGGGCATTGCCTCGGGCGCCTGGCTGCACGATTTCGGGCTCCAGACATCCCGTGGCTTTCGCGCGCTCAAGGTCTGGATGGCGCTGAAGGAACACGGACTCGAGAAGTTCGGGCGGCTCATCGATCAGGACCTCGCCCATGCACGCCATCTTTCGAAACGGATCGCGGCCACGCCGAACCTGACGCTGTGTGCTCCGACTGTCATCAACATCGTCTGCTTCCGCTACGATCCCGGCGGTCTGTCAGAGGACGCGCTCAAACGACTGAACATCGAGATCATGGTGCGGATGCAGGAGTCTGGCATCGCCGCCGTGTCCGACACGACCGTGCAGGGCCGCCATAGCTTGCGCGCCGCCATCAACAATCACCGGACGACACCGTCCGATCTGGACATTCTGGTCGAAGAGGTCGCGCGACTGGGCAAGGCACTGATCGACGATGGGGCAGGCTAACGCACCTTTGCGAGGGCAGGGGCGCTCCCGCCCACCTTCTTCCAGGTGGAAAGGCAGGGATCGCCCAGGTTGCCAGCGTCCTTCAAGAGAGAGCACGTTGCCAGACCATCCTCCGGCTCGCCTCGTCGCAGAATGCGCCGGTTCGCGTGGAGGCTCAGCGGGCGTCGTCCATCCTGTGAAGCTTCTCGACACGGCGGCGGAAATCTTCGTCGGTCGAGAACTCGGCCTTCAGATACGCTTCCACCAGGTCGTGGGCGAGCCAGGGGCCGACGATCTGGGCTCCGATGCACATGACGTTGACGTCGTCATGCTCGACCGATTGATGGGCCGAGTGGATGTCGTGACAGACAGCGGCCCGGATGCCCTTGACCTTGTTGGCGGCGATCGAGGCGCCGACCCCGGTCCCGCAGACCAGCATCCCGCGCTCTGCCTTGCCAGCCGTCACCGCCTGCGTGACCTTCTGGGCGATGTCGGGAAAATCGACGGGCTTGTCGTCGAAGCTGCCGACGTCCTCGACCTCGTGGCCGAGGTCCTGAATGTGCTTGATGACGGATGCCTTGAGGGGGAACCCGGCGTGGTCTGATCCGACGACGATGCGCATAGAAACCTCTTTCGGTTAGCGGAGCATTCTGGGAAGCCAAAGGACGAGATCGTCCGCGAAGGTGATGATGCCGAGCGTCACGAGCAGCGGCACATAGAAGGGCAGAAGGGCGCGCAGAAGCTGTCTCAATGTGACGCCTGCAATCTGCGAGACGAGAAACAACGACAGGCCCATGGGCGGGGTCAGAAGTCCCAGCATGAGGTTGAAGATCACGACGATGCCAAGATGCACAGGGTCTATTCCTGCAGCGACGAGTGGCGGCGCGATGACCGGGACGACGAGGAGGGTCGCCGTCGTGGAATCCAGGAACATACCTGCGATGAAGAAGATCAGGTTGGCGATCAGGAGAAGAACCATCGGATCGCTCGAGAACTGCAGGATGAACTTCGAGAAGTCCTGCGGGATCTGCTCGACCGCCAGGATCCAGCCGAAGAGCGAGGCGACCGCGACAATCACGAGAATGGCGCTGGTGGACCTCAGCGTCATCAGCATCGCGTTCCAGAGATGGGCGAAGGTGAGCTCGCGGTAGATGAGGCCGCTGACCAGCAGGACGTACGCGGCCGTGACGGCTGCGGCTTCTGTCGGCGTGAAGAGACCCAGCATCATGCCCGAGATCATCAGGACCGGCGCCATGAGAGCGGGAAGCGCGGGGAGCAGCGAAGCGCCCAGCTCACGCGCCGTGGGCCACCGCTCGGAACGTGGCATGTCGTGGAGGATCGCGATTACAGCCGCGGTCGACATCAGGAGAACGATGCAGATCAGCGCCGGAACGATACCCGCAATCAGCAGCTGGATGATGGAAACGCTTGTCACCGACCCGTAGACGATCAGCGGGATCGACGGCGGAAAGATCGGACCCACAACGGCGGAGGCGGCGGTGACCGCTGCCGAAAAGGGCGCAGCAAAGCCGCGCTTCTTCATGGCCTCGATTTCAATCCGCCCCAGGCCGCCCACGTCGGCCAGCGCGGCGCCGGACATCCCCGAGAATATGAGGCTCGAGAAGATGTTCACCTGGGCGAGCCCGCCGGGGATCCGTCCCACGAGGGTATCTGCGAACTTGAAGATTCGCTCGGTCACGCCCGCGAGGTTCATCAGGTTTCCGACGAAGATGAAGATCGGCACGGCGACGAGCGGGAAGCTGTCCAGCGCGTAGGTCACGCGCTGCGCGAGAAGGCCAAGCGGCAACCCTTCGATCAGGACGTATGCGATTGCCGGAAGCAGGATCGCATAGACCACCGGAAAGCCCAGCATGAACAACGCCAGGAACGCGAGGATGATGGCGAAGCCCATCTCTCAGAGACTCACGGTCGTCTGCTTCTGCGGCGGCTTGCGGAAATGAAACAGATGCACTGCGGCGGCGCCGGCAAATCCCAGGAAGGTCGCGCCGAGGAAGATCCAGAAGGGGATCTTCAGGGTCGGAGTCGCGTTGTTGAGGTTAGACGAGATGTTCAGCGCCACCACCACAGCCACGAACGCACAGGCGATGACGGCGAGGATCGACGAAATGAGAAGGATCCCCCGTCCTGCCCGGTCCGGAAGGCTCTCTCGTATCTCTCCCATGACGATATTTTCGCCGGCGTCGACAACGAGGGGATAGGCGGCGAAGACGGTGCAGATCAGGAGGAACCTCGTCAATTCTTCCGCGCCCACGATCGGTGCGTTGAAGACGTCGCGCATGATGACCTGGACGCAGGGCACGGTCACAAGCGCGCCGAGGAGCAGGACGCAGACCACCTCGAGAAGCTTTCTGAGCATCGATCCTCTCCCGGCGGGAAGGGCGGGCACGACAGCCCGCCCGTCCAATCCTTATTCGACCGCCATGATCTGATCGATATACGGCGTGTATTCCGGGAAGTCGGTGTTGATCTGCGCAAGCACCTTCTCGCGGAAGGCGTCGAGGTCCAAGCCGTTCTCGACAGTCGTGAACGTCATGCCGTTCGCCTTCAGTTCCTCGATGAGCGCGCCCTCGCTTTCCTGGGCCCACTGCAGCGATTCCTCGGCTTTCTTGTCGAGAACGTTGGTTATCGCGGTGCGGTGTTCTTCCGTCAGCTCCTGCCACACGTCCTCATTGATGAAGACGGCCAGAACGGACTGCATGTGACCGGTCATCGCGACGTGGCTTTGAACCTCGTAAAGCTTGTTTGCCGCGATCATCGTCAGCGGGTTTTCCTGGCCGACGACCAGCCCGGTCATCAGTGCGGTGGGAAGCTCCGACACCTCGACGGGCGTCGGTGTCGCGCCGAATCCGGTCACCATCGAAATCCACAGATCGAGGGGCACCGCGCGGAACGGCTTGCCGGCCATGTCGTCCGGCGACTTGATCTCGAAGTTGGACGAGATGTGGCGAGCGCCGCGGTAGATGCGGCCGATGATCCGCACTCCGCCTTCCTCGACCAGGCGCTCGTTGATCTCCTGGAGTGCCGGAGATGTTGCCGGGTTCGTCGCCGCGAGCGCCTGCGCCCCGTCGCGGTAGATGAACGGCGCGTTGAACACCGCGACGTCCGGCACGATCCTTGCCAGTGATGCGAAGTCATGGTGACCCATCTGGATCGTCCCCATCCGGACGCCGTCGACCATTTCGGCCACGTTCCCCAACTGGCTGGCGGGGAAGACCTGAACCGTCACTTCGCCGTTTGTCGCGGCCTCTATTTCGGCCGCGGCCTCCGTCGCGTAGCGCGTCTGGATATCGCCCTCGGCGCCGACGTGGGCATAGCGCAATTCCTGGGCAACAGACGGCACGGCCATGAGCGCGAACGCGGCCGCACCTAGAATGGCCTTCGGATTCAGTCTCAGCATTTTCATTCCTCCCTTGGTGATTTTTTCTGCGAACTCAGTCTGACTTGCGGCGATACTCGTCGATGAGGCTTTTCCGGCGAAGCTCATCGCCGATGGCGAAGTGGTCGCGGAGCCTGCGGTCCGCTTCATCCGGATCCTTGCCGACGATGGCCAGGAACACCTCGCGGTGAGCGTCGACCAGGTCCCCGATGATCTCGCGCGACCTGTAGGTCGTCTTCCGCCGCTCGACGTGGCTTTCCCTCAGAAGGCTCGACAGTGCGGCATAGAGGGTGGTCAGCGAGCGGCTGTGGCTCGCCTCCACCAGCGCCTGGTGGAACATGAAGTCGGCGTTCCCGCCCTTTTCAGGGTCATCGAGGGTTTCCATCAGGACTTCGAGCCACTTGCGCATTTCGGCAAGGTCCTGGTCCGTTGCGCGCCCGCAGGCCAGGCGAATGGCCTGGCATTCGATTGCGATGCGCGCCTGCATCACGTCGCCCAGAACGTCCTGTTCCTGTGACAGGCAGAAGGTGAAGAAGTCCGTCAGGACACCGAAATCGGCCTTGCCGATATACGTGCCGCTGCCTTGCCGCGTCTTCAGAAGGCCGAGCATGGTCAGCGACTTCAGCACCTCTCTCAGAAGCGGGCGTCCGACCCCGAGTTTCAGAGCCAGGTCGCGCTCGGGCGGAATGCGGTCCCCGACCCGCAGGCTTCCCGATATCAACTCCGACCGGAAGTAGCCGATGACACGGTCCGAAGGGCTGCCTTCGGGACGCAATGCGACGTTCATGTGGTCTTGCCAATCTAGTTTCAGGCTTCAAGAATCGAGAGTAGATGCCGGAATATTCCCCTGCAAGTTCGAAGAAAATTGGTAAGACCAATACCGTTTGCTGCAGGAGGAGACGCTCGGCTTCCACAGCCAGTTAGACTGGCTGCACCTCCTCCGGAGTTGGGGAATCTCTTTCAGCAAGCGGAAGTCTGTCGCGCGACAGGACGCTGCGGCAGCAGTCGCGGCTGTGACGGCGCAGACTTGCGCGGCATCGTTCCGGATGCCGGCCGCCCGTCGGCGGTCTAGCGCCCCTCGAGCGACGCGATGGGCGCCGTCATGCGGAAGATCATGCCCTCGGGCGTGAAGTCACGCTCGTAGCTGCCGCCGAATCCCAGCTCGACGATGCTGTGCAGAAGCTGCGAGCCGAAGCCTTTCCGCGTTGGCGGTGCTGCCGCGCGGCCGGTCTCGGTCCAGGTGATTGCCACCTCTGTGCGGCCCTTCAGGCAAACGAGCCGGATGTGACCGCCCGGAACGGACCACGCGCCGTGCTTGGTGGCGTTGGTCGCAAGCTCGTGGAGAACGAGCGCAAGCGACTGGCCCGCCGACCGCCCGACATGGATGTTGTCGCCCTCGAATGTGAAGCGATGTCCGTGGCCGTCGATGAAGGGGGCGAGCTGGTTCTCGGCGAGGCTTCTCAGGGTGGGCGCGACGCCGCTTGAGGATTCCGCCACGTCGATGGCACGGCCGAGCGCGTTCAGTCTCTGGCCCAGAGACGCCTTCATCTCATCGACATCGGTGCTGGAGCGCGCGGTGAGGTTCACCATCGCGACGGCGAGGCCCATCTGGTTGCGCGCCCGATGCGCCGTCTCGTTCAGGATCATCCGGCGTTCCGCGTCGCGCTCGCTCAGGCGGTGAGCGGCGTCTTCGAGCGCCTGGCGAATGTCGTTGACCTCGGTGATGACCGAAGGAGTGGCGGAGGGATGTGCTCCTGACCCGAGCGCGCTGGCGAATTGGGCGGTGGACTTGATCGACCGCGAGATCGCGATGCCGACGCCGAGCGCGGTGGCCAGCGCGATGGCGAACCATGCGATCCCGCCGATAAGGATCGCGCGGTTGAAAGGCGTCGCATCGGACACGAGGTTCGTGGAGCCCCAGACGACGATGTCCCAGGGCGCCTTCCGCAAAGGCTGGGTGACGGCGAAGGCTGCGTTGGCGAACTTCGCGTTCCAGTCGTCAGCCAAGAGATCGGCCTGGGGACCATAGCGGAATGCGGCCGTCCCTTCCGCGTCGCGAAGCTCGACGTTCCACCGCGCCGAAGTTCGCTCGTTCAGCACCAGGGGCTCCAGCGTCTCGGCGTTCCGCGTCAGGATAAGGACGCGCCTGCGACCGTCAGGCAGGTCGACCCTCTGAAGGACGTTGAACACAAGCTCGCCCGCGACCCGTCCTGTGAAGAAGTTCGACACGGGCGCGGCGTCCTCGCCACGCGCCATGGCGACGGCGCCGGCGTCGGACGACACTCCCAACTGGGTGCCCCAGGGAACGCGTGTATTGAGAAGTTGCCGCCCAGACTCGTTCAGGACGATCAGGTGCCTGTCCTGCCCGACGAGGGCCGCGCGGGCCCGCCGGTGGAGCGTCTGAAGCGCGTCCTCCTCGAGCCATCCGCTTCGGGCGAAGACGGACACAAGCGTCTCGAGCGTCGCGATCTCGGTGTCGAGCCGATCGGCTGCGTAATTCGCCTCGGAGCTTCCCAGCGACTGCGTGATCTCGATGCGTTCGCGTTGAACGTCCATCGCCATGTAGCTCAGGAATGCGGCGCCAGGCAGGACCGGGATAAGTCCAAGAAGTGCTATCAGCGTACCCGCCGAAAGCGCGCGTATCGGTAGAAGTCGAAGGCTGCCCCCGCCCACGACGTCGGGATCGCCAGTTTGTGCCAACTTGGTAGTCAAGCTTCCCCCGGCGCTCCGCTGCGTCGCAAGGACCGATGATAGCAGCAATCCGGGGAAGCGCAGCAAAATCCGCACCCTCACGCGAAGAGACGAGCAGTCATCTGTCTGCGCGGATCAGGGAGCGAAAACCGTCGTCCCGCGTCCTCCGCGCCTTGACGCCCCCAGCCTGACGGGCGACCATCCCCGGGACGGAGCGGCGCCGCACGCCGCCCGGATAACTGGCGCGTGACGCCAAGGGAGGAACTGAAACATGAAGATGACGACACTCGCGCTCGGTCTCGTGGCGACCGCTTTCGCAACCACGGCCGGAGCGCAACAGCTTCGCCTGATGACCGGGCCCCAGGGGGGCTCGTGGTATCCGCTCGGCGGCGCGATCCAGGGCATGGCGAACGAGGCGGGGGTCGCCTCGATCCAGGTCCTGCCCGGCGGCGGCGTGGCCAACGTCCAGGGCGTCCAGAACGGCGACGCCGACCTGGGATTCGGCAACTCGATCTCGACGGTCGACGCCATCGAGGGCCGGGAGCCCTTCACCGGCAAGGCCGACAATGTCTGCAACATCGCGACGCTCTACCCGCAGTATTTCCAGATCGTCACCACTGCGGATTCGGGCATCACGTCGCCCGCCGATTTCGCCGGCAAGCGCCTCGTCACGCAGCCCGTGGGCAATACGGCCGAGCAGGTCACCCGCGCCGTGCTCGAAACGGCGGACCTGGGCTATGACGACATGAGCGCCGTCGACTACGTCTCCTACTCGGACGGCGTCTCTCTCATGCAGGACGGCAACGGGGACATCTTCACCCTCGGCACGACCGTGCCCGCGTCGGCGATCATGGATCTCGCGAACTCGACCGATATCACGCTCGTTTCGCTTGACCCGGCGTTCATCGAGGACATGAAGACCAACATCAACCCGGGCTATACCGCGATCAACATTCCTGCCGGCAGCTATCCTGGTCAGGACGCCGACGTGAACGCCGTGGGTTACGCGACCCACGTCGTCGCGCGCTGCGATCTCGATCCGGCCATCGTCGAGGGCATCCTTACCCAGATGTGGGAGAACCGAGAGGATCTGACCTCCATCGCCTCGGCCATGTCCGGCCTGACCATCGAGCAGATGGCGCAGGACGTGGGCGTGCCGATGCACGAAGGCGCCAAGGCCTTCTACGCCGCTCAGGGCGTCTCGCAGTAACGCGGGTTACGCACCCGTGACGGGCGGCGGCCGACACGCCGCCGCCCATCTTCCCGCGAGGCCCGAAGGGAGGCATCCATGGACCAGAGCGCGCGTCTGCTGAAGCAGGCCGTCACCGTCGTCGCCGTCGGCATGAGCCTCTTCCACCTCTGGGTCGCCTACTTTGGCCCGCCGAACGCCTTCACGCTCCGCGCCACGCACTTCGGACTGGCGCTGGCCCTGGCCTACATGACCCTCCCCGGTATCTGGACGAAGGAGGGCAAGGGAAAGAGCCCTCTCGACTGGCTGTTCCTCGTCGCAGCCGTCGCGGCCTGCGCCTATCCGATCGTCTTCAAGGACTACTTCAACACCCGCATGGCCTATGTCGGCCCGGTGTCGACCTCGGACCAGTTTTTCGCCGTCGTGATGATGGTGACCGTGCTCGAGGCGACGCGCCGGGCCATCGGTCCGATCCTGCCTGTCACCGCGCTGATCTTCCTGTCCTACCAGGTGTTCTTCACCGACACGCGAATCCTGCGGCTGCTCGAATACCAGTACATGACGACGGACGCGCTCTTCGGCATCCCGGCGCAGGTCTCGGCCACCTACGTCGTCCTCTTCGTTATCTTCGGTGCCCTCGCCGAGCGCTTCGGACTGGGCAAGCTCTTCATGGACTTCGCCCTGGCGCTGACCGGCCACCAGGCGGGCGGTCCCGCCAAGGTCGCGGTCGTGACCTCGGGCCTCTTCGGGTCCGTCTCGGGCTCGGCCGTGGCCAACGTGATGACGACGGGCACCTTCACCATCCCCCTGATGAAGCGCATAGGCTACCCCGCGCATTTCTCGGGCGCGGTCGAGGCCGTTGCGTCGACCGGCGGGCAGATCATGCCGCCGATCATGGGGGCGGCCGCCTTCGTCATGGCCGAGTTCCTGGGCGTCAGCTACCTGACCGTGGCGGGCTATGCCCTTCTGCCCGCGCTCCTCTACTATCTCGCCGTCTTCCTCGCCGTTCACTTCGAAGCCAAGAAGCAGGGCCTGCGCGGCCTGCCGCGCGCCGACCTGCCGAGGGTGGGCGAGGTGCTGCGCGAACGGGGTCACCTGTTCCTGCCGCTCGTCATCATCATCGGCACGCTGATGTCGGGCTTCTCGGCGCCCTATTCGGCGCTGATGGGGATCCTCTCCGTCGTCCCGGTCGTCCTCATGCGCAAGACGACCCGAGGCGAGTTCAGCGTCGCCCGCCTGATCGACGGCCTCGAATCCGGCGCGATCAACTCGGTTATCGTGGCGCTCGCCTGCGCCACGGCGGGCATCGTGATCGGCGTCATCGCACAGACCGGCCTCGGCCTGACCTTCACCGGCATCGTTCGCGCGGCGGCGAACGAGATGCTGCTGCCCGCCCTGATCCTGACCATGCTCGCGGGCATCATCCTCGGCATGGGGATGCCGACGACGCCCGCCTACATCGTCCAGGTGGCGCTCCTGGTCCCGGCACTTGTCCGTCTCGGAATCCCGGTCCCGGCGGCCCACATGTTCGTCTTCTACTTCGCCATCCTCTCGGCCATCACGCCGCCCGTCGCCATCGCGGTCTATGCCGCCTGCGGCATAAGTCGGGCGACGGTATGGGAGACGTCCGTCTCGGCGGTGAAGCTGGGGCTGACGGGATACATCATCCCCTTCATGTTCGTCTTCGGCCCCTCGCTTCTTCTGATCGGCACCTGGGACAAGATCGTGACCACCGCCATCACGGCCATAATCGGCGTCACCTTCCTGTCGGCCGGCCTCAGCGGTTATCTCGTCAGTCCGGCGCGGTTCCTGAACCGTGTCATATTCGTCGCGGCGGCGCTCACGCTCATCAAGCCGGGCCTGCTGACGGACGCGGTCGGCATCGGCCTGGCCGTCCTCGGCGTGGTGATGAACCTGCGCTGGCCCGCGCCGGACACCGCGCCCGCGCTGGACGAACCGCACATCGGCCACGTCGAGGCTCCGGTCTCGGCCCCCATCGAGCCCGAGGACTGGAACGAGTCGCCCGCGGCCCATCCCGCGAAACATTAGGACGTCGCAGGTAGCTCTGCGACGACACCGCCTCCCGATCCGCAACGGCATGCACCGCCGTTTCCATTCCTTCCCGCCTGTGGAATCCTGCCGGCATGAGCGATGGACCAGATCTTCTTCCCCTCGGCCCTGACGGGCTGCTGCTGCGCTTTTCCGACCGTCTGGGCGACGCCCCGAACCGTGCGGCAATCGCGTTTCGCGCGGCCTTCGACGAGACGGCGCCCGAGGGCGTGGTCGAGACGGCGACCTCGCTGACGTCGGTCTTCGTCCGCTTCCACCCCGACCGGATCGCGCGCGCCGACGTCGAAACGGCGGTGCGGACCACCCTCGACAGCCGCGACTGGAGCGACGCGGACCTGCCGGCCGGCCGCTCGCTCTGGACCCTTCCCGCAGCATTCGGCGGCGCGGAGGGGCCGGACCTTGAAGAAGCCGCGGACCTTGCCGGCCTCACCCCCGAGGAGGCTGTCCGCCAGATCTGCGAGGTCCCGCTCCGTGTCCTCGCCCTCGGCTTCGCACCGGGCCAGCCCTACCTCGGCTTCCTGTCCGAGACCTGGAACATCCCCCGCCGGACCGAGGTCACGCCTCGCGTGCCGCGCGGAGCCGTGGTCGTCGCTGTCCGGCAGGTGATCCCCTTCGCCAATGCCGCGCCGACGGGCTGGCGGCAGGTCGGTCGCACCGCCTTCCGTTGCCACGACCCCAAGGCCGATCCGGCGATTCCGCTTCGCCCGGGCGACGAGGTGCGCTTCCGCCCCGCAGCACCCTCGGACCTCGCCCGCCTTGAGACCGAACCCTTCGGCGGCGCGACGCGCGAGGCGCTGGCATGACGCTCAAGGTCGAACGCGCGGGTCCTGCGCTCTCGGTTCAGGACGGCGGCCGGGAGGGACTTCTGGGCCTCGGCCTGTCCAGGGGCGGTGCGGCCGACCGAGGCGCCTGGCTCGAAGGTCTGGCCCTTCTGGGTCTCCCGCCGGGAACGGCATCCATCGAGATGGCAGGCGTCGGCGGACGCTTTCTGGTCGAGGCCCCCGTCCGCATCGCCCTTACGGGGGCGCAGATGAAGGCGACGCTCGACGGTGCGCCGCTGGAGTGGGACGCGGGTCATGTGGCGACGGCAGGCTCGGTCCTCGACATCGGCGCGGCGGTCTCGGGCGTTTACGGATATCTCACCGTCGCGGGCGGCATCGCCACCGAACCTGAGCTGGGAGGGCGCGGCTTTCACGGCATCGCGGGCCTCGGTCGACCCCTGCGGGACGGCGACCACCTTCCGCTTGCCTCCGATCCCACGCCGGACGCGCCGCCGATGCGCCTGTCCGGCCGCTCCCGTTCCGCAGAACCCCTGCGTGTCATGCCCGGACCGCAGACCGCCTCGTTCCCTGACGAGGTCCGTACCGCCTTCGAGGCCGCCACATTCACCCGCAGCCCCCGCGCCAACCGTCAGGGCGTCCGGCTCGACCACGACGGCGCGCCCTTTGCGACCGGAGGCCAACTGACCCTCGTGTCCGACTTCATCGCCGAGGGGGACATCCAGATGACGGGCGATGGCGCGCCCTACGTCCTTCTTGCCGACTGCCAGACGATGGGAGGCTATCCCCGCATCGGCACCGTGCTTCCGGCCGATCTGCCGCGCATCGCGCAGGCCGGGCCGGGCGAGGCTCTCCGCTTCCGCTTCGTCACGGTGGATGAGGCCACAGCCGCATGGGAAAGTGACGAGACCATCCTCGGGCGGCTCAGGCGGGGACTTGTTCCGAGGGTCCGCGATCCGCGCGAGATGTCCGACCTTCTGAGCTACGATCTGGTGGACCGTCCGCCGCGCGAAGTGACCGGCGAATGAGCGTGGCGAAATCGCGCCGCGACGGGGTTGCCCTCACGTCTCCTTAGTCGACCGGCTGGAATTCCCGGTCGTCTTGCCATTGCCGCAGGCGCGGGATGATGGTTCTTTCCGTCGAAGCCACCTTGCGGGACGGGTCATCGGACGCGTCGGCTAACCCGTGCCACCATTGGAGGTCCTCTCGATGAGGTTGCTGTTCTGGATCATCTCCGCCTTCTTCGTGGTCCAGACGATCTTCCCCCTGATCCGCAGCTCGAAGGCATGGATCCGCGTCAGCGACTTTCCCCGCCTTCAGTTCGCCGTCGCCCTGGCCGTGCTGCTCGCAGGATACCTCGCGGTCGTCGGCGTTTCGGACAACTGGGACTTCCTCTATCTGGTCGTCGTCATCGCCGCCCTTTGCTATCAGCTCTACCGTATCTTCCCCTATACGACGATGGCGCCGAACCAGGTCATCGACGCCACGGCGCACACCCCCGACAGCCGCGTGCGGGTGATGGTCGCCAACGTCCTGATGGAGAACCGCGACGCGCAGCGGTTGCTCGATGTCGTGAACGACGTTCGTCCAGACCTGCTTCTGCTGGTGGAAATCGACGCGTGGTGGCACGACGCGATCGAGACGCTCGACGCCTCGTTCCCCTACCGGATCAAGCGGCCGCAGGACAATTACTACGGCATGGAGTTCTTCTCGAAGTTCGAACTCGAGGAGAGCGACGTTCGTTTCCTGCTGTCCGACGAGATCCCCTCGATCCGCACCGGGGTGCGTCTGCCCTCGGGGACATGGGTCGACTTCTTCGGCGTTCACCCGCGCCCGCCGGACAAGGACTATGACAGCGAGGGCCGGGACGCCGAACTCCTGCTGGTCGCGAAGGAATTGCGCCAGTCGAAGAGGGCCGCCATCGTGGCGGGCGACCTCAACGACGTCGCCTGGTCGCACACCACCCGCCTGTTCCAGCGCACGAGCGGCGCGCTCGATCCGCGGCGGGGACGCGGCATGTACAACACCTTTCACGCCGGACATCGTTTCCTGCGGTGGCCCCTTGACCACGTCTTCCACGACGACGCCTTCACGCTGGTCGAGCTGAGGCGTCTGCCCAACATCGGCTCGGATCACTTCCCGGTCCTTGTCGAGCTTCAGTACGAGCCGCAGGCCGAGGCGGTGCAGGACGCTCCGGAGGCCGATCAGGAGGATCGTGAAGAGGCCCGGGAAAAGATCGAGAACGGCCGCGAGGCTGTGGACTGACGCCGTCGCATGATCTCGGCGGGACGGTGCCGGACGGTCTCGAGCTGACCCGGGCTATGGTCTTCCGCGATGCAAATTCAAGGCCTTGCGGACCGGTTGTTCGCGCTTGACGGCTAGGGGCCAAGCTGGTTGTCTCCCGTGCAACAGGGGGGTCATCCGGTGCAATCGCGCAAGTATTCCACTCGGGAAGACGGGCTCGCATGACCGACGCAGCGCCCGTCATAGCGCTGCGCGACGCGACCAAGCGGTTCGGCCCGGTCGAAGTGCTTCACGACGTCGATCTCGAGGTGCGCGCGGGCGAGGTTCTGGCCCTGATCGGCGAGAACGGCGCCGGCAAGTCGACGGCGATGAAGTGCTTGGCGGGCTACCAGCCGCTGACTTCTGGGCGCATCCTCCTCGACGGGAAGGAGGTGACGTTCGGATCGCTCCACGCGGGCGAGGAAGCGGGCATCGTCCTGATCCACCAGGAGTTCAACCTCGCCGAGCAGCTTACGGTCGAACAGAACATCTTCCTCGGTCGCGAGCTGCGAAAGGGACTTTTCCTTGACAAGGCCCGGATGCGTCAATTGTCGCGCGACTATCTCGACCGTGTGAAGTGCGAGGTCGACCCCGACCGCGTGGTCTCGTCCCTGTCGAACTCGGAAAAGCAGATGGTCGAGATCGCCAAGGCGCTCGGGCGCGACGCGCGCGTCCTCGTGATGGACGAGCCGACAGCGGTGCTGACGAACACGGAATCGCGCATCCTCTTCGACCAGGTCCGGGCGCTCAAGGCGGCGGGAACCGCGATCATCTTCACCTCCCACAAGCTGTCCGAAGTCAGCGAGATCGCCGACCGCGTCACCGTCATGCGCGACGGAGCCGTTGTCCATGATGGCCCTGTGGCGGACATGACCGAGGATGCCATGGCGACGGCGATGGTCGGGCGAGACGTTTCGGACCTCTATCCGCCGAAGGGGCGCCGCCCGGACGACGCGCCCGTGATGCTGAAGGTCGAGGGCCTGAGCGTGCCGCGCTTCGCCGAGGACGTGAGCTTCGAGTTGCGGCGCGGCGAAATCCTCGGCATCGCGGGTCTCGTCGGGTCCGGCCGGACCGAAGCGATGGAGGGTCTGTGCGGCCTGAGGCCCGCCTCCGCGGCGCGCATCGAGATCGACGGTGCGCCGGTCGCCATCCGCCGGCCCGCCGACGCTTTGTCTCACGGGCTGTGCTATCTGACCGAGGACCGCAAGCTGAAGGGCCTGCTTCTCGAGAAGGGAATGCGCGTCAACCTCACGCTCCAATCGCTTGAAAAGTTTGGCGGTTTGATGGTCGACCGCCAGGCCGAGGAGAAGGCGCTCGACGCCGCCATCCGCGAGTTCGACATCCGAGGCGGACAGCGCGAGTCGCGCGTGTCGAACCTGTCAGGAGGCAACCAGCAGAAGCTGCTTCTCGCGAAGGTCATGCAGTCCGAACCACGCATCCTCGTTGTAGACGAGCCGACGCGCGGCATCGACATCGGGACGAAGCAGCAGATCTATACCTTCCTCCGCCGCCTGGCGGACGAGGGCCGCGCGATCATCGTCATCTCGTCCGAGATGCAGGAGGTGATCGGCCTTTCCGACCGCGTGCTCGTCATGCGGCGGGGCCGCGTGGCCGGTATGCTCGAGGGCGAGGCCATCACCGAGGACGCCATCGTGCGCCACGCCATGGGCGTCGGGGCCGACAGCCAGGGGAGGGCCGCCTGATGGCTGCCGAAACCGCCGACACCGTCCCGGCCCGCCGCCGGCTTCCGTCGATGAGCGTCCTCGGCCCCATCGTGGCCCTTGTCGTTCTCGTGCTGGTGGGCGCCTTCCTGAACCCGAACTTCGTCAGCGCGGCCAACATCACCAACGTCCTCGCCCGATCGGCCTTCATCGGCATCATCGCGGTCGGCATGACCTTCGTCATAACCGCAGGCGGCCTCGACCTGTCGGTCGGCTCGATGGCGGCCTTCATCGCAGGGCTGATGATCCTCGTGATGAACTGGGCGCTGCCGACGCTTGGCATTGGCATACCCATCATCCTTCTCGGCATGGCGGTCGCCCTGGTCGCGGGGCTCCTGGCGGGCCTCCTCAACGGATTTCTCATAACGACGCTCGGGATCGAGGCCTTCATCGTCACCCTCGGCAGCATGGGCATCTACCGTAGCCTCGTGACCTGGCTCGCCGACGGCGGCACGCTGTCACTCGATTTCGGGCTTCGGACCTTCTACCGACCGGTCTACTTCGGCGGCATCCTCGGTATTTCCTGGCCCATCATCGTCTTCGCGCTGGTCGTGATCCTGGGCGAGATCCTGATGAGCCGCTCGCGCTTCGGCCGCCATTGCGCCGCGACTGGCTCGAACGAGCATGTCGCGCACTATTCCAACGTCGACGTCAACCGCACCCGGCTTCTGACCTATGCGATGCTCGGCGTCCTCGTAGGTGTCGCGACGATCATGTACGTCCCGCGCCTCGGCTCGGCCTCGGCCTCGACGGGCGTCCTGTGGGAGCTGGAGGCCATCGCCGCCGTCATCATCGGCGGCACCGTCCTCAAGGGCGGTTTCGGCCGGGTCTGGGGCACGGTGATCGGCGTCCTGATCCTCAGCCTGATCGACAACCTTCTGAACTTGACCGACCTCGTCTCGCCCTACCTCAACGGGGCGATCCAGGGGATCATCATCATCCTCGCCGTGATCTTGCAGCGAGAAGCAAAGGCCAAGGGCTAAGCCCGGCCACATCAACAGGGAGAATACGATAATGTCTTATATGAGAGCCCTTCTGACAGGCGCAGCGGTCGCCGCACTCGGCACCGCTGCCGCCGCGCAGGATACGCAGGTGATCGGCGTCTCCATCCCCGCCGCGACGCACGGCTGGGCCGGCGGCATGAACTTCCACGCCCAGGAGGCGATCGAGCGGCTCGAGGAGGTCTATCCGCAGCTCGACTTCGTCCTCGCCACCGCTTCGGACCCGGGCCAGCAGGTCAACGACATCGAGGACATGGTCGCCACGCGCGGCATCGATGCGCTCGTCGTCCTGCCCTTCGAATCCGAGCCGCTGACCGCGCCCGTCCAGGCCGTCAAGGAAGGCGGCGCCTGGGTCACCGTCGTCGACCGTGGCCTCTCGGTCGAGGGGATCGAGGACCTTTACGTCGCCGGCGACAACCCGGGCTTCGGCCGCGTGTCGGGTGAATACATGGCCGAAAAGATGCCGGACGGCGGCAAGATCGTCGTCCTGCGCGGCATCCCGACCACCATCGACAACGAGCGGGTCGAAGGCTTCGAGTCCGCCATCGAGGGCTCGGGCATCGAGATCATCGGCATGGAGCACGGCAACTGGAACCGTGACGACAGCTTCAACGTGATGCAGGACTTTCTCTCGAAGTACCCGCAGATCGATGCGGTCTGGGCTTCGGACGACGACATGGCCGTAGGCGTCCTCGCCGCCATCGACGCGGCAGGCCGGGACGACGTCCAGTTCGTGCTCGGCGGCGCGGGAATGAAGGAGATGGTGAAGCGCGTCATGGACGGCGACACCATGATCCCCGCCGACGTGACCTATCCGCCGTCGATGATCGCGACCGCGATCGAGCTGACGGCGGTCGGCATGACCTCGACGGCGCCCGTCTCGGGCACCTTCACCATCGGCTCGGTGCTGATCACGCCCGACAATGCCGAAAGCTTCTACTTCCCCGACAGCCCGTTCTGATCGGGGCAGGGGCCGGCCACGCGCCGGCCCCGCTCATCCCTGCCGCGCCCGGATCAGCGCCGCATAGCGCTCGCGGCTCGTCGTCAGGTGATAGCGCATCGCCTCTCCCGCTGCCTCGGCGTCATTGGCGAGGATCGCATCCCGGATCCGGCGATGTTCTTCCAGAAGCACACGATCCAGCCCCTCGGGGATGTCGAGCGACCGTCGCGCCCGCAATTCGGCGCGCGGAATGGTTCGGCCTCCCAAGAAGTCGAAGAACTCCTCGAACCGCGTGTTGTTCGTCGCGTGCGCGATGGAGCGGTGAAAGGCGAGGTCCGCCGTCTCGGCCGCGACACCCATCTCCGCCGTTCTCAACGCCTCGAAACGCGCGCCGATCACCTTGCGCTGTTCGGACGAGGCACGCACCGACGCCAGCCTTGCCGCCTCTATCTCGATAGCGGCCCGCACCTCGATGGTCTGGATGATGCCCGACAGCGTCGCGATGCTCTCGGCCCGCGACGGCGGCAGAAGCCCGTCGCGGACATAGACCCCCGATCCCTGTCGCGATTCGACGAGTCCCTGTTCGCGCAACCGGGATAAGGCGTCGCGCACCACGGTCCGCGACACGCCGAACTCGGCGATCAATTCGCGCTCGGTCGGAAGGCGATCGCCCGGCTTCAGCCGGTCCGCCTCGATCCGCGCCGCCAGCGTGTCGCGCAAGCGGTCGGTCAGGCTACGACCATCCTCGGCGAGCGTCACGACTCGCCCGATAGGAGATTGACCGTAGGGCATGAAGTCATCATGATGAATTCATAACAACCCGCCGAACCGGCGACAATGTCTGGGAGGAGACGACATGACTTTCACGAAATCGGTGCTGGGCGGCATTGCCGTCTCGGCGCTCGTGGCGACCGCTGCCTTTGCCGAGGAATGGAAAGGCTGGAACATCCACGTCGAGGGCTATCCGAACACCGTCGCGATGGACAAGTTCGGCGAGCTTCTGGCCGAGAAGACGAACGGCGAGATCACGCTTCAGATGTTCCACGGCGGCGTCCTCGGCAGCCAGCCCGACGCCATCGAGCAGGTCCGCGCCGGCGCGCTGGCCATCGGCAACTTCAACCTCGGACCCATGGGCCCGACCATTCCTGAAACCAACGTTGTTTCGCTGCCCTTCGTCTTCAAGGACGTCGACCACATGCACCGCGCCATGGACGGCGAGGCAGGCCAGAAGATCTCGGACGGCATGGCGGCCAAGGGTCTCATCGCACTTGCCTGGTACGACTCTGGCGCGCGCAGCTTCTACAACTCGAAGAAGCCCATCAACACGCCCGCCGACGTTCAGGGCATGAAGGTCCGCGTGATGAACAACGACCTCTACTCCGGCATGATCCAGGAGCTTGGCGGCAACCCCTCGCCGATGGCCTTCGCCGAGGTTTACCAGTCGCTGAAGACCGGCGTCGTGGACGGGGCCGAGAACAACTGGCCGTCGTACGAGTCGACCGGGCACTTCGAGGTCGCGGGCTACTACTCGCTGTCCGAGCACCTCATCATCCCCGAATGCGTCTGCATCAACGCCGACGTCTATAATGCCCTGACCCCGGAACAGCAGACGGCGGTCAAGGAGGCGGCGATGGAATCCGCCACGCTCCAGCGCGAGCTATGGGCAACCCGCGAGACCGAGAGCCGCGACAAGGTCATGGCCACCGGCGTCAAGTTCAACGAGATCGCCGACAAGACCCCGTTCCAGGAGGCGATGAAGCCGGTCTACGAGACCTACCTCGCCGCCAACCCGGATATCGCGCCGCTGGTCGAGCTGATCCAGAGCCTGCAGTAAGCGCCTGATTTCGCCGCCGCCCCCACGCGGGGCGGCGCGTCACATGCCATCACGGACGACGCTTCCCAGATGACCACCAAATCGCCGAGACCGGGCAGGGCGTCCGGCCTGGACAGGGTGCTCGACGCCCTGTCCTTCGTCTGCAAGCTCCTTTCCGGCACCGCCATCGTCGTCCTGACGCTGATCTTCGGCTGGCTGGTCTGGGGCCGATACGTGATGAACGACACGCCGACCTGGGTCGAGCAGGTGGCGCTTCTGCTCATCATGCTCATCACCTTCCTCGGTGCGGCGGTCGGCGTGCGCGAGAACACGCACCTAGGCGTCTCCTACTTCCGCGAGATCGTGCCGTCCCGCGTCCGCACCTGGCTCATGGTCGTCAGCCACGTTTTCATGGCGGTCTTCGGCGCGGTGCTCGCCTGGAACGGCTACAAGCTCGCCGTCCTGAAATGGGAATCCTCGATCCCGCTGATCGGCGTCTCCGAAGGCTGGCGCGCGGTGCCGATCACCGCCTGCGGCATCCTCGTTCTTCTCTTCTCGCTCGGTCACCTCGTCGCCATCGCGCGCGGCGAAAGGCAGGAGCTCGACGTCTCGGAGCTGGTCGAGTAAATGGGCCTATTCATCCTTCTCTCGCTCTTCGCCCTCGGCGTCGTCATCGGAATGCCGGTCGCCTTCGCGCTAGGCGCCGCGGCGCTGACCGCCTTCTGGTGGGAGGGGCTGCCTCTTCTGATCGGCTTGCAGCGCATCGTCTCGGGCGTGAACGTCTTTTCGCTTCTCGCCATCCCCTTCTTCATCTTCGCGGGCGAGCTGATGTTTCACGGGGGCATCGCCATGCGCCTCGTCCGCTTCGCCGCGGCGGCGGTCGGATGGGTCCGCGGCGGCCTCGGTATTGTCAACGTCTTCTCGTCCATGCTCTTTGGCGGCATCTCGGGCTCGGCGGTCGCCGACGTCTCGGCGCTCGGCTCGATCCTCATCCCCGTGATGAAGGAGAAAGGCTACGACGACGATTACGCGGTCAACGTCACCGTCACCTCGTCCATCGCGGGCATCATGATCCCGCCAAGCCACAACATGATCCTCTACGCCGTCGCGGCGGGCGGCGGGATCTCGATCTCGTCGCTGTTCCTCGCAGGCGTCGTTCCCGGCGTCGTCATGTGCGTCTGCCTCGCCGTTGCGGCCTATGTCATCGCGGTGAAACGCGGCTATCCCTCCGAGACCTTCCCGGGCTGGACCGCCCTGTTCCTCAGCTTTGTCTACGCGCTGCCCGGTCTCTTCACGGCGGTCATCATCGTGGGTGGCGTCCTCTCGGGCGTCTTCACCGTCACCGAGTCGGGCGCCTTCGGCACGATCTACGCCGCCCTCGTGACGCTGATCGTCTACCGCTCGCTGACCTGGGAGAACTTCCTCATCGCCGTCACGCGGGCCGTCAAGACCACCTCGATGGTGATGATCCTCGTCGCTTGCGCGGCGGCCTTCGCCTACATGCTCAGCTTCTACCAGGTGCCGAACAAGGTCGTGAAGACGATGCTCGGCATTTCCGAGAACCCGATCGCCGTCCTTCTGATGATCAACGCCACGCTCCTGATTCTGGGCATGATCATGGACATGGCGGCCCTCATCCTGATCTGCACGCCGATCTTCCTGCCCGTCGCCACCTCTCTCGGGATGGACCCGCTCCAGTTCGGGATGATCCTGATGATGAACCTGGGCCTTGGCCTCTGCACGCCGCCCGTGGGCGCCTGCCTCTTCGTCGGCTGCGCCATCGGAGAGGTCCCGATGGAGAAGGCGGTCCGAACCATCTGGCCGTTCTACATCGCGATCCTCGTGGCGCTGGCGCTGACAACCTTCATCCCGGCGATCTCGCTGACGCTGCCGCGCGCTCTCGCGGGCTAAAGCACGCGCGACAGGAACGCCCGCGTCCGCTCGTGCCGGGGCTGTGAGAACAGCTCGGCTGGCGGCCCCTCCTCGAGGATCGTCCCCGCGTCCAGGAAGCAGACCTTGTCCGCCAGCTCGCGCGCGAAGCCCATCTCGTGCGTCGCCAGCACCATCGTCATCCCATCCGCCCGCAGGTCGCGAAGGACATCCAGCACCTCGCCCACCAGTTCCGGGTCGAGCGCACTGGTGATCTCGTCGAAGAGCATGATCTCGGGCGTCATCGCCAAGGCGCGCACGATGGCCACCCGCTGTTGCTGCCCGCCCGAAAGCTGGTCCGGGTAGTGTTCCATCCGGTCCGACAGCCCGAACCGCGCGAACAGCGCCTCCACCTCCGGCATCAGCGCTTCGCGTGTCCGCCCGCGCACCCGGCGAGGAGCGAGAAGCACATTCTCGAGCGCCGTCATGTGCGGGAACAGGTTGAAGCTCTGGAACACGATGCCGATGCGTTGCCGCACAGGCTGCGGATCGAGTCCGGGCTCCGCGATGTCGACCCCGTCCAGAAGGATCACCCCGTCGTCGATCGGCTCGAGAAGGTTCAGGCAGCGCAGCAGCGTCGACTTCCCCGACCCCGACGCTCCGATCAGGCACACCATCTCGCCCTCGGCCACGGTCAGGTCGATCCCCCGGCAGACCTCGTTCGCGCCGAAGCTCTTCCTCAGCCCCCGGACCTCGAGCCGCGCCATCAGCTCCGCGCCCGCAACTGCTTCGCCATCAGGTGGTCGGCATAACGCGTGGCGGGAATGGTGACGGCGAGGAAGATCAGCGCCGCGCCCACGTAGGGCGTGAAGTTCGCCAGAAGCGACTTGTAGACCCCCGCCTGCCGGAAGATCTCGACCGGCCCGATGAAGGACAGCAAGGCCACGTCCTTCTGAAGCGCGATGAAGAGGTTCATGTTCGCCGGCACCACCCGGCGGATCGCCTGCGGCAGGATGACATAGCGCATGGTGTCGCTCTCGGAGAGGCCAAGCGACAGGGCCGCCGCGCGCTGGCTCTGGTGGATGCTCTCGATGCCCGTCCGGAACACCTCCGCCACGTAGGCCGCATAGGTCAGCACCAGCGCCACCGTCCCCCAGAGGTAGGGGGAATTCCACGGTCGCGGCATCCCGAGGCCAGGCACGCCGAACCCAACGAGGTAGATCACGAGGATCACCGGCACGCCCCGGAAGACGTCGGTGTAGACGATGCCTAAAAGCCGCAAGGGATAAAGCGCCGGCGCGCGCGCATCCCGCATCAGCGCCACGATCAGTCCCGCGGCGAAGATCAGCGGCGCCGACCAGGCGAAGATCGCGATGTCGAGGAGGAACGCGTCGAGGAGCCCCGGAAAGGTCTTGGCGAAGACCTCGCCGTTGGCGAAGCTCTTCTTGACCGCAGGCCACCCGGGCGCGAGGGGAACCAAGAGAACGATGGCGGCGAGCACCGCAAGGCTCGACGCCGCCGCGACTGCCGCGGATCGCCGCCTGATCCGCGCCTCGTGGATCTGCCGCCGCGTCGGCACTTATTCGATGACCGGCACGCCCGTCGTCTCGGAAAGCCAGGTCGCTTCCAACTGGGCCAGTGTGCCGTCCGCGCGAAGCTGCTCCAGGGCTGCGTCGACGCAGGCCTTCAGCGGATTGCCCTCCTCGAACAGCATCCCGAACTGGTCCGGCTTCTCGGTCCGCTCGGCCGGGAATTGCCCCAGAACCACGCCGTCGTCCAGGACCACGGCCCCGAGATAAAGCGCCGTCGGCAGGTCGAAGAGCGCGGCGTCGATCTGCCCGGCCTTCATCGCCTCCACCACGTCGGCGTTGTCGTTGTAGAGAAGCGGCGCCTCGTCCGGCTGGATGATCTCGGCCAGCATCGGCACGGCGGTCGTCGCCGCGTCCGCGCCCCACTTCACGCCCTTCAGCGCCTCGAAAGAGGTGTCGAGCCCGGCGTCGACCACGGGCTTGCGCGTCAGAACCGCCATCGCGGCCGAATAATAGGGCGCCGAGAAATCCACGATCTCGTCCCGCTCGGGCGTGATCGAGTACTGCTGGATGTTGATGTCGAAGTCCTTGGCGCCGGGCTGGATGGCCTGGTCGAAGGACGACCGCACCCAGGTCACCTGGTCGTCGGAAAAGCCCATGGCGTTCGCCACCGCATAGGCCACAGCCGCCTCGAAGCCTTGCTTCGACTCAGGGGCATCGTCGATCACCCAGGGAAAATAGGCCGGGTTGCCGGTGGCCACGGTCAGCGTGCCCTCGGTCAGGGTCTTGCCCGCCGCGCAGTCGTTCTGAGCGAAGGCCGCGCCGGAGGCCACCGAAAGGGCCAAAATGGAAACTGTGAGTCGCATGGAAACATCTCCCGCTCTTTGCCGCACATGCTTGGATCGGGGACGCCGAATGTCCATGCCCTTCTTCTGTCCGGCGAATACTCCGGGGGAGTCCCGGCGACCAGCCGGGACGGGGGCAGCGCCCCCGCCTTACTCGCGCGCCCTCAGCACCTGCGCCGGACGCGCGGACAAGGGGCCCCAGGCGAACAGCAGCCCCGAGACCATCGTGGCAAGGATGCCCGCCCCCACGATGACGAGGGCCGAGACCGGCTCAAAATGGAAGTCGGCCTCCATCACGAAGCGCATGACGGCCCAGCCGGCAAGCCCACCCGCGACGATCGCCACCAGCCCCGCCGCCGCACCGAGGATGGCCGAGCGCAAGGCAAAGCTCGCCAGCACCGTCCGCCGCGACGCGCCGAGCGTCTTCAGCACCGCCGCCTCGTAGGTCCGCGTCTGCACGCCTGCCGCCGCCGCGCCGATCAGAACGACGCCGCCGGTGATCAGCGTCACCAGCGCGCCCGCCGTGATCGCGGCTGCGATGCCTGACAGGATCTCGGAAACCCGCTCGATGGCGTCCTTCACGCGGATCGCCGTCACGTTCGGATAGGCGTTCGACACCTCGCGCAAAAGCCGGGCCTCGGCTTCCGGCTCGGCGTAGACCGTCGAGATGAAGCTGTGCGGCGCGCCCTGCAGCGCGTTCGGGCTCATCGACATGACGAAGCCTATGCCTGCCGTCGAGAAGTCGACCACTCGGAACGACGCGATCTTCGCGGTGATGTCGCGGCCGAGGATGTTGACGGTGATCTCGTCACCCAACTTCAAGCCAAGCTCCTCGCCTTCCTCGGCGGCGAAGCTGACCAGCGGCGGGCCGTCATAGCCAGGCTGCCACCACTCACCCGCCGTCAGGACGGTGCCCTCGGACGGTGCGTCGGAATAGGTCACGCCCCGGTCGCCACGCAGCACCCAGTGGTCGCCCGCTACCTCGGCCGCCGGCCGTCCGTTGATCTGCGTGATGATCCCGCGCAACATCGGCGCGCTGTCGATCCGGCTTACCGCCGCATCCGCGTCGAGCGTCGCACGGAACGGCTCCATCTGGTCGGGCTGGATGTCGACCATGAAGAAGGACGGCGCACGTTCCGGCAGGTCGTTCCGGATCGCGCCGCGCAGGTTGGTGTCGATCTGTCCCACTGCGGCCAGCACCGACAACCCGAGGCCAAGCGACAGGATCACGCTTGCCGCCTCGCCCTGCGGGGCGCCGACGGCTCCAAGCGCGAGGCGAAGGGCGCTACGCCCCCGCACACGCGGCGCGAGCCGGCGCGCGAGCCGCCTCACACCCGCCGCCGCGAGGATGAGAAGCGCGAAGGCCGCCGCCACGCCGCCCGCCGCGCCCCAGGTCAGGGTCCAGAGGCCCGAAAGCGCCGCCGCCGACAAGACGAGGGCCGTGGCGAGAAACAGCGTGACGCCGATCCACAGGGGCCGCGGCAGGACGCGTCCGCCACCGCCGCCATCGCGGAAGAGGGTCGCGGCGCGCACCTCCTCGACCCTCGCCAGGGGCCAGAGGGTGAAGATCAGCGCTGCCAGCGTGCCGTAGAGAGCCGCTTCGGCCAGAGGCTTGGGATAGACAGCGAACTCCGCCGGAACGGGCAGACGCGCCTCGATCAGGGGTGCGAAGACCAGTGGCAACGCCGCGCCGAGGATCAGACCGGCGACAAGCCCCACAAGCGTCAGCGCACCGATCTGGAGGAAATAGACCAGGAAGATGGTTCGCCCGTCGGCGCCAAGCGTCCTCAGCGTGGCGATCACTGGCGTCTTGCGCCGAAGATAGGCCGTGACGGCGGACGAGATGCCGACGCCGCCGACCGCAAGCCCGGCAAGCCCCACGAGGACAAGGAACGACGACAGCCGGTCGACGAAGGTATCCACCCCGGGCGCGCCACGGCGCTTGTCGCGCCAGCGGACGCCCGTGAAGGTGTCCTCCGCTTCGCGCTCCAGACGTTCGAGGTTGGCGTCCTCGGGCAAGAGAAGGCGATAGTCCGTCTCGTACAGCGTGCCGGGTTGGATCAGTCCGCTGTCGGCCAGCGCCTCGGTCCTCACGATGGTTCGCGGACCAAGCGTGAAGCCACCTGTTGCGTTGTCCGGCTCGCGCAGAAGTTCGGCTGTCAGGACAAAGGCTTGCGCACCAAGCTTGAAGCTGTCGCCGACCGTCAGACCAAGTCTTGCGACAAGCACCGGGTCCATTACGGCGCCAGGCAGTCCGTCGCGACCTGCCAGCGCCTCGGAGAGTGGCATCGCAGGGTCGAGCCGCACTTCGCCCAGAAGGGGATAGGCGTCGTCGACGGCCTTGACCTGCGTCAGCCCACGCTCGGCGGTATCCCCCGACCCATAGACCGCCATCGACCGGAAATCGACCAACTCGGACACGCGGAGGGCGTTCGCGGTCATCCAGGCGCGCTCGTCATCCGTTGCGAAGCGGTAGGTCAACTCGATCTCGGCATCGCCGCCAAGAAGCGTCGCCCCTTCGCGCGACAGCCCCGACTGGATCGCCTCGCGCGCGCTGCCAACGGCGGCGATGGCGGCGACCCCTAGGATCAGGCAGGCCAGAAAGACGCGGAACCCCGACAGGCCGCCGCGAAGCTCACGGCGCGCAATGCGTGCGGCGGCGGCGAGGCTCATTCGGCGGCAGCGCGGACGTCGTCGGCGTCGATGCGGCCGTCGTCGAGGCGGACGACGCGCTGGCACCGCTCGGCCAGTTCGGGGGCGTGCGTGACGAGGATCAGCGTCGAGCCGTAACGCTTGTTGAGATCGAACAGAATCTCGATGATCGCCGCTCCGTTCGCAGCGTCTAGGTTGCCGGTCGGCTCGTCCGCGAGGAGGATCTCGGGACGCGGCGCGGCGGCCCGGGCCAACGCCACGCGCTGCTGCTCGCCGCCCGACATCTGCGAGGGATAGTGGTCGAGGCGCGCGCCCAGGCCCACGGCGCGCAGTTCCTCGGCGGCGCGGTCGAAGGCGTCGTCCTTGCCCGCCAGTTCCAGGGGCGTCGCCACGTTTTCCAGCGCCGTCATCGTCGGAATGAGGTGGAAGGACTGGAACACGACGCCCATATGTTCCCGACGGACACGGGCCAGCGCGTCCTCGCCCAAGCGCGTGAGGTCGTGGCCGAGCGCGGTGATGCTGCCGCCGGTGGCGCGTTCGAGTCCGCCCATGAGCATGAGGAGTGACGATTTGCCAGACCCGGACGGACCGACCAGCCCCAGCGTCTCGCCCCGGCGGACGTCGAGCGTGATGCCCTTGAGGATCTCGACCCGGCCCGCGTTGCCGTCGAGCGAAAGCCGTGCGTCCCTGAGGGACAGGATCGTATCGGTCATCTTCGCTCCGTTCCGTCGTGTGAAGGGATATGGGCCTTCGGGCGCGATCCGCAACGTGAGGTTGGGGACAATTCTATCGGTGAGCCTTGCAACTGTTCTCTCCGTCAGCGTTTCCCGCGCCTCGGCCGAACCCGTCGTCATCGCGGCGCTCGGCGACAGCCTGACGCAAGGCTATGGCCTTCCGCCCGAGGACGGCTTCGTGCCGCAGCTTCAGAGCTGGCTTGACGGGCAGGGGGCGGAGGTGCGGCTGGTGAACGCAGGCGTCTCGGGCGACACCTCGGCGGGCGGGCTGTCGCGCGTCGGCTGGACGCTGACCGACGACGTCGATGGCCTGATCGTGGCGCTTGGTGGCAACGATCTTCTGCGCGGGATCGACCCTGCCGTGACGCGGGCGAACCTCGACGGCATTCTTGCGGCGGCCGAGGCGCAGGGCGTGCCGGTGCTTCTGGTGGGCATGGACGCGCCCTCGAACTACGGCGCGGACTACGAGGCCGCCTTCGACGCCATCTATCCCGAGTTGGCCGAAGAGTGGGGCACGCTTTTCGCGCCGGACTTCCTCGGCGCGCTGGCGGCTCTGGAAGATCGGGCCTCGACGCTGAACGACTACATGCAGCCTGACGCCGTCCATCCTAACGCAGCGGGTGTGGCGAAGATCGTCGAGGATCTGGGTCCGCATGTGATGCAGCTCGCGGCCCGCGCGGGCGGCGGCTGACAGTGCCGACGCCGCCTGCTAGGATTCGCATGACTTTTGGAGACGCCGACACACGGCACGCCCGTCGCACGATGCGAGGGGTGGGGCAACGTGTCGAGGCAGAATTGCAGAGATGACAAGGGACTACAGCCTGATCTTCGGGTCCGGGAGCCAGAGGTTCGACGTGCCGCCACTGACGCGGCTCGGGTGGCAGACGGTCTTCGCGCGCCAGACCGACGCCGACGAGATGGTCGCCTTTCCGCCGGTGCGCGTGTTGGAAGTCCATCGCAGCGGGCTGATCGTCAGGGGAGAGGATCTGGACGAGACGCTCCCGCCCCGGGCCGATGTCACGGTCGGCGACTGGCTTCTGTTCGACCGCGAGCGGCCGTCGGACAGCCGGCTGCTCGACCGCAAGAGCCTGTTCCGCCGCCGTGCCGCAGGCCACGACCGCCAGAGCCAGCTGATCGCCGCCAACGTCGACACGGTCTTTGTCGTCACCTCGTGCAACCGCGACTTCAACGTCGCGCGGCTGGAGCGTTACCTGGCCCTTGCTTTCGAGGCGGGGTCGGACCCGGTCATCGTGCTGACCAAGGCCGACCTCAGTGAAGAACAGGACCGCTTCGAGCGTGAGGCGCAGGCGATCTCGGACAAGGTCCCGGTGCTGACGGTCGATGCGCGGACCCCCGCCGTGAGGGAGGCGTTGAAGCCCTGGCTGGGGCTCGGCCGCACCGTTGCGTTCCTCGGCACCTCCGGCGTAGGAAAATCGACGCTGGTCAACGCGTTGCTGGGCGAAGACAAGGTCGAGACGGGCGCGGTCCGCGAGGACGACTCGCGCGGCCGGCACACGACCACGCGCCGTCAGCTTCTGTTCACCGAGGAAGGCTCGGGCGTCGTCGACACGCCCGGCATGCGCGAGCTGCAGCTTTCCGATGTCGGCGCGGGGCTCTCCGAGCTTTTCGGCGACATCGAGGACCTTGCCACACAGTGCAAGTTCCGCGACTGCGCCCACGAGACCGAACCGGGCTGCGCCGTACGGGCCGCGATGGAGGCGGGCGTCTTGGACGAGCCTCGCATGGCGCGCTGGAAGAAGCTTGTCGCCGAGGATCGCCACAACACCGAAAGCCTTGCCGAGCGTCATGCCCGGGAACGGAAGTTCGGGAAGTTGGTGAAAGAGGTCGTGAAGGACAAGAGATCGAAGTGACTGACGGCCTAGCTGGCCAGCCCCGGCTCGTCCAGAAGGTGGCGGCCCGCCTTGTCCTCCACCTCGATGACCCAGAGGTCGGGATCGAAGCGGCGCTGTCTGGCGATGGAGGCGTCGACCTCGGCCTCGTCGCCATCGGTCAGAACGACCCAGGCCCGGTCGCCGGTCATCAGGTCGAAGGACCGCTGGAAGCAGACGGCACGGCCGTCCAGCGTGTTGAGCTTGACGAGGACCGCGCCCGCGGTCACGTCGCCCTTGCGCACGACGAAGGCGGGAATGTCTGCCAGGCGCAGTCGCGTCAGGTAGGCCGAGACCCAGAAGCCCGACGTCAGCCGCGTCACGGGTCCCACCATATCCATAGGGGACGGGCGCCGTCGTCGGTCTCGACGGTGACGCTCGATTCCTGGTCAGGCGGAACGCCATCGAGAAGCCCCAGGAGGTCGCGAAGGTCGTCCAGCTCGATGGCAAGCGACAGCGTGCCGTCCGCCCGACCGGCGCTGGTGCCGACGGTGATAAGGACGTCGGGGTGCAGGACCCGCGACCACGGCAATGGATCCTCGATCCTGCCGCCGAACCGCAGGCGGTGCGCGTCGCCGAGACGGAGCGGAGCCAGGCGCTGCCTCAGCCGAAGACGCGCCTCGGCGTTGGCCGCGCGCAGGTGATAGCCGAAGTATCCGCGCGAGGGCCGCTCGTAGCTCCAGAGCGCCACGTCGCGGTGCGCGGACTGTTCTGTCACTCCGACCCGTCCCGGAAGTCGAGGCCCATCTCGGAATAGCGCTCGGCCTCGTCCTGCCAGTTCTCGCGCACGCGGACGGTCAGGAACAGGTGGACGGGCCGTTCGAGAAAGGCCGAGATCTCCGCCCGCGCCAGTTGTCCGATCGTCTTGATCGTCTCGCCCCGTTTGCCGAGGACGATGCCCTTGTGGCCGTCGCGTCCGACGTAGACGACCTGGTCGATCCGTGTGCTGCCGTCCTTGCGGTCTTCCCAGGCTTCGGTCTCGACCGTGAGCTGGTAGGGAAGTTCTTCGTGCAGGCGCAGAGTCAGCTTCTCGCGCGTCATCTCGGCCGCGATCATGCGCATCGGCATGTCGGCGATCTGGTCTTCGGGATAGAACCACGGGCCTTCCGGCACGGTCTCCGCCAGCCACTTGCGCAAGTCGGCGACGCCAAAGCCCTTTTCGGCCGAGATCATGAAGGTCTTCTCGAACGAGAAGCGCTCGTTCATGTCGCGCGTCAGGTCGAGGAGGACGGGCGCCTCGACGCGGTCGATCTTGTTGATGGCGAGCGCCACGGTGCGGCCCTGGCCGATCTCGGCCAGACGCTCGAGGATCGCCTCGACGCCGGGCGTCACGCCGCGGTGCGCCTCGATCATCAGGACCACGACGTCGGCATCGGCAGCCCCGCCCCAGGCGGCGGCGACCATCGCGCGGTCAAGCCGCCGGCGCGGGCGGAAGAGGCCCGGCGTGTCGACGAAGACGATCTGGCTCTCGCCCTCCATCGCGATGCCGCGGATGCGGGCGCGGGTGGTCTGGACCTTGTGGGTGACGATGGACACCTTCGCGCCGACCATGCGGTTCAGAAGCGTCGACTTGCCGGCGTTCGGCTCTCCGATCAGGGCGACGAATCCGGCGCGGGTGGGCATGTGGGCAAGGGTCCGGGCTGAGGGCGTGTCCTTCGCGGTCTAGCGGGATTGCGCGCGTCTTGCCAGCCCTCAGCCGCCGACGGCGAGGCGCTTCAGCGCACGGTCGAGGGTGTCGAGGTCGACGGGCTTCTGGATCAGTTCCATCCCCTCTTTTGCGCATCGCTCGGCAACCTGAGGCGCGCGGTTGGCGGTCAGCATGCACAGGGGCACGCCGGGCAAGCCCGCGCGGAGGCGATCGAGACCGTCGAAGGCCGTCGTGCCGTCGCCGAGTTGATAGTCGACGAGGCAGACGTCGGGCAGAAGGTCGAGGTCGGCGACGAGGGCGAGGGCCGCTTCGATGCCGGGCGCGTCGATGACGTGATGTGCCCGCCGGCCGAGCGCGAGTTCGAGAGCTTCGCGCAGTTCGTCGTCGTCCTCGATCAGAAGGACGAGGCGGCCGGTATCGGCGACGTGGCTTATGGCCTGCGTCTGGCGCATGACGAAGGGGGGCACGGCAAGCGGGGCGGTCACGCTGAAGGTCGATCCGCGCCCCACCTCCGAGCGGAGGCCGAGGGGATGGCCGAGAAGCGCGCAGGCCCGGTCGACGATGGCGAGGCCGAGGCCAAGCCCTTCGGACGCGGAGGCGCGGGCGTCGAGGCGGTGGAACTCCTTGAAGATCTCCTCCTGGCTCTCCTCGGGGATGCCGGGGCCGGTGTCGTGGACCTCGATCCTGACCGTGCCGCCGCGGTGGCGCACGCCGACGAGGACTTTGCCTGACGGCGTATAGCGGATCGCGTTACCGATCAGGTTCTGCACGATGCGGCGGAAATAGGTACGGTCGCTTTCGACCCAGGCCGAGCTGCCGACCACCCGGAGGTCGAGACCCTTGGCGGCGGCCGCCGGGGCGAACTCCGCGCGAAGCTGGGCGAGAAGCCGCGTCAGATCGACCGGACCGACCTCGAAGGTCTCGACCGTTTCCAGCTTCGAGATGGCGAGAAGCGACTCGATCATGCTTTCGACGCTTTCAAGCGCGTTCTGCGTCTTCGCGGCGATGCGGGCGGTGTCGCCGTCGGGGGCCTCGGCCAGCGAGGACACGAAGAGCTTCGCCGCCGACAGGGGCTGGAGGAGGTCGTGGCTCGCCGCCGCGACGAAACGGATCTTCGAGGCGTTGGCCCGCTCGGCGGCGGTCAGGGCGTCTTCGAGATCGAGCGTTCGCTCGACGACGCGGCGCTCGAGCGTTTCCTTCGCGCGGCGAAGCTCGGCGGCGGCGCGGCGTTCCTGCGTCATGTCGCTGAACGACACCACGAAGCCCCGGTCCGGCATCTCGCGGGCGTCGACCTTGAGGACGATGCCCGGCGGGTGCGTCATCTCGTAGGCGAGCGGCGGGCGGGCGCCCTCGATCGCGATCCAGTCGGCGATGGTCGGCCCGCCGGCCGGTCGCAGGTCGAAATGGGCAGCCTGCTCGAGAAGCGACGACAGGGGCGTCCCCAGCCGCAGGGCGGCGAGCGGCATCCCCAGAAGCTCGGCGGCCCGGTTGTTCCAGCCCATCAGCACGCCGGCGTTGTCGAAGATGCACACGCCCTGGTCGAGGTGTTCGAGCGTGGCGCCGATCAGGCGGGACTGGTTGTCGAGGATGCGCGATCTCTCGCGACGCTCGATCCGCATGATGTCGGTCACGTCGGTCTGAAGCACGACGGTCTGGCCCGCCTCGGTCCGGTGCTCCGAGATCTGGACCCACCTGTCGCCGGTGATCGAGACGTTGAAGACGATGTGGTCGTCGCGGTGGCGGGCGCGGCGGCGGTCGGCCCACTGCCGGGGGGTCTGGCCGGCGGGAAGGTTCAGGAAGCGCGAGCGGCTGGCGCGGTCGATGTAGTCCTCGAACGACAGGCCGGTGCGGAGGTGTTCGCGGATGTCCGGCATGAACATCGCGAAGCGGCTGTTGCAAAGGACCAGGAGATCGTCCTCGTCGAAGAGGCCGAAGCCTTCGCGGACCGTCTCGATGGCATCGGTGAGGGTGTTGCGCGCGGCCTCGGCCGACCGGATGGCGCCGGAGAGCTGCGCGTTCGACTGGTTCAGGAGGTCGAGCGCCGTTTCCAGTTCCCGCGTGCGGGTGCGGACCTGGTCCTCAAGCATGACCGCGCGCTGAAAGTGCTCGTAGGCCGCGCCGCCGTCGTTCGTCACCTGCTCGACCCGGCGCATCAGCACCTCGGTGATCTTGAGGAGCTTCTCGTTCTGCCGCTCGATCGAGTCGGCGGCGTTCATCACGAGGCCCCGCATCAGCCGGCCTCGGGCGGATAGATGGCGACCCCCGTCATGGTCTGGTTGACGTGCATGCCCCCCATCTGCTCGCCGTAGGTCGAGAAGCCGATGACGCCGTGGCGGGCGAGGATGTCCGACACCTCGCGCGTCAACTGCTTCTCCTGCGCCTCGAGCCGTCGGAGGATGCAGTCGCAGGCGATGATCGCGTCCGGCGTGACGTCCTGCGACAGGGCCGCGAGTTCGCGTTCGAGGTGCGTGCCCATGTGTTCGGTGTCGGCCAGCGACAGGACGAGGCCTTCCTCGATGGCAGAGAAGAACACCAGCTCCTCGCGGTCCTTGACCTGCTGGATGGCGCGAACGTGGTGCTTGCCGCCGAAGCGGACCGCGACGGGGTGCGCGGCGAAGGTGAAGGTGTCGAGTTGTTCGGGGTCCTTGCCGAGGATGCGGGCGTATTCGCGCGCGGCGGGTTCGGCATTGATTTCACGCACCACGCGGCGCTTGGGGTCGGCGCCGGTGACGACCATGCGGTGCTCGGTCGGGATCAGGTGGTCGAGGCTGAAGACGCGGATCCGGCAGTCGGTGCGGAAGTAGGTGAGGACGGCGGCGTTCGAATAGACCTCGCCGCCTATGGCGACCGAGGTGGAGCGGAAGCGGGTGCCGTCGCCCGCCGAGCCGCCGAAGAGCGGCACGGGGCCGAGCGCGTCGGAACAGGCGGCGGCGACGCGGTCCTCTGCCAGCGACAGGCCGTCGACGAGCAGGAAGGCGAATTCGTTGTTCCAGCCCGGCCGCTCGACCGTCAGGCGGGCGCGGCGGCGGATCATGCCGGACACGAGGTCGACCTTGTCGATCTCGTCGACGGGATGCAGGAGCACGCTTTCGGCAGCGAAATGGTCCGAAGGAAAGCCGAGAAGGACGATGCGGTTCTCGGAATAGCCGGCCCGGCCGATCTCGCCCGCCGTCGTGCAGCCGATCACGGGCGTCTCGCCGAAGGTGCGGGCCGCCTCGGCCATGACGGCGGCGATATCGGCAGTGGGGCAGACGAAGAGGATCACGAGGGCGAGTGGCGTCTCGACCGACGCGGCGCGCGCGCGACGGAGGCCGGCCCGGTCGCCGACCTCGAATTCCTGGACGAAGAGGCCCCTGCGCGCCTGACCCGCGGCGTCGGCGGACCCTCTGCCGCTGTCCATTCCGTCCTCCCCGTATGAATTCGGCTAGTGTGCTGGTGCGTCAGCGGTCGTGCAACATCTTCCCGAAGTTCGCCTCCTGCGCGATCAGGACCGCCTGCGTCCGGCTCTGGACGCCGAGCTTGCGCATGATGGCGGTGACATGCGCCTTTACGGTCGCCTCGGCGATGGCGAGGTCGAAGGCGATCTGCTTGTTCAGCTTGCCCTCGCAGATCAGCTCGAGGATTTTCATCTGCTGGCGCGTCAGCTGGCCCATGCGTTCGAGCGCGTCGAGGCGGCGCGTCTCGCCCGGGCTCTCGTCGGCATCTGCGGCCACGCCTTCGGGCAGGTGGACGCCGCCGGCGGCGATGGTGCGGAAGGCGGATTGGAAGACCTCGCGCGCGCTGTGCTTCGGCACGAAGCCCGAGGCGCCGGCGCGGATGGCGGCGCGCATCATGGCAGGATCCGAGATCGAGGACACGACGATGACGGGCACATCGCCCGCGGCCTTCTTCAGGCGCAACAGCCCGTCGAGGCCGCTTACGTCGGGAAGGTTCAGGTCGAGAAGGATGATGTCGGGCGGCGCCGACGTGTCGAGCATGTCGATGGCGGTGCCAAGGTCGGGCGCGTCGCGCACCGTGTCGACGCCGACAACCATGCGGAGCGTCATCGAGAGCGCGTCGCAGAACAGCGGGTGATCGTCGATGATGAGCGTGTTCCGCAAGACGCGCAGGCCTTCCGTGGCGACAGGATACCGGGGTGAGGTTAGCACAATGGGATCCTTGTCCAACACGTCTCTTGGTCGGCACCGGGCAAACGAAGATTTGGCAGCCGCGTCGTTCGTCGACGATAGCCTGACCCTTCTGCCCCCCGAGCGGTGACGCAATGCCCCCAAAGGTCGCATATCGCGGACCGCGCATGATCCGTAGTCTGGCCGCGAGAAGGACGATATCGCCATGAAGCTTTCTGAAGAACGGCAGATCGCCGCCCCGCCGGAGAAGGTGTGGGAGGCTCTTCTGGATCCCGACATCCTGAGGCAGTGCGTTCCCGGCTGCGAGTCGATGACCGGCAACCCCTCGGAGGGGTTCGAGGCCGTCGTCACGCAGAAGGTCGGCCCCGTGAAGGCGACCTTCAAGGGTCAGGTCAAGCTTCAGGACATCGTCGAGGGACAGAGCCTGAAGCTGGTCGGCGAAGGCAAGGGTGGCGCTGCGGGCTTCGCCAAGGGCGGCGCCACGGTGCGGCTCGAGCCGCAGGACGGCGGTACCCGGCTGATCTACGACGCCGAGGCCAGCGTGGGCGGAAAGCTCGCGCAGCTCGGCAGCCGGATCATCGACAGCTTCACGAAGCGGCTGGCGGACCAGTTCTTCCAGCGCTTCCAGGAGACCGTCGAGGCCGGGCAGGTGGCGTCCGCCGCCCCTGTCGAGGCCTCGTCCACGGCAACTGCCGCGACGGCGAACGCGACGCCCGCCGAGCAGGAAACCGCCAAGAAAAAGGGATTGCTCGGCCGTATCTTCGGCTAGGATCGAGACTCTGAGGGAGGAGAAGACATGAAGATTTCGATGACCGTCAACGGCAAGGAGGTCGCCCGCGAGGTCGAGGACCGCCGCCTGCTTGTCGACTACCTGCGCCAGGACCTGGGCCTGACCGGCACGCACGTCGGCTGCGACACCAGCCAGTGCGGCGCCTGCGTCGTCCATGTCGACGGCGAGCCGGTCAAGGCCTGCACGATGCTGGCGGCTGACGCCGAGGGCGCGCAGGTGAAGACAATCGAGGGCATGGCGGGCAAGGACGGGACGCTTCACGCGATCCAGGCCGCCTTCCAGGAGCATCACGGGCTTCAGTGCGGTTTTTGCACCCCGGGCATGATCATGTCGGCGGCGGCGCTCCTCAAGGAGAACCCGAAGCCGAACGAGCACGAGATCCGCGAATATCTCGACGGCAACATCTGCCGCTGCACCGGCTACCACAACATCGTCAAGGCGATCATGGCGGCCTCCGGCCAGCCGGTCGCGATCGCGGCCGAGTGAGGCCCAGAGGGAGGAGACAGGCGACATGCCCAAGGATTCAGTGATCGGCACATCGACCAAGCGCCGCGAGGACAAGCGCTTCATCACCGGCCGCGGTCAATACACCGACGACATCGTGCTGAAGGACCAGACCTATGCCGCCTTTGCGCGCTCCGACGTGGCGCACGGCAAGATCGTGTCCATCGACACCTCAGCCGCCGAGGCGATGCCCGGCGTGCTGGCGGTCTTCACCGGCGAGGACTTCGCCGAGGTCGGCGGCAATCCCGCAGGCTGGCTGATCCACAGCCGCGACGGCACGCCCATGACCGAGCCCAAGCGGCCCGTTCTGGCGCACGGCAAGGTCCGTCACGTCGGCGACGCCTACGCAGCCGTCATCGCCGAGACCGCCGAGCAGGCTCGCGACGCCGCCGAGGCGATAGACGCGACCATCGAAGAGCTTCCGGCCATCGTCGACCTTCGGCAGGCGGCGTCCGACACGTCGAACCGCGTCCATGACGAGGTCGCGTCGAACGTCTGCTTCGACTGGGGTTGGATCGAGGATAACCGCGCCGCCGTGGACGAGGCCATCAAAGGCGCTCCGCACGTCACGACGCTGGAGTTGCGCAACAACCGCCTGTCTCCGAACCCGATCGAGCCGCGCTGCTCGATCGGCGACTTCAATCCGGGGACCGAGGATTACACGCTCTACACCACCAGCCAGAACCCGCACCTGACGCGGCTTCTGGTCTGCGCCTTCGTCATGGGCATCCCCGAGAACAAGCTGCGCGTGGTCGCTCCCGACGTGGGCGGCGGCTTCGGCTCGAAGATCTATCACTACGGCGAGGAGGCTCTCGTCCTTGCCGCCGCAAAGCGGATCGGGCGGCCCGTCAAGTGGACCTGCTCGCGCAGCGAGGCCTTCCTCACCGACGCGCATGGCCGCGACCACGTCACGAAGATCGAGCTGGCGACCGATTTCGACGGCAACTTCATCGCCGTGCGGACCGAAACCTTCGCGAACCTCGGCGCCTATCTGTCGAACTTCGCCACCGCGACGCCGACCTTCCTGCACGGCACGCTGATGGCGGGCAACTACACCGTCCCGAACGTCTACGTGAACGTGAAGGGCGTCTTCACCAACACCGTGCCCGTCGACGCCTACCGGGGCGCGGGCCGGCCCGAGGCGACCTTCAGCCTCGAGCGCGTCATCGACAAGTGCGCCCGCGAGTTGGGCATCGACCCCATCGAGATCAGGCGCAAGAACTACATCAAGCCGCACCAGTTTCCCTACACCACGCCGGTGGCGCTGGAATACGACACCGGGGACTATGACGCCGTCATGGACCGGCTGGAGGCGATCGCCGACCTCTCTGGCTTCGAACGGCGGCTGAACGACAGCGCCTCGCGCGGCAAGCTGCGCGGCCTCGGGATCTCGTCCTACATCGAGGCTTGCGGCATCGCGCCGTCGAACCTCGTGGGCGCGCTCGGGGGCCGTGTCGGCCTTTATGACGCGGCGACGGTGCGGGTGAACGCCACCGGCACGATCAGCGTCATGGTCGGCGCTCACAGCCACGGCCAGAGTCACGAGACGACCTTCCCGCAGATCGTGGCGGACCGGCTTGGCATCGACGAGAGCAAGATCGAGATCGTCCACGGCGACACGGCGAAGATTCCCTTCGGAATGGGCACCTATGGCTCTCGCAGCCTTGCGGTCTGCGGCTCGGCCGTGGTCCGGGCGACCGAAAAGATCATCGCCAAGGCCAAGCTGATCGCAGGTCACATGATGGAGGCGGGCGACGCCGAGGTCGATTTCGAGGACGGCGTCTTCTCGGTCAGGGGCACGAACAAGAACGTGCCCTTCGGCGACGTTGCGCTGAAGGCCTATATCCCGCACGACTTCCCGCTCGACAGGATCGAGCCGGGGCTCGAGGAGACAGCCTTCTACGATCCGGCCAACTTCACCTATCCGTCAGGCTGCTATGCCTGCGAGGTCGAAGTCGATCCGGGCACCGGCAAGGTCGAGGTCATGTCCTTCGCCGCGGCCGACGACTTCGGCAACGTCATCAACCCGATGGTCGTCGAAGGCCAGGTCCACGGCGGCATCGCCCAAGGCATCGGTCAGGCGCTGATGGAGAACGCGGTCTACGACGAGAACGGCCAGCTTCTGTCGGCGAGCTACATGGATTACACCATGCCGCGCGCCTACGACGTGCCGATGTTCAAGGTCGACCATTCGGCCAACACACCCTGCACGCACAACCCGCTTGGCGTGAAGGGCTGCGGCGAGGCGGGCGCCATCGGCTCGCCGCCGGCGCTGGTCAACGCGGTCATCGACGCGCTTCAGCGCGCCGGCCGGTCGAGCGTCACCCACATCGACATGCCCCTGACGCCCTCGCGCGTCTGGGACGCGATCCACAACAGCTGACAAGGGCAGAAGGAGAGACATCATGTACAACTTCGAATTCCAGAAGCCCGGTTCCATCGAGGATGCGGTCGCGGCCCTCCGCCACGAGGACGCGATGCCTCTCGGCGGCGGACAGACGCTTCTGCCCACGATGAAGGCGCGGCTTGCCTCGCCGACACGGCTCGTGAGCCTGGGCGGAATCCCCGGCATGAAGGGTGTTTCGTCTTCGGGCGACACGCTGATCGTCAAGGGGGGCACGACCCACGCCATCGTGGCGCGGGAGGCCGGGGGGGTCTTCCCCGGACTGGCGCAACTTGCGTCGCACATCGGCGATGCCGCGGTCCGCAGCCGCGGCACCATCGGCGGCTCGCTGGCCAACAACGATCCCGCGGCCTGCTATCCCGCCGCGGCCTTGGGCACGGGTGCCACGATCAAGACGGACCGGCGCGAGATCGCCGCCGACGAGTTCTTCCAGGGCATGTTCTCGACCGCTCTGGACGAGGGCGAGATCATCACCGAGGTGCGTTTCCCGATCCCGCAGGCCGCGAACTATCAGAAGTTCCTGCAGCCTGCCTCGCGCTTTGCCATGGTCGGCGTCTTCGTCGCCCGTTTCGCCGACGGCGTACGGGTCGCGGTCACGGGTGCCGGCAACGACGGCGTGTTCCGCTGGAGCGAGGCCGAAAGCGCGCTGTCGTCGAACTTCTCGGCGGATGCGCTGGCGGGCCTGTCGGTGTCAGCCGACGACATGATCGCCGATATCCACGGCTCGGGCGCCTATCGCGCGCACCTCGTCAAGGAGTTGACGGGCCGCGCGGTTCTGGCCGCGAGCTGACAGCGACGGGACTTGTGGAGAGGGGCCGCGTTCGGCAGGCGCGGCCCTTCTTCGTTCAGGCGGCGGGAGATCAGCTCATTGCAGCCGCCGGTCAGCGCTGCGTCATGGGGCAGGTTCGAAACCCGAAGAGCGAATAAATCGGGCACCACCCTATCAGCCCGGTCAGAAGCGGCACGACGCCGATCCAGCCCCAGGGGGTTTGCGGCCCGATGAAGACGAGGGAGATCAGGCCGATACCGACGATGATCCTGAGAATGCGGTCGAGCGAGCCTTCGTTGCGTGTCATTTTCCAGCCTCCTGTGCATGACGACGAGAAGGCTAGGATCGCACGGGACGCGTGTCGGTGACTTTGTCACAGGTCAACTGGCTCAGGGCCGGTCGGGCAGCCCCGCGATGATCTTGTCGGGCGTCATGGGGAAGTCCCTTACGCGGACACCGCAGGCGTTGAAGACCGCGTTTCCGATCGAGGCGGCCGCCCCCGAAATCCCAAGCTCGCCGATGCCCTTCGCCTGAATGGGATTGGCTTGGTCGTCTCGGGTGTCCTCGAGGAGAATGGCATCGAGCTGCGGGACGTCGAGGTGGACCGGGACATGGTACTCGGCAAGGTTGTGATTGACGATCCGCCCATCCCGGGGGTCGTGCATGAGTTCTTCGGTCAGCGCGGATCCGATGCCCCAGATCATGGCGCCGTGGCACTGGCTTTCAGCAGTGAGCCGGTTCAGGACGCGACCGATCGAGAAGATGCCAAGCATTCGGCGGACACGAACCTCGCCCGTGTCGGCGTGAACGCCCACCTCGGCGAAGTGCGCGCCGTATCCGGCGATGGCGAAGTCGTCGGCGGTGTCACCCGGCTTGACGTGACCCTCGGACGTCTGGGGCAGCCCCGCGAAATCGGCGAGCGACATCTGGACGTTGCCGCCCGTGGCGACTCCGTCGCGAAGGGTCAAATCGGCTGGAGACACGTCGAGTTTGTCTGCGATCCACTCCCTCAGACCCTTGCAGGCCAGGAAGACCGCCGATCCACAGGACTGCGCGCCGAAGCTCCCGCCAGAGCCGCTGGACTTGGGCAGGTCTGAATCGCCGATGCGAACCCGGACCTTTTTGGCGGGAAGGCCCAGCATCTCGCCGGCGATCTGGGTGAGAATGGCATAGGAGCCTGTACCGATGTCGGTCATGTCGGTCTCGACAAGCGCCGTGCCGTCGGACTGGAGAGTCACGCGGGCGACGGATTCCTCCATTTGGTTGGTCCGCACGGCTGATGCGACACCCATGCCGATCCACCAGTCGCCGTCGAGCCGCTGCGCCGCCGGGCGGCGTCCGTCCCATCCGAAGCGCGCTGCGCCCTCGCGCAGGCAGCGCTCGAGCCCCCGCTCGGAATAGGGCAGGCCATCCGCCGGGGTTGTCTCACGCATGTTCATCACGCGGAGTTCGATGGGGTCGATGCCCGTCGCCTCGGCAAGTTCGTCCATCGCGCATTCGAGGGCGATCATGCCGACGGCCTCGCCGGGAGCTCTCACCGAGCCCGTGCCGGGGCGATGGATGCGGGCGACTTCGTGCGTGAAGCGGCGGTTCTCGCCGCCGTAGAGGAAGTGGGTGCCTTGGGCGACGGGTTCGGAGAACGCCTCGCCCGGCAGGTTCGAGACCCTGTCTTCATGCGCGAGGGCGGTCATCCTGCCGGACGCATCGCAGCCGAGCCTGATGCGCTGCGTGGTCTCGGACCGGCGAAGGGTCATCTGGAACACCTGATCGCGGCCCATGACGACGCGGACGGGCCGCTTCAGTTCGCGCGCCGCGTGAGCTGCCGCGACCGCCTCCGGCGCGATGCCGAGCTTGCTGCCGAACCCTCCGCCGACATAGGGGGCGAGGATGCGGACGTTGTCTTCGGACATATCGAGCGCGTCGGCCAGTTCGGCCAGGTTGTGCTTCAGCATCTGGTAGGAGCCGTGAAGGGTCAGGCGTCCATCCTTCCACTCGGCGACCGAGGCATGAGGTTCCATCGCCGCCGAGGTATGAGGGGCCGTGGCATAGGTGACGTCTATCGCTGTCGCCGCGTCGCGGAGGGCACCTTCGAGGTCGCCCGTGTCGCTCTGGCTTTTCTTCGGTTTGTCGACCGTCGAGGCGGTCGCGGGCTCGACTTCGGCGTCCTCTTCTTCATACGTCACCGTCATCGACTGTGCCGCCGCGCGCGCCTGCTCGAATGTCGAGGCGACGACCAGGGCAATCGGCTGGCCGAAGTAATGGACCTCGGGCAGAACCTGCGCGGGCGCCTCGCCTGCCTGACCTTGAGCGGGGTTGCGGACAAGGGGATCGCCGTTGAAGACGGCCAGCACGCCCTTCATCGCCTTGGCGCCATCGCTGTCGATGTGGCTGACCTTGCCTTTCGTGATCGTGGCGCGGACGAGGACCCCGGTTGCGAGGTTGTCGGGCAGATGCTCGGCGGCATAGGCGGCCCGTCCGGTGACCTTGAGTGCTCCCTCCGGGCGTGACAGGCGGGTGCCGAGGAGGCCCTGCGACATCGCGTCGAGAAGGCGAGGCTGTGCCTTGTCCATCGTAAGCTCGGTCGTCTGGTCGGGGGATTGGTCAAGGGACATCAGGCCTGGCTTTCGCTGAGTTCGCGCATCGCTCGGCGCAAGGTGCGGCGGGCAAGGAGGATCTTGAAGTCGTTGTCGCCATGCCCCTCGGCCTCGCTGAGAAGGGCGTCGGCGGCGGCTTCGGCGGCATCGAGGGGCGATTTGCCCTCCAGCACGGCGTCGACGGCATCCGTCCGCCAGGGTCGGGGCGCGAGGCCGCCAAAGGCGAGCCGACCGGAGACGACGCGCCCGCCGTCGAACCGAACGATGGCGGCGACGGACACGAGGGCGAAGGCGTAGGACGCGCGGTCGCGGACCTTCACGTACCCTTGCGTGCCTTCGGGCGGCGCGGGCAGGGTGACATGGGTGATGACGTCGCCTTCTTCGAGACAGGTCTCGATATGCGGCGTGTCGCCCGGCAGGCGATAGAAGTCGTCGAGCGGAACGGCACGCGTGCCGTTCAGGCCTTCGATCTCGACCTGAGCCCCCAGGGCCATCATCGCCACCGCCATGTCGGATGGATGTGTGGCGATGCAGTGGGGCGACGTGCCCAGGATACCGCAGACGCGGTTGCGCCCTTCGAGAGCGGCGCAGCCGGTCCCGGGTTCGCGTTTGTTGCAGGCGGCAGCCGTGTCGTAGAAATAGGGGCACCGCGTCCGCTGGAGAAGATTTCCGCCCGTCGTCGCCTTGTTCCTGAGTTGCCCCGTCGCCCCCGAAAGAAGGGCGCGGGACAGGACGGGATAGCTTTTACGGACAATGGGGTGCACGGCGAGGTCCGAGTTCGTGACCAGCGTGCCGATGCGAAGGCCGCCATTGCTTTCTTCGATGCCATCGAGCCCTGTCCGCGTGATGTCGACGAGTGCCGACGGCGTCATCACCTGAAGCTTCATCAGGTCCAGAAGGTTCGTTCCGCCCGCGATGACGGTCGCCCCCTTGGCTGTGTGGCGGGAGGCTTCGGCGACGTCGCCTGCGCGCGCGTAGTCGAAGGGCTTCATTCCGCCGCCATCCCGCGCGCGTCGCGCACTTCGGCAATCGCCTGACGGATGCGAGGGTAAGCCGAACACCGGCAGAGGTTGCCGCTCATGCGTTCGGCGATCTCTTCATCCGTAAGGTCCGGGTCTGTCTCGAGCGAGCGGGAGATATAGGAGGGCCAGCCGTCCTCGGCCTCTTGCAGCATCGCGGTTGCGCTCATGATCTGCCCCGGCGTGCAATAGCCGCATTGGAAGCCATCGTTTCTAACGAAGGCATCCTGAAGCGGGTTGAGCGCGTCCGGGCTTCCCAGACTTTCAATCGTCGTGATCTCGTCACCGTCGTGCATGACCGCCAGCGTGAGGCAGGAATTCACCCGCCGCCCGTTCAGCAGGACGGTGCAGGCCCCGCATTGCCCGTGGTCGCAGCCCTTCTTCGTGCCGGTGAGGCCCAGATGATGCCGAAGCGCGTCGAGGACCGTGACCCTGGGGTCAAGATCCAGCCTGTGATCGGTGCCGTTGATGCTGAGCGTGACGTCCATGCTCTTCCCCTCATTCCGCCCTGGCTCAATGTCCCGGGCAGGCAAAGGTTCCGACCGTGGTCGGAGGAGCGAGTAACTCCGTCGCCGCAGGGCGCCCCTGTCGCAGCGTCAGGTGGAGAGCGTCGGCCAGTGGTGGTGAAGATCGTCGATGACGATGGCATGACGGTGGCCGTCTCGCCCGTGCTCGCGCAGATGCGGGTGATCGGAGGGCAGGTCGGCATGGCTGTGGGGCAGGGCGTCCGGCTCGTCTGCCGGCCAGATCCTGATCGCGAGCGCGACGCCAACTGCAGCGATGAACGCCATCGCGAGGAAGGTCGGGTCAAGGCCGAATGTCACGCCAAGCCACCCCGCCAGGGGATAGGTGAGCAGCCAGCAGGCATGGCTGAGGGCGAATTGCGCGGCGAAGAGGGCGGGCCGATCCTCGGGCTGCGACGAGCGGCGCAGAAGCCGGCCCGTCGGCGTCTGGGTCAGGCTGTAGCCGAAGCCAAGCACGAGCCACAGCGCCATCAGCGCGGGGAGCGATCCCGCCAGGGGACCGAGCGCCGTTCCCGCCGCCAGGACCAGCGCTCCCGCAATCATCACGGGGCGATCCGGTCTTTTTTCCAGGACCCGGGGCAGGAGGAGAGCCGCGATCATCGACCCGCCTCCGAATGCCGCGAGCGCCAGGGCGACCTGCGCCTCCTCGAGGCCGAAGTCCGCCTTGACGATCACGACCGTGTTTACGATCACCATTGCGCCGGCCGAGGCCACCGCGAGGTTCAGGGCGAGGAGACCGCGCAGGCGCGGCGTCGCGAGATAGATGCGGATGCCGCGCGTCGTGCGGTCGAGGATGCCTCGCCGACGAACGGGTTTGGGGGACGGCAGCGTGGACGTGAGCACGAGAGCGGCCGAGGCGAGAAAGCCGATGACCGTCCCGCCGAAGAGGACGGGAAAGCTGACGACGGTCAAGAGGGCGGCGGCGAGCATGGGCGACAGCAGGCTTTCGAGATCATAGGCCAGGCGCGACAGCGACAGCGCCCGGGTATAGTCGGCTTCGTCAGGCAGGACGTCCGGGATCGTCGCCTGGAACGTCGGCGTGAACCCCGCAGACGCGGCCTGAAGCAGGAAGATCAACACGTAGATCTGCCACACCTCGTCCACGAACGGCAAAGCCAGCGCCACGACGGCACGGATCAGGTCGAGCGCCACCAGCATCGCGCGTCTCGGCACGCGGTCCGCGAAAGCCGAGGCAACCGGCGCGAGGGTGACATAGGCGACCATCTTGATCGCCAGCGCCGTGCCCAGGACAAGCCCGGCCTCCTCGCCTGCTATCTGCCAGGCAAGAAGGCCCAGCGCCACAGTCGCAAGACCCGTCCCCACCAACGCAATGACCTGCGCGGCGAAGAGGTGGCAGTATGTCCGGTTGGAAAGGATCGCGAGCATGTCGTGCCGATGATGCCGAAGCCGCGCCCGCGCGCAAGGTGAGTTCGAAAGGCCGCGCGTGACATGAAGGAGAGATTTGGAGGCGAGTACCGGAATCGAACCGGTGTGCACGGATTTGCAATCCGCTGCGTAACCACTCCGCCAACTCGCCGAAGGCCTTGTGTGATTAGGGTGGCGCGCGCGCGGCGTCAAGCGGATTGGAGGGGCGCAGCGGCTCCGGGAGACGAGCGGTCAGCCGGGGTAGCCGAAGACGCGGGGCAGCCAGAGGACGATGCCGGGAAAGAATATCATGGCGGCGAGTGCGACGATGAGGACGGCGAGGAAGAGCCAGATTTCGCGGATGATCTCGGCCAGGGGGATGCGGGTGACCGCGTTGATGACGAAAAGGAGGATGCCGTAGGGCGGGGTAATGAGGCCGATCATGCAGTTCACGACGGCAACCACGCCGAAGTGGACAAGGTCGATGCCAAGCTCGCGGCAGGTCGGCAGGAACAGCGGGATGATGACCAGGATGATCGTCGTCGCGTCGAGGATGCAGCCCAGAAGCAGGAGAAGCAGGTTTACCCCGAGCAGGAACACAAGCGGATACACATCGAGACCGACAAGCCGGGCCGCCAGGATGTTCGGAATGTTCTCGGAGGCCACGACGTAGTTCAGGATCAGCGCGCCTCCGATCACGAGGCCGACGGCTGCTGACGACCTCGCACTCTCGACGAGGATCGAGCCGAGGGCCCGCAGGCTGAGCGCGCGATAGAAGGCGGCGGCGAGGACGAGGGCGTAGAAGGCGGCGACGGCTGCAGCCTCGGTCGGCGTCGTGACGCCTCCGTAGATGCCGTAGAGCAGGATCGCGGGCATCAGAAGCGCGGGGAAGGCCGAGACGGCGCGGCGCGGAAGTTCCGACAGCGGGACAGGCTCCTCGAGCGCGAAGCCCCGGCGGTGCGATATCCAGGTATTCATACCCATGAGAACGGCACCCATCAGGAGACCGGGGACGATGCCGCCCAGGAAGAGGTACCCGATCGAGGTGTTCGACACGAGCGCGTAGAGCACCATCGGGATCGAAGGGGGAATGATCGGACCGATGGTGGCCGAGGCGGCCGTGATCGCGGCGGCATAGCCGCGTGTGTAGTGGCCGGACTTCGTCATCATTTCGATGATGATCCGCCCGATGCCGGCGGCGTCAGCGACGGCCGAGCCGGACATGCCCGAGAAGATCAGCGAGGCCACCACGTTGACGTGACCGAGGCCGCCCCGGAAGCGGCCGACGAGCGCCACGCAGAACCCAAGGAGCCTGTCCGAGATGGTGCCGGCGTTCATGATGTTCGCGGCGACGATGAAGAGGGGCACGGCCAGCAGGATGAAGCTGTTGTAGAGCCCGTCCATCAGGATTTTGCCGGCGAGACCGATGTCCTGCCCTGCGGCGGCCATGTAGACGATGGCGGACAGGAGGATGGCATAAGCGATCGGCATCCCGATGCCCGCCACGACAAGGATCGTCCCGAGGCAGAGGAGGAATTCGACGCTCATTCGTCGAGCCGTCCGGGCCCGTGGTGGACCTCTTTCGCGCCGGTCCCGCGGATGGCGCCCCAGGCGACCCACGCATAGCGCAGGGTGACGGCGACGAGGAACAGGATATAGACCGCGTAGATGTCGCGCATCCGGATCCAGTCTCCGAAGAGGCTGGAAAGGGTGGCCGTCTTCTTGAGGCGCAGGATGTAGAACTTCTCCCACGTCGGCAGGATGGACGCACCGAGGCCGATGACTATGGCGAGGCCGCCCAAGATCAGGAACCAGCGTCGCAGGCCGGGGCGGACGTGATTGAAGAGGACGTCGAAGGTGACGTGATCCTCGTCGCGGACGACGAAGGCGCAGCCGACGAAGATGATCCAGACCCAGAGCAGAAGGCAGAACTCGAGGGTCCAGCCGTAAAGGCCTGGATTGAAAAGCGGAACCGACTCCGCGATCCAGCCGAGCCGTGCGGTGTAGCGGACGGTGATCTGGAGGACGAACGTCAGGAACATCAGCGCCATCAGCGTGCCGACGAATGCCTCGGCAACCCGGCGCAGCACCTTGAGTGCAGCCATGTCCTCCCCCCTTTTCGTCAGGCGGGCGGCCCGAGAGCCGCCCGTCGTCGGTCAGTTGCCGAGCGCGTTGATCTGCTCGAGCACGCCTTCGGGCCAGGAGGCCGCGAATTCGGAGCCCTGGTACTGCTCCTGAACGTGGGCGCGGAAGGCGGCGAGGTCGGGCTCGTAGACTTCGAGGCCGTTCTCGGTGAGGAAGGCGACCAGCTCCTCTTCCTTGGCGAGCTGCTTCTCGCGTCCGGATTCGGCAGCGGCGTCAGCGGCTTCCTGCACGGTCGCCTGCTGCTCGGGCGTCAGCCCGTCCCAGACGGCCTTCGACAATGCGATGTAGTTCAGGTCGACGAGGTGCGAGGTCAGCGCGACCTGGCAGGTCACCTCGTAAAACTTCGCGTCGACGACCGTCGGGAGCGGGTTGTCCTGCCCGTCGACCGAGCCGGTCTGAAGTGCGGTGTAGATTTCGGTGAAGGCCATCGGCGTCGGGTTCGCGCCAAGCGCCTTACCAAGGAACTGCCAGGCGTCGGTGCCGGGCATCCGCAGGTTGATGCCTGCCAGGTCTTCGGGCGTCTGAACGTCCACCTCGTCCCTGCACTGGCGCAGGTTCACATGCCGGCGGCCAAGGTACATGACGGAGAGGAGCTTGACGCCAAGCTCGTCCTCGACCTTCTGCTTGAAGGGATCCATCAGTGCGTCGTTGAAGACGGCGACCTGGTGCGCGGCGTCCTGATGGACATAGCCGGCGGTGAAGATCGAAAATTCCGGGAAGAACTGCGCCAACTCCTGGGCCGAGGCGATGGACATCTCGAGGTCGCCCGAGGAGATGGCCTCGAGCTCGGAATTCTGGGCGATGAGCGAAGCGTTGTAGTGCGGCTCGTAGGTCGCGAACTCCGAGACCGCCGGGCCGAAAACCTCGGCCAGTGCGACGGAACGCTGGTCGGTTTCGGACGCGGGCGTGGACATGCGAAGCGTGATCTTGTCCTGCGCCGCAAGCGGGCCGGCGAGTATCGCCGTGGTCATCAGCGCCAGTGCGGCGCGCTTGAGTGTCAGTGTCATGGGTTCCTCCTCCGATATGATCCGGACTTTGCCGGGTTCTGGTTCACACTCCAAGCGCTCTTCGCTTGGCGCTGTCGATGTGGGCGTGGATGGCTTCGACCGTGCGTGCCGGATCGCGGGCCTCGAGCGCCTGAATGACGGTCAGGTGTTCGTCCATGACCGAAACGACGAGTTCGGGCAGCATTCGCGTGTCGGCGTTGCGGATCAGCCTGATCTTGATGGCGTTGACGCGGTGGATGTCCGAGATGATGCGGTTCTGCATGTGATCGACCACGTGGTCGTGGAACGCCCAGTCCATGCGCTGCGCGCGAGAAAGGAGATCCGGTGTCACCCCCTCGGTCGCCTCTCGGCGGATCGAGGCGTGGTCCTCGGCGATGCGGGCCAGATCCTGGTCGGCCGCAGTCTCACTGAAGCGCGCGAAGGCTTCGCCCTCGATGATGCGGCGAAGCTGGAAGGCGCTGCGGATGAGGTCGAGGTCGATGGCCAGCACCTGAAGCCCGCGCTTGGGCGAGGTGCGGATCAACCCATCGGCCTCGAGCCGGGGGATCATCTCGCGGATCGCACCGAGCGGCATTCCTGTCAGCTCTACCAATTCGCGCTGCGAGACGAACTGGCCCGGCTCGATGTCGCGCGCCAGCAGCTTCTCGGTGAAGCTGGAATAGGCGTGGTCGCGCAGACGGGTGTTCGCCTCGGCCATGTCAGGCGGCGCTGACGTCTGCCGGGAGGAGCGTGGCGCGGGCGGCGGCGTCAAGAGGGGCCAGCGGCGGGCGCAGGCGGTTCCAGCCCTTGTCGCCGGTCCGCGCGCTGATGAGGGTCTTGAGCGCGGCGACCACGGGGACCGAGACGACGCGCGTGACCTCTTCGGACAGGGCGGTATCTTCTGTTGCGGTCTCGACGATGCGCTTCATGCGGGCAGGGTAGAGGTTCGCCATGCCGGTGATCGCTCCCCCGGCGCCAAGTGCCATGGCGCGGTGCAGAAGCCGCTCGTCGCCGACGAGAACGGTCAGGCTGCCCAGGTCGAGGAAGGACCGCGCCGTGTCCCAGTTGCCGGAGCTGTCCTTGATCGCGCGGATGCGCTTCCCCGCCGAGCCGACGAGCCGGCCGACGAGGCCGGCCGAGAGCCCGACGCCCGAGACCTGCGGAATGTGGTAAAGAATGTACCGCGCTTCGGCGTCGGTGCGTGCGAATAGCTCCGAATGCCAGGCGAAGAGGCCGTCGTCGCTGTTGCCTTTGAAGTAGAAGGGCGGGAGCAGGAGGAAGTCCGACACGCCCCTGTCGCGTCCCTGCGCAACCTGCCGAGCGGCATCGCCCAGTGAGTTCGCACAGACACCCAGAACGATCTTCGAGGCCGGGATGCCCGCCGACAAGAGAGCGTCGATGCCCGCCTCGCGCTCGTCCATCGCGATCGAGGCGCCTTCGCCTGTCGTGCCGTAAAGGGTCACGCCGTCGGCGCCCTCGGTCATCAGCGTGCGGGCGTGTGCCCCGAGACGCGCGAGGTCGATGGCGCCGTTCTCCTCGAACGGTGTGAGGAGTGCTGTGGAAATGCCGAACATGAGCGAGTCGTCCCCCTGAATCGCCCTGATCCTAGGAGAACCTTCAGATATGCGCAACTGACATGTCAGATGTGCATACGATTGCCCCAGCGTCGGGGGCCCGTGTTCAAGGGGGTTCAGACCTTGAGATCCCGTTCCGGATGGTCGTAACTGGTCTCAGTCAAATGCAGCGGAGGTTAAGAACCGACATGAAACACCTTAACATACTCGCAAGTGTCGCACTCGCGGCGGGGCTCGCCGCCTCGACGGCAGGCGCGCAGGACATGGCCTTCTTCCGCATCGGAACGGGCGGCACGGCCGGCACCTATTATCCGATCGGGGGCCTTCTCGCCAATGCCATCTCGAACCCGCCTGGCTCGCGTCCCTGCGAAGAGGGCGGGTCCTGCGGCGTTCCGGGCCTCGTGGCCTCGGCGCTGTCGGCGAACGGCTCGGTCGCCAACATCAACGCAATCGCGGGCGGCACGCTCGAGTCCGGCTTCTCGCAGTCCGACGTGGCGACCTGGGCCTATACCGGCACCGGCATCTGGGAAGGAAAGCCGGCCGTCGAGAACCTGCGGACCATCGCGAACCTCTATCCCGAAAGCATCCACCTGATCGCCAGCGCCGACTCGGGCATCGCCGGCGTTGCCGATCTTGCAGGCAAGCGCGTGTCGCTCGACGAGCCGGGATCGGGCACACTTGTCGACGCCAAGATCATCCTCGAAGGCTATGGCCTGTCCGAAGCAGACATCCAGCCCGAATATCTGAAGCCCGACCAGGCTGCGGATCGGATGCGGGATGGCGCGATGGACGCGTTCTTCTTCGTGGGCGGCTATCCCGCGGGCGCGATCTCGGAGCTGGCGAGCCAGCACGACGTCAAGGTGATCCCGATCAGCTGCGAGGATGCGCCGTCGATCTGCGAGCAGTTCCAGTTCTTCGCGACCGACACCGTGCCGGGCGGCACCTACGAGGGCAATCCCGACGACGTGAACACGCTTTCGGTGGGCGCTCAGTGGATCACCAGCGCGGATCAGCCTGAAGACCTGATCTACGAGATCACGAAGGCCCTGTGGAACGACAACACCCGCAAGCAGCTCGACGCGGGCCATGCCAAGGGCAAGATCATCACCAAGGAGACCGCGCTCGACGGCATCGGTGTGCCGCTCCATGCGGGTGCCGAAAAGTTCTACAAGGAAGCCGGCCTGCTCCAGTAAGCCGATGCGGTTCGGGACGGCGTCCCGGACCCCGAGCCGACCGGAGGGGCCGCGAACCAGCGTCGCGGCCCCTTTCCTTTGCAAAGGCCGACAGGAGCGCAGCCGATGGTGGAGAACAGGAACGCAGTGGACGAGGACGTCCGCGAGCTGACAGCCGACGAGCTTCAGGCGATCGAGGAAGAATACGATCCCGAGTTGCGGTTCCGCGTTCTCGTCTGGCCGCTGGCGCTGGTCCTCGGCGCCGTCCTGTTCCTTCTGTCGTGCTATCACTACTACACGGCGGGCTTCGGCATCCCGCAGGCGACCGTCCACCGCGGCCTGCATCTTGGTGTGACCCTGATGGTCGTCTTCCTCAGCTTCTCGGCGTTTGGCAGGAAGGAACGCCCGCACAGCGTCACCTCGCCGTTCGGGATGCCGCTCCTTGACTGGGCGATGGCCATCGCAGGCCTCGTCAGCGCCCTCTACGTGCCCTGGATCTATAGCGATCTGGCGTTCCGCGTCGGGAACCCGCTGCCCATAGACGTCGCCATGGGCACGATCCTGATTGTCGTTCTGCTCGAGGCCGTGCGGAGGTCGATGGGCTGGCCGCTGCCGGTCATCGCCATTCTGTTCATCGCCTATGCCTACTTCGGCAAGTCGATGCCCGGCATCTTCGTCCATCCCGGCGCAAGCTGGTCGAACATCGTCAACCACCTCTACCTCACGTCTCAAGGCATCTACGGCACGGCGCTGGGCGTCATCGCGACCTACGTCTTCCACTTCGTCCTGTTCGGGGTGATGGCGACGCGGATCGGGCTGGGGCAGTTGTTCATCGACGTGGCTTCGGCTCTGGCGGGGCGTTATGCAGGCGGTCCGGCGAAGGTCTCGGTCCTGTCGTCCGCACTCCTCGGCTCGATCTCGGGCTCGTCCATCGCCAACACGGTGACGACGGGCGCGCTGACCATCCCGGCCATGATCCGCATCGGGTATCCCCGCCATTTCGCCGCCGCGGTCGAGGCCGCAGCTTCGACGGGTGGCCAGATCACGCCGCCCGTCATGGGGGCGGTGGCGTTCCTCATGATCGAATACCTGGGACTCCCGCTGACCACGATCCTGACGGCAGCGCTCGTGCCCGCGTTCATGCACTTCTTCGGCGTTCTCGTTCAGGTCCACCTCGAGGCGAGGCGGCTGGGTCTGCGGGGCCTGTCGCCCGAAGAGATCCCGAACGCCTGGCGCGTGCTGAAGGCCGGCTGGCTGTCGGTCTTGCCGCTTCTCATCCTCATCGCAGTCCTTCTGTCGGGCCGCACGCCCTTCGCGGCCGCGTTCTATTCGATCACGGCCTGCATTGTCGTCCTCGCCATACAGCAGGTCATGGCGTCTGGCATCGTCGGGGGGATCAAGGGCACGGCCCACGGGGTCTGGGAAGGGTTCATTCTCGGCGCGAAGCAGTCGCTGTCGGTGACCGCGGCCGCAGCGCTCGTCGGCGTCGTGATCGGTGTCGTGACGCTGACCGGGGTCGGTTTCAAGATCGCCTACATGGTGACGGGCATCGCGAGCGGCTGGGCGGTGTCGCTGCACGATGCGCTGACGTTCCTGCCGTTCGAGCTGATGACGGTGCCGTCGCTGACGCTGCTCTTCACTCTGATCCTTACGGCGATCGTGTGCATCCTGATGGGCTGCGGCATACCGACGACCGCCAACTACATCATCATGGTGGCAGTCGCCGCGCCGATCCTGGGGCTTCTCGGGGTTCAGCCCCTCGTGGCCCACTACTTCGTCTTCTATTACGGAGTGCTCGCGGACGTGACACCACCCGTGGCGATGGCGGCCTACGCCGGGGCGGGGATCGCCGGGGCGAATGCCTTCAAGGCGGGGAACACGGCCTTCCGTCTGAGCATGGGCAAGGCGCTTGTGCCCTTCGTCTTCGCGTTCCAGCCCGCGCTTCTGATCGTGACGGACGGGTTCACCTGGCCTGCGTTCCTTCTCGCCTTCACCGGTGCGGCGCTGGGGATATGGGTCCTCGCCTCTGCCGTGTCGGGGTGGCTCTTCGCGCCGATCCACTGGGTAGAGCGCCTGCTTCTGGTGATCGCCGCGCTTCTGCTGGTGGCGCCGAGCTTGCCCGCGACGGCCGTCGGGCTATTGCTCGTCGCACCGGTGGCGCTGCGTCAGCTTGTTCCCCGCTGGACCAGAGGTGCCGCAGCGGGTTGAGCGGGAGAAGCGGCTGGCGCCGCAGAGAACGGCGCTGGCAGTTACGTGAGATCTCAGGCGACGCGGACGTCAGACTGGCGAGCGTCGCGGAACGACACCAGTTTCTGGTGCCTCTCGTCCCAGAGCTTGAGCTTGATCGACGACAGGCTCTGCCGCACCGAAAGCCGCTGGACCTGGTCGAGATCCGGGTGATCGCGCAGCACCTCCGTCAGCCGATAGAACGGCACCCGGCTTTGCAGGTGATGGACGTGATGGACGCCGATGTTGGCGGTCATCCACTGCAGAGGCTGCGGAAGGATGTAGTGCGAACTTCCATGCGCCGCGGCGTGATGAAGCTGCCAATCCTGCTCTTCCTGCCAGACGGTATCCTCGAACTGGTGCTGGACGTAGAACATCCAGACGCCGATGGCGGCGGCGAAGAACGTCGTGGGAAGCCACAGGAAGACGACGGGCGCGACACCGACGGTCCAGACCACAAGCGCCAGGAGGCAGACGATGGCGATGTTCGTCCCCATGGCGCTGATCCAGACCCGGCGGCCGCCGACGCCCAGAGGAACGCGATGCTGGCAGTAGAACAGCCAGGCCGGACCGACGAGGAACATGATCAGCGGGTTTCGGTAAAGACGATAGCTCAACCGCCCGGTCCAGGACCGACTTCGATACTCGTCGACCGTCAGCGTCATCACGTCGCCGATGCCGCGCCGGTCGAGATTGCCCGACGAGGCATGATGCAGCGCGTGGGTGGTCTTCCACACGTCATAGGGCGTCAGCGTCACGACGCCGAGGACGCGCCCGACCCAGTCGCCGAGCCTGCGGTTGCGGAAGAGCGATCCGTGCCCGCAATCGTGCTGGATGGCGAAAAGGCGGACGAGGAAGCCCGCGTTGACGATGGAGATCCCGATCGCGAGCCAGACGCTGACCGAGAGGCTGGCCCAGGCGAGGACCCAGAGGGCCATCAGGGGAACGGCCGTCACCGCGATCTCGAAGGCGCTGCGCCGGTGCGACGGCTCGCGATACTTGGACAGGATGCGGACCCATGTCCGCGCGTCCGTTTCAGGCATGACGGCATCGCCATCCTGCACCGCACTCTGAATTGTCATGCTGCTATGGTATCCGATTTCTGACGCGGGTGGCGGGTTTCTTCGCGGCGGCCTTTGCCCTGGGGGTCTCGGAGGCCTCGCGTTCCAGCCTGGACTTTCGAAGCCGCTGCGTTTGCTTGTCGCGATCTTCGCGCTCAGCCTCGATGATCGACCGCGCGACGCGATTGGTTTCGGTGGCGCGCGCATCGAGCTTGGATGGCGCGCGCGGACCGCTCTTCGCCGTTTCGGTCGGCATCGAATTCTCCCGTTCGCCAGTTAGGAAGGGTGTCCGCGGGAAGCGGACCGTTCTCGACATGAACCATAACCGCTCCGACCTGAAGAAGATATGCCGTCAAAGGAGAGAATTCACCCCCACCCGGACATGAGGCGGTGAATTTGTATCATGGGTGCCCGGTCAAAACCGTGATATAGGAGAAAACGCGATAACCGTCGCGGACAATTTCCTGCGTTCAGAGTCGATGTTTCGACGGAGTGATTCAGGCAGACAGGACAGGACGGCATGCTGGAAAGACGCGGCTTCCCGATCGAGATGATCTACGTCCCGGCGAAACGGCTCAAGACGCTTGAGCCCGACAAGGTCACGGCGCTCGCGGAAGACATTCTCACGAACGGCCAGACGACGCCGATCCGATTGCGGACCGACGGGCAGCGATTCATCCTGATGGAAGGGCTGCACCGGCTCGAGGCGATGCGTGCGCTGGGCGAGCAATCCATCGACGGATACCTGGTGGGCTCGCGTCTTCACTGACGCCGATAAGACGAACTCGCACCGCATCGCATTCGCCCGGCATAAACGCTTACGTCACCGCGCCGGCAACGGATCACTTCACGAATGCCTGACGAGACAGCGCCCCATGGATGCTGTAGGAGGGACGGGCCGCAACTCCTTGCGTGCCTTGGCAACTTTGGGGGCCGCCTGAACCGCACATGTCCTTGCTGAAACAGGTTCTTGTCACCGTAGTCCTTGTCGCTGTCGCCGTGTGGGGCCTTGCGGCCTACGTTCCGGCGTCGCACCCGATGCTGGACCGGCTTGGTCTGCTTGAACGCCTAGGGATCGAAGCGGAGGCGGCCGTCGCGACCCAGGGCGGCGGCGGTCAGGGCAGGGGCGGCGGCGGGCCGGTGATTGTCATCGCGAAGGCCGTCGAAGAAGCCAGCCTTTATGACGAGATCACCACCATCGGGGACGGCAGAGCGCTGCGCAGCGTGGCGATCCTGCCGGAAGTCGCGGGCAACCTGTCCGCTGTCAACGTGCAGTCCGGCGATTACGTGAACGAGGGCGACATCCTTGTGACGATGGACGACGCCAGCCAGCAGATCGAGCTGGAGCGCGCCCGCTTCGTGGTCGAGGACGCGCGCGAGGCGCTGGAAAGGGTCAATGCGCTGGGAGGCACGGTGTCGCGGATCCAGCGCAGCAGCGCCACGCTTGCGGTGCAAACGGCAGAGCTGGACCTGAGAGAGGCGCAACTCGAGATCGAGCGGCGCAAGATCGTGGCCCCGATCGCCGGCTGGCTTGGCATCATCGCCCACACGGTCGGCGACCAGGTGACGCCCACGACCGAGATCGCGCAGATCGACGACCGCTCGGAGATCGTCGTCGAGTTCAGGGTGCCGGAGCGCTTCGTCGCCCAGATCGAACCGGGCGACGGGATCCGCGCCACACCTCTCGCCCGGCCCCAGCTGGAGCTGGAAGGGCGCATCACGGCGATCGACAACCGCGTCGATTCCGATAGCCGGACGCTGCGTCTCCAGGCCTCGCTCGCGAACGCCGACGACATGCTCCGGGCCGGGATGGCGTTCCGCATCACCCTGTCGTTCACGGGCGATCCGTTTCCGACCATCGATCCCCTTGCGATCCAGTGGGGCAGCGACGGCCCCTTCGTCTGGGTGATCCGCGAAGGCAAGGCAGAGCGGCAGAAGATCATGATCCAGCAGAGAAACAGCGACACCGTTCTCGTCGGAGGCGGGCTCGAGGTCGGCGAGCAGGTGGTAACCGAGGGCATGCAGAACCTACGGCCTGGCACGGAGGTGACGGTTTTGGGGGACGACGCCGCGCTGAAGGGGCCGGCGCCGGGCGCCGTGACCCGGGGATAGGGCGATGGCCGTCAGCGCGCAGTCCGCTCTCTCCTCAAGCACCGCGCTTTTCGTCAGGCGGCCGATCCTGGCTTTCGTGCTGTCGTCGCTGATCGTCCTTGCCGGGCTTGCGGGGCTTTTCGGCGCAGAAGTCCGCGAGTTGCCGGACGTGGACCGTCCGGTGATTACGGTCACGACAGAATTCTCCGGCGCCTCGCCCGAGACCGTGGACCGCGAGATCACGGCCCAGATCGAGGGCGCCGCGGGACGGGTGGCCGGGGTCAAGTCGATCTCGTCGAGTTCGCGGTTCGGCCGCAGCCGGGTGACCGTCGAGTTCGGCGACGACGCCGACCTCGACGTCGCCGCGACCGATATGCGGGACGCCATCGGACGCATCCAGAACGCGCTTCCCGACGGAGCGGAGGACCCGCGGATCGTGAAGGCGGACGCCAACGCCGAAGCGGTGATGCGGATCGCGGTCACCTCGAACCGGCGCACCGCGCAGGAGCTGTCCCAGTTCGCCGAGGAGGTCATCGAGGATCGGCTGATCTCGGTCCCGGGTGTCGCGGACCTGCAGGTGTACGGCGACCGCGAATCAGTTTTCCGCGTCGACGTCGACCAGATGCAGCTTGCGAGTCGCGGATTGTCCCTCGCCGATGTCAGCACGACGCTGAGAAACGTGGCCTTCGACGCGCCCGCGGGCGCCCTCAACTCGAGCAGCCAGAGCATCGTCGTCCGGACGACCGCGACCGTGTCGAGCCCCGCCGAGTTCGAGGCACTGGCGATCCGGGACGGCGTCACCGTGGGCGATGTGGCGACCGTCACGCTTGGCCCCGCGCCGGGCGAAAGCGTGCTGCGCGCCAACGGACAGACGGGCCTTGGAATGGGGATCATCCGGCAGGCCCAGAGCAACACGCTGGAAATCTCGCAATCGGTGCGGGCGGTCGTGGACGAGTTGCAGGCGATCCTGCCCGACGACATCAGCGTCTTCGTAACCAGCGACGACGCGGTTTTCATCAACGGCTCGATCCGCGAGGCGCTGAACACGCTCGGCATCGCCGTCGCCATCGTCATCGCGATCATTTTCGTCTTTCTCCGGGACGTCCGCGCGACGCTCATCCCTGCCGTCACGCTGCCGGTGGCGCTGGTGGGCACACTCGCCGCGATCTACATGGTCGGGTTCTCGGTCAACATCCTGACCCTGCTGGCGCTTGTGCTGGCGACGGGCATGGTCGTCGACGATGCCATCGTGGTGCTCGAGAACATCGTGCGGCGACGATCCGAGGGCATGGGCGCGCGGGCTGCGGCGGTCCTCGGGACACAACAGGTGTTCTTCGCGGTCGTCACCACAACGGCGACGCTGGCGGCGGTGTTCATCCCGCTGTCGTTCCTGCCCGGCCAGACCGGGGGACTTTTCCGCGAGTTCGGCTTCACCCTCGCGATGTCGGTGCTCCTGTCGTCGGTCGTGGCACTGACCCTGTGCCCGGTTCTGGCAAGCCGGCTGCTGAAGGGCCATTCGGGCAAGGCGGAGGCACGGGGACCGATGATCTGGCTCGGCCGGAGGCTCGCGTCGCTTTACGCGCTGGCGCTGCGCTTCTGCCTCGCGATGCCACTTCTGGTCATCGTGTTTTCAATCGGGTTCGCCATCGTGGCCGCGCTGTCGATGGGCGGCATCCGTCAGGAACTCACACCGCCGGAGGACCGTTCGCTCGCACTCCTTCGCGTCTCGGCGCCGCAGGGCGTGTCGCTTGATTACACGGCCGGCAAGATGCGCGAGATCGAGGATCTGGTCGAACCCCTGCGCGCGTCCGGCGAGGTCACCAACGTCTTCTCCATCGCCGGGACTGGATCGGACAACAGCGGCTTCATGGTGATGTCGCTGGCGCCGTGGGAAGAGCGCAGCCGCAGCCAGCAGGAGATCGTGGGTCAGATCAACGGAATGGTGGGGGAGGTCATCGGTGTCCGGGCCTTCGCGATCCAGCCCAACTCGCTTGGCATCCGGGGTGCGGGACGGGGGCTGACGGTGGCGCTGACCGGCAACAACTACCAGAGTCTCGCCGATTCCGCTCAGGCCATCATCGACCGGATGGAGGAAAATCCGGCCTTTGGCCGCGTGTCGCTGGGCTATGAGACCACGCAGCCGCAACTGTTCATCGAGGTCGACCGCGACCGCGCCTCGGACATCGGCGTGAACATCGACGGTCTGGGCGAGGCCCTTCAGGCGGTGCTCGACGGCCGGACGGTGGGCACCGTCTTCATCGACGACCGCAGCTTCAGCATCAAGATGGTGTCCACGTCCGACCCGGTGAACGATCCCGGCGACCTCGAGCGCATCTTCGTCCAGGCTGGGAACGGCCAGATGGTGCCGATCTCGAGCTTCGTCACGCTGCAGGAACGCGCCGTCGCACCGGAGTTGAGCCGCGAAGCGCAGATGCGCGCCGTCGAAATCTCGGCCACGCTCACACCCGAGCTATCGCTCGGCGACGCCTATTCCGCCGTGCAGGAGATCGCCGACGAGGTGCTGCCGGAACAGCAGCGGATCGTTCCTCTCGCCGAGGCAGCCACCCTATCCGAGACGTCTTCGGGTCTGTTCGTCACCTTCGGCTTCGCCTTCCTCGTCGTGTTCCTGGTCCTCTCGGCGCAATTCGAGAGCTTCGTCTCGGCGATCATCATCATGGCCACCGTGCCCCTCGGTCTCGCCTGCGCGGTATTCGCACTTCTCATCACCGGCGGCAGCCTCAACGTCTACAGCCAGATCGGGCTTGTGCTGCTGATCGGCATCATGGCGAAGAACGGCATCCTGATCGTCGAGTTCGCCAACCAGCTTCGCGATCAGGGCCAGTCCGTCAGGGACGCGATCTTCGAGGCTTCCACCGTCAGGCTCCGTCCCGTGATGATGACGATGGCTTCGACGGTGCTGGGTGGAGTGCCGCTGATCTTTTCGTCCGGCGCAGGCGCAGAGGCACGCGAGGCGCTGGGGTGGATCATCGTGGGCGGGCTTGGACTTGCGACGCTGTTCACGCTGTTCCTGACCCCCGTCGCCTACCTCGTCTTCGCGCGGTTGTCGCGACCGAAGGCCGAGGAGGAGGCGATCCTCGTGAGGGAGTTGGGGGCGGCGACCGGCGGCACGCCGGCGGAGTGAGCTTCCCTAGCTAATGGGATCGAGACCGCAGGCGGTGAAGGTCGGCGCGGCGTCCTCGCGTCGCAGGAACTCGAGGAACGCCTCGGCCGCTGGCCGCATCCCCTCGTCGAGGCCGTAGGCTGCGCCGAAGACGAAGACGCGCGCGAAGTCCGGGGGCAGGGGGCCGACGATGGTGATGCCCGGAATCGGAAGCAACTCGCTCATCTGCTGGAAGCCGAGGTCCGCGTCGCCTCGTGCCACGACGCGGCCGACACGCTCGGAAAAGATCGTGCGCGCCTTGTCCTTCATCTCGTCGGCGATGCCGAGGGCGGGAAAGACTTCCGTCGAGAGATAGATGCCGCTGGCGCTGGCGGCGTGCGCAACCGATCCGGCGGCCAGGAGCGCGTCCTTGAGCCGGGCGGAGGTCGAGATGTCGGGAACGGGCGCGCCCTCGCGGACGGCCGCCCCGATGCGCGACGCGACGAGCGGGACGAAGTCTTGAGAGACGAGACCGTCCCGCGAATACCGGGCGTGCGCCGCTTCGGCCAGAAAGTAGAGATCGAAGCGCTCGCCCTTTGCGAGCCGGGTCGGGATCGAGTCGTGCGCCTCGCCCAGGGACGAGCCGTAGGAGACCTCCACCTCGCCATCGTAACCGGGCAAAAGCGTCTCGATCGGGGCCGCCTGCGCGCCGGAGGTGATGATGCGCAGAGGGCGGGGGGACGACGCGGTCGGACTCATCTTCGATCCTTGAGGGAGAGGGTCAACGGTGCTCGCTGTACCAGCCATAGGTCGACCGCAGGCCATCGTCGAGCGGGATGCTGGAACGCCAGCCCAGTCGTGCGAGACGCGAAACGTCGAGGAGCTTTCTCGGTGTGCCGTCGGGTTTCGACGGATCGACTTCGATGCGTCCCCTGAACCCCGTCACCGCGGCGACCTTCTCTGCCAGTTCTAAGATCGAGACGTCCTCGCCGGAGCCCACGTTGATGTGGCTGAGGCGGGGCGAGGTCTCGCGGTCGTATACCTCTTTCGGCAGCGCGTGAACGAAGAGCGCGGCCTCGGCCATGTCGTCGACATGGAGGAATTCGCGTCGGGGGGTGCCGCTGCCCCAGATCACGACCTTGTCTCGCCCGTCGCGTGCCGCTTCGTCAAATCGGCGTATGAGGGCGGGAAGAACGTGGCTGGTCTCGGGGTCGAAGTTGTCGCCGGGACCGTAGAGGTTCGTCGGCATGACGCTGCGGTAGTCGGTGCCGTGTTGCCGGTTGTAGCTTTCGCAGAGCTTGATGCCGGCGATCTTGGCGATGGCGTAGGGCTCGTTCGTCGGCTCGAGAGGCCCGGTCAGAAGCGCGTCTTCGGCCATCGGTTGCTCGGCGAGGCGCGGATAGATGCAGGACGAGCCGAGGAACAGGAGACGCCGGACGCCCGCAGTAAAGGCCTCGTGGATCACGTTGGCCTGGATCATCAGGTTCACGTAGAGGAAGTCGGCGGGATAGCAGTCGTTGGCCTGGATGCCCCCGACCTTTGCGGCGGCGAGGATGACCTCGTCGGGACGTTCGGATTGCATGAAATCGCGCACGGCCGCCTGGTCGGTCAGATCGAGGTCGGAATGGCTTCGGGTGAGGACCTCTGCCTGTTCCACGTCGAGACGGCGGAGGATGGCGCTGCCCACCATGCCCTTGTGACCTGCAAGAAAAATGCGTGCCATGTCCTGACCTTCAGTTCTCGACCGCGACGGGCAGTTCATAGCCGTTGGCCTTCAGGAAGGCGTGGCGCCTCGCGTCGGCGAGGTCCTGCGCCACCATCTCGGCGCACATGTCTCGGGCGGTGATCTCGGGCTCCCAGCCGAGGTCGAGGCGGGCCTTGCCGGGGTCGCCGAGCAGCGTCTCGACCTCGGCTGGGCGGAAGTACTTGGGATCGATCCGCATGATGATGTCACCCGGCGCGACGGCGGGGGCCTTGTCCCCCCGGACGGACGTGACGCGGGCGACCTCGGTGAGCCCGGTGCCTTCGAAGGCCAGCGCGAGGCCCAGTTCCTCTGCCGTCCAGGTGATGAAGTCGCGCACAGAATGCTGCTTGCCGGTCGCGATGACGTAGTCGGATGGCTTGTCCTGCTGCAGCATCATCCATTGCATCCGCACGAAGTCCCTTGCATGGCCCCAGTCGCGCAGCGCGTCGATGTTGCCCATGTAGAGGCAGCCTTCCAGCCCCTGGGCGATGTTCGAAAGCCCACGTGTGATCTTGCGGGTGACGAATGTCTCGCCCCGGCGCGGGCTCTCGTGATTGAAGAGGATGCCGTTGCAGGCGTACATCCCGTAGGCCTCGCGGTAGTTCACCGTGATCCAATAGGCATAGAGCTTCGCCACGGCATAGGGCGAGCGCGGGTGGAAGGGCGTCGTCTCGGTCTGAGGCGTCTCCTGCACGAGGCCGAACAGTTCGGACGTCGACGCCTGGTAGAAGCGCGTACGCTTTTCGAGGCCGAGGAAGCGGATCGCCTCGAGCAAGCGCAGCGTGCCCATGGCATCGACGTCCGCAGTGTATTCCGGTGCTTCGAAGCTCACGGCGACATGGGACTGGGCGCCGAGGTTGTAGACCTCGTCCGGGGCCACGTCCTGGAGGATGCGCGTCAGGTTCGAGCTGTCCGTCAGGTCGCCGTAGTGCAGGCGAAGCTGGGGGTTCGTCTCGTGCGGGTCCTGGTAGATGTGGTCGATGCGCTGCGTGTTGAACATCGAGGCGCGGCGCTTGATCCCGTGGACCTCGTACCCCTTTTCGAGGAGGAGTTCCGCGAGGTACGAGCCGTCCTGCCCTGTGATGCCTGTGATGAGCGCGCGTTTCGTCATGATGTCAGTCTCTTCCGGGGAGAAATTGATGCAGTTTCGAGACGTTCTTGAGGGCAAGCGTCCCGAACCCTCCCGCACCGTTTCGCCTGATGGCGATGTAATCCTCGCGGCTCTTTCGCAAGACGTTCGCGAGAGAGCGGTTGCTGGCGCCCCCGACCCGCATCCGGGTGAAGACCGTTGGAACGTAGGCGAGCCTGATCCGGCCCGCAATCATCCAGCGGAGCATCGCGTCGTAGTCGGCAGCGATGCGGAGGTCAGGGTCATAGAGGCCATGGGTCTCGAAGACCTGGCGACGAAGGAAGAGCGTCGGATGCGGCGGCATCCAGCCCCGTCTGAGCTTCCGAGGCGTGTAGGGGCCCGAGCGCCAGCGGCGGATGATGCGGGACGGGTCCTCGGCCGAGACGTAGTCCAGGTCTCCGTAGACGCCGTCGACGTCGGGTCGGAAAGCTGACGCTACCGCCTCCAAGACGTCGTCCGAGGCGAAGAAATCGTCGGAGTGGAGAAGGCCGATCACGTCGCCCGTCGCGCGGCGGATGCCCCGGTTGATGGCGTCGTAGATGCCGCCGTCGCGCTCGGACACAAGGTCGGTTTCGGGACCCTCGAGGCGTCGGACGAGGTCGAGGGTACCGTCCGTGGAGCCTCCGTCCTGTATGACGTGCTGGTGGACCGGACGCGTCTGGGCGCGCAGGCTGGCTATCGCGTCCTCGATCGTCCCGGCGCGGTTGTAGACAGCCGTGAGGATCGAGATGGTCGGACGGGGGCCTTCGCCCGCGCTGCTGTCCGGCCTGTCGGTCATTGTGCGACGGGCTCCTTGCGCCGGCGCCGGAGCGCGGCGCGAAGCAGGAGGCCAAGGCTGGTGCCCACGACCATGCCGACCAGGTTCGACAGCAGATCCGTCCATTCGGCGCCACGCGCGAAGGCCGGCTGGACCACTTCGATGACGAAGCCAAAGAGAACGAGGCCGAGCAGGCCCCATTTGAGCCGCGGCCCGAGCCAGAGGCCGTGAGGGAAGGCGAGGACGGCATAGACGGCCACATGCGCCAGCGCGTTGCTGCCGTAGGAGGGCAGCGGCGAGACGACAGGACCGAGCATCGGGTAGAGCGTGGCGAACGGCGGCAGCAGGAGGGCCGGCCAGAGAAGCCAGGAGGGCGGCGTGCGAAGGAGCCGGAGGATGGCGGAGAGAAAGGTCAGAAGAAGTTCGCCTTCGATTGCTTCAGGAAGGCATGGGGGAAATGACGGAGGTGCGCAACCTTGGGGGCTGCATGACTATGGTTGGCTGCTCATTATCGGCAGTTCGATTCGGTGGGCGGGCGGGAACTGGAGGGCAAAAGGTGAAGAACAGCCCCATCCAACGTACCGCCATGAATCTCGCCAGCGACCTTGGCAAAACGTCGCTGCTGCCCGAGGCCATCCTGACGCGCCGACCGACGAACCGCTCCGCTCAGGCTCGTCGTCCGCGGTCACTGAAGCGGTCCAGATGTCGCCACTCGTCCCAGACGGTACTGTCAGATCAATTAGCCGGAAACGCCCGTTCCCGCGCCATCCGCTGTGGGGTGGACGCAAAGAATTTTCTGGGAAAGGCCTCGCAGAGCACGTAGCAGAAGAACAATCAGGCACCAGTTAGTCCACCAAATGAGTTTAATCTGTCATCCGGGATAACCGCTACTGGCGCGTCTAGGGCTTGACCAAAGCGGATACTCTGACAGAGCCGACAAGGTCATCCCTGCTCTCCGCGCCGCACGGTTTCGCGGGATAGGGGACGGCAGTTGTAGGAACACCGCGCCGCTGGTGAACTTCGAAACAATCTAACAGATTTGGCCGTATTCTGGCCATGTTCGACACCTAGTGCGTAGCGTACCAGATTTTAGAAAGGCTGATCGCAATGCAACCGGGAATCCTTGTCCTGGTCGGAATATCCGCGCTTCTGGTGCTCGTCGGCACTCAAGTTTCACTTGGTATCTTTACAATCGACGAAGCAGTCTACCTTCAGGGCGCGGATACCTTTCGTCTGACCGGTGGGTTCGTCTTCGACAACGGCATTGAGAGGTTCCTCTCACAAGATCTGACTTGGGCGGGGTTCTTACCCTACGGGCCCAACGGGCAGACCACGCAATATCCGCCTGGAATGTCAATTCTGGGCGGCTGGCTGCTGAGCGCATTCGAGTTGCGCGGACTCCTGTTTCTGAACGTATTTGCGACGGTGGGCAGTCTCTTCGTCACACGCGCCCTGGCTCGTTTGCTCTTCGACGACCAGCAAATCGCCCTTGCGGCCAGCCTGCTCTTTCTGCTGGGAACCTTCGTTGCAGAATACGCCTTCGCCTACTGGCCGCACATGCTATCCGTATTCGCGGTCAATCTGAGTCTTTTACTCTTTCTGAAGGCGCTCCTTTTCGGGAACTGCGTTTTTACGCTTAGCGCCTTGTCTGGTCTGGTTCTGGGGATGGGACTGCTCTTCCGAATCGACACAATTTTACTGCTACCGGTCATCGGCCTCCTAAACCTTCTATTCGTCCGGCGCTGGCAAGAATTCGTGGGGATCACTCTTGGCGGCATGGTCGGGCTCGCGGGTCCGGTGGTTCTTCTCGCGGCAATCAACAGCCAACGCTACGGCACATGGAATCCGCTGAGCTATGGTCCATCTCAAGATGGAGGAGTATCGATCTCAAGCTACGGCTCCCAGTCAGTTGTCTTTCTAGGCCTCGGTGCGGGATTCGTGGCTACAAAGCTCCTCGGCGCGCGCGTGCCGGTTGACGTTCGGGGTGGGCTTTTGCTCGCTGTAATGGCGCTATGTGCGCTTCTAATCCCCGAGTTGCGGGGTGTTCTACTGGCCTATGGCAAAGGGGTACTCGATCTCATCATCAACGCTGCCTGGATCATCGACAACCGGGGCGGCGTGGTTCCCGGCATAGAAGGCACACTTCTTTTCTGGGGGCTTTCGAAAAAGGCGCTGGGCCAAAGCCTGCCCTGGATCGGCGTTCTACTGGCGCTTGTCGGCCTAGCCTGGAATGATAGACGAAAGAGCATCCTTATCCTCCTCTTGTTGATCGGGGTCTGGACCTTCCCTTTCCTCGTCCAGACCTGGCACGGAGGGCTGGGGGCAAACATGCGATATTTTCTGCCGCTACTGCCTGCGCTCTCCATTCTCGCCACGTGGGTCACAGGCCGCTTGCTAGCCGATCCGGCAATCTCAGCACGTCAGGGGCGACGCCTTCTGCTGGTCGGCGGGGTTCTTGGAAGCATGACCGCCTTTCTCTGGATGCAGCACGCTGAAGGTGGTCTCGCCAGCGCGCATCAAAACTTCTCGACCTATGTCTTTGTCGCCGTAGCCATAGCTAGTTTCCTGACCGGCGTTTTCGCTTGGCCCGGATTGCGAAAGGGCGTGCTTCTGCTGGTCGGAATCGGGATAGGCACTGGGGTCTTCAACGGGATGACGGATACTTACATTGGTCAGTTGCGCCGCGCAGCTGCCGACGCCTTGCCTGATCTGACAGCGGGCTATGACGTCCCGGTCCTGATCTTTGACAGACTTTACAGGAGCGCAATGGTAACGCCCGATCAGTATGTAGCCATCCCGAGTGGCGCCTACTACCTTCCAGACCCGGTCCTAGTATTGGCGGCCATAGATGCCGAATTGCGGGTGGTCATGCCGGAAAGCATGGGCCGGATCTTTACCAAAAGCTATTCCGCCTTTAAAATCGACGGCGTTCCTCACGGCGAGGACCCGATGGTGGATATCACCCGGTCCGCTTCCTTTGATCCGGTGATCGGAGCCGACTATCCACTCCTTCACCGCTGACGGTACTGTTCCAGACTCGAAACATTCTTCGCTCTACGTCATAATTCTGCCTAGAACGAGCGACAAAACACGCGGCGACGCAGGTAAGGATCCCGCCTATGCATCTCATTGTGCAGATCCCGGCTCTCAACGAGGAAGAAACCCTCGCTATGGCGATCAGGGCGATCCCTCGCGTGATCCCGGGCGTCGCCACCGTGGAGGTGCTGGTTATCGACGACGGCTCGACCGACCGCACGGTCGAGGTAGCGCGCGAGGCAGGTGCAGATCATATCCTTAGGATGGCTTCGAACGTGGGCCTCGCCCGGGCCTTCACCGCTGGGATCGAAGAAGCCCTCGCGCTCGGCGCCGATATCATCGTGAACACCGATGCCGACAATCAGTACGACGCAAGGGACATTCCGGCGCTCATTCAGCCCATTCTCGATCGTGAGGCGCAGATCGTCGTGGGTGCCCGCCCAATATCCGAAATTGAAAGCTTCTCGCCCGTCAAGAAGACTCTGCAGCGCCTTGGAAGCTGGGTCGTACGGCAGGCCAGCGACACCAATATCCCCGATGCGCCGTCGGGCTACCGCGCCTACGCACGGGACGCAGCCGCCCGGCTCTGCGTCATCAACACCTATACCTATACGCTCGAGACCATAATCCAGGCGGGCCGCAAACGCATCCCCATTACCTCGGTGCCGATCAGGGTGAACACGGTCACGCGGCCGTCGCGCCTGTTCAGGAGCATGCGGGCATACATCCTGCGGTCAGCCAATACGATCCTGCGCGTCTTCGTAATCTACGCGCCTCTAAGGTTCTTCTTCACCGTGGCGGCGATATTCGCGGTCCCCGCGCTCTGGGCCATCGCCCGATTCCTCACTTTCTATTTCATGGGCCATGGGGCAGGGCATATCCAGTCGCTCATTCTCGCTGCCGCCCTTATGGCCATGGCCACCGTCTTTCTCGCCGTGGGCGTCCTCGCCGACCTCATCGCAGCCAACCGAAGCCTTCTCGAGGATATCCGCGCGCGCGAACTTCTGCGCGCACCTCAATCGCGTAGCGAGTTGACCCGACACCGGGCGGCGAAACTTGCTGATGCGTCGTGACGACCGAACCGCCAACTCCCGTTCTTGCCGACCCTGCGGACATCGGCCCCTCCCGGAAACCGGTGCTGGCGCGACCTGTTGTCTTCTGGGGCACCTACGATCTTGGAAAACCGCGGACCCGCATCCTGCGCGATAGCCTTCGGGGGGTCGGGGTCGAGGTCGTCGAGATCCACGCAGACATCTGGTGTGGTCACGAAGACAAAAGTCAGGCAGGGACGGCGACGATCCTGATGGTCCTTTTGCGCGCGCTGTTGGCGTACCCCGGTCTCGCCATTCGCTATCTCAGAGCGCCTGCGCACGACGCCGTCATCGTTCCTTATCTCGGCCAGTTCGACGTGCTGTTCTTCACACCACTCGCCTGGCTTCGAAGAAAGCCGGTGATCTGGGATATGTTCATTTCGCTTTACGATACTGCGGTTTGCGATCGGAGGATGATCCGCGCGTCCAATCCGATTGCATACGGATTGTGGGCGCTGGAAAGGTGTGCCTGCCGCGCCGCCGATCTCGTGCTGCTCGACACTCCGACTCATGCGCGACGCATTGCTGATCTTTTCGGTCTTGGAGCGATACAAACCGATGCCGTTCCGGTCGGCGCGGAACCTGGTGTGTTTGGGCGGATCCCGCCGCACAAGCCCCACGACGGTCCGACCCTTATCCTTTTTTACGGGCAGCTCATTCCGCTCCACGGGATCGAAACGATCCTGAAGGCCGCTCTTTCTGAGCGAGGGCGGGAGCATCGCTGGCACATCATCGGCACTGGTCAAGACAGTTACCTGGTCGAGGCGGCCCTAGCGGCGGGCACCGCACCACATGTTACATGGGAGCGCTGGCGCTCCTATAACAAGCTGATCGGCGCCATCGAAAAAGCGGATGTCTGCCTCGGAATCTTCGGCGCCTCCGAAAAGGCAGCATCAGTCGTGCCGAACAAGGTCTATCAATGCCTGATGGCCGGCCGGACAGTTATCACCCGCCGCTCCGAGGCGATCTCTGAGGCATTCCCAGTTTCGCACCCCAGTCTGGTCCAGGTAGCGCATTCAGATCACGTCGCGCTTCTGGACGCCATTGACGAGGCAAGAGGGAACGACTTTCCCGCGATTCCAGAAGACTATGTGGCCGCCGCCCGGCCCGAGGACATCGGTCGTCAGCTCGTCGTCCTGATCTCAAATATCTGCGAAGGCACGTCCGCATATGCCCAATGATCTGAGGCAGACCATGACTTCAGGAGAAGGCGAAGTTGTCTGGCACGCGGATTTCGGGCCCGCCATGCCGAAACAGAACTGGATCCCCGCGCCGCGCTTTCTGCTTCGCCGTGACCGGATCAGGCGCCATTTGCGCGACGTCGCGCCCTGCCGCGTGATCGACATCGGGTGCGGCCCGGCGAGTATTCTTTCCGAACTGGCCGTCCGCGGTTTTGACGCCGTGGGCGTCGACCGATCCATTGATGCATTGGGGCTCGCCCGAAATCTTATATCTGCCGAGCGGCCGGTCACGCTTGAACCGAAGCTTCGGCCGGAGTGGAAGGAGAGTTTTGACCTTCTGTTGTCCTTCGAGGTTATTGAGCATCTCGAAGACGACGTCGGCGCCATGCGGGACTGGGCAGCGTATCTGCGCCCCGGTGGGCGCCTTCTGCTGTCGACGCCGGCGCATCCGGATCGCTGGAACGCCGCGGATGAATGGGCCGGCCACGTGCGCCGGTATGAACGTGACGGGCTTATCAGGGCCGTCACCGACGCGGGCTTCACGGTAGAGACCGTCGAATGCTACGGATTTCCGCTCGCCAATGTCATGGAGGTCCTGCGTGCGCGGGCTTATGGCAAGGTGCTCGAGCGAAAGCGCCGGACCGCCGCATCGGCCGAAGCTCTCACTTCTGAAAGCGGCAGCGATCGGAGCGTAGAGTCCAGATACTGGAGCATTTTGTCCTCGAAACCGGTGGTTCTTCTCATGAAAGCCATGTGCCAGCTTCAGAGACCGTTCCTGCGCACAGATCTGGGAAACGGTTATCTCGCTCTTGCGCGCAAGGATTGAGCGTTGGCGCACAAACTCCGCTACCTTGGAACGGCACTCGCCCTTGCGTTCATCGGCTACGTCATGTGGGGCGGCATAGGCGATTTGCCCGAGGTGGACCTTCGCTCCACCTCGGCGCTTTCCAAAATCGCTCTGGCGCTTCTAGCCTATGCCCTGTCACAAGTGATCGGAGCCCTCGCCTGGCGGTGGATCCTGAGCGTCTGGTCCGTTTCCCTTGCACCAGGCCGAGCGGAAAGCCAGCACCTTGTGTCGCAAATCGGCAAGTACGTGCCCGGAAACGTTGGACAGTTCGTCGGCCGTTTTGCTCTCGCCCGGCAGGATGGAGTGCCGTTGCCGGTCATCGGTCTGGCGACGCTTTTCGAGATCGGGCTGCTGATCGGCACCGGCGCGCTTCTGGTGGTTGGGTTCGCCACGTGCCTGCCGGGCTATGCTGACGCACTTCTTTCTTCGACCACGATCCCCGACTTCGGTGAGGCCGTCTGGATCGTACCCGGTCTGGCCGCCTGCGCTGCGATCGTTTCAGGAGGGGTCTTGTTTCGCGAAATGCGCCGCCAGCATTTGCCCGCCGCTCGTCCGGCAAGGTTCGCCGTGCCGGTCCTTCTCTACGCGGCCGGCTTCACTGTGCTCGGCATCTCCCTGTCTCTCGTTTCGGCCGTTGTTGCGCCGGACACCGGGGTCTCGGTCGGCTTCGCCACAATCCTCTTTGCAGTGGCCTGGATCGCAGGATTCGTCATGCCGGGCGCGCCGGGCGGGGTCGGCATCAGAGACGGGATTCTCGCCGTCGGTCTGGGGCTTGTGGTGGGCGACGGGGCAGGGTTGGCCGTTGCCCTCCTGCATCGCAGCGTCACCACAGTTGGGGATGTGGGCATTTTCGGGGTCGGCTGTGTCGTGCGCCGGAGTACTTAGCGGCTGTCAGGTACTGTCATTTGTGGACGGCTCCGGTTTTGCAAGGGGTTTCATAAGCGCCGTGGATCGAAAGCTGGTGCGGTCATTTGCCCGGCCTGTGCGCGCGGAGTCTTATTGAGCACATTCCGATTTCCGTCGATAGTTCGCAATTTGATGTTCATTGCTTGTGCAGGCGGCGCATAAAAGCGGCGGTTCAAGGTCGCGATGGGGCCGCGCTTGGCCCCTACTCCTCGCTCGCGGCGGGTCTGCCCGAGTCCGTGAGCCCCCTGGGAAAGGACATGTCTCTCTCTGACCGCAGAGCGGAGTGCTCAGCCCGTGTGCTTCATCCGCAGATATATTCGCCGCATTCGGCGGAACGCCGTCAGGATTTCACCCAGGATCACAACCCAAAGCGCCAGTTGCAGCACACCGGTCGGATCGAGCAACAGCGCCAGAGACGCGGCAAGGATCGCGGCGATCGTGACGGCGGCCATGCGGTGTTGCTTGGCCATCGGGCCCGAAAAGTCCATCGCCTGGCCGAGCGAAGCCCCGAAGGCGCGCAGGTACGAAATGAGGACCGCGAGGCAGGCGGCAGCCCAGCCTGCGGATGTGACACCCGCGCCAAATCCGAAACCGACCAGGATCAGCACGTCGGCCAGACGATCCGGAACTTCATTCCAGAAGGGACCGGTCGCGTCCCCGCGCCCTGCCTCGACCGCGACCATGCCGTCGAAGAGGTTGCAGAGCAGACGCAACTGAACGAAGCCCGCGCCCGCCAAAAGAAGTGCGATGTCGAGCCCCGGTGCGCTTCGGTCGACACCGGCAAAACACGCCCCGGCGAAGGCTGCAAAGACGACGCTTGCAGCCGAGATCTGGTTCGGCGTGATGTTCGCGGCGGCAAGACGACCTGAGATCGCCTGCGCCCAACCGGTATCGCGACTCTTGAGGGGACGCCGGTTCTTGAGGTCAGCCAAGGGAAGGCCTCCGTCGAATGTAGCAATAGGCGAAAATGTAGCTTCCAGACACAAGGAGCGGGACTGAAACGGTCGCCGCGAGTTCCGGCGTTCCGGACACCCGATGCGCCGCAAGGAGAAGAGTGGCGGAAAACAGAAGCGACGTCCCCGCAGCCAGGGACCAGTGCGGCAGGAACCGAAGAAGACGGTCCGCGATCATCTTGAGGCAGGCGGTCAGAAAGCCCGACAATGCGGCCTGCAGAACGGCGGCTCGCACCGTCTCGGACACTTCGTGGTGACGGTTCGCATAGAAGGACCAACTCCCCATCAGCACCGCGCCGAAGGTCACGTGGACCCATGTCTGTGATGCCAGACGCCTGATCACGTCCACCAGAAGCGCGTCAGGTGGAAGAAGATCGGCGCCGAGAAGACGACCGAGTCGAGTCGATCGATGAACCCCCCATGGCCTTCGATGGTGTGTCCCCAATCCTTCACCCCGCGGTCGCGCTTGATGGCGGACATCACGAGGCCGCCGAAAAAGCCCATCAGGGCGATGATGAACGCCATGATCCCGGCCTGCAGCGGGGTGAAGGGCGTCAGCCAGTAGAGGGCCGATCCTATCAGGGTTGCAGAGGCCACCCCGCCGACAAACCCCTCCCAGGTTTTCGAGGGCGACAGCTTGGGCGCAATCTTGTGGCGACCCAGAAGCTTTCCCCAGACATACTGCAACACGTCCGAAAGCTGCACGACGACGATCAGAAAGGCGATCAACAGGACACCGCGCCCTTCGTAACCCTCGATCTTCAAGGTAATGAGCGCCGGGACGTGACTGGCGCAGTAGACGCAGATCATCAGGGCCCATTGCACTTCCGCCACCCGCACAAGGAAGTTCCGGGTTTCTCCGCGCAGCGCCGAGACGATCGGACCCAGAAGGAAGCAGTAGACCGGGATGAAGATCGAATAGATCCCGTATTCGCCCGCCCAGATCAGCCAGTACTGCAGCGGAATCACGACAAAGAAACTGGCAGCAAGCGTCCAGTGATCGGCCCGATGCGCATTGGTCAGCGTCACGAATTCTCGCAGCGCTGCAAAGCTGCACAGGGCGAACAGGATCACCACACCCGCCCGACCCGCTAGAAAGGCGATGCCGATCAGGACGACCATTGCCCACCAGGCACGGATACGCGCGTTCAGGTTTTCGATGACGGCGTTCTCGCCGTCGGGGGAGTAGGTGCGCTCCAGAATGGCGCCGATGACGCTCGCTACGATCAGCAGACCGATGATCGACGCCAGGAGATAGATGAGATCGGGGATCATGAGAGAGGTGCCGATAGCTCGAGAAGGGCGTTGCGCGTCCGGCCGAGAAAGGTCTCCTTGTCGTCACCGTCGAGATGTTGAGGTGAGCCGAAGGTCACCTTGCAGAGCAGGGGCACCGGTACGATCTCGCCCTTCGGCATGACGCGGTTGAGGTTTTCGATCCAGACGGGAACGAATGCCGTTTCGGGGCGCGCATGGGCCAGATGATAAAGGCCGGTCTTGAACGGCAGAAGCTTTTCCTCGGTCAGATTGCGCGTGCCTTCGGGGAAGATGATCAGCGACGCTCCCTGATCCAGCGCTTCGGCCATCTGTTCGACCGCAGCCTCCCTCGGCGCGCCGCCGGTCCTGTCGATCAGTACCGCGTTGAAGACATGTCTGCCGACGAAGCGCTTGAGACCGCTGCCCATCCAGTAGTCCGCCCCGGCAACAGGGCGCACGCTCTTGCGCAAACGTCGCGGAAGCACCGCCCAGATCAAGACAAAATCGCCGTTGCTTGCGTGGTTGGCGTAGTAGACCCTTTGCCCTGGGATCGGCTCCACCCCGATCCACTCGGCGCGGACAGCGGTGATCAGCCGCGCGAAGAATTCGATCCCATGGGCCGCAAGCCGCGCGACGATGCGCATAGGGAGCGATAGTTCGGTCGTCATGCTCGGACACTGTGCGGGACAAGGGCAGGAGACGGTGTTCTCCAAACGCGATGATACGACGTCTTCCTGATCTGCGGCAAAAAAGAAGAATTCGCGTGAGACGCGCTGCAGGGCATCCACTCGCGAACCCGATCCGACCAGATCGAAAGGGGTGACATCCAAACCAAACAGAGCGGGAAGGCCATGAGTTGAACCTGAAGTTGTGTTTTGAACGGTATAGGCGACAAGAGGGCGTATTCGCAGCGAATATGAGCGGCGGAGGATGGCCCCCGGTCGTGGGGACGTCTGCACACTGGAAAGGCGGCGTACTCTCGGCACGGTCTGGATAGTAGCGTCTGCGGGTCGACGCTTCGGGTGAATCGCTATAGCGTTTCTGACAGTCGATGCCTTCAATCGGCCATCGAGGTGCACGAAATTTTGGCTCTGGCGTCATCGAACCTTACGATTTCGGCAAACGACGGGACCGGCTTCGATGTCGAGGAAGACTTTGTGCGGGCTCTGGTGTCCGACGCACCTGACTCCTGGCCCGAAACCCTAAATGGAACACGCGTTCTCGAACGCCTCGTGTTTCACGGCACCGAAGTTCTCTCGGCTGCCGCTCTGAAGGAGATGGAGGGTGTACCCGCCGAGGTTCTCGATGCTGTCGAGCGTGCTGCGCTGGTCCAGGGCTTCTGGGAGGATCGTCACCGCAAGGTTATCGGCGATGCCGTCGACGCGCTGGCAGAGGCTGGTATCGACAGCGTCATCCTCAAGGGCACGGCGAGCGCTTACAGTGTCTACGACATGCCTGCGGCGCGGACGAGGGGGGACACCGACCTTCTGATCGCGGGGGAGAACGTCGACCGCGCCGGCAGGATACTCGGCGACCTCGGGTTCGGGCGTGATACGACCTTCTCGCTCGGCGGGGCCGTGACCCAGTTCAGCTTCAGCCAGGCCGATGCAAGCTGTGGGTGGGAGCATGTCATCGACCTCCACTGGTCCCTGAACAACTCAGCCGTTTTGTCCCGCGCCTTCTCCACACGGGAACTGCTCAAAAGATCGGTGCCGCTGGCCCGCTTCTCCGCGATGGCCCGCGCACCTCATCCCGTCGATGCGCTGCTGATCACCTGCCTTCACCGCTTCGTTCATCTCGTCTCGCCCTACTCGGTCGAGGGTGTCGACCACTTCAGCGCCGACAGGCTGATCTGGCTTGCGGACATTGATCGCCTCGCGCGCACCCTGTCGGATAAGGACTGGGGCGCGCTCCGCATCGAGGCCACCCGCAGGGGCCTTGCCGACGTCACAGCTTCGGGACTGGAGACAGGCCAGACGATTTTCGGCACACCACTTCCGGAGGGACTGATCGGCGAGTGGAACGCCTCGCCTCCGTCTTTGGTCGACAGATATCTGAAGGCTGGGCGGATAACGCGGACATGGATGGACCTTCGGGCCCTCGACGGAGCCGGGGCGAAGGCCGCTTTCGTTCGCGACCACCTGTTCCCGCGCGCCGACTATATGCACGCCCGGTTCGGAGAAGGCGGAAGCCTCTCGATCCTCTACCTCCGTCGCGTCCTGCGCGGTCTGGCGAAGGTGCTGCGACAGGACCTGGGCCGGCCATGACCTTCACGCGCCTGATCGGCCTTGCGCGGCCTTACTGGCTGCCATTGTCCGTGGTGTCCGGCCTTCTGGTGCTGCGGACCAGCGTCGCTCTCGGCATACCCTGGCTGGGTGGGAAGTTCGCCGCCGGCGTCTTTTCGGACCGAGCCATCGACCTCGATCTCGTGCTGCTGGCGGTCGTGGTGCTCTTCGGCGTGCGGTCGGCTCTGGCCTATGTCACCGACCGCCGCATGGCCACGCTCTCGGCGAGGATCGTGACCGACCTTCGCCAGCGCATCTTTACGCATATCCAGAACCTGCCGCTCGGTTATTTCCGGCAGAGGCGCCAGGGTGATATCCTGTCGTTTGCCGTCTACGAGCCCGAGCACCTCAGTGCCTTCGCGACCGGCACGCTGACAAGCCTCCTTCCCAATATCCTTGCGGTCGCGGGCGCACTTGCGGTCATGGCGAGCATAGCGCCTCTCCTCGCCGCGATCGTGCTCCTGCTTGTGCCACTCTTCTACGTGGGTCTCCGGCTGATCGGCCGCAGGCTGCGCCCGCTCTCGGTCGAGGCGCGGGACGCCTACTCCGACCTCGTCTCGACGGTCGACGAGAACCTCTCGATGATGCCCGCCGTCAAGGCCTTCACCCGGGAGGTGGACGAGGCCGAAAGCTACCGCCTCCGCGCCGAACGCCTGCGCTCGCTCGAAGTCGAACGCGAGGGGCTGACCGCTCTTTTGAACGCTGCCATCCAGTTTGGAGCGGTCTTGGCCATGGTGATCCTGCTGAGGCTCTTGGGCGACAGGGTGACGGGCGGTGCGATGTCGGTGTCGGACTTCGTCACCTTCCTACTCTACGCGGCCTTCCTGACCGGCCCGTTCTCCTCGCTCGCCGGTGTCTGGGCCGCGACGCAGCACGCGCGCGGCGCGATGACCCGTCTCGACGATCTGTTCGGCGAGGCTGGAGAAGGGCCAGCGATCGCGGCGCCGGCGATCGGTCCGATCCGTGGAGACATCGTCTTCGAGGACGTCCACCTTGCCTATCCGGGCCGCGCCTCGGCCCTGAACGGCGTCGATCTGCGCATTCCGGCGGGTCAGACGGTTGCACTTGTGGGGGCGAACGGCGCGGGCAAGACGACGCTCGTCAACCTCCTCACGCGCTTCGACCGGCCCGACCGGGGGGTAGTCCGGATCGATGGCACCGATGTGTCGACCGTCGATCTTCGCAGCCTCCGAGAGCAGATCGCCGTCCTTTCGCAGACCGTGCTCCTCTTCAACGCGAGCATCCGGGAGAATATCGCCTTCGGCCTTCGCGGTGCGGGTGACGCGGCCATCGAAGATGCCGCACGCCGGGCGCAGGCACACGCATTCGTCAGCCGGCTGCCGGACGGCTATGACACCATCGTCGGCGACCGCGGCATTCGCCTCTCGGGCGGTCAGGCACAGCGGGTGGCCTTGGCGCGTGCGCTGCTGAAGGACCCGGCGATTCTCGTCCTCGACGAACCAACGGCCATGTTCGACCCCGAGGGAGAGGACGCCTTCATCGCGGACGCCAGGGCGGCCTTCGCCGACAGGACGGTCATCCTCATCACGCACCGTCCGGGCAGCCTGGCGCTGGCCGACCGGGTGGTGACGTTGAGCGAGGGCAAGGTGGTCGCGGACGAGGGGAAGACGATTGCTCTGAGCACGCGGCGCGAGGTGCGTGCATGAGCGGCATCGCCGGCATCATCCGCTTCGACGGCGGTCCCGTGGATCTCCGCGAGGTGGAGGCGATGACGACGGCCATGGCGCATCGCGGTCCCGATGGCATCCGGCACTGGTCGTCCGGGTCGGTGGCGCTGGGTCACTGCATGTTGGTGACGACGAGCGAGGCTCTCGAGGAGACCCAGCCTCTGACAAACGAGACCGGCGACCTCGTCCTCGTGATGGACGGGCGCGTCGACAACTGGGAGGAGCTCCGCGCCACGCTTCTGGCGAAGGGCGCTCAACTGCGCACAAGGGCCGACGCCGAACTCGTCCTGCGGGCTTACGAGACGTGGGGCGAGGAGTGCCTTCAGTGGGTCGATGGCGACTACGCGCTGGTGATCTGGGACGCGCGCCGGCGCCGTGCCTTCTGTGCTCGAGACCGGATCGGGGCCAAGCCCTTCGTCTATCATTGGGACGGCAAGCGGCTGATCTTCGGCTCGGAGATCCGCGCCGTTCTAGATGCGACGGGCGAGCCGAGGCGTTGGAATGAAGGGTTTCTGGCGGAAACGCTTGCGGCCAGCTGGGTGTCGCGGGACGAGACCTTATGGCAAGGCGTCATGCGCCTTGTCGCCGCGCGCTACATGGTCGTCGGCGAGGGGAGCTGTCGGATCGAGACCTACTGGCATCCGGAGAATATCCCGCTGCTGCGCTACAAGCATGACAGCGAGTACGTGGATCACTACCGGGAGGTGCTCTTCGACACGGTGCGGCGGCTGAGCAGGTCACATCGTGTGGTCGGCTGCGACGTCAGCGGGGGCTTGGATTCGTCGGCCGTGTTCGCGGTGGCAGATGCGCTCTGGCGCGAGGGGCTGCTGCCTGCGCCGGATATCCAGGGGTATACGCTGAAGTTCGAGGAGGGGACCGATGCATATGAGTTGGATTACGCTCATGAGGTGGGGGCGCACGTCGGACGGCAGATCAAGGAGGTGGAGCCCACGCTGAAGCCGCTTGAGTGGTATCTGGATGAGGCAGTGCGGCGGGCAACCATTCCCAATTTCCCGAATGGCATCATGCAACTGAGTGAGTATGAGGCGCTGAAGGAGGCGGGAGGTAGGATTCATCTTGACGGCGTCGGCGGGGACCAGTGGTTGGCTTTCGCTGATAACGACCTGGCGGAAGCGTTTCAGACGGGTCAATGGCGAGAGGCAGGGCAAAGTATAATGACAGACGTCCGTCAATTTGGCGTGGCTCACGCAGCGTATCGAGCCATGCGTCACGGTGTATACCCAGTGCTGCCAAGGCGGGTACGCTCAGCGGCCAATAACCTGAGGTATGCACTAAGACGACTTCCCCGCCTTGAAACGGAGTGGCTTGAGCAATCGCTAAGACAAAGGTTGGAAGAAAGGCAACAGTATTACGCTCAATGCCTGACGCCACGCATGGCGATCGGACTGAGAGAGAGGGTCCTGACCCTGCGAAGTGCATACAATGCTCTGGCACGCGAGAGGCTTGACGTCATGGCAAGTCAGGCGGGAATCGAGAGACGGTCGCCGCTACAAAGCGAGAAGTTTATTGAAATGGCGCTCTCTCTGCCGCTCACACAGCTTCGACGTGGAAAGACAGACCGCGCTATACATCGAACTGCGATGCATGATTGGCTACCCGCAGTGGTACACTCTAGGCGAACGAAGGCGGAGTTCTCGAACGTCTTCGCATGTGTGTCGGAGGAGCTGGATTCGGCCTTGTCTCATCCTGAACCCTTGGCGCCAGGTTGGACTGAGGCAGAGAAACGCGATTTGCTCCGTGCCGACTTGAGGTTTCCTAACCGAAACGGCGATCATTGGGCATTTGGTATGCTGCTGTGCCTCCTGTGTTGCAGGTCCATGTTGGAAGATGCTACGCTTGAAAAGGCAGTGTCTTAGCTCAGGGAAAGTTGACTCAATGAAGGATAAGTACTTCGAGCCTGTAGCTCAGAAGGCATACTCGAAGCCGAGCTTGACAGATTTTGGTCGGCTACACCTGGTTACCCGCGGGACCATGGGAACGGCGAGCGATTCGTCGGAGAACATGACCAAACCGACAGGTGGAGGCTGAGCGACATCACGGCAGTTCGCGCTGCCTTATCGCCGCTACCATTGCAAAAGTGGCGGATAGCGTCGGTTGCCAGCAATCAGCGGCACTGCTTCTTGTCAGCCTGCGGAATATAGATTGTCGTGTGATGACGAGGGTAAATGCTGGCCGAGCACCTTTCTTACGTTGAAGATGTCCAACGGACGCGACTTTTTACACAGGCTGTAGAGCGCGTCGTAAAAGCAAATGACGACGTGTTGGACCTCGGGTGCGGGGTAGGTATTCTTGGTCTTCTTTGTCTTCAGGGCAGCGCTAAGTCCGTCATCGGCGTAGATAAAACAGCGATCGTCGAGATTGCCAGTCGGGTGTACGCTGTGGTGTCCCGGACCAAACGTTCCGGACCAGTGCGCATGGACGCCAGCAGGTTTTTGCTGTCCGACCGTGTTGACCTTATTGTTTGCGACCATGTCGGCTACTTTGGTCTCGACTACGGCATCCTTAAGATGCTCAAGGACGCCCGCAGGCGCTTTCTTAAGATGGGCGGGCGCATTGTCCCTCAAGGACTGGGGCTACACCTTGCCCCCGTTGGCGGCCAGCAAAGTTCCCGTATTGCGCGAGGTTGGACACGTGAAGGCATTCCCGCTGGCTTCCACGCGCTGAATGCCTACACAGTAAACACGAAACATGCCGTCGAACTGCGACTGGAAGACGTCCTCGGACTGCCGGCCTTGCTTGGCGAAATCGACTTCATGACGGAGACGCGCGAGTCGTTCTCCTACAAGGCCGAACTTACCATCACCCGAGGCGGGAAACTCGAAGGCCTCGCTGGTTGGTTCGATTGCACGCTGTGCGAAGGCGTTACGATGACCAATTCTCCGCTTCGCCACGACCGCATCAACCGGAGCCAGGCGTTCTTCCCGATCGAGGAAGCGATTGAGGTCAGCGACGGAGACAGGTTGCGCGTGACAATGGCGATGCGGCCCGACGAGAACGTCTTCGCATGGACGCTCGAGCACGTTCCGACCGGGCGGCGCTTCCGCCAGTCGACCCTTCAGGGCGAGATCCTTGACGCGGACGACCTCCGCCGTGCCCGGCCCGACCATGTTCCCGTACCGACTGTCGACGCTCGGGCGGGCGCCATCGTCCTCGGCTACTGTGATGGCAGGCTTAGTCTTCGGGAGATCGAAGAGGCTGTCCTCCACGACCATCCGGACCTTTTTCCGACGCCCGAGGCGATCCGCGACTTCGTGAGATCCTGGCTCGCGGGCTGGACGCGATGACAGAGGCGCCCGCAGTTATGCCGCCGCGGGTTCAACAGCCCCTGGCGGATCATCCGTTCAACCGCTGGTCGTTCGAAAGCGAAGTGCACTGGCTTCTCTTTCATCGCTCGACGGACGGGTACATCCTCCGGTTTCCCGACCTTGCGGATTTCGAGATCGGGAAAGACGGAGCGAAAGCCCTATGCTGGCCCGACCCTTCGCTCGACGATGTGACGCGCGACCACCTGTTCCTGAACCAGGTCATTCCCATGATGCTGAGCGCACGGGGAGAGCTGGTCTTTCATGCCAGCGCCGTGGAGACGGGCGATGAAGCGATCGCCTTCATGGGTCCCTCGGGGCGAGGCAAATCAACTCTTGCAGCGAGCTTCGCACTCTCCGGGCATCCCTTCCTGACGGACGACACCCTAGTCGTCAAACGCAGCGGCGAACACCTTGTGGCGCTTCCGAGCCATCCCTCGGTCCGAATGTGGGACGATTCCCGGACCGCACTTCTCGGAAATGCGCCTCTCGCACCACCGGTGTCCTATACTGACAAGGCTCGCATGCTCGCAGTCGAAGCGCTTCTGCATTGCGATGCGCCTCGCCCCCTCAGGGCTGCATTCTTTCTCGGAGAGGCTGAGGTCGAGATCGCCACCATCAAGGACCTGCGCGGTGGCGAGGCGCTTGCGGCCTGGATGCGCAACGTCTTCGTCCTCGACATCGAAGATCGGGCGCTCGTTCGGCGTGTCTTGGACCGTGTCGCGGACGTGGTCGAAGCGGTACCCTCTATTGCCTTAGACCTGCCGCGCGACTACGCTGCCCTTCCAGCGGCGAGGGAGGCGATCCTCCGTCGTGTTGGCTTTCCACGACCGGTTCTGGAGGAGGCGACGTGACGACGCCCGACACCCGATTTGACGTGCCCGCACATGTCGCGACCCGCGAGGTCGACGGCGAACTCGTCCTTCTCGATCTGGAAAGCGGGGTCTACTTCGGTCTGGATCCAGTGGGCGCGCGCATATTTTCCCTCATGGCCGACGGCAAGACCTTGTCCGAGGTGCACGAGACGCTTCTCTCGGAGTTCGAGGTCACGTCGGACGTGCTGGAGCGTGACATCATGGATCTCGTCGGGGAGCTCGAGCGGTGCAAGCTGGTCGAGGGAGCCACCTGAGCGCGACGCGACCTTCTTCGACGGTGCGGCTGGCGGGCAAGCTCTCGAAGGCAACACGTCTCAGCGGTGACGAACGGCGCGCTCTGAGCCAGGCGGCTGCGGCCTTGCTGCGGGCGAGGCTTGTCCTCGGGCGGCTTCCGGCGCGACGGCTTGTCGAGCAGCTTCAAGCCGACGAGGCTGCAACGTCCGACGACACTTTGGATCCAGTCATCCTGGCCCGGCTGAAGCTACTGGAATGGGCGGTACGGACTGCGGCCAACAACCTTCCCTGGCGGACCGACTGCCTGGTGCGCTGTCTGGCGGCGCAGGCGATGCTGCGACGCGAGGATCTAGGCTCGAGGTTCTTTCTGGGTGTGCGAAAGACGGAAGACGGCGACCTCGCGGCGCACGCCTGGCTGCGGTGCCACGGCGTCACGGTCGCGGGTGGAGAAGGCGAGGGTTTCGAGGTTCTGCTTCGCGCAGAGGGCGGTTCCTTGGAAGGCTCACACGCTGACCGGGAATGACTACGGTGGGGGAAGACATCAGGTGTGAGCGGAGCCTTCTGGACCGGGAACCTTCGCAAAGCTAGAACTGCTCATCCATCTTTTCCCGGCTCTGCCCTCGAACAGACAGTCTTCAACGTCAGAAAGGCACCGAGTTGAAACGCGCAGACTTCGACCCGACAACGGTAGAGCCCGACGGACGGGCTCCCGCGAAGGCAACTCTTTACGACGCCACGGGAACGCCGCCCTGGCGCGGTCATGTCAACGGCGAGACGCTGGGCGGGCCGGTCACCGTTCTGACCTACGGGACTGACGTCGTAGGGCAGGGGCCGCGGCTTCACGTCCATCCCTATGACGAAGCCTTCATCGTCACCGAAGGGCGGGCCCGCTTCTTCGTGGGAGACGCCGTGATCGATGCGGAGGCGGGAGAAGTCGTCCTGGGACCGAAGGGCGTGCCCCATCGGTTCGAGAACCTGGGGCCAGGACGGCTTCAGACCATCGACATTCATCATTCTCATCGGTGGATCCAGACGGACCTGGACTGAGGGCGTCCATGCAGGTCATCGACGGTCTGGGCCTGAGAACGGGCCGGATCAGCGCGAGGTGAGCAGGAATACAGGGCTGCTCACCCTAAGCTGCGATCTCCCACGAGAATTCTGACCGAGAGTACAGCTTTTGGTTTACTGAGTGATTAGAGGCCGACTCCATCGGGGTGTTCGAATCGACATACGGGGTCGAAGAGGGCTTTGTCGCGGACGGCCGCCTTGAACCCTCTTGAGCGGCGAGACGCGCCGACAGAGTTGATCCGCATACGCGGCATCAGACAGCGTATGAGCGAAGATATGCTTCTGATATTTAACTTTGTTCTCTCCACCGAAGATCAAGGGAACGACTTGCCCGTCGCGGCGTTGCGCTGATGTTAGATGGGAAATGGGAGGAGGCGCCATGAAGTGGGAACAGATCGAAAACAAATGGACCGCCATGTCGCGTCGCATGCGACCGGAGAGATGCCTGCAGGGCGCATATCGTGTCCTGCCTCTGGCGGCCTCAGAGGGGTCTGTGACTAAGGCAACAATCACCCCCGAACGGGCGAATGCCGCAGCTACGTCTGCCGTGCGTCAGGACGGGTGACCGAGTCAGGGCCGTCATCGACGAAAAGGCGGCTCTCGCTTCTCGATATAGCGCCTTGGACGCAGACACCGAACTTCTGGCGGGATACCACTGTCATCAGGTCGGAATTGTTCGGCCCGGAACGGTTGGAACATCACGCTCTGTCGCTTGCGTCGGCGGAGGACGTCGCAGAGAAGTCCGATTCCCGAGTCCGCCCGCTGACTGTCCGCGTCAAGAGCAACGCTCGGTTTCTGCTTGTCGCCTACAATTCCTGCACCCAGGCGTTGCGGGAGGGACGGCAGATCGCGCCCGCGGCGGAGTGGCTGCTGGACAACTTCCACCTCGTCGAACAGCAACTGCGCCAGATCGAGGATGATCTGCCCGCCGGTTACTACCGGCAGCTTCCGAAACTAGCCGGGGGGCCATTCGCCGGATACCCGCGTGTCTTCGGGCTGACCTGGGCCTATGTGGCCCACACCGACAGCCTGCTGTCAGGTCCGATCCTCGCGCGCTTCGTCAAGGCCTTCCAGCAGGTCAGCCCCCTCACCATCGGCGAGCTTTGGGCCATCGCGATCACGCTCCGGATCGTTCTGGTCGAGAACATGCGCCGCCTGGCGGAACAGATCACCATAAACGACCGCCGACGTCTTATTGCCGATGGCATCGTCGATGAGGTGCTGGCGGCCCGGGCGACGTCGGGGCTGTCCCCGCAGGACGCGCTGAGGGCGGCGACGGCCCGGATCGCTCCCGGCCCGCTGGACGAGATCGTGGCGGCCCAGATCGCCAAACGTCTGCGAGGGTTCGATCCGGCCGAGACGCCGCTTCACGCCTGGCTTGAAGATCGTCTGGCCCATCATGGGACCTCCATCGAGACGGTGGTGCAGAACGCCCAACTGCGGCAGGGCGCGTCCAACGTCACCATGCGGAACATCGTCACAAGCATGCGGCTGGCGTCGGAACTGGACTGGGCCGACTTCGTCGAGGATGTCAGCCTCGTGGATGATCGCCTGCGCGCCCGGTCGGACTTTGCAGCGATGGATTTTGCCACGCGCAACAGGTATCGGACCGAAATCGAGGTGTTGGCGCGTGGCTCGGGGCATAGCGAGATCGCCATTGCCGACGCCGCGCTGGATCTTGCCGCCACCATGCCGGAGCCGGACGCCGATCCCGGATCATCTCTGATCGGGCCGGCCAGGGCGGGGCTTGAGCGCGACGTCGGCTTCAGTCCGACCGTCCGGATGCAGTTCGAGCGCGGACTGGGCCGATTGGGTCTGGCGGGCTTTCTCGGCTTGATCGCGCTCATGTCAGCCTTGGTGCTGGCGCTCGCCCTCTGGACCACGGGAGCGGGCGGGCTGGCGCTGATCGTTTTGGCGGTCACCGGACTTGCGACCGCCTCCGAAGCAGGCGTCGCACTCGTCAACCTTGTCGTCACCCGGACCGTCAGGCCAGAGCTCTTGCCCGGGCTCGACCTGTCGACCGGCATTCCGGCGACCCTGCGGACGCTGGTCGCGGTGCCTGTGCTGCTCCGCGACGCCGATGACCTTCAGGCGCAGATCGATCAGCTCGAGGTCCATCACCTCTCCAGCGCCGGCGGTGCGTTGCACTATGCGCTTCTGTCCGACGGGCCGGACGAGACGACTGAGACCACTCCTCAGGATGCCGCGCTCATATCGGCGGCGGAGACGGCGATTGAGCGCCTCAACGCGCGTTACCCGTCCGACCAGGGCAACCGCTTCCTGTTCCTGCAGCGCCGGCGGCACTGGAACGCCTCGGAAGGCGTCTGGATGGGATGGGAGCGCAAGCGCGGCAAGCTGCACGAGTTGAACCGCCTATTGCGGGGCGCCACCGACACGAGCTTCCTCTCCGACGCGGGCGTGCCCCAGGATGTGCGCTACGTCATCACGCTCGACGCCGACACTCGGCTCTTGCGCGATACCGTGGCGCGGCTGATCGGCAAGATGGCCCATCCGCTGAACCGCGCGGTCTTCGACCTGGCGACGCGTCGCGTCACCTCGGGCTACGGCATCATGCAGCCCAACGTGACACCCGCCCTTCCGATCGGCACCGAGGGCTCACTGTTCCAGCGTGTCTTTTCCGGCCTCGGCGGGATCGAGCCTTATGCGAGCGCGGAATCCAACGTCTATCAGGATCTGTTCGGCGAGGGCTCGTTCACCGGGAAGGGTATCTATGACGTGGACGCCTTCGACGCGAGCCTCGCGGGGCGCGTTCCCGAGAACAGCATGCTCAGCCACGATCTCTTCGAAGGCGATTTCTCCCGTGCCGCGCTGGTGTCGGACATCGACGTGGTCGAGACCTTCCCCGCACGCTACGACACATCCCGAGGGCGTCAGCATCGCTGGGTGCGGGGGGATTGGCAGCTTCTGCCCTGGGTGATCCGGCGGGACTCCGGAATTTCTCCCCTCGGAAGGTGGAAGATGGTCGACAACCTGCGTCGCTCGCTGGTGGCGCCGCTGACGCTGCTCACACTCTTTGCAGGCTGGCTGCTGCCTGTGCCCATGGCCGCCGCATGGACCGCCGCGGTGCTCCTGATGCTGGCGCTGCCGCAACTTGTCGGTCTTCCGTTTGCGATCCTTCCGGGCCGGGCCGGGATAACGTCTCGCAGCCATTTTGCGGCGCTTCTGGCGGACACGTGGCGCGCCCTCGCGCAGATCGCACTGGGCGTCGTATTTCTGGCCGATGCCTCGTGGCAGATGTCGGACGCCATCCTGCGCACGCTGATCCGGTTGGCGGTGACGCGACAGCATCTGCTTCAATGGGTGACGTCTGCGGCGACAGGGGCCGGCGAGCAGCCCGGCCCGTCCGCGCTCTACCGGCAGATGGCGCACGGGGTGGCACTTGGACTTGCCGCCTGCGGCGTCGCGGTCGCGCTCAACCCTTCGGTCTGGCCGGTGGCTGCGCCCTTCGCGCTGTTGTGGCTGGCCGCACCCGCGCTCGCCTACCGCGTCAGCCGACCGCAGGCGGAGGCTGTCCCGACGCCTCTGACGGACGACGACGCCCGCGCCCTGCGACTGATCGGCCGGCGCACCTGGCGCTACTTCGAGACCTTCGTGACCGAGGCGGACAACTACCTGCCTCCCGACAACTTCCAGGAAACGCCAACCCCCACGACCTTCCACCGCACGTCACCTACCAATATCGGCCTCTATCTTCTGTCCACCACCGTCGCCCGCGACATGGGGTGGATCGGTCAATCCGCCGCCGTCACCCGGCTGGAACAGACGTTGCTGACCCTGACACAGATGCCCAGGTTCCGCGGCCATCCCTACAACTGGCACGACACACGCGACCTGCAGGTCCTGGATCCGCCTTATGTGTCGTCGGTGGACAGCGGCAATCTCGCGGGACATCTCATCGCGGTGGCCCAGGCCTGCAGGGAATGGCAGGACGGTCCAGTAGCGACGTCCGAGCAGCGCGCGGGGCTTCATGATGCCTTGGCACTCGCACAGAAGGCTTTGATCCCCGACGCAGCCGCAGTGTCGCGCTTGCTCGACCGACTGTTGGAAGCGAACGCGCGTCAGGATGCCTTCGCGATCTTGGCCCCGATGGCGACCGAGGCGGTGGCGCTGGCCGACGCTCTGGGAGAGAGCGCAGCCGATCTGGCGTTCTGGTGCGCGGCCGCTCGCGAGTGCATCGCCGGGCACCTCGCGGATGCCGACGGCGCGGCAGGATCGCGGCTTGCGGAGGTCGAGGACGTCGCCCGCACCCTGGCCATGGATATGGACTTCGCCTTCATGCTCGATCCGGACAAGCAGCTCTTGTCCATCGGTTTTTCGGTCTCGAGCAATACCCGCGATCCGAACTGCTACGACCTGCTGGCGTCCGAGGCACGGCTCGCAAGCCTCTTCGCCATCGCAAAAGACGACGCACCCACCCGCCACTGGTTCAGGTTGGGCCGGGCGGCAACGCCCGTCGGATCGGGATCGGCCCTGATCTCGTGGTCGGGCAGCATGTTCGAATATCTCATGCCGTCGCTGGTGATGCGGGCGCCGGTGGGATCGCTGCTGGAGCAGACCAACCGTCTGATCGTCGAACGCCAAAAGGCCTATGGCGCCGCACATGGGATGCCCTGGGGGGTCTCGGAATCCGGCTACAATGCCCGCGATCTCGAGATGACCTACCAGTATTCCAACTTCGGCGTGCCGGGGCTGGGTCTGAAGCGAGGTCTGAACGAGAACCGCGTGATTGCGCCTTATGCCACCGGGCTTGCCACCATGGTCGATCCGGCAGCGGCCCTGCGGAATTACGAACGCCTCGCCGCTCTCGGGGCCGAAGGCCGCTTCGGTTTCTACGAAGCGCTGGATTTCACCGCGCAGCGCCTGCCCGCAAAAGCCGACCATGCGGTGATCCGAAGCTTCATGGCGCACCATCAGGGCATGACCATCACCGCCATCGCCAACACGCTTCAGGACGGGCGTCTGAGGACTCGCTTCCACGCCGAGCCTATCGTCCGCGCGGTCGAGCTACTGCTGCAGGAGCGCGTGCCCCGCGACGCGACGGCCGCCTCGCCGCGCGCCCGGGATGTGCCCGTCACGACCGTCGATGGCGTGGATGCCCCTGTCGTCCGCCGCTTCGACGCGCCTGCCGAGGAAACCTCGACCGGGCATATGCTGTCGAACGGACATTACGGCGTGATGCTTACCCCCACGGGGGGCGGGTTCAGCCGCTGGCGCGATCTGGCCATCACCCGGTGGCGGCCCGATCCCTCGCAGGCGACACTTGGGTCGTTCATCTTTGCACGGGACGTGACGTCCGGCGCGCTCTGGTCCGCGGCTGTCCAGCCGACCGGCGCCGGCGAGCACCAGCATCAGGCGGTCTTCTCGGAACACCTTGCCTCGTTCACGCATCGAGAGAAGAAGCTGACGATGACCACCGAAGTCGTGGTGTCGGCAGAAGATGACGCCGAGGCCCGCCGCGTGACATTGACCAATGCCGGGGGCAGGGCGCGCGAGATCGACCTGACGTCCTATTCGGAACTCGTGCTGGCTCCGCAGTCCGCGGACTTGGCGCATCCGGCGTTCTCCAAGCTTTTCGTCGTCACCGACTACATGTCCGAGCTCGGTGCGATCATTGCCACCCGACGACGCCGCTCCGACAGCGACCCCGAGGTCTGGGCGGCGCATCTGGGCGTCGTCGAAGGGACCGAAAGCGCCCCGGTGCAGTACGAAACCGACCGCGCGCGGTTCATCGGTCGGGGAAAAGACATCCGTTCGGCGGCGATGGCGGAGGAACCTCTGTCCGGCACGACCGGAACTGTCCTTGATCCGGTCTTCGCGCTGCGGCGGCGCCTGATCGTTCCACCCGGCGGCGTCGCGCGCGTGACCTTCTGGACGGTCGTTGCCGACACGCCCGAGGCCCTGCTCGATCAGGTCGATCGCCACCGCGATCTCTCGGCCTTTGAACGCGCCGTGACCCTCTCGTGGACGCAAAGCCAGGTCCAGTTGCGCTACCTCGGGATCACGTCCGCCGCCGCCGCCGATTTCCAGAGACTGGGCGGAATGATGCTGCGCAACGATCCGCGATTGAGGGCCAGCCCGGCCCAGATCGACGCAGGATTGGGGCCGCAATCGACGCTTTGGGCCATGGGCATTTCGGGTGATCTGCCGATCATCCTGTTCCGGATCGCCGACACCGAAGATGCCGCCGCCCTGCACGAGGTTCTCGCCGCCCACGAGTATCTTCGAATGCGGCAACTGGATGTCGATCTGGTGATCCTGAACGATCGCGCCTCATCGTACGTGCAGGACATGCAGACCACCATCGAAGTCGCCGTTCGATCGGCGCAGACGCGTCCGCGCAGCGAGGCGAACAAGGGCGGAAAGCAGGGCGCGATCCATACCCTTCGCTCCGATCTTGTCACGGCGGATCAGAGGGCGATGCTGGTCGCCACAGCGCGTGTGACCCTGGTGGCGAGCCGCGGCAGCATCGGCGACCAGCTCGATGCCATTCTGCCTGCTCCCCCTGTGCCCTCTTCGCCGCCTATCAAGACGCCGCCACCTCAGCCTGCCCCTGCAGTCGCGCCGCCCGAGCTGGAATTCTTCAATGGAACCGGCGGCTTTGGGGAAGACGGACGCGAGTATGTCACCGTCCTCAAGGACGGCCAGACCACACACGCGCCTTGGATCAACATAATCGCCAACCCGGTCTTCGGCTTTGCAGTTTCTGCCGAAGGCAGCGGCCATGTCTGGGCAGAGAACAGCCGCGAGAACCAGTTGACGCCCTGGTCGAACGATCCTGTGTCCGACCCGGCCGGCGAGGCGCTCTACCTGCGCGATCTCGACAGCGGAGCGCTCTGGACGCCGACGGCGCTGCCGATCCGGGGGAAAGGCACCTACGTCGCGCGTCATGGCTTCGGCTACAGCCGCTTCAGCCATGACGGACACGGCATCGCGGCAGAGACGGTTCAATTCGTTCCCCTGGAAGATCCGGTCAAGATCACTCACCTGACGCTTCGCAATAATGGCGACACGATACGGCGACTATCCATCACGGCCTACGCCGAGTGGGTGCTGGGCACCTCCCGCAGCGCGACCGCCGCTCACATCACCACCACGACCGACGAGCAGACCGGGGCCATTCTCGCGCGAAATCCGTTTGCCATCGCCTTCCCGGGACGCGTTGCCTTTGCGGACCTGGGCGCGGGCGTCGACAGCGTGACGGCAGACCGGACGGAGGTCCTGGGGCGCGGCGGCAGCATGGTTGCACCGGCAGGCATCGGCTCGGACCCCCTTTCGGGCCGGACCGGCGCCGCGCTCGATCCCTGTGCCGCGCTGCAACGCCACCTGACATTGGAACCTGGCGAAAGCGCGACGGTGGTCTTCCTCCTCGGGCAAGCCGCATCCGCCGAGGCCGCCCGCGAGCTGATCCTGCGCCATCGGGCGGTCGAGACGGACACAACGCTCGATGCCGTCCGCGCCCACTGGACCGATCTCCTGACCGCGGTGCAGGTGCAGACGCCCGACCGGGCCATGGATATACTGCTGAACGGCTGGCTGCTCTATCAGACGCTCGCTTGCCGGATCTGGGCTCGCACCGGCTTCTATCAGGCCAGCGGCGCCTTCGGCTTCCGCGACCAGTTGCAGGACGGCATGGCGCTCACCGCACTGCGCCCCGAGCTGACGCGCGCGCATCTGCTGCGCGCTGCTGGACGGCAGTTTCCCCAAGGCGACGTCCAGCACTGGTGGTTGCCGCATTCGGGGCAGGGCGTCCGCACGCGGATCTCCGACGATCGCGTCTGGCTTGGCTACGGCGTCGCGCAGTATATCGCGGTCTCGGGCGATGCGACGATCCTCGACGAAGAGGTTCCCTTCCTCGAAGGCCCCGCACTTCCGCCCGGCGCGCATGACGACTTCTTCGAGCCCACGGTCTCGGATAGTCGAGCCGACCTCTTCGAGCACTGCGCTCGCGGGCTTGATCTGGCGATCGACCTGACGGGTGCGAACGGAATGCCGCTGATCGGTACGGGTGACTGGAACGACGGCATGAACCGCGTCGGCGAAGGCGGGGAAGGAACGTCGGTCTGGCTGGGATGGCTGTTGGTCGCCACCCTCGATGCGATGGCGCCCTTTGCCGAGAGCCGCGATCCAACTCGCGCCCGGCGCTGGCGCGCGCACCGTGAGGAGCTCGTACAGGCGATCGAACGGGATGGATGGGACGGCGACTGGTACAGGCGCGGCACCTACGACGACGGAACCCCCTTGGGGTCCTCGACTTCGGATGAATGCCGGATCGACAGCATCGCTCAATCCTGGGCCGTCCTGTCAGGCGCGGCGGACCCTGTCCGCGCTACCAGGGCGATGGAGAGCATGACCGAGCATCTGATCCGTTCCGATCCCGGCCTGGCGCTCCTGTTCACGCCGCCCTTCGACGCCACGCCGCACGATCCGGGCTATATCAAAGGATACCCTCCCGGGCTGCGCGAGAACGGCGGGCAATACAGCCATGCCGCGATGTGGGCCATCCTGGCTCTGTGCCGGATGGGAGACGGCGATGCGGCGGCGCGGCTATTCGCGCTGGTCAACCCGATCAACCACAGCCTCACCCCGGACGAGGCTGCACGCTACAAGGTGGAACCCTATGTCGTGGCGGCTGACGTCTATTCCACGCCTCCGCACGAAGGCCGGGGCGGCTGGACCTGGTACACCGGTTCGGCGGGCTGGATGTATCGCGCCGGGATCGAGGGGATCCTGGGTCTCACGCGAGCAGGGGAAAACCTCTTACTGAACCCCTGCTTTCCCGGGGATTGGCCTCGGATCAGCGCGACTGTCCGGCTGGGCGAGGCGCGGCTTTCGGTCACCGTTGAAAATCCTGGAGGGACGGGTCGGGGCGTGAAGTCCGCCGTCTTGAACGGAGCACCTCACCCTGTCGAAGGGGGGCTGCTGAGGGTGCGTCTGACGGGCGGGGCGCAGGACCTTTTGGTGACACTGACCTGACCGCCGCAAGAATGAGGCTGGCCCTCGGTTGACGACGCTCTTGTGGAGCCGCGGATGCCGAAGTCCTTGGAATCCAAAAGTTCAGGGAAACGGCTGCAACACTCGGGAAGACACCTACCTGTGTTCATTCGCCAGCCGACCGAGCCGCCTCGGTCTCGCCGTCATCGGCGACCAGAACTTCCCCCCGGTCGCAATCAGCTTGTCCCGCAAGTCATCGGCGCACATCGGCTTTCCGAAGTAAAATCCTTGCAGGTAGTCGCACCCAATCTTCTTGACGCGCCGCGCATGTTCCTCGGTCTCCACACCTTCGGCGACTATTTTCATACCGAGGCTCTTTCCAATGCCTACGATCGATGACACCAGCGCTCTGGAGTTGTTGTCCTTTACAATGGGCTGGATGAACTGACGGTCGATCTTGAGTATGGCGGGTCTTATCTTCAAAAGACCCTGAACCGAAGCATGTCCGGTCCCGAAGTCGTCGATGGCGACAGTCACTCCGAGATCATCGAGTTCATCAAGCGCCCAGCGCACGACGTCGCCCATTCTTTCCAGGTATACAGACTCAAGGATCTCGACGATCAGTCTTTCTGGATTGATATGAGAGCTCTTGATGTCATGGATGAAAGAAGGATCGGCCAGCCGGCCCGCAGATATATTTACCGCAACGCGGGGAAGGTCGACGCCCGTTGCGTCGAAGTATGCCAAAGCTTCATGAAGATAGCCGAAAACGATCTCGTCGATCTTCTTCAGGATCCCGATATTCGTTGCCGTATCCAGAAACGCATCGGGTGGAAGGATGCCTCTGGTTGCATGAGCCCACCTTACAAGCACCTCGGCACATGATATGCTGCCGGTAACGGCATCGATCACGGGCTGAAAGAACGGGATGAATTGCCGCTTTTCGCAGGCAACAAGCAGGTCCGAAGAAAGCTGCTTGATTGCCACGGATTCATTGTGCATTTCTTCCGTGAAGAATGACCACCGTCCCTTGCCTTGCGATTTTGCGTGGTACAGCGCGGCATCTGCGTCGGCCACCACCTGCTCGGGATATTCCATGCCCGCATTTGCGATAGCCACTCCCACGCTCGCGCTGCACCAGGTCAGCTTGCCCTCGAAGGTGAATGGCTCTTTCATTTCCTGCACGATTTCGTCAGCGATGCTGCTGATCTTCAAAGCGCTGTTCCCGAGCAGCTTCAGCACGACAAATTCGTCTCCGCCAAGACGGGCCACCAAGTCTGACGGTTCAGTCAGCCTGCGCAGCATGTTTGCGACACAGACGAGCACCTTGTCGCCGGCATCATGTCCAAGCGTGTCGTTCACTGACTTGAAGCGGTCCAGATCGATATAGAATACCGAGAAGGCGGCGCCCTTCTTGTTCAGGTTAGCGATCCACGTTGTCAATTCGACCTCGAAGTGGCGTCGATTTGACAGGCCGGTGAGAGGATCTTCAACCGACTTCTGTGCCACGGATTTTGCGAGCGCGTGCAGTCGCTGGTTTTCCTTTTCAAGCCGACGAATTGTCTCCCGCAGCTTCTTGGAAACGGCCTGATCGGAGGAAGTCACTTCCGGAATATGGCTCTGGACCAGCTCGGCGGGGGAGCTCTCTAGCCTGGCGATCGAGCAGAGCCACCACCTATTTCCATTTGACGCGTCGGACAATGGAGCCCAGCTCATCCGCTGCCAATACTGCTCGCCATTCTTCCGATTGTTGAGAACCTTGATCGAGAAGCGCTCCCAGTTCATCAGATTCTCTATGATGCGCAGGTGCTTCCCTTGCTCGACATTAGGCCCGATCAGAATCGTTCCACGTTTGCCGACGACTTCGGAGGGCTCGTATCCGGTAATCTGGGTAAAGGCTTTGTTGCACCACTGAAGTTCCATGACAGCGCCGTCGGCATCACTGGCCAATGCAAGAGCCAGACCCTCAACACACTTTTCGGGGATCTGGTCGAGTATCTGCGCTGGTACCATACGGTCGGCTCCCGGAATCGCTCCTTCAATGACACCCAATCGCGTAGCCTTCGTTAATCGCCGAGCTTGGGCCTTGCTGATGAGAGGGTGTGGTTCCGATGCGCGAGGTGGTCGGATGCTGTCAGCGGCATGCGGATTACTGTCATCTAAGATTTACGTGCAGTTGAATTTTTGGGTTTGTTTCGGGAAATCTCCTGCCGCCGTCTCCGCAGTCGGTTCTGTCAAGGCAGTTCCTGGCGTGCAAATCCGTAGCTTGCGATGGTGGAAACCACGATCTGGCGGGCGGGTGCAACCTTGAAACGCGGCACGCCCGCGGCATGGTCTGGGGGAGGCGTCCACGGGACGGCACTTCTCGTGAATCGCTATGGCGTCTCGGGCTGCAGACGCCTGCAAGGTCTTGACCGAGGTGCGTGATCCTTACGTCTCTGACGCAACCCTCATGACGTCGTTGAGGACGGTGCGGGCCCAACGCCATCGGCCGCGCCCTTGGGAACATATCACTCCGGCGGCTGTCCTAATACGAGCGAGCAGCAGCACGTGAGAGCCCATGAACACCTTCAACATCGTTGTGACGTTGCTCGGGGGGGTGACCCTCTTGTTGGCGCTCGTCTCAGATTGGCTGTCACGAAGCCCGTTTCCCCCGACGCTGCTCGCCCTGCTGATCGGCGTTCTGCTCGGGCCCGAGGCGCTTGGTCTTATCGACCTCGAAACCATGGGAGACCGCGGTGCAATCATGGAGAAGGCCGCGCGCCTCACCTTGGGCATCGGTCTCGTTGGCGTGGCGCTCCGCATTCCCAGGAGCTTTCCGCGGAAGAACTGGCGTGACCTTTTTCTGCTGATTGTCCCGGGCATGATCTTGATGTGGGCCATCAGCACGGCTCTGGTCTACCTGATCCTGGGGCTGCCGTTCTGGATGGCGGCCTTGATCGGCGCCATCATCACGCCTACCGATCCGGTGGCTGCGAGCCCTATCGTGACAGGAAAGCTCGCCGAGAAAAACATCCCCGAATCCCTTCGTCACAGCATGTCTTTTGAGTCCGGTGCCAATGATGGACTTGGTTACCTGTTCGTGTTCCTGCCATTTCTCCTTCTGTCACGTTCCCCCGGCGAGGCGCTGTCGCACTGGCTGACGAAGTCGTTGCTGTGGGATGTCGGAGTCGCAACGCTCCTCGGACTGGTCCTGGGCTACGTGGCGGCTCGACTCCTGCAGATCTCCGAACGACGGGGGGCCATCAAGAGCGAATGGCGCCTTGTCTACACCGTCGCCCTTGCCCTCTTCGCCGTGGGAATAGGGCGCCTGATCCGGAGCGACGAGGTCCTGCTCGTCTTCGCAGCCGGCGCGATGTTCACGCAGGTCATCAGTCGCGAAGACAGGCAGAACGAGGAGCACGGTCAGGAGGCGGTCAACCGCTTCTTTGCCATCCCCATCTTCATCTTGCTGGGCACGGCGCTTCCCTGGCAGGGGTGGCAAGAGATGGGGTGGCAGGGACCGATCCTGGTCGCCACCGTACTGCTGCTTCGCCGCCCGCCGGTGTTGCTCGTTCTCCGGCCTTTCCTGCGGAACTTGCGCACCCCTTCAGAGGCTCTTTTCATGGGCTGGTTCGGTCCTATTGCCGTAGCGGCGATCTATTATTCATCGCTGATGGAGCATCGGGCGGGGGAGCCCATCATCTGGCATGCGACAAGTCTGGTCGTCTGCGGCTCGGTCATCGCCCATGGGCTCACGGGAGCACCGCTGACCAAAGCATTGGGGCACTGGCTAAGGGAGCGCCGCAGTCAGTCTGCCGACAGGTCGGAATCAAAAGGCGCCGCGGCCCCGATCCTTGAAAACATGCGATCCTAGGGCCGGTTCTTTAGCAATGACTTGTGGGGACCATGACGATCAGCGACGAAGGAGCAGAACTTGAGTTTTGAACACCAGGAAGAGACCGCAGCGAGTACGGCGACCTTGCGGTCCGAGGTTGTCGTCATTGGCGCCGGCTTCGCCGGCCTGGAGGTGGCCCGGGAACTCGGCAAGGCCGGCATCGAGACGACGGTGGTCGACCGCCACAATCACCACCTGTTCCAGCCGCTGCTCTACCAGGTTGCCACGGCAGCGCTCTCTGCGACGGACGTGGCCGAGCCGATCCGCAAGATCTTGCGCCGATACAAGCCGGTCAAGGTGCTCTTCGGCGAGGTTTCCGAGATCGACACCGACGCGCGCGTCGTGCGCATGACCTGCGGACTGGTCGTTCGCTTCAGATTTCTCGTCCTGGCGAGCGGCGCCGGGCATGGATACTTCGGTCACGACGAGTGGGCGCAATGGGCGCCCGGACTGAAGACGATCGAGGACGCGCGCCACATCAGGTCGCAGCTGCTGCTGACGTTCGAGAGGGCCGAGCGGACGTCCGATGACGCGGAGCGCCAGAGGCTGTTGAGCATCGCGATCATCGGCGGCGGGCCGACGGGTGTCGAGCTCGCTGGCGCCATCGCGGAACTCAGTCGCTACACGCTCGCCCGGGATTTCCGCAGCATCAGCCCAGAATCCACTCGCATTTCGCTTCTCGAAGCCGGGCCGAGGCTACTGTCCGGCTTCTCAGAGGATATGTCAGCCTATGCAAAAGCGCGGCTGGAACGGCTGGGCGTCCATGTCCGCACCGGTGAAGCGGTGCAGGACGTCGGCCCCGTTTCCTTCCGTATCGCGGGACAGGCGGAACCGGTCGGGCTGGTCATCTGGGCCGCCGGAGTCGCCGCCTCGCCGCTTGCCCGGCAGCTGGGCGACACCGACCGTTCCGGCCGTATCCCTGTCGATGGGACCCTGGCGGTCCCGGGTCGGCAAGATGCGTTCGCTCTGGGTGATGTGGCGGTCTTCACAGGTGAAGATGGAAAAGTTCTTCCGGGACTGGCGCAAGTGGCCAAGCAACAGGGCATTCACCTCGGACGAGCGTTGTCTGACCATATCAAAACGGGCGCTCCGCTAGCACCTTTCCGTTACCGGAGCCGTGGAAACACGGCAATCGTCGGCAGGCACGCGGCGGTATTCGAGCGGGGTCGCTTCAAGATCAAAGGATGGTTCGCCTGGCTCGCCTGGGCCGTGATCCACGTGTACCTGCTGGTCGGCTTCCAACACCGCTTTCTGGTCTCGATGCAATGGCTCTGGCGCTATCTGACCTACGACAGGGGCGCTCGCCTGATCGCCGGGGATTATGCAGAGGTCGACAATCCAGCCGCCGCGCCCACGCCGAAGCAGAGACAGCGCAAGGCCTGAAGACAAAGCCTGAGAACCACGCTCGGATCCTGCGGCACCGAATGGAACACCAAGCCTCCTTTGCTGGTCTGGCTGCCATCGGGATCACTCGCCACTCACTGACTCTTGTCAATCGCAGCCATGACAACCGCCGTGGCAGTCTGGTGCGCCATATGGCCGGAACCAACCGGAGGTCGACACCTCCGATTGCTTTGGCTCTCCGGCGAGTGATAGCTTGTTGTCAACATCCGAAGATCATCGCGAGACCGCGGCACATGTCAAAAGCAGCCAGAACGCTCTTAGGAATGCTGGTTTTCGGCGTTCTCGGAACCGTAGTTGCCGCCGAAGGTGACCCCACGCGCCGCGCCGACCGTTTGGAACCGCTGTTTCTGAACGCTGCAACAGGTTTTTCGGTCAGCCATTACGAGCTCAGGACCGGAGTCTACTATCGCTGGAGAATTGAGAGCGATGGCCTTGAGGAGTACCGATTACTGGCGCCTGCACTGTTCCGCGAAAGCTGGATTGATCAGGTCGTTATAGAAGACAAGGAGGTCAAGCCATTCGGTCTTTACGCGGTCGAATTCGACGATGAGGGCGTGATCGATGTCTGGTTCATTCCACAACGCCCCGGTGAATACACGTTTTACGTCGAAGGGTTGGAAAACCAGGGTTTCAGTGGAGTGTTCGTCGTAAAATGAAGGGATTAAACACACTCACTGGGTTGTTCGCGGTCATCGCTTCAGGTGCTTCAAATGCCCAGCCGGTCACACGCGTGTGCGACGCGCTCGAGGTTCGCATCGCCCAGTCGCCAGCGAACCTTGAGGGCAGGATTTTGAACGAGGCCCTTTTTGAAGCGGCGGCACTGGATTGCCCGCAAACCGCGCGTGGGCTTCTCGAGAAAGGTGCGTCAGTGGATGCGCGGAACCGGTTTGGGGGCACACCTCTGAACGTGGCCGCTGCACGCGGTTCGCGGGAAATCGTCGCGAGGCTGCTTGCGCGCGGAGCCGTCCTTGACCACCCCGACCTTGGCGGCACGACACCTTTACTGGCCGCTGTCCAGGAAGGGCGACCACGGATGCTGTTCGACTTGATTGCCGCGGGCGCGGACGTGAATCCATCCAACCGCGAGGGTGTTACCCCAATCATGGCGGCCGCTTTCGAGGGCGACCGGCGAATGGTGCTCGCGCTCTTGGACGCAGGCGCGAATCCGAATGAACAGGATCGCCACGGAAAAGGGGCCTTGGTCTACGCCGCCGGACGCGCGTTTCCTGAAGTTGTCGATGTCTTGCTTGACGGCGGAGCCGACCCGGATCGCGTCTGGGGTCATGACCTGACCGCACTGATGTGGGCGGCCGGGCATGCGAACGACGCTCCCGCCGGTGATGGTGTCGAAGTCGCACGGCTCCTGCTTGACGCTGGAGCCGGGATTGACCGCAAGGATGATCGGGGGCGCACGGCATTGATGATCGCTGTCGAGCGGGGCCATGCTCAAATGGTGCAATTCCTGCTGGATTCCGGTGCCGATACGGATATTCGCGACAAGAAGGGCCTGACTGCGCCTGAGCTGGCCGTTAGCGACGAGATCCGAGCGATGTTCCGCCCCTGATCTTACTGGATGTCGATGGTGGCAAGATAGCGCGACAGCGCGTCAATCGTCTCTTCATCCAGCTGTTTCATCGTGCTGATCTTGTCAGGCGCGTTCATCCGGACCTCGTTCTTGAAATCCAGCATCGTCTTGCGAAGGTAGCCGACCTGCTGCCCTGCAAGCCTGGGGATCCGGCTGTCGCCTTGCCACTTCCCGTGGCAGGCGCTGCACTGCCCGCCAGTAATGCCCCTCTCCGCCAGCTGCTCATCACCGTCCTGAATCTCTGCGGGGATGTCCGGCCAGGCGAGGGCGGCGAAATGTTCGGCCAGCAGCTTTGCCTGATCCCTGTCATACTCGGCAGCGACAGGCGTCATGATATCGTTTTGCCGGCGCCCGGCGCCGTAGTCGCGAAGTTGAGTATAGATGTAAAAATACTGTTGCCCCCAGATGACCGGGTAGTCGGGTTCGATCGGCACACCAGCATCTCCGTGACAGCTCATGCAGAGCGCAACTTCATCTTCGAGAACGAAATCCTCCATTGCCAAGACAGGCGATGCGGCAAGCGACAGCGTGAGCGCGACAAAGGGCAGTCTCATCAGTCGGTCTCCAAGAGGGTGAAGGGCGGGCTGGTAAGCCCGCCCTTGCAACAGCGACTATTCGTGCTCAATCCGCAAGCGTGAACGCAATGATGTTGTTACCACGCTTGAAGTTCAGCTGCGCATTGCCGCCTGCGGCAACAACGATGTACTGCTGGCCTTCGACTGTGTAGCTCGAAGGTGGTGCATTGACGCCAGCGCCGGCCTGGAAACGCCAAAGCTCTCCGCCGTTGGAGCTGTCATAGGCTTTGAAAAGCCCATTGCCTTCGCCGGTGAACACCAGCCCCCCAGCCGTCGCAAGGATGCCGCCGATCATCGGTTGCTCGGTGCGGACCTGCCAGGCGATGTCGCCGGTGTCATAATCGACCGCGGTCACATTGCCCCACTGTTCTTCGTCCGGGATCACGTCGAACGAGCCGCCAAGCCAGAGCTTGCCTTCCGGATAGGGAGTCGAACGGACCGTGTAGGTCATCGGCTGATGCAGGTTGATCGCGTAGCTGAGTCGGTGGTTCGGGTCGATGGCCATCGGAGACCACTCGACACCGCCATTCGCGCCCGGAAGCATCCGCGCGCCTTCGGCCGTGGGCAGCGTCCACATATCTTCCTGCGGGACCATTGCTTCCGAGAAGCGGATCAGCGAGCAATCGTCGGCATTGTGGACGTAGACGTGACCGGTCTTTCCGCCGTGCAGAACGCCTTTCACGTCGTTGCCTGACGCATCCTTGACCGTCGTGATGATCGGCGGAGAGACTGCGTCGAGATCCCAGACGTCATGGGCGATGTATTGCAGGTGGCAAACGTATTCACCTGTATCGAGGTCAACCGAGACGAGGCTGTCGGTGTAAAGGTTGTCCCCCGGCCGCAGCGACCCATCGAGGTCCGGTGACGGGTTGCCGACGACAAAGTAAAGGCGCCGCGTTTCCAGATCGACCGCCGGGTTCTGCCAGACACCGCCACCGAGCGTTTCATAGGGATCGCCCTGCTCCGCCAGCGCGGCCTTCTCGGCTTCGATGTCGCGATGCATGTTGCGGCCCGTCGCGTCTTCTGTTGTCCAGACCCCGACCGAGTCTTCTGGAACCGTATGGAAGGTCCATTTTTCTTCACCCGTTTCGGTGTCGAAAGCCTTCACGAAGCCGCGAATGCCGTACTCGCCGCCGTTAGTGCCGATCAGCACCATGTCTTCGACGACGCTTGGCGCCATGGTTTCTGAATAGCCCAGTTCCGGCTCCGCGATCTGAGTCTCCCATAGCTGCTTGCCGGTCTTTGCGTCCAGCGCAACAAGTTTGGCGTCGAGCGTCCCAAAGAACACCTTGTCGCCCGCGACGGCCACTCCACGGTTATTCGGGCCGCAGCAGTAGGTCGTAACGGGGCCCATGGAGTGTTTGTGGTGCCAGATCTGTTTGCCCGTCCGCGCGTCAAGCGCGTAGACGTGGTTGAACGCCGTCGTGACATACATGATGCCGTTTACCACGATCGGCGATGTTTCCATGGTATCAACCACTTCGGTCTGGAAAACCCATGCCGGACGAAGGTTCTTGACGTTGCTCGTGTTGATCTGGCTCGCCGGGTAATACCGGGTCTGCGCGTAGTTGCCGTTGGTGTGCAGGAAGTTGTTCCCGTCACCTGCTGCCCTGGTGAGCATCGACTGTGTGACGGACTGAAGATCCCCATAAAGGGTCGTGCCGCCCGCAACCTCTTCCTGAGCGCTCGCCCCGTACGCACCGATACATAAGGTCACCGTAGCAGCGATGGATGATATCCCACTTTTCACGTTCACTCCCTCCCTTGGCTGACATTGTAGTCTCTCTCCTCCATCATAGTAGACGATTACTAATTTTGCGCATAGGGTGTTGTTTGAGCAATATTATTACCCACCCACACGAGCGAGAGATCAACATGCGGCGGTGGTCTGTCCCATCTCAGCTGGCCCTGCTGTGTTTGTTGACTGTCACCGCGACCGCAGAGGCCGGGTCCGGGGTGGCAATCGTCACGAACGAGCGGTCGGATACGCTCAGCATCCTCTCGTCTGACTTTGAGGTCATTCGCACGATCGAAACCTGCGCGCGGCCGCGCGGCATTCACTTCAGCGCAGATCGATCGCAGTTCTTCGTCGGATGTGCCGATGATGACATGATCGCGACCTACGACACCGAAACTTTCGAACTCTTGGGACGGATCACCGGAGTTCCCGCGCCCGAAACGTTCGATCTTCACCCGGACGGCAAGAGACTGATCGTCTCGAACGAAGAAGACGCAGCTGCATCGGTCTATGATGTCACAACCGGCGAACTCCTGGCCGAGTTCCTGACTGGTGAAGAACCCGAAGGTGTGCAGGTCACGGCGGATGGTCGACTGGTTTTCGTCGCGTCCGAAGCCGCCAACCTCGTCCATGTCATCGATTTGGAAAAGGGCGATGTTATTCGCGATATCCTAGTGGACACCCGACCGAGACGCTTTGCGCTGACACCGAACCAGCAAGAACTTTGGGTATCTGCCGAACTTGCCGGGATGGTAAACATCATCGACGTCAAGACACTGGCTCTGGTGGACGACATCCAGTTTCTTCCGACAGGCCTCCGGCCAGAGCAGGTCACCCCGGTCGACCTGGTCATCAGCGCGGACGGTCAGCGGGCCTACGTCGCCCTTGGCCGAGCAAATCACGTTGCGGTGGTCGATGTCCCGAAACGGGAGGTAGTAGATTACATACTCGTCGGCAAGCGCGCTTGGGGCCTGGCACTGAGTGCCGACGAAAAGCGGCTCTACGTGGCGAATGGACTGTCGGACGACGTCACGATTATCGATACCGAGACGCTCAGGCCGATTACATCCGTCGCGGTCGGCCGCGTGCCCTATGATATACTGATCGATGATCGCTAGGCTGATCGGCATCCTCGCGCTCATGGCTCTGCCGGTCTGGGCGGACGATAAAGCGCGTATCGCGTATCTGGGAATCGAGGGCGACCCGTTCTACGAGCCGCAACCATTCTACACCGGCCTCTCACTCAAGGACATTCACCGCCCGATCGAGGGCGCTCGCCTGGCTTTCCGCGATGCGCGGGTGCTGGGACGGGCGTTGGGAGTGGAGTTCAATCTGGAGGAGGTTCTGGCGCCCCCCGGTGACGCAGCCGCCGCGCTGGAGACACTGCGATCCCAGCATCCTCTTGCCATTCTTCTCGACCTTCCGTCGGATCAGATGCAGGCCGTGCTGGAGGCGAGCGCCGAGACCGATCTGTTCATAAACATCCGTGACCCTGCCAACTATTGGCGCGAGGCCGGATGTGCGCCGGGTCTTCTTCACACGGTTCCGTCCCACGCAATGCTGTCGGATGCACTGGCGCAGCATCTCCGCGCGCAAGGCTGGGACGAGGTGCTGCTGCTCCACGGGCCGACGCAAGGCGACACCGAGCGCGCTGATGCAGTCCGGAAGTCTGCGGCAAAATTCGGACTTGAGATCGTGGACGATCGGGCTTTCGAACTCACAAACGATCCGCGTCGACGTGATCGCAGCAACATGTTGCTGTTGACAGGCGGAGTGCGGCACGACGTGATCTGGTTGATCGATGAGCAAGGCGATTTTGGCCGCTACCTGCCGTTTGCAACACACGATGCGCGTCCCGTTGTCGGATCCGAAGGGCTGACGCCGATGGCGTGGCACTGGACCTTCGAACGCTACGGAGCTCCGCAGTTGAACCAGAGATTCCGCAGAATCACCGATCGCGACATGAGTTCCGAGGATTGGGCCGGCTGGGCGGCGGTACGTGCGATCATGGATGCAGCAAGCGCGGTCCGGGGCACAGATCCGGTCGCGGTCAAAGCGGCGCTTCGGTCCGACAAGCTTGCAATCGATCTATACAAGGGCGTGCGCGGAAACTTCAGGGACTGGGACGGGCAATTGCGACAGCCGATCCTTCTGGCCACCCACAACGCCGTCATCGCCGTTGCGCCCGTCGAAGGCTTCGAGCACCAGTTCGATACGCTGGACACCTTGGGTCCCGACAGATCCGAGTCGAAGTGCAGTCGCTGAAATGACTCGTTGCCGCACTCGAGGCGATAGACCTGGGACAAGCATCGCACTCCACGTATCAGTAATTCGCCCTGATGATCTATCTCCTTAGCGGAGCCTTGAGCATCAATATTCCCATGGAGCGTTCGTTCTGAACAAGTTGGGACTGCGTCGACATTCCCACGGCATCACTGTGACTACGGTCGTCGTGAAGCCTCGCTCGCGCGGCTGAGGTCCGCCGACCCCGCTGACAAGCCGCTCGTGAGCCCGAACCTCCTCAAGGATCCCGCCGACATGGCGACGATGGTCGCGGGGCAGCGCTTTTTCCTGCGCGCGTTCCAGACGGAACCTCTGGCGGGTCGGATCAAGCGGCTTGCCATCCCCAACCCTGAGCGCCTCGACGACGCGGCGCTCGAAGACCACTGCCGGCGCTTCGTAAAAGCAAACTACCACCCTGCCTCGACAGCCCGGATGGGCGCGGACGGCGATCCGATGGCGGTGCTCGACGCCCAGATGCGCGTGCGCGGAATAGAAAACCTGCGCGTGGCCGACATGTCGGCGGTGCCCGACATCAACGCGGGCAATACCAACGCTCCTGCAATGATGTTGGGAGACCGCTGCGCAGAGTTTATCAAGAGCAAAGGGTGACGTGCCCTGCTGCCGGTGTCGTCGAAAGTAGTTTAAGCGGGGCCGCAAGGGAGGCTGGCGGATGCTGTCTGCGCCACTCTCCCCGCCTTGGGGAATCCTGAGCTCTCTAAGCGGACAACTATCCCAGGCCCGCCATCAGCGGCCTCGATGAACTCGACGCCACAACCCTCAAGTGTTTCGCGCAGCCTGACTCCTGATCCAAGGGCGACCGAGGCCGCGCCCGTCTACGATCCTCCCGCGACCGTCAGGCCGAGCATCCGCCATCCCTGCATCCCCCAGCGGTAATAGCTTATCTTTTCGGCTGGATAGCCCGCCGCAATGATGCGTCGGATCGCTTCAGGAGACTGCCCGCACCAGGGGCCGTTGCAGAACATCACAAGAGCCGGAATCGTGTCCGCGTCACATATGAAGCCCTCGAAATCCACTTCGCAGCCCAGTTCATGCAGGCGGTCTGCCATCTCGGTGTAGGGCATGTTGATGGACCCAGGGATCGTGCCGGTTTCCCAATCGGGACGAACACGACCATCGACCACAACCACATTCGGATCCTGCAGCGCCTGCAGCACTTCAAGTTCACCCACGGTCGTCACACCTTCTGCCGGTGTCATCGGTTGGATGCAGAAGTCCGGACAGGGCCGCGCGATCCGTGCGAAGTCACCTTCGATCACTGCCGCTGTATCCTGGGTGCGGGCAATCTCCACCGGTCCGGAAGGGGTCTGGATCGTCACCGATGGGATGGCCCGCGTGATATTGACCTGTTGCGCGGCGGCGGGTGCCGCGATGACCAGGATGATGGCAGCGCCTGCAAGACGTTTCACGAAATGTCCTTTCGCCTGAGGGCTTCTTGATCGTACCGCATTCTCCCGCGAATGACACCGATCTCCTGGTCGCCGGTCGCGGGCGCGCAGGCCAGGGTTGCACCTCTGGGCGGCCGTGCTGGTCAAGACGGCGCTGCTCCATCAGGTTCGTGCGCTCACTCTGCAGGCGGATCTAGTGGCCGCCCCGGGTGAATGATGCCCACACGCCCACCTTTCTGGGGGTCGCTGCCGCCGTCCCGCTGGAGACCGCAGACGAGAGGCAGACTGGTCGTCTGAAAGGCGAACTGGTCGCCGTACTAGGACCGCAATCACTGCGACCGTCGAGGCAAAGAAGCCCCGCACGACTTGCGCTGGCGCGGGGCTTCAAGTGTCGGATGTCATGTGGAACACCCGAGGGGTGTATCGATGATATTCAGGTGAGCGTGGAAGGACCAGAAGATACAAAGGGTTGCTGGGTCTGGCGAACGCAGATCCTCGGGGCAACGCAGAGGCCTTAGCGCTTCAGCTCGGTGCGGAGGCCGGTTCGTCCGGGCTGCTGTTCGATCGCAAGTCCGCCGCTTGACGCAATGGGCTCCGACCTCAGATCTTCGTCGGCTGCCCACAACGCTCGCTCAAAGGTGGGGTAAGTTCATTGGCGAGCAACGATCTAGCCGAATCGGCGCCGACCACAATGACGTGTGTGGCGGTCCTCGTAGTGAAGGGTTGCGTTAGCCCTCGTTGCCATCGCTCTGCGTTTGTCGCGAGCTCATCCGGAGTTTCATCCGTAGACCATCGTCGGCAGCCAGGTCACAAGCGCGGGCAAGAAGACGATCGAAAGCACGACTGCGAGTTGGATGATGACGAAGGGAACGATGCCTCGATAAACGTCGCCTGTCGTAATTTCGGGCGGGGCCGCGCCCTTGAGGTAGAATAGCGAGAAGCCAACGGGCGGCGTTATGAAGGACGTCTGGAGCGCCACGGCGAAGACGATCACGAACCAGATCGGATCGAAACCGAGCGCGACGATCACCGGACCGACCAGGGGCAGAAAGATCAACGTGATCTCGAGCCAATCGAGGAAAAAGCCCGCGAGGAAGGCGAAGAACAGCACCGTCAGCACGACTCCGGTCGCGCCGAAGGGAATTGCTTCCAGCGCGCGCTCTATCAACTGGTCCCCGCCGAGGCCGCGCATCACCAAGGCAAAGGCGGTCGCCCCGATGAAGATACCGAAGATGAAGGCAGTCGTAAGCGTGGTCCGGACGGCGACGGTCCACAGGACTTCCAGGCTCAGGCGGCGGTTCAGGAACGCCAGAAGCGTCGCGCCGAAGGCGCCGATCCCGGACGCCTCCGTAGGCGTCGCGATGCCGAAGAAGATGGACCCGAGTACGGCAAGGATGAGCGCGAGTGGCGGAAGTACGGCGAGGAACGTGTCGAGGATCAGCCGCCAAGAAAACGGAAGGACGTTTTTGGGCTTCGGGGCGAGGCTCGGGCGGAGTGCCACCGCGATGACGACGTAGATCAGGTAGGCCAACCCGAGGAGGAGACCCGGGACAACGGCTCCCATGAAGAGCTCGCCCACGGAGAGGGAAAGCTGATCCGCCATGATGATGAGCATGATGGAGGGTGGGATGAGAATGCCGAGCGTCCCGGAGGCGGCCACCACGCCGGCAGCAAGGCGTTTGTCGTAACCCGCCTCGAGCATGATCGGCAGTGAGATCGTGGCCAGCAGGACAACCGACGCGCCGACGATCCCGGTGGAGGCGGCGAGCAGAATCCCGATGAGGACAACCGCCATCGCGAGACCGCCGCCGACCCGGCCCAGAGTCTCGGAGAAGGAGCGCATGAGCTTCTCCGCCAGCCCCGACTGATCGAGCATGAGCCCCATGAAGACGAACATCGGCAGGGCGACCAGGACTGCGTTCTCCATCGTCGCGTAAATGCGCTGGACGATGATGCGGTAGTCGCGCCAGTCGTCGAAAAAAAGCGTTTCGACCTCGAAGCGCGAGTTGAGTTGCAGCGTGAGGATCGCCACGAGTAGCGAGGTTCCCGCCAGCGACCATGCCACCGGCACGCCGGTGAACAGGAAGCCGATGAACATCACAAGCATCAGCAGCACAAGAAGTTCGTTCGCGGCGAGGCCGAGCATCGTTACTGTCCCTTTTCCCTAGGTATCCAATTCACCGGCTGATGCGCAGAAGTGAGATCATCCGAGCCGTGCGAGCCAAAGCCGCGAGGATGAGGAGACCCATGGCGAGCGGTATCACGGACTTCAGGATCCAGCGGTAGGGTAGGCCGCCCGGCGAGCGTGAGCGTTCGTTAAGGCGAAGCGAAAACTCGATAAAGTCGAAAGAGTCGAAAAGGATCACGCCTGCGAAGGGGATGACGAGGACGAGCATCGCGAAGATCTCGATCTTGGCGCGCCGCCGTTTGTTCCAGTGCTCTGCCAAGACATCGACCCGCACATGCTGGTCATGGACGAGCGTGTAGGACAGCCCCACCATGAAACCAAAGGCATAAAGGTGCCACTGAAGCTCCTCGAGCGCCACGATGGAGCCGCCGAGAAAGTAGCGCATCACGACGTTGGTGAGAATGATCCCGATGAGGATGATCCAGGTCGCGTGCGCGAAGAGGCTGATGAAGCTTACGACGCCGTCGAGCGCACGCGAAATGAGCGGGTTGGGGGCAGCTTCGTCCACGATCGAGTCATGGTCATCTTCGATCAATCTGGACATCCGCCGCCCCCCTCCCGCTTCAGCCGTGATTTCGCTCGATCCTTACTGCGAGGATTCGTCGTCCCACGTCCAGTCGCGTGGCAAGTAGCCGAGTTCGTGCCACGGCTGCATGCTTGCCTGGAACTCCTTCATCGCGGTGTAGACCTTGGCGAACTGCGGGTCGGCTGCACTCTCGCGATCCATGACGACTTCGGTCGCGTCGCGGAACGCTTGAAGCACGCCCTCGGGAAGCTGCTGCGCCGTGACGCCCTTCTCTTCGAAGGACGACAGAACCGGACCCTGAAGCGCCTCTCCGCGAGCCATGGCATAGAGGGTCCCGGCCATACAGGTTGTCTCGATGACCGACTGCGTCTGAGGCGACAGGCCGCTCCACACATCGGCGTTCACATAGAGGAACTGCGACGTCGACGGCTGGTGCCAGCCCGGCATGTGGTAGAATTTGGCCACCTGGAAGAAGCCGAGCTGTTCGTCCACCGTCGGCAGAGAGAACTCTGTCGCATCCAGCACGCCAGTCTCGAGCGCCTGGTAGAGCTCTCCGCCCGGAAGGACGGTCACGGACATACCGAGTTCTTTCATGATCTCGCCACCGATGCCGGCGGCGCGGAACTTGAGGCCCGCAAGTTGGTCAACATTCTCGATCGGGAAGGTGAACCAGCCGGCAGCTTCCGGCGGGATCGTGCCGCAGAGGATGGGATAGACACCGAAGGGTTCGAAGGTTTCGCGCAGAAGCTCGTTACCACCGCCCTGGTACATCCAGGCGACATAGCCATGCGGTTCGAGGCCGAAGGGCGTCGCGCCGAAGAGCGCCGAGGCCGGAACCTGTCCGCGCTCGTAGCCCATCCAGCTGTAGCCGGCCTCAATTTGACCCGTCGCCGCGCTCTCGAATACGGCCAGCGCCGGGATCATGGCGCCGGGCTCGACGACCTCGAACTGAATCTTGCCGTCAGACACCTCCGCAAGGCGCTCGGCCACCCAGGGAAGAGTATCGCCGAGCGCAGTCAGCGTCGATGCGAAGCTGATTGGAACCGCCCAACGGACCTCGTCAATTTCGGCGACCGCGGGCACGGCCGTTGCCGCAAGAGCCGTAGCGACAATTGCGCCACCGGGTAACAGTTTCGATCTCATCATTGTTGTTCCTCCCTGATTTCTCATTCCGACACTATACGGGGGAGTGTCCAGAAGACCAGCAGGGGAAACAATCCTCCGTGTTCCGGAGTAGTCTTGGGGCTTATGACATGGTCCTTCCCACGACCTGTTCCACCGAAGCCGGGACCAGAGCGAGACGCCGACCGGCTGCCGCGCGAGCATTCGAAGCGCAGTCGCCCCGCGCGCTTCTCTGGGGGGCATCAAGACGGTATTCGCGACGCCCCCTGTCCGGCAAGCTCGTGTCTGTCTCTCGGAGGTCCCGGCACCGCGTCCTGAGCCTCTTCAGCGGGTCGTGTCCTTCTTTATCGGCGGGTCGGATCGGGGGTGGGGGAGGAAAGTCAAAATATGAAAAACAACTCCATGCACGGAAGCGGAGTGACCCCCGCCCGGGACCTCGACGAACTGTTGACGCGTCTCGGAGGCTCGTCGTCCAGCGTCCTTACGACGGCTCTGAGTTCATGAGCCGTCACGGACCCTCTGCGTCGAGACAGGAGCCGATTTTACGAGGGGTCTGACCGCCGTCGGCTTGGATGTGGACGAACACGTCCTGCGGGCTGGATGACGCGGCCGGGGCTCCAGGAAACGCTGCTGTGGCGGTCGTTCACCTTTGGCCCGTTCAGGCTTTGAAAGGCGACGTCTAAGAGATGCTGTCGCGTCTGGGTCCCCGGCTGATCGGCCGCAGGCTGCGCTCGCTCTCAGTGTCTCAAGGCAAGTTCTTCTGATGGTGTGGACGGCTCCACCCCGACGGCATCGCATTGTGCCATGTTGGTGCAGTGTGACAGCCAACAAAGGAAGGAGCCGACCACATGGAGATTACAACACTCGGGATCGACCTCGCCAAGTCCGTCTTTCAGCTTCATGGCGTTGACGACAGCGGCACAGTTGTCCTGCAGAAGAAGCTGCGCCGCGGGGCGGCGCTCGACTTTCTCCGCAAGCTCGAACCCTGCCTGATCGGCATGGAAGCCTGCCCGACTTCGCACTTCTGGGCGAGGGAGATTGCAGCGCTCGGGCACGAGGTGCGTCTGATCCCGCCTGCCTACGTGAAGCCCTACGTGAAGCGTCAGAAGAACGATGCGGCCGATGCCGAGGCGATCTGCGAGGCTGTGACCCGAAAAAACATGCGCTTTGTCCCCGTGAAGACCGAGGAACAGCAGGCGGTCCTGGTGCTGCACCGGTCACGCGACCTGCTGATGCGGCAACGCACGATGATCCTAAACGCGATCCGTGCACATCTGGCGGAGTTCGGCACGATCACCGCGCAGGGACCACGGAAGGTTGTCGACCTCGTCCGGCGCCTGAGCGACCCGAACGACGGGCTGGACTTGCCGGCCCTTGCTCGGTCGGCGCTTCTATCGCAGGCCGCCCAGCTTGAGACCTTGACTGAAGAGATCCGCAAAATCGAACGCGAGCTCATGGCGTGGCACCGGCAGAACCAGGCAAGCCAGCGGCTCGAGACGATCCCGGGCGTAGGCCTCATTACCGCCACGGCGCTCGCGGCCAGCGTGCCGGATCCGACCGTCTTCAAATCGGGCCGGCAGTTCGCGGCCTGGCTCGGGCTCGTGCCACGACAGAACTCCTCAGGCGGGAAGGATCGGCTGGGACGGGTCTCGAAGATGGGCAACGGCTATCTGCGCCGATTGCTTGTGGTCGGCGCCACTTCGGTGACACGGCGCGCGCCAACCACCAACACCCGGAGCGGGGCCTGGGTCAGATCCCTGCTTGAACGCAAGCCAACGCGGCTCGTGACCGTGGCCATCGCCAACAAGACGGCGCGCACCGCATGGGCGCTGCTTGTGAAGGGAGAGACCTACAGGGTCGCAGCGGCCATCTGAACGACGGAGGACATGGCGGCGCTCCAAAGGCACCGCGATGAGATGCAAGGGCAGACGTGAGTGATGATGATCAAGCGTCGCCGCTGCCGGGACACCCCGAGGTCTTGTCTGGGCGTCAACGCTCGTTAATCTGATTTGGGACCCGGCAAGCGGACTTCATCAGGGCCAGCGGTCAGACACGCCGCGCACACAGGCCGGACAAATGACCGCTACCTGCTTCGATCCAAGTCGCTCGAGAAAAACCTTGCAAAACCGGAGCCGTCCACAAATGACAAGACCGGTCTCCCTGGTGGCGCCAGGCTGCAAGGCAATTTCCTCGGTAGCCTGATGATCCTGTCGACGTCTTCCTCGGGACGATCCGGGCGGCCGCACCGAAATACTTGGGGAGCACTCACACCAGGCCGCCCGGTGGGGCAGGAGGGGTCGGCCCCACCGTGCAACATAAAGGTGCCCACCTTGTTCCGACGCACCTGCTTCACAAGCCGCCAGCGCACGCTGCTTTGCCCTCTCCAGCGTATTGTTTACCAGACTTGCGCCTAAATCGCGCCGCGGCGAGCGGTCATTTAAGGAGTGTTGCGCCGAACTGTCCCCTCAGTTCGGATCGGGCGCAGGGCGTACGCGAGTCCGCCTCGCGCCTCATTTCGCCTTCATGCTGTGCGGTCTGAACCGGGCGGGCGGCCGGAAAAAGGCATTCTGCGACGGTAGGCCGCCCGGATGGCAGCCCGTTGGCGGTGGCTACCCACCGTAAAAGCTAGATCAAGAGATCAGGCTAACAATGATCCATCGACAGAACCCAATTACGAGGCTCGGCCCCGCGTCAGCTCTGAGCTAAGACGCGGGGCCCGTCCCTCATCAGAGCAGACGACACGCGTCCTCCCTACCTGCTTCACAAGCCGGCAACGCGCGCTGTTCCTGCCCTGTGGAACCTGGCGACCCCCCGCTGGACTTGGTGCGAGGCGAGGCGCCGCCATCATCTTGATGTAGGCTGAAGTTGCGCCCAGGCATATTAACTAGATTAAAGAACCCAAGAGAAATGGTCCGTGCCATCGTCGCGGCACGCCACAGGGGCGCGAGCCCAAATGTAGCCGCCAAGACTCCTGCTAAGACTGCAATTACGACAAGGATGGCCGCAATCCCCAACGGTCTGCGCATCCCGAACATGCCGCTTGCGCCTTGACCGCAATCCCTCCTTCCCGATCTCGACCATGCCATAGTTTCGATCGCCGGGATCAAAGCCGGCCCGCGACTTCCACCTTGCGTTTGCCTCAGGGAGCGGCAGGAACCGGACCGTCACTGCAGCCGCAACGCATCAGGATCTCGCTCTGAGGCGGCATCGCCGCCTCCGTGGCGATCCAGCAGCTCGCGTCGGACGTCATCACCCCGCTGGTCCAACAGGAGATGGTCGACGATCCCCGCCGGGCTCATCCTACTGGCGGTGACAGTCTTCGGACTGCTTTTGGGGGTGGTTGGCGTGGTCGTCGCCTCGCCGCTGGCGATTGTGACCTGCGTCGCCGTCAAGAAGCTCTACGTCGCCGACACACTCGGCGAGGACACACCCATCCCGACTGAGGCGGCAGCGCAGGACTGAGCAGAGACAGACGGGCAGGGACGGCCCTTGACAGCAGAACTGATCAAATTTCTCCTCAGCGCATGTGGGGCTCTGTCTTATATGGGCTTTTGAGCAGTCTGTTTCAGACTGGCTGTTTGACAGTCGAGACGCCTGACGGAAGGCGGAAGACCTTTGGCGACGGCACCGGCGAGGAAGTTGTGGTCCGTATCACCGACCCAACCCTTGTCAGGCGCATCGTCGTTTCGCCCGAGCTTGGGGCCGGTGAAGGCTACATGGACGGTACTCTCCTGGTCGAGGGAGACCGCCTTCGTGAATTCCTCGCCCTCGCCATGCGCAACATGCAGAGCGGTCAAGGCCGGAGGAACCCCTGGCTTGCGTCCGTTGACGCCTCCCGGTCGGCCTTGCGCCGCTGGCGGACCTACAACCCGATATCCCGGGCAAAGCGAAACGTCGCGCATCACTATGACCTGTCTGGCGAGCTTTATGATCTCTTTCTCGATGAGGACAAGCAGTACAGCTGCGCCTACTTCTCGGAACCGGCGATGAGCCTGGCTGCCGCTCAGGCAGCGAAGAAGCAGCACGTCGCTAAGAAGCTACTTCTCAAACCAGACATGAAGGTCCTCGACATCGGATCCGGGTGGGGCGGTCTTGGACTGACGCTTGCCCGAGACTACGGCGCGCGCGTTCTCGGGATCACCCTGAGCGAAGAGCAACTCGCGGTCGCCAGGTCTCGAGCAAAAGCAGAGGGACTGGAGGATCGGGTGGAATTCCGTCTTGCGGACTACCGCGATGTGTCGGGCGAGTTCGACCGGATCGTATCGGTCGGCATGTTCGAGCATGTCGGCGTGCCCCACTACAAGGACTACTTCCGAAGGGTTCGAGATCTGCTGGCTCCTGATGGCGTCGCGCTGATCCATACGATCGGCCGCTCTCGTCCGCCAGGAGCGACGAGCCCCTGGATCGAGAAATACATCTTCCCGGGCGGCAATATCCCGTCCCTGTCCGAGATGGTCTCGGCGACGGAGAAGGCTGGCCTATGGTATACCGACGTCGAAATCTGGCGGATACACTACGCGGAAACTCTGCGCCATTGGTTCGAACGGTTTACGGCAAACCGTGATCGGGTGCTGGACATCTATGACGAGCGGTTCTTCCGGATGTGGCAGTTTTACCTTGCTGCCGCTGAAATGGCCTTCCGGCATGGGCGCCAGGCGGTCTTCCAGTTGCAACTCGCGAAGGAGCAGACTGCCGTTCCGTTGACACGGAGCTATATGCAGACGGCTTAGATCTCTGTCTATTTACGGTTCAAGTTGGCTGCGCTTGATAAAGCGATCACCGGCAGGCGGGGGATTTCGGCTGATCACCCGGCGTCGGCCATCACATCGCCGACAGTGCCGCAAGCAGAATTTCGTCGCTCCGTTTCGTCGTCTCGTCGTCCCGCAGCATGGAATAGCCGGTCGGATCGATCCAAAGCGAAATCAGCCCAAGCCGCTTCGCTCGGCTGTTCATGCGCAATCCAGTCCGCTCGTCCCGAACCACGCCGTCGCTGCCGATGCGGAAACGCAAGCGACGGAGGTTGAGCGGAAAGAACCTACGTGTCTCGTCCTCGCCGTCCCACTGGTGATAGACCTCGTCGAAAATCCGCACGTTGCTCTCGGAACCGCCCCTTTGCAGGTCCTCGGCTATTTTCCCCACGCGGTCGATCGAGACGTTCCTGTCCCAACCGCCGAGCAGATGCGTCACCGGAGCGCCGGTCGTCGCCGGGTCGTCCAACCTCGGGACGCTGCAGCCATAGTAGGAGACATGCGTGCCGAACCGTGTCCCGTCCGGCATGAAAGTCCTCGCGAGCTGTTCGTAGGCGGCGAGGACCGCAATCATGCCGCCATAGGAAAACCCGATTACGCCGATCCGGTCCGGATCGACGTCGGATCGACCGGCCAGATAGCGCAGGCCGGTGAATGCGTCGCTCAGCATCATCGCCTCGCTGACCCGGAGCGCGCGCACGACGTCACCGCGCGCGCCGACGTTCCGGGTAGTGAAGCTGTCGATCACCAGAGAAGCATAGCCGTGCTCGGAAAGCTTGCGGCCGTACCGCCGCTCGCGGCTGTCCTTCGGCCCTCCGAGCCCGTCGAGGATCACCACTCCGGGCCAAGGCCCGGAACCGTCCTTGGGCAGGTGAAGATCGGCGCAAAGCCCCAGTGTCTCGACGTTGTCAGGCTCGAGCATGTCCCGCAGCAGGAGTGGGTTCGGCGTGTCAATTGTCGGCTTTTCCATCGGTTACGCTCCATTCGGTCCTCCGCCGAGAAGGCGGTCACGGGCCAGGATCTGCAATCCGGCGAGCAGATCGGCATCGAGAATGACGCGCGGCACCTTGTTCTGCCCGCCAAGCTTGCCGCGGCGGCGCATCCATTCCGCGAAGGTGCCGGGCAGTACAACCAGCACCTCGGGCGGACCCATTCCGATGTCGCCGTGGCGGTGGGCCTCGTAGTCTTCGTTCGCCGCGGAAAGCCGCTGGTCGAGGCCGGTTGCGACGGCCGCCGCGTCGGGCATCTGACCGGGCTCGAACTCGATCACGAACAGGTGGCGACCGCGGCTTTCGGTGCGATCCGGATAGATCGCTCCCACCGCGTAGTCGCGCACCTGCGCATCTTGCGCCTCGGCCGCCCCGACCACCGCATCCTCGATTTCCTCGCCGGTCAGATGTTCTCCGAAGGCAGACAGAAAGCTGGACGTGCGGCCGGTCACAAGCAGGCGCGGCGGATTTAGGTCGATGAGCCGCACTGTATCGCCGAGAAGATAGGACCAAAGCCCCGCGTTGCTCGACACGACCAGCGCATATTCCCGCCCGAGTTCGGCAGTGCCGACCCAGTGGCGTTCCGGCGCAGGCTCGTTCAGCGTTTCGACAGGCACGAACTCGAAGAACAGGCCGTTGTCGATCAGCATGCGCAGGCCTTCGCCCGGACCACGGTCGGCAAGTGCGATGAAACCCTCGCTCGCCGGATATACCTCGCGCAGCTCGGCGCGACTGCCCTCCAACCAGTCGGCGAAAATGCGGCGGTAGGGCGCAAAGCTCATTCCGCCGTGCACGATAAGGTCGAGCTCGGGATATATTTCCGCCAGCCGACGCTTGCCGGTCAGTTCGGCAAGCCGCTCAAAAAACAAGAGAAGCCAATTAGGCGTCCCCGCGACCGTGCGGATCGGCTCGCCAAGCGAGGCGCGACCCAGGCTCTCCATCTTGCGCTCCCAGTCGGCCTCGCGTGCCAATGACATCGGGGGAAAGATGAACGGCTCCGCCCAGAGCGGCGCCTCCCGTCGGGCGATCCCGGTCAGGTCTCCACAGAAGACGCCGGGCGCAAGCTGACTCAGATCAACGGTCCCGCCCAGCATGAAGTTCTTGCCGCCCAGCACCCGGCTCGCGGGACAATGCTCCAGATGATGCGCCATCAGATCGACGCCGGCGGCGCGGTTTGAGCGGGCCATTGCCTTGCCGACGGGCAGGTACTTGGTTCGCCCGGTCGAGGTTCCCGAACTTGCTGCGAGGTAGGGGATCGGCCCCTGCCAGGTCTGTCCGCCGATGTTCGGGAAATCGGCTTTCCAATAGCCCTCCCAGAAATTCTCGTATTGGCGCAACGGAACACGCGCCTGGTATTCCTCCACCGACGCGATGCTGCCGAAACCATGCTCGAGCCCGAACCGGCACTCGCGTGCGCGGGCAAGCAGCCCCGCCAGCACCCGGCGTTGGGTCGCGACCGGATCCAACCGTGCCAGCCGGCGGAGACGGGTCCGGGTATACGTGCGCAGCAGCGGAGTTGCGTCCAGCATTGCTCAGGCCCTCTGCGTCGGTGGCGTCAGCACCGTGACGTGCGGATGCTCGGCCCGCACCGTCTCGGCCCGCATCGGAACGCGGATCAATTCTCCTTTGCGCCATAATGGCAGATGGTCAGCGAATGTGGTCGATCCAAGCCAGCCATCCTGCCCGCCGAGCAGGACGAGATGATTGGCGTCCATGTCGGACAGGTCGAATATGTGCCGCGCCTGCGCCCCGAAGCCGACGCTGTGGCGGCCACGCACGAAGCCGTGGCGCGACTTCATAAGGGTCTCGTTGCTGCCGCCGACGGGAAAGTCCCCGACGCGGTAGCGACGGCCGACCAGCGGCAGACGCATCAGCGGGTGCCCCAGCCGAAGACGATGGATGGCTCCCCAGGTCTTGTAGTAGCGGAACAGCCACTCGCTTCGGCGGGTGGCGGCGACCACGATCCCGCTCAGCGCTTCCGGCGCCAGCCGTGCAAGCTCCCGGTCGAGCAGCCCCAAGGCATGCCAGCTTGCGGCATAGATGGCGCGTGTGGCCGGCATCGGTAGCCGCTGAACGATGTTGCCTGCGATCAGTTCGAACCCAAGAGCCCCGGCGGAGTTCTCATCGTAACGCCCGTCCCAGTCTGCCACAGCCGCCGAGACCGACGGCTTCGGCGGGAGGTGAGGTGCCAACCGGTCGCGAACCTGCAAGGCCGAATGCGCCGCCACATCGAGTTGCAGTCGGGCCAAGAAGGGCACGTCTGCCCCCTCAGCCGCGCCAAGCAGCTGACGCAGCCGCGCGACGCGGTCCGGCGGCGAGAAAAACCGGCCGATGACGATTGCGCCGGGTGGCGGCTCGTCGTTGGCCGAGGCGATGACCCCCTCCGGCGGATCAACCGCCTGCGGCAGCGCGTCGGGGCCCACAGTCTCGCGCCAATGGTCGAGTGCGTCGGCCTCGGAGACAATATCGACGGGTGGCGTCGGGGGCCGCCGCGGAAGTGTCGCCGCCGTCACCCGACCGATCCGGCCGGCGGCGTCAGCATAAACCAGCGTCAGCCCCGGGACGGCGTAGCTGCTTAGCGCCGCCCTGAAGCTGTCCCAGTCCCGCGCCCCCGCCACGTCCAGCAGCGCCGTCACCTCGTCGCTAGGCCGGCGCCCCATCCAGTGCAGGGCCAGCGGTTCGTCGATCCCCAGGAGGTCGACGTCGGAGATCACCGGACCGAAGGCGCTCTCGCGCACCTCCACGTCCCGCGTCCGGCCCCAGCGCACCCCTATCTGATCGCGTCGAGCCCGGACCGCTGCGTCGGTCCGGCCCTTGAGGCGGACAAGCTCGCTGCTCGCGGCGTGAAGGTTGGTTCCGCCCCACGCGATGTGACGGTTACGCCCGGGCGCAAGCATCGGAACCGCAGGCACCATCAGCCCGACGGCATGATAGCTGGGCGAGCGCAGGCCAACCGCGATCCACAGGTTCGGCAACTGGATTCCGAGATGCGGATCTCCTCCCATCAGCGGCTTGCCCGACGCCGTGCGCGCGCCTGCCAGAGCATAGGCGTTGCTGCCCGGTCGCCCGAACCGGTCGAACACCGCACCGAGCCCGCCAAGGCTCGGCTCAGGCAGCGCGTCGCTGCCGATCAGCCGCGCCCATGACGTCGGCCAGTCCGGACGACCGCGCAGCTTGATCAGCCGCAGCCAGACCTTCCAGGTGAAATCGGTCGAGGCAAGACGCATCACCGCCATCAACTCCTCAAGCCTCCATGGTTTTGGCGGCGCATCGATCAGGGCCAGATCGCGCGGTATGGCCGTTTGCGACGCAATTTGGTGGTTGAGCCCGGAGAGAAACCGTTCCACCCAGTCGCGCCCCTCTGGCGACATCGCCGCGAGACATGTCCGGCCAGCCTCCACGAAACCGATAGTCCGAAGCGCATGATCTAACCCAGCCGCAGGCGCGCCAAGTACCTCGGCAAGGCGTCCGGTCGCGATCCTGCGCATCATTTCGATCTGCGCCATCCGCAGGTGCGCATGAACGACACCGAGCGCCACTGCGAGATCGCCGTCGCATTCAGCGTCTATAAAGGGGATCTGCCGGTCGCTCCAGGCTATCCGGACCGGCCGCTGCACGGGAGCGTCTGCGACCGCCACCATCGCCAGTCGCTCACCGACGCTGATCTGCGGGAGACGTCCCGCCCGCATCGCGCGGACCCACAACCCAAGCCCGAGCCGGACGCCGTCCCGCGCCACCGCAAACCGCCCTGGCATCTCACTGCATCGTGCGTGCTCCATTGTGATGGGTAATGCCTGCGGTCGGCGATGTGTTCCGCTTCGGGCGAGCCCGTGACCTTTGTCAGAGGGCATTGAGAGCGGTCTTGCAGAAACGCTCGGGTACAAGATCACCCATCGCCAGGCGGCAGATTGAGCCTTCATCCGGAATGACTGCTCACCCGGACCCGCGAATGGAGTTCCGGGCTGACGCCTCCGTGCAGCAGGTCCGCGACGTCCGCGGCGAGGGCGGGCATCGGTCGTGCGTTATCAACGCCAGCGGATAACCTTGGCGCTGGTCTTGAAGTGCCGGAACGGGATGCGCTGCGTCATCATTGGAGCCTAAGCTGCTGCCGCGGAGGTCACAGCAAGGTGCGTCTGACCCCACCCCCTTGAAACTCTACCGGACGCTCGATCCGTCCGATGTCGACCTCAGCTTTGCCGGACGCCTGCACGACGCGAACGCGTCCCTTGGCGGCATTGAGCGTCTTAGGACGGAGGATGCATTGCTGCTGGTTCTGCGGGGTGATCGATGGCTGTTGACGGACCGCCAGGGCACGGCCGTGTTTTGTCTGGCGAAGAAATTTGCGCCGCCGGCCGGGGCGAACTTCCTGCATGGCAGCGTCCACGCGATCTCGATGCGGGTCCGTGAGGATTCCGCGGAGGAATACCATGGGTACCTCAGGCGTGAGACATGGAGCGTTGTGCTGCCGGAACCGGTGTTCGAGCCTGTTTTGGCCCCTCTCGCGCTGGAGAGTCCGGCCGAAACGCCCACAACTGCAGGCGTGGGAAAAAGTCGGAATGGTACCGCTGATCTACGGCGGACGACGGTGTTGTCCTGACCCCCTAGGCGCCGCCTCCAATCAGCGCGACTGTCCGGGTAGGCGCGGCACGGCATTCGACCCCAGGCGATAATCCGGGGGGTACGGGGCGGGACGCGACATCCGCCGTTTTGAACGGACAACGGATGCTGTCAGCGGCACGAGTGTTTCACGGTCATCTAAGATCTACTTATAGTTGAATTCTTGGTTTGTTTCGGGAAATCGCTCTTCGCCGTCTCTGCAGGGCAGGGCGCCCGCTCCTCGACAAGATGCTCGATCCAGGCCGCGCGCGCCTTTCGGAGCTCGGCCCGCGCCTCGCTCACATACCGCCGTGCCAGGCGCTTCTCACGCTCGAAGGCTGTCCGCCTCGCAGCCTGCTCCTGAAGAGCGCCTTCAAGGACCTCGGTGGCGATCCCGCGGAGCCCGGGAGTGTCGGACGGCACTTCGAGGAGACAACGCAGTAGAGTGTCCTGGGCCGTGCACTCCGGAGCTTCGATCGGCGTCCGTCTCGCAGCGGTCTCAGTCTGAAGCGCGCGCGCTTCGGCAGCGGCAAGCCGGAGCGCCACCTGCATCCTCCGCTCCCCAAACATGGCGTCACCGAGCGTCGGTTCCGGCGCATCGAGGATGATCCGGAGCACGCGCTCGGTCACTTCGGGGTCCGTCGCCGAAGTCGCGCCGTGACGCCGCGCGTTCCCGGCGACGATACGCTTGCCTTCGGCCGTCCGTGGACCCGTGCTCGAGCTGGCGTTCATCCGGTTTCGCCGTAGGATTGCCTCGGCGCTCACGCGTCGATGACCTCCGCTTCGACGGGGCGCGCAGCCTGCAACGCGTCGTAGTCGCGCTTCACCGCCCGCCGCCGGGCTTCGAGCTCGACGATCTTCTCCTCATGGTACGCGACCCTATTCCCGAACCTGCGGTGGGCTTCGCCCAGAAGCTCCATGGGCGTCATTCCGAGCTCGGTGATCTGGGTGAGGGCTTTGTCGCGCACGCTGCGGTCGAGGGACGTGACGCGATCGGCGAGGTCCGTGCCGGCGGCACGGGCCGCCGCGGGGTCGAATTCGTGCGGCTCCTTCCAGGCGTGCGCACTGTGACCCTCGGCGATCCAGGCGTCGTGATGTGCGTCTAGTTCCGAGTCATGGTCATCGCGTTCGCGATTGACGACAGCTTCGATAATCGCGTCCCGGATGTTCTGACCAAGCGCCACATCGCGGAGGCGGCGATGTTGAACGAGCTCGAATTCGATGGCGATGAGGTTCTCGGCAACCAGATCCTCGTACGACGTGGCCGGCGCCAGAGCCTGGGCGAGGCCGGAGCGGAAGATTGCGAAAAACTCCGGATCTTCACCCAGGAGAGGATCACGGGGAGGCACGAGGTCCGGGAAGCTCCTGACGACGATGCGGGCGGGAAGAGACGGCGATCTGGGCACGTTTGCTGCTCCTTTTTTTGCGATCAATCTTGCTGTCGTGATGGAAGACCGGTGAAGGCCGCTCCTCCGATGCTCTCTGAAAACACACCTGTCCCCGTTGGCTGTCGCTCTTTCTTTGCCATTCGGTCTTGCGTGGAGCGGGGGCAGCGGATCAAGGATCGCGTCGCCCTCGAGACCGGGACTAGGGTTCGACATCTTCATCGATATCGTCATCGATAATGGGGCGGGGTTTGCGCCGACCTTTGTATGAAACCTGAAGCCTGGAACCTGCGTCCATCGCGTGTGCAATAATTGCAGCCAGCCTATCTTCCTTCTTTACGAAATCCTTCGGATCGAGTTGGGGCGGTCTACCGTATGCGCGATCTACGATCGCTTGGGACGCCTTTAGACGTACCGAGTCGTCAAGGCTGTTTTCGGCAATCTGAACGATGGCTTGAAAGGCGGCGACGGCATGTTCCATGGCCATAGATTGCAGGGTTGGCTTGGGACGGGAGGGACGCTTTGTCTTACGCATGCGGATCAAATCGGCCGTTTCAGGCGGCCGTCCTTTCGATGTGTGGTTTGGTGATCGAGGTGAGATGGCGTGACCGCTCGGCCGTCTGTTTCGACGTGCACGAGAAGAAACTGTGCCAATGAGGAATGGACCGCTGTTTCGGTCTGGGGAGGTGTCCGCCAATTTTCCCGCCTCGCTCCGTCAGATACGGGGCGTTGAATATCCGATGAGTGACAGCAAGCCGTTCGATCCACCGCTTATCGGGAGCGAAGGTCGGGTTGGCCGCATGCGGGAAGTGGAGGGAGGAAAACGAAAGGCTGCGCACGGCACCGTCGAACGTCGCCGCCTTCGCGGGAAGCACACGAGCGCTCTCGGGCAAATCATTAAGGGAGTGGTGGCGCATGCCCGAAGACGTCGACCGGCAGCAGGTTTATCCGCGGCGATCCGAGGCGACTGGCGGCGTAGATGCTCACCGGATCCTCGTAAATCTCGCGCGGTGTGCCGAACTGCACCAACCGACCCCGGTCGAGCACGCCGACATGGGTGGCCATCGTCATCGCCTCGGTCTGGTCGTGGGTGACATAGAGCAGCGTGGCGCCCGACATGGCTTGAATGTTCTTCAGCTCCACCCGCAGATCGGCCCGCAGCTTGGCGTCCAGCGAACTCAGCGGTTCGTCCATCAGATAGACCGAAGGATCACGCACCAGCGCCCGCCCGATCGACACCCGTTGCATTTCCCCACCCGAAAGTGCGGTCGATTTGTTGTCGAGCTTGTGGGAGATCTGGAGCACCTCGGCTACCTCGCCGACCTTGCGGTCGATCTCGGCTCGCTGCGTGCGCAACACAGGCGACTTCAGCGGAAACTCGAGGTTCTCGCGCACGGTCAGATGCGGGTAGAGGGAGTACTGCTGGAACACCATCGCCACATCGCGTTGCGCGGGGGTCAGGCCCGTCATGTCGCGCCCGCCGATCGAGATGCGCCCCTGGTCCGGTACGTCGAGCCCCGAGACCATGCGCAGCGTTGTCGTCTTGCCCGCGCCAGTGGGGCCAAGCAACACGACGAAGGCGCCATCGGGCACGGTCAGCGTCACGTCGTCCAGTGCGACGTTCTCGCCGAAGCTCCTGGATACCTTGCTCAGGGCAACTTCAGCCATGGACCAGCACCTCATGGTTCGCTTCCGAAACCAGGGCGCGCCCCGTGACGCCGTCAAACACCGTCAGCGTACGGGCATCGAATGCGAGGCCGGTATGCGTGCCGGTGCGGACAACCTCGTGGGACGGGATGCGCGCCTTGACCCTTCCGAAGGCGGTGTCGAGCGTGACGATCTGGGTGGTTCCGAGGTATTCCGCAGCAACGATCTCGCCGCGATAGGGAGCCTCGTCGCTGAGGTGCAGATGCTCGGGTCGGACCCCCAGCGTGAGCGCTCCCATGGCGGCCTCGAGCTGGCGCGGCACGTCAATGCGTGTCTCGCCAATCGTCAGTTCGGTGTCACCCGCGGTCACGGCGCCGTCGAAATCGAGGAAGTTCATCGGCGGCGAGCCGATGAAGGCGGCGACAAAGCGGGTGGCGGGCCAATCGTAGATCTGCTGCGGCACGCCGAACTGCTCCACGACGCCGTGGTTCATGACCACGATCTTGTCGCCCATCTGCATGGCTTCCAGCTGGTCGTGGGTCACGTAAACGGTCGTCGCGCCCATCCGGTCATGCAGGGCGCGCAACTCTTCGGACATGTGCTCTCGAAATTCGGCGTCGAGCGCGCCCAGCGGTTCGTCCATCAGGAAGGCCTTTGGGCTGCGCACGATTGCCCGCCCCAGCGCCACGCGCTGACGGTCTCCGCCCGAGAGCCCTCCGACCGGGCGGTCCAGCAGCCCCTCGATCCCGAGGATCTTCGCAACTTCCGCTACCTTGCGCCTGGCGTCCGCCCGCGACATTCCCTGGCTTAAGAGCGGATAGCTGATGTTCTTGCCCACGTTCATATGAGGGTAGAGGGCGAACATCTGGAAAACGAAGGCAATATCGCGTTGGCTTGCGCGCTTCATGCCCACTTCCTCGCCGTCGATATAGATTTCTCCACTGGTCGGCAGTTCCAGGCCCGCCATCATCCGCAACGTCGTCGTCTTGCCACAGCCAGAGGGGCCGAGCAGCATGAAGAACTCGCCGTCCTCGACGGTGAAGGTCGAGGCCTTCACGGCGTTGAAGGAACCGAAGTCCTTGCGCAGGTTCTCAATCCGGATCTGCGCCATAGGCTACTCCGCGAAGTGGCTGACGATGACGAACATCACCGTGCCGATGAGGGTGACGATGAAGGAGTAGGTGAACAGCTCCATTACGAATGGCTGCATCAGCATGATGACCCCCAGGGCGATCAGGGTGCTGGCCACCATCTCCCAGGCACCTCGGCGCAGTCGCAGGAGTTCCTTGAGAAAGCCGTTCATTTGCGCACCGCTCCGAAGGTGATCCCGCGCAGCAGGTGTTTGCGCAACAGGATGGTGAAGACCATGACGGGCACGAGGAAGATCGTCGCACCCGCCGCCACGGCGGGCCAGTCTTTGCCGCCCACCCCGATGATTGTCGGAATGAAGGGCGGCGCTGTCTGGGCGGCGCCCGAGGTGAGCAGCACCGCGAAGGCGTACTCGTTCCAGGCGAATATCAGGCAGAAGATCGCTGTCGAGGCGATGCCGGTGGCGGCCTGGGGCAGCACCACCTTGATGAAGGCCTGAAAGCGGGTGTAGCCGTCGATCAGTGCCGCCTCTTCGTATTCCACCGGGATCTCGTCGATGAAGCCCTTCAGCAGCCACACCGAAAGCGACAGGTTCACCGCCGTGTAGAGCAGGATCATGCCCAGGTGCGTATCGTTCAGGCCAATCTCTCGGAACATCAGGAAGATCGGGATGGCGACGGCGATAGGCGGCATCATCCGTGTGGATAGGATGAAGAAAAGCAGATCGTCCTTCAGCGGTACCCGGAACCGGGAGAAGGCATAGGCCGCCGCGGTGCCGAGCACCATGCACAGGGCCGTCGAGCCGAAGCCGATGATGATCGAGTTCAGGTAGCGTTCGCCGTAGCGTGAGGGCCCAGCGATGACCATGCCCTGGTCGCGCACGATCTGCTCGTACCAGCTCGACGCCGGGGGCAGGGCGGCAAAGTCGTTCTCTGTGACGCGGGTACGGGTGGTGAAAAGGTTGACGTAGCCTTCGAGGCTTGGCTCGAACACAAGCTTGGGCGGGTATGCGATTGCGTCGGCGGGTGATTTGAAACCGGTGGCGATGATCCAGACCAGGGGCAGTATGGTGATGATCGCATAGCCGATCACCAGGATTCCGGCCAACCACTTGGCGGCGGGGCTCGGGCTGGTGACGGAGAAGCTCATCGTTCTTTAACCTTCGTCAGCGCTTTCACGTAAATGGAGGCGAGGCCAAACACGGTGACAAAGAGGATCACGGCGTAGGCCGACGAATAGCCGGTGCGCCATCGCTCGAAGGCCTCGCGCTTGAGGTCGATCGACGTGAGCGTGGTGGTGTTGCCGGGTCCCCCGCCTGTGAGCTGCACCACGAGGTCGAACATCTTGAAGTTCTCGATGCCCCGGAACAGGACTGCCAGCATCAGGAAGGGCAGGGCCATGGGGATCGTCAGCGTCCAGAACTGCCGCCACTTGCTGGCCCGGTCGCACTCGGCAGCCTCGTAGATGCTGTCCGGGATCGAGCGCAGGCCGGCGAGACAGATCAGCATGACAAAGGGCGTCCACATCCAGGTGTCGGCAATGATGATGGCCCAAGGTGCCAGGTTCACGTCGCCAATCATCGAGAAGGAGGCAGGGTCGGCACCGGTGAAGAAGGCGATGACGTAGTTGAAAAGGCCGATCTGCGGCTGGTAGAGAAACGTCCAGAAATTGCCCACCACAGCCGGGCTCAGCATCATCGGCAGCACGATTATGGTGGTCCACAGATCGTTGCCGCGAAATTTCATGTTGATCAGGTAGGCCAGGGCGAAGCCGATCAGCACCTGCAGAACGATGGTCCAGATCAGGAAATGCGCGGTGGCCTGCATCGTGCTCCAGATGCCGCTATCGCTCAGGATTCGCTGGTAATTCTCCAGGCCCACCCACTCTGCCTCGCGGTTCGGACGGTTCACCCGGTAGTCGGTGAAGCTGAGCCTGATCGTCCAGATCAGCGGAAAGATGTTGACCGCCAGCAGCAGGAAGATCGACGGGGCGACGAAGATCCAGGCGATGGTGCGGTCCGAGAGTCCGCGGATGCGTCTGGCCATCGGCGCGGGGGTGGCACGCGCGATCTTGTCCATCGAAGCGTCGGTCATAGGAAGTGTCCTTGACGATGATTACAGCGGTGCGGTCCGCACCGGAATGATCATCCGTATTGGCTGATCCTGCAAAGGCCGAGATGCGCGTCGCGTCCCTGTCGAGGAAGAAGGACCGGACGCACCTGCGCCCGGTCCGGGCAGAGCGTCAAAGCTTGCCTTCGTCCTCGAAGATCACGGTCCATTCCTCGACCAGGCCGTCGAGGGCCTCTTGCGCGGTGCCGTTGCCGGCGATCACGTAGTCGTGGATCTTCTCCTGCATCGCGAGCAGCAGGTCCGCATAGGCAGGCTCGGCCCAGAAATCCTTCACGATGGCCATGCTATCGAGGAAGGTCTGCGCATAGGGTTGGCTCGAGGCAAAGCCCGGATCCTCGACCACCGCCTTCAGCGCGGAATAGCCGCCAAGCTCCCACCAGCGCGCCTGAATCTCGGGCTGGGCGAACCACTTGATGTACTCAAGCGCCGCATCCTGCTTGGACGAATAGGCCACCACCGAAATCCCCTGTCCGCCGAGCTGGGCGAACTGCCCCGCGGGGCCGGCCGGATTGGGGAAGTAGCCGGACTTGCCGCCGCCCACGTTCGGGTCGGCCTCGACGCCGGGCCAGATGAACGCAAAGTTCATCTGCAGAGCGACTTGGCCTGATTTGTAGGCGTCGATGTTCTCGCCCATGTACCAGTTGGAAGATCCCGGAGGGGGGCCGACGTCGTAGAGCGCCTTGTAGAATTCCAGCCCCTCGACGGCTCCCGGCGAGTTGACGAACCCTTCCATCTCGTAAGGCTTCTCGGGATTCTCGTAGAGGAAGCCGTAGTTGTAGAGCGCGTTGGTCACCCCCATGGTGATGCCTTCCGAGCCCCGCTCGGTGTAGATCGCAGCGCCATAGACGGTGTTGCCGTCGATGTCGCGCCCCTCGAAAAATTCAGCGATGTCCTTCAGCTCTGCCAGCGTTGCCGGCACGCCCAGGTCACGACCGTACTTTTCCTTGAATTCGGCCTGCAGTTCAGGCCGCTCGAACCAGTCCTTGCGATAGGTCCAGCCCACCACATCGCCGAACGCCGGAAGCGCCCAATAGTTCGGCGTGCCCTTGGGCCACTCGGAATAGCCGGTGACCGTGGCGGGGATGAAGTCGTCCATCGTGATGTCTTCGGCGTCGAAGAAATCGTTGAGCTTCACGTAGTGGCCGCTCTCGGCGCCGCCGCCGATCCACTGGCTGTCGCCGATCATCAGGTCGCAAAGTTGCCCGCCCGAGTTCAGCTCGTTGAGCATCCGATCGGCGAAGTTGGGCCAAGGCACGAACTCGAAGCTCATCTTGTGACCGGACTTCTCTTCGAAGTCCTTGCTGAGTTCGACCAGCGCGTTTGCCGGATCCCATGCGGCCCAGCACAGCGTCAGATCTTCGGCCTGCGCCGACGTGGCTCCGGCAGCCAGAAATGCGCCGGTTGCGACAGTGGCCATGAATTGTTTTTTCATCGATTCATCCTCCCTGGACATCGCCACCGTCGCCGTGACTTCGCGACTCAACGATGAAATATTCATAAATGAGGCACGTGCCTCAAAGCAACAATTCTCTGATGCACGTGCCTCAAATGCATGTATAACGTTCATGATGACGCGGCTTCACACTGGAAGGGTGCGACTTGAGAGTCCGTAAGGATTTGATTTATGGATGAAAAATCTGAACCTGCCGACCTTTTGGGCATTCTGCGACCGACAACGAAGGATCTGGCCCGTGTGGCCGGAGTAAGCCGCGCGACAGTCGATCGCGTTCTCAATGGGCGCGACGGCGTGAGACCCGACACGGTCAAGAAGGTCAATGCTGCGATCAGGGACCTGGGCTTCGTCCGCAACCTCTCGGCGGCAAACCTCGCGAAGGGCAAAAGCTACCGGTTCCTGTTCGTCCTGCCCCGGTCAGGCGACCAGTTTCTGGAGGAGATCCACCGTCACATCGCCGAAGCCAACACCCTCTACACGTCCGAGATGATCCGCGCGAACGTGCACCAGATCGAAGAGCATGACCCACATCGGATCGCTGGATATCTGTCCAGTCTATCTTCGCAGGACGTCGACGGCGTGGCGATCATGGCACCCGAAACGCCGCAAGTGCGCGACGCGATCACGAGGCTGCGTGAGCGTGGCGTCTGCGCTTTGCCATTCATTTCCAATCAGGCGCTGTCCGGCGGCAACTGGGTCGGGATCGACAACCGCGCCGCCGGTTGCACGGCCGGCACTCTGCTGGGCCGATTCATCCATGCGGCGCAAGGCAAGATCCTCGTCGTGGCTGAGAGCATGCAATCGCGCGACAGCCTTGAACGACGCCTTGGATTTGACGAGGTGATGAATAACCAGTTTCACAATCTGACACCGCTACCCACGATCGAGACCTACGGTTCCGCAGAACGCGCGCAACGTGTCGTGAGAGCTGCCATCGACCGAAATCCAGAGATCGTCGGAGTCTACATCCTGGCCTCGGAAGCCCGGATACCGGGCGAGGTTTTGGAGGCTGCGCGCTTTGTCGAGCCTGTCGTTGCCATAGCTCACGAACGAACCCCATTTACGTCGGCAGCTCTCACGTCCGGACTGCTCGATGCGGTCATAACGCAGGATCCGGGCCATCTTGTCCGAAGCGCAATTCGCCGGCTACGCGCCATGACCGACAACCTCACCACGTTGAATTCCCAGGAAAGGATACGTATCGAGGTGTTGCTCCAAACGAACCTGTAACAACTCTTCACAATCCACCTGAGACATCTCTTTTTCGCCGGCCAGCGGCTAGCAGCGATGAGTGCGGTCAGACCAAAGGGAACCCGCAGGGAGTGGCTGCCATGAACCTCTAGAAGCAAACGTCGGACCGAACGGGCTTCATCGGCAACAGATCATCTGAGGCGAACGTCGACACCACGCTCATTAAGAAAATCTTCAAAGTTTCGGGTAGTGCTGTGGTTCGTCATCGGCCGAGGCTAGGGCAGGTACAAACCTTCTGAAGTCGAGTTCTTCCTACATTGTATCACGACAGGTTAAAGCTGTGTCAGGTTCGAATGCCTTGTTTCTTTGGTTGCTCGACTTTCGTTTGTCGCAAATTCTTACTGTCACGTACAAAGGTCCTTCGCCTCGCGTCGCCATTTAGGAGTGCTCCAGAACGGCCTCGACCTGCGCCGCGAACTTCGCCGCTGCGACGGGCAGTGTCCGTCCTTTCAACTGGCAGAGATAAAGCAGGCCTTCCGGAACATCGCGGGTGTCGACCTTTCGCGAAACGATGGATTCCCCGGTTCCGGCAACCGGCAAACCCACGGGGATCTGGAACGAGATCAGTCGTTCCCGGCTGGGATAGTGGCGCAGGAATTCGAAGCTGTCCGATTCCACCGCGATGTGCAGGTCGACGGACGACCGCAACATCGCCAAGTCGATCAGGTGCCGCACGCCGTATTGCGCGGTCGGGAGGCCGATTGGGAATGCGGCACAGTCTCGGAGGCGAATGGTCTCGCGTCCCGCGAGAGGGTGATCCTTTGCCATCACGGCGTGCAGCGGCTGTCGGGTTGTGATGAGGACCTGGATCTCCCGCAGCCGCACAGGTTCGAAGACGATGGCGATGTCCGTGTTCATTTCGACCAGCGACTGTTCGGCCGCGGCGCGGTCGCGGAGGCTGACGCCGAAGGTCACGGCGGGGTGGTCGCGGCGATAGCGCGAGATCTGCTCGGGCAGAAAGTACGGCAGCAGCGCCTGACTGCACGCGATCGACACGTGCCCTCGCCTTTCACCGGACAAGTCGGCGATCTGACTTTTCAACTTCTCGAAGTCCGACAACTGACCTCGGATGTGGGCAATCAGGAGTTCGCCCGCCGTCGACAGCCGGACGCCTCTCGGCAACCGCTCGAAGATGTCCACTCCAAGCTCGTTCTCGAGCGTTAGGAGACGGCGGTTCAGGGCGGTCGATGTGATCGCGAGGGTTTCCGCCGCCTTCCGGATCGAGCCGGCCCTGGCGATGGCATCGACGTACTGCAGCGGCATCAGGTGCCTGCTCGACATGGGACACTTCCTCGAGTCCGATGCATTTCTTGCAGCGGTACAGTGCAATGTTAGCAGAAGACAGCAGCACTTTTCCCCTCTTTTGTTGTCGCGGGAGCAGGTGGGTCACCGCTGCAAGAAAAGCCGCGCCTAGCTCGAAGACTTCGACCGGAGACATCCAGACATGACCATGAATACGTTTTCCCGACGCGGCGTCCTGAGGGGCGGTGCTGCACTTCTGGGAGCAACAACACTTGGCGCCATTCCAAGGACCGCCAGGGCCCAAGGCACCATGACCGTCGGCTTCATCTACGTCGGCCCGAGGGACGACTTCGGTTACAACCAGGCCCACGCCGAGGGAGCGGCCGCCGTCAAGGCGATGGAAGGCGTGACGGTCGTCGAAGAGGAGAATGTCGCCGAAACCGTGGACGTGCAGAAGTCGATGGAGTCCATGATCAACTTCGACGGCGCGTCGCTCATTTTTCCGACCTCTTTCGGCTACTTCGACCCTCATGTCCTGGCCGTCGCCCCGAAGTACCCCGAGGTGCGGCTTCGAACACGCCGCGGGACTTTGGTCCGAAGGGATGCCGACCAACGTCGGCTCGTACTTCGGCTACATCGGCCTTGGCCAGTACCTGAACGGCATCGTCGCCGGACACATGTCGACGACCAGGAAGCTGGGCTTCGTGGCCGCCAAACCGATCCCGCAGGTGCTGCAGAACATCAACTCGTACCTTCTCGGCGCCCGCCAGGTCGATCCCGCGATCACGTGTCAGGTCATCTTCACGGGTGAATGGTCGCTGGCCGTGAAAGAGGCCGAAGCCACGAACGCGCTCGCCGATGCCGGATGCGACGTCATTACCTGCCACGTGGACGGGCCCAAGGTGGTGATGGAAACCGCCGCCGGTCGCGACTGTTTCGTCTGCGGGTACCACGCCAATCAGACACCCCTTGCTCCCGAAAGGTATCTGACTGGCGCCGAATGGAACTGGCCGGGCGTTTACACCCGCATGGTGCAGACGATGCTCGACGGGGGCACGATCTCGAACTTTGACCGGGGTGGTCTGGCCGAGGGCTACATCAAGATGTCCCCCCTCGGGCCCGCGGTCAGCGACACCGCCAGAAATCAGTTCGAGGCAACGATGGCCGACATGATGAAGGGCGGCTTCGCGGCCTACAAGGGTCCGCTCCTCGATAACAAAGGGAACACGATCCTTGGCGACGGAGCCTCCCTCCTCGAAACCGACATCGCGCTGGAAAGCATGGATTATCTGGTCGAGGGCGTGGTCGGCGCGACGTCGTGACGGCATCGCAGGAGGCAGGGCAAGGGGCATGACCATCGCCGATCCAGTAGATATCGGCACCCGCGAGCGGTTCTCGTCCGAGGGTTGGCTCGCCTGGCTTGCACGGCGGTCCGAGGCCGTAGTCATCCCCGTCCTGGCGCTCCTTGCGGGACTTGCGGTGTTCGGTGTGTTCCTGATGCTGGTTGGAAAGTCTCCGGCAGACTTCTATGGCCTGGTCTTTCAGGCCGCGTATGGGTCTTCCTTTTCCTGGCAGAACACCCTGTCACGTACCGGACCGCTTCTGTTCGCCGCGCTGTGCGTGGCTTTGCCGGCGAAGCTGGGGCTTGTCGTCATCGGAGGCGAGGGTGCGATCGTGCTGGGCGGCGTCGCGGCGGGTGCGCTTGCCGCTGCCCTGGCATCCTGGCCAGGCGCCATCGCCATCCCCGTTCTGGGATTGGCCGCGTCCTTCGTAGGAGCGGTCTGGATCGGGGCGATTGGCTGGTTGCGGTACGCGCGCGGCGTCAACGAGACCATCGCCAGCCTGCTCACGGCCTACATCGCTATTGCGCTGATGAACCACTTGGTTGAGGGGCCGTTCCGCGATCCGGCGAGTCTCAACAAGCCGTCGACGGCCCCCTTGGCCGAACACCTACGGGTAGGGAACATCCCCGGTTGGGATGTGCATTGGGGGCTTGCAGTGGGTGTCGTAGTCTGCATTCTATCGTGGCTCTTGATCGACCGCACGACCTGGGGGTTCGCGGCGCGGATCGCCGGTGGCAACGTGCGCGCGGCCGAGGTGCAGGGACTGCCGGTCGGCCGGCTCATCATCAGCTTCACCGCCCTGGGCGGAGCCTTCGCGGGTCTCGCGGGCATGTTTGAAGTGACGGCGGTCCACGGCTCGGCCAACGCCTCGTTGGCGGCGGGATACGGCTACACGGGGATCCTGATCGCCTTTCTCGCGCGGCAGAATCCGCTGGCCATCATACCCGTAGCGATCCTGCTCGCGGGCTTCGAGGCGTCGTCCGGCCTGATCCAGCGGCGAATGGACCTGCCGGACGCCACCGTCCTGGTGCTCCAGGGTTTCGTCTTCGTGGCGATCCTGCTGTCCGAGTCGCTTTACGGCCGGTTCAAGATCTTCGCGCCGGAACGCTGGAGGGCGGGCTGATGGAGAACGACCTCGGCCTTTGGGCGATACCCATCGCGATTGTCGGCGGTGCGATCCGAGTGTCGACCCCGTTCCTCTTCGTGTCGCTCGGTGAAGTGCTGACCGAGCGGTCGGGGCGGATCAACCTCGGTCTGGAAGGCACGCTCGTCTTCGGCGCCATGTCGGGTTATGCCGTCGCCTACCAGACCGGCTCGCCCTGGGCCGGAGTCCTGGCCGCGGCCTTCGCCGGCGCCATCTTCGGCCTGGTCCACGGAGTTCTCTGCTCGATCCCCAAGGTCAACGACATTGCCATCGGGATCGCGATGATGCTGCTCGGCATGGGCCTCGCCTACTTCTTTGGCAAGCCCTACATCCAACCGGTCGCGCCGGACCTTCCGTCGTTCCCGCTCGGCTGGTGGTCTGACCTTCCGCAGGTTCAGGCTGCCTTGCGGATCAACGTACTATTTATCCTTGGCATCGCTCTCGCATTTGCGCTCTGGTGGATGTTCCGCGCCACCCGCGTCGGTCTTGTGATCCGCGTCGTCGGGGATTCAACCGACGCCGCGCGCGCGATGGGGCTGAGGCCATCCGTCGTCCGCACCTTCGCGACGGCGGCGGGCGGCGCCTTCGCAGGGATCGGCGGCGCCTATCTCTCGCTCTATTACCCTGGAAGCTGGAACGAAGGTATCTCGTCCGGACAAGGTCTGATGGCGGTGGCGCTGGTCATCTTCGCACGCTGGAACCCGATCGCCTGCTTCGGCGCCTCGCTTCTCTTTGGCGGCGCGGGCGCGCTCGGTCCCGCCTTGCAGTCGGTCGGTGTCTCGGAGGGCTACTATCTCTACTACGCGGCGCCCTATGTCCTCACGCTTTTTGTCCTGATCGCGATTTCGTCGAAGTCGCAGGCGATCACGGGCGCTCCCGGCGAACTTAGCATCACAAAATAGGAGAAGAGCATGAGCGGTCTCGGCGGTCTCAACAAGTCTCCCAACGGTCTGGTGATCGGGCTGGTGCAGCTTCAGCTTCCGGTTGTCAGGACTCCCGCCGACCTGGCGGCGCAGACCGAGCGGATCGTGGCGATGGTCGGCAAGGCCCGGCGCAGCATGCCCACGATGGATTTGGTCGTCTTCCCCGAGTACGCGCTGCACGGCCTTTCGATGGATACATCGGCCGAGCTCATGTGCAGCCTCGAGGGCCCCGAGGTCGCCGCATTCAAGGACGCCTGCGCTGCAAACCGCATCTGGGGCTGCTTCTCGATCATGGAGAAGAACCCGGGCGGCAACCCTTTCAACTCGGGTCTGATCATTGACGACGAGGGCGAGCTGAAACTCTACTACCGCAAGCTTCACCCCTGGGTGCCGGTCGAACCGTGGGAACCGGGCGATCTCGGTGTCCCGGTGATCGAGGGTCCGAAAGGCGCGAAGATTGCGCTCATTATCTGTCATGACGGCATGTTTCCCGAGATGGCCCGCGAGGCGGCCTACCGGGGAGCCGAGATCATGCTGCGCACGGCCGGTTACACCGCTCCGATCCGCCACAGCTGGCGCTTCACCAACCAGTCGAATGCCTTCTGCAATCTGATGGTGACCGCGAGCGTCTGCATGTGCGGGTCGGACGGAACATTCGACTCGATGGGCGAAGCCATGGTGTGCAACTTCGACGGCACCGTCGTTGCCCACGGGACCTCGGGCCGGCCGGACGAAATCATCACCGCGGAAGTCAGGCCCGACCTCGTCCGCGAGGCCCGCGCCAACTGGGGTGTCGAGAACAATATCTACCAGCTCGGCCACCGGGGCTTCGTCGCCGTTCAGGGCGGCGCGAGCGACTGCCCCTACACCTACATGACCGACCTCGCCGCCGGACGATACCGGCTGCCCTGGGAAGGCGAGGTGAAGGTCACCGACGGCACGGGCGAGGGCTTCGACGCGCCGACAAGGCGCTTCGGCGAAAGGCGGCGGGAGGCTGCGGAATGAAGGATCAGCTCCAGATTACGGTCGCATCCGAGCCTTATCCATGGCCCTACAACGGGGATCTGAGGCCGGAGAACACGACGCTCATCATAATCGACATGCAAACCGACTTCTGCGGCGAGGGTGGCTATGTCGACGCCATGGGCTACGACCTGTCGCTGACGCGCGCCCCGATCGGTCCCATCAAGGCGGTCCTCGGCGTGATGCGGGCGAAGGGCTATCACATCATCCATACACGCGAGGGGCATCGGCCCGACCTGTCCGACCTGCCGCGGAACAAGCGCTGGCGGTCGCAGCGCATCGGGGCGGGCATTGGCGATCCGGGACCCTGCGGAAGGATCCTGATCCGGGGCGAGGCAGGCTGGGACATCATCGAGGAGCTTTACCCTGTGCCAGGGGAAAGCATTATCGACAAGCCCGGCAAGGGCTCGTTCTGCGCGACCGACCTGGAACTGATCCTGCGCACGAAGGGCATCGAGAATATCATTCTGGCCGGCATCACGACCGATGTCTGCGTCTCGACGACGATGCGGGAGGCCAACGACCGGGGCTTCGAATGCCTGATCCTCGAGGACTGCTGCGGCGCAACGGATCCCGGCAACCATGCCGCCGCCATTCACATGGTGAAGATGCAGGGCGGGGTCTTCGGCGCCGTGTCGAACTCCAGAGACCTCATTGAGGGGCTGCCATGAAGTCCGTTTCCAGTACCAAGGGCGCGATCGGCGTCGAGACGCTGCACATGACGATGCGCTTCGGTGCCTTCACGGCGCTCGACGACGTTTCCGTCCGGATCGAGCCGGGCAGCTTCCATGCGCTTCTCGGCGAGAACGGCGCAGGCAAGTCGACCCTGGTGAAGTGCATCATGGGCTTCTACCATGCGACCTCGGGCGAGATGCTGATCGACGGACACGAAGCGAAGGTTCCCGACCCTCGGGCCGCGCATGCCCTCGGCCTGGGCATGGTTTACCAGCATTTCACGCTGGTCCCGTCATTGACCGCCGCCGAGAATCTCGTGATCAGCCGCGAGGATGCGCCGGCCGTCATCGACTGGCGAAAGGAAAGCGCCCGGCTCGAAGACTTCATGACGCGGATGCCCTTCCGGGTCCCGCTCGACCGTCCGGTTCGCGCGCTCGCCGCTGGCGAGAAGCAGAAGCTCGAGATCCTGAAGCAACTTTATCTCGGTCGCCGGTTTCTCATACTCGACGAGCCGACGTCCGTCCTGACACCCGACGAGGCCGACGAGGTCCTGGGTCACGTCCGGGGCCTTTGCGAGGCGGGAGCGATTACCGTCCTCATGATCTCTCACAAGTTTCGAGAAGTCGAAGCCTATGCTGACGAGGTCACGGTACTCCGTCGCGGCAAGCTGGTCGGGCAGGGGCCGGTGGCCGACCTGTCTCGGGCGGAGATGGCGCGGATGATGATGGGGGACGCCAAGCTCGCCGAGCCTGCGCCACGTGCAGGCATTCCTGGCCCAATCATTCTCTCTGCGATGGGCGTGCGCGCGAAGGATCGCTCGGGACTGAAGGAGATCGCGTTGGAGCGGCTCGAAGTGCGAGGCGGCGAGATCGTCGGTCTCGCCGGAATATCGGGCAACGGGCAGGTCGAACTGATGGAGCTCCTGACCGGCCAGCGCCCGCATTACGCCGGTTCCATCGAAGTGAAGGGCGCGCCCTTCGAGGCGACACGTTCCGAAGCCCGTGTCCTCGGCGTGAGATACCTGCCGGAGGAACCGCTTCACAATGCCTGCGCTCCCAGGATGAGCGTCGTCGAGAACATCGGGTTCAGAACCTTCGACCTCAACGGCTCTGGCAGCCGCTTCTGGCTGAAACCAGGGGACATGCGACGGCGGGCCGGGGAACTTGTCGAGGCGTTCCGCGTCAAGACCGCATCGCTCGATAGCCCGATCTCCTCGCTTTCGGGCGGGAACGTGCAGCGCGCGGTGCTTGCCCGGGAGCTGACTGGCGCGGTCGATCTGCTGATCGTGGCCAACCCGTGCTTCGGCCTGGACTTCACCGCCGTGGCCGAGATTCGGGCGCGCATCATGTCCGCCAGGAACGGCGGCGCCGCGGTGCTGCTGATCTCGGAGGACCTGGACGAGATCATGGAGCTCGCCGACCGGGTACTCGTGATGTCCGAGGGAGCCATCTCTTATGACCGGCCGGTCGGAGAAGTGGCCATCGGCGAAATCGGTCAGCGCATGGCCGGGCATCACTGATGGCGGAGATCGACGCACTCCCGTTCCCGCTTGTTTTCGATCCGGAAACCACGGTGCTCATGGTGATCGACATGCAGCGCGACTTCATCGAGGAGGGTGGCTTCGGCGCTTCGCTCGGCAACGACGTGCGGCTGCTCCAGGCGATCGTGCCCGCGACCGCACGGCTCATCGCTGCGGCGCGCGCGGCGGAGATTCCGGTCATTCATACCCGCGAGTGTCACGCGCCGGACCTTTCCGACTGCCCACCGGCGAAACGGGGCCGTGGGTCCCCCGCGCTGCGCATCGGCGATGTGGGTCCGATGGGCCGCGTCCTCATCGCCGGTGAGCCGGGCGCGGACATCGTGCCGGAACTGGCACCCGCCGAGGGAGAAATCGTGATCGACAAGCCTGGCAAGGGCGCCTTCTATGCCACCGACCTCGGCGACCGTCTGGCGCGGTTGGGCACGCGGACGTTGGTCCTTGCGGGCGTCACGACCGAGGTCTGTGTGCAGACCACCATGCGTGAGGCGAACGACCGGGGGTACGAGTGTCTGCTCGCCGAAGACGCGACCGAAAGCTACTTCCCCGAGTTCAAGGCGGCGACGCTCGAGATGATCCGCGCCCAGGGGGCTATCGTCGGCTGGACCGCGACCACCTGGCAGATCGAGGCGGCGCTTCGTGGATAAGGGAGTAGAGAAGCAGGTTCACATCGCCGGTCTTTTGAAGGGTGCGTGGCAGGATGCCGACTTTCAGCCATTCCGCGACGGTGTCGAGATCTGCTGGATTCGCCGGTCTGATCCAGGTGTGGCCCTGCTTCGCTATGCGCCGGGAGCCCGGGTGCCCCGCCATCTCCACACCGGCCTCGAGACGATCTTCGTGCTGGAAGGCAGCCAGTGCGACGAGAGCGGGACCTATGCGGCCGGTTCCGTCGTCCTGAACCCCGAGGGCAGCGTCCATTCGGTCTGGTCGGACGAAGGCTGTGTCCTGATGATCGAATGGGAGCGGCCGGTCCGCATTCTCGAGGAAGAGCGATGACGGTCCTCGCAGACACATCCTTCGACTTTGCGTCGCTGCAGGCCGCGTTTGCCTCAGGGTACTCGGCGGCCGATGCGGTCGAGGAAGCCTATCGACGGATAGCGCTTGCGAACGACCCGGGCATCTTCATCCACCTCCGCCGGAAGGAGGACGTCCTTGCCGAGGCCCACGCCTTGCCGCCGTTCGACCCCGAACGATTTCCCCTCTGGGGACTTCCATTCGCGATCAAGGACAACATTGACCTTGCCGGAGTGCCGACGACGGCGGCCTGTCCGGCCTTCGCGTACACCGCCGAGGCGGATTCCTTTGTCGTGAACCTGCTGCGAAAGGCCGGGGCGATCCCCGTCGGCAAGACGAACCTGGACCAGTTTGCGACAGGGCTTGTCGGGGTCAGGACGCCTTATCCGGTCCCGAAGAACGCCCTCGATCCTGCAATCGTCCCCGGCGGTTCGTCATCGGGCTCGGCCGTCGCGGTGGCCCGCGGCCTCGTGTCGTTCGCTCTTGGCACCGATACGGCCGGATCGGGCCGGGTGCCGGCGGCGCTGAATAATATCGTCGGTCTGAAGCCCACGCTCGGAGCGCTGTCGGCAACGGGCGTCGTCCCGGCCTGTCGTACACTCGATACGATCTCAATCTTCGCGCTGACCGTCCCCGACGCCTGGAGGGTCTTCTCGGCGGCGGCGCGCTATGACGACGCGGACGGCTATTCCAAGCGTGTCGTCGCCCCGCGCATGGGTGCCGCAGAATCCGCTCTGCGCGTGGGCGTGCCAAGCGCGGCGACCCGCCAGTTCTTTGGCGACACGGTACAGGAGCAGGCCTTCGCAGACACGCTCGCGCGGCTCTCCTATCTTGGAGCGACGCTGGTCGAGCTGGACTTCAAGCCCTTCTTTGACGTGGCGGCGATGCTGTACGAGGGCGCCTGGGTCGCCGAGCGCATGGCGGCGGTCGAGACGTTCATGCGCGAGCGCCCCGACGAGATCCATCCCGTCACCCGCCAGATCATCGGAGCGGCTAACCGACTGTCCGCCGCGGACGCGTTTCGCGGCATCTACCGGCTAGCCGACCTTCGCCGCAGCGCCGAAGGGTTGATGACCGGGATCGACCTGCTTTGCGTGCCGACCATCCCGACCTTCTACACCCTGGCGGACCTGGAAGCCGACCCGGTCACGCCCAATTCGCGACTTGGCACGTACACGAACTTCGTCAACCTGATGGATCTATGCGGGATTGCAGTCCCGACAGGCCTTCGCGCGGACGGCCGTCCGAGCGGTGTCACGCTGCTTGCGCGTGCGGGGCAGGACGCGCGCGCGGCTGCGGTCGCGAAGGGGCTTCACGAGGATGCCCTGCCCATGCTGGGCGCCACCCAATTGCAGGTGAGGCCGGGCGACCTCGGCAACCCGCGTCCCGATCCCGACGAATGCGTCATCGCCGTCGTCGGTGCTCACATGTCCGGCTTGCCGCTGAACCACATGTTGACCGAGCTCGGCGGATGGTTCCTCGAGAGTGCTAGGACGGCGGCCGACTATCGACTGTACGCATTACCGGGCGGCCCCCCGCAGCGGCCTGGACTTCTGCGCAGTGCGTCCGGCAGTACAATCGCATTGGAGCTTTGGGCGCTTCCCTTGAGGGGCTTGGGTCCGCTCCTTGCCTCCGTCCCAGGACCGCTGTCGATAGGCAGTGTCACGCTGTCCGATGACCGGTGTGTCAAGGGGTTCCTGATGGAGGCGCATGCGGCTGAGGCATCCGATGACATCACCCATTTCGGTGGGTGGCGGGCCTATCTTGCGAGCCGCTAGGTCGTGCAGAGACCCGTCACAATTCCACTTGCTTGGAAAGCTCGAGCGACTGTCGCTGCGCCGGGGTCGATGTGGCCACCCAGTGGTTCGGTGCTGATAGGCCGCGCGGCCAGTCTTGGCGCCAATCATCGAGGCCGTATGGTCCGCTTCGGCACGAGCGGCTTTGGCAACTGTCGATATCCCGGCCTCCAATTCATGAAGGCGGGTTTCAGCGCGTCGACCATCCTGCGCTGCCGCTCAGGAGACGCTGAGACCAGTCAAACAACAGGATTGCTCTGTTCCGGGGGACAATCATGCGCAGCCGCAAAGAAATTCGCGCTTCAGGGGTCGGAGAGCCCCAAGACATAGGAGTTCGGGACGGGGATGAATGAACAGTGTAGAACCCATTGAGTGTCTAGAAAGGACTGCATGCGACACCTCGATCCGTTCAAGGACATCGTCGTTATTGCCCGGGTCGGTTCGATCCGGAAGGCTGCCGAGATACTTAACATCAGCCCGACCGCGCTGAACCGACGACTGCTTGCGATGGAAGCAGATTTCGGTGTGCAGATTTTCGAGCGCCTGCCCAAGGGGTTGAGACTTTCCTCCTCAGGCGAATTGATCATCCGACACATGCGCAACCAGCTTTCGCAGCATGACTACCTGATCTCGCAAATTGACAACTTGTCCGGATTGCGGAGTGGTCATGTATCGATCGCCTGCAGCCAAGCCTTGCTGCCGCATTTTCTGCCGGAGCAGATCGCGACCTTCAGAACGGCGCACCCCGACGTGACCTTCAGCGTGCGTCTGCGCGACAGAGGGATGGCGGAAAGCAGCTTGCAGGACCATTCCGCAGACATTGCGGTTGTCCTGGAGCCGATGAACCTCAGCGTGTTCCAGAACGAACTCACAGTGGGTCAGCCGGTCTGGTGCCTGATGCGCGAGCAGCATCCGCTCGCGGCGAAAAACACGATCCGGCTGGGCGAATGTTCAGAGTACCACGTTGCGCTGCCGGAACCCAGTTATGGCGTCCGGTTCCTGATGGACCGGACACACATGACCTCGATCTACGGGCTCAAGCCCGTGGTCGAGGCTGACAGCTTCGAGTTCCTGCGCGGCCTTTCGGAATATGAGGACGTCTTGACCTTCCACATCCCGATCAGCCTGCCGGCAAAGCCGCCCCCGGGCATGGTCTATCGGCCGCTCGACCCTCGGGATGTGGCCGAAGGCCGTCTGTCGATCGGGTACCTCAAGGGGCGCACGCTGCCCGTCGCCGCGGCCAGCTTTCTCGAGCACGTCTGCCGTGCACTTGGCGAGCGCCACGGTGATCTGGTGAAAGCCTAGTTTCGCAAGCAGCGGACCGAGCGGACTATCGGCGTGGTCGTGCCGCCCGTCGACACCAGCGCGGCCTTGCGTATGACCCGGGCGGGACCTTCGACCTTGCTTGCTGCGCGTTCGCGCATCTTGCCCACCTGGGCGACCTCCAGCGCGGTCACGTTCCCCGGGTTGTCGGCGCACACGCGCGCGCCTGAGCCCTTGGCTTGGGGCATTGGCAGGAGCGCGACGATGCCAAGGGCCAATACCACATTCAGGACCATAGACATCCGCATGGACCTGTTCTGGAAAGTATCAATTGCGATGGACATTTCATCTTCCCTGCTACGTCGTTGCTGGTGTTCTGGAGCCCATTCACCAAGACTGGAAGGAACACCGCTATAGGAAGAATGAAGCGCAGTACGCGGGATGTCGCGTGACATCTTTGCACTCGCCCAGTGCATAAAACGCAGATGAAGGTGCATTACGGTACTCACGGCGTCTCAAGCTGTTCAACGCAAGGTGCAGTGCTAATCGTCACCTACAGTTCGTCCCGCCTTAGCGATTCCTGAGCTCTCGAGCCGGACTACTATCCCCGGTGCGCCGTCAGCCGCCTCGATGAACTCGATACCGAAACCCTCAAGGGTCTCACGCAGCCTGATCACGTTTGCGGCTGTGGCTGACGGCTTCCCATCCGTCATTTCAATCCGCTTGATCGTGCTGGTGCCCAAGGAACTTGCCTTCGCCAACTCAACAACGCTGAGCCGCAAAGCCAATCGAGCCACTCGAAACTGCAGTCCAGTCATGCTTGACCTACTCCATATGATACCATATATACCATATGGTACCGTTTAGTAAAGGCTAGCCCACATGAACACGTTAGAATGGCGTTCAGAGTTCCTGCGCTTGGAAGGAGCCTACTCACCAGCCACCATGAAATCCTACTATAGTGATGTCGACATCTTCGCGGCTTGGTGCGCGGAGGAGGGCAGGAACGTCCTTCCAGCCACGGCCGACACAGTCAGTGCCTTCCTCGAAGCGCAGGCACTCGGTCGCTCAATGTCGACGGTGCAGCGGCGGCTGTACTCGATAAGAAAGGCGCACCGTCTGATGCGCCTTCCCGACCCTACATTGGATGAAGAGGTCTTGCTGGCCTTGCGTCGCGTCCGTCGAGCCAAGAACGCACGTCCGAAGCAGGCCCTTGCGCTCACACGAGACGTCCTCGACCGAATTCTGAGGACTCAGCCCGAGACCCCAGTCGGTCTACGTAACGCGGCGCTGCTCTCCCTCGGCTATGAGCTCCTGACCCGGCGCTCTGAATTGGCGGCGCTCAGGCTCGAAGACGTGACCTGGCGCGAAGATGGGACGCTTAGGGTTTTGATACCGAGGAGCAAGGCGGACCAGTTCGGTCAAGGTCGGCTCGCATTCACTTCAGTCAGTACACGCGAACGAGTGGACGCCTGGCTTTCCTGTCGCGGAGCGCACATCTCCTGGCTGTTCTGTCCGATATACGCCGGCAAGCCTATCGCGCGACCGCTCGGAACCTCGACCATTCGGGACATCGTGAAATCGTCTGCAAAGGCCGCGGGCTATGACGCAACTTTTGTCCGAGACTTGAGCGGTCACTCGATGCGGGTGGGCGCCGCGCAGGATTTGCTCACTGCAGGGCATGACACGGCCGCAATCATGAGGGCAGGGGGCTGGAAATCGGTCGCCGTGCTTAGCCGGTATCTGGAAGCGGCAGAACACAACGTCTGGAACTGAGGGGACAAATGTCATTGAGGCAGCGGAGAGGTCAGGTGATCCGCGCCACCTTGATCTCTGACGCGCGTGGTTCACGAAACGCTGCTGTGGCGCAAGATAAATGCCTCTATTGCTTCGCACTTCTTGTTGTTCAGCTGGGGCCCGTTTAGCCTGCGATAAGACACGTCGAGAAGATGTATGCGCGTCTCGACATGCCTGATCTTCTGCTCGATACTCCGCCTCTCGCTTTCCGGCGCGGTCTCGAGTTGGGCCGTCAGGTCGGCCAAAAGGTCGGACAGTGCGGTTGACCGCTGGACCTGAAGCTCGACGACCGCCTGACACTCTTGCACCGGCTGCGCGTGCCCCGCGGTTACCCCGAACATCACGATACCGAAAGCCGAAGCGACGGAGCGGATCCTGTGAATAGACATGTCATCCCCCAATTACATGTGGATGCGCCGCTACCGGGCGCCGAAGCCGCTGAAGAAGATCACCACAGTGCGCCAGATGATGAAGGCCTCGAGAGCGAAGCTGGCGCGCCGGACGTAATAGCTGTCGAACCTGGCCTTTCGGCGGATCGCATTGGCGCTGTCTGCATAACCGCCCTGGACCTGTGCCAGCCCCGTGATGCCGGGGCGGACGCGGAATCGTTCGCTGTATCGAGGGACCGTCTGCCAGAACAGATGGGAGTGCTCCCAGGCGTCAGGCCGGGGACCAACAACGCTCATTTCTCCGCGCCAGACGTTTACGAAGTTCGGCAACTCATCCAATCGGAATCGTCGGAGGATCCGCCCAAGAGGCGTGATTCGCTCGACTTCCAGCGGAGCAGTGGCTGGACGCGCGTTCGTGACGACCTCCTCCGGCAGCATCGTCCGAAACTTCAACATGGTGAACCGGTCGCCATAAAGCCCCATTCGATGCTGCGAATAAAGCAGCGGACCCGGATTGAAGAGCGGATTGAGAAGAAAAAGGAGGATGCCGACAAAGGCTGTGAGAACCAGTCCGAAAGGGCAAAGGATCAAGTCGAATGCGCGTTTGCTGAGTACTCGCTCAAGCTTAATGCCGGACTGGCGTTCGGCGGCGACAACCAGAATAGGATTCTTGTCGAAATCACGGGAATACATGGCGGGCAGCCCTCAACGAAAATGAATTTGTCGACTGATCAACCACCGTTGGATATGCGGTAACACCGTTTGTCGAGTGACACTAGCCTTGACAGGGCATTTTTCCGCGGCGATCTGAAATGGACGATTCGAAGTCCGATGAATGAGCACCAAGTCCGTTCCCAGGGCAACTTCTTCGTCTATGATCGTCTCTGGCGCAGGCTCGCGCGCAACCCAAACTTCAGTAATGGACACAGGGCGCAGGGCCGCTGGGTCCGATGCCTCTGCCGTCCTGGATCTGAGCAGCCATTCGATGCGGGTCGGCGCGGCACAAGACCTTCTCACGGCGGGGCATGACACGGCCGCGATCATGAGAGCAGGGGGCTGGAAATCGGTCGCCGTGCTCAGCCGCTATCTCGAGGCGGCGGAGCGCATCGTCTGGAAGCGAGGCGTGAACCTGTCACGCAGCGGCGAGTTCAGGCAGCAGTTTCCTGAAATAGTCGATGGTCCGGTCGAGACCTTCGTCCAGAGCGACGGAGGGCTGCCAGCACAGCTTCTCCTTCGCCACAGAAATATCCGGCTGGCGCTGTTTCGGGTCGTCTTCCGGAAGGGCCTCGTGGATCAGCCTGGACCGCGATCCCGTCTTGGAGAGCACCTTCTCCGCAAGCTCGCGGATCGTGAACTCCCCCGGGTTGCCGAGGTTCACCGGCCCGGTGACGTCGTCCTCGCTCTCCATCAAGCGGACAAAGCCCTCGACGAGGTCGTCGACGAAGCAGAAGGACCGCGTCTGCTGCCCTTCGCCGTAGATTGTAATGGGATCGCCGCGCAGCGCCTGCACGATGAAGTTCGACACCACGCGGCCGTCGGCGTGATGCATGCGAGGCCCGTAGGTGTTGAAGATCCGCGCCACCTTGATCTGTAGACGGTGCTGGCGGTGATAGTCGAAGAAGAGCGTCTCCGCGCAGCGCTTGCCCTCGTCATAGCAGGAGCGCGGCCCGATGGGGTTGACGTTGCCCCAGTAGCTCTCCGGCTGCGGATGCACGCTCGGATCACCGTAGACCTCGCTGGTCGAGGCCTGGAAGATGCGGCACTTCAGGCGCTTCGCCAGACCGAGCATGTTGATCGCGCCGTGCACCGAGGTCTTCGTCGTGGCCACCGGATCATGCTGGTAGTGCACCGGCGAGGCCGGGCAGGCGAGGTTGTAGATCTCGTCGACCTCGACGTAGAGCGGGAAGGTCACATCGTGGCGCAGGAACTCGAAGCGCGGATGGCTGTGCAGGTGATCGATGTTGCGCTTGGTCCCGGTAAAGAGGTTGTCGGCGCAGAGCACCTCGTGGCCCTGCTCGAGCAGCCGGTCGATCAGGTGGGAGCCCAGGAAGCCGGCGCCGCCGGTGACCAGGATACGTTTGCGGCTGTCATAGAGGCGTGCCAAGCGGGATCACTCCTTGCAGTTCTGGAACATTATTTCGTGCGCGACTGCTCTCGGAGGAGGAGCCGTATCGTTCGGAAATACCACGCCTTGTAAGTGGCATAGTGGTAGCCGGCACGGCCGTCCAGCACCCCCAGCTTCACCACGTAGGTATAGACAAAATAGAACATTGCGTACCACCCCGCACCAATGTGGCGATACTTGAACCGCTGCCGCCCGGTGAGCGCCTCCCAAGCGAGGGGATCGCCGGCGAGCGCCGCCGTGCGCTTCGCTTCCCAGGCGGCGTAATCGATGTGCTTGCGGAGAAACTGCGCGAGCCCGCGGTCGTCGCGATGCTCGATCGGCACGGTGATCTCGGCCGTGCGCCCCTCGAGGATGGGATGCTCGTGGATCTCCATGTCGAGGCCGCTCCAGGCCTCCTCCTCGATCCTCTCGTAGAGCCCCGCGCCGACGCGGAACAGCGCAAGCTTGCGCTGCGGCACGCCGTGGCGAAGCGGGCGGCCGAGAAAGCTGTTGCTATAGGTGAGCCAGTAACCGACGACGTCGTCCCGTCGGATGGCGCGGGCCAGCGCCTCGACGAAGGCTGCGTCAACGAATTCGTCGGCGTCGAGGAAGAGGACCCAGGGCGTCGCGGGCGGATGAGTAAGCAGGAACCAGTTCCGTTTCTTGGGGTAGCGCCCGTCCCAGGCAAACTGCAGCACGCGGGCGCCATGCGCCTCCGCGACCTCTGCCGTCGCGTCTTCCGACTGGCTGTCGAGCACGACGACCTCGGCGAAGCGGGAGAGGCGGGAGAGCACCTCGGGCAGGGCCGCGGCCTCGTTCCTGGCCGGGATGACGACCGTGCAGGGGATGCGAGGGACAGCGTTATCGGGCATTTGCCGGACCCGAGAGGCTTGCCACGCCGGGCATACGTCGCGGCGGGGCGCGGAATGGAGCTGAAGATATGAGAATTATCAATGTGTTACGACCTAACCCTCTGCACAAGCTACAACCTTAAGTTGAAATTTGGCTTTGTTTCGGGAAATCGGGCCTTCGAGGGGCGAGGGAGGCCGCATCGGCGTTGTCTGCACGCCCCGCGGCCCAGGCTTCAAAGGCGTGCCGGCGCCCTGTGCGCGCCTCCCGGAGATAGCGCCTCAGAAGACGGTGCCGCTCGCCACCGGACATTGTCTCTTCGGTCTCGACGCGGGCGATGCGCCGCAGGATCGACAGGTCCGGGCGGACCTCCCGCCTGGTCCCGACGAACTCGAGCAGCTCGTCCATGATCAAGTCCGCCGTCTCCCGCAGGTCCTTCGTACACTCGCCGGGCTTTGCCGCCCCCGTTTCGAACGCCTGAAGGGCCCGTTCTGCAGCGACGAGGTGCGCCTCCGCCTGGGCCAGGGCGAGCGCCCTCACGCCGCATTCGTCCGCCGGCAGCAGGTCGCCCGGCGTGATGTGCGGACTGTCGAGGATGATGGCCAGCCAGCCGGCGACGCTGCCGGGATCGGGGCGTGCCGTCGCGCCGTGGCGCAGGGCATTGGACGCCACCATCGCCTTGCCGGGGGCCGTCCTGGGGCCGGTGCTGCGCCCCGCGTTGGCGCGGTTGCGGGCCGCGATCTCGTCGGACGTCATCCCCCGACGACCTCCGCCTCGACGACCTCCGCCTCGACCACCTCCGCCTCGACCACCTCCGCCTCGACAACCTCCGCCTCGATGGCCTTCACGTCGACGGGCCGGGCTTTCTGAAGAGCGTCGTAGTCCCGCTTCACCTCGCGGCGGCGCCGCTCGAGGGACTGGATCTTGTCGTCGTGCTTCGACGCCGGCGCGGGCCACGCGAGATAGGCCGCGCTCATGAGTTCGACCGGGTGCAGACCGAGTGCGACGACCTCGGCATAGGCCTCCGCCTGGAGGTCGGGATCCTGCGACACCGTCCGTGCGGCGAGGCCCTCTGCCATCTTGAGCGCCGCCGCCTTGTCGAACTCGAAGGGGGCCTTCCAGGCGTCCTCGTCCCCTCCCTCCGCGATGAACTTGTCCCAGGCCTCGTCCAGGGCCGCCTCGTGCCTGGCCTCTTCACGCGCCAGCACGGCGTCGCTGACGGACGTGTGGATCACCCGGCGGAAGTTGGCGTCGCGCATGCGGCGGTGCTGCAGAAGCTCCCACTCGATGGCGACGAGGTTCTCTGCGACGACGCATTCATAGGGTGTGAAGGGTGTGAGCGACTGCATCATGCCCCGGTGGAAGTCCCGAAAGGAGCCCGGGTCCTCACCGAGGATCGGGTCTCGCGCAGGCAGGAGGTCTGCAAAGCTGGTCATGCCGAACCGCTCCGGGCTGGGCGAGGTCAGGTCTCTGGACATGGGGCATCTCCATCATTGTCCCTGCCTCCTTCCGCCGCCACGGCCACCGAGCGAGGCAATTATCCGACGTACGTTGTGGGACGCGCGCAATCAAGCCCAGCATCTTGATTGCCTGCGTCCGTCGATCAATCCCCTTGCGCCCGTGACACACTTACCATGCCGGGGCAGGGATCAGGACCGTTTACGTTCGCTGGCCGGGATGTCTGATGCGGATACCGGGGCGGTCCTCCGGGGTGCCGATGAAGTCGATGCCGGCGGACTCGAAGGCGGAGACAAGCTTTTTGACTGTGCCTGGTCTGCATTGAGGTGGTCCGTCACGCGCTTCGATCGTCTTGATCGTACGAACCGAGACAGTTGACGCGCTTGATAGGTCCTGTATCGACCATCTAAGAACTGCGCGCGCAGATCTAAGTTGCTGGACAACTACCATTGCGCCGAGCCATATTTGCACTTAAGGTGCAATTTATGCAACGCCGACCTATCCACCCTTTTGTCGACTGGCGCTCCGAATTCCGACGCCTCGAGGGCGCCTACGCTCCGTCCACCATGCGCAGCTATCACGCGGATGTCGAGGCTTTCGAAACCTGGTGCAACGATCGAGCCATGTTCCCCTTTCCCGCAGAAGTCGACACCGTCTGCCGGTTCCTCGAGGACCAGGGACGGACGAAGGCGCCCTCGACCGTGCGGCGACGCCTTTACGCCATCCGCAAGGTGCATCGCCTGCTGCGACTGCCCGATCCGACACATGACGAGGACATCAACCTCTCCCTCAGGCGCGTCCGCAGGGGCAAGGCCATTCGTCCGAAACAGGCGAAGGGCCTTACCCGCGACTACCTCGACCGCTTCCTCGAAATCCAGCCCGACACGCCCCGCGGTCTGCGCAACCGCGCCATGCTGTCGCTGGGCTATGAGCTTCTCACCCGCAGGTCGGAACTGGTAGCTCTCAGAAACGACGACCTCGACGAGAGGTCGGACGGCACCCTCCGCGTCCTCATTCGTCGGAGCAAGGCAGACCCCTTCGGCGCAGGGCGCATTGCCTTCACCTCCCATCGGACTGCCGACCTGATGCGGGAGTGGCTTGATTTGCGCGGGCAGGACATCGACTGGCTGTTCTGTCCAGTTTACCAGGGCAAGCCCGTCAACCGAGACCTCAGCACGACGACCGTCAAGAGGCTCGTGAAACAGGCCGCCGAACGCGCCGGGCTCGATGCAGCCGTGGTGGGGGAGTTCAGCGGTCACTCTCTGCGGGTGGGGGCGGCACAGGATCTGCTCACGCGAGGCTTCGACACGGCCGCCATCATGCGCGCTGGCGGATGGAAATCGGTGAACGTGCTCGCGCGCTATCTTGAACTGGCGGAGCACAACGTCTGGGCGTGACTCGTTGAGTTTCAGTCAATCCTTTAATTCAGCCTTCACAACTACATAGCGACCAACGCAGATTGCGTCCATGTCGGTCCTCAAGAAGCAATCCACGGCCTGCTCTGGCGTATCCACGATGGGTTCGTTTTCATTGAACGACGTATTCAGAACCATGCCGACCCCTGTTCGGGACTTAACGGCGCCAATCAAGAGATGGTAGAGCGCATTGGAAGTCGGGTCGACGCTCTGCAGCCTTCCTGTTCCATCGACATGTGTGATGGCAGGCAGACGTTCGCGCCATTCCGGTCTGAGTTTCACGACATGCATCATGAAGGGTGAGTAGATGTCCTGCTCGAAGTAGGTGGCCACATCCTCACGCAGAACGCTTGGCGCAAAGGGACGGAAGCTCTCGCGCCGCTTGATCTTCGCGTTGATGATGTCCTTCATTGTAGTGATGGCCGGGTTCGCGAGGATGGACCGGTTCCCGAGTGCTCGGGGCCCCCATTCGCTCCGCCCCTGGTACCATCCGACCACCTGTCCATCGGCAATCAACTGGGCGACGCGCTCCACAAGCGGCGCGTCCGCGGAATATTCTTTCACCGGCAGACCGGTCTTCTCGACGGCACTGCGATGGCGAGCGTCACTGTATTCGGGTCCCCAGAAGGCGTGCTCCATATGGAAACGCTCGGTCGACCCAATGACGTTGTGCCAAGCCCAGAATGCGGCACCTACGCACGTGCCGTCGTCCGATGACGCGGCCTGCAAGTAGGGAGACGTGAACTGCGTTTCACGCAGGATCCGCGCATTAGCAACGCCGTTGAGCGCACAGCCACCGGCCATCACGAGTTGTTCCGTTTCGACCATTCCGTGAAGACGATTGAGGCAGTGCACGGCCGCTTCCTCGAATCTGACCTGCACCGAACGAGCGATATCCTTTTCACGCTGGGTTAGGGTGCCGCGTGCCGCCGGCGCGCCCAAGGATTTTCGAACGACATCGCGCCAGAGACGTCCCATCACGATATGTTCTCGGTCGTCCTTTGAACCTGACTCGCCGCCCTCGTGCATCCCGAAGGCGCCTTTCGCTAGCCTAAACCAGCCATTTTCGGGCAGCTTGACGAGCTTGCGCATCAGTTCGCGGTGGACGTCTTCACCATAGGGGGCAAGCCCCATGACCTTATATTCTTCCCCGAATTCATCGAAGCCGATGAACTGACAAAGAGCAGTGTAGAAGAAGCCCAAGCTGTCTGGGAGCGTGACGCGATCGAGGACGTCAATTCTAGGTCCCTCACAGCGGGCCGCCATCGCCGAAGCAAAGTCCCCGGATGCGTCGTAGGAGAACCCAGCGGTAAGTCCATCGAAGGGGGAGCAGTAATACGAAGAAGCGATGTGGGCTAGATGATGTTCGACTGGTACTGTTTTGAAAGTGGCCAGCGACGGGTCCTCATCACAGACCTGTGCAAGCTGATCGAGCATGGATTGCGTCTTTTTCGAACGCGAAACGTGTTCCAGCGCGGCGCGCCCACCGGTGACTGGGTGCTTCATCACGTAACGTATCTTTGCTCCCCGGTTCGCCTTCGTATCACGGGGTAGAGCGATATGGGTCACGTCGGAAAGCTTGAGCCCGTTGTCGGTCAGCAGCCAACGAACCGCATTTTCGGGAAAGGCCGGACTGTGCTTCTCCCGAGACCCCAGCCGTTCTTCGGCAACAGCGCCAACAAGCTTTCCATCGACGACGAGGCACGCCGCAGAATCTGCATGGAAGGAATTCAGGCCAAGAATTGCGGACATATCGAAACCTCGAATGACGAAGGTTGGTTGAAGCGCTTGTTACGCGACGCCTCTAATGTGACTCAGTCTAACCGTCTGGCGTCCGGCGGAGCGCTGCCGGACGCGACGCTCTCGTAGTTACTCATTATCTTCTCGTCGACGCTCTGCCAGCCGAAATCACTTTCCATCCATGACCAACCGCGCTCACCCATATCGCGTAACGCGGAGCGTTGGAGAGCGGTCGCCTCAACCAGAGTCCGGTCCAGCGCCTCGGTCTCAAGGTCGAGCCACCGGCCACAGCGATGGTCGCTAAGGCCGCTGCGAGGAGCGTTCCGGGTGGTGACGACCGATATGCCGTGCGAGAGCGCCGCGGCGATCACGAGGCCGAAGAACTTGGCTTTAGTGGGAAGGACGACAATGTCGGCGGAACTATAGAGATCGGACTTCACCTCGCCAGGATCGGCGCTCTTTGAATGGGGAGGTCTTGTCGCCTCCGCGGACATAGCCTCATGGCTCCCAGGGAATAGGGGATTTCACGATCTGCCTCACGCAATTGCCGAACATCAAGCTCCAAGGGATCGGAATATGCGCGCGGGGATAGACATGGAACCTCAGGCTTACTGTCGCAGCGAATTTGGGAAGTGGCTGGAGCCGCAAGCGCTAGAGTGAGGGTTGCATGGCAGGACACAGAGGACACTGGCAGATTGTTCGCGAATCGTCGATTTCCGTGCAGCGTGGTTTTCTCGGTATTCTGCGAATTAGTCACTGCACTACACATTCGGGGCGCTCTCCTTCGCCAAGGCACCATGCATAGGTTGCTGCCATCCGTTCGGCTATACTTTCCCAGCCAAACTCGCGCTTCATCCATTCGCGGCCGCGCCGACCCATAACCAGGCGCTCCTCCGGTGAGATCGCTAGGGCACGGCGGAGTGCTGCCTCAAGCGCCTCTACGCCGTGGTCGACCCACCAGCCGCAGCGCTCCTCAACAAGCCCCGACCACGGTGCACCTTTGCTCGAGATCACAGGCGTTCCTGTCGCCAAAGCTTCGGCAACAACCATGCCGAAGTTCTCGTTCAATGTCGGCAGGACGAACAGTCCAGCTTCGCGATAGGCACTCCATTTGTCATCACCACGGAGCGCATCTTCAAAACAGACACGCGGCACTGCGAGACGCACCACCTGCGCCTCAAGCGCTTCACGACAGCCGATCTCCGACGGCCCCACAATGCGAAGCCGCCAATCCGGAAAGTCGATGGCGAGACGCGCCCATGCCTCGATCAGACGATCGATCCCTTTTTTCGGATGTAGTCGACCCAGATACAGGATCGTGTATGCCGGATTTGGCTCGCCGACCGGGATATGGATTCCGTTCGGTATCACGGCCACCGGAGCGCGCAAGGACATCCTTCGAATATCCTCATACTCGGCGACGCTTGTTGCATGAAAGCAGTCGGCCAATTCCAGGGCGTTGTGCTGCGCGAGCGCCCACATGACCTTCTTTCGGCGGGAGGAAAAGGCCAGCGCCTCGGGACCAAGCATCCCGCGTGGTGAGACCAGGAAGGGAACGCCGTGCCGGGCAGCAATCCGTGCCGGACGGATGTTGGGCATCAGCCAAAGCCCGTGCCCGTGGATGACGGCACCTTTCCTCGCAGCCTGATCCAAAGCGTTTATCAGGGACGTTGAATACATCAGGTGCTTGACACCGGGGACCCACGCCCAGTCCTGTTGAAAAATTTCAAGGCCCGGTTCCGACATGCGCCGACCTATCGCCATGACCACGCTATCGGCGCCCAATGAGCTGACCGCCTGTGCCAGGGAAACGACGGAATAACTTGGACCAGAGGCCTCCTCATCGACCGAAGCCACGACATGCCGGCAAATCATTTTGGTTTGGCTATCCACGATCAATCGAATAAAATCGACATACTGAATCCTCACGCCGCCGCTGTCAGGCGATACTTCCCTTTACCCGCTCGAAGCCAGGGAAGACACAAGGGAACGACCCATCTTGCGATCAGATATGCAACCAGAATGCTCACAATGAGCCCTCCGATAACCTTTGTTATGCTTGACTCCAGAGCCATCGCACCGAGAAGAATTGCGCTAATTAAAGCCATGCCAAGTAGGCCTCGAGTGCGTGGCCCTCGCACGAACCATCTGTAGACCCGGCCCAGTATCAGGCCATAAATGAAGATGACCACCATCATCCCGATGGTACCGAAGTCGATGTAGGTTTCAGCGATATAGCCGATGCTGATCGACGTGCCGACATCATAGCTCGAAACGCTCAATCGCGTGTAGTAATTGGTCCGTTCGCTGTCATGGATTGCTGACTTTTCCGGAAACAAAATGCGAGGCATGAAAGGTCGACTGATCGCGTCCAACCAGAGCGCACCATGTTCATGCGGAACTACTGCCGGTACTCTGTCGAGGACGACCGCGAAGAAGTCCACATAGCTTATTCGGTTGATTGACTCTTCAACAGCATCAGCGAGATCCCTAGAATCAAGGCGTGCAACCATTTGCGCCAGTGTTGTGATGCTTTCGCCATAGTTAGCGGTCACGACTTGTGCTCGCTCTCCGGCGCTAAGGAAATAACGGTATTCTACCTTTACCGCGGTCCAGACAACCGTCACCGATACAAGGATCAGGGCCACTGCCGTGAGGGAAACAAGTCGTCTTCCCGAGATCTTCATGCCCGCGGCCGCCATCGCCAAAATTGTTATGAAAAAGACCGTCTTGAAGTCGGAAAAATAGCTCCCCAATCCGAGGGAAAATTCAAACAGGAACGCCACCAAGAGGTACCTTCTATCCGCGTCGGGCCGGACGAACGTGGCATAGGCCAGGACCCAGAAAAAGGCCCACTTCATTGTCGCGAGGGCCAGCAATGGTTGACTGAGGGGCGGAACGAAACGCGCCAGGAAGAGCGCAGCCGCTGCACCAGCTGCGCCCAATAAATAGAGCCGGAACCAAGACCTCGTGTTCCGCGAGAGCACGATTTCGCGGCACAACTGTCCGTCAATCCCGCGCCACCGTCCGACGCCAGCGCGAAGGCCGGCGGCGAGAGACAGCAAGGCCAAAAGCGAGAGCGTAGATGCCAAGGACACCTGCCCGCCTGCATATGAAAGATCGGCAACATCAACGCCTTTGAAATTAGCATGAAAAATCCGTGCGCTGGCCTGAAGCCACTGGTAGCCAAAGAGCAACAAAAGGATCGGGGATTCCCCGGGGCGCCAGAGAAGCGCGCTACCGACAAGCAATATAGTAACCGCTAACAGCGCCAATGGCAGGTTCGGCCCGAATCCGAACAGCAGCAGGATTGCGACTGCGACGGGAAGTACGGCAGGCGGTAATGGCGAGCGGGCAGGCGTTGTCATCCCGGTATCCTCATTGAGGGGCCATTCGCCTGATTGCCTGAAAGGCTGTCTCGATGCCGTCGACCGCATTCGACAGGGAGTATCGCGAGATCTTTTTAGCGATCTGTGCATTATCCGGCGGCTGGTCAAGCAACTGCGACAGTCGCTCAGCCAAGGCCCGGACATTGCCCGTGGGAAAGGTTGCCCCCGCGATGCCATCGGCTGCGAGGTCCGGCGCGCAGCCGCAGGCATCCGACACCACCACTGGTGTGCCGCAGGCAAGCGCTTCGTTGGCGACAAGGCCCCAAGTCTCTGACGAGGATGGCAGCACGAGTAGGTCTGCTGCAGCATAGGCAGCCGGCATGGCCGACTGGTTCTGGAACCCCAGCATATGCAGAGGCACGCCGGCGGCATCCGCTCTTTGCCACATGGCCGCATCAAGTTCGCCTGAACCGGCAACGAGCAATTGCACATCTCGCCCGTTCCGGCGCAGAAGAGCTCCGGCATCGATGACGTCAAGCGGCCGCTTGAACGGTTGCAGCTTGCCGGCGAAAAGCAACACCTTCGTATGTGGTGCGATGCCTAGCTTCTGACGCAAGGTTGTGCCTGCCTCGGCACTCGACCGCTCCGCGAACCAGGCGTTATCCACACAGTGGGGCGAAAAGAAAAGCCTTTCTCCAGGATAAAGATAATGACGCCAATAGTCCTTCGAGCGTGTGCCAACGTAGAGCGCCGCATCGAAGGTGCGCAAGAAAGCCGGATAGGCCACTGCCTTGGTGGCCCTTTTTGCGAAACTACGTTTGGTCTGCAACTGGCTATCGCCGCGCACCATGACGGGAATGCCCAAGCGCTTCGCCGACATTATCGCCTGCGCATAGCCCCATAGGTGCCAGCCAGTGAGCAGCACAGCACGGAAGCGACCCTGCTTCAGTGCTGCAGCGATGCCCGGCGTGCTGACACCCCTGAAGTGATGCAAGCCAGGACGAATCGCAGCATTCTCCAGAAAGCTGCTTTCATAGCCAGACAGCAAATCAACATCCCACTCGAAGCCAAGATCGAACCCTGCTTCGGCCTGATCATGCGCGGTCACTTGGTGAAGATAAAATACCTGCACATCAATCCGCCGAGCCAGCTCACGAAACAAGGGCGCATAGTATTGTATCGGATGCGAGCTCACAACGGCGAAGGTCATGGTTTATCGAGAATGCCCGCGAGAAACGCATAAAGACCCGCCTGCCAGAGATTGGTTGTCAGGACATGTCCTTTCCTCTTCCACAAGATATTAGGTTCTAAGCTGTATGTCATGAAACACTGATTCTGAGTGGAGCGGAAGGTCACTTGGCTACAGCAATGCCTCGCGCTACTTGCAGCACGCCCCTGCAGAAGATACAAGACCCATAAAAAACAGCATGTGCTTTCCAAACGCGTCCGATTTTTGAAAGATTCGATCAAGCGTCACCTAGAAACTCCAATCGCCTAGGAATTACCAAGCCTCAAGATGCGCCATTATTATTTAAAAATGACGCAACACTTCTAGAAAAGTTTGCTGCGGCCAATGATTGACTAAAATTTTCCCGGACATGCTGCTTCGCAGCATTTCCCAGTCGGCATCTCTTACTGACATTTAGCAGTGAAGAGATTGCAGTCGCTAAGCTACTTGGGCTTTGTGGATCAATCAGTAAACCAGTCTCCTCATCAATTGCCATTTCAGGAAATCCGCCTGATCGAGCTGCGACTACGGGCAAGCCACAGCTACCGGCCTCCAGAATCGTCGTTCCAAAGGGCTCCTCGATCGCAGGAGCTACAACGAGATCGAGATCTCCGTAAATCTCTTCACGGGAATCAACGAAACCCATCCATCTAAAATATTCCGTAAGATTATTAACTTGAATCATATCCCTAATCGTAGCTGCGTATTCAGTTGTGTCGTTACCAAAAATGCGTACCTCAATCATAGCTCGCTCGTGAGGCGACAGCAAACCGACTGCGTCAATCAGTACGTCGTGCTTCTTTCGCGCAATTAGCTGTCCAATGATTCCGATCCGCAGCTTGGCGGAATCAGATTTCTCGACGAACTCGAGTGAAGGCGCGCCATTGTGGACAGTTCGCACTGAAATCCTGCTACCAGCGACTGCGATGACCTTATCTCGGATGAAGTCTGATACCGTGATGATCCCACGCGACCTCGCAAGCACATATCGCCCTATCAGTGAGGACCAGTGTCTGCTGGGCACGTCATGAACGTGCAACACCACAGGAACACTCTTTGGTATTACTTGCAGAGCTGTAACCGCAAACTCAACGCTGGTTAAAACGACAACATCAGGGCAAAACCTACGAATCACAGACCGCAACTGCCTAGCAGCCCCCGCAAAATGCAAAAATCCGTCTGCATTCCAAACTGGCTTTGTCAAATAAAAGCGCCCAAGTTTGATACACATATGCGGAATGCCCGCCTCGGTCAATTTCGCAGAGTATTTACCATCATTCCAACCACTAATGACAGAAAAGCACTCATGCCCCTGATTCTGCAACTCCTTCATTAGTGAAAGCGTCACGACTTCCAGGCCCCCAATATAACTTCCTCCAGCGAAGAACAGAAACCTCACTGCGATATCAATATATAGGAGATGAGCTCAGCACAGTCAAAATGTATAGCGGGCTGAAGCAAGGAGGCGTACATGAAATCATTGCGTACGGCGCTTCACGCGCTCATCAAATTTTGCCGACGCCAAGTCCATCGCCCTTCCCAATCTGGATGCGCTCTCGCGGGCCGAGAACTCGTCAAAGGCCGACCAATCTACTTGATCAGCGTCATAGTCAAAACCGACTGCGAAATGCTGCAAGGCCGCTGACACCTCGGCAATGCTCGGTAGGCGATCTGTGGTGTGTGTCACGGCGAAGCCAGCGCGACTTTCTCGAAGCACATCCACGGCCGTGCTGGCGTGGTGGAGCATGGCAAATACCGGGCGTCGGGACTGAACTGCTTGATAGACCTTGGAAGGAGTATAGTGAGCTTCGGTGGAACCAAGGACAAGAATGCCGAACGCCTTGGTCAGATGGGCAAGTACGTCGAGATAGCCGATCCTATTGGGGTGTTCTCGGACTTGGCCGCTCACTCCTAGCCGCTCCGCCACTGGTACTACGTTGAAACCATTGCGATCATTTGGCGATTTTCCCGTGCCGATGAAGTGCAGTCTGAATCTTTTGGCAACTTCCGGATTCTCTCGCTTAAGAAGTGCCAGGCCTTCGAACAGCCGTTCGAGAACGCTGTATGCCTTTGGCAGCATAGCTCCAGCATACACAAGATGCAGGTGCCCATCATCTGGGTCGAAAAGTTTCGGACGTTGGGAGTACACACTGGGCGCGACGAAATCGGCACTCGAAAATCCATAAGGCATCGCGGCCTGCACTGCAGTGGTCTCAAGCTGCGGATTTCGTTCGATGACACCCTGGTAGTAGCCTGAGGCTACTCCTGTAATTAGACTGGCATTCTTTACAGCCCAGGGTTCTAAACGCTCACCGAGTTTGTATGAGAACCAGGCCTTAGAGAACCGCACTTCAGCCGGCGGCCACATTTGCACCCAAGGATCGATATAATCAATGCCAAACGGTAATGGCATACGTCGATATGCAAGCTGACCTAAAACAGAGGAGTAAAACGAGGGCACTGTAATGAGGAGAAAGTCTAGCCTGTTGGCCCTACGTAGTTTCTCGATGGCGGCGAGATGCCATGGCAGAGCCCGAACTCCAATGTCGCCAATGGTGCGCACCGGTTTTGTCGGCGCCGCTCGAGTATGGATAACCTCGAGTTTTGGATCGACGAGGGAGTTCAAGCCCCAATCGAGCTCTTCTTCGTAGTGGCGCCAGTGTGTTGTCACTATGATCGGTCGCCAGCCGAACTCAGCGAGGTGCTGGCTGAGTAAGCGCGCCCGATGCACCCCCGCGAGGTTGCTCGGCGGAAAGTGCGGGGCGACAATGGCCACGTTGCGCGAGCGGCCTTCGTCCGTCATCCTCATGCCGTGTCTTGCCTCAGTTCGCTACACTCGGCGACAGACAGACAGTCTGCCTGATGCGCACGATTGGCCCGCCGCGGTACCGACAGAGAGGCCACAGCGTGCAACCCGAATTTGCGCGATGCAAAGAAATCGATGACATCTGATGAAGGTCCGTAGGCTTGTGGAAAAAGTGAGCCTTCAATCAGAATCACTTCGATATCCATCAAGGCGGTTTGCCGAGCATTGGGCGCCTCGGTTTCCGTGCCCTGAAGATCCAAATTCAGAAGCGCTCGATCGCCTCGCTTCAATGTGCCGCTCAGAAGCGTATCAGCACTCCGCACTGGCACTGTCCTCAGTGCTGTCCTTTTTTCCGGTTTTTCAGGTGCCACATGTGCTCCAGTTGTTGTGCACTGTGGGTCCACTACCGGACGCAAGCTTCGCCATTCATCGCGCCCAGCGCGACCGGATAGAATACTTAGCCGGGAAGTGCGAAGAATTTCGTTACAGTTTGCCAACATGCCGGTTACGGTTCAGTCATGTGGGCGGTGGCAGAAGAAGACAGTCGCTTGGCGAGCCTCGAAACGTCACGAACGTTGGCCCCACCATCTAAAATCCTTCTCGGATCGTAGCTTCCTTGGGCAAGACTGCGCAATGTCGATTGAAATGCGTCAATTCGGTTCTTGGCTGGGGCTCGCCCGATCCTATATGGTGCATGCAGAAGCAGCTTTTTAAATCGTCTCAGCATTTAATGCCTTGTATAGCAGATCGAATTAGGTTGCGCTCAACGTCCCAGTTGTAGCGCTCCTGGCCGAGGCGCCAGATTTGCTCGCGCAGTGATGCGAGGCCGTCGGGAGCACTAAGCAGTCTGTCGATCAGCGCCGCGAGGGCGGGTGCATCGTCGACCGGATAGACGAGGTCGGCAAGTCCCGATTCAGCCGCGAAGCGCCGCTGCGCGGGCGTTGCCGACATTAGCGGTGGCAGGCCGGCCAGCAGGAAAGAGAAGAGTTTGTTGGTCAGGCAGACCTCCCGATTGCGGCTCACCGGCACCTCGGAGGCGAGACCAAGATCGTGATGCGCCGCGAGATTCTCCATCTGATCTGGTGAGGCAGGTGGGAGGACATGGACGCGGCCTTGAGCGCCAGTTTCTCCCGCGATCTTTTCAAGCTGTGCGACGTAGCCCACGGCCGGCGTACCGCGCAGGTAGAGATGTGGCCGATAGGCGGAAAGACCGATGGCGCGTACGGCGCATTCGAGGCCGCGGTTTGGTCCGATGGTTTGCGAAAACCAATAGAGTGAAGGCCTGGGTGCGGCGCTTCCTTGGGTCGTTGGCGCGGCCGGCGCCTGGCTGCGAGGAAAGACGTTAAGCACCACGTGCGGCGGCTCAATTCCATAAGTCTCCACCAGCGCCTCAGCGATCAACGGGGATGCGGCGGTAACATAGGCACAGCTCGGCAGGTAGCGGCCCTCGATGGCGTGCACCAACCGACGTTCTGTGTCATAGGCCGGATCATCAGGCCATTCGCCCAAGTGAAAGTCCTCAGCGTCGTAGGCGTACTGTGTTCCGTGGCGGCGGGCAGCAGCTGCGGCCGCCGGCAACGCTGCGGGATAGTGTGCAATAAAGAGGTCAGCTGATCTGGCAGAGGCCGCCCGGACTAGATGCCGTGACATTGGACTCAGCGCCAGCATATCGAGGCGCCTGCTCGGCGTGAAAGTTCTGAGCAAGCGTGCCACTATCTGCAAAGAACGGCCCAAACGCCAGAGCCAACGGTTGTCAAAGGTCACCCGCTTCAGGCGCCAAGGTGCGGCGGCCATAATGGACTGATCCCGCGGCTCTACGAAATCGGCCAACTTGGTAGCGATCACCTCCACATCGTATCCTGACATATGTAGCGTATCAGCTTCTTTCACCACACGAGGGTTCGAGCCGAGCTGACCTGGAGTGACGATAACAACTCGCTTCCGACAGTCCGATACAGCACGGGTCTCTAACGTCAATTTCGCCAATCCTGTGGATCAGTCTCTTGTCCGCACCGCCTCAGCCCTTCAGCTACAGCCCCCCGGAGGGCGGATCGGTATTCGGACCATTGCCACCCACGAGCCGTCTCGAGGGCGGCCTCGCGCATACCGGCAAGGGCGGTGCGATTATCCAAGCACCAGCACAGCGCGTCTGCAATGGCTTGGGCATTGCCAGCCTCGATGATCAGCCCATTCACGCCGTGGCGCACTAGGTCCGAGGCCCCGGCCTGGTCCGTGGTGATCACCGGCAGGCCCCGAGCGAAGGCTTCGGTCACCACCATTCCGAACCCGTCGGAGAGTGTCGGGAACATCAGCACGTCCGACGCTTGAAAAGCATCGAACAGAACCGGGCGCACGACCGATCCATGGAAAGTCATCCCCTCGGGAGCCGGCTTCCAGAGGCGGTCCGGCAGCCCGATCGCGCCAAAAATGTCGGCTCGCGCATGTGCGGGATCCATATTGCCGCGCCAAGCCTCGGCAAACAGATGGGCTGCCTTGCGGATTGAAAATGTGCCAGCCCAGATCACGCGAAGCGGGCCGTGCGGATCAGGTGCGGCAGTCACCGCCTCCAGAGGTGCTGGGGCGCCATAGGGTACAGCGAAGGTCTTCTTAGGATCTGCACCGCCGGCGATATGCGAAGCCCGAGTGAGCGACGAATTGGTTATGATCACGTCAGCCGCGCGCATCTCGGCATCGCGACGAGCCTGACGCGTTTCGAACAGCGCCTCGAAGTAGGCATCATCAGGGGTGCGCAACTCGGGATAGATTTCCTTTTGGGCCCTTTGCAGTGTCTCGAACTGTCGGCTGTTCAACGATGGAAAATCGAGAATTTTGGCAATGCCGAGCCGGTCTGCCGCTTCAAAAGCTTCGAGCGCGGAGTACTCGTAGGCATAGACGGCCCCGACCCCTCCGCGGGCGATCCGCCGAGCTGCGGCTCGAGTGAAGTCCTTGGACAGGTAGTCCCAGATCCTGTCAACGGTCCGGGTCCGAGCGCCGCCGCTGGCGGCGGCGGTATAGAGAATCTCCAGGAGCGGGCGCGTTTCGATCTTGTCGTCCGGAAGGGCCGTGATCGCTCGGCGCTCCAGTTGGGTCAAAATACTTCTACCCCGCGGGACGACGGGCAGAATTCGCGCCAGTGGACCGGATCGACAATGTGCAAAGGACGTGAAATATGCCTCAAGCCCTCCGACTTCATCAAAGGCCCGCGCAGCCTCCTGCCCAAAAATGGCTGTGGACGGAAACGCAACGAGAGTTTTCATTAATGTTAATTCCAAAGGCTGACAGAGCGTCAAGGACGCTCAACCAGGATCGCACTTCTCAAGCGAGGGTAACAGGAGCGCTACAAAGAGGGCTAACCCGCTTCCAGAAAAATCCACCAGACCGCGGCGCGGCGCCTGCTTCCTTGCAAGAATGACGCCCAGTCAGAAAGTTGCCGCGCATTACTGCCGTCGCCGATCGAAAATAGGTACTCCACGGAGTACCGCCGGGCCTACCGGACCGCGGCGGCGATCTTGGCGTGACCGCCGGCAGTCGCGCGAGGTACTGCCCCGATTTTGCGGACGAGACAACCAGGCAACAGCCGCAAGAGCGTCGTTCTGCCCTGGGACGCAAAAGCTCACTAGCCAGGAGCCTTGGTGTAGCTTCGGTCAGCGGCCGCCTCCAGAAACTCGCTTCGCCAGCAGCGCTCGATAGATGGCGAGATAGGCTTCAACCACTGCATCGTTGGAGTAGCGCACCTCCACTTCGCGTCGACAGCAGGCGCGGTCGAGGGTTGGCAGACGCGCCAGCGCCTCCACAAGTTCATCGACCGTTTCGCCTACGAAGCCGGTAACGCCGTCCTTGACCACCTCGGGCACGGCGCCGCGCCGCGTTCCTATCACCGGTGTTCCACAAGCCATCGCCTCGGTCATGACGATGCCGAATGGCTCTTCCCACAGGATTGGCATCAATAAGGCGCGGGCGCGGCCGAGCAATTCATTCTTCTGCGCATCATTGACGGGACCGACATAGGTGATTTGTGCGCCGTCGATATGCGGAGCGACGTGATGCTCGTACCATTTCTTATGTTCGGCGGGGACGTTGCCGGCTATGACCAACTTCGAATTCGTCCGCCTGGCAATCTCGATCGCAAGATGCGGGCCTTTAATCTCCTCGATGCGGCCGAGGAACACCAAGGGGGCATCTGGTGCAATCTCCGAGCGGAAATCGTAGACGTCGAGCGGCACACCGTTTGGCACGAAATGCCATTTGCCGATGTGCTTTATTCCTTCGACCATCCACTCGCTGATTGCCGAAAATTCTAACGTACCGCGCGCAAGCTTGTGACCGAACCACACCGATTTCGAAGTGATCGCGCGCTGATAGGTCATCAGCTTGGGGATCGGCAGGGGAAGCAGCGGGGTTAGGTAGGCTAAGCGCGAGAAGGAATGGACGAGGTCGAAACGTCCGGCGAACACCTTGGGCGCCAGCGTTGCACAGTTCCTTATAGAATCGAGTTTGCTGACGCTGCTCGCTCCGCGCCAACCTACCAGCTCGACTGGGCAGATCGACTTGGCATGGGCGAATAGCGTTACCTCGTGTCCGCGCGCGACTAGGCTCTGCGCGAGCATATCGACAATGCGTTCGATCCCGCCGTAGCTCACAGGCGGAACGGGAATTTCAGGATCGACGGTGAGGGCTATACGCACGGTCTAACATTGCCTACATTACAATCCAATGGTCAGGTACGATATCAAAATCGCGGGACGATTTTTCGCCGAACCAGTATTCTGGCGCAATCACAATCTTGTCAGGACGCCAGTTCCACCAAGCGCCCCACCAGCTGAAGCTGCTGTTCGCCACAATGTGATGGCTACATTGACTCATAGCGTACAAGTCGTAGCGATGATCGCTAGGGAGAAGGGATTCGAAAAACTCGCACCTTTCAAATAAGGGTTGCTTACGACACCAAGTTACGTCATCGGAAAATATCACAAAGCGTGCATCAGGAAATTGGCTCTTCATGTATCGCATTGCGCGAGAATAATACGCATGCGGATCTTTCATTTGAAACTCTTTAAGCGATAGATAGTCCCCCCTGCGAACATGCACAGAGATCATTCCGTCAAGTTCTGTTCGATTGCCCTCGACCTGGCGTGAGGCAAGCATTCCCAAGTCCAGTTCTTTTCGGATCAAGTCCGCATGTTCGACAAAGTACTTTTCCGAGTGAAACCAGCCACTAATGATCATGCTATTCCTTATAGATAGAGCGGAGTCGCAGAAGCCAAGTCGTGGCTCAACGTACTTGCGGCCGGGACGCTCGGTGATCAGTCTTCGTGTCACTCTTCTCACGATGGAGTTTGGCCCCCACAGGCCGGCCGGATATCCTACGATCCTCGCCTGGATAGGGTAGGTGTCGATGCAGAAGCGCATTGGCCCATCTTGGGCCTGGGACGCATAGTGACGGGTATCGATTGCAAGCTCAGCATCTGCTCTAAGTGCAATTGATCGCGCAGCAGCATACTGGAACAGTTGGTTGCCAAGTCCCCCGGCCGCTATGAGTTTAATCTGCTTAAGACTTGGCATGGTCCTATATGCTGATGTCGCACTAGCTGTCATGAATGCGTCGAGCGGGGTTGCCTGCCACCATGTCTCCAGCGTCAACGTTCTTGGTGACCACCGAACCTGCCCCAACAGTAGCCCCAACGCCAATGGTGACGCCTCTTAGAATGGTCGCATTGGCGCCGATCCACACGTCCTCTTCGATAATAACTTCACCCTTGCGGCCATACATAGACCGACCCGAACCTGCCATCGGTCCATGATCGAAATCGCCGATATAGACGTTGGGTCCGATGGCAACCCGTTCCCCAACGTGTATACCGACATGACAATCAATGGTAGTGTTTCGGTTTATGTAACAATCTCTACCTATTGTTAGACTGCTAGCTATATTGTCCACGCTTAGCAATGCTCCCTTCATGATCCGAACGCCATCACCCAATTCAAGGCCGTGGGGCACACCTCTAAAAAAATGCCCATACGTCTGTACGCTCCTACCGATCTTCGCGCCATAGGAGCGAAGCATCGTCTGTCTGATGGCTCTGTCCACCTTATTAAGCGCTAGGCCAAGGAACATCGCGTCTTCATCACTATTAAGGAATGAGACACGCGAGCCGATCGACTTGCATCAAATCTCTGTCACTATATCACGGCCCGTAAGCCAATCGAAGCTAATGTAAGTAATCTTTGGCTTAGCTTTTGCAAGAAAGGGAAGCGCGACCACTAGTACAAAATTGTGGAACCTGGTGCGCGCTACCCTTTGCAGCAGTCGTAACAACAAATTATCACTCGCAGGAGGGGTTCTGAGTTTAGTTATCTCGTATTCGTCAGAACGCTGTGTCTGTCTTGTCTTTTGATCTGCGTGCGACATTAGCAGAGAAAAAATTTGTTCTGTAATAGTGATGCGCTCAACGCAGTTCAGGGCGCGGGTGAAGTAATCGACATCAAATTGATAGTGCATGCGCTCATCAAGAGCGCCAATTTGTGAATGAAGAGCGGCAGAGAAAAATGACGCATCCGTTGCAATGATTCCGCGTCGCAGCTTGTAATTCCACCAGTCTCTGTTAAGCGCAGGGTCAACATGTTGGGCAGAACCGGTCATGGTCCGGATAATTCGACGGCCACATATCAATTGAGCATTATGTTTCACGAAGATAGCTGCTGCGCTGGATAAGGCGCTGACAAATAGTATATCATCTGAGTTTTGCCAATTGTACAACGCACCACTCGCCCATTCGAAGCCCTTGTTGATTGCGTGGCTCTGACCCCGATCCCTTTCGCTGACCCAATAGGTCAGCCAGAGCTTGTATTTCTTGATTATATCCACCGCTCCGTCGGTGCTACCGCCATCTATGATAATGTATTCGAGGTTCGGATAGCCCTGCAGTAGGACGGAGCGGATGGTCTCTTCGATGAATTGGCCTTGGTTGTAGCTTGGCGTGACAATGGAGATGCGTGGCCACGCTCCGCCGTCTGGCATAGTGTCGGGAAGTTGTGGGCTCTCGGTGGTCCAGGGCCAACCTGTCCGGCCCTCTGGCGGCGGCGGCAGTTCAGCAAGAGTCGGGCAGCGCATTGTCAATATACCTTTCACTTAGCTATTTCCATCCATTGGCGCTCGCCATTGTTGCCAAATTGAGCCGCGCCGCTCGTGAGCCATTCTATTCGAAGGTCTGAAACCAACTCAGACGCGTACTCCGTTCAGTTGGCACACATACGGATGCCCTTAGTCGAGTAAATGCTGTTCCTGAGGCGGCAATCACGTCTGACAGTGGATGTCGTTTGCATCGCTTTTCAAACAGACATGCTGGACAAGACTACTCACCGCCTCCCCGAAACGTTCAGGACAGAGCCGGCGCACAGCTTCGGGGGAGGGCAGATTCGGAGCATTCAATGCATCCTGCAAGGCATCTGCAAGCGCGTTTTCGTCGAGCGGATCGATGAGGCGCCCAAGGACACCCTCAGCCAACGCATCGACACTGCCATCACGATTTCCGGCGATGACTTGAAGTCCGCAGGCGGCCGCCTGCAGGAACACGATGCCAAACCCTTCGCCGATGCTTGGCATGACGAACACGTCGGCCAAGCGAAATTGATCCACCAACTCTTCCTCAGGAACCTGACCCGCAAAAATAACATGTTCGGCTACTCCGTTGCGTCGGGCCAATTCTTCGAGGCGCGGACGGTCGTCACCATCTCCGGCAATCAAGTAGCGCGTCTCCGGATGTTCGGCGAGTAAGCCTGACATGGCTTGGATCACTCGGTCATGTCCCTTATAGCGCTCGGACGCCGCAAGGCGGGAAATGGTCAGCAGCACTTTCTTGCCACGAAGGCCGTAGCGATCAAGCAGCGCCGTTGATTTTGGTCCGGGGCAAAATTTGTCATTGATTGTGTTCGGCAGGACCTTGACCTTTTCAGGGGCGATCTCGGCCCAGGACAGGAAGCGCCGGCGCGTATGTCGGCTGACGGCGGTGACCAGATCGGCTTGCCGCACTGACCATCGTAAAAGACGCGACGGTCGCTGCCAGGCATCGATGCCATGAACCTGCAGCCACAGCGCGGCACCGGCCAAACGGGCGAGAAGGACTGCGACCGGCATCATAAAGACATGGCCACAAAAAATAAGATCAACGTGACCAACTCGACGAAGGTTAACTAACGATTGCAGTGCGTACGCAATGCGGCCATGCACAGCCGGCAGTTGCTCCACCTTCGGCACGGGATCGGTGCCCGGCACATTTCCAAAGCGCGGCAGCACGGTGATCCGCTCGACCTGTCGGCTCGCTGCAAGCGCCTGTAGAAAATCCCGGTTGTACTGCGCTATGCCGCCGAATCCGCCAAATGCGTCGGTAACGATCGAGAAAACAACAATTTTGCGCCCTTGGAACATATTCACGCTAGCATCTTGGCTATGAGATGTAATTCAGCTTACTCTTCTAAGAACGTTTAGGGAATCGACGGTTTCAGCAATTTCAAAACGCTCATCCTTTGATATATGGTCTCGGAAATAAATGAACGATCCAAGTGAAGCGACACTTGGATCGCGATCTGGAACTGACGTATCGTGAAGGGCCAGTATGCCGTTAACTTGTATCCTATCACTAAATAGAGAGTAGTCTTTCCTTATGGAATCAAGAGAATGATCTCCATCTATGAATAAGAAATCAAAATCGCCATCAATACATTTAGCAGCATCCCAACTCAACCCTTCAAATATTTTAACACGTGAGGCCACTCCTGATCTCCATAGGTTCAGTTTAGCGATGTACTTCCCCCAGCAAACCCCAAAGCGACCCTTAAAGAAAGGGTCTACTCCAAAAAATTCTGCATTACGTGGGAGGTTATTTGCTATTACGATCGTCGTTACCGCCTCAAAAACACCTATCTCCATGGCTCGGAGCTTTCCTCTCGCGTGAAGCGCTAAACAATCTCTCTCAGCTTGAGTTGTTTGCGTTTCCGCTCTATCGATGCCGATGCAGAAGCGGAGCATATGGATAAACGATTGTCCGGCAGCGCTCACTTGCCTACTCCATTACCTGGTTTGCAGTATTTCGAATAATAGAATTCAAGCGACCGCCACGCTGTAGGCCCAACGCCTAGCCCATGGACAATGAGCATCGGTCAAGACTGACTTCTTTTTCCATTTCTGGAACCGCCGCCCCCGCTGCAGCCATGACGCGATAGGCGTCGTGAACCCGGTCTTGGGGCGGTGGATGACTTTGTCCGGCAAGGGCTTTGCGGGGCTCATCGCGAGCATGAACTTGGTGTCAAGGCCGCCTGTCGTATGCAGCGCTGGGTTTAGTGCCGCCAGCAAGTAGCTGTCGACGAGTGGTACCCGGACCTCCAGAGAGTGGGCCATACTGGCCCAGTCTGTGTCACGGAGCAGCTGGTTGCGCATGTAGAGCGAGGCTTCGAGCGCCGCTACTCTCGCAAAGCTTGACTCTGGCATAGGATCCAGAGCTTCGCGGATATAGGCCAGCGGTTTAAGGCGCTGCAAACCTTCGCGCGCCATTGGGGGGTCCATCACCGTGTCCAGCTCCCACGGCATGAACAGGCCGCGCCGCAACATATAGCCTCCGGCATAGGTGCCGCCATATTTCAAGAGGCCTGCGGTCTTGGGGTTCAGCCCGGGCCACAAGGGACGCCCGGCCGTCAATGCAAGACGAGCTATATCGCCTAGGAACGGCAGGCGCGACGGGACCGCCAGCAGACGGTGCCAACGAGGGATATCGCGGAAAGACGGATAGCCACCGAACAATTCATCGCCGCCAAGCCCGGAAATCGCGACCTTGAGGCCCAATTCGCTAGCAGCCTTGCTGACAAACCAGGTATTGAGGCCGTCAATGCTGGGTTGATCCATCGCGTCCAGGATGCCCGGCAGGTCCTGGTGAAACTCACGTTCCGTCACCAACCGCCTGTGATGGTGCGTGCCGTAGTAGCGGGCGACCTCTGCCGCAAGAGGCGCCTCATCGTCGTGGCGGCCCTCGAATTCGTCAAACGCAAGCGTCACAGTAGTGATATCGGTCTGTCCCGCATCGCGCATCAGGCCCACCAGCGCCCCGGAATCGATCCCGGCGGACAGGAATGCGCCGACTGGGACGTCGGCTACAAGATGAGCGCGGACGCTGTCGAGGAGTGCGGTGCGCGCCTGTTCCTGGGCATCACGCCCGCTGGCTGACCCCGCCCACTCGCCGTTCTGCTGCGCGTAGATAGCGGCGACCGAGAAATAGGGTTGCGGCACGCGCGGACCCTGCGCATCCACACGTAGGGTTGAACCAGCAGGAAGCGCGCGCACTTCTTGATACGTGGTGAAGGGCTCCGGGACGCTGCCGAACAGGTAGAACCCGGCCCAACCGGCAGGTTCGGGATCCGTCGATACTTTGCCGCCGGATATTAAGGCCTTGACCGACGAAGCAAAGCGCAGCGTCCAGCCATCATCCGCATAGTAGAGCGGCTTGATGCCGTAAGGGTCGCGCGCCATAAACGTCATACCGCGTCGCGCATCCCAGATTGCGAAAGCGAACATGCCGCGCAGGTCATGAACCATTGCCTCACCCTTGGCGGCGTACAGGTGAAGAAGAACCTCGGTGTCCGAGTTGCTGCGAAAGACGTGACCTTTTGACTCGAGGCCAAGGCGAATCTCTCGGTAATTGTAGATCTCGCCGTTGAACGTCACGACGAGCGATCCGTCTGCGTTTGCCATCGGCTGGGCACCGCCTTCGGTCAGGTCGATGATTGCTAGACGCCTATGACCGAAACCGATGCGGCCGTCCTCGGCCAGCCAGACGCCAGTTGCGTCGGGGCCTCGCGCGGCCATGTAATCACGTGTGCAGATCAATTCCGCGCGGTCGACAGGATTGGCCGCATAGTGATAGGCGAAGATACCGTTAATCCCGCACATGTCAGGCTGATCTCGTCGATTGTCCGAGAAAGAGGAAATTCATCCGGCGATCGCTGAATGCTAGGTCTGGTGACTGCCTGGTGTTGACACTAGGCCTCGCAAACTGCGTACAGATCATTGGCGGGGCGCGTTGTACAAAGAGGGACGGACCATCAACGCATTCGCTGATCGGACCACTGGAACGTGTCCTACGATCCGAGTTTCCGGATCATAGAAGGCTCTTTCGAAGCCAGCACGGGTCAGTAGCGCCTCGACATCCTGGTCGAGGGTCTCCGTAATGATTGCTTTAAGTCTATCGTCGTGGAGTGTTGCCGATGCGCCCTTGAGGACTTCGGCCTCGAAACCCTCGACGTCGATCTTGATGATGCGCGGAACTTCTCCGTCAAGAACCTCGTCCAGCGTTCTGAGCGCTACCTCGCGGGTGTTAAGGTCGCCTGTCTGGGCCACACGATTGACCGTGTCGAGCCCTACAGTAAAGGACACTCTCCCTCCAGACGCACCGAGCGCTGCCTCGACCACGTGAACGCTGCCAGCGATGCCATTGATCGCAATATTGCGACGCAGAGCTCTTGACGTGCCGGGATCAGGTTCCACTGCAATTACGCGCGCGTTACAGACCTTTGCCGCCAGAATCGTATAACTCCCGATATTGGCTCCGACATCGACGAAAAGGTCTTCCGGTTGCAGGATGTCAAGGACAAATCGCATATCGACATATTCGTGCAGGCCGCAATAGATATTGCCGGTCGCACCGGACATGCCGCGTCGCACCGCGAGTTTGGCCCCACTGATCCAGTCAACAATCACCTCGTCCTGCAGGCGACTGCGCACCTGCCAGGCAGCGAAGCGGGCCAGCGATGCCACCGGCCGTCCACGGTTCATCGGATGACTGAGGATGAACCGAATTATCTGGTTCAGACCCAAGCGGCGCACCCCGCCATGGTGGGTCTACAGGACATCTTTATGCGCATCCAAGGGGACTCCTGAAGGCTGCCGGTCATGAAGATACAGCCTGCGAAGCACCGACGACGCCAAGCCCAAGAACCGACGCTATCGCCCTTTTGCCTTCAGGGACCGAAATCCTGCCTTGGAAGCGATGGACAGCCGATGACCTTGTGGTACTCAGACAGTGGTTGTGAACCATCATTAAGCTTTCAAATCCGCGTCTATAGGCGATCTTAACAGGCTGACCGCCCCAAGGATGTTGTGTACCATCGCTTTTCTTGTGAGCACGGCACAGCCCCTCTTTGCACCCGTCTCTAAATCAGACGAGACCTTCGGATACATGATGACGAGCCCGAACTTATCGAGACTCGGTGCAACATATTCTGCAGTTAAGGCCTTGCCTGGTCCATAATCGTCATAAGAATATCCCGTATCTCCCGGCACCTCGAAATCGTCGATCAGCACGACTGCGCGCGGGCAGGCGGCGAAAATGATATCAATCTCATCCGCCAAGGGCAAATCGTCCTCCCAGTGTGCGTCCAAGTAAAACAGGATGGTGTTGTGCACTGCCGATTTGAGCGGACCATCCAGTACCTCTCGAAGCGCGGTACGACTATCTGCAAGTACTAAGTTGGCGTTGGGAACCGATTTAAGTCGCTGCCGAGAAAAGCCAAAGTAGCTTTCCGATGCCTCGCACGACCACACAGGTGCTTGGAAACTGCAGAACCATTCCGTACTGGTTCCGAGAAAAGTTCCTGTCTCCACAATCGCCACGGGCTCAGTCCGAATAATGATCTCGGCTACCAATTTACAGCGCCACCCCTGCCCATTAAGCGGACCACCCCAAGCCCTACCCAGCCAAGGTCGACGACGATAGCGAAAGGCGCCGGTGCGGATTTTGCCTAACAATATGTCTGATAGGGCGCTTAGCAAGAGAGTCTTTCCTGCACGGATATATCCGTGAGTTCGGTAATATATCTAGGCAACTGCTGCATACAAGACTTTAGTAATTAACGGGCGATCGTCCACGTCCGAAAAGGACATCGTAATACTTGCCGCCGGCTGGGTGTTCGGCGAACTCGAATGACCTTAGAAGTGAAAAGCCTTGCGGGACGAGGAATGCCTCTAGGTCAGCGACTGTCGCGCCGTCCTTGTAGGCTTCGAAGTCCGCAGCCTCAGTCAGGATGAATTTTACTGTGTCGAGCACACGGTCGGCTCCCTGTAGAACCAAGAGTTCGGCGCCTTGCGTGTCAAGCAGCAGCGCGTCGATACGACGAGTATCCCAGCCGGCCGCCTTTACTGCAGTGTCGAGGCGCATTGTGGTCAAGGCCAGTTGCTCAATGTAGCCGACTTCAGGCCAGATATCCCGGTGCAGGCCGAATTCGAGCATGGACGATGACGCACCCTCGTTACTGGCGACGTTGAACGCGACCGCGTGCCCGTCCTCTGCAGAGATCAGGCCTTGGAACGCTTGCTGGTGCGGAAAATCGGCCAGATTGCGTACCAGTGCCTCGTAGACGTTTGGAATCGGCTCGATCCACAGCACGTCGAGGCCTAGACGGTTGTATAAGTGGCGTTCCTGACCGGTGTTGGCCCCAATGTGGACGAGCGTGCGGCACGTCTTCAGGAAGCGCAAATGCTTCGGTGTCATCCGGTCGCGCATATCAAGTTCTATCTTGCGCAGCGTTTGCCGGATAGTCTCTGGTATGAATGGAAAGCGCGTCATGATGCTGTGTTTGCTTAAGGCCGCATACGTATCGCACGGGCGTCGGAGGCTATATCAGCGGACGTTCCCCAAGTGGTCTGCCGATTGACCTGACACTCCCGAAGTGGAATGAGTTCATACGTCACCGTTACCTGATTTTTCGGGTCGATCAATCGCGTTCCTTCCCGAGCGGTGTACGTTTGCGCAGCAACGCAGGAAGTCAGGCGGATCGGGCCGTGAGCTCCCAGCGCCGCGCCCCCACACCTCCGTTCTTCAGTGCGCCAGAAAGATTTTGGGAGCCTCTTTCGTGTGGTTTCGGGCAGTGTCAGCATCACGCGCATGGTAGAGATGCTCGATAAGTTTTCCAACCTAAAACCGGCGCTAGTGCTCCGGGCCTACTCGAAAAGTCATGAACTAAATGATGATTGAATTCCTTCTCTATCGTAAAGTGGGCCAAATCCCCTTTTTTTACTATCCACTCTTGATTGTGTATAAAAAGTACAAAGAACAGCTTGTACCTCCCGGTGTTGAGAAGATTGTATGGAATTTCTAATATCAAACTAAAATCTTCGCCTTCCATATCGCGCCCCAACGTGGGCCCTGCATCGCGGTTGGTTGTCCAAAAAAGCTCCGTTTCATCGTTGGCTGCAACAATCGCGGAAAACGTAAGTGCCGGGTGCCACTTAAGAAGCCTGCCAGAAACGGCAAATTTGTCATCGGCCAATTCAATTGAATGCAATTCAACGTAGTCGTTACTAAATCTTGAAAATTCTTCGATTTTCCTTGGGCCTGTTGGTATGCTTTTCAGATAGTTCTGAACTGCTTTCTCCGTTTCTTCTGTTCCCTGCCCTGTGCCGCCGTTCAGATACATTGCTTTGGGGCACAACGACTTCACTGCGGCCATGTTGTGGCTCACGAACACCACGGTACGGCCTTCGCTCGCCACGTCCTGCATCTTGCCGACGCACTTCTTCTGGAACTCGGCGTCGCCGACCGCCAGCACCTCGTCTACAACCAGGATTTCGGGCTCCAAATGAGCCGCGACCGAGAATGCCAAGCGCACATACATGCCGCTCGAATACCGCTTCACCGGGGTGTCGAGGAATTTTTCCACCCCAGCGAAGGCAACGATCTCGTCGAACTTCCGCCGGATCTCGGCCCGCGTCATGCCGAGGATCGCGCCGTTCAGGAAGATGTTCTCCCGCCCCGTGAGTTCTGGATGGAAGCCGGTGCCAACCTCCAGCAGGCTCGCCACCCGCCCGTCGATGGTAACACGTCCCTCACTGGGTTCCGTGATGCGCGACAGGACCTTCAGCAGTGTCGACTTCCCAGCACCGTTCCGGCCGATGATGCCGACGACCTCGCCCCGCTTGATTTCGAAATTGACGTCCCTGAGTGCCCAGAACTCCTCGCGTTCATCCCCGGCGATCAGCGCGCGCCCGGCAGCCATGTCACGCGCCGAGCGAACCAACCTGCGCGCCTGCTGGGCAAGCACGTCGCGCAAGGCGGTGTAGCGTTCGGCCGACTCGTGACCGATCACGTATTTCTTCCCGAGGCCTTCGGCACGGATAACCACGTCGCTCATCAGATCAGGTCTGCAAAGGTTCTTTCAGTGCGGCGGAAAACGTGGATGCCGTACCAGAGGAAGACTGCGATCACGCCAAGGCTGAGGACGAAGCTTGGCGTGTGAAGGGTGGCTTCGCCCCCCAGAAGGCACCAGCGGAAGCCGTCGATCACGCCGACCATGGGGTTGAGGCCATAGATGAACCGCCACGCGTCGGGGATGTTCGCGCTGGAAAAGCCGACGGGCGAGACGTAGAGACCAAACTGGACGATGAAGGGGATGATGTAGCGAAAGTCGCGGTACTTGACGTTCATGGCGCAGAAGAGCAGCGCCGGGCCGAGAGCGGCGGCGACAGCAAGCAGGATGAAGAATGGCAGGAACAGCACGCGCCAATCGGGCAGGAACCAGAGCGCGATCATCAGGAGGATCATCATGGCGAAGCTGATCGCGAAATCCACCAGCGACACCACGGCCGCCGCCGAGGGGATGACAAGGCGCGGGAAGTAGACCTTTCCGACCAGCGCCGAATTCATGACAAGGCTGTTGGAGGACTCGCTCAGGATGGACGAAAACAGGAACCACGGCAGCATGCCTGCAAAGACCATGACCGGGTAGGGCGCGTCTCCCTCAGAGGGCAGCTGCGCCACTCGCCCGAAGATGACGGTGAAGACGATCATGGTGAGAAACGGTCGGATCACCGCCCAGAGGACACCGATCACCGTTTGCTTGTAGCGCACGGAGACGTCGCGCCAGGCGAGGATCGCGAAGAGCTCGCGGTAGTGCCACAGATCGCGCCAGTACTGCGCCTCCGCGCGTCCCGCCTCGAGCACGAGGCGAGGCGACTGTGATTTATGTTCGGAGATGTCAGTCATGTCTTCTCAAGGGAGGTCGTGAGCCGTTAGGGCAAGGTCCTCACAGGGGAGGGTGAATGGCGCCGAGGAACGTCTGTTTGGGTCAAGACTTCAGTCTGCATGGGACCACTGCAGGAGGAGCGTGGTACCCTTGCATCGAGGTACCCGTCGCACAGAGGGTCTGGCGTACCCTTCGAACGACGATGGAGGGTACCTTTGAGGCGGTGACGAAAAGGTACCCCAGGGATGGCTTCCTCAGAAAGGGTACCATATGCAGATTGCTTAACTGGGCTCTGGCGCCCGATCCCGTCTCAGTTCGTCGAACGGTACCCGGGATTTCACCCGTCGTCGCTTCAGTCGCAGGTCGCAGAGCCATGGTACCTTTCCGAGCAAACTGGGGCCTCAAACGAGAGTTTCCCAAGATTGTACCAATTTTGGAAACGGCGGTAACGCGTTGTAATAACGAGGAAATAATTTCGAGAATCCCGAATTCGGCACCCCCCTGACGGATTCCCGAAATTCAATCTTCAAGATTATTGTTTCCGTCCCAAACGCCCGATAACGCAAGCTACCGCCCCGCATCCGCCGTCCCGACCTCCGCCTCCAGCGCCTCGATCTCCGCCTTCAGCGCCTGGTACTCCGCCATCCGCCGCTCGAGGAAGGCGCGCGTCAGCGCCGCCTTCTCCGACGCGCCCTGCGGCGTCAGGAAATAGGCATAGGCAAGCTTGTTGCCGCTCTTGCGGAAGTTGCGCACCTTGACCATGCCGCGCTCGACGAGGCCCTTCATGCAGAAGTTCACGCCGCCGAGACTTAGCCCCAAGGCCTCGGCAAGTTCGCGCTGCGACATCTCGGGGCGGTCGGAGATGAGGCGCAGGATGCGGAACCTCGCGTCGTCGCGCATCCGCGAGCCGCCGTGAAGATCATCGTCCATCGCCGTCACACGGCTACCGCACCGAAGCTCGCGGCCGCGGCCCGGGGAGACATCAGGAGGACGGCTATCGAGACGACAGCGTTCATCGCTGAACACGCTAGACGACCCGGGCTATTCTGCAAGTGCGAAATGACGGTCTGACGGACCTCAGGTCACGACAGGCCGGACCCCGCCACGAGGAAGGCGTCCTCGTCGTCGAGGCGGACCGCCGTCAGCCGGTTCGAATAATAGGCGCCGGTATCGACACAGATGCGACCCGGTTTGCAGACGGGCGCGGCCTCGTCGAAGTGGCCGTGGACGACGCGGAGACCGGGGACAGGGTTGTCCCGCAGCACGCCCGGGTGGCTCCACAAGAGCGCACGCGCGGGCTGCTGGTCCCAGGCGCGCGACGGATCGAGACCGGCATGACTGAAGACCACGTCTCCCGAGCGAAAGCCGTTCCGGAGGCCTGCGAGGAAGCCGCGGTAGGGCTGGAGCGCGGACCCGAGTTCCGAGCGGATGCGGAACAATTCGAAACTGCCGACGCGCCCGCGCGGCGGGGCGACGCCGAAACTCGCGAGAGTCTGCTGCGCGCCGAAGTCCAGCCAATCGCGACCCTCACGCGGCGCGGCGAGGAAGGTGTCGAGCGCCTCCTCGTGGTTGCCGCGCAGGAAGATCAGGTTCTCCGAGTGGAACTCCGCCATCCGCGCCAGGAGGTCGAGAACACCTTTCGGGTCCTCGCCTCGGTCGATGTAGTCGCCCAGGAAGACGATGCGCGCCCTGCGTCCGTCGGTCTTTTCGTGCCCGTCCGCCGCGATCTTCTCGAGAAGTTCCAGCAGCAGGTCCAGGCGGCCGTGGATGTCGCCGATCGCGTAGATCCGCTCGTTCGACGCGACAAGGGGCCGTGCTTTCTGCACGGCACGGTCCAGGAAGAAGGCCTGACGCGTACCCAAACTGTCGTCCCCGCTCGTCGCCAGTGGTCAGGCTAGCGTTAACACTCTCTGGAAGTCCAGTATCGATCTCCGCGGGCGGCATGGAGCGGCCGAGATCGCACGCGAGCGGTTCTCCTCTCCGGACCACTTTGCTAGCCTCGGCGGAGCATCTTCGAAGAAGGCCGACTCCCGTGACCACCCCCCCATGGTTCATCGTTCAGTTCAAGCCGCAGGCGCACCGCCTGGCTGTCCGGAACCTCGACCGGCAGGGATTCACGACGTTCCTGCCGCTCCACGACGTCACGCGAACCGAGCGGGGACACTTCGTCACCCGCGCGCGGCCGCTGTTCCCGGGCTACCTCTTTCTGATGGCGGACGACCGGCCCGAGGCGCCCCGCCTCGTCAATTCCACGCTCGGGGTGAACCGGCTCGTGACCATGGCCGACCGGCCCGCACAGGTCCCGGACGAGGTCATCGAGGCCCTGCGTCGGCGGTGCGACATCGACGGACGATTGACCGAAGCACCGGAGCTGGAAAAGGGCGACCAGATCCAGCTTCTGACCGGCCCCTTCGCCGACTTCGTGGGCACCGTCGAACGCATCGATGCCGACAAACGAGTCTGGGTCCTGCTCGATCTCCTGGGACGCACGACCCGGGTCGCCCTCGACAGGGGCCGGTGGCAGGCCGTCTGAGGCCCGCCGCCGGCTCAGGCACGTCACTCGCCGCTGAGCGTGGCGCCGATCTGGATCGGCCGAAGCACCGCATTGCTGAAGACGTCGAGGGCGGCGTCGATCTCCTCGTAGCGGCTGTTCGCGATGTAGAGGATGTCTCCATCCAGCACCTCGAATTCCGACAGGGTGAAGAACGACTTCGGATTGGTCAGGTCGAAGCGGTAGACGACGAGGATTTCCTCGCCCGGGTAGGCGGAGGTGTCGATCCCCAGCATCTCCGCCAACCGCCGCGGCGTCGGACGGAAGATGAAGACCCCCTTCGGATCGGCGCGGCGATTCTCGAGCCCGCCGATCTGGCCGAGGACGTTCGACAGAGGCGTCGTGGCGGTGTCGAACAGAACCTCCTCGTTCTTGCCCGTAGCGCCAAGCACCACCACCGAATGGTTGCGCGGCTCGATCGAGATCACGTCGCCGGGCCGCACATGGATGTTGAGGGCCGGGTTGGTATAGAGGTCGGTCAGCGCGACCGTCCTGACTTCTCCATTCCGCGACAGCGTGACGTCCAGACCGTCGATCGGAGCGGCGGCGCCACCGGCGAGGCTCACCAGCTCGAGCAGACGCGCATCACCGTCGGTGTAGGCATAGGAGCCCGGAGCGCCCACGCTGCCGACGATCGAGATGAGGGCGCTGTTGCGCTGGACAAGCTCGACCACGACCGACGGTTTGACCAGCACCTCGCTCAGGCGCTCGTTCAGGAACTCCTCGAGGGCGGGCACCGTCTTGCCCTTTGCTGCGATCCGTCCAAGCGGCGGGACGTTGATGGTCCCAAGCTCGGTGACGCGCTGCGGGGGCAGGGGGGTGGAGGACACCGGCGCCACGGCGTTGCGGGTGAAGTCGACGTAGCCGGCCTCGTTGTACGAGACGAGGGAGATCGACAGGACGTCCCCGCTCTGGATGGCGACGCGGCCGGCACCCGGATCGCCGAAGAAGCCGCCCCGCGATTTCTCGTACATCTGCCAGGTGAAGGCGACGTTGCGGTCCGCCTCGACGACGACGAAGTCGCTTCCGGTATCGGCGCGGGACACCGACTCGCGCGATCCCACGACGTCGGAACTCGACCGCAAGATGTCGCCCGTTCGGGGGCCGACATTCGTGCAAGATGCGACGGCGCAAGCACACGCCAAGAGAACAGCCCGACTTTTCATTACCTTGCCTCTATTTTTTAAGGCATAATTGCGGCAAGATGTTGGCCTGACAAGCCGCCTTGGGCACGCGGGTCCCGCCTGTGTGCGTCGAGACACAAAGGGTGTTGCCCCTGGAGCCGTGGCCGTGGTGAATTGGCCGGACCAGCCCCGGACCGTTTCAAAGGCGCCGCCACATGATCTTGCGACTTGCAGCCTTCCTGCCCCAACTGGCGCTGCTTTCCGCCGGCGTGACGTCGGCATACTTCGTCGTCTCGTCGATGCCGGCTTTCGACAGCGACGCCCGGGTCGAGGGACTTTTCGGCGACTGGCGCGTCCCCGTGGTCGAAGCGGTCTACAATCGGTCGGACTATCTCTTCCAGGTCGGGTTCGGGCTTCTGCAGGGCGACCTCGTGGCGTCGTCGGCGACGGAAGAGCGCGATGAACTGGCCTCTGTCGACACGGCGATTGCGCGGGCCCGCCGGGCGCGCGAAGCCCTTGCGGAAAGCGCGGCACTCGCGCCCGGCAACGCCTACACCTGGGCCTATCTCGCCTGGGCGGACGCGATGCAGGCGGACGACGCCGCGGCGTTGTCTGATCTCAATGTGTCGTGGGCCCTGGCCCCCGCGAGTGCGCAGCTCGCGCCGGTGCGCCTCAACCTCTACGAACTTCTTCTGGACCTCGGAACGCTACCCGACGACCGGGGCGAGGTCGAAGAAAAGGTGAAACGGGATCTGGCGGTGATGCGGCGCTTTGAGCCGCGTCATCTGGACGTCATCCTGAAGGACAGCGACGGCCTGCGAAGCCTCGCCGCCGAGATTACGACGGACTGACAGGCTCGCCCGACGACCCGCCGCCGCCTGCAAGTCCGAGAAGGAGAAGCAGCAGGAGGAGGGGAATCACATACCCTGCACTGCCGCTGCCGGCGGGGGCCAGGACGACGCGGTCCGAAGTCATCTCGGCCATCTGCTGTCGGGCGCGGAGAACGGCAAGACGTTCTTCTTCCGTCAGGTCATCCTCCTGCACGACCGGATAGGCCGACCCCTTGACGAGATCGCCCTGGATGCGCGTTGCCTGGATTTGCTGCGACAACATGCACTGGCGCGCCGAAATCGGGTTGTCCAGCAGGTCGCACCGAAGTGCGGTCGTCGACTGCGCATGGGCAGGCATCGCCGAGGCGAGTGCGGCCAAAAGCAGAAAGCGGTGGGAAAAGGTCTTAAACATCGGATATCCCTTGCTGTCTGCAATGTGACATAGACCACTCCGTGGATCAAGCCAGTCAGTAGCATGCTATGGCAATGAGGTATCGGGAAAATTGGCTGACCCCGCAACAAACCGCCAGGTGCTGTGACATCTCGGTTCACCAGCCTTGACGCTCAAGTCCGGAGGTTGCTCTCGGTGCCAATTCGCGATTAGTGTTTTGCCAAGAAGTGAAGCAGCCAAAAGCTTTCTGTGCCCGTTTGAGGCGGTGCTTACTCGGCTAGGAGCAGGTATTGGACATGAGGCAGGAAAGCACGCTGAAATTCCGGACGATGCGTGTCGGCGACGCGCCGGTCGAGGATGACAGCGACGACGAGATCGACCTGCGCGCCATCATCAGCAAGCTGTGGCGCGGTCGCTGGATCATCATCATCTCGACGCTTTTCGCAGGGCTCATCGGGTTCTTCCTGACCTCGCAGTACGAGGCCACCTATACCGCCCGCACCAAGGTCATGTTCGACATCGACCAGGCCAACGTCGTCGACGTGGGACAGTCGGTCGTCCGCATCGATGACACGCTCGAGAATCAGGTCGAGATTCTCCAGTCCACGACGCTGATCGAGCGCGTGATCGGCGAATTGAACCTTCTCGAAAACCCTGCCTTCAACTCAAGTCTCAGGCCACCGAGGGAAACGCTCGGGACCCGCATCCGCGGCATCTTTTCGATGCCAGACGGCGTCAAGGAAGTCCTGCGCGACGTGGGCCTCATGTCGCCGCCTCCCGCACCGCCCGACGCCGCCGAGGCGGCCGCGCTGCTGCGGCTCCAGATCATCAGCCAGATCCGGAACAGCCTGAAGCTGTCGCCCATCTGGGACACCAAGGTGATCGAGATTGGCTACACCGCCGGCGACCGCAACCTGGCCGCCCGCGTCGCCAACACCTTCGCGCAGCAGTACATCACCGACCAGCTCGAAGCGAAGCTCGAGGCGACCCGTGAAGCGACGACCTGGCTCAGCAACAGGGTCGAGGAATTGCGACAGCGCGTCCAGGACGCCGAAGAAGCCGTCGAGGCCGCGCGCGCCGAGCTCGCCGCGGACGCCGGCCAGAGCCTCGAGATCACGCAAGCCCAGATCGAGGCCCAGAACGCGGGGCTGTCCATCGCACGAAACGACCTGTCGCTAGCCCAGGCGACCTATGGCCGTTTGCGTGATGCCGTCGACGCCGGCCGCGACTTCGGCGCGATCAATGAATTCCGGGCGTCGCCGCTGATCCAGACTTACCGCGCCAGCGAGGACACGCTCATGTCCCAGCAGACGGCGCTGGGCGACACCGTCGACGAGGATCACCCCGCGCGCGTCCGGCTGGCGCAGCAGCTGTCAGACGTGCGCGAGAACCTCCAGCGAGAAGCCGAGCGCATCGTCGAAGGTGCGCGCATCGAGGTCGCCGTGCAGACCGACCGGGTCGCCAGCCTCGAAGCTGAACTCGACGAGCTCGAGATACTCGCGAGAGGGCAGTCGCAGGACACCATCCGCATTCGCCAGCTCGAGCGCGAGGCCGAGGCCAGCCGGGCGGTCTACGAGAACTTCCTGGGGCGGCTCAAGGAAACCACTGAGCAGGAGGCGCTCCAGACCGCCGATGCGCGTATCCTGTCGCCCGCCGAGGTGCCCCTCGGACCCGATGCGGCCCGCGCCCGCCGGACCCAGCTTCTGTCGCTCATCCTCGGGGCAATGGCGGGCGTCGGCCTGATCTTCCTGATCGACCTTCTGAACAACACCTTCCGCGCCCCCGATCAGCTCGAGCAGCTCACCGGACTGCCCTATCTGGGCGCGCTTCCCTCGGCAGGACGGCGACTGCACAGGCGCGATGTCGTCACCCAATTCAGAACTTCGCCCAAGTCCGCCCTTGCCGAGGCCGTCCGGTCGCTGCGAACAAGTATCCTCTTCTCGAAGGTCGACGAGCCTCCTCGCACCGTCATGTTCACCTCGTCCGTCCCACGCGAGGGTAAGTCGACGACCTCGATGCTCGTCGCCATGACCAGCCGCCAGATGGGCAAGTCCGCCGTCATCATCGACTGCGACCTTCGCCTGCCATCGCTCGCGCGCCTTCTGCCGGACGAGGGCAGGGAGCAAGGCCTTCTCTCTGTCCTCGATGGCACCGCGACGATGGACGACGCGATCTACCACGACGAGGAAACCGGCCTCGACGTGCTGATGACGGTCCCCTCCGAGCCGCGCTCGAACATCAACGCAGCCGACATCCTGTCGTCCCGCAAGTTCCACGAGATCGTGGCCGAACTGAAGGCGCGCTACGACCTCGTCATCTTCGACACGCCGCCGTCCCTGGTCGTGGCGGACGCCAAGATCCTGTCGCGGCTCGTCGATGCGGTGGTCTACGTCGTCCGCTGGGATTCGACCCCTCGCGGCGCGGTGCAGGAAGGCATCAAGGAGCTTCAGTCCGTCGGAGCGCCCCTCATCGGCGTCAGCTTCACCATGCTGAACGAGGCGAGGGCGGCCCGCTATTCCTATGACGGCTATTCGTACTATCGCGGGCGCTACAAGGATTACTATGTCTCCTGAGACACGCGTCGTGCGCCGGCGTGCGGGCGCATGACGTCATGACCCCGGCTGGAGTGAGGGGATGATCGGGCGTGTGACGCTCGTCTTCGTGCTGGTCAGCGTCCTGCCCCTGGCGTCCAACCGCCCGATGTGGTGGACGCTTCTCAGCCTGGGCGTGATCCTGCTTTTCATCCTGCGTGTCCTTTTCGACTTCCGCTCGGGGATAGACCGCTATTCCCGACAGGCGCTTCCCCTGGGCCTCGTCTTTGCGCTGGTGATCGCCTGGGCTCTTGTCCAGTCGCTCTGGGCGCCGCCAGTGGGTTGGGCCCATCCCGTCTGGCGTCTCGTGCCCGAGGTCATCGGCCGAATATCGGCCGATCCCATCGCAGGGCTGCACCACGCCATGCGGCTCTCGGCCTACGCGATGGTCTTCTGGATCGCCGCGCGCCACGCCGTGAAGTCGGACGATGCCGAGCAGAGCCTGATCTGGATCGCCGTGGGGATCAGCCTCCTGTCGGCCTACGGCATCGTGACGGTCGCGATTTCCCAGAACCCGATCCTTGGCGAACGCGCCACGACCAACGTCACCGCCAGTTTCATCAACCGCAACAATTTCGCGACCTACGCGGTCTTCGGACTTCTCGCGAACCTCGCGCTCTACCTGCGCGTATCGCCCGATCGGTCGAAGGATCCCCACCGCCAACTTCGCGACTTCCTCGAGGACTTCTTCGAATCGAACTGGCTCTACGCGACCGGTGTCCTTCTCTGCCTCGGGGCGATTCTCCTCAGCCAGAGCCGGGCAGGGGCCGCGGCGGCGGGACTGGGCCTTGCGGCCTATTTCCTGTCCGGACGCCGCACGTCGCAAGGCTCGACGTCGCTCGCGCTGGCTTTCTCCGCAGCGCTCATCGCCTTCTCGTTCATGGCGCTCTCGAGCGGGGTCCTGACCCGAATCTTCGTCGACACCACGGAAGAGGCACGCTTCCTGATCTACCCCCTCGTGATCGACGGCATCCTCGACAGGCCGCTCCTTGGGCATGGGCTCGGCGCGTTCCAGGACGCATTCCGGATCTATGTAACGCCCGACATCTCGATGGCTGAAGTCGATCTCGCCCATTCCAGCTATCTCGAGAATGCATTCGAATTGGGATTGCCGGCGGCCGCACTTTTCTATGGCTGCCTCGCCATCATCGTTCTGGTCATCCTGCGCGGAACCTTCGTCCGAAGCCGAAATCGCCTTTACACCCGCTTCGCCTTTGCGGCCGCAATTGCCGGCGGGTTCCATTCAGCCTTCGATTTCAGCCTTCAGATGCCGGCCTCTGCGGCGCTCTTCGCCTTTATCCTCGGATTGGGCTGGGCTCAGGCATTCCCGCGCCAGAGGAATTCATCCGAGGTGGCAGCCTGACATGCGCGGGCTCCCGTTTTTCACGCGGCCGTCCCGACACACCGCAGCCGTCCGCCCTCGTGTCGCCGAACGCGAAAGGGTCTATGCCGTCGGCGACGTCCACGGACGGGTCGATCTTCTGAACGCCCTGCTCGACGACATCCGCGAGGACATGGTGCTCCACGACGACGGTCGTACCGCACGCGTTGTCCTCCTCGGCGACTATATCGACCGAGGCGACAGTTCGCGCCATGTTCTCGAATGCCTTCGCGACCTGTCTTGCGAGTTGTTCTCATGCGACTGCCTGATGGGAAATCACGAGGCGGCGATGGTCGACTTCCTCGAGGATCCGACGCATGGCGAGGCGTGGATGAAGATGGGTGGCTCGCAGACGCTGGCAAGCTTCGGCGTGCAGGTTCCGGTGCGCCCCCTGACGCAAGACGATCTCAGCCGGATCAGGGATGACTTTCGTGAGGCTGTTTCGCCCCTGCTTCCCTTTGTCAGCGCCTTGCCCCTGATCGCCACGTCGGGAGACGTCGTCTTCTGCCATGCCGGAGTGAATCCGGCCCGAGACCTCGACGCGCAAACCACGCGCGCGTTGCTCTGGGGCCATCCCGATGCCCTGCGCGACGAACCCCTTCCGGGCAAACTCGTCGTCCATGGCCACTACGACGACCCCGAAATCGTGAGCCGTCCCGGACGCATCTGCCTCGATACAGGGGCTTATTACTCGGGAATACTGACCGCCATCCGCTTCGATGACGACGAACATGTCATGCGGGCGGGTCGCTGAAGTCGGAGGTGCCGGACTGCGAAGACGTCGACCGCAGACTACTTGGCGCCGAACCCGCTGAAGAAGATCACGACGGTGCGCCAGATGATGAACACCTCCAGCGCGAAGCAGGCCCGGTTGACGTAGTGACTGTCGAGCCGCGCCTTCCGACGGACGGCGTTCGCGCAGTCGGCATATCCGCCCTGGACCTGCGCCAGCCCGGTGATGCCTGGACGAACGCGAAAGCGCTCGCTGTAACGCGGCACTGTCTTCCAGAACAGGTCGGCATGTTCCCACGCGTCGGGGCGTGGGCCGACGACGCTCATTTCGCCCCGCCAGACATTCACGAAATTCGGCAACTCATCCAGTCGGAAGCGTCGCAGGATCCGTCCGAGCGGCGTGATTCTCTCGATCTCGAGCGGTGCCGTCGCCGGTCGCGCATTCGCCACGACCTCGGGCGGCAGCATGGTGCGGAACTTCAGCATCGTGAAGCGGTCGCCATTAAGCCCCATGCGTTGCTGCGAGTAAAGCAAGGGGCCCGGATTGAAGGCAGGGTTGAGGATCATGAGAAGCAATCCGACAAAGCCGGTCAGAAGCAATCCAATGGGGCAGAGAATCAAATCAAATAAGCGCTTGTTGAAGAAACGCTCGAACGCCGTATTCCGCCGCCGCTCGGAGGCAACCGCCAGGATAGGGTTCTTGCGGAAATCGCGGAAATACATTGCCGGCAGCCCTGACGGTAAGGAAATTATCGACTGATCAACCCTTATTAAGGATTCGTTAACACCGATTTTTGAGGGGAGCCAGTCTTGACAGCGAACTTTCTCAGCCCGTTCCCCGTTTTCCGCCGACGCCTCGCGATTCGATGATTAATGCTTGCGCACGGGGCGCAATGATGGGGCAGTTCAGGTTCGCGATGCATCGTGGCCATCGGGCCGACAACCGTGCCGGTGTGGCTTCGGCTCCATTGCGCGGTCACCTCAAACGTGGTTCAACGGGCGCGGGGTTACTGAACGGAAGAGTTTAGCGAATGACCGATTTCGCCCGCCGCCGCACCACGATGGTCGACACGCAGGTCAGGCCTTCGGATGTCACCCGGTTTCCAATCATCGAGGCCATGCTGTCTGTCCCGCGCGAGGATTTCGTGCCCCTCGAACGGCGCGAAGCGGCCTACGCCGGCGAGCATGTCGACCTCGGTCGAGGCCGGGTCGTTCTCGATCCGCGGACGCTGGCCAAGATGCTCGACGCCGCTGACATCCAGTCGGACGAGATCGTTCTCGACGTGGGGGCGGGGCTTGGCTACTCCTCCGCGCTCGCGGCGCGCCTGGCCGAGGCCGTGATCGCCCTCGAAGAGGACAAGGCCCTTGCGGCGGAAGCCGAGCGCGCGCTCTCCTCCGCCGGCGCCGATAACGTCGCCGTGGTCGAGGGCCCGCTGGCCGAAGGCGCCGCGAAGCACGGTCCCTACGATGTGATCCTGCTCGAGGGCGCGGTGGAGCACATGCCCGACAGCCTCGTCGATCAACTGAAGGAGGGCGGTCGTCTTGTCGCAATCTTCGCCGAGGGTGCGCTCGGTGTCGTCCGTGTCGGGTACCGCATCGATGGCCGCGTGAACTGGCGATACGCCTTCAACGCGGGCGCGCCGGTACTGCCCGGCTTCGAGGCGCGCCGCGCCTTCGTTCTGTGAGACGGCGAATGAACATGAACAAACTCCGCACATCCATCGCCGCCATGGTCCTGTCGCTGGCGGCGCTGCCGACAACGGCGGAAACGCTGACGGACGCACTCATCGACGCCTATCGCGACAGCGGGCTGATAGACCAGAACCGCGCCGTCCTGCGTGCCGCGGACGAGGATGTGGCCCAGGCCGTTGCGACCCTTCGGCCGGTCTTGAACTACGCCGCCGGAGTGAACTACGCCGATCCTTCGACCGGCAGTGACGTCAACGCAACGATCTCGCTGACAGCGGGAATGCTGCTCTACGATTTCGGTCGCTCGGAACTCGGGGTCGACGTGGCGAAGGAAACCGTACTCGCCACCCGCGCGGTTCTCGTCGATGTCGAAAACACGGTTCTGCTGAACACCGTCACCGCCTATCTTGCCGTGCGCCGGTCCGAGGCTTTCGTCGACCTGCGCCAGAACAACGTCCGCCTCCTGACCGAACAGCTTCGCGCAACCCGCGACCGCTTCGATGTGGGCGAGGTGACGCGCACCGACGTCTCGCTCGCCGAGGCTCGTCTTGCCGCGGCCCGGTCCGGTCTCGCGGCCGAGCAGGGCGGCCTCGCACAGGCGCGCGAGCAGTATCGCGCCGTCGTCGGCCAATATCCCGACAATCTTGCGCCTCCGCCCACGCCGCCCGCCATTCCGGCGAGCGAAGAGGCCGCGCGCGCGATCGCACGTCAGGAAAACCCTCAGGTCATCCAGGTCCGGCACCAGGTCAAGGCGGCGGATATCGCCGTCGAACGCGCCTCGCGCAACCGGCTTCCCAACATCGAGGTCTCGGGCCGGTTCGGGATCGACGACGAAGGTGACGACAGCACGTCCCTCGGGGTCGAGCTCTCGGGGCCGATATATCAGGGTGGCGCACTGTCGTCGCTGAAGCGCCAGTCGTTGGCGCGCCGCGACCAGGTGCGGGCGCAGCTCTACACCACCGGTCTTCTTGTCGACCAGCAGGTCGGCAACGCCTACGCCAACCTCGCCGTCGCCATTGCATCCATCGATGCCTCCGACCGCCAGGTGCGCGCCGCGCAGCTCGCCCTCGAAGGCGTGCGCGAAGAGCTTCAGCTTGGCGCGCGGACGACGCTCGAGGTCCTCGACCAGGAGCAGGAGGTGCTCGACGCCCTCACCAGCCGCGTCGCGGCCGAGGTCGACCGGTATCTCGCGATCTACCAGGTTCTCGACGCGATGGGACGGCTCACGGCCGAGCGGCTGGGCCTCAACGTCCCGATCTACGATCCGGCCGCCTACTATAACGCCGTCAAGGACGCGCCACTCCACATAAGCCCCCAGGGGCAGCGACTGGACCGGGTCCTGAGATCCATTGGTCGCAACTGAGTCAGGGCCCGCGGTGGTTGTCTGCCGCGGGGTCTGGCGTTAGGCTGAGCCTTCAAGAGGCAGCAGGAACGATCTCAATGTCTGGAAACGCGACGGATCCCAAGGTCGAAGACGTTCTGTCGTCCGTCAGGCGACTCGTCTCGGGCGAGCTTCCCCGCACGCCGCGCCCCGCGTTGCCCGAAGGGCCGGGGGCTCTTGTGCTGACGGCCGCGCAACGCATCGTGACCGCTCCCCGCGGCGCGACGTCGGCCACCGCGCGCAAATCGCTCGAAGAGCGGATTGCCGAGCTCGAGGCCGCCGTCAGCTTCCGCAACGACGAATTCGAGCCCGACGGGTCCGAGGATCAGTCGCAACACCGGCCCGACCGCATCGTCTACACCCGCCCGCCATCGGAAACCCCCGACACGTCCCGCCGCCGCAGTTCTTTGCGCCTCAGCCAGATCGCGCTGATCGAAACCGGACCGGCTGCGGACGACGAGGAGATCGGAACCGAAACCCCGGCCTTCCGGCGCAAGAGCGACACCAATGCGAACGATCAAGCTGCCGTCGATGACGAAGAGGCGCCGATGGCCGAGGACGTGCAGCCGGCCCCGCACACCGCCGAGGTGCGTCGCTTCACCGACCCCGACGACGTCGCCACGCGACTGGCCGCGCGCTGGTCCGGCGACCCGACGCGCGCTTCAGCCCCGGTGATGCCCACGACCCTGGCGCGCGACGGCGACGACTTCGACGACGCCCTGTCGCGCGCCGTGCGCGAGTCGGTCCGAAGCCTCGTCGCCGAGGACAGGCTGGTCGAAGCGCCTGAGACCACCGATGAGACCAGCGGCGTCCCGGTCGATATGTCGGCTGAAGATTTCGATGACGAACCCTCCGCATTCTCCCGGTTCTCTCGTGACGAGCGGGATGACAACGACGCCGACCGGATCGCCGACACGCAGGACGACGACCCGGAGATCGATGCGCTGATTGCCGAGGCCGAGGCTCCCGAGCCGTCGGTTATCTTCGTCCACAAGGATCAGGACGAGGAATCCGGTCGAGAGCCGGACGAACCCGTCGACGACGAATACGAAAGCCGCGCCGACGCGGCGGGGCCTGACGTCACGCGCGGCGAGGAAGTCCGGACCGCTCCACCCTTCGACGCCGCCATCGAACCGGCGCTCGCCGCCACGACAACGCGCGCCGCCGTTCCGGTCGAGGACGCTGTCGCTCCCGAAGACGGGGCCATCGAAACCGTCTCCCCGTCGCCGCTCGACGTCGCGGGTGCGGCCTTGGCGGTGCTGCCGAACGAGGACGCGATGCGGCTGATGGTCGGACGCCTGATCCGCGAAGAGCTTCAAGGCGAACTCGGGGAACGCATCACGCGCAACGTCCGAAAGCTCGTTCGGCGCGAAATCCTGCGCGCGCTGAACGCCCGAGACCTGACCTGAGACCTCAACGCCGTCTCATCCCGACGCACCTCGCGTCACCAGGCGAAACACATCGCGGCGGGAGCGCCGTGAGGGTCAGCCGACCTCGCAGTCCCTAGACATCCTCGATCCGGATCGCCACGGGGTCGGACGACAGCACTCCCGTCCCCGCCATTGCCGCAATCGCCAGGTCCAGCGCATCGCGCGACGCCTTGTGGGTGACGATAAGCACAGGTGCATCCTGCTCGTCGTGCCCGTACTGGCGCATCCTGTCGATCGAAATCCCTGCGTCACCGAGGACGGCCGCGATCTTGGCCAGCGCACCCGGTTTGTCGACCAGCTTCATGCGCAGGTACCAGGCCGCCGGAGGGGCGGAGACGCCCTTCGCGGCCGGGGCGAGTTTCGCCGCGGGAATGCCGAAGACCGGAAGCCGGACGCCCCTCGCCAGATCGCAGATATCCGACATCACGGCGCTGGCTGTGGGTCCTTCGCCCGCGCCCGCTCCGCGCAGGACGATCTTGCCGACGCTGTCGCCTTCGAGAACCACCATGTTCGTGGCCCCCGGCAACTGGCCGAGAGGCGAGGTATCCGGCACGAGGCACGGTGTCATCCGCGCGTCGATCCCGCGACCCGTCTTCTGCGCCACGCCCAGAAGCTTGACGCGATAGCCCATGTCGGCGGCCTGCTCGATGTCCTCGACGCTGATCCGCTCGATCCCCTCGATGGTCAGCGCCTCGAAGTCGATCTGCGTGCCGAAGGCGAGGGAGACGAGGATCGCAAGCTTGTGCCCCGCATCGATACCGCCCACGTCGAGCGTGGGATCGGCCTCCAGATAGCCCAGCTTCTCGCATTCCGCGAAGACGGTCTGGTAGTCGAGGCCAGCGTCCTGCATCCGCGTGAGGATGTAGTTGCAGGTGCCGTTCATCACGCCCATGACGCGCGTGATCTCGTTGCCGACCAGGCCCTCTGTCAGCGCCTTGATGACAGGGATGCCGCCCGCGACCGCCGCCTCGTAGCGGATCGTGACGCCCTTCGCCTCGGCCGCTGTCGCCAGCGACTGCCCATGCAGCGCCAGAAGAGCCTTGTTCGCGGTCACCACATCCTTGCCGGACGCGATGGCGGCCTCGATTGCCGACTTCGCCGGTCCCTCCGACCCGCCCATGAGCTCGACGAAGACATCGACGTCGTCGCGAACGGCAAGCGCCACGGGATCGTTCTCCCAGGCATAGGACGAGAGCCTCACGCCCCTGTCGCGCTGCGACCGCGCCGAGATGGCGGAAATGACGATCTCTCGACCCGTCCGCGCGGCCAGCAGGTCGGCATGTCTCTGAACGATGCGCACGACACCCACGCCGACCGTACCAAGACCGGCGATGCCGAGGCGAAGGGGCTGGGTCATGTGGCGCGCTCCGTGTGACTGGTTCCGCGCGTGTTAGCCGGTCGGCCCGTGCGGGGCAACGTCCGAGAGGATCATCCCGAAAGGCGCGCGCGCAGGGCCTCCATCGCAGCCTCGTCCTCCACTGGACGGCGCAGGACAGCCGCCCGCGTCCGCAAGGCCGCGGCCCGCGCCGACAGCGCCTGCGCCTCGGCATCTCCCGTGAACGCTGGACCGGCGGGGTCGAGGATCGGGTCGAGAGGCAGAAGTTGCGGCCAGGGCTGGTTCTGACGGGCGAGAGGCGCGCTACTGGTATCGGGCCAGGGGCCGCAGGAGCAGAGCGTCAGGAAGGCAAGAAGGACCGTGCGCGTCATGTCCCGGACATTACGGGCGGGCAGGGCGCTTGGCCAGTCCGCTGCCATGCACTTCCAGGGTCAAGCAGCGGAACTTTGCGTTTGAACTGAACAAGCGTTCAGATAGAACGGAGGAATGGCGCGCAAGGCTGGCTCTCACGCGGAAATCACGGGTCCCGCGATACGCGATGCGGCGCTGCGCCTCTTCGCGCGCTCGGGTTTCGCTGCCGTCTCGATGCGCGAAATCGCGGCCGAAGTCGGCGTCCGGGCCGGTGCGCTTTATCTCTACACGCCCGACAAGCAGTCGCTGCTGTTCGATCTGATGCACGATCACATGCAATCGCTGCTGGCTGCATGGCGCGAGGTGCGCGTGGACGGGGGCGCGCCGTTCGAGAGGCTCGAGACATTCGTCCGCTTCCACATCCGCTATCACTTCGACCGCAACGACCACGTCTTTCTCGCCTACATGGAATTCCGCAGCCTCACCGGAGACAACCACGGCGCCATCCGTGACCTGCGCCGCGCCTACGAGGCCGAACTCGAGACGATCCTCTCCGACGGACAGGCTTCGGGCGACTTCGATCTGCCGGACGTGCGCGTCACGGCGCTTGCCCTCATCGCCAAGCTGAACGGCGTGCTGACATGGTATCGGGACGGGGGACGGCTTGCGCGGGACGACATCGAAAGGGTCTACTGGACCATGACACAGCGGATGGTGACGGCGTGACGGCAGGTGAGCGCGATGGCGTCCTGATCTCGATTTCGGCCTCCCCGATGCGGCGCTGGCTGGGCGTGCTGTGTCTCGCGGCGCTGGGCGTGCTGATGTTCACGCTCGCCGTCGACGACCTCGGCGGCCTGTGGCGGCTTCTGTTCCTCGCCTTGGGGCTCGTCGCGGTCTGGTTTGCCGACGCCCTGAGGCGCGCGACGCAAGACAGCCTCGTCCTGACACGCGCGGGGCTTTCGACGTCCAGCGGGCGGATGCTGGCGCCGGTCGACGACATCTACCGCGTCGAAAGCGGCGTCCTTGCCTTCAAACCCTCGAACGGCTTCCTCGTGCGGCTGAAGACGCCTCAGCCCTGGGGCTGGGCGCCGGGCCTCTGGTGGGTCCGCGGCCGATCCCTCGGCATCGGCGGTGTCGTGGGCGGCGGACAGGCGCGGGCGATGGCCGAGCTTCTTTCGGCGCTGGTTGAAGGTGTTCTTCCAGAGCGTTGAATAGACGCTAGAACGCGCCGCGCTGGTGCGTCCCTACCTAGCTCGCCGCGCCGCTCAGCCCGTCGTCAAAGACGAGCTGCGGCGAGAAGCGGGGCCGTGCCAGCGCCACTTCGCGGAAGCGGTAGGCGGCAAGACCCACGGCGAACGCCGGCTGCCACTCCTGCTCGCTTTCCACGACGATCAACTGCTCGCCCACGGCCATTTCTGGCAGGCGCGTCTCGATCATGGTGAGGTCCGTATAGGCGGGAATGTCGGCGCCCTCGGACCAGACCAGCGCGACCTGCTCGATGCCGGTCACCGGATCGGTGATCTTGGTGACGACGGACACGCGGATCGCGTTCTGCCCCGCCGATCCGGCGAGGAAGTCGAACATCTCGTGCATCGCGGCGATGTAGTCGTCGTCGATGGGGTCGGTCTCGCGCGACAGCATGTCGGCGACTGTGTAGGTGGCTTTCTGGCTGACGTTCAACGTCTTGAAGGCGTCCCAGAAGACGAAGGTCGCGATGATCGCCCAGACCAGAAGCGGAAGGGCGAAGACGGCCTCGATGGACAGACTGCCGGTCTCGTCGTGGCGGAAGCGCCGGGGGAGGAAGCGTGCCATCAGTTCTGATCTCCGGTGTCGCTGCCCGACTGAGTGTAGCCGGGTCTCAGGAGCGAGCCCCCGCCCAGGTTCGCGGCCGCTTCGCCGACGTCGTCGCCGGCCGCATTGTGGTCGCCGGACTGTCCGGGATCGCAGCCTTCGCTGCCCGTTCCGATGCCCGAGTCGCAGCCTTGGCCATTGTTCGCCACAGGCGGGTTGAACGGGTCGGGTGCCAGCGAACGGTTGCCCGGCTCGTTGACGAAGGCCGATGTCGCGACGAGCGCATAGTTGCCCTCGGCGTCGACCCGCATTCCCACGCCGATGCCCGTCGAGGGGAACAGCGGCTGCGCAAGGGCGCAGACGCGCACCATCATCATGCTGTTCTGGTCGCCCACTTCGTAGGTCGTGCCGGTCAGCGGATTCTCGGTCGAAAAGCGGTCGACGCATTTCGCCGGACCGCGAACGGCAGCAGTGCTGCCGGGCTCGATCGGGATCGGCTGCATCTCGATCTGAAGCGCGTTCATGCAGTCGGGAATGATGCCGGCCTGATTGCAGATCCTGGCCTTCAGATGCTCGTAGCCTGGCACCTTGCCGTTGCCGAGCCGCACGTCGCGGACAGCAACGTCGACCGCGCGCTCGAGCATCACGTTGCGGACCATGTAGTAGCCGGATTCGAACCCGGTCAGGAACAGGAAGATGAAGGCGGGGAACAGGACGACGAACTCGACCGTCGCGCTACCGTCCTGCCTTTTCCTGAAATCTTTGAACCATTTACACATCACACACCACCACCGTTTTAAGTCACTGAGTCAGTCTGAGCTGAGAAATCTGCGCCGCGATCGCGCCGAACGCGTCGCTGATCTGCCTCCCGTTCACGTCGAAGAAATTGCCCGTCTTCGGCGAGACGCAGTCCCGCAGCAGGTTCGCAGCGTTGGTCGGCGCCTCGAAGGCGACCGTGAAGATCTCGATCTCCTCGTTCGCCGCGGCGGCCGAGCAGATCGACCGCACCCGCGTGTCGGCCGCGCCATAGCTGCCCACGTCGATGACGGCGTTCCAGTGGGCGTTGTACGCCGCGTTGTCGCCGGAATTCTGGAAGAACATCCGCGCCACGTCCCGTACGGCGTACTCCCGATACAGCTTGTGATAGTCCCACTGTTCGGCGTCCGCCGGAAGTGCAGACTCGGCAAGGAACTGGTCGTCGTTCGTGGTCCAGGTCGCGCGCGGGCGGTAGAACCGGGACGACGCCGGACCATTGGACCGCGCGACGAGGAAGCCGTCGGCCTTCGTGCCGTTCGCAAGCGTTTCCGAGTACCACACGGGCGAGGGGCCTGACTTGAATGGCTCGGCCAGGTCGAAATGCTCGGTGTTCTGGCCGTCCGTCATCAGGACGACGTACTTCCTCACGTCCTTGTCGTCGGCCGCCGACACGTCGTTCTCGTAGGCGACGGGGTGACCGCGCATCGTTTCGACAAGAAGGCCCGAGTCGACCATCGACGTGATGATCGGCTGGAAGGACGGATCCAGGACACCCACGCCCCAGTTCATGCCGTAGTCGATCGCGGTATAGCCGCCCGCCGACAGGCTATCGATGAAGTTGTGCAGTTGCGTCTCGTCGTTCTGGTAGAGGAACATCTTGGGACGGGCGTTCCCGCACCAGTAGGCGCTTTCGGCCGGCTTCGTGTTGCTGTTGCCGCCCGACTTGAAGACCGCCGTCGTGTCGACGTTTCCGACGGCCAGGCGGCGCGTCGCGAAGTCCGCGTCGCTGAACCTCGCACAGCGCGAGGTGGCGTCGTTCGTCTGGTAGGACGTCATCCCGAGGCCATAGGCCGGTGCCGTGGTGACGGTCACGTCATCGAACGCCAGCCGGGCCATCAGATCATCGTCCATGTAGACCTGCTGGTTGTAGGGCACGATCGAGATCGACACGCGGTCGGGGCCGCTGGCGGTCAGCACGGTCGTCACGAAGTCTTTCGCGGCGACCTTGAGGTTGTCCATCTTGCCGTTGTCGCCCATCGACCCGGACATATCGAGGACGAGAGCGATCTCGATCAGTTGCTGACCCTCGCGGGCCGTGCCCCTCGTGCGGCCCTCGAGGTGATCGATGCCCATCATGTTCATGAAGATCGTGTCGAGCCGGAAGTCGACGTTGGCCGAGACCGAGCGGCCTACGGCCACCGATCCGCCCGTCGGAAACTCGATCACGGGGGTCACATCGACCATGTCGGGATCGTAGCCGGCCTTGCTGACGTAGTCCTTCACCAGCGCCTCGATCTCGGCGTCCGTGGTGGCCGTCTGGCTGAGGCTCGACGCCGCGATGATCGCCGTGTCGATCGTGTTCTGGATCGACGCGCGCTCGGATTCGTAGCGCATGATGTCCACGGCCATGCCCGTGATGAACAGGATCAGGACGAAGAGGAAGATGCTGAAGATGGTAAGGGAACCGCTCTCGGAGTCGCGGTAAGCCTTAGCCTCGAGCCACGCGTCACGGACGACGCGATGCGAACCGTTTACTGTCGTCCTCATGGGACCTCACACTCATTACCCACGACATCCTGTCCGAACAACCGGACGTTTCGCACAGATATCGATAAAACTTTTCTAGACGAGAATTGTGGCGCAACTGTGGCAGCCATCCGGATTTAGCGAGCGTAAACAAAGGCATGGTGGGACCAATCCACGCCATATTGCAGGCTTTGGTGCCGACGCCGGGACAATCGCGTCGGTTGCGATCACTGAAACGGTGCTTCATGGTTTTTGTTAGGCAAACGGTAACCCCCGGCAATGCAATGATGCCGGCGCACCATCATCGGCCAGGGAGGTGAGCGATGGACGGATCGTCAGGACGCGAACCCGGTTTCCGCGACAGCGTCGATCTCATGTTCAATCGCGCGGCAGCGCTCATGGATCTGCCGCCGGGGCTCGAGGAAAAGATCAGGGTCTGCAACTCGACCTACGTCGTGCGCTTCGGCGTCAAGCTGCGCGGCCGCATCACCACCTTCACCGGTTACCGCTCTGTCCATTCCGAACATATGGAGCCCGTGAAGGGCGGCATCCGCTATGCCCTCAGCGTGAACCAGGACGAGGTCGAGGCGCTGGCGGCGCTGATGACCTACAAGTGCGCCCTGGTCGAGGCGCCGTTCGGCGGCTCGAAGGGCGGGCTCTGCATCGACCCCCGCGCCTGGGAAGAGGACGAGCTGGAACGTATCACGCGCCGCTTCGCCTACGAACTCGCCAAGCGCGACCTCATCAACCCTTCGCAGAACGTCCCGGCCCCCGACATGGGCACGGGCGAGCGCGAGATGGCCTGGATCGCCGACCAGTACCGCCGGATGAACACCACTGACATCAACGCCAACGCCTGCGTCACCGGCAAGCCGATCCACGCCGGCGGCATCCAGGGCCGGGTCGAGGCGACGGGGCGGGGCGTCCAGTACGCGCTCCAGGAATTCTTCCGCCACCCCGAAGACATGGCCGAGGCCGGTTTGACCGGCAGTCTCGACGGCAAGCGCGTCGTGGTGCAGGGCCTCGGCAACGTCGGTTATCACGCGGCCCTCTTCCTGTCGCAGGAAGACGGCGCGAAGATCGTCGGCGTCATCGAGCATGACGGCGCGGTGGTGCGCGAGGCCGGTCTCGACATCCCCTCGCTGCGCAGCTGGATCGTCAACCACGGTGGCGTGCGCGGCTATCCCGACGCCACCTTCGTCGAAAACGGGGCCTCGGTCCTCGAAAACGACTGCGACATCCTCATCCCCGCCGCAATGGAAGGGGTCATCAACCTGTCGAACGCCGAACGGATCCGCGCTCCCCTCATCATCGAGGCGGCAAACGGTCCCGTCACGGCGGGGGCCGACGACGTCCTGCGCAAGCGCGGGACGGTCATCATCCCCGACATGTACGCCAACGCGGGTGGCGTGACGGTGTCCTACTTCGAGTGGGTCAAGAACCTCAGCCACATCCGTTTCGGCCGTATGCAGAGGCGGCAGGAGGAATCCTGGCACAGGCTCATCGTCGACGAACTCGAGAGGCTCTCGGCCGACAAGGGCCTCGGCTGGACCCTGTCCCCCGGCTTCAAGGAACGCTATCTCAAGGGCGCGGGAGAACTCGAACTCGTGCGGTCCGGTCTCGATGACACCATGCGGGGCGCCTACCAGGCGATGCGGCAGGTCTGGCACGAGCGCGACGACGTAAGCGACCTGCGTACGGCCGCCTACCTCGTCTCCATCGCGCGCGTTGCCGCCAGCTACCGCGCCAAGGGGCTCTGAGCAGGCGCGCAACACGCGAAAAGCGCTTAATCTGCTGTAAAAATCTGGTTAATGGCCGCTCCTCCACCGCGCCCCGACCGGATTTCGGACACAATCCAGATCTAAGCATGTCTCTGGGATGAAAAAGGGATCTTGCGATCCCGGGAGACTGCCAATGCGCGCGATCGCTCCACTGGGACGTCGGCTTCGATACCTCCTTCTTAAGGAAACGGGCGCAGTCACGGTCGAAGGGGTCCTCTGGGTCCCGATCTACGGCGTCTTCTTCGCGCTCCTCGTCGACGTCTCTCTGATGTTCAACGGACAAAGCCAGGCACGCCGGATCATCCAGGACGTGAACCGCCTCGCCTCGACCGGATACCTGGGCGACATGGATGAGCCGGCGCTGATCGAACAGGCCGCCGAGGATCGCGCGACCGCCAGCCTCAGCCATCTCAGCAGCGCAGCCGAGGTCGAGACGACCATCGTCGACAATGTCGTCAGCATCGTCGCCACGATCCCGGGCTCCGACCTTCAGGCCACGGGCATCCTGTCCATCTTCTCGGACATCCAGATCGTCGTGTCCGCGTCTCACCTGGTGGAGAGTTGACATGTCCCAGATCTTGAGCGCGCTCCGCCGTTTCCGCCGCGAAGACGGGACAATCTCCGTCGAAGCGGTCCTGTGGATCCCCTTTTTCGTGTTCTGCCTGACGCTGATCGCCGACGGCGCCCTCATCTTCTACGGCCAGGCGCGTGCGCTCCAGGTCACCGAGGACGCGAACCGCTCCTTCGCCATCGGCGAGGTGACGCGCGAAGAGGCAGAGGCGCAGATCGTGTCGCGGCTTTCCACGATCAGCCCGAATGCCAGCGCTCACATCAATACCGAAGACGGACTCATCACGACGGTCGTCACCTTGCCGACGTCCGATCTCGATGCGGTGGGCTTCGTCACCTCGCTTGCGTCGATAAACATGCAGGTGGTCTCCCAAATGGTTCAGGAGTTCTAGAAATGTCAAAGTTGCGGATACCGACCCCTGTCGCGGACGAGGATGGCGCGATGTCGGTCATAAACCTGTTCTTCATCCTGGCCGTGGGAATGCTTTCGGGCGTCGCCATCGACGTGTCGAACCTCATGTCGGCGCGCACCCAGCTTCAGACCGCCGCCGACGCCGCAGCGCACGCCGCGCTCGTCGAACGGGAAATGCACGACATGGAGACATCGCGCGCGACCGCGATGCAGATCCTGCAGGCCAACATGCCGGCCTCGGTCTATGGCGAGGTCCTCGACGAAGAGGCGATCCAGTTCGGCGAGTACGACCGCGCCACCAAGATCTTCACCGTTGATGAAGACAGCCGCGACGCCGTGATGGTCGAGACGAGACGCCTGTCGAGCAACGGCAACCCCGTCGGCACATTTCTTCTCCACCTCGTCGGCCTCAACCAATGGGATGTGAAGCGTCAGAGCGTGTTCGAGACCTTCTACCCGACCTGTCTAGTGGAGGGCTTCGTCGCCCAGGGGGTTGTCGACATCCAGTCGAACAACTCTTACTACAACGGATTCTGCATCCACTCGAACAGCCACGTCGAGATCAACCAGAACAACTTTTTCGAGGCCGGGACCGTCGTGTCGATGCCCGACACGGACGACCTCGTCGTGCCGAATGACGGCCTGAGCGAGGAAAAGAACGAGGGTCTCGAAAAAGCGCTGCGCGAGGGCCGCTGGTTCATCAAGATCCTGGACCGTCTCAACAGGGTACGCCTAGGCGTGCAGATCAAGGACAGCGACTACGCCCAGACGTACATCAGCTCCTACACGCCGCTGACCCTGACAGCTACGACGGTCAATCCCAGCGATTTCACCAGCGGGCGCATCCACAAGTCGTCCTGCACGAACAGGCTGACGTTCAACCCGGGTGTCTACAAGAACATCGTCGTGATCGCAGATTGCGACATGGTCTTCAAGAACGGGGCCGAGTTCCAGGACGCCGTCATCATCACGAAGAGCACCGCGGCAAAGGCCATGAGCGCGCCGAACAACCTGGTCCTCGGGGCGAAGGACAACTGTGCCGAAGGCGGTGGCGCGATCCTCGTGTCCTATGGCGGTGTCGAAGTCGCATCATCGCTTGAGATGCACGGCAGCCAGATCATCGCCGCAGGCAACGTCGAGTTCCAAGCGAACGCTGACGGCATCCGAGGCGCATCCATCGTGGCGGGCGGCCGCATCGACGGCACGTCGAACATGAACTTCGCCTTCTGCGGCAGCGGCATGTCGCACATCTTCAAGGCGAAGTACATGCGCCTCGCCGGCTGACGGACACTCCAGGATTGCGCAAAGGCCGGTCCGCAGGGTCCGGCCTTTTCGTTTCGCGCAAGCGATGCGTCATCCCACGTCGCAAACGGACATTGCGCGCCACCGCGCCGTTTGGTTCTCTGCTCACATGAGATACAGCGGCGCCAGGGTGATCCTCGAGGGCCTGCGCGGGCAGCGCGGCTGGCGACCCGCCTGGCGCGAGCCCGCGCCCAAATCCGACTACGACATCGTCATCATCGGCGGCGGAGGCCACGGCCTTTCGACCGCCTACTACCTCGCCCGGGAACATGGCGCGAAAAGCGTCGCGGTGCTCGAAAGGGGCTGGCTCGGCAGCGGCAACATCGGCCGCAACACCACAATCGTGCGTGCCAACTACTACCTGCCCGGCAACTCGGAATTCTATAGCCATTCCCTGAAGATGTGGGAGGGGCTGGAGCGCGAGCTGAACTACAACGTCATGCATTCGCAGCGCGGCCTCATCAACCTGTTCCACTCCGACGGCCAGCGCGACGCCTTCGCGCGCCGCGGGAACGCGATGGCGAACCAGGGCGACGACGCGATCCTCCTCGACCGCGACGGTGTGCGGAAACACCTGCCCTACCTCGACTTCGACAACCCGCGCTTTCCCGTCTACGGCGGACTTCTGCACCCGCGCGGCGGCACCGCCCGCCATGACGCCGTCGCCTGGGGTTATGCCCGCGCCGCCGACCGCCGCGGCGTCGACCTGATCCAGAACTGCGAGGTCACCGGCATCGACGTCCAGAACGGGCGCGTGACCGGGTTGCAGACAACGCGCGGCTCGATCCGCGCGAAAAAGGTCGGCATCGTCGTCGCGGGGCGCTCGTCCCAGGTGGCTGCGATGGCGGGCCTCCGGCTGCCGATCGAAAGCCACGTCCTCCAGGCCTTCGTGACCGAGGGGCTGAAGCCCGTCATCAACCACGTCGTCAGCTTCGGCATGGGCCACTTCTACATCAGCCAGTCGGACAAGGGCGGACTCGTCTTCGGCGGCGACATCGACTTCTACCCGTCCTATGCGCAGCGCGGAAACCTTCCCATGGCCGAGCATGTGATGGAGGCGGCGATGACCCTGATGCCCGTCATCGGCCAGGCCCGCGTCCTGCGGTCGTGGGGCGGCATCATGGACATGACGCCCGACGGCTCGCCCATCATCGACAAGACCGGGATCGACGGTCTCTACATCGACTGCGGCTGGAACTACGGAGGGTTCAAGGCCGTCCCCGCCTCGGGCTTCGCCTTCGCCCACCTGATCGCGCAGGACCGTCCGCACCGCATCGCCGAACGCTTCCGCCTCGACCGCTTCACGACCGGCCGGGGCCTGATGGACGAGGAGGGCACCGGTGCGCAGCACAACCTGCACTGAGGCCGCGACGCCATGCGCCTGACCTGCCCTCACTGCGGCGAAAGAGACCTGCGCGAGTTCGCCGCGCGCGGAAGCGCCGTTGTCCTTTCGCGACCTTCCGCAGGGGCATCTGCCGAGGAATGGGCGGATTACCTGCACATCCGCGACAATCCGGCCGGTGAGGCGCGCGACCTCTTCTACCATACCCCCTGCGGCCTCTGGATCGAGGTCACGCGCAGCACGATCACCCATGCCGTCATCGCCGCGCGCCCGGTCCGGGAGGCGAAACCATGAGGTTGGAGGGCAGGGGGCAGATCGACCGGGACCACCCGGTGCGCTTCACCTTCGACGGCCGCGTGATCGACGCCTTCCGCGGTGATACCGTCGCCTCCGCCCTCATGGCGAACGACATCCGCGTCGTCGGTCGATCCTTCAAGTACCACCGCCCGCGCGGCCTCTACTCCGCCGGGTCGGACGAGCCGAACGCGCTGGTCACGACGGGCCGGGGCAGGGACGCCCTTCCGAACGTCCGCGCGACGATGCAGGAGGTCTGGGAGGGTCTCGACGTCACCAGCCAAAACCGCTGGCCGTCGCTCACCCGGGACGTGGGCGCAATCAACGACCTCTTCTCGCCCTTCCTCGCGGCGGGCTTCTATTACAAGACCTTTATGTGGCCCCGCGCCTTCTGGGAACGGGTCTACGAGCCCCTGATCCGCCGCGCGGCCGGCCTGGGGCGCCTCTCGGGCGAGGCCGCCCGCGACGCCTCCGAGAAGGCCTTCGCCCATTGCGACGTCCTCGTGATCGGGTCGGGACCGGCAGGTCTGATGGCCGCGCTGACCGCGGCGCGCGCCGGGGCGGACGTGATCCTCGCCGAAGAAGACAGCCACATGGGTGGGCGCCTCTTGTCCGAGACCGACACCATCGGCGGACTGAGCGGCCCACAATGGGTGGGTTCGGTCCTGAACGAACTCACAGCACTGCCGAACGTCCGCGTGATGGAGCGGACGACCGTCACCGGCGCCTACGACCAGGGCACCTACGGCGCGCTCGAGCGCGTGTCGCTTCACCGTCCGCCGGGCCGCGCGCCCCGCGAGTGCTTCTGGCGGATCGCCGCGACGCGCACCATCCTTGCGGCTGGCGCGCTGGAACGCGGGGTCGCCTTCCCCGGCAACGACCGGCCGGGCGTGATGCTGGCGTCAGCGCTGCGGACCTACGTCAACCGCTGGGGCGTGGCCCCGGGTCAAAGCGCCGTGGTCTGGGGCAACACCGACACCGCGCACCGCACGGCCCGCGACCTGGCGTCCGCGGGCATACACGTCGCCGCGGTGATCGACGCCCGCGCCGACGCGACCACGACGGGCGACTGGCCCTTCTATCCGGGCGGCGAGGTCCTGAGCACGCAGGGCCGCCTCGGCCTCAAGGGCCTCCAGGTGCGCCACGGCCGCCGCGAATTCACCGTCTGGACCGACTGCCTGGCCGTGTCGGGCGGCTGGAACCCCTCGGTTCATCTTGCCTCCCACATCGGGTCACGTCCCGTCTGGCGCGACGACATCCAAGCCTTCGTCGCTGGTCCCGAGCCTGTCCCCGGCATGGACGTCGCCGGGGCAGCGAACGGCATCTTCGACACCGCCGGATGTCTTGCGGACGGCCTGCGCGCCGGGAACGTCGCCGTGCAGGCCATTGGACTTGAAACACATTCCCCTGACCTGCCGGACGCCGAGGCGACGCCCTACGCGATCACGCCGCTGTGGGAGGTCGAGGGCAAGGGCCGCGCCTGGCTCGACCTCCAGAACGACGTCACGACCAAGGACGTCCGTCTTGCGGCGCAGGAGAACTTCCGTTCGCCCGAACATATGAAGCGCTACACGACGCAGGGCATGTCCCCCGACCAGGGCAAGGGCTCGAACGTCACCGCGCTGGCCGTCCTCGCCGCCGCGACCGGCGCTACCGTCGCCGCGACCGGCACGACGACGTACCGCCCACCCTTCGTCCCCGTGACGATCTCGGCCATGGGGGCAGGGGCCAAGGGCAAGGGCTTCGCGCCCGAACGCTTCACGCCGGCCCATGCCGCCGCCGTCGAACTGGGCGCGCCGATGATCGAGGCGGGGCTCTGGTACCGCCCGTCGTTCTTTCCCTTGTCCGGGGAACGGGTCTGGCGCGAAAGCTGCGACCGCGAGGTGCGCATGGTCCGCGAAAGCGTCGGCGTCACCGAGGTCTCGACCCTCGGCAAGATCGAGGTCATGGGCCCCGACGCGGGCACCTTCCTCGACGTCGTCTACACCAACACGATGTCCTCCCTCGCCGTGGGAAAGGTCCGCTATGGGCTGATGCTGCGCGAGGACGGACACGTCATGGATGACGGCACCGTCGCGCGGCTGTCCGAGGATCGTTTCGTCCTCACGACCACCACGGCGGCCGCAGCCGAAGTGATGCGTCACCTGGACTTCGTCGCACAGGGTCTTCGGCCCGGCCTGAACCTCCGCACCGTCTCGGTCACCGAGCAATGGGCGCAGTTCGCCGTCGCAGGCCCGCGAAGCGAGGCTCTGGTGCGGTCGATCCTCGACGACCCCGCCGCAGGCGTTCTGCCGTTCATGGGGTGCACCGAAGCCTCGATCTCCGGTACGGGGGTTAGGGTGTTCCGCATCTCCTTCTCGGGCGAGAAGGGATATGAGATCGCCATACCCTCCGACCGGGGCGAGGCGCTGTGGCGCCTCCTCCTCGCCCATGCCCGGATGCTGGGCGGCGGCCCCTACGGCCTCGAAGCGCTAAACGTCCTTCGGATCGAGAAGGGCTTTCTGACCCACGCCGAGATGAACGGCCGCTCCACTGCCTTCGACCTCGGATTGCAGGGAATGATGTCGGCGAAGAAGGACTTCATCGGCAAGGCGCTCGCCGCCCGTCCCGGCCTTCTGGGCGAGACGCGCGAGCAACTCGTGGGCCTGCGCCCGGTCGGTGCCGCGCGAATGCTGACGGCGGGCGCATACCTTTTCGGCGAGGGTGCTGCTGCCACGCGCGAGGCGCAGCAGGGCTTTACCACGTCGGTCGCGTGGTCGCCCACGCTCGACACCTTCTTAGGGCTCGCCTTCCTCGTGAACGGCCGCGCGCGCCACGGCGAACGCCTGCGGATGGTCGACCACATGCGAAACGTGGAAGCCCTTGTCGAAGTCGGGCCTCCCTGCGCCTTCGACCCTGACGGAGGGCGGATGCGTGGCTGAGTTGATCGCACGGACCCCGGCTCATGCCGACCTGCCGCAACCTGTCGAGATCGGCCGCACCCGGATCGCAGAGGTGGTTCTCGGCCCGGTGACGTGGATTGCACCCTTCGACGGCCAGGAAAAGGCGGTGACGGCCGCGCTCAGGGCCGCCGCAGGGGTCGCCTTTCCGAAGCCCGGACAGGTCACGCGGAAGGGCAGCGTCCGCGCCCTCTCCGTCGGTCCGGGACAGGCGTTGCTGATCGGGGCGACCGTGACGCCCGATGGCGCGGCAACGACCGACCAGTCGGCGGCTTGGTGCGCGCTCTCGCTGTCGGGCGAGGATGCGTGCGCCGTCCTCGCCCGCCTGACGCCGCTCGACCTGCGACCCTCGGCCTTCGCCCTCCACCGGACTGCGCGCACGATGGTCGGTCACATGACCGCCAGCCTGACGCGGACAAGCGAAAACACATACGAGATCATCGTGTTCCGCTCGATGGCTCACACACTTGTCCACGACCTCACGCGCGCCATGCGCCATGTCGCGGTGCGCGCCGCTCTCTAGGTTCCGGCCAGCGCAGCCTCTCGGCGGGCCTGGCTTTCTTCCGGCCAGACTTCGGACCGACGGTAGAACCTGTCGAACGATTGAACGCCCTCCGGCAGCACGACCCAGGGAAGCTTAGAGCAGGTGTAGATGTGGACATCCGGAGGGAACGCGGAGCTCTCGTCCATCGTCCCGACTCTCACGAAAAGGAACCGAGGGCCGAACCCGGAGTAGACGCTCCACACCGCCACGTGACACGTCTTGCAGCGCGTGATGATCTGACCGTTTCCGCTGTCGGAGGGCGTCAGGGTGTCTTGGGGCACGCCCGCCAGCACCTCGACCCGCTTCCGCTCGATCAGCGCGTTCAGGACGAAGGCCGATCCCGTCTCGCGCTGGCACGAGGTGCAGTGACAGCAGTGCGTATAGAGCGGGCGGTCCGTAAGGGCGAAGCGGACTTCGCCGCAAGTGCAGCGTCCTGTGGCAGCATGTGTCATGGGCGGCTCCTTTTCCACAGCCTGACATGCGCCCCGCCGCCTGTCGCCACGAAAGGGCGTCGCCGGGGCCGCTGGACTTGCACCGGGCGTGGGCCGATAGTCGGTCCATGAGCCTGCCCCCCGGATTCCTCGACGAGCTGAAGACGCGCGCCTCGCTGACGCAGGTGGTGGGCCGCAAGGTGTCCTGGGACCAGCGGAAATCGAACCAGGGCAAGGGCGACATGTGGGCGCCGTGCCCCTTCCACCAGGAAAAATCCGCCAGCTTCCACGTCGACGATCGCAAGGGCTATTACTTTTGCTTCGGCTGTCATGCGAAGGGCGACATAGTCAGCTTCGTGCAGGAGACCGAGAACGTATCCTTCATCGAGGCGGTCGAGATCCTCGCCCGCGAGGCCGGGATGCCGATGCCCGCCCGCGATCCGAAGGCGCAGGAAAAGGCCGACCGGCGCACACAGCTGATCGAGGTGATGGAGCAGGCGGTGCAGTTCTACCGCCTCCAGCTTCGCACCGGTGCTGCGTCCGCGGCGCGCGACTACCTCGGCGGGCGCGGGCTGTCCGACGACACCCAGACCCGTTGGGAGATCGGCTTCGCCCCCGCCGGCTGGCACGCCCTTTGGCAGCATCTGCGCGGCAAGGGCGTGGCCGAGGACCTGATCCTGTCCGCCGGGCTGGCCAAGACCTCGCAGCAGGGCAAGGAACCCTACGACGTCTTCCGCAACCGGATCATCTTCCCGATCCGCGACGCCCGCGGCCGCGCCATCGCTTTCGGCGGCCGGGCAATGGATTCCGCGGAAAGTGCCAAGTACCTGAACTCGCCCGAAACCGAGCTTTTCGACAAGGGCCGGAGCCTCTACAACCACGGCCCCGCGCGCGAGGCCTGCGGCAAGGGGAAACCCCTGATCGTCGCCGAAGGCTACATGGACGTCATCGCCCTCTCCGAGGCCGGATTCACCGCGACCGTGGCCCCCTTGGGCACCGCAGTGACGGAAGACCAGCTTCAGCTTCTCTGGCGCATGAGCGACGAGCCGATCGTGGCGCTCGACGGCGACGCGGCCGGCCTCCGCGCGGCCATGCGCGTGATGGACCTGGCCCTGCCGCTTCTCGAGGCCGGCAAGTCACTCCGCTTCTGCCTGATGCCCGAAGGCATGGACCCCGACGACCTGATCCGCGGCCAGGGACCTGCGGCCATGCAGCGGCTGGTCGACGCGTCGGTGCCGCTGGTCCAGCTTCTCTGGCGGCGCGAGACCGAAGGAAAGTCCTTCGACAGCCCCGAGCGCAAGGCGGCGCTGGACCGGACCCTGCGCGAAGCGATTCGCAAGGTGCGCGATCCCTCGCTGCGCCGACACTACGGCGACGAGGTGAATCGCCTGCGCCGCGCGCTATTCGACCCCCGTCCCGAATCGGGACGGCCGTTCAAGCCACGCGGTCCGCGCGGGATGCGCTTCGCCCCGCCCGCGACGCCGACCGTCGAGACCAAGGCGAGCGCTCTCGCCGCAGCCGGCGCGCCCTTCGAGGAGACGCTGCGCGAAGCAGTGATCCTCGCCACGCTCGTCATGCATCCCGAGCTTGTCCACGACTTCCTCGCCGACCTCGAACGGCTCGACACCTCGACCCCCGAACACGAGGCCGTGCGCCGCGCCCTGATCCAGTGCAACGGCGGCGGGCGCGAGGAAATACAGACAGTTTGCGGCGCAATTGCCCTTGAAAAGCTGTTCCATCCGCGCCATGTCCGCATCTCTCCTGCCTTGCAGCCCGGCATGGACGCCGAGACGGCGCGCCTGTCCGTGGCCGAGGAACTGGCGAAGCTGGCCGCCCGCCGCGGCGCCCGGCGCGAGATCGAGGACGCGGTGCGCGACATCGACGGTCTCGTCGACGAAGGCCTGACATGGCGGCTGGGGCAGGCGGCGGAAGCCAGGAACCGGACCGACAAGGGTGGGCACGAGGACCGGGCCGAATACGACCTCGGCCCGAACGGAGCGCGGCTCCGTCGCGACGAGAAACAGACTTTCGAGGCGCTCATCGGGCGAATCGACTATTCGAAAGGCCGGGGCAGGCCGTAGCTCTGCGGGATCACCCGCAAAAGAAGCGCACGACCTCGGGTTGCGAATCGGTGTATCGCGCTGGATGATTCGGCGCGGGGCGAATCAGGACTTTTAACGCGGGAGTGGCTGCATGGCTGCCAAGGACACCAGCGACGAGCAGAAGACCGAGGAGCAGGAAGGCGAAGTCGTCCTCGACCTGAGCCAGGCCGCCGTCAAGAAGATGATCGGCGACGCCCGCACCAAGGGCTACATCACCTACGACCAGCTCAACCGTGTCCTGCCGCCCGACCAGGTCTCCTCCGAACAGATCGAGGACGTGATGTCGATGCTCTCCGAAATGGGCATCAACATCATCGAGGACGAGGAGGACGCCGACGAGGATGGCGAGTCGACCGAGGTCACCCAGGCCTCGACCTCGCGCGAGGTCACCATCTCGCAGGCCGAGACCGAGAAACTCGACCGCACTGACGACCCGGTGCGCATGTACCTGCGCGAGATGGGCTCGGTCGAGCTTCTGTCGCGCGAGGGCGAAATCGCCATCGCCAAGCGCATCGAGGCCGGCCGCAACACGATGATCGCGGGCCTCTGCGAAAGCCCGCTGACCTTCCAGGCCATCACGATCTGGCGCGACGAACTTCTCAGCGAAGACATTCTCCTGCGCGACGTCATCGACCTCGAGACCACCTTCGGAAGCTCGATGGGCGACGAGGGCGAGGTTGCGCCTGTGGTCGACGCCGCCGGTTCGGACGAGACGCGCCGCAAGTCCGACGAGCCCGAACTCGATGCCGACGGCAATCCGATCCGCATCGAGGACGACGACGACGACGAAGACGCGGCCAACATGTCGCTCGCCGCGATGGAATCCGCGCTCAAGCCGCGCGTTCTGGAAATCCTCGACCGGATCGCGGGCGACTACGGCAAGCTGTCCGACATGCAGGACAGCCGCATGTCGGCGACCCTGAACGAGGACGGCAGCTTTTCCGACAAGGAAGAGAAGAAGTACCAGAAGCTCCGCTCCGAGATCGTCGTGCTGGTGAACGAGCTTCACCTCCACAACAACCGGATCGAGGCGCTGATCGACCAGCTTTACGGCATCAACCGCCGCATCATGTCCATCGACTCGTCCATGGTGAAGCTCGCCGACCAGGCCCGCATCAACCGCCGCGAGTTCATCGAGGAATACCGGGGCTACGAGCTTGACCCGACCTGGATGGACCGCATGGCCGACAAGGGCGGGCGCGGCTGGCAGACCCTGATCGAGCGGTCGACCGACAAGATCGAGGAGCTGCGCGGCGAGATGGCCCAGGTCGGCCAGTACGTCGGCGTCGACATCCCCGAGTTCCGCCGCATCGTCCAGCAGGTCCAGAAGGGCGAGAAGGAAGCCCGTCAGGCCAAGAAGGAAATGGTCGAGGCGAACCTCCGGCTGGTGATCTCGATCGCCAAGAAATACACGAACCGTGGCCTGCAATTCCTTGATCTCATTCAGGAAGGCAACATCGGCCTGATGAAGGCCGTGGACAAGTTCGAATACCGCCGCGGCTACAAGTTCTCGACCTACGCGACCTGGTGGATCCGTCAGGCCATCACGCGCTCCATCGCCGACCAGGCCCGAACGATCCGCATCCCGGTCCACATGATCGAGACGATCAACAAGCTCGTCCGCACCGGCCGCCAGATGCTCCACGAGATCGGCCGCGAGCCGACGCCCGAGGAGCTGGCAGAGAAGCTGCAGATGCCGCTCGAGAAGGTCCGCAAGGTGATGAAGATCGCCAAGGAGCCGATCTCGCTCGAGACCCCCATCGGCGACGAGGAGGACTCGCAGCTCGGCGACTTCATCGAGGACAAGAACGCCGTCCTGCCGCTGGACTCGGCCATTCAGGAGAACCTGAAGGAAACCACGACCCGCGTGCTGGCGTCGCTGACGCCGCGCGAGGAGCGGGTGCTGCGCATGCGCTTCGGCATCGGCATGAACACCGACCACACGCTGGAAGAGGTGGGCCAGCAGTTCAGCGTGACCCGCGAACGGATCCGCCAGATCGAAGCGAAGGCGCTGAGGAAGCTGAAGCATCCGAGCCGGAGCAGGAAGCTGCGGAGTTTCCTGGATCAGTGAGGCTGCTTTACGCCAGTTTGGTCGCTTTCGTTGGCTCGCCAACGTTTGCGGCCATTCAGGTTTTCAAGTGCAGCTTTCCTAAAGAGAAGTTCGAATTCTTTATAACGATTTACGACGACGGTGCGCCCGTTCGCATTGGCGTTGATACGGGTGTTGGAAATCAAGGTGTCTCTTTTGTGGATGAGTTGACTGGGGCAATCTCCGTAATCGATTTCATCGATAAGGGGCGGTTTCCCTCGGCGCTGACTACAATTTTGCCGCAAGGCGACGCCGTTCACAGCCGTCACAGCTTGTCAGTGGATGCACTGATGCTTGAGTCTCAGATGCGTGGTACGTGCGTGATGCGTAGGATCGAATAAGGGTGCCGTAGGCCGGCACTTCACCCCGCCGCCCGCTCCCTCAGCCACTCCGCCAGATCCCCGTCCTCCACGAACCCCTGCGCGCAGTGGACGATCATGGCGCCGACATCCTCTGCCCGCCAAGTGATCTCCACCCCGTTCAGATCAAGGCACGCATCCATCACCCAATGCGCCGTCCGCATGTTGCCTTCTTGGAAGCAATGGCTCCGCGAGATCGCCACCGCATAGGCGGCGGCAACGTCAAACACGTCCTCGACCAGCCCATAGGCCAGACGGTTCTCCACCCGCGCCAAGGCTCCCTCCAGCGACTTGTCCCGCGCCCGCCCCGCCAACTCTCCGGGATTCAGCACCTCGTCGTGGATCGCATCGACCAGTTCGGCCGACAGGAGCCTCATTTGTCCTTCAGGTAATCGAGCACCGGCTGCACCCGTTCACGCGACTGCGCCAGGCTCTCCCGCAGCTCCTCCATCGTCGCGACCTGATGCTCGCCGACCTGCTCCACCGCCTCCTGCGGCACCAGATAGCCCACCACGGCCGAGTTCTTGAGGATCGCCACCGGCTTCCCGCCGGACCGCGCAAGGACCTTGTGAGGTTCGCGCAGTTCCGTGATCGTGGCGATGTGGGGCGTCAGAAGGCGGGCCATGGATGGCTCCATACGTATGAGAATGTATATTAGAATACACGTTTTGGCGTGAATTTCAACCCGGTCTTCCAAAGGCGGCAGGAATGGGCGATCTTCCTTCAACCAGACAGGAGGTGCGACCATGTCCCTATTCTCCCGCCTCTTCGGCGGCGCCAAGGAGCCCTTGCCCGAGCCCGAAACCTACGAAGGCTTCACCATCACACCCACGCCGATCAAGGAAGGCCAACGCTTCCGCCTCTCGGCCCGGATCGAGAAGGACGGCCGTACCCATACCCTCATCCGCGCCGACGTGGTCGAGGACATCGACACCGCGAACTCGATCTCCACCGCCAAGGCGCGTCAGTTGATCGACGAGCAGGGCGACCGCCTGTTCGGCTGAACCGCACCAGAGGAGACGCCATGACCCATCCCGCCCTCGCCGAAGGCAACGTCGCGACCGTCACAGGGGGCGCTTCGGGCATCGGTCTCGCCTCTGCCGTCCGCTTTGCGCGCCTCGGCATGAAAGTCGTCGTGATCGACAACCGCTCCGATCTCCTGAACGACGCGGCGGAACGCCTCCTCGAGGGGGGTGCGCCCGATGTGATGACGGCCTCGACCGACGTCTCGGACCGCGCGGCGCTCGAAAAACTGGAGAGGGAGATCGCCGACCGCTTCGGCGGCACCGATGTCCTGATGAACAACGCCGGCATCCAGCCCGGTTCTTCGATCTGGAGCGACGACGAGACCTGGCACCGCATCCTCGACGTGAACCTCTGGGGCATCGTCAACGGCTCCCGCGCCTTCGGTCCCCGCATGATCGCGCGCGGCAACCCCGGCGCCATCGTCAACACCGGCTCGAAGCAGGGCATCACCACGCCGCCGGGCGATCCCGCCTACAACGTGGCGAAAGCCGGCGTGAAAGCCTTCACCGAGGCGCTGCAGCACGATCTTCGGAATGGCCCCGGCCAGGTCACGGCCCACCTTCTGATCCCGGGCTTCGTCTACACCGACCTCACGAGGCGAGATCGCACCGAGAAGCCGGCAGGCGCCTGGACACCGGACCAGACCGCCGACTTCTTCCTCGACCGCCTGAACGCCGGCGACTTCTACATTCTCTGCCCCGACAATGACGTCAGCCGCGCGCTCGACGAAAAGCGCATGGCCTGGGCCATGGGCGACATCATCGAGAACCGCCCGCCCTTGTCGCGCTGGCACCCGGAGTATGGCGACGACTTCAAGGCTTACGTCGAGAAGGGCTGAGATGGGGAATTTCTACGCCAACTTCTGCGTCAGAACCGAGGATGCGGGCGAGGTCGCCAAGTTCCTGGCCGACGTCGCGGACGAAGGCGTCGTCCTGCCTGCGCAACACGGCTGGACGCTCCTCTCCTCGCGCGACCTCGAAACCATGGACGGCGAGATCCGCGACCGATACGGCGCGCGGCTGTCGCAGGGCGGGACACCCGTCCTTCTCGCGGCCAACCAGGACGACGACATGCTCCTCGTCGTCCTCTACCGCGACGGCGCCTGTGTCGCTTGGGCCGACACCAACCCGGGAGCCTGGAGTGGCGAGGACGAACCGCCGAAGATCGAAGGGGCGGACCGGCTCGCAGCCATCGCGGACGGCGTCGATCCCGCGGACCTCGCCGCGCTCCTGACCGACGAACAGGTCTTTGCCGTCGATACACACAAGGCCCTGGTCCGACTGCTGGGGCTTCCCGATCTCTCGGCCGGGTTCGGCTATCGGTACTGGAAGAATGGAGAATTCGGCGGCGACGGATACCTCGAATTCGGCACCGGATGACGCCGAGCTTCACTCTCACCGTGGCCACCAGCCGCGACGGTTTCATCTCGCGCTCGACCGGCGAACCCCCGCAAGCCTGGGCCAGCGCCGAGGAACAGGCGCTCTTCTTCCGCGACGTCGAGGCGTCGGACTGGGCGATCATGGGCCGCCATACGCATCAGGCCGCGGACCGTCCCGACCGCCGCCGGATCGTCCTGTCGTCCACGGTCGCGGGCTGGCAGCGCCCGACCCAGCTCTGGCTCGACCCCTCGGACCTCACGCCATTCGACCTTCCCGCGCTTGTCGAAGCCGTCCACCCGCTGTCCCGCGGTCTGATCCTGGGCGGCACGCGGGTTCACGAGTGGTTTCTCGCACACGATGCCATCGACCGGGTTCACCTGACGGTCGAGCCTGTGGCCTTCGGGACGGGCCTGCCTATCTTCACCGACCAGGGCACCGGCGATCCCGTCGTGGTCTTCACCTCGCGCGGCTACGCCATCGAAAGCGACGCTCTCCTCAATGCGGCGGGCACGCGCTATGTGACGCTTGAACGGAGGCACCCTGTATGAAATCAGCGCTCGCCGTCCTTGTCTCGGCCACGTCAGCAGCCGCGGACTGCCCGGACCTGACCGTGCTCGCCTGCGACATAGGTGCAAAGCGGCTCGAAGTCTGCGCCGACGCCGCCCGCATCACCTATGCCTTCGGCCCAAAAGGCGCGCCGGAACTCACCCTGTCGAACCCTCTCGACGCCCCCGGCTTCACGCCCTGGCCCGGCGTCAGCCGCACCATCTGGGACGTGGTCGACTTCGTGAACGAGGATGTCACCTACCAGGTGTTCACCTCGACCGAACGCATCCCCGAGGACGAAGCCAGGGGCCCGACCCGCACCGATGCCGTCGTCGTCCTGAAGGAGGAGGAGGTTCTGGCCGAGTTCCGCTGTGACCCAGACACCGTCCAGGGGTCCGTCGACCTTCTCTACGACCATCTGACCGCACACGGCATGTGCTTTGACCTCGGAACCCGCACCTGGTCGCGCTGCCCATGACCGTCCTCACGATCGAGACGCAGGGCCCCGGCCTCTACGAATTCACAGACCGCCTGCATGACCTCGCGCGGGGCGACGGCGTGATGACGGTCTTCGTCCGCCACACCTCCTGTTCGCTTCTCATCCAGGAGAACGCCGACCCCGACGTGCAGCGCGACCTGAAGGCCTTCTTCGACCGTCTTGTGCCGCCATCGGATGCGCCGCCGATGCGCTGGATCACCCACACAAGCGAGGGTCCCGACGACATGCCGGCCCATATCAAGGCGGCAATGCTGCCGGTGAGCTTGTCCATTCCCGTCCTGTCAGGCCGTCTTGCGCTCGGCACATGGCAGGGCGTTTACCTTTTCGAACATCGGACCCGCCCTCACCGCCGAGAGGTCGCCGTTGCCTTCACATCGACTGCGGCATGAGGAAAACCTCGCGCACCGACGCGCGCGGATCGGCCTCGATTGCCAGCATAACGGCATCGGCCACATCCTCGGGCTTCAGCTTGTCGGGCTTGCCGCTCTCGAAGAACGGCGTGTCCACCATGCCGGGGGCGACGACCGTGCAGCGCCCGCCCCACTCGCGCATCTCCTCCGCCATGTTGCCGGCGTATCCATGGACGAACCACTTGCTCGCCCCATAGATCGACCCCGGAATGTGCCGCTTGCCCGCGGCCGATCCGGTCATCACCAGCGTTCCCTTCGTCTTCTTCAACTCCGGCAGAACCGCACCGACGGTCCAGAGAACGCCGAGGATATTCAGGTCGATCATGCCGCGAATGTCGTCCTCGTCTGGCGCGCCCTTGCCCGAGGAGTTGAGCCCACGCCCGGCATTGGCGAAGGCTGCATCGATCCCGCCGAACTGGTGCGCCGCACGTTCGACGGCTTCCGTCAGGTCCGCGGGAGAGGTCGCGTCGCCAGGCAGCACCATGGCCGAGGCGCAGCCGTGCGCCACCTCCTTCAGCTTGTCCTCGCTCCGCGCGAAAAGGGCCACGTTCCAGCCCGCGTCGGACGCCTTTCGCGCCGTCGCGGCGCCGATCCCGGACGAAGCTCCGGTGATGAAGAGTGTCTTGGTCATGTCGCCTCCTGTGAAGCCTGACCAACCCGCAACAGTGGGCTGCGTTCCCCTCCATCATCTTGGGGGTGTCGATTGCCAACTCCCCAAAATCGGGGTACTTCCAAAAAGGGAAGGTGGTTCGGGACGGTGACGACCCGAATTGGCAGGGACAAGGCAGGGAGAAGAGGCGGATGCGCTGCCCGTTTTGCGGAAATATCGACACACAGGTCAAGGATTCCCGCCCCGCGGAGGACCACGTCGCCATCCGGCGCCGGCGATTCTGCCCGGCCTGCGGCGGCCGCTTCACGACCTACGAGCGCGTCCAGCTTCGTGACCTCGTCGTCATCAAGACCAACGGCAAGCGCGAGGATTTCGACCGCGGCAAGCTTGAACGCTCGATCCGCATCGCCATGCAGAAGCGCCCGATCGAGCCGGAACGTATCGACCAGATGATTTCGGGCATCGTCCGCCGGTTGGAAAGCATGGGCGAGACCGACATCCCGAGCCACACCATCGGCGAGATCGTGATGGAGAGCCTCGCGCGGATCGACACCGTCGCCTACGTCCGCTTCGCCAGCGTTTACAAGAACTTCCAGGCCGCCGACGACTTCGACAAATTCGTCAGCGAGCTTCGCCCCGCCGCGAAGGACGAGTGAGCGAGGACCACACCCGCCACATGCGGCAGGCGCTGACGCTCGGGCGCCGGGGCCTCGGCCGCGTGGCGCCTTGGCCGTCGGTCGGCTGCGTCCTTGTCCGGGAAGGCCGCATCGTCGGGCGCGGCACCTCGGACGCCGTTACCCTGCGCCATGCCGAACGCGTGGCGCTGGACCAGGCCGGCGAGGCCGCGCGCGGCGCCACGGCCTACGTCACCCTCGAACCCTGTTCGCACCACGGCCGCACGCCGCCCTGCGCCGACGCCCTCGTCGCGGCAGGCATCGCGAGGGTCGTCATTGCGGCGGGCGATCCCAACCCGCAGGTGGCCGGGCAGGGGATCGCGCGCCTGCGCGCCGCCGGGATCGAGGTCCTGACCGGCGTTATGGAGAAAGAGGCGACGGAACAGCACCTTGGCTTCTTCAGGGTGATGACCGAAGGCCGGCCCATGTTGACGCTCAAGCTCGCCTCGACCCTCGACGGACGCATCGCCACCGCCTCCGGCGAAAGCCGCTGGATCACCGGACCGGAGGCCCGCCGCGCCGTCCACGCCCTGCGGATGTCCCACGACGCCGTCCTCGTCGGCGGCGGCACCGCCCGCGCCGACGACCCCGCTCTGACGGTCCGCGAAATGGGCGCCGACGCCCAGCCCGTCCGCATCGTCGCCTCCCACGGTCTCGATCTGCCGTTCCCCTCCCGCCTCTCGGCCTCCGCAGGCGACGGTCCGGTCTGGCTGATCCACGGCGAAGGGCAGGCCACCTCCGCATCCCTCTCCGCATGGACCGGCGCGGGCGTCCGCTGCCTCGGCGTTCCGGCATCCGGCGGCCGCCTCGACGTCCCCGCCATGATGCAGCGCCTCGCCGCCGAGCGTCTGACGCGCATCTTCTGCGAAGGCGGCGGCAGCCTCGCCGCTTCGCTCCTGGACGCGGGCTTGGTCGACAGGCTGGTCCTGATGATCGCCGGAAAGGTGATCGGGTCCGAAGGTCGGCCCTCGGTCGGCCCGCTCGACCTCGCGTTCCTGACGGATGCACCGACCTTCCAGCTTCGCGACGTCCGCGCCCTCGGCGGCGACGTCATGCAGACCTGGGCTCGCGCCTAGCGCCGGAAGGGCGACACCAGCCCGTGCAGCCAGGCCAAAGCCTTGTTCACGCGCGGCATCTCGACCCCCTCCGCCAACAGCCGAACGGCCTGCTCGGGCGAGATCGGCTCTCCCGTCGCCGGATGGAAATAGCGGGGATAGGCGATGAGACAGGCATGGACCAACTGCGCCAGCGTCACGTCCTGCCCCATCCGGTGCGGGGGGCGCGGTGCAAGATCACGCGTCAATCCGCGCCCCGCATAGAAGGGCATCCCGAGGCAGGTCACCGGGACGGCGCGCAGCAGAGCCTCGAACCCCAGCGTCGAGGTCATCGTCCACACCTCGTCCGCGACGGTCAATGCCTCCGCCGCACTGACGCCGGTCAAAATGACATCGGCAAGCCCTGTGACATCCGCATCCTCCAGGGCGCCGGCCCTAAGCCCGGCCTCCACATCCGGATGCGGCTTATACAGGATGACAGCTTCGGGATTGGCCTCGCGCGCGTGCCGCAACAGGTCGAGGTTCGTCCGGATCTCGCCCGCCCCGTACATCATGGAAGCATCGTCCTCTACCTGCCCCGCGACCAGCACACGACGCCCGGCCGGGACTTCGGGCATAACTTCCCCGATGTTGTATTTCGTCAACTTCTGCGTCCGAATGGACCGGATCAGCCGCTCCGAGCGTCGCAATTCGCCAACGGGAGTCTGACCGGCGGCGTCGATTAGGGCGTCCAGCCGCCCCGCCTCCCGTGCATCGAAGTAAAGCGTCGGTGCATCCAGCACCAGCGACAGGGGAGGCACCAGCGCCGCACCCAGCCCGCGCGACCGCAGGAATCCGTCCTCCATCCGCAGCGCGCCCTCTGGCGCCTCCGCCATCCCCCAGACGACGGCCGTCCGCTCACCGCTCTCAGGCACCGACCGCGCGAACCGAACCGCCACCTCGCGCCCGAAAGCCCGCGACAGATGCGGCCGCTTCCACGGCTTCATCCCGACGGCGACATAGCCCCCTCGATCCTCGCGCCACGCCCGCGCGCGTGCGGCGAGTCCGGCCACGACCTCCTCCACCTCGCACAACCGGTCCGCGACGGGATCGTACCACGTCGGGTAGAGGATCATCGCGGCGGCAAAGAGCTGCGCCCGCGTCAGCGTCCGCGCGCGGCGGGCAGGGGCGTCCTGATCCTGCGTCAGGCCCCATCCCGCATAGAACGGCTGCCCGAAGACACGCGGGCGATGCCCCGCGAAGATCGCCTCGAACCCGAGCGTCGAGGAATGGGTGTAGACAGCGACCGCCCCTTCGAAGAGAACGCGCGGCGCGATCGGACGGCTCTCCAGCGTCACGCGCCCCGTCGCGTCCTCCGCCGTGAAATGTCCCTCGCGCCCGCCATGCCCCGTCTCGGGATGCGTCTTCACGACGATCCGCGCCCCCGGATGCTCTTCCGCCGCGAAGGCCAGCATCTCGAGGAAGGCGGCCCGCCCGGCCCCCATCAGCGCCGCGTCGCCCTTCGTCTGGTCGACGACGACGACATAGCCCGGCTCGGGCGCGGCCAGCGCCGGATCGGTCGCGGAATACTTGCCCACATGCCAGTAGGCGAGGCTGTCCATCGCCTCGCGCGCCCGGTCGAGAAGGGCGGTGTCGTCCAGCGCATGCGTGGCCAGAAGCCGTTCGAGGTCCGACGGCGCGCCGCCGTCGAAATGCATCCCCGTCCGGTCGAGGCACAGCCCCACCGGCGCCTCGCCCCGTACCCGTCCCGGATGGACCGACCGCAGGAACGCATCCTCGACCGTCAGGATCGGCGCCTCCGTCCAGCCCGCGACCGCCTGCGCCCGCCACGCCGTCCGCGACCGCCCCCAGAGCCCGACCCAGTCTCCTTCGCGCGGCAGGCCGGTCGTCACCTCCCAGCCCGCGAGCTCCAGGATGCGCCGAGGCGTGCCCTTCGTCAGCAGCCCGCCGTTGTAAACGCAAAGCCGCCGCCCGAAGGCGGCGGCTTTCACTGTCCCGTCGTTTTTATTGTCTGTCGTCACTCGGTCAGAGACTGGAGCGACGCCGCCGTGCCGACCGGAGCAACGATGGCCTGCAGGATCTTCTGGAACTGGGTATAGGGCGCCTCGGTGACATAGACCGTATCGCCGTCGCGGATGTCGAAGTCGCGCGCCACGAAGACCCCGTTGGGCGACGTCAGGTCGAGGACGTAGACCATGCGCTGCTCGTCCGAGAACTCGCGCCCCAGCACGCGGCCGGCGACTTGCGGCTCCTCGTCGCGGAAGACGAAGATGCCCGTCGGATCGGCGAGTGACGTGTTCAGACCGCCCACGGTCGCCAGCGCCTCGATGGCAGACACGCTCTGCGTCTCGAACGGCACCTTCACCTGAGCGCCGGTGGCGCCGATGGCGGTGTAGAAGCGCTCGTCCTCTTCGACCAGAATGCGGTCGCCCGCGCGCAGCGCGATGTCCAGGCTCGGGTTCTCGTAGAGATCCACCAGCCAGATCGTGCCGGTGTGCGCGCCCCGGATCAGCGTGACCTGCGTGATGTCGGGCGGAAGGGTAATGCCGCCCGCCCGCGCCAGCATGGCCGTCAGCGTGCGCGTCGGCCGCTCGATCGGATAGACGCCCTGAGCGCCGATTCCGCCGATCAGCGACACTGTCGCGCCGTCGCCCGCCATGCGCTGTACCATGACCTGCGGGTCCGGTGTCTGAGCCTCGAGCTTCTCGGTAATGATGCGCCGGATCGCCTCGGGCGTGTTGCCGGCGGCGCGAATGCGGCCCGCGTAAGGCACGAAGATGAACCCGTCGCCATCGACCTGGACCTCCTGAAGCGCCGTGGAGTTCGCCCCCGCTGTCGCCAGAAGGCCGTCGTCGACGTTCTCCCAGATCATCAGGCCCAGCGTGTCGCCCGGCCGCACGGTGTCCGAACCCAGCACGGCCGCGTTGATGAGCCCCGAAGAGAACCCAAGCGGCGGAACGTATTCGGTCGCGCGGGTCACGCTGTCGTCGACGCTGACGATGAAGGCATTGCCCTGTTTCTGAACCGAGCCCGCGAAGATCTCGTTCTTCGTGGGGCCCGTCCTCGGAAGTCCGCATCCTGCAAGCATCGATGCGGATACGCACAGCGCCACCCAACGGGCGCGGGGTCTCGTCGAAAATGTCACTGCTCGGTCTCCTCGACCTTTTTATGTGCCTGCCTCTGGCTATTGCGGCGAGCTTACGCAGCTTCATCCGGAATTTTGACACATTTTGGCAGAGTCAGCGGCTTACGGGCCGAAGGTGTTGCGGTCGCGCCGCAGCGCCGCCCTCCGCGAGACGGGCATAGGGCGACGCCTCGGCGAGCATCAGGTCGGGCACCTGCCGCAACAGTTTCCGTCGCGAAAGGTAGCCGTAATAGCCCCCGGGCACCTGCGAGGTCGCAAGAAGAAACGCCCGATAGGTCAGGTAGGCGGCACGGTCCGGCGCGCGCGGATCCCGGAAGAACTCGGGCAGCGGCTGGTCCGACACGAACTCGGGCTTGCGATAGACGGCGTCGCCGAAGACCTTCAGCGGCAGCCCGCGCCAGAGCGCCTGCTCGGCGGCGGTGGAGTTGACTGTCAGCGCACTCCGCGCCGCGTCGAGAAGCCGCGCGAGCTTCCCGCCCGAGACGAAATGCACACGGCCTTCAAGGCCATGCTCCCCGGCCAGGCGCCGGACGAGGGGACGCAGCGGCTCGCGCCCGTCCTCCAGCGGATGCGCCTTCAGGACAAGGTGATGGTGCAGCGGCGCGCCCGCGACGAAGCCGTGGAACACCCTGTCCAGGAACTCGGCCTGAGTGCGGAAGGGACCATGCGACAGGAAATTCGCATCATGCGCCAGTTGCAGAAGGACAAGGTGATAGGGAAAGCCGCCATGCCGGATCCGCGCCGTCGCCGCCGCCCGCCCCAGGGCACGCGCGGGCGTCTCGAGAAATCGCCTCAGGTGGAGACCGAACTCGCCCCCGACGCCAGGTGTCCGGTGTGGCCGGAACCCCGGATAGCGCCGCGCCCCCAGCATCAGCCGCGCATGATAGGCCGCCCCCCAGGCCATGTGCGCCCCCATGTCGCCCCAGCGGTCCGGCGCCTCGGTATGCACCTGCGCGCCTTCCGCCAGCGACGCCGCCATCTCCGCGACCGTCATCCGCGCCGCCCTCGACCCGGCATTCGCGCCGCCGCGTTCGTAGGTCACCCAGTAGGGCCGCAGATAGCCTTCCTCGAAGACATGCGGCACCAGCCCCTCTGCCTCGGCCAGCGCCAGGGCCGTTCGATGAACGGGGCGGCTCGATCCATAGCAGGCGATGTCCGTCACCCCGAGGCGCCTCACCGTTTCGCCAAGGAAACCCGGGAACGCCTCGGGCGCGTCGCGATAGGCGACATAGCCGCCGCCCCGCCAGAACGCCTCGTCGCCCGCGTTGAACCCGATCCGGTGAACCTCGGCCCCCGCTGCGCGCAGTCCTGCGCCGAGCCCGGCAAAGAACGGCCCGTGCGGTCCCTGAAGGAACAGAAAGACCCTGCGCCGTCCCAAGTTCGCCCCCATGCACCAGTCCTAGCCTCGCGGAAGACCCCGGTCCATTTCATCTTGCCGCAAATACGCATCTCCCCGCCATCGCCCCGGGCTTGCGCGCGAAAGCCGGGGCGATTACCTCGAAAGGGTCAAATCGGAAGGGCCAGCGGCATGTTCACCGGCATCGTGACCGACGTGGGCGAGATCCTCGACATGCGGCAGGAGGGCGACCTCCGCGTCCGTATCGGCACAGCATACGACATCGGGGGCATCGACATCGGGGCATCGATCGCCTGCGACGGCGTCTGTCTCACCGTGATCGACCTCGGCGCCACGCCGCGCGGCTGGTTCGACGTGCAGGCCTCGGCCGAGACGCTGTCGAAGACCTCCCTCGGCGACTGGACACCGGGCGCCCGCGTCAACCTGGAACGCGCGCTGAAGGTCGGCGACGAGATCGGCGGCCACATCGTCTCGGGTCACGTCGACGGCATCGCCCGCGTCGTCGGTATCCGCGACGAGGGCGACAGCACCCGCGTCACCTTCGAAGCGCCCGCGAGCCTCGCCCGCTTCATCGCGCCCAAGGGCTCGGTGGCCCTCAATGGCACCTCGCTGACCGTGAACGAGGTCGACGGCGCCCGCTTCGGCGTCAACCTCATTCCCCACACCAAGGAAGTCACGACCTGGGGCCGCGTCTCCGAAGGCGACGCCGTGAACCTCGAGGTGGACACGCTGGCCCGCTACGTCGCGCGGCTGGCCGAGGTCGCGGCATGACCATGCTCGGCCACAACCAGGGACCCACGATGGAGCCGGGCGGCGCATGGCGCCGCTATGCCTGGGGCAGGGCGCGGGCCGAGCTTCTGCCGAAGATGCCGCTCGAGGTCGTGCGCCGCCGCGTGAAGCGCGCCCGCGAACTCGGCCTCGACTACAAGTCCTACGCCGGCATTCGCGCCGCCACGGGACGCGACATCGTGGCTCTCCTCTTCTCGGACAATGCGCTCCGGATGCTGCGCGACGCCCGGATCGACCCCCGGCGCGAGGCGAAGCTGGCCGACCTCGACAGCGTCGACATCCTCGCCCTCCTGCACCTCCCCCACGACCCGCGCGAGGCGCTCGACCGCAACGCGATCCTCCTCGATGCCGACCGCGCCCCTGGCCTCGCCGAGACCTGGGGCGAGACGCGCCGCCGCATCCTCGACCTCGCCGGCCGCACCCCGCGCGACGCCATCGTCGTCGTGGGCGAGACCCACATCGAACGCGGCTGGGCCGAGACCGCGCGCCTCGCCGGCTACGTCCCCGCCGAGCGCTACTTCCCCTGACGTCCCGCACCCCCGCGCCCTCTGGCCAAGGCACGGGCCATCCGCTATGGCGTGCCCCATGAATTACGAGACCCCCGGACCCGTGGAAGACGGCTGGCGCGATGCGATTTCGACGATCGAGGAGATCATCGACGACGCCCGCAATGGCCGCATGTTCATCCTCGTCGACCACGAGGACCGCGAGAACGAGGGCGACCTCGTCATCCCCGCCCAGATGGCCACGCCCGAGGCGATCAACTTCATGGCCACCCACGGCCGCGGCCTGATCTGCCTGTCGCTTCCGGGCGAGCGCATCGATGCCTTGGGCCTACCGCTCATGGCCTCGCAGAACTCGTCGCGCCACGAGACCGCCTTCACCGTCTCCATCGAGGCGCGCGAGGGCGTGTCGACCGGCATCTCGGCCCATGACCGCGCCCGCACCGTCGCCGTCGCCATCGACGCCGCCAAGACCGCGCAGGACATCGCCACCCCCGGCCACGTCTTTCCCCTCCGCGCCCGCGACGGCGGCGTCCTCGTCCGCGCCGGCCATACCGAGGCCGCGGTCGACGTCGCCCGCCTCGCCGGCCTCAACCCCTCGGGCGTGATCTGCGAGATCATGAACGACGACGGCAGCATGTCGCGCCTGCCCGAGCTCGTCGCCTTCGCGCAGCGCCACGGCCTCAAGATCGGCACCATCTCCGACCTCATCTCCTACCGCCGCCGCCACGACAACCTCGTCCGCATCACGCGCGAGGAAACCGTGCGCGCCGAATTCGGCGGCGAATGGCAGATGCGCGTCTTCACCGACACCGCCCACGGCGACGAGCACATCGTCCTGACCAAGGGCGACATCCCCGGCGACGGACCCTGCCTCGTGCGGATGCACGCGATGGACCCGCTCCTCGACGTCGTGGGCCTCGGCCCCACCGGCCGCCGCGACGAGTTCGGCGACGCCATGACGCTCATCGCGCGTGAGGGCAGGGGCGTCCTCGTCCTCCTCCGCGACACCACGATGAAGCTCGTCCCGGGCGGCGCGGCCTCGCCCCAGACGCTGCGCCAATACGGCCTCGGCGCGCAGATCCTCTCCTCCCTCGGCCTCCACGAGATCGTGCTCCTGACCAACTCGCCCAGGCCCCGCATCGTCGGCCTCGACGCCTATGGCCTCTCCATCGTGGGCACCCGCCCCGTGACGGCCGACTGACATGGCCGGACAGTCGCACCACACGCTCGACCTTCCGGCCTTCGACGCCCCCGTCCGCGTCCTCATCGTCGTCGCCCCCTACTACAAGGACATCGCCGACGACCTCGTGACCGGAGCCCGCGCCACCCTCGACGCCGCAGGCGCCGAAGCCGAGGTGATCGAGGTTCCGGGCGCGCTCGAGGTCCCCGCCGCCATCGGCATCGCCCGCGCGGGTGGCTTCGACGGCTTCGTGGCGCTCGGCTGCGTCATCCGGGGCGAGACCACGCACTACGACACCGTCTGCAACGACTCGAGCCGCGCCCTGACCCTCCTCGGGCTCGAGGGCGCCTGCATCGGCAACGGCATCCTGACGGTCGAGACCTACGACCAGGCCGCCGTCCGCGCCGATCCCGCGGGCCAGAACAAGGGCGGGGGAGCAGCGGCCGCGGCCCTCCACCTCGTCGCCCTCACGCGCCGCTTCGCGAAGGCCCGCGCATGACCCGCACCACTCGCCAGATGAAAAGTGCGGCCCGCCTCTACGCCGTGCAGGCGCTCTTCCAGATGGAGCACTCGGGCCAGGCCGCGCCCCGCGTCCAGAAGGAGTTCGAGGATTTCCGCATCGGCGTCGAGATCGACGGGGACGAGATGGCCGAGGCCGACCTCGACCTCTTCCGCAAGCTGATCGACGACGCCGTCAACTGGCAGGGCCGCATCGACCAGATGACCGACCGCGCGCTCGTCGCCAAATGGCCCATCGCCCGCATCGACCCCACGCTGAGGGCGCTGTTCCGCGCCGCCGGAGCCGAACTCGTCGAGGGCGCCGCCCCGCCCCGCGTCATCATCACCGAATACGTCGACGTCGCCCACGCCTTCTTCCCCGAGGGCAAGGAGCCCAAATTCGTCAACGCCGTGCTGGACCACATGGCGCGGGAGGCGAAGGGGGAGATTTAGGGGGGAGCGTTGGCTTCCGAAGCTCTAGTAAGCGCAGTTGACAAGGACCAGCCGGGTTAGCGCGTCGATACCGAACGCGGTATCAAGGTCCAGGTCATGCGCGTCCAGCCACTTGGCCTGAAGGTCATAAGCCTCTGCTTCGCCTGCAGAAGCACAGGCCAGCCGTCGACCGGACAACGCCTGTGCATGATGGACGAGCTCGTGCACGATGACGGATTGGTCGACGGCGTCGGCAGGGTTCCAATACCTGCTCAGAAGAATGCGGTGCCGCGCTCTGTCGTAGAGCGCCACTGTATCGAGGGCCGTGCCGGGGCGCATGGCTTGGATGACGTCGCTGTCGACGCGGCACACCTGTGGCGGGGGCAGATCATCCTCAAAGCTGAGTTCGCCTCGCACCCAGTCCCACAGGTCCGCAAGGTCTGGTCCGGGTCCATGCTGTCGCAAATTGTCGGCAGGACATTCAGCGGCATACGGCTCGGCGATGAGCGGGGGTGCCACTGAGAATGACAGGGACATGAGAATAGCGGTCCGCGACGCAAGGGATACCATCAGATCTCTCCATCAAGTCTTTTGGTTTGCATGGGCGGAATGATGGGACGGCCCGGGCTGGCTGTCGTGATCGGTGGGTGAAATCTTCCTAAAAATGCGCTAATATTCTGCTGAAAATCATTCTTGGCTCCGCCATCTTCAGAGCTGCACGGCGATGCGCTATGTGTTCGCAAACTTTCTTCTCGACACGGCCACGTGCGAGTTGAAGCGCGGCCAAACACTCGTCGCGCTTCGTCCCAAATCGTATGACCTTCTCAACCTTCTCGTCGAAAGGGCAGGCAGCGTCGTCGGCAAGAACGCCCTGCAGGATGCGCTCTGGCCGGATGTCACCGTACAGGAAAACTCGCTTACGCAGTGCGTTGCAGACTTGCGCCGCAGACTTGGTGACGAGGAAGGCCACCTGATTCGGACCGTGCCGAAACGGGGATATATGTTCACTTCGAGCGTCACCCGCGAAGACGATTTGCGCGGACGCAGCAAGGTCCGCCCCCTTGGCGCGGCAGCAGGTCTATTGATCTTGGGCGCGCTGCTGTGGCTTAACCTGCTGCCGAAGTCGGAAGCGAATATTCCACCTACCAAGGAACCTCGAGTTCTTCTGGACACGAAGTCAACGGTTCTTGATCAGCCTCTGGTCTGGCCCGCGTCTTCGGCCCGGCTGATGGCCGGGATCACCGTCATCGCGCCGGGTGAGGCATCGGAATGGCACACTCATGCCGCCCCGCTTTTTGCCTATGTGATCTCCGGCGAGATCGTCACGGATTACGGCACCCCCGGAGAAAGACGCTACCGCGCCGGAGATGCACTGATCGAGGCGGTCGATTGGCCTCACCAGGCGCGCAACGTGGGAGCGGAGTGGGCCGAGGTCCTGTACGTTCTTGTTGGTTCGGACGATACGCCCTTGCGATCTTCCGCCGATATTCTTCCGGTCCGCTAGGTGCGTGCATGGTCTCCCCTGCCCACTGGTTCCGCCCCGCGCACGGTATACAGCGAGCGGCGTCGCAAGGTGGTTTCCGACCTCACGCTTGAGAAGCGGCCGGTCTGAAACCGGGACAGGCCAGCTTCCGGTTCCTAGCTTGATGTTGCCATCGACGCTGCAGCGAAGGACAGCTTCCCGCCCTGCTGAGACCCTGGTCCCACCCCCTACCGCCCATCCAACCCGCACCGACGCAATACCGACGCAATACCGACGTGATACCGATGGGACGTTTCTCTCGGAATCCAGACAAATCAGAGGGTTGACGACCCCCGCCCCGGGACGCCGACCCGGGCCCCGTAGCCTCAGCAGTTCGGCACGTTGACCGCCAGCCCGCCGAGCGCCGTTTCCTTGTATTTCTCGCTCATGTCGGCCCCGGTCTGGCGCATCGTCTCGATGGCCGCGTCCAGTGGAACAAGGTGGGATCCGTCCCCCCGCAGCGCCAGCGAGGCGGCCGAGACCGCCTTGATCGCCCCCAGTCCGTTGCGCTCGATGCAGGGCACCTGGACCAGCCCCCGCACCGGGTCGCAGGTCATCCCGAGGTGATGTTCCAAGGCGATTTCCGCAGCATTCTCAACCTGTTCCGGGCTACCCCCCAGAACGGCCGCCAGCCCCGCAGCCGCCATCGCCGCTGCCGATCCGACCTCCGCCTGGCACCCGCATTCGGCGCCCGAGATCGACGCGTTGAACTTGATCAGCCCCCCCACCGCCGCCGCCGTCAGCAGGAACTCCGGCACCCGCGCCTGCGACGCCCCCGGCACATGGTCGAGCCAGTAGCGGATCGTCGCCGGAATGACCCCCGCCGCCCCGTTGGTCGGAGCCGTAACCACTTGACCTCCCGCGGCATTTTCCTCGTTAACCGCCATGGCATAGGTCGAGATCCAGTCGTTGATGACATGCGGCGCCGTCAGGTTCCGCCCCCTCTCGGCCTCGAGCGCCCTGAGGATCGCCGGAGCCCTCCGCTTGACGTTCAGACCCCCCGGCAGCACCCCATCCGTGGCCAGCCCCCGGTCCATCGTCCCCTTCATCACCTCCCAAATCCGAGCCAGCCCCCGGTCCAGCGCCTCGGCCGTCCCGCGCGACATCTCGTTCGCCCGCTTCATCGCCGCGATGGACAGCCCCGACGCCCGGTTCATCTCCAGCATCTCTGCCGCCGAGCGGAACGGGTAGGGCACGGCCGGCCCGCGGTCGGTGTCGCCCCCGGACGCAAGCTCCTGTTCTGTCAGCACGAATCCGCCCCCGACCGAATAGTAGGTCTGCGCCAGGATCACGTCGCCCTGCGCGTCGGTGGCTCTCAGGATCAACCCGTTGGCATGGCCGGGCAGGGGAGGCCCGTAGTCGAACACGAGGTCCGACGCGGGGTCGAAGGCCAGCGCCGGCAGCCCCTCGGGCGTCACCGTCCGCTCCGCCGCCACGCGCGCCAACTCGCTCTCGGCCCGCTCCGCGTCATAGCTGTCGGGCCTGAACCCCGCGAGGCCGAGGATCGTCGCGCGATCCGTCGCATGGCCCACGCCCGTGAAGGCAAGCGAACCGTGAAGCGAGGCCCGGACGCCGAAAGGCGTGAAGGCCGAAGCGCGCAAGAGGTCGAGGAACCGTCCGGCCGCCACCATCGGCCCCATGGTGTGGGACGACGAGGGACCGACGCCCACCTTGAACATCTCGAAGACCGACAGGAACATGCGCCCAACAACGCCGCAAGACCCGGCGAAGGCAAGTCCCGCTGCGGCATGTTTCGCGCGATTTCCGCCCTTTGTCCCAGTTTCGGCCACAAAGCCGGGCTAGGGCGAGACAGGATTCAGGAAAGGTGGGATATGTCGATACTGGAAGAGGTGGCCGACGGCCTCGCCAAGCGGACGACCGAACTCATGGCGCGCACCGGAATAGACACGATCGAGAAGCGGATCGCCGACGAGATCGGCTCGTCCTCCCCGACGTTGCAGGAGACCTACCTGACCGCGATGCGCATTCGGAAGGCCGAGGCGCGGGGTCACAGGCTTCTCGACAAGTACGAGAAGGGCGATGCCATACCCAAGGCCGGCATCAGCTCGGCGCCTCAGGAAATGGGGCATTAGCCGTCAGCCGATAGTCTGCGCCAGCCAGACCAGAAGGACGCCAAGCGCTACCGCGCCGAGCCCGTAGGCCCGGCGCGTCTCGATCGGTATCTCCGTGATCATCCGGATCAGCTCTTCCAGCCGGTTCGGCAGAAGTGCCAGCACCAGACCCTCGAAGACAAGGACGAGCCCGATGCCGAGGAGGACGAGGGTCATGCCGCCGTCCTCCCTGCCGTCAGTTGCCGCCGAGCGTCACACCCGAGCCTGGAGCCGGCTGGGGTTCGGGGACAGAGGCCTCGTCCTCAGGCGCTGCTTCGGGCGACGTCTCGACAGCGGCAGGTGCGTCACTCGCACCGACGCCTGACGAAACGCCCGCGCTGTCGAGGAATTCGAAGAACTCGCTGTCCGGCGTGATGACGAGCGTCGAGTTGGAACCCTTGAGCGCGTTCTCGTACGCCGTCAGCGAACGATAAAAGCGAAAGAAGTCCTCGTCGGCGCCATAGGCTTCGGCGAAGATCCCGTTCCGTTCGCCGTCTGCCTCGCCTCGCACGATCTCGGCCTCGCGGGTCGCTTCGGAGACGATCTCGACCACGGTGCGGTCAGCCTGCGCCTGGACGCGCTGCGCCGCTTCGGCGCCCCGGGCGCGCTCGTCGGTCGCCTCGCGCTCGCGCTCGGCCCGCATCCGGTCGAACGTTGCGGCAAGGTTCTGCTCCGGCAGGTTGGTCTGCTTCAGCCTCACGTCGACCACGTCAAGTCCCAGGGCGGCTGCTTCCGCGTCGGCGTTGGCGCGGATGCGGTTCATCAGTTCGGCACGCTCGGAAGACAGGATGGTGTTCGACGTCACGCCCTCGGCACCGAGGACCGCACGGATCTCGTCGATGAGAATCGAGGCAAGACGATCCTCGGCCGACTCGAGACCGCCCAGGCCGACGGCCTGGCGGAACTGGATCACCGCGTCGTCGGTGTCCCCGATCCGATACCGCGCAAAGGCATCGACCACGAGGCGACGGTCATCGGATGGCGTGATCTCGATGGCGGGTGTGTCGAGAGACAGGATGCGGTCGTCGTAACGCACGACCTCCTGAATGAACGGGATCTTGAAACCCAGTCCGGGGTCGTTCTTGACCTGCTTGATCTGGCCGAACTGGAGGATCAGCGCCTTTTCCCGCTCTTCCACGATGAAGACCGAGGAAAGGGCGACGACGAGCAGAACGACGACGGCGGCAAGGGCTATGGTAAGCCTGTTCATGTCAGTTTCCTCCGCCGTCGGCAGGCGCGTTGCGGCGCAGTTCGTTCAGCGGCAAGTATGGCACGACGCCCTCCCCACCACTTACGTTCTCGTCGAGGATGATCTTGTCGACGTCGCCAAGCACCTTTTCGAGCGTCTCGATGTAAAGGCGGCGGCGCGTCACGTCCGGGGCCTGCTGATACTCGTTCAGGACGGCGAGGAAGCGACTCGCCTCGCCCAGAGCGTCGTTCACGACCTGGGCGCGATAGCCCTCTGCGTCCTCGAGCACCTGCGCGGATTGACCCCGCGCCTCGGCAAGGACGCGGTTTGCATAGGCGTCCGCCTGGCGTTCAAGCCGGTCGCGTTCCTGCTCTGCGGCCTGCACGTCGCGGAAAGCGTCGATGACCTCGTTCGGAGGGTCGGCCTTGTTGAGGTTGACGCGAACGACGTTGATCCCGGCCTGATAGCTGTCCAGCGTCGCCTGGATCAATTCCTTCGCGCGCTGTGCGGTCAGCGCGCGGTCGCGGTTCAGGAGAGGCGCCAGTTCAGATCCCGCCACGATCTCGCGCATGGCGGATTCGGAAACCGCGCGCACTGTCTCGGGGCCGTCGCGAAGGTTGAAGAGGTACTCGGCAGGATTGGTGATGTTCCAGACCACCTGGAAGTCGATATCGACGATATTTTCGTCGGTGGTCAGCATCAGGCCATCGTCGCCGTCGCGGCCCATTCCGATGTCTTCGGATTGTTCGCGGGTGACAGGTATGACCTCGTAGGTGACCAATGGCCAGGGCGCGAAGTTGAGGCCGGGATCGCCGATCCCGCTTTGCTCGCCGAGGAACAGTTCGACCGATCTTTCTTCCGGCCGAACGGTGTAGAACGAGGCGAAGGCCCAGACCGCCAGCAGCGCCAGAGCGCCGAGGCCGATGGTCCCCTTCGAGAGGCCCGGTCCGTCGCCGCCGCGATTTCCGCCGCCGCGACCGCCCATGAGCACCTTCAGGCGCTCCTGTCCGCGCTTCATGATTTCGTCGATCTCGGGAATTTGCGGGCTGTCCCTGTCGGGCCGCCGCGGGCCGCGATCGTCGCCGCCGCCGCCGCCCCAGGGTCCGCCATTCTTACCGGCCATGCGTGGTCCTTTGTCCGTTTTCTGTCCTTGACGTGCTACCTGATCGTTCCAGCATTGATTTTCAAGCTGTTCTGACGGGAGCGTACATCGTCACCAGTTCCTCGGAAATGGTCGGGTGAACCGCCACGGTACGGTCGAAGTCCTCTTTCGTCAGCCCCGCCTTGACCGCGATGCCGACCATCTGGATCAACTCGCCCGCGCCGTCCGCGACGATGTGGCACCCCAGGACCTTCCGGCTGGCCTTCGAGACGACGAGTTTCATCAGCACTCGGTGCGGTCGTCCCGCGAAGGCCGACTTCATCGGGCGAAACGAGGTGCAGTAGACTTCGATCTCTTCCTGGTCGCGCGCCTGCTCCTCGGTCAGCCCCACGGTCCCCAGTTCCGGCTGCGTGAACACGGCAGACGGGACGAGGTCGTGATCCGGCTTCGTCGGATTGTCCTTGAAGACCGTTTCGGTGAAGGCCGCGCCTTCTCGGATCGCCACGGGGGTCAACTGAATGCGATCGGTCACGTCGCCGATGGCCCAGATCGACGGGACCGCCGTGCGGCTGTAGTCGTCGACCTCGATCGCGCCGCGGCGGTTCACCTTGACGCCCAGTTCCTCGAGTCCGAGGCCCTTCACGTTCGGTTGGCGGCCCGTGGCGAAGAGAACGTTGTCGAAAACCTGTTCCTTCCCGTTCGTCGCCTTGACCCATACGGGCTTGCCTGCTTCGGACGAGGGGTCGGTCTCGGGCTCCGGTCCGAGGCCCGAAGACCCTCCGAATTCCACCGGCGCGCCCATCTCGGCCGGACCCGACGGACGCGACGCGGCCGGACACATCTCGACGATGTTCGTGCCGAGGTGCAGATCGATGCCCTGCTCGCGCATGGCCTCGGCCAAAAGTCCTCGCGCCTCTTCGTCGAAGCCCCGCAGGATCTGCGCGCCGCGATAGAACTGCGTCACCTCGACGCCGAGACCGTTCAGGATGCAGGCGAACTCGCAGGCGATGTAGCCACCGCCGATGATGAGAAGGGACTTCGGAAGCTCTTCGAGAAGGAAGATGTCGTCCGACACCAGTCCCAATTCGGCGTTCTGCATGTCGGGCCGGACCGGATGGCCGCCCGTGGCGATGAGGATGTGCTTCGCCGTGATCGTCGCGCCCGTATCCAGCTCGACCTCGTTGGGCCCTGTCACCCTTGCCCGCGCATCGTGGATGACGACGTCGTTTCTCTCGAGGATGCCGCGATAGATCTGCTCGAGCCGGTCGAGCTCGGAGTGGAGCCGCGCGCGGAAGACGGGCCAGGCGAAGGTGCCGGGTTCGGCCGACCAGCCGTATTCATGGGCAAGCTTGACCTGCTCGCGGAACTCGGAGGCGAAGACCATCAGCTTCTTCGGCACGCAGCCGCGGATGACGCAGGTGCCCCCCATCCGGCTGTCCTCGGCCAGCGCGACGCGGGCGCCCGTTTCCGCTGCCGTGCGTGCTGCACGCACCCCGCCCGAGCCACCGCCGATGACGAAAAGATCGACGTCGAAGGCCATCAGTCGGCAATGTCGACGAACACGTTGTCCGTCGCCACCTCGTGGACCATCCGCCCGGTTTCGCCCGAGTTGATGTCGCGGGTCTCGACAGTGCCGTCGCCATGCCCGATCACGATGACGTCGCAGATGTCGATGAAGAGCCCGTTCTCGACCACGCCCGGCACCTGGTTCAGGATCAGCGCCAACTGCCGCGCATTGCCGATGCGGCCGAGGTGCAGGTCCAGGATGTGGTTGCCTTCGTCGGTGCGGAAGAGCGTGCCGTCCTTCATCCGCGGCACGGCCTTGTTGCCCATGACGTCCAGCCCCTCGAGCATTTCCTCTAGCAGCATCTTGGTCGTGTTCATGCCGAAGCCGACGACCTCGACGGGAAGGGGGAAGGCGCCCAGCTTCTCGACCCGTTTCGTCGCGTCCGCGATGACGATCATCCTGTCCGAGGCTGTCGCGACGATCTTCTCCTGCAGAAGAGCCCCGCCGCCGCCCTTGATGAGGTTCAGTTCGGCGTCGCACTCGTCCGCCCCGTCGATGGTCAGGTCGAGCCAGCGCGCCTCGTCGAGCGTGGCCACCGGTACGCCGACTTCCCGCGCGAGGGCGGCCGTGGACGAGGACGTCGGCACACCGACGATCTGCAAGCCTTCGTCGCGCACCCGCTCGCCAAGGCGCCGGACAAGCCAGGCCGCCGTCGATCCGGTGCCGAGGCCTACCTTCATGCCGCCCTCGACGTAGGTCGCGGCCTGCCGGGCGGCGGCATACTTCGCAATCTCCTGGGGGGACGTGGGACCGGTCATCTGCGCTCTCCGAAAGGTTCGCCAGACTTATAGGTAACTTGCGCATCGAGGGCGAGAGGGAAGGGCGAGGAAAATCCCCTCGCCAGGCGTAAGGGGAGTTGATACATGACGCCCCGGATGCGGGTGTGGCGAAACTGGTAGACGCACCAGATTTAGGTTCTGGCGCCGCAAGGCGTGGGGGTTCAAGTCCCTCCACCCGCACCATATTATAATCAAAAAGAAAATTTGGCTACAGCCCAGAAGAGCCGAGGGTGCGAGACTGCTACTGCTACAATTCTGCTACAGTCCGGTTCACGCCTGTAGCACGATGACATTTGACAAGCGAAGTGAACATTCGCAAAGATTTTGGACGAGATTTGTGATACACGATGAGCCATAGGAGCCATGCATGTTTCAGTACGAAGCCGTAAAGATCGTCGGAATGGACGCCGACAAAACAAGAACCTACGATGATAACGACTTGTTAGGAGTCCATCTTACACTGACGCGGGCACCTGATCGTCAGTGGATGGAAGACTTCAACGCCACTTGGCACAGTCACAGCCTAGGTCTTTTGAGGTCTGCTTCGATCAAAGACGGTGGGCTATTCATTCAATGTCTGCCGGACGAATTGGAGAACGAATACATGCCGCGTCTTCGAAAGGTTGTATCGGAAGTCGATGAACGTCAGCGGCTCACTGCGATGCGGGCCCACGAAGCCGCAGAGGCCAAATCTAAGGCGGACGTAAAGCAGCGATCCGAAATTTCGGAACTCGCAAAACGAATTAACAAGACGTAGCGCCTCGCATCGTACGCGCGACAAGCATCCTGTGCGCACGCTCTTCACCGTCAAAGCCGAAGACCTCCCAGACTTCGTAGAAGGCGGTGTTTGCCCCGTCAGGGGATCTGATGGCGGTGTTTGCGCTGGAACTTGAACTCTTTGCTCCTGCCCCAAGTTATTGTAGTAATGCAAAAAATTCGAATTTCGGAAGCGACTTTGCTTCTAACACAGAATCGCTAAAGTAGTGCACGTCATGTCCCATTCTCATGCACATTTTGGAAGAGGTCCTGCGAGTTGAAACACAAGACGATTGACTTAGCGTCCGAGGTTAAGCGCGCTGCGTTGCCCGATGGTCTCCACGGCTTTCTTTTCCCCATGTACGAAGGGATCTCAAACGCCCTTCACTCAATTGAAGACCGTTGGGAAGATGAGCTTGAAGAAAAGGGCCGCTTGGATGTGATTTTCAACGAACTCAAGCACGAGTTGGTAGTGGCCGACAACGGCAACGGGTTCGATGAAGGCAACTTATCGGCCTTTCTCACGCCATTGACCGGCAATAAGTACGATCGCGGCGGCAAGGGTTTTGGACGGTTCATGGCCTTCAAGGTCTACACAAAAGTTTTTTACTCCTGCGCTCAGAAGCAAGCCGATGGTACTATGACCAAAGGCTGTTATCGGTACGATCCATTCTCGGAGAATGACAACCTGATTGTCGTCAAGGAGACAGACGGCGCTGGTGCGCATCGCTATGACTCGGGCGTCACGATCTTGCTGCAGTCACCCAAAGCCGATTTCGAAGACTTCTTCATCTTGGAAGGGAAGGAACGCAAGCTCCACCACACTGCCGAAGACATCGTGTCTGCCGTACTGGATCATTTTCTGATCGATTTCATCCAAAAGAAAGTCCCGAAGCACTTCACCCTTTCGATCCAAGGGGCAGAGTTCAATCTATACAAGTACTTCCAAGAATCGCTTACAGTGGCAGGCAAGCGAACAGAGGAGTTGCGTATCGGAACGGAGACTGTCACATTCACATTCGACTACTTCAAGGTTGGTGAAGAGCACGCGAAGAAGCACCGCTTGTATTTCTATGCCAACAACCGGGCCGCTAGTGAGCTGGAAAATATTTCTTCAGGCCTCAACCCCAAGCCCTTCACTGAAAGCAACGGCGATGAAGAAGAGAGCTACTATTATCTAGTCGCCGTATCGAGCGACTTCTTGAAATCGTCTCAGTCACGCGACCGCATTACCAATCTCCATGGCAGAGTCGAGTATAACAAGTCTAAGAAATCAATTAAAGATCACCTTATTTCAATTGCCAAAGCGCATATCTTGGACCTTGAGCAAGGCTACACAACACGCCGAAGAACGAAGATGAAGGCTGAAGTTGATCACCTAATTGCGATTGATCCCCTGTTGCGTCGGGGCCTTGCAGGAAAGACGACCGAAGAGTTTGTGAGGAAACGAGGCATTACCGAAACCCGCGAACAATTGGCGCAGGACCTATTTGTTGAACGTTTCCGCCAGAAGTTTGATTTTACAAAGCTGGACAAGGACACAAGTATCGAAGACCTTGTTCACATAGTCCGAAACAAGATTCCCGAGGACGCAAAGGAAGCTCTTGCGGTTTATGTTGCATATCGGAACCACGTCATCCAAATCTTTCGTCAACTTCTCAATCGCGATGAAGATGGTCTTGCGACAGAAGACAAGGTCCATCAGCTAATCTACCCACGCTATCGCGATAGTGAACAAACCGATTACTCGTCTCATAACCTCTGGCTGATTGATGACGATTTGGCCTATGCCCGGTACATATCGAGCGACCGTACTCCCGAAGGAAACGCGCGCAAGAAGGGTGAATATGCACACGATCTGCTCATAAACAACGAGAATGAGCTTATGGTTGTCGAAATGAAACGCCCTCAGAAAAAGGATTACGACGGCGCGAGGGAAAGCGACACGAAGAACCCAGTAGATCAACTCAAGACTCAGATTTTGGATATCCGTGAGCGAGGCAAGGTTAAGACGTCCGGCGGGAGAGAGGTTGTCATTGACCCCGCTTCGATGGTTCGCGGATATATCCTTGCAGATTGGAACGATAAATTAGAACGCTACCTAAGATACGAGGACTTCATCCTGACCAATCTTGGCGGTCAAATGGCGTACCGCTATTACAAGGAACTAAATCTGATTATTGAGGTCTTGGCGTTCGACCGGCTGGTAGACCGGGCCAGCAATCGCAATGAGGCGTTTGTGAAGATGTTAGAAGGGCAGTCGAACTATGATCGGAAGCCCAAGACCGCGCTTTCCGCCGCTGAGTAGTGATGAAGGGATCATTTGCTTTACGCTCACCGTCGCCAAGACTGCTACTTTGGCGGAGCTAGGAACCAGACTGGTAATACGCCTTGGACGCATTCTTCGCGATACTTCTGTTCGGCCTTGTCGCGTTCGGGGTCTGGTACGTCGAGTCCCCCGGCTTCAAGGGTGCGGTCGGAGAGAACCGGGTCAATGCCGGTCTTCGAAGGCATCTGTCGGAAGAGTACCAGATCTTCGCTGACCTGACCCTTCCGTCACGCGGCGGCACAACGCAAATTGATCATGTTGTGGTCTCCCGGTTCGGTGTCTTCGTGATCGAGACGAAGAACATGAAGGGCTGGATCTTCGGTAGCGCTGATCAGGCGAGTTGGACGCAGATTATCCACGGGCACAAGACGCGGTTTCAGAACCCGCTCCGCCAGAACTACAAGCATGTGAAGGCGGTCGAAGAGGTGCTGGGAATAGACGGGCGTCGGGTACACAACCTCGTCATCTTCGCGGGCTCCGCCGAACCTCGAACGTCCATGCCTCTGGATGTCTCATGGAATGTGCAGGAGCTTGTTGGGTCTATCCTGTCCCGGCGACAGGTCCTTCTTGATGAAGGTCAGGTCGCTGCTATTTCAGCGAAGCTTTCCAGCCAGAACTTTCAGGCAAGTAAGGATAGCAAGCGAGCGCACATCCAAAACGTGAAGCAGTCAGCGGTCAGTTGTCCAAAGTGCAGATCGAAGCTCGAAGTACGGGTTAACAGACGGTCAGGGAACCAGTTTCTTGGGTGCTCCCAATACCCGAAATGCGATGGAACGCGGCCCCTGTGAAGCAGCTATGCAGCGCGTTCTATGGCGCTGCCAAGTCCGGCGCGAGAATCTGAATCTACTAAGAGCCGATCTAGCGTCCGATAGGAAAAGACGGGTTACCCACGGGTCCCTGTAGCGGCTGCGGAGCCGCCCCCTGTCGCGCTACGCGGCTAAGAATCCGTTCACATTGGCGCATACACCTACTGCGCGTGCCGGGCACCCCCAGAGGGTACCTCCCCTGCGGGTCCCCTGCCTCGTTACAAGCATGATCGGCTTCGCGCTAACGCGCGCACCCTAAAGCAGGACAGCCTGTCAGCGCCTCTCTCCGAGCCTGTGAAGACACGTGCGGCGTACGCGTCAGGCGTCATTGTCAGGCTGATAGTTGAAAGGGTGAGCGCGCGTTAGCGCGGCATTGGCGGTCCCGCTGACGCGGGCTTGGTATAGAGGGACATACTGACCGATGGCAGGCGGTCAGCTTCCTACAAGCAACAGGATGTTCAGCCAGAAGGCTGTGAGGGCGAGGGAGTAGAGACGTAGGAGCATGGTATATGCCCGCGTCAGCGGGCACCTTCTGCGTTGATAGTATGGCCCGCGTCAGCGGGCGCGGCAGGCTGATACACGCCAGCGCGTTCAAGCATCTGTCGAACAGAACCCGGATTGTAGACCTGCCCACTAGGTGCGTGATGCCCGAGCTTCCCTAGTTCTTCCGCGATATCGCGCAGGGAACGCCGCTGACCGGTCTTCGGGCTGCGCCTATAGAGACGACGGGCTTCCTGTATAGTCGCGTCAGGGACAGGCTTCCTGCCCTCGCAGGCCCGTCCTAGGGCGGCGCTACGGCGCTTCCTAGCCCCACGCAGACGGGCGACAAGCTGCTTGCGTTCGAATGCGCTGATCGCCCCGAGGATATCACGGACCAGTTCCGCCGTAGGCGTCTCTTCCGTGAAATAGTCGGGAGCAGTTGTCGGTATCAGTTCGACGCCGTGTTCCTTGAGCATACGATGTCCGAGGGTCTGCACGATAGGATCACGGGCAAAGCGGTCAGGGGACTCGCATAGGATCACGCGGGTACCGTTGGCGAGTACGGCGTCCAACAGCGCCAGCATGCCGGGGCGCTCGTCAATCGGATCAGCGCCGGATACGGCTGCGTCATAGAAGGTGCTTTCAATGATGTATCCGTTCGCGTCAGCGAAGGCCTCGATAGCAGCGGCCTGCCGTTTGTCGGAGTCCTTATCCGGGCCGGTGTTTGCGGCGCTTGAGGTGCGCATGTAGGCGAAGGCAGCGATCTTCTTAGCACTCATATCCGTTTTGCTAACTGAGGTTAGCCCTTCTTAGCGATTCTATTCCTAAGAAAAGTAACACTCTTCGGCGCGGATTTCAGCCCTGAATTTCGGAAACAATGGAGTTTGGTGCGGTTTTGACGCTGCCTTGAATCGTTAGTGCGGCACGCCGTCCGCCCTGTTGAGTTCGCGCGCAATCGCGATGGTTGAGGCATGCCAACATTTTTGCACATTTCGTTCACTATTTGGACGTTAAGTGCTTTTTTGCTATAACGAGGAGATCTTTGGCGATGATCGTGCGGCGGGCGGTGAAAGGGGGTTTTGTGAGCACTCGGGAATGACCGCTATGTGGACAAAGCAGACTTGGCCATTTCCGCAGAGGGCGCCCCTTCCTCCAGCCTTGGGCCATTCCGACAATCCAATCGTGAGCGGGACCGCCTGCCGCGCCATTGCAAAAGTTCAAGGAAACGGCGCGGTCTATTCCATAGAAACCAAAATTCCTCCGCAATCGTTACAACGGTCCATCTCACGGAAAATCTCATCGATCGCGGGCTCTTTGGCGAAAAAAGTCGTGCCGTCCCTCAGTTGAAACCCTACCCAGAGACTGTGTGATTGTGATACAAAAACAACGTTTCCTTCGTTCAAGACGCGTATTGCTTCGTTCCACGATATTGTGTTTTCCTGTTCCCAATCTTGATTTTCTGACACCTGCTCTGCACACGCTGCGAGCAGGAAAACTGCCAGTAGCGATCGAAACAGTAGTTGCATCACACTCACGCTCCAATTTGGCTGGACCGTCATCGATTCACTGAGTCCTTCCCATTCGGTACCCTCATTTGTGCCAGCAGTTGTCCTTGGGCCTTACTCGCTGACAGAGCTTTCAACCATCTAAGTCACCCTCGTCCTTGGACGCCTTCTTGATTATACGAAGATAGCCAATAGGGACGTCAAGAATTTTTTCCGAATTCCAGAATTCTACAACCACGACCATATCTGTGCGATCAAATGTGTGAATAATTCTGCCACGCTGACCGGAGCAAGCTTCCTCGAAGTCAGTAGAAAGCTCCACCTCGTCATATAAACCGAAGATGCTCATTTTGCGGAAAAACCCTGCAGTCAATCTGAAAACTCTGAACCTAGTACAATTTTGGAACACAAAGTCAACAGGCGCAAATAAGATCGCCAAAAACGTGGAAAATGATCTGGGTGATTGTGCCGGCCAGGCAAGCGGTCGTTCGTGAGTGGTGCAGCGTCGGTCAAAGAGGGCTCAAAGCTGCCGTTCGCTGCGGGTGCAGCGTTGCCGGTGTGCCTGAAGGTCTGCTATGCGGACAGAGCGGACGTCATCAGTACCAGTTGACTGTCAAAGCTTTGAGACGACAGACCGACCACGAACCATCTCCCAGAAATCCGCTTCTGACAGATTCAACTGATCATCATCAAGCAGTGAATACAGCTCGAATGTCGAGCTTCTACCATGGTAGTTAATACCCATGGCGTTACCTTCGAAAATGCAGTGCGCCTTACTAGCAAGCTGCTTTCTGAGGGTCTTTTCTACCGCTTCGCGATCCCATGTCGGTGTCTCTCTGTAAAAGGAGAATACAAGCGGCGGCAGTTCGCTTATCGGAATTTCTCTCTTTCGAGTTTTCACCAGCGTTCATCTCGCCTTCATGCCGTCATTTCTTGGTAACATCAGTCCCGAACGTTGTCACTCTGGGCTCATAGCAGACGTTCGCCTCACGTGAAGCCCGCTGACGCGGGCAAGTATATGCGGCGGCGTCACAGGTGTTCAAGGCACCACGTATGATGTCGGGGCGGCCCGCTGCACGATCGCTGCGCCGTAGGCTTAAGGGACCATGGTCCCGCTGACGCGGAGTTATGACGCGGGATACTGTACCGGGTCGGCAGCGTCATAGGTTGCCGCTCTAACTGTGTAAGCCCGCGTCAGCGGGCATGGCGGCGGCGTCACAGGTGGTCGTTCTATCAATTCTAACCGCGTGCGGTGCCGGGTTGGGGCGGTGCGCGGGGAGACGGGCTTGATTTGCGGGGAGTTGGGCGGATTCTGCGGGGAGTCGCGCGCGACACCCGCAAGATTTTCTCCCTAAAGATCAGTAACTTGACTGACATTTGCGGGGAGTGCGGAGAGTCGCGGCGCGAACGCGGAGGGCCGTGGAAAAAGATTCATTCTACCCTTTCAAAAGAATCTTTTTCTTCTCTGCTAAAAGAACCGCACTGACTCTCCGCACTCCCCGCAAGTGTCATTCAAGTATTTGTTTTCGTTCAGTAAAAAGTTGCGGGGAGTCGTGCCCAACTCCCCGCACGACTCCCCGCAAATCGCTGCGCACTCCCCGCAAATTACCCGCAGAGGCTCTTGAAGTCGGACCCGTCAGGGTCCGTGATCCACTTGGAAGAACCGGGCGCACGCATCTTGAGGCAATAGAAGTTGCATTTGCGGTGCGAGTCATAACCCACGTCAAACCCAATCTCTACCGTCACGAAGCCCGATCCCGCCTGACGGCGGGCCAATCGCGGCTTCTTGGCGAAGTTTTCGAAGCGACGACCGACGCGCTGAGGGTTGGAGTAAATGCCATCCACATAGTCCCACCCGTTGATCAGGATCGGCACCGGGTCAAGGTCCTTAGGACCATTGTTCAGAATGCCCATGATCGTGGGTTCCAACTTCCCGGTAACGTAGAACGTCTGTCCCGGCGAATACTCAGAAAGTGTGCTTGCCAATGTCTCAAGGCCATCCTCTTCGGCGTCCGTCGCAACCTCGCGAAGTTCGGCCTCATTGGTGTAGAAGCCTTCAATTCCAGCGTCACGGAGAACGCCACCGATACTCTCCAACCACTCGTCAAAGCCACCCTTGCGCAAGTCGCCTGCAAGCGGCTCGCGCCCCTTCGCGATCCAGTTCTGTATCAGGGTAAGACACGCCCAGACGATACGCGGACGGTTCTCCAGAACCCAACGCTTCAGATTGGCATGACGCCAGCCGCCACGCGTTTCAGGGCGCGCCATGCGTGCATCAAGTGCGATTAGGGTCATGCGGCGGATAAGCTCGTCAGACATGTTGACGTTGTTACCGGTGATAAGCCATGTTACTCTCACCTCGATTTCATCCACAGCACTGGCGTCGTTTTTGCCAAGCACGCGGGCATCAATCACGCCCTGTGCCAGTGCCATCGCCAGATCGTCGGAATCGAGATTGTCGGGAATATTGTCGAAGCAGAGATAAGATGCGCCGGAGCGCAGCTTGGCAATGATCGTCTTCCCGATCTCTTCCTTTCGCTTCGGGATCGTCATCATCGTGGCGTTCTTCCCGGTCCAGATGAGAGACGTGACGTCGAGAAGAAGCCCGGCACCAGTCCCCGGCGCAGGCTTGTTGACCAAGTGTCCCGGCGTCGGTCCATCGATCATGTCTCGCATGAAAGGGAGAACCACCATTCCAACGGTATTGGCGTAGGACGCGCTTTTTCCGTTCTCGATATCTTCTCGCGGCAGGCCGTCGAACGGAAAATCGCCGAAAACCTCAAGGAAGTGTTTGCGGCACTGGTCCAACTCATCATCAGTAGGTCTCGCGCTGACGCGCGGAACCTCAAATCCGGGCGGCAAGGCAAGGTAGGTCTTCGATCCCTCATGGTATCCCGGATTACTCACAAGGGCGCCGCCAGAGTCGAAGAAGGGTGTCGTCGCGATAACGCGCAGCGGCAGCGTGTACTTATCCAAGCTCTGATGATGGATGTTCTTTACCACATCATACGGCGGCGCGGTGCTGACCGTCTCACCGCCAGTCGATTTCTCGTACTTTACTTCGCGCGTAATAACTTCCGACAGACCGTCATAGGTCAGTGCCTTAACGGTAACGCTTCCGTCAGGGCGGCTACGCAGTTCGACCGGTTGTTCAAGGTAGCCAAAAAGGAAAGGGTCCGCTTCATTGGCTGTATTCAGGACACGCTTTGTCTCAGACACCAAGAACTCAAAACCGGAATCGATGTTCAGAACGCCATGCTTCTTGCGGCGTTTTTCTTTCTTGGCCTGCTTCCAGAGCTTGTTGACTTCGCGCTTGCCGAGCTTTGTATGCTTGACGATTACTTCCGTGATCGCACTCTGCATGCTCATGTCCGCGCCGTTCTTGGCCCATTTGGTGAGGTGCACCAACATTTCGGCGTCCGAGTTGTCGCCGAACGTGGCCGCGACTAGCAAAGGGTCGTCGGGTTGCGGTTCGTCTTCCAGTTCGGAGTCTTCTGCGGCCAAGTAATACGCATCATCATCCAATACGGATTCCTCGAACCAATTCTGGTCGAGCATTTCCTTGATGAATTCGAGCTTGTTGCGACTGGCGCACGCATCGTGGCGGCAGAATACGGTCCAGTACCCGTGTTCGGTTTCATCCGGGTTACGGGCCATGGTGCCGGTGCCGCCAGTGGAAGAGTGCTCATGTTCGAACGGGCATTCAATATGGCAGGTGCCAATGCGCTCGCCGCCCGCGACGCGGAGCTTGTCTTGGCAGTGATCTTCAAGGACGTCCACGACAAGGAAACGTTCCTTGTTTGTGGAATGCCAGTCGTTCAGCTTCCGCCCTGCAGGCGTCAGAAAAGTCTCCCGCTCCACGACCTCTTCAGTGCCCGCCGTGAAAGCATTGTCATCGCGGTTGTGTAGGTACGCGTTTTTGGAGTGCGGCGCGATATCTTCGAAGCGCAGCGGACGACCCCGGATGACCGCACAATAGGCGTCCGTACCTTTAGGGTGACGAGGCGTGAAGAAGAGACGGTTGACGTCACAACAGGTCGCGTCGAAGGTCACGCCTAGCGTATTCACGGCGAAACCTGTCACGGCGTCGGCCCACTTGTCCTTATATTGTGCCAAGGACAGAGCGAGGCGTTTCAGTTCGACCGGCTCCCAGAGAGGGACGATGACGCGGAATTTTTCCAGCGGCGGCGTCTTTACGATAGTGCGGAGCCCGTCAGCGGTTTGCTTACGGGCGTCCGTTACCTCGATTTGATCAATGAAGGACTCGTCGTAACGATCCTTGTGATGCGCGCGAAGATATTCCTGAACATGAATACGTGTGAGCGGGACTTTCAAGTCTAGCTTCCGAATGATGTCGTCATGTTTAAGCTCGATCACTTCCTTGCCGTCATTGTAGGAGGTGTAGACAAAGGCGAAGATGTCTTTGTCTAGGAGTGTGTCTATCACGCTGCCGAGCGTAGGCCCGGAGTCGATGTCGAGGCAGATTGCCTGCATCGTGGCGATGGCGCTATCCTTGCGCGCGCCGCCCAAGGCTTCGGCGAAGACAACAGACGCACCTTCCTTATGCTTGGAGGCGACGTGGTTCGAGAACCCTTTGTCAAGCCAATCCCCCCACGTCATGGTGACCGCTTTCCAGTCCCCGTCGCGTGTATTCCGGCGATCCCCTTGCCCGTACATGTCCCCTTTCATGAAGGTGGCGTTACGGCAGAGTAGGTCTTGCATTTCCTCGTTATCGTCGCCGAGGATTTCTGCGTCGTTCAGATACTGGAATTCTTCGCTATCGTTCGCGTCGCCGGTATCCAGCGCGTCAATTACGTCTTCGTTTTCAAGCGACTCTTGCGCCAGCAAGCCGTCTTGCACAGTGGGCATTACGATTTTGGAATGTACATTCTTACTCATATTCTCCAGTCTCTTTCGGCCCCTTGAGGCCATAGGTAATCGTTCGCGGAAAACCGCGTTGGATTGGTTGCTGTTGTTTAGGTGCATCTTTGCTGGGATACACCGATGGACCACTGGTCCGCTGGTTGCTACGTAGCCTCGAATCGAATCGGAGTCAAGCTCCCAGTTCGGATGGTCTACAAAAAAGTCAAGAACTTTGTGACATTCTGAGATAATTTGGCACATGACGCGCCTAACTATCTGTCATAAAAGTACTTTTTGCCCTCCGTAGTGGCTTGCACTCTGTCGGCTATGATGGTAGAAGAGGGACGCTGGGATACAGATAGGCGGCGTGCGGGATTTTCAGTCTCCCGTGCGTCGCCTTCTTCTCCCGACATCAGGACGTCAGGAAGCCTTCGTACAGCGCACCTCTAGTGTCGTGTCGAGAAGGCGGGAAAAAACCCGAATAATCCCTCTCACCCGGTCGCTCCAAGATGTAGCTGAGCACTTCTTCGACTATGAAGCGGGCATCGGGTTCCGCGCATCGAAGTTCCAGCGCGATCCGCACGCCAGCGTCGTCGTGAGCTTCGACCCGCCAATTCGAGTCTTCATGATCACTTCTCAGTACACAGGGTAAGTCTATGAAGTCGATTTCCTCTGTCTTATAGAAGACGCCGGTTCTAGAAATGCGGTAGAAATTCATTGGTAGTGCCTGATCCATTGAGACAGAAGGTCCCCGTCTAGCGTCAAGGTCGGATCGTTCTGACCCGCATCCCCTTTGCGCCATACCGTGACCGTTCCTCGTGCGACGGACTGACATCCGGCTATACGCAGTGCGAGTACTGTTGCCGCTCCCCCGTGTTTCTTTCGCAGAGCGTCCGCGTTCACGTAGCAGTGCGGCACATTGAATAGCCGAATTTCGGTATCGATTGCTTCAGCGAGCATCAGAACGGCTGGCAGGTCGTCGCTGAATGCCACGGCTTCGGCGAAGGCACCGAGCGGCCCGAGCGGCCCTTCATCGCCCAATTCTAGCCCGAGGGCACCGCGCATCCCACACAAGAGGGCAGCCCTCTGCGGAACGGAAAGATCGTCGTACATATTATGCCTTCATAGTTCGTCTCCGGTCGGGGCAGAGTGAGTGGGGGTTATCGGGTAAGCTTTGTCTAGTTTTCGGTTTGGTCTTGAGCGCGCTCACGCGCGCGGGCGATCGCATAGGATTCAACCGCCCCTGCTGTATCCGTCGCATTATTGGAGCCATGATCGCGGACGCCTTCACAGTGCCCACAAAGCCCGAAGATCGAAGCGCAATGAAGTCGCCGAACCAGTTCATAGCGGCCACCATCAACATCCGGCTCCCGGTTCACCTTATCGTCGGACTCGCCATCAATCTGATCGATGTCGTACGAGCTTACGCGCGTTAGCGCGGCACTCAGCGTGTCGGCAGTTTTGCTCAAAGACCTAAGAATGCCCTCAAGCCTGCGGGACTCCGCATTCTCAAGATCGCGCACGAGTTCCCGAAGACGGGCGGACTCCTCGCGACACACGAAAATGACTGCTTGAATGGTAGTTGGGCTAGTCATTACAGCGGCACCAAGAAAGGCGCGTTAAGGCCAATTCTGTATCGAATGTTAGATCAGCCTTTTCCTCCACAGGGGCTCTGACAGATGCCCGATTGCTTCGCCCGGAGTGGGTCAAAATCACTCGATTCAGTTGTTGGGCAATCGCGCCGGACCCAGCCCGAGAGGCAGCTTCAGAACCGGCGCGAAGTGCGGCGGTTACTTCTTCAAGCAGAGAGTGAATGGCTTGACGCGTGACCGGCTCCGCATTGACACTACGCGCGTCAGCGCGCTCGCGCTTCAGGAAGGCCACGCGGTCGCGAACGTCTTCCCTGTTCGCCAAGCGACTGGCGGCTACTTGTCGTCCCTTGGAAGGGGGCACGGGAGGCTCTGCGCTCTGACAATACGCAGGAAGCTGAGTCATCCCATCACACAGAAGGACGGCGAACCGTTCCGCCCTTGGCTTGAGAGCCTGACTACCCGGCGCGTTAGCCACAACTACGACAGTCCAAGTTTGCGCGCCATCGCGATCCGGTCACCGCCGCGAAGCTGCGACACCATCTTAATAGCCGCTGCTTGCTCTTCGACCGAAAGTATCTTGGGCTTTGCGGTCTTCGGCTGTGCGGCTTCTATCTGACGGGCACGGCGAATCTTCTCATGAGGCGAAAGACGATTCCATTCGTTACGCGCATGGTCGTGCGCCGGGTCTTTCTGATCCGCCAGAATGCGAACTAGCTCTCGCTCTTTCGCGGCTTGCGCCACGCCGGGATGACGCTGAATCTCAGCGTCGAATGTAGTCAACAGATCTTCGTCACCGGAGAGCACGGCAAGGCGCACGCACAATACTTGTGCCAGTTCTTCCTTCGGTACCTCAACGCCGAAGTCTTCGCGGACCTTGGCAGCAAGGCGGTCGGTCATAGTGTGCCAGCGCGCCTGCAACTCGGGCGATGTAGCGACGATGCGGCGGAATTCTTCAGACATCACCATACGCCTCCGCGTTCTGCAACGCCAAGGTGCGTAGGTTCCTCTCGGTCACATTGTCCATATGGGCATATGCAGTCCAGAGCCACGAGACCACATTCTCAATATCGTAGAAACGTGTCGGCAAATGCGATCCATTAAGCTTGATGCCCTTGTAAGGCATAGACTTCGGGCGGGACAGAGCAGAAAACATGTTCACACTACTGATACTTCTACGGGTGGCGACAGCGATATCGCCATAGGATACAATCCCGGTCATTTCTATCTATCCTCATAAATAGGTGATTTAAGGAATAGATCGAGCCCCCGGCACAAAAATATCCCATGTAGCTCGCATTGTATTAAATGACATTAGATACGTCAAGTAAAATTAGCATAACGGGTCATAGTTAGAATTTTCGAAATGCGAGCTTAGTCGACTAATTTCTTGTTGTATTCATGGGCTGCAATCTTGCTTTGTTGTTTGAGCACATAATCCACGAAATGCGGTTCTGTTTCTGCCTCGTCATCTTCAAGGAAGGTGCTCCAAACTGCCAAGTGTTTTGCCGCCGTCTGGGGGTCCAGTCGAGCGTAAATTTGTTGCGTCACAAGAGTGTTGCTATGGCCCAAGAGCTTGGAGACGACCTCCAACGGCACGTTCTTGTTGAGCAAGAGGTGGCCAATCGTCCGCCGAAGAGTATGCGCGCCCAAGGGCTTCGGTCGGACCTTCTTCCAGACATGAATCTGATGGTTCTTGGTTACCGGCAAGTCGCTGTCCGTTTGAGCGGTCTTTGTCCGACCGACGCCGATACTGGACGGGCGCGGAAAAACGTATGTGTCCGACCAGCGGGGCAGGTTCCGAAGATGGTCCACTTGGAGTGGTCCTAGTGGAAAAACTTTGTCTTGGCCGGTCTTGTATCGGTCGGCGGGGATGGTCCATGTCCCCGCCTCAAGATCGACGTCCCTCCACAGCATTTCGCGCGCCTCGATACCGCGACACGGGAAGATCATAAGGAACCGTATCAACGCCGCACCGATTGGGTACCTGTTTTCTATTCCGGTCAGGTTGTCGCCAAGGGTCCTGATGTCTTCTCGGTTAAAAAGGTCCAGCCGCCGACTTGGAGTTGCCATCTCCAAGCCTTCGGTCGGATTTCCAACCATGTAGCCGAGCTTGCGGGCGATGGCGCATAGCTTCGAAACGTAAGCTATCCAGCGCCGGACCGTCGCCGCCGAATTAGGTTTGGTGCGCGCCTTGCCCTTGGGCGAAAGGGGGTATTCAGTGCGCTTCTTGTTGTACCAGCCTTGGAGCTTGTTGTGGGTGAGGGCGGTCAGCTTCAAGTGACCTAAATCGGGCTCAATGTGCTTGGCCCATGTTCGGCGGAACTCTTCCGCATGCCCGGCGCTGACTGCCGACGAGTAGGTCTGATCCCAAACCTTGAAAACGTCCCTCAAGGTTTCGACGGCACGGGGTAGATCTTCTGCGACGATCTTGCGCGCGCGGTCTCGGGCTTCGCTGACGCTTATCTCTCCGACGCGGGCAATCTTACGGGTAAGGACGCGCCCCTCCGTCTTCGACGTCCAGCGAGCTTCGTAAGTCTTCGCCGTAGGTGTGAGGCGCACCTTCAGTTCGGGTACCTCAAGGTCGCTGACCTGTCCGCCGTCGCGCTCATAGTGAAGGCCGTCGATTACCGCTTTAGTCAGCTTGATGCGTTTGGTCATTTCTGGCCCTCCAACCGATCCTGCTACAATTCTGCTACGCGCGGAACGCAGAATCGGGGGTTATCCACAGAATGCGGCCAAACTATGAGGAAACGCTCACACGATCAAAATAATGCATCTTTACATAAACTTACGGGCTGCGGACCCTTTCGCCAAAATGTCACATCTGGGGGGTAAAAAGGCAAAATCACCAGATTTAGGTTCTGGCGCCGCAAGGCGTGGGGGTTCGAGTCCCTTCACCCGCACCACTGCCCCTTTTCGCCCGGAACCGCCGTCAGGGGATCGCGTTGTCCTGCCGCTCAGTCAGGACACCCAGATGAATCTCCAGACCCAACCGGACGCGGACACCGGCGCCATTTATGCGATCGTCAACCAGGGCTCCGGCACCGGCGAAGGCACGGACTGCGCCTCGCGCCTTCAGCAGGCGCTCTCGGCCACGGGGCGGTCGCTTGAGGTGCATGCCGTCGCGCCCGGCGACGACCTGACCGAGATTGCCCGCGCGGCGGCCAAGAACGGCTTCACGACGGTCGTGGCGGCGGGTGGAGACGGCACCATATGCGGCGTGGCTGCGGGTCTTGTGGACTCCGGCGTGAACATGGGCGTGCTGCCGCTTGGAACGTTCAACTTCTTCGCGCGAAGCCTTAATATCCCAGAGGAATTCGATGACGCGGTCGAGGTGATCCGGTCTGGCCGCACGGAACCCGCGACGCTCGGCGACGTGAACGGCAAGGTGTTCATCAACAATGCCAGCATCGGCGCCTATGCGATGATCCTGAAAGAGCGCGAGGACGTCTACAAGACCTGGGGCCGGAGCCGCATGGCGGCCTATTGGTCTGTCCTCAAGGCCATGATCACCCTCTACAAGCCCCTGACGATGGCGGTGACCGTCGACGGCAAGAAGGTTCGGACCAAGACCCCCATGGTCTTCGTCGGTATCTGTGCCTACCAGCTCGAAGAGTACGAGCTCGACGGCGCCGAGGCTGTGCGTGACGGCAAGTTCGCCGTGATGATCGCGCCCGACAGCGGACGGCTCATGCTGATCTGGCGCGCACTCAAGGTCGCCTTTCGCGGGGCCCGCAAGGATCACGACTTCACGCTTCTCACGGGCGAAGAGGTGTTGATCGAAACGCGCCGGGCCGAGCGCCTTGTCGCGCGCGACGGCGAGAACGAGCGCATGAAGGGTCCTTATCGTTTCAGGGTCTTGAAGGACGCCGTGCAGGTGCTGGTTCCTGAAGGATGAGGCTGGTCCAGATATCCGACCTGCACTTCGGGCGGGAACGGCCCGACCTTCTCGTCCCCCTGTCCGATGCGATCCGTCAGGCCAGTCCCGACCTCGTCGTCATGGCGGGCGATTTCGTCCAGCGCGCCCGCGCCTCGCAGTTCCGCCCGGCAAGAGAGTTCATGGATCGGCTCGAGGTGCCGTGGCTTGCCGTCCCGGGAAACCACGATATTCCGCTTTACAACCTGTCCTCCCGGCTCTTCGCACCCTACGCCGCCTACTCGAAGTTCATCGCTGCAGAACGCGAGCCGGTGCGCAGCTACCCAAGCGTCGAGATCGTGGGTCTCGACACCACCGATCCCCGGGCGCACCAGCGAGGCAAGGTCACCGCTGCCCAGATCGACCGCATCGCCGAGCACATCACGCGCAATGTCGGCCGCAAGACGGTCATCATCGTTGCGCACCACCCGTTTCACCACGCGGAACTGATCGAAAAGAAGCTGATGCTCTGCGCCCCGGACGCGCTCGAGACATGGTCGCATTGCGGCCCCCACGTCATCCTTTCAGGGCATCTGCACCACTGGCGGGTGGAGCCATTCGTGGCGCGCAAGGGCGTCCAGCAGACCCTTCAGGTCCACACCGGGACGGGGCTTTCGTCGCGCGTGCGCGGCGAGCCGAATGACTTCGCGGTGATCGACGCGAAGGGCGACAAGCTGAGGGTGATGCAAATGGCGGTCCCCGAAGGAAAGGCGCAATTCGAGACCGGGGAAATCCACGTCTTCCGCCGCGGCGTCTCGGGCTGGACCGTGGTCAGCGACGATGCTCTGGCCCGGGCCATCTGACGCCTTCCGGAACGCCCGTTTCCGCTTGCGCCCCTGCCGTCCCCGCCCTAGAAGGGCCGCTGATTTTCCGGCCCCGCGCCGCACGCGCGCGGGACAGACACGAGGATACCCATGCAGGTCACCCAGACGCTGAACGAAGGGCTGATGCGCGGCTACAAGCTGATCGTCACGGCCGAGGAACTGGACGCGAAGGTCAACGAGAAGCTCGCCGAGGCCGCCCCCGAGGTCGAGATGAAGGGCTTCCGCAAGGGCAAGGTGCCGATGGCGCTTCTGCGCAAGCAGTTCGGCCCCCGCCTTCTGGGCGAGGCGATGCAGGAAAGCGTCGACGGCGTCATGGCCAAGCACTTCGAGGAGTCTGGCGACCGTCCGGCGATGCAGCCGAAGGTCGAGATGAAGAACGAAGGCTGGAAGGAAGGCGACGACGTCGAGGTCGACATGACCTACGAGGCGCTGCCCGACATTCCCGAGGTCGACCTGTCGAAGATCAAACTGGAAAAGCTGGTCGTCGAAGCCGATGACGCATCGATCGACGAAGCGCTCCAGAAGCTTGCCGAAAGCTCCCAGAACTTCGAGGATCGCAAGAAGGGCTCGAAGTCCAAGGACGGCGATCAGGTCGTGATCGACTTCGTCGGCAAGGTCGGAGGCGAGGCCTTCCAGGGCGGCGCGGCCGAGGATTTTCCGCTGACGCTTGGGTCGGGTCAATTCATCCCCGGCTTCGAAGAGCAGCTCGTCGGCGTGAAGGCCGGCGATGAAATGACGGTCGAGGTCAGCTTCCCCGAAGCCTATGGCAACAAGGAACTCGCCGGCCAGGCCGCGACCTTCGACGTCACCGTCAAGGCCGTGAAGGAACCGAAGCCTGCAACGCTCGACGACGATCTGGCGAAGAAATACGGCGCGGAAAGCCTCGACGCGCTGAAGACCCAGGTGTCGGAACGGATCAAGTCCGAATACGACAGCGCCTCGCGCGCGGTGATGAAGCGGGCGCTTCTCGATGCGCTCGACGACGTTGTGTCGTTCGACCTGCCGCCGTCTCTGGTCGAAGCCGAGGCAGCCCAGATCGCACACCAGCTCTGGCACGACGAGAACCCGGATCACCAGGGTCACAATCACGACAAGATCGAGCCCACGGAAGAGCACAAGAAGCTCGCCGAGCGCCGTGTGCGTCTCGGACTTCTCCTGGCCGAGCTTGGTCAGAAGGCCGAGATCAAGGTGACCGACGCCGAGATGACCCAGGCCGTGATGAACCAGGCCCGCCAGTATCCCGGGCAAGAGCGGCAGTTCTTCGAATTCGTTCAGCAGAACGCCCAGATGCGGCAGCAGCTTCAGGCGCCGATCTTCGAAGACAAGGTCGTCGACCACATCTTCGAGCAGACGACCGTGAAGGAAAAGAAGTCATCCAAGGATGAGCTTCAGAAGGCGGTCGACGCGCTCGACGACGAATAGGCCCCGGCCGATCCGACAACGAGAAGGGCCGCCCCGAGAGGCGGCCTTTTTCTTGCGACGTCTGCGGGTGGCTCAGGTCAGCGCAAGAACGACCCGCTGACGCTCGTAGGCCGCGAGGGCGACCTTCATCGTCGGCGGCAGAAACGGATTGGGCGAGCCCGCTCGGCGCCACGTCGAATAGCGGCAGAGGCGGATGGAGGTGACGAGGTAGAGCGCAAAAAGCCCGAAACCCAAGACCCTCTCAAGGGCATCCGATCCGGCGACTTTCTTCATTCTTGTCTCTCCCGTCACTTGTAATGTGGTCACACGTTCCCATTGGCCCGGGATTGCGGTCGCTTCGTGGTAGGTGAGGGGAGTTTTCACGAAATTTCTGCGGAAGTTCCGTGCGCAAAACCAAATGTGGTCAGAATAAGGCAGTCTTGCCCCAATGTCGCCACATACGTGCAAAAACTGCGGAAATTACATGTGGAGATTGCAGCGCGTTTTTGGTAAACGGGAGTCACAGTGTCAGTCTACGAGTTATGTCCCATGTTCGACTTCATCTCCGACCACGCCAGCCGGTCCGTCCCTCTCGACAGCGTCGATGCTGAAACCCTCTCACAGGCTATTTCGTCGCTTGCCGACGACGAGCTCGCAGCACTTGAGGACGATCTGGACTTCTGCAGTTTCGCCGGGGTTCCCTCGACCCGCATCCTCAGGGTCCTGAGCAAGGTGACCGACCTCGACGCCGGCTGGGACCGCCAGCTGCGCGTTGAGGCCGATCCCGTGGTCCCTCAAGTCTATTGACGCGTCACAGGGGTTGGCCGCCGAACGGCCGAACCTCGATCCCGGCCTCCGTCAGGCCGTCCCTCACTGCCTGCGCCAGCGCCACCGCCTCGGCACTGTCGCCATGAACGCAGATGCTGTCGATCCTCGTCTCCAGTCGTGATCCGTCGCCTGCAAGGATCGCTCCAGCCTTGACGAACTCCACCATCCGCTGCGCAGCCTCGCCCGCGTCGTGGATCATCGCGCGGGGCTGGCGCCGGTCGACGAGCGTGCCGTCGGCGTTGTAGGCGCGGTCCGCGAAAATCTCTCCCGCCCAGTTGCAGCCGAGGTCGCGCGCCACCGTCTCCATCACCGTCGCGGCCAGCCCCATGATGACGATATCGGGCGCAACATCGAGCGCCGCCTCGAAGCAGGCGCGCGCCATCGCCTCGTCGTGGCAGGCCATGTTGGACAATGCGCCGTGCAGCTTCAGATGCCCTACCTCGCCTCCCGCCGCACGCGCCATCGCCTGCGCCGCTCCGACCTGATAGCGGACCATGTTGGCGAGCGTGGGGATCGGCACCTGCATCTGCCGCCGTCCGAAGCCCTGAAGGTCCGCAAAGCCTGGATGCGCGCCAATTCCTACGCCGTGCTCGACCGCCAGCCGCATCGTCGCCGCCATCGTGTCGGCGTCGCCCGCATGGAACCCGCAGGCAATGTTGGCCGAGGTGACGATCCGCAGAAGCCCCGCGTCGTCGCCCATCTTCCAGGGCCCGAAGCCCTCGCCCATGTCCGAATTCAGGTCGACCGAAAGTGCCATGCCGGAAGGATGCCTTGGAGATCCTCCGAAGCGCAAGACCACAGCACGGCCCAAATCGCACAGCGAGGGCCTTTCGGTACAAGGCGCGTTGTCCTACGAACGGGGCAGGAGATCGGAATGGACACCCCGCCACCGCAGAACTGGGTCGCCTTCCTGGCCGACAAGGTCAGGGAAGAAATCCTTCGGGCCTGGCGCCTGATGCGGGAACGGGGTCCCGACAAGGTCCAGTTCTGGTTCATCGCCCTTCTCATCGGCCTCGCCGCAGGATGCGCGGCGGTGCTGTTCCGGCTCGGGATCAACCTTCTCCAATCGGCGCTCTACGGCACCGACGAGCCCCGGCTGATGCGAACCTATGCGGAGACGCTGGCGTGGTACTGGATCGTCGCCATCCCGGTGGTCGGCGGCCTTGTCGTGGGCCTGATCCTGAACCGCTTCACCGCCGACCACAGGGCCAAGTCGGTGGCCGAAGTCATCGAGGGCGCCGCACTGAACGAGGGTCGCGTCCACACGAAGGAGGGCCTCGCCTCGGCTGCGGCCTCGCTCATCACCCTGTCCACGGGAGGTTCGAGCGGACGCGAGGGCCCGGTCGTTCACCTCGTCGCCGTCATCGCATCCTGGGTGTCGCGCCGGATCAACGCTGATGGCATCACCGGACGTGATCTTTTGGGATGTGCCGTCGCGGCCGCCGTTTCAGCCTCGTTCAATGCACCGATTGCGGGCGCTCTCTTTGCGCTGGAGGTCATCCTGCGGCACTTCGCGGCCCATGCCTTCGCGCCAATCGTGATCGCCAGCGTCGCGGGCACGGTCATCTCGCGCCTCGTCTTCGGCGACGTGACCGAGTTCACCCTGGCGCAGGAGGGCAGCCTGTCCTTCTACGTCGAGCTTCCGGCCTTCCTCCTTCTGGGTTTGCTGTCGGGACTGGTTGCAGCCGTGATGATGGGCACCATCTTCCTCGCCGACGACCTGTTCACCCGCTTCAAGGAACGGACCGGCCTTCCACGCGTCTTGCGGCCGGCACTTTCGGGCCTGATCCTCGGCCTGATCGCGCTCGCCTTCCCGCACATCATCGGCGTGGGCTACGAGACGACCTCGGCCGCGCTGACGGGTGCGCTCGGCTGGCGCGAAGCGGTAGTCTTCTGCGTCATCAAGGTAGTCGCGGTCGCCATCACCTTCGCGGGCCGAATGGGCGGGGGCATCTTCTCGCCCTCCCTGATGGTGGGGGCCCTTCTGGGCCTCGCCTTCGGGTTGACCGCCACGGCGATCTTTCCCGACAACTCCGGGTCGGAAACGCTTTACGCACTTGCCGGCATGGGCGCTGTCGCCGCGGCCGTCCTTGGCGCGCCCATTTCGACCACGCTCATCGTCTTCGAGCTGACCGGCGACTGGCAGACGGGACTTGCCGTCATGGTCGCGGTGTCCATGTCGACGAGCCTTGCGTCACGCCTCGTCCACCGCTCCTTCTTCCTGACCCAACTCGAGCGGCGGAACGTCCACCTCTCGCAGGGTCCGCAGGCCTATCTTCTGTCGCTCTTCCGGGTGGCAAACGTCATGCGCAAGCCGGAGGACCCGCGCTATGCGCCCGAGGACGCCGTCTGGTCCGCCATCGAGGACGGCCACTGGGTCGATCCGAACGCCACGCTCGAAACAGCACTTCCGCAGTTCGAGAACACCGGCCGCGCCTTCCTGCCGGTGGTGACGCTCGGCGCCGAGGGCGAGACGCCCCGCATTCACGGTGCACTCTTTCACGTCGACGCTCTGCGCGCCTACAACCGCGCGCTGGCCGCGACTGCGGCCGAGGAACATCGCTGACCCGTCAGACCTGCTCGATGGCGACCGTATCGGTCGCGTAGAAGGCGATGTGCCCGGCGATCTGCGAGACTTCTGCCTTGGGGCTCTCGTAGGACCACGCCGCGTTCTCGAGGACGGTGCTGCGCGTGACGATCGAATAGTGCGCCGCCTGTCCCTTGACCTGATCCGTCGTCACCTTGTCCGTCACGTCGAGGAATTCCATCGCGATGTCCTCCCGCGGGAAGTAGACGACGAAGGGATAGCCGTCCTCCTCGAGCTTGAGCGCGTCGTCGCTTTCTCCGATGACGGCGCCGCCGGCGCGGACCACCCACGTTCCTTCGGCCGGAGCGATCCGGATATGATCGGCCATGTCGTCCTCCTGTCTGCTGTCGATCCTGCCTCGCGCGGGTGACGACTGCGTGTCACGCGCGGGGCAGGGGCGCCGTGGCGGCATAGAGCCAGTCCCGCGCCTCCGACGAAATTCGGTCAGTCAGCTTCTGTCGCACTTCGGCATGGTAGCGGTCAAGCCAGTCGACCTCCCATGGCCCCATCAGATCCGTGTCGATCAGGCGCCGGTCGAAGGGCACGAAGGTCAGGGTCTCGAAGTCGAGCTGATCTCGCATGTCCCCGATCTTCTCGGCGTCACGAACGACGATCAGGTTCTCGAGCCGGATGCCATAGGCGCCGTCGCGATAGTAGCCGGGCTCGTTCGAGAGGATCATTCCGGGCTCGAGCGGCACTTCCGAGATGCGCGAGATGCGCTGTGGCCCCTCGTGGACCGACAGGTACGCACCGACGCCATGCCCCGTGCCGTGATCGAAGTCCTGCCCCGCCCGCCAAAGCGCCGCACGGGCCAGAGGGTCGATGTCCCGCCCCGAGACGCCGCGCGGGAAGCGCGCCATCGACACGGCGATTAGCCCCTGAAGCACGCGGGTGTACTGCGTCCGCATCTCCTCCGTCGGCTCGCCCACGATCACCGTTCGCGTGATGTCGGTCGTGCCCTTCAGGTATTGACCGCCGGAGTCGATGAGGAACAGTTCGCCGTCGCGGATCTCGCGGTCGGTCTCCTCGGTGACGCGATAATGGATGATGGCGCCGTTCGGCCCTGCGCCAGAGATCGTCTCGAACGAGATGTCCTGAAGCTGGTTCGATTGACGGCGAAAACCTTCCAGCGCCTTCACCGCGCCGATCTCGGTCAGCCCGCCCCTTGACGCGCGGTCGTCCAGCCAGCGCAGGAATTCGACCATCGCCGCGCCGTCGATCAGGTGGACCTCGCGCATCCCCTCGATCTCGGCCGCATTCTTCCGCGCCTTGGGCAGGCTGCACGGATCGTCGCCCCAGGAGACCTCGATCTCGGCCTCGCTCAGGATGGTCGAGACCGCAAGGGGCGCCGTCTTGCGATCGACGCGCACAGGTCCGGAGAGTTGCGTGAGAGCCGCCTCGAACGCCTCCCAGTGATGAAGGTCGACGTCCAGATGGTCAGCGACGCCATCGAACTTCGGAGGGTCCGAAAAGACCGAGACGTGCCCGTCGTCGAAGAGGATGGCGAAGGCCTGCACGACCGGGTTCCGCGCCACGTCCGAGCCGCGGATGTTCAGAAGCCAGCAGATCGAGTCGGGCAGGGTGAGGATCGCTGCCCTTTGACCGGCGCGCCGCAGCTCTTTGGCCAGCCGGTCCCGCTTCGCGCTGCTCGTCTCGCCCGCGACGTCCAGCGGGTGCGCCCTGACCGGGGCCGACGGTAAAGGGGGGCGGTCCTGCCAGATGCGGTCGACGAGGTTGTCGCAGGCGACGAGCCCGATCTCCGGCGCGGCCTTGCGCGCCGCCTCGATCTCGTCCGTGGTGTGCAGCCAGGGGTCGAACCCCACCCGAGCACCTGCCGGCAGATGATCGGCGAGCCAGGGACCGAGGCGGACTTTCGGGAAGTCGACCGGGCTGAAGTCCGACGCCACCTGCGCGGTCACCTGAAGCCGATAACGTCCGTCGACGAAGACCGCGGCTTCCTCTGCCGTCACCACGGCGAAACCGGCGGATCCGGTGAACCCCGTGAGCCAGGACAGACGCTCGTCCGCGGGCGCGACATACTCGCCCTGATGACGGTCCGAGCGGGGGACGAGGAAGGCGTCAAGCATCTCCGCCGTCATCTCGGCGCGAAGGGCTGCGAGACGTGGCGGTCCCTGCTCGGGCGAGGCGGTGGAGGCAAAGCTTTGGAACATGCGCGGAGGGAACAGGAAGGGCCGCGAGGGCGCAAGCGCGATGTGGGGCCGCGCGGTGGTCCATGCCCTCGGGAAGTCGCCCGTGTTCACGAGCTTGCCGCATTTCTGTGCTGTCCTCGGCCGCGGACTTTATGGAGCCGGACCGAAACGGGATGCTTGCCAGCCTGAAGTACTCCATCGCCGCGATCCTGCTGTGGCTCGTCGGCGCAATCTTCGCGGGCGGGGCGCAGGAGTTCACCAATAGATCCGATCCTGCCACGCTCGTGGTTCTGAAGATCGACTCGCGACGGGATGCCGACGGCCGCACCACCTACCGCCCCGTCCTTGCACTCGACGGCGTCGGGTCGGACAGCTACGCCGGAAACATCTGGTCTCATCCGGCCAAGCACAAGGTTGGCGACGTCGTTCCAGGGCGATATGATCCGGACAGCGGCGAAATGCGCAGCGACGAGATGCTGGACGACGCGTCCTGGATCGGGCGCTTTGCCAAGATCCTCGCCATCCTCGTCGGCATCGAGGCCTTGGCGCTTCTGTTCGGATACCCCGAGCACCTGCTGCCGATCCGCGTGAACCGCCGTCGGCGAAGGTACTATGGTCTGTCGCTGCGCGATCCGTATTGACGTGACCCGGCTGGAGTTGCCTAGGACACCTTCTGCAACCGCTTCAGCCGCTTGCGCGCGCGCGGATCGCTTTCGAAGAGCGACGCAAGCTGTTCGGTCATGGCGCCGGCAAGCTGGTCGACGTCCGTGATCGTCACGGCGCGATCGTAGTACCGCGCCACATCGTGGCCGATCCCGATGGCCAGAAGCTCGACCCGCTTCTTCCTTTCGATCATTGCGATCACGTCGCGGAGGTGTTTCTCGAGGAAGTTCGCGGGGTTGACGGACAAGGATGAATCATCGACCGGCGCTCCGTCCGAGATCACCATGAGGATCTTTCGCGCCTCGTTTCGGGGTGCAAGGCGGCGGTGCGCCCACTCCAGCGCTTCACCGTCGATATTTTCCTTCAGAAGGCCTTCCTTCATCATCAGCCCGAGGTTCTGCCGGGCCCGCCGCCAGGGCGCGTCGGCGGACTTGTAGATGATGTGGCGCAGATCGTTCAGGCGGCCCGGCACTTGCGGACGCCCCTCGGCCACCCACTTCTCGCGCGAAAGACCGCCCTTCCAGGCCCGCGTGGTGAAGCCCAGGATCTCGACCTTGACGTTGCAGCGCTCGAGCGTCCGTGCCAGCACGTCGGCGCAGATCGCGGCGATCGAGATCGGGCGGCCGCGCATCGAGCCCGAGTTGTCGAGGAGAAGCGTCACGACGGTGTCGCGGAACTCGGTGTCCTTCTCCATCTTGTAGGCCAGCGGCACGGTCGGGTTCGCGACGATCCGCGCCAGACGCGCGGCGTCCAGGATGCCCTCGTCGAGGTCGAACAGCCACGACCGGTTCTGCTGCGCCAGCAACCGGCGCTGAAGCTTGTTCGCCAGCCGCCCGACCGCCCCCTTCAGGGGGTCGAGCTGCTGGTCGAGATAGGCGCGCAACCTCTCCAGTTCCTCGGGTTCGGCCAGATCCTCGGCCTTGATCTCCTCGTCGAAGTCGCCAGTGAAGACCTTGTAATTCGGGTCGGCATCGCTGACCGGCATCGGCTGCGGCGGCTCGATCTCGGCCTCGCCCTGCGGCATCTCGGTCTCGTCGCCGCCCTCGGCGTCTGACAGGTCGTCCATCGAAACCTGTGCCTGCGCTTCGTCGTCCGCGCGATCCTGACTCTCCTCGGGGGCCGCGTCGCTGTCGTCCTGCGTGTCCTGGCTGTCGTCCTGGTTCTGGTCGCTGTCCTGCTGGTCGCTGTCCTGCTCGGCGTCCTGCTCCTCGTCGGCATCCTCGCTGTCGGGATCGTCGCCGATCTGGTCGCCATAGCCGAGATCGGTGATGACCTGGCGGGCGAAGCGCGCAAAGGCGGCTTGGTCCGAAAGCTTGTCCTTGAGCGACTCGAGCGTGCCTCCGGCCTGCGTCTCGATCCTGTCGCGCCAGAGGTCGAGAAGATGAGCTGCCGACGGAGGCAGGGGCCGCCCGCTGGCCAGTTGACGGACAAGATACCCCGCAGCTACCGGAAGCGGCGCCTCGTTGATCTCGCGGACCTGGTCGTAGCCCTTCCGCTTCGCTTCGTGCTCGATGCGCGCGTCGATGTTGCCCTGCGTCCCGGGCATCGCGCGGGCGCCCACGGCTTCGCAGCGGGCCCATTCCATCGCCTCGAAGATCTCGCGGGCGAGGGGTCCTTGAGGCGCATAGCGGCTGGCGGTCGCCTCGTCATGGAACTTGCGGCGCAGCGCATAGCTGTCGGCGGTTCCGCGCGCCAGAAGCACCTCGTCCCGCGTCATCCGCCGCGTGACCTGCGGCAACCGCATCCCTTCGGCCGACATGCCCGGAGGGTCGACCGAGAACGTCACGTTCAACTCGGGGTCGTCCGCAAGCGTCTTGGTGGTCTCGGCCAGCGCCTTCTTGAAGGGATCGGCCGGGTTGTCGTTCGGGGTGCTCATGTCTTGCGGTAAATCACTCTTGCCGGGTCGCATCAATATCCGTCGGTCAGGCGGCGTCGCGTCCGCCCGCCTGCGTCACGTCATACGCGGCACGCGCGGCATGGATGCGCTGTGCATTCTCGCCGGTCCATTGTGCGAGGGCGAACACCGGGCGCTGGAGGTCCTCCCCGAGTTCGGTCAAGGCGTAGGTCACGCTCGGCGGTTTGGTGGGCTCGACCGAACGGCTGACGAAACCGTCGCGTTCGAGGTTCCTCAGCGTGCTGGCCAGCATCTTTTGCGAGATATCAGTGATTTCACGCCTGAGAGCATTGAAGCGCATGGGCCCCGCTGAGAGGGCGCGGATGATCTGGATCGTCCACTTGTCGCCGACGCGGCTAAGAAGTTCGCTGATCGTCTGGCAGGTTTCGTTCGCGTGACCTTGTCTCATCGCGGTCTCCTTGTCTCGTCCTCGTGCCTTCTTGCGTCGGCGCGCGTGGGTTCCAGATTGCAGATGGTAACCATTCCACACCATGCAACGCAAGGATACCAACATGGACCCGAAACCCCGCATGGCCGTCATCTACGGCTCTACCCGGTCGTCGCGCTTCGTCGAGAAGCCCGGACGCTGGATCGCCGACCGCGCCCGCGCCTTCGGTGCATGGGACGTCGAAGTCCTGGACCTGGCCGAGATCGACCTGCCGTTCTTCGACGAAGCCACGTCGAACCTCTGGGCGCCGTCGAAGGATCCGAACGCCGTCGCATGGCAGAAGAAGCTCGCGACGTTCGACGCCTTTGTCTTCGTCACGCCCGAATACAACCGTTCCATCTCGGGCGCCCTGAAGAACGCGCTCGACCAGGCCTATGTCGAGTGGGTGCGCAAGCCGATGGCGATCGTGGGCTACGGCATGACCGGCGCGTCACGCGCGGCCGAGCACCTCCGCACCATCGCCATCGAACTCCAGATGGTGCCGATCCGCTTCGGTGTCCACATCCAGGGCGAGAGCTTCCTGAAGGTCCACCCCATGGGCGGCGGCGGCGAGATGAGCGAAATCGAGGCGGCGATTGCGCCCTCGACAGATGCGATGCTGACCGACCTGGCGTGGTGGACGAAAGTCACCGCTGACGCGCGTGCCGAGGCCCGCGCCGAGGCGGCCTGAGGTACTAGCCGAGCAGAAGGCCCACGCAGGCGGCGATCTCGGCCTCCGAGCGCCGGAGGGCCCAGTCTGCATCGTCGGGATCATCGTTGAAGGTGGCGCGGGTCAGTAGACGAGCCTGCGCCTCTTTCGCCTGGATGCGGTGCGACAGGGCCGGACGCAGCTGCTCTGCAGGTGTGGTGGCTTCGAGGAGCGTCATCATCGCCGCACGTTGCGCCTTCGTGCGGTCGGAGGCGGGATCGGACATGAGCCACTGATGTTCCATCAAGGCCGACAGGCGGCCGGTGCAGCCTGCAAAGGTCCAGAAGATGTCGGGCGCGGCCCCGAGGGGACCGGACGGAAAGGCGACGACTGCAAGCGCCGCGATTGCTTTTCTCAAAGCGCCCATGAATCGAACATAGGGCGTGAAAATTGCCGATCCATTGATCGGATCGTGTTCAGTTCATGGCGCGCGCAAAACCGCAACACCCTGGATTCGGTGCGCGAGGATGCCTTTCAGGGAAGAGAGTGATGCCTCAGACCGCGAGAGACGCAGCACTTTCCGGCAGTTCCTGATCGAAGCAGCGCTGATAGAACTCGGCCACGGTCTGGCGCTCGAGCTCGTCGCACTTGTTCAGGAACGTCAGACGGAAGGCATAGCCCACGTCGCGGAAAATCTCGGCGTTCTGCGCCCAGGAAATCACGGTCCGCGGGCTCATCACCGTCGAGAGGTCGCCGTTCATGAAGGCGGTCCGGGTCAGGTCGGCCACCGTCACCATCTGGCCAATGACACGTCGACCCTTCTCGGTGTTGTAGTGCGGCGCCTTCGATAGGACGATCGCGGCCTCGGCGTCGTGACTGAGATAATTCAGCGTGCAGACCAGCGACCACCGGTCCATCTGCGCCTGGTTGATCTGCTGCGTCCCGTGGTAGAGGCCCGTGGTGTCGCCCAGACCCACGGTGTTCGCCGTGGCGAAAAGCCGGAAATATGGATGCGGGTCGATGACCTCGTTCTGGTCCAGAAGCGTCAGCTTGCCATCGACTTCCAGCACGCGCTGAATGACGAACATGACATCCGCGCGGCCGGCGTCGTATTCGTCGAACACGATGGCCGCGGGATTGCGTAGTGCCCAAGGCAGGATGCCTTCCTGGAACTCGGTGTACTGCACGCCCTTGTCGACCTTGATCTGGTCCTTGCCGATCAGGTCGATCCGGCTGATGTGGCTGTCGAGGTTGACGCGCACACAGGGCCAGTTGAGCCGCGCGGCGACCTGCTCGATATGGGTCGACTTGCCGGTGCCGTGATAGCCTTGGATCAGGACGCGGCGGTTGTACTGGAAGCCCGCCAGGATCGCGAGCGTCGTGTCGGGGTCGAACTTGTAGGTCGGATCGATCGGCGGCACGCGGTCGTTCGCTTCGTAGAAGCCCTTGACCTTCATCTCGACATCGATGCCGAAAACCTCGCGGACGTTGATTTCCTCGGTCGGCTTTGCGTCGACGTCGATCCGGCGATAGTCCATGTCAAACCCTTCGCTTCGCGGCGGGCAGGATGCCCGATCACCACCTGCCCGATTTGGCCCGGGGGTGCAAGGCGTCGGGTCCAGAATGCGGCATCTATTCAGGGTTAACCGATTGTTCGCCCGAATCTGGGACACCTCGCCTCGACCGTATGCGGATCGTTTGGTCGTGTAACGATTTGCCTGGTGCGTGGGGCGTCCCCGCCTGCAAGGGCGGGGCGTTTCCATGTGCGGCTTCGTAACAATCCGACGCGGGAACGTGACTTCGTCGTGTGCGAGCCACTGCGTATATATAGGGCAACGATTATTCAGTGAGGATACCATGAACCGACGTGCATTCCTGTCCACCGCAATTGCCGGATCGGCGGTCGCCGCCGTCATCGGGCGTCCTGCCTTCTCCCAGACCTTCGAGGTCTCGCGGTCAGAGGCCGAGTGGCGGGCCATGCTGACGCCAGCGCAGTACGACGTCATGCGCGACGAAGGGACCGAGCGTGCCGGGTCTAGCCCGCTCGACAAGAATTACGCCGACGGGACATACCTCTGCCGGGGATGCGAGCTTCCGGTCTACTCGTCGAAGCACAAGTTCGATTCCGGCACGGGTTGGCCCTCTTTCTGGCAATCCCTGCCCGACGCCGTGCGCACCAAGGACGACCGCTCGCTCTTCGGTCGGCGGACTGAGGTGCATTGCCGCAGGTGCGGCAGCCACTTCGGCCATATCTTCGACGACGGACCGGCGCCGACCGGAAAGCGGCATTGCCTGAACGGCGTGAGCCTGGTGTTCCAGGCCGCCTGACATTTCGTCTGCGCATCTGGCGCTGAACGCTGCACGCCCCGACGACACTCTGCACGAACGCTGTCCGCATCCGCCACGCAAAGACCACCCTGTGGTGCGACACAGAGGATGTCCCTCTGAGGCGTACGACAAGCGTCCCGTCGAGCATCTCCCAGCCCGCCTCCGGTCCTCTCACCGGGGGCGGCCCTGCTTCAGGACTCGAAGTTCCGGCTTTCCTTGATCTGGTCCCAGGCCCACACGACCTCGGCCAGTTGATCCTCGTGCCCGCGGTCGCCGCCGTTCATGTCGGGGTGAAGAACCTTTATCAACCCCTTGTAGCACTTTCGGATTTCGGCCTTCGTCCAATGATCCTTCGCGTCGAGGATGTCGAGCGCGCGGCGCTCGGTCGGCGGCAGCTTTCGAGTGCTTCCGCTGATCGACTTGCCCGGATTTCGAGTGGCGTTCTCACCGAGGATCTGGTGCGGGTCGTCGATCCCGAGACGGGACCAGGCCCGTTGCTCGTCGCCCTTCTTGCCGAAAGGCTTGGTCTCGCGGCCCCAGACGCGATCGCTGTCGACCTGCGCCGAAAACTCTTCCTCGGTCTGGCCGTGGAAGAAGTTCCATTTCAGATTGTACTCGCGGACGTGGTCCTTGCAGAACCAGAAATACTCGTCGAGGTCGTCGGGAGACTTCGGCGCCCGATATTGCCCCGTCTCCTGACATCCGGCGTGCTCGCAGACACGGGTCGAGGTTTCGAAGGCACCGGACATGCCGCGCCGCCCGCGGGAGCGCTTTTTCTTGTCAGCCGATACCCGGAGATCGAAACCGAACGGGTCATCCGTCATCTGTCACCTGCCTTTCCGACTCGGACCAAAGAGTTTAGCTACGCCGTCAGCGGTTTGAAGGGGTATTCGGGAAAAATGAGCGTGATAGAGGAAATCCGTACGAGGCTGGACGGCGCATTCGCGCCAATGCTCCTTGAGGTAGAGGACGAAAGCGAGCAGCACCGCGGTCACTCCGGCTGGAAAGAAGGCGGCGAGACGCATTTTCACGTCCGCATCCAGGGCCCGGCCTTCCAGGGGCTGTCGCGGATCGAGCGGCACCGTGCCATCCACGAGGCTCTCGGGCGGGAGCTTCTGACCCGCATCCACGCTCTTCGTCTGACCGTCGGCCCCTAGTCCGAGCGGCGGGCGGCCCCGAGACTGGGGACGATTCCCGGCTGAGGCGGGGACGTCGTCACCCGGCGCGGCACGACCGGCTCGGACGCATGATGCGCAAGCTCGGGCTCGGGCGCAGCCGACACTGACGCGCGCGCGTCGGTGAGAGCCATGGCCTCGGTCAGGAAGCGCTTGAAGACGAGGACGTTCTGATACGTCGTCTGCGTGCCGGTCAGCCCCTTGCGCTCGTCGCACGGAAGGGTCTCGGCGCGGACGTATTCCCAGCCTTCGTCCGCCATCTCGTTGAGAAGCGTCGAAAGCGAGAGGGCGAACCGCTCCTCGGTGGTTTTCAGCCCGCGCGCCTTCGTGCCGGTGGCCGGGGCGGGAACGGCCTTGTATTCGAACTTGCGCATGGAGGCCTCTCGTTGATCGAGGCGTTGTTTACCAAAGGCAGGCGCGCGACGGAAGAGCAGGAGGCCGGGCGCGCGATGCGACGCCGTGCCAAAGGGCGAATTATCCACAGGTCCGCCGGTCAAAACCCGCCTATCGCAGCGTCAGCCGCACGACTTCGGATCGCACCTTCAGCAAGAATTCATTAAGTAGATCGCAAAAGAACGAGCAGCATCTTCAAGATTCGAGGTCATCATGAAGCAGGCATTCCATAATTCTTCGACAACAATCATTACGGCGGTCGCCCTCACGATCGCGCCGCTCCCGCTCCTCGCGGGGGGGTACGGCGCGGCCGGCGTCTCGGACGCGAACGTGGGGCAGCAATCGGCGCAGGGAAGCCAGGTCTATTGCGAGAGGCTGGACGCCAGCGTTCCCGAGGACCTTTACGCCCAGATGGATTGCGGCCCGTCCGGCGTCGCCCGAAGCGCCGTGGCGCCCGAACGTATCACGAATGGCGGCATCGCCGGCTTCCTCAGCGGTCTGTTCCGCCCGGCACCGGCCGAAAGCGACAGCCCGCGCGGGCAGCGGACGGTCTCCCGGGACGACAACGACTCGGGTCCGAACCCGAATCCCGGCCCGAAGCCTACGCCCCCGGACGAGACCACCAGCGTCGCGAAATGGGAACGGCTCGAGCAGCTCGGCGTGACGCGCGGCAACCTGTCCGAGCAGCCCAAGGAGTTTCGCGAGCAGGTGATGGAGTACCGGTCCACGCACGGCGCCCAAGGCGACTGGTCGGGCTTCGACCCGGAATAGGGCAGAGACCTTCGGCGCCGCCGGGGCCTAGAGCCCCAGCCGCGCTGCGACGATCTGATTGACGGCGGCGGGGTTTGCCTTGCCGCCCGTCGCCTTCATCACCTGGCCCACGAACCAGCCTGCAAGCTTGGGATTGGCCTTGGCCTTCTCCACCTGCGCGGGGTTCGCCGCGATCACCTCGTCGACTGCCGCCTCGATGGCGCCCGTGTCGGTAACCTGGGTCATGCCGCGCGCCTCGACGATGGCGGCCGGATCGCCCCCTTCCGTGTACACGATCTCGAACAGCTCCTTGGCGATCTTGCCGGAAATTGCGTCGGAAGCGATCAGATCCAGGATGCCGCCCAGTTGCCGGGCCGTCATCGGACTTTCGCCGATCTCGTGGCCTTCCTTCTTCAGCCGGCCGAAGAGTTCGTTGATGACCCAGTTCGCCGCTGCCTTGCCGTCGCGGCCCCGCGCGACCTCTTCGAAGTACGCGGCACTTTCGACATCGGCGGTCAGGACGCTCGCGTCGTATTCGGTCATGCCGAAGTCCGTCACGAAGCGGACCTTCTTCGCGTCGGGCAGTTCAGGCAGCGAGGCGGCGATTTCGTCGACCCAGGCCTGCTCGATCTCGAGCGGGAGGAGGTCCGGGCAAGGGAAATAGCGGTAGTCGTGCGCCTCTTCCTTCGACCGCATCGACCGCGTCTCGCCCTTGTCGGGGTCGTAGAGACGCGTTTCCTGGATGACGGACTTGCCGTCTTCCAGAAGCGCGATCTGGCGGCGCGCCTCGTACTCGATGGCCTGCTGAATGAAGCGCATCGAGTTCATGTTCTTGATCTCGCAGCGCGTGCCGAGGTGCGAGAAGTCCTGTGTCGCCTGGTACTTCTCGTAATCTCCGGGCCGGCATACCGAGACGTTCACGTCGGCGCGCAGGTTGCCGTTCTGCATGTTCCCGTCGCATGTCCCGAGATAGCGCAGGATCTGGCGCAGCTTGACGACATAGGCCGCCGCCTCTTCCGGCCCGCGGATGTCGGGTCGGCTGACGATCTCCATCAGGGCCACGCCGGTGCGGTTCAGGTCGACGAAGGACATGTGCGGATCCATGTCGTGGATCGACTTGCCCGCGTCCTGCTCGAGGTGGATGCGCTCGATCCGCACGCGGCGCGCGACGCCGGGGGCCATGTCGACGATGACCTCTCCCTCGCCCACGATGGGGTGGTAAAGCTGGCTGATCTGGTAGCCCTGCGGCAGGTCCGGGTAGAAGTAGTTCTTGCGGTCGAAGGCCGAGGTGAGGTTGATCTTCGCCTTCAGCCCCAGCCCCATCTTCACGGCCAGCGCCACGCAGCCCTCGTTGATGACGGGAAGCATTCCGGGCATCGCGGCATCGACGAAAGCCACGTTCGAGTTCGGCTCCGCGCCGAATTGCGTCGACGCGCCCGAAAAGAGCTTCGCCTTCGAGGCGACCTGCGCGTGGACTTCGAGGCCGATCACCAGTTCCCAGTCACCCGTGGCGCCTGCGATCACCCTTGGCTTCGGAGCCTCGTAGGTCAGGTCGAGCATGGGTCTTCCTCCATCACGCGGAACGGGCGGGTTCTAGGACGGGGTGGGGGTCCGCTTCAAGGGGGAACCCCTGCGCGAGACGTCCGTTGACCGGGTGAACCAACGCAATTCACCACAAGGAGTCCACCATGCCGAAGGTTTCGGAAGCAAAGATCGCCATTCTTTCCACCCACGGGTTCGAGCAATCCGAGTTGGAAGTCCCCCTGCAGAAGCTGAAGGACGCAGGCGCGGAAGTGCATGTCATTTCGCCCGACGGCGAGGACATCAAGGGCTGGGACCAGAAAGACTGGGGCCGCAGCGTCGCGGTCGACAAGCCGATCCGTCAGGCGCTGGCTTCGGATTACGATGCCCTCGTCCTGCCGGGTGGACAGATGAACCCCGACCTTCTGCGCGTCGAGGAAGAGGCGCTCGAGTTCATCAAGTCGTTCTATGATGGCGGCAAGACCGTCGCCGCAATTTGCCACGCGCCGTGGCTCCTGGCCGAGATCGGCGTCGTGGAAGGCCGCAAGATGACCTCCTACAAGTCGATCAAGACCGACATGATCAACGCCGGGGCCGAATGGGAAGACAGCGCTGTCGTCGCCGACAACGGCATCGTGACGAGCCGTAACCCCGGCGACCTCGACGCCTTCGTTGCGAAGATCATCGAAGAGATCGAAGAGGGAACGCACGCCCGCGAAGCGGCATAAACCCGCCTATGCACTGGAAACAATGGCCTCCGGGGCTTGGCCCCGGGGGCTTTTCCATGCTTCGTTCCCCGCCGGGGCGATGTCAGGGACAGTCGGCACATGCGTCGGATCGCAGTTTTCGCAGTCGTTCTCGGAATGGCCTTGTCGTCATGCGGCCGAGCCCCCGAGGCAGCACAGATCGCACCCTTGCCAGGCTCGCTCTGGGACGGGCGGCCGGAAGCCGGGGCCTGGACCAAGTCGGCGATGGATGCGCTCGATGGATACGGGACCTCTCTCGTCGACACCGTGCCGGGTGACATCGACACCTACTGCCCTCAATACAGGCATCTGGACCGCGAAGGCCGCAAGGCCTTCTGGGTCACGTTCCTTTCGGCCCTCGCCAAGCATGAAAGCACCTGGCGGCCCGAGGCCGCGGGCGGTGGCGGAGCATGGCTTGGCCTTCTCCAGATTTCGCCGCAGACCGCGCAGGGTTACGGCTGCCGCGCGGCTTCGGCTGGGGCATTGAAGGATGGCGGAGCCAACCTGTCCTGCGGCATCCGCATCATGGCCGTGACCGTGCCGCGTGATGGCGTGATCTCGGCCGGAATGCGCGGCGTCGCCGCCGACTGGGGACCGTTCCGCACCGCCTCCAAGCGAGCCGACATCCAGGCCGCGACCCGGTCGCAGCCGTGGTGTCACGGATGAAACGCCTCGCCGCAGCCGCCGCCGCGCTCGCGGTGTGCGCCAGCGGTGCCTGGGCGCAGGCCGAGATGCGGCCCTCGCCTTACATGACCCCTCCGATGACGCAGGCGGCTGCCCTAGCGCCCGCTGTCGTGCCCGACGTGGCCCGGCCGGCGCCGCGGGACAATGATCTGCCGCGGGCGAGATGGGAGAACCGCAGCGACGGTGATCTCTGGACCCGCGTCGTGCTTTCGGCGGTCGAAACCCATGGCGAGGAGTTGCTGGACGTCGTCCCGCAGGACATCGAGGACTGGTGCCCCGCCTATGCCGAGAACGATCGCGAGGATCGCGCCGCCTTCTGGGCCGCCCTTCTGTCGACGCTCGCACGCTATGAAAGCACATGGGATCCGCGCGCCGTGGGCGGGGGCGGGCTGTGGTATGGCCTGCTTCAGATTTATCCGCAGACGGCCGAGTTTCGGAAATGCCGCGTCCAGTCCGGCGAAGGTCTGAAGCACGGTCCGTCGAACCTGAATTGCGCCATCCGCATCATGTCGGTGACCGTTCCCCGCGACCGCGCCATCGCGGTCGAAGCGAGCCGCTGGAAAGGCGTCGCCGCCGACTGGGGCCCGATCCGCACGGACTGGATGCGCTCGGACATGCAGCGCTACACGCGGTCTCAGACCTATTGCAGGTCACTGGCCGAGGTGCGCCCAAAGGAAAGACCCTGACGCCGTCCCGCGACAAGTTGGCGGCGAACCGCCTGTTTTCACGGGACTTTGCGGGAGGAACAGGCTAAGATCTCGCCGGGCGGCGAGGGCAGTGCTAGATAGGGGTCAGGGGGCTGCGATGGGCTGTTGCACAAGCCTTGGCGAGATGAGTGCGAGGACACCTGTGTCCCCACCCGACCGTTTCGTCGTCGTTCCCGTCACGGAAGTGTTGCACCTGTCGGATCTAAGCCTGCCATGAAAAATCGACTGAACCCCCTGATCGAAGAGCGCGCGCCCTGGCTCTATCGCGACACCGTCCACGGACGGCTGGCACGACGGGCGCTGATGTCCGTTCTGGGCTACGACCGCACCGTCGCCGTGGGCGAGGTCGTGCAGGACTGGCCGACCGAGCGGATCATGACGCATGTGGCATCGCTTCTGGCGAAAGACGTCACGGTGAAGGGGCTCGAGAACGTTCCGCGCCAGGGCGGCGCGATCATCGTCGCGAACCACCCGACGGGGATCGCGGACGGCGTCATGCTGTTCCATGCGCTTCACTCGATCCGGCCTGACATGTTCGTCTATGCCAACTCGGACATCCTGCGGATCCTTCCGCAATTCGAAAGCATGATCGCGCCTGTCGAATGGAGGCTGGAAAAGCGCACCCGCGCCCGAACGCGCGAGACGATGGAATACACCCGGAGAGCGTTCGAGGCTGGGCGCCTGGGAGTTATCTTCCCGTCGGGCCGTCTTGCGAAGCGCCGCGGTCTGAAGCTGCACGAACGACCCTGGATGCCCTCGGCCGCCATGATCGCGCGCAAGTACGATCTGCCCGTGATCCCCCTGAACATAAGGGCGCGCAATTCCGCGTTGTTCTACCTCTTCGACCTGATCCATCCCACGCTCAGGGACATCACGCTGTTCCACGAGACGCTGAACAAGGATCGCCAGCCCTACCGGCTGACCTTCGGCGAACCCATCAGCCCCTCGGCTTTGCCGGAGAAGTCAGAAGAGGCGATCGAGGTCTTGAAGACTGCCACGCTGGCGCTTGGTGGGCGTCACGCTCCCACGGTGTCCCTGATCCAGAATTCGCGGCGTCCTCTCTGGGTCAGGTCCGTCTAAGGGCCAGCAATTAGGCGCATTTCCTCCAACAATCGCCATAAAGTTGACGAATTGGCTGGTCAGGGTCCCGATACCAATCGGAGAGGCCCATGCCGTCCTTGCAAGCGTTTTCCGTCCAGATGCTGCTGGCCCTGGCAGCTTTGGTCGCCGCCGCGGTCGCGGTGTGGTCGGTCCTGCGGTCGCGCGCCCGGACGCGCGCGATTCTCCGTGAGGGCAGGCTGGAACGCGCCGCCGCCGCCGAAAGCCGGGCTCTGAATGGGCGCTATCCCGTTGAAGAGAACGATCCGGACCTGCTTGAAAGGCGGGGCGTCGCACGGCTGACGGCCGACCTGATGATGTCCGACGAGTGGACGCAACTCGGCGATCAGATCGCGGAATGGGAGCGGACGCTGGAATCCACCCCGGGCGGTCTGAGGTTTCACGACGTCGGTGTAAAGACTGCGCTGTCCGGCCTGAAAGGCCTCATCGACGAGATGCCGCGGACCGCTCTTGCAGACCTCAAAGCGGCTGAAGACGAGCTTGGCCACTTCCTCGACACTCACCGAAGGTCGGCCGACTGCCACGTGCTGGCCCTTCTGGCCGCACGCGCGCACCTTATGATCGGAGAAGCCTGCCGCGCCGAAACCTGGCCCGAGGAGCTTCACCGCGACCTCTGGCGCCGTATGGCGAAGCACTTCGTGCAGGCAGGCGAAATCCTCTCGGACTTCGACCCGCTGGCCTACATGTCACCCCTTCTGGCCGAGGCGCATTATCTCCAGGCCCTCGGGTCACCGGGCGGCGCACACCGGCTTCAGCAGCTCTTCGAGGACTGGATCGACCTCGATCCGTCGAACCCGCTGATCTACGAACGTCATGCCGACTTCCTCGCCGACGATATGCTGGTGGACGACGCGTCCATCATGGCCGAGGCGGACAAGGCGCTTGCCCGCACCGAAGGGTCGCTCGGCTTCGGCGGTTACGCCCTTTTCTTCCTGCCGCTTCTGTCCCGTCGCGACGGCGCGCGGTCCATGATGGACGACGACCTCTTCGCCTCGGCCGTTCTCGACCTCGCGTCGATGTCGGCGAGCCAGGCCGAGGTCAATCAGGCCGCCAACGTCCTTGCCGTCGAGATGAACAGCGGCGAGGGCTCGCTCGCGATGCGCGACATGTTCTGCATGATCGTCCAGAGCCAGCTCGAGGTCATCTATCCCCGCCTGTGGTCCCTGCCTCTGGCCGAGGTTCAGGCGCTTGTCTCGGGTAGTGCCGACATCGTGACGGACGAGGACGACTACGCCACAGCGCCGCTGCGCGACGCCGTCATGTCGCGCGCCGCCTGACGAGAGGCAGTCCATGCACATCATCGCCGCCGTTCTCGCCCTTTTGGCCGGGGTCTATATCTTCGTGAACCGCGCCCGGAACGCCGCCGAGATGACCCACGAACTCATGGGCGTGGCAGACGACGTCCGGGCTGCCGCGCGCCGGCTGGGTTTCCGCCGCAACAAGGCGCAGCACCCGGTCGAGGCTATCGAGGACCCGAACACCGCCGCCGTGACCGTCGCCACCGCCTTCATGGAACTCCACGGCCTTCCGACTGAGGAGCGGCGTCAGGCGCTTGTGCGGTCGATCCAGAGCGAGCTCGAGGTCGGATTGCCCGAGGCCGAGGAACTGATGATCCTCGGACGCTGGCTGATGACCCAGTGCAACGGTCCCGAACCCGCCATCACCCGCGCCTCGCGCCAGCTCTGCAAGCTGACGAAGGGCGACATGGGCCCGCTTCTTGAGATGCTGAAGGCGGTGTCCGCCGATCCCCTGACCGAGAAGCAGCGCGAGGCCATCGAGGAAATCCGGCGCATTTTCCGAAAGTAGGCCCTAGCGGCCGCCTGAAATATCGAGCGTCGTGCCGGTGACATAGCGCGCCGCGTCCGAGATCAGCCATACGATGCCCTCGGCGATGTCCTCGGGCGTGCCAACCCGGCCCATGGGCACGCGGTCGGCCAGACGCTCGGCCCGCCCGGGCTGGCCGCCCTTGCCATGGATCGCGGTGTCGGTGAGACCGGGGCGAAGCGCCACGACCCGAATGCCCTCGCGCGCGACTTCGTCGGCAAGGCCCTTCGAGAAGGTGTCGATAGCGGCCTTCGCGGCGGCGTAGTCGACATACTCGTTCGCCGAGCCAATACGCGCCGCGACGGACGAGACGTTGACGATCACGCCGCCCGCTCCGCCGTGGCGCGTGCTCATCCGCAGGACCGCCTCTCGCGAGCAGAGGATCGGGCCGATGGTGTTGATGTCGAACATCCGGCGCAGGCGCGCCAGGTCCACCTGATCGACCCGTATCGGCCTGTCGACCACGCCGGCGTTGTTCACGAGCGCGTCGAGGCGCGGAAACGCCGCGTCGCACGCCCCGAAGACGCGCGCGATGGCCTCCGGGTCCGACAGGTCGCCCTGAAGAAGAACGGCTTTTCGACCAAGGGCTTCCACTTCGGCCTTCGTGCGTTCCGCTCCCTCATGGTCGCTGTTCCAGCCGATCCCGACATCCCAGCCGTCGCGCGCCGCAAGACGCGCGGTCGCCGCACCGATCCCGCCCGAGGCGCCCGTGACGAGGACGGCGCGGGTCATGCGGCGTCTCCAAGAAGGCGCGTGGCGATTTCGGTCACGTCGCGGCTGGGGCCCGTCGCGAGGATCCGGCGAAGCTGGTCGGTCATCATGCCTTGTCGGTCTCCGTCATAGCGCCTCCATGTCTCGAAGGCGGTGGTCATCCGTGCGGCGGTCTGCGGGTTGATCGGGTCGAGCACGATCAGCCAGTCGGCGAGGAAGCGGTACCCCTCGCCAGACGCATGGTGAAAGGCGGCCGTGTTGGCCGACAGGGCGCCCACGGCCGAGCGGAACCGGTTCGGCGTCTTCGGATCGAACTCGGGCAGGGCGGTCAGCCTGCGCGCGACGGCCACAGCCTCGTCCGGGGCCGCGTTCCCGATCACGGTCGAGAACCATTTGTCGAGCGTGTTCGGGTCATCGTACCACCGGGTGAAGAAGGTCCCGCTTTCCGCCTCGCCCGTTCCGCGTCGGATCAGGATGGCAAGCGCGGACAGGCTTTCGGTCATGTTGTCGGCGGTGGCGAAGACCTCTGCGGCTGCGTCTCCGCCGTCGAGACGTGACAGCATGTCGAGCGCGCGAAGCCGGAGCGCCCGCCGTCCTGCCGCCTCGGCGTCCGGGCTGTAGGGGCCGTGGGTGACCAGTGCGTCGACGAGCGCCCGAAAAAGCGGCGCCTGCGCTTCGGCGAGGCCTTGCAGCACGTCCTCGCGAATGGCGTGGATCCGGGCGGGATCGGGCGTCCGCCCCGCGTCGTGCAGGGATTGCGCGATGTCGTCCTCGGATGGCAGCCCAAGCGCGAGCGCCCGGAACGCGGGCTCGAGGCTGTCGTCGGAAACGAGGCGGCCAAGCGCGTCGAACCACGCCGGGTCGAGGGCTCCACCGTCGAGGGCGCGCAGAAGCTGTTCCTTCGCAACCTGTCGTCCGGCCTCCCACCGGTTGAAGGGGTCGGTGTCGTGGGCAAGAAGGATCAGCCGTTCCGCGTCAGTCACCTTGCGATCGAGGATCACCGGGGCCGAAAAGCCCCGATTGAGCGAAAGGATCGGCGCTGGCTCGACGCTGGCGGGGAGGGGGTCGGCAGCCGGTCCGTCGGAGGGCCGCCAGATCCCGCCCTCCAGCCTGAATGTGGCTTCCGAGGTTTTGAGGGTCAGAACCTGCGTGGGTGCGACTTCCTTGCCGTCAGGCGACAGCACGCCAGTGGCGAGCGGGATCCACACTGGCCCCTTCTGCGGCTGACCGGGCGTCGCGGGTGTCGACTGGCGCAGCGTCAGCGTCAGGACATCGCCGGACCAGTGCGTGACGGCGGTGACGCGCGGCGTGCCGGCCTGGCTCCACCACCGCTCGAATCCGGTCAGCGCATTGCCTGTCACTTCCTGGAAGCAGGCGAAGAAATCCTCGATGGTCGCCGCGTCACCGTCGTGGCGGTCGAAGTAGAGCGTCAGCGCCCGGTCGTAGGCCTCTGGCCCGGCAAGGGTGCGCAGCATCCCGATGACCTCGGCGCCCTTCTCGTAGACCGTGGCAGTGTAGAAGTTGTTGATCTCGACGTATTCCTCGGGCCGTACCGGATGCGCCAGCGGCCCCGCATCCTCGCGGAACTGGCGGGCGCGCAGCATCAGGACGTCATCGATCCGCTTGACCGCGTGTCCCCGCACGTCGCCCGAGAACTGCTTGTCGCGGAAGACGGTCAGCCCTTCCTTGAGGCAGAGCTGAAACCAGTCGCGGCAGGTGATGCGGTTGCCGGTCCAGTTGTGGAAATACTCGTGCGCGACGATCCCCTCGATCAGTTCGTAGTCGCGGTCGGTCGCGGTTTCGGGCGAGGCAAGGACGTACTTGGAGTTGAAGATGTTCAGCCCCTTGTTCTCCATCGCGCCCATGTTGAAGTCGTCGACGGCCACGAGGTTGAAGACCTCGAGGTCGTAGGCGCGGCCATAGACCCGCTCGTCCCATTCCATCGACCGTTTCAGGGCATCGAGGGCATAGCCGGTGCGATCCTCGTCGCCGGGCCGGACCCAGACGTTCAGCGTGGCGTCGCGGCCTTCGGAGGTGCGGTGCGTCGTCGATGTCGCGCGCAACTCTCCGGCGACGAGGGCGAAGAGGTAGGCAGGCTTGGGCCAGGGGTCGTGCCATTCGGCCCAGCCATCGCCCGAGGCGGTCGGATTGCCGTTCGACAGCATCACGGGCTGATCGCTCTCGATCCGCACAGTGAAGGGAGCCATGACGTCAGGGCGGTCGGGGTAGAAGGTGATCCGGCGAAACCCCTCGGCCTCGCACTGCGTGCAGTACATGCCCTTCGACATGTAAAGCCCCTCGAGCCGCGTGTTGGCCTTCGGGTCGATCTCGACCTCGCACTCCCAGATGAAGGCGTCGTTCGGCGCGTCGACGCTCAGGCCTTCCGCGTCGATGCGCGGCTCGACCGCGCGACCGTCGATGCTGGCTGACAGGAGCTTCAGATCCTCGCCGTCCAGCCGAAAGCCGCGGTCCGCGCTGTCGGGGTTCGGGCGAAAGCGGATGCGGGACGTGACGCGGGTGGCCGTGGGGTGCAGGCGAAAGGTCAGATGGACGTCCTCGACCAGCCAGTTCGGCGCCTCGTACTGGGCGAGGCGGACAGGGTCGCTGCGGACGGTCTGGGGGGTGGCGTCTTTCAAGGGAAGCTCCGGCGTTGTTCGCGCCGGAGCCTAGGACGGGCCGGGGGTGGCCTCAAGCCGCTCGGTCGGCTCCGACCGCGCGGGCCAGCTTGCCCAGGGTCTGGAGCCCAAGCTCGACCGCCCCGAAGCCCTTGGCATTGTCGTGCTCCTCCTGCGTGACGAAGGTCATCTCCATCAGAACGTGCGTGCGCCCGCCCTGGTCCTCGAAGGTCACGACGCTGTCGGCGTGCTTGGGGCCGTCCTTCCCCCAGTGGAGCGTGTACTCGATGCGCTCGTTCGGGGTCATCCGCGTGTACAGGTGCCAGTTCGGATAGACGGTGCCGTCGGGACCGATCATGTCGAAGACCCATTCTCCGCCTTCCCGCAGGTCGATGCGGTCGGTCCGGCACGAAAATCCGTCCGGTCCCCACCACTGGGGCAGGCTGTCCGCGTTGGTCCAGGCGGCCCAGATGCGGTCGACGGGCGCGTCGATCACGCGCTCGATCCTCATGGTGCGTTGCGCGGCGGGGGTCTGGACGTTCATGTCCGGGGTCCTTTCGGTGTGTCGGTGACGAATGTCTCGAGGCGGTCGAGGCGGGCCTCCCACAGGTCGCGCTGGTCGTCGAGCCAGGTGCGGACGGGGGTGAAGGCGCCGGGGACGAGGGTGACGGTGCGCGTGCGACCGTCTTTCGAGGTCAAGACGAGGCCCGAGGCTTCCAGCTTCCGGATGTGGAGGAGGAAGGAAGGCAGCGTCATGTCGAAGGGGCGGGCGAGGTCAGACACCGTCGCCGGACCCGCCGCCAGCCTGTGGATCAGGGCGCGCCGGGTCGGATCTCCCAAGGCCTGAAAGAGGGCGTCGAGGCGTACGGGCGAAAGGTCCATGACGAGCACGATAGTTAGGGCGTTGCCTAACTGTTATCTCCGGGGTGGGGTAGCCGCAAGCGAAAACTTAGGCCGCACCCTAAGTGTCTTCACGGAACGAAGCGCCTCGGCAGGCGTTGAGTCCCCAAATCCCGATTCCCGCAAATTGAGAGGAGCGCTTTCCATGTCCGCACCCGATACCAATGTCGATCGCCAGGCCCGGCGCCACCGCACCCCTCTCGTGGGCATGGCGCTGGCTGTAGGTTTCGCCGCCGTTGCACTGTTCATCTGGCTTTCCTGGGAGGCTGCTGACGGCAACACTCCCGGAGAGGACAGCGTCGTGACCGACACCGAGCAGGTGGCGCCCGGCGTCGTTGTCGAAGAGACTGAACCGGTCGCTGATGGCCTTCCCGCCGTGACCGGAAACTGACGTCAGACCAACCGGAAAACAATGGTTCGAAGGGGCGGCAACGCCCCTTTTCCTTTTCGCATTCGAGGCCTAGCTTCGACCTTCGAAACTGAAAAACAGGAGAGGCAGGCATGGCGCGAGTTGAACGGCACAGGCTTCAGGTTGCGGCGGACCTTGCCGCATTCGTCGAGGAGGAGGCGCTTCCGGGCACCGATATCGACCCTCAGACGTTCTGGGGCGGGTTGAGCCGTATCGCGCATGACATGGCCGGCGAGAACCGCGCACTTCTGGACAAGAGGGCGGCGCTTCAAGGCAAGCTCGATGCGTGGCACCGCGACAATCCCGGGCCTGTTTCCGACATGGCAGCCTATCGCGCAATGCTGGAGGGCATGGGCTACCTCGTGCCCGAAGGACCTGACTTCTCGATCGGCACCGAGCGAACGGACGCCGAGATCGCGTCGATTCCCGGACCGCAACTCGTCGTGCCGGTGACAAACGCGCGGTATGCGCTGAACGCGGCCAATGCGCGATGGGGATCGCTGTACGACGCGCTTTACGGCACCGATGCGTTGGGCGACACCCCGTCAGGTGGCGGATACGACGCGCTGCGCGGCGGTCGCGTCGTCGCCTGGGCCAAGGCGTTTCTGGATCAGGCCCTTCCGCTGGCGAAGGGGTCTTGGGCGCTGGCGGCAAAGGCCGACGCCCACGGCGGTCGGCCATTTCCGAAGTTGGAGGACGAAAGCCTGTTCCTTGGCCGGAAGGGAAGCGAATTTCTGTTCCGCCACAACGGACTGGGGATCATTCTTGATTTCAGCACAGGAACCGAGATCGCTGCCTCCGACCTCCTCGGCCTTGCCGACGTCAAGCTCGAGGCCGCGGTGACGGCCATCATGGACCTCGAGGACTCCGTCGCCTGTGTGGACGCCGAGGACAAGATCGTGGCCTATCGGAACTGGCTGGGCCTGATGAAGGGTGACCTGACCGAGGTGGTGACGAAGGGCGGCCGGACCTTCACCCGCGCCCTCGTCCCCGACGATGCCTTCGCATCGGACGCCGGAGAAGTGCGGGTCAGGCGGCGTGCGCTCATGCTGGTGCGGAACGTCGGGCTTCTGATGACGAACCCCGCGATCCTTCTCGAATCCGGAGACGAGATTCACGAGGGCCTGATGGACGCGGCGGTCACGGTGCTGATCGCCATGCACGACCTGGAAAAACCTGTCTCCGATCTCCTTAAGAACAGCCTCGAAGGTTCGGTTTACGTTGTGAAGCCAAAGCTGCACGGGCCCGAGGAGACGGCGTTCTCCTGTCGGGTTTTCGACCGGGTCGAGGCCTTGCTCGGTCTGCCGGCCAACACCGTGAAGCTGGGCATCATGGACGAGGAACGGCGGACGAGCGTTAACCTCAAGGAGTGCATCCGGGCCGCGAAGGACCGCGTGGCCTTCATCAACACAGGCTTCCTCGACCGCACCGGCGACGAGATCCGCACCTCGATGGAGGCCGGACCGATGATCCGCAAAGGTGAGATGAAGGGGTCTGCCTGGATCAAGTCCTATGAGGATCGAAACGTCGACATCGGACTTGCCTGCGGGCTGTCGGGCCGCGCTCAGATCGGCAAGGGGATGTGGGCGATGCCGGACCGCATGGCCGACATGCTAGCCGAGAAGGGGGCGCATCCCCAGGCAGGCGCGAATACGGCGTGGGTTCCGTCGCCCACGGCCGCGACCCTGCACGCGACGCATTACCATGAAACCGACGTCTTCGACCGCCAGCGCGAGCTCGCCGCGCAAGGCCCGCGCGGCTCGCTCGACGACCTCCTGACGATCCCGCTCGCCGGGAATGCACGGTGGTCCGAGGACGAGATCCGCGCCGAGGTCGAGAACAACGCGCAAGGCATCCTTGGATACGTCGTGCGCTGGATCGACCAGGGTGTCGGCTGCTCGAAGGTGCCCGACATCCACGATGTGGGGCTGATGGAGGATCGCGCGACCTGTCGGATTTCTTCGCAAGCGCTCGCGAACTGGCTGCGTCACGGGGTGGTGAGTGAAGACGAGGTACGCGACGCGCTGAAGCGCATGGCCGCCAAGGTCGACGCTCAGAACGCGAACGATCCAGCTTACCGTCCGATGGCCCCCGGCTTCGACGGGGTGGCGTTCCAGGCGGCCTCGGACCTCGTCTTCGAAGGGATCGACCAGCCTTCGGGCTATACCGAACCGATCCTGCACCGCCGCCGCCTTGAGCTCAAGCAGGGGTGAGGCAGGCGGAAACGCCACGATTTCAGGCGTTTCTTCACTCATCCGTGCGATTGGATTGCCGTTCCTCCACGATTCGGCAAGACTGGGGTCAAGGGCTCGGAAAGGATAAGGTCCACATGGCGGTCGTCGGTATCATCGGTAACTCGTACCTCATGAACGATCAGTACCCCGTGCATGTCGGCGGTCAGATGAACAGCTGGGCGGTTCGACACGTCGCCGGGGCGCTGCCCCTTATCGTGCCAAGCTGCCCCGACCTTGTCGATCTGGCCGAACTCCGCCGGGCCTGCGACGGCTTCGTCTTCACCGGCGGCCGCGCCAACGTCCACCCCGAGGAATACGGCGAGGACGAGACGCCCGCGCATGGCACCTTCGACCGCTCACGGGACAGGCTGGCGCTGCGCCTGATCCGCGAGTGCGTGGCCGAGGGACAGCCGATCCTGGCCATCTGTCGCGGCTTTCAGGAGCTGAACGTCGCCATGGGCGGCTCGCTTTATCCCGAAATCCGCGAGCTTCCAGGGCGCATGAACCACCGTATGCCGCCCGACGGCACCATCGAGCAGAAGTTCGAGCTTCGGCACGAGGTGACGTTGACCGAAGGCGGCGTCTTCCATCGTCTGTTCGGCAAGCCGAAGGTGATGACCAACACGCTGCACGGGCAGGGGATCAAGGCAAAGGGCGAGCGCATCGTGATCGACGGCCACGCCCCCGACGGCACGCCCGAGGCGATCTATGTCGAGGGCGCGCCTGGCTTCGCGCTCGGCGTGCAGTGGCACCCGGAATACAAGGCCGACCAGGATCCCGTGTCGAAGCCCCTGTTCGAAGCGTTCGGCGACGCGGCGCGGTCCTGGGCCAAGGGCGACCGTCCAGCGAGGCTGAAGAGCGCCTGACGCGGCCCGCGCCGCGGCTCAGACCATTGCGAGAGCGCGCGCCTCCGAACCCTTCACGCAGGTGCGGCTTGCCGGTCCATAGGACCCGGCGTCCGACCGAAGGGTTGGGAACAGCCTGAACAACTCATCCCGCGACGGATCGGACAGGCTATCGAGTCCGCACCTCCCCGGATAGAAGCTTTCGGACGGGGCGCCGTTGGCGATGACGATCTCGTGCCGGTCGAACAGCATGTGGACATAGGTCACCATCCCGCCGTAGTCGATCGTCACCTGGAAATCGTCGACGAGGGATTTCGCGGGGGCCAGCACCTCGGTTTCGCCGAACAGAAGCTGCGCCGCATAGCCCCGGCACAGCATCCTGTGCTGCGGCGACACCAGAAGGTCGCGGTGGTTGCCATAGCTTCCGGTGGCGAAGCGGATCGGCGCAAGAACCCCCGTCGCGGGAACGGTGCGGCGCCCGATCCAGCGCAGAGGTTGCTCACCGCGGTCCAGCGTCGTGACCATGTCGCCGGGCTTGAGCGTCTCGATCTGCCGCTCGCCGCGCGGCGTGCGGATCATGGTGCCCGCCGTGAAACAGATGATCGTCTCGATTTCCGAGAAGGTGAGGACGGAACCGTCGATCAGCGTCGCCGTGCCGGAAAGGCCGCCCGCGCCGTCGTCGAGGTTGGAATAGACGATCGACCCCTTCTGGAGGACGCCGGTAAGGTCGAGTGTGTCGCCCGCACCGGATTCCGCGCTCTCGCCGCCGGCCACGGTTATGGCCGCCCCCGTCAGCGCGGCCGCGTCGATGGTGAAGGTGTCGTTGCCGTCGCCCCCCTGTCCGATGTCGCCGCCGCCGAGGACGATCACGTCGTTGCCCGCCCCGCCGTCCAGCGTGTCGGCCCCGTCGATCTCGACCGGCTGAAAGTGGACGTCGGTGACGAACACGATCTGGCTGCTTGCGGTGAGGTTCGAGTAGACGATCTCGATCCGCGCGACGGGGCCGGCGATCTGCACGAGGACCGATCCGTCCGGCTCGTTCGAGCTGTCGCCGCCGGGGCCCGCGATGATGGTACTCCCGGATACGGTGTCGTTGCCGGCGGCGCTCAGCGTGACCGGCACGGCGTTGCCGTCGGCGTCGTAGGCCAGCACCACGATCTGGTCCTGCCAGCCGCCGGTGTCGACGTCGTTGATGCGGAACCTGACGTTGGCGACCTCGTCCGAAACGTCTGGATCGTTGCTCGAGAATTCCAGCGTGGCGGTCGACGTGGCGCCATTTCCCGTGCCGCGCAGTTCCAGCGAGGAGTTGGTCGCGAAGGGTTCGCCCCCTGCGACGTACTGCACCGACCCGGTTTCGACCTGCCCGGAATCTCCGGCGCCATCGTCGGAATAGGTGAAGGTCACGGAAATCGTGCCGGTGTCCTGGGTGAACCCAGCCTCGAGCCCGGTTTCGTCGCCGCCCTGCTGGCTCCAGTTCAAGGATTTCTCGGCACGAAGTGAACTTGCGACCCCGCCGCCGCCGTTCAGCGTGTCGCTTCCGGAACCGCCCGAAATGCTGTCCGACCCGGTCCCGCCCGAGATGGAATCGCCGCCATCGCCTCCGAAGATCGTGTCGTCACCGGCACCGCCCGAGACGGTGTCGTCGCCTGTGCCAGTCGTCGGGTTGGGCAGGGTGCCGCCATAGATCGTATCGTCGCCGATGGTTCCCGTCAGCGCCGCGTCGTTGCCGGTGGTGCCGTAGATGGGTCCGGTATAGGCGGGCGTCGCCGTGGTCTGGGCCGAGACGATGGTTCGGCTGTCGGCGTTCGAGGCACTGGGGTCGAAGTAGACGTATCCATCGGTGGCAAGGTAGTACGTGCCACCGCCATTCGCGTTCACATTGAAAAAGCCGTTGAAATACGTGTAAGACCAGTTCCCGGTACCGATGGTCTCAGCCGCAGTGAAGGTGATCGGTGTGGTCCCGACGGAATCGCCGGGATCAAGCGTATTGCCGCCCAAATTGACGCGATAGCCGACAGGCATGGCAGAAAACTCCCGGCGGCCGTAATGCCGCTTGCCCCCAGTTTCTTGTAGACTTCCTTCAAGCTCGAGCTGGCAGCAGGGCGAAAAGGAATCGTTGAAGCTGACCCTGCTACAGCTTGTCGTATGTCGCAAGACATATGGAAAAAGGAGAATTCTCCCTCTAGATGTAGTGGAAGCGCCCGAGGATCACGTCACCGCAGCCCGGCGATGAAATCGAGGGTCGTTCCAGCTCCCCGAGCCTATGATCTCGGCAAGTTTTTCTGCGGCCCGGTCGATATCGCCTTCGGAGAGGTAGAGCGGCGTGATCCCGAACCGCAGGAGATCAGGTGCCCGGAAATCTCCGACGACCCCGGCTTCGATCAGGGCCTGCATGACCGCGTACCCTTGGGGATGTCGGAACGACACCTGGCTGCCGCGCGCTGTCGGGTCCTCGGGCGAAGCGAGGGCAAGGTCGGGGCAGCCTGCGAGGACGGCCGAGACGAACCGTTCGGACAATTCCATCGATCTCTGCCGAAGGTCGGCCATGTCGACCCCCTCCCAGACATCCAGCGCGGCGTCGAGCGCGGCCATCTGCAGGACCGGCGGCGTACCGACGCGCATCCGGTCGATGCCGTCCGCTGGCCGATAGTCCGGGTCGAAGTCGAAGGGTGCGCGGTGGCCGAGCCAGCCCGCGAGGGCAGGGGTGACGTTCGGAAGGTGGCGCGGCGCGACATGGATGAAGGCCGGGGCGCCCGGACCTCCGTTGAGATACTTATAGGTGCAGCCGACGGCGAAATCCGCCCCGGCGCCCGTCACATCGACCGGAATGGCCCCGGCGGAATGCGCGAGATCCCAGACGGTCAGCGCCCCTGCGGCCTTCGCCTGCGCGCTCAGGGCGGCCATGTCGTGCAGCCGTCCGGTCCGATAATCGACCTCGGTCAGCATCAGGACCGCCACGCTGTCGTCGATGGCGCTTTCCACCTCGTCCGGGGCGACCACGCGCAGATCGTGCCCGCGTCCGAGCGTGCGGATCAGGCCTTGGGCCATGTAAAGGTCAGACGGGAAGTTGCCGGAATCGCTCAGGATCACCCGCCGGCCGGGGTTCAGGTCGAGAGCGGAGGCAAGCGCCTGCCAAAGCCGGATCGACAGCGTGTCGCCGACCACCACCGACCCCTCCGGGGCACCGATCAACCGGGCGATGCGGTCGCCGAGCCGGCGTGGCATGTCCATCCACCCCGCGCGATTCCAGGCGGTGATGAGCATCCCGCCCCATTCCTCGCGCGCGGCGCGGTCGAGGCGGCGCACGGCGGCGCGCGGCAGCGGCCCCAGAGAATTGCCGTCCATGTAGATCACGCCTTCCGGCAGGTCGAACAGGCGGCGCGTGGCGGCGAAATCGGTCATGGGCCAAGTCGTAGCGGTGTCGCTCCGCATGTGCCAGACGGCTCTCTCCGGAATGCCGCGGTATACTGGTATACCTGCGCCAAAAGGCGCAGTTCCAAGAGCTTGGCAAAGCGTGGGGCCGCCTTTAGACAGGTCGGGCGGGCGTCGTACCGGACGGCCACCTAACGGGGGGATGCGACCCATGAGAATCGGAGCGCCGAAGGAATCGGCGGCGGGAGAGGCGCGCGTGGCGATGACGCCCCAAAGCGCCAGGGACCTTCAGAAGCTTGGCTACGAATGCCTGATCGAAAAGGGCGCGGGCGAGAAGGCGGGCTTCACGGACGCGGCCTACCAGGAGGCGGGCGTCAAGGTCGTGACCGGCGCGAACCTCTGGAAAGAGGCCGATATCGTCGCCAAGGTCCAGCCGCCCTCCGAGGCGGAGGCGAAGAAGCTGAAGGAGGGGCAGACCCTCATCTCGTTCTTCTGGCCGGCGCAGAACGGCGCTCTCATGGAAACGGCAAAGGCGCAGGGCGCCAACGTCATCGCGATGGACATGGTGCCCCGCATCAGTCGCGCGCAGAAGATGGACGCGCTGTCGTCCATGGCGAACATCGCCGGCTACCGTGCGGTGATCGAAGCGGGAAACAACTTCGGACGCTTCTTCACCGGCCAGATCACGGCGGCGGGCAAGGTGCCTCCTGCCAAGGTGCTGGTCATCGGCGCGGGCGTCGCGGGTCTTGCCGCCATCGGCACGGCGACCTCGCTCGGCGCGATCACCTATGCCTTCGACGTGCGTCCCGAAGTGGCCGAGCAGATCGAGAGCATGGGCGCGCAATTCGTCTATCTCGACTTCGAGGAGACATCCCAGGACGGCGCCGCCACGGGTGGCTATGCCGCACCGTCGTCGCCCGAGTTCCGCGAGAAGCAGCTCGAGAAGTTTCGAGAGCTAGCCCCCGAGGTGGACATCGTCATCACGACGGCGCTGATCCCCGGTCGCGACGCGCCCGTGCTCTGGACGCAGGACATGGTCGAGGCGATGAAACCGGGCTCGGTCATCGTCGACCTCGCAGCCGAACGCGGCGGCAACTGCGAGCTGACCGTCAAGGACCAGAAGATCGTCACCGACAACGGCGTGACCATCGTCGGCTACACCGATTTCCCGTCACGCATGGCGACGCAGTCGTCGCTGCTCTACTCCACCAACGTGCGCCACATGATGACGGACCTCACGCCGGCCAAGGACGGGCAGGTGGTCCACAACATGGAGGACGACGTGATCCGGGGGGCCACCGTCACGCATGGCGGCGACATCACCTGGCCGCCCCCGCCTCCGAAGGTGCCGGCCATCGCGGCGCAGCCGAAGAAGGACAAACCGAAGGAGTTGACCGTCGAGGAACGGCGCGCGAAGGAGAAGGCCGACTTCGCCGACGCAACGAAGCGGCAGGTGACCCTGCTCGTCGTCGGCGCTGCGGTCATGCTGATGATCGGGGCCTACGCTCCCGAGAGCTTCATGTCGCACTTCATCGTCTTCGCGCTGGCCTGCTTCGTGGGCTTCCAGGTGATCTGGAACGTCAGCCACGCGCTTCACACGCCGCTGATGGCGGTGACCAACGCGATTTCGGGCATCATCGTCGTCGGCGCGCTGCTTCAGATCGGGGCGTCGAGTTTGCTGGTGGTGCTTCTGAGCTTCGTGGGAGTGCTGATCGCTTCCATCAACATCGTCGGCGGGTTCCAGGTCACGCGCCGGATGCTCGCCATGTTCCAGAAGTCGTGAGGAGGAGGTAGTCATGCTGTCCAACGGACTCGTCTCTGCCGCCTACATCGCGGCATCCGTCCTGTTCATCCTGTCACTCGGCGGGCTGTCGAACCAGGAAAGCGCCAAGCGCGCGGTCTGGTACGGCATCGCCGGCATGGCCGTCGCGGTGCTGGCCACAGTGCTTGCGCCGGGCGTCCAGAACCTCTGGCTGATCGTCGTGGCCATCGCGGCGGGCGCCTTCGCCGGCCAGTACGTGGCCGGTCGCGTCCAGATGACCGAGATGCCGCAACTCGTCGCGGCGCTGCACTCTTTCGTCGGTCTCGCGGCGGTGTTCATCGGGCTCAACGCCGACATCATGCTGAGTGCGGTGAACGAGATGAAGGCGCAGGGCGTCAACATGTTCGCCGCCGACCTGACGGCCTTCGGCGAGACGCTGTGGCACAAGGACCCGACCGAGGTCGCAATCCTGAAGGTCGAGGTGTTCCTCGGCATCTTCATCGGGGCCGTGACCTTCACCGGCTCGATTGTCGCTTTCGGAAAACTCGCGGGCAAGATCGATGGCAAGCCCAAGAAGCTGATGCTGCCGTCGGATGAAAGCCCGGTGCCCTTCATTTCGGGTCACTGGCTGAACGCGATCTCGCTGGCGCTCTGCCTGATCCTGGGGCTTCTGTACTTCAACGGCGCGGGCATCTGGACGATGGTTCTGGTGGCGCTGATCGCGGGCTTCATCGGCTGGCACCTGATCATGGGGATCGGCGGCGCGGACATGCCGGTCGTCGTCTCGATGCTGAACAGCTATTCTGGCTGGGCGGCGGCGGCCATCGGCTTCACGCTTGGCAACGACCTCCTGATCGTGACCGGCGCCTTGGTCGGCTCATCGGGCGCGATCCTGTCCTACATCATGTGCAAGGCGATGAACCGGCACTTCGTGAGCGTGATCCTTGGCGGATTCGGCGGCACGCAGGGCCCGGCGCAGGACATCGAGGGCGAACAGATCGCCATCGACGCCGATGGCGTCGCGGCGGCGCTGAACGAGGCGGACTCCGTCATCATCGTGCCGGGCTACGGCATGGCGGTGGCGCAGGCGCAGCAGTCGGTCAGCGAGCTGACGCGCAAGCTTCGCGCGCAGGGCAAGGAGGTCCGCTTCGCCATCCATCCCGTCGCGGGACGTCTTCCGGGGCACATGAACGTGCTTCTGGCCGAGGCGAAGGTGCCCTACGACATCGTGCTCGAAATGGACGAGATCAACGACGACTTCCCCAAGACCGACGTCGTCATCGTCATTGGCTCGAACGACATCGTGAACCCGGCGGCGCAGGACGACCCGAACTCGCCGATCGCCGGGATGCCGGTGCTCGAGGTCTGGAAAGCCAAGCAGGTCTTCGTGTCGAAGCGCGGCCAGGGCACGGGGTATTCGGGCATCGAAAACCCGCTGTTCTACAAAGAGAACACGCGGATGTTCTATGGCGACGCCAAGGCCAGCCTGGACAACCTGATGCCGAAGATCGACTGAGACGGTCTGGACTTCGGGCGCCCCATGCGGGCGCCCGACGTCCGTCAGGACCGGGAGAGCCGCAGGGCGCCCGAAGTGTAGTAGCAGCCCTGTGAGAACGTCCCGTCGATTTCGGTCGACTGGTAGGATTTCGACAGCCGTTCGAGGTCCTCTCCGAGCCTCTCGCAGCTTTCGTTCAGAAACAGCAGGATGAAATCGGGCGGCAGGTCCGCCTCGCCCTCCGCATACTTCATGGCTTCGGCCTGGTCCGGCTCGGACAGGTAGAAAGCCATGATGTCGCGAAAGACCGGCGCCTTCACGTCATAGAGGAAAAGGGGCACGTCACCGGCCTCGGCCGCGGCCTCCGCATGGGCGAGCAGGGCTTGGTAGGGATGCGAGGGGTTCTTGCGCACCGCCATCTGAGTGGCGCTGTGCGAGATCGAGACGGTGGCGTAGAGGGCGCAGAAGGCCATCGCCGGGACGGACGCCCACACCGGTCCCCGTAATGCCCGCGCCAGCGGGATAGCGAGCGCCAGAGCACCGAACGGCACGAGTTCGATGAAGTTGCGCGACGTCGCGAGCGGCGTGTGCAGGCTGAGGGCGCCGACCACGAAGACAAGCGCGCCGACGGTCCCGCCCGCCAGCATCAGAAGTTTCGCATCCCGGCGCGCGAAAAGGACAACGGCAAGACCAAGCATGGTGACCACGGCCACTACCCCGAGGGCCGCCACGGTCTCCGCGGTCTCGCCCGCAAGTCCGAGCGCGCCCGAGACCTTCCCCATGAGCAGGTCCAGACCCGGCCAGGCGGCGGCGATTCCCAGTTCGACGGCGTGCCTGGACCCAGTACGGATCCAGAAGTTGCCGCCGAGAAGGTCGGCCGTGGATCCGGCCGCAAGCTGAGCCGCAGGCCAGGCCGCGATCAGGCAGAAGACAGCCAGCGCGGCAAGGAAGGTACGAGGCGTCGGGCGCGTCAGCACAAGATAGGTCAGCGCCAGGGTGCCGAGGATGGCGCCAAAATAGTGCGTCAGGCCCAGAAGCAGGGCCGAGACGTAAAGCAGACGCCGGTCACGGGTCACGAGGGCGCGAAGGCAGAGACAGCCGAGGAACAGCAAAAGCGCGTAGCTGCGCGTCTCCTGCGCGTAATACACGGTCTGAGGGCTAAGAAGGACGAAGGCCGAGAGCACCAGCGTCGTCGTCAGCCCGAGGTGCCTGCGTAGGCTCAGAAGGACACCGAGACCCGCAAGCATGGCCACCACCGACAGCGCGCGGGTCGCGCTTTCGCCGCTGCCGAAGAGCGACATCCACGCCCAGAGGATGACCTGATAGAGCGGAGGGTGGACGTCCTCGAACGTCAGGCGAAGGGCGCTGCCCAGATCGTCGCGGCTGATGACAACGCTGTAAAGTTCGTCGAACCAATAGGAATAGGCGGCCTGAAGTCCTGGCACGGTCGCGGCCGCAAACCAGACCAACGCAGGGGCCAGGAGCGCCATGGCGGCGACCTGTGCGGTGCGGGGGTTGCGATGGTGTGTCGACTGCATGACCGGATCGATTCATGTTGACGCGCAGACGGTTGACCGCCTGACACGCTCGGGCGGCCGATGCTTGATGATGTAGGGTGCTCCTGCCTTGGGCACAGGGCGGGAGGCCCCGGAAAGGGTGCAAGAACTGTTTCCGCACACGAAAATTGACGATGCCGCGAGAGGCGGAAAGCCGCATTGATCGAACCTCTGCCGATGGTTAATTCACGACAATGCGATTCATTCTCTTCTTCCTGTTGGTCCTGTTTCCATTCGCCGCCCGCGCGGATGCGGTCTGCGATGACCTCTGGTTCACGCGAAACCTGGTCATGGACCGGGGGGGATACTGCTTTGGCTCCACCCTGGGCCAGTCCGTGTTCGGCAATGAGGGCTGCACCGGCAAGACCGCGGCCGTGTCCCGGCGCGACGCCGGTCTCGTCGAGCGCCTGATGGCTCGCGAGGCCGAGGAGACATGTCAGGTCGACACCTCGCGGCCTGCGCTCGACCTCGACGATCTGGCCGTGCGGCAACGGCTTGTCGACCTGCCCGTGCGGGACTTGACGGATTCGCTTTGCCTCGGCTGGAACGGACCCGAGACGCCGCTCCGCGCCGGACGCTCGGACGCGGCCGAGGCCTTGGGCGCGATCGCCACCGCGGACGTCGTTCGCTTCGCGCATTGGGAAGAGGAGGGGTGGCAGTACGTCACCGTCTTCAACAGCGATCTGTCCGTGAAAGCTGGCGGCTGGCTGGCGCCGGGTCTGGATGCAAACTGCACCGCCTACGCCGGCTGAGGCCGCCCGGGTTCCTCGCGGGACCCGGGCGGTGATCCTGTCAGGCGTGAGCCGAAACGCGGTGGCGCGGCGGTTGCATGACGATCGGGCCTTCGGTGAAGGTCGAGTAGTGGCAGGTCAGTTCGGTTCCGGCGGGGATATCCCTGACGGCATAGCCGTGGGTCCCGTCCGAAAAATCGAGGTTCGGCTCGTCGGCGTGGTTCATGAACCGGCCCTCGTCGGTCTCGAGGATGACGTAGCCGGGGTTGTTCCAGTCAGGATAGGCGTAGCGGTCGACGAACTCGCGCACGTGCTCGGGCAGCGTCGAAACCTTGTCGGCGGGGATGCGCTGGTCGAGCGTATCCTCGTGGGCCCAGACGTTCTGTCCGGCCTTGATGTCGTCGTGGCAGAAGACGCCCAGACCCTCGATCGAGGACGGGGCGAGGTAGCAGCGCACAAGCATCATGCGCCAATCCTCCGAAGGCGCCGGGCCGCCGGCCGGACGTTGTTTACCCGGACCGTCCGGTCCGACGCGGGGCGGTCCGCGCGTCGTGAATGTGCGCGCGTTTCGAGGAATTGCAAGTGGGGTCGGAAGGCGTCGGCGGATCAGATCTCGCGCCACTCTCCGGGGGCCAGTCCGTCCAGCGTCCAGTCGCCGATCCGCCACCTCACGAGGCGCAGCGTGGGAAGCCCGACGGCGGCCGTCATGCGCCGGACCTGGCGGTTCCGGCCCTCGGTGAGGGTGACCTCGATCCATCGGTCAGGCACTGATAGCCGGACCCTCACGGGCGGGTCCCGCAGCCACAGATCCGGCGGGTCGATGAGACGGACGCGCGCCGCCCGTGTCGGTCCGTCCTTCAGCATCACGCCCCTGCGCAGCGGATCGAGATCGGCGTCCAGCGGATCGCCTTCGATCTGGACGAGGTAGGTCTTCTCTGTCCGGGCAGTCGGCGACGCGATCCGTGCCTGAAGGCGCCCGTCGTCGGTGAGCATAAGCAGCCCTTCGGAATCGCGGTCGAGGCGCCCGGCGGGATACACGCCCGCAGGCAGGCCGAACGTCGACAGCGTCGGGCGGGGCGAGGGCGATTTCGCGTCGGTGAACTGGCTGAGCACGCCCCAGGGCTTGTTGAACAGGATCAGGGTCATGGCCCTTGGTAGCAGGGTGCGGGGTGATGCGAAAAGCGCACAAAACCGCCGACGACGAAGCCTGTGAAAATCCGTGCGAATTTCCTCTTGCACGACTCGGGCACAAGCCCCATATCACCCGCTCAAGACGCCAACGCACGCGCCTCTGGCCGGCATCGTCAAACGCCCGCGTTTACGCAGCGACGGTAACGTCTCCCTTGGAACTGAGCGGTCATATCTTGGCCGGGTCTTTTGGAGATGAACATGACGATGCATGACGTTGGGCTTCCCGCCCGCGATGACCTGTCGCCTTCCCGTGCCGAAGTTTATGCCCGCGTCCACGCCTTCGACAGGCCGACGCTCGTGCTGGACGTCGATCGGGTCGAGCACAACTTCGACGCTCTCCAGGCAGGTCTGGGCGACGCGCACATCCACTATGCCGTCAAGGCGAACCCGGCGCGCGAGATCATCGAGCGTCTGGTTCAGGTTGGCTCGCACTTCGATGCCGCCTCGCGCGGCGAAATCGAGCTTTGCCTCAGCCAGGGTGCCCGGGCCGAGACGATCAGCTTCGGCAACACCGTGAAGCGTCCGTCGGACATCGCCTTCGCCTACGAGGCGGGTGTGACCCTCTTCGCGGCCGACGCCGAGGAAGAGCTGCAGAAGATTGCCGAGAACGCACCCGGCGCGGGCGTCTACATCCGCCTGATCGTCGAGAACAGCCAGGCCGACTGGCCGCTCAGCCGCAAGTTCGGCTGCCACGGCGAGATGGCGCTGGCGCTTCTCGACCGCGCGAAAGAGCTTGGCCTCGACCCGGCCGGTTTCTCGTTTCATGTCGGTTCGCAGACCCGCCGGTCGGAAATGTGGGGCCCGGTTCTGGATCAGGTCCTGGCGGTCTGGGCTGCCGCGCATGAGGCGGGTCATAAGCTGCGCCTCCTGAACATCGGCGGCGGCTTCCCGGCGTTCTACGGCGAAGTCATCGAGCCTGCGACCGCCTATGCGGCCGGCGTCATGCGCCAGGTGCGCGCCCGCTTCGGCGACGTGCTTGTGATGGCCGAGCCCGGCCGTGGCATGGTCGCGGACGCGGGCGTGATCGCCGCCGAGGTTCTGCTGGTGAGCCGCAAGTCGGCAAACGAGCTGCACCGCTGGGTCTATCTCGACATCGGCAAGTTCTCGGGTCTGGCCGAGACGATGGACGAGGCAATCCGCTATCAGTTCGCCACGCCCCGCGACCACGAGGCGATGGGCCCCTGCATCCTCGCGGGTCCGTCCTGCGACAGCGCCGATGTGCTTTACGAGAAGAAGATGGTGTCGCTGCCCGTGGGCCTCACCGCCGGGGACCGCGTCGTGATCCGCAACTGCGGCGCCTACACCTCGAGCTATTCGTCGGTCGGCTTCAACGGCTTCCCGCCGCTGGACGTCTGCGTCATCTGAGCCTTGGCCTCATACGAGGACCTGAGAACCCCGGCCCCCGCGGCCGGGGTTTCGCATTCAAGACTTGATATACGTCAATGCGGGCTCGGTTCGCGCATCATATTCGCATTACAGAATATGATGCAGGAGGCTCTCATGGCCCTTTCGACTTCACCCGCCGTCACTCGCTGGTCGCCACTGTACTTCCTGTCCTCTGTCGGGGCAGGGGGCCTTGTGGTGACGTTCTTCATGTACCTGATGTTCTGGGTGCCGCACCCAGACAGACCTGTGCCCGTGTTCGAGGATATCTCGGCCGCCTTCGCAAGTGGTCAACCCGCTCTTCAGGCTTCCATCGCTATCGCTCTTCTGGGTGTGGCATGGTTCGCCTGGCGAACGTTCGCGCTTCTCGCCTTCAACCTCCGCAGGGTCGGTGCCTTCCGCGCCTCCGAAGCTGGTCGGGCGCACGCGGCATCGAACGCAGGTACACAAATGATGGCTCTGCCGCTGGCGCTCGCCATGGCTGTCAATGTGGCGTTCATCGTGGGCCTAGTCTTTGTTCCAGGTCTGTGGGGCGTTGTCGAACTTCTATTTCCCTTCGCCCTTGCGGCCTTCGTGCTGATCGGCGCCATGGCGTTCCGACAACTCGGCGCGTTCCTCGGACGGGCCCTGTCGTCCGGCGGTTTCGACTGCGCGGCCAACAACTCGTTCGCGCAGCTGCTGCCTGCCTTCACTTTGGCGATGGTCGGCGTCGGCCTCGCCGCTCCGGGGTCCATGAGCGGCTCGGCCACAGTTGCGGGGATCAGCGTCATCCTCTCGGGGTTCTTCCTCGTCGCCGCCATAGTGATCGGCGCCGTGGCGATGGTTCTCGGGGTCAGGTCGATGATGGAGAATGGCGTCTCGGTCGAGGCCGCGCCCACCCTCCTGATCGTGCTTCCGCTCGTTACGGTGGCCTCGATCCTTCTCCTGCGCCAGTGGCACGGGCTTCACGTTCACTTCGACGGCCACAGCGGTCCGGCCGAGACGCTCGTTTTCCTCAGCCGCATGGTGTCGCTGCAAGTCCTCTTTGCGATGTTCGGCCTCCTCGTCCTGGCCAGGGTCGGCTACTGGCAGCGCTTCGTCTTCGGCGCCGAGACCTCGGCGGGGTCCTATGCGCTGGTCTGTCCGGGCGTCGCCTTCTCGGTCCTTCTCCAGTTCTGGATCAACAAGGGTCTTGTCGCGACCGGCCTGATCGCGAAGTTCGGCATCGCCTATTGGGGCCTGACGGCTGTAGCGCTGGTCGCGCAGGCGGCGATGATCGTCCTTGTGCTGCGGCTGAACCGGCAGCACTTCGGGCAGTCGAGTGTGGCGGCTGTCCCCGCTGAATGAGCCAGGTCGCGAGTGAGGTGGCCTCGTCCCTTGTGCGGGGCGAGGCCGTTTCTCTTGTCAGCACCGAGGGTTCCGTGCTTCCTCAACGGCATGAAAGCCCCCTCCGAGACACCGCTCTGCCAGTCGCTTCCCGCCACGGTTCCCTTCGTGGGACCGGAGGCTCTCGAGCGCTGCCGGGGCAAACGCTTCGCGGCGCGGCTTGGCGCGAACGAAAGCGTCTTCGGGCCCTCACCGCAGGTGATCGAGGCCATCCGCGCCGCCGCACCCGAGGCCTGGATGTATGGCGACCCCGAGAGCCACGACCTGCGTGCCGCGCTGGCCCGGCGCCTTGGCATTGCGCCGGACGAGATCGTGGTCGGCGAGGGGATCGACGGCCTTCTCGGCTACGCCGTTCGCCTCTATGTGGAGCCGGGCGACGCCGTCGTGACCTCGGACGGGGCCTATCCGACGTTCAACTATCACGTCGCCGGCTTCGGCGGCCGACTGGTCAAGGTGCCCTACGTCGACGATCACGAGGATCCGCAGGCGCTGCTGGACGCGGCGCGCAGCGAGCGGGCCAAGTTGATCTATCTCGCCAACCCGGACAACCCGATGGGCTCCTGGCACGACGGCGCGCGCATCGAGGAGATGATCGCCGCCCTTCCCGACGAGTGCCTTCTCGTGCTCGACGAGGCTTACGCCGAGTTTGCGCCGAAGGGCACGATGGCGCGGATCGACGTTGCCGACCCCCGCGTGATCCGGATGCGCACCTTCTCGAAGGCGCACGGGCTGGCGGGAATGCGGGTGGGCTATGCCTTCGGCCATGCCGAGGTGATTCGTGGCTTCGAGAAGGTCCGCAACCACTTCGGGATGAGCCGGATCAGCCAGGCGGCGGCGCTCGCGGCCCTGGGCGACGAAGGCTGGATCGGCGAGGTCCGCATCGAGGTCGAGGCCGCACGCGCCCGGATCGCGGCCATCGCACGGGACAACGGCCTGACGCCGCTGCCGTCGGCCACCAACTTCGTGACCATCGACTGCGGGCGGGACGGAGCCTTTGCGCGGGCGGTGCTCGAGGCGCTCGCGGACCGCGACGTCTTCGTCCGGATGCCCTTCGCCTCGCCCGGAAACCGCTGCATCCGCGTCAGCGCCGGCCGCACCCCCGACCTCGACCGGCTGGAAGGCGCGCTGCCCGATGCGCTGAAGGCTGCGCAGGCGGGCTGAGCTAACGCAATTTTCAGCCTGACCGACGCACATTCCGCGCTATGATCCGCGAGAAAGGATCTTGCGAAGGTGCCGCGCATGAGGGTTCCCGACTACACGAACGCCTTCCTGGTGTCCGCCTTCGTCCTTGTCTTCATGGCGCTGGTTTCGGTCTGGGCCATGTGGGGGCTTCTGATCGCCGGGCTTGTCAGCTGGATCGCCGACCGCCTGATGACGGTCGACTTCCGCAATCGACGCTCGAGCTAGGCGTCACGCCTCGGCGGCGATGACCTCTGCTGCCTTGACGACGCCGCCGGGTGCGTGCGGCAGGCCAACGGCCTTCATCCCCGCCTCCATCGTGGCGAGCGCGCCCAGGATCATCTGCGCGCTGACGTGACCCATGTGGCCGAGGCGGAAGAAGTGGTGCCACGCCGGGTCGTCCGGCTCGGTCATGCCGAGGCCGATGCCAAGCGTCAGGCCCGCCTTGTCCTCGCACCAGCGCCGCAGCGCCGTCGCCCTTTCCGAGCCCGCGCGGAAGGCGGTGACGGAATGGCCGCGCAACTCGCGCTGGCGGACGTTGAGTTCGAGCGTGCCCTCGGTCCCCCAGTGCTCGGCCGCCGCCCACACCGCGCGGGCGAGGCTGGCATGGCGCGACCAGACGTTCTCCAGCCCTTCTTCCTCGATCATGTCGAGCGCCTCGCGCAGCCCATGAAGGTGGAGCGTGGGCGCGGTGCCGCCGAAGTAGTTCGAGAAGATCTTGGGGAAAGCACGCGGCCGCCAGTCCCACGCCCATGTCACGCAGTTCGCCGTGTCGCGCGCGCGGTCTGCCTTGTCGTTGAACCACACGAAGGCGAGTCCCGGCGGCGTCATCAGACCCTTCTGCGAGCCGGCGAGCATGACATCGACGCCCCAGGCGTCCATCTCGAAGCGGTCGCAGCCGAGGGACGCCATGCAGTCGACCATCAGAAGAGCCGGGTGTCCGGCGGCGTCGATGGCGGCCCGCACGGCGGGAATGTCCGTGCGCAGCGACGTCGAAGTGTCGGTGTGGACGGCGAGCACGGCCTTGTAGCCCCGGTCGTCCGTCTTCAGCCGCTCGGTCAGCGCCGCCATGTCGATCGGGTCGCGCTTGCCGAAGTCCATGATGTCGACCTCGACGCCCAAGACCCGCGCGATCTCGGCCCAGCCATGCGAGAAGCGGCCCGTCGCCGGGACGAGGATGCGATCGCCGCGCGACAGCGTGTTGGTCAGCGCCGCCTCCCAAGCCCCGTGACCGTTGGTGATGTAGATCGTCACGTTATGCTCGGTCCGCGCCACCGCCTTCAGGCTGGCCACCAGTGCGGGCATCATGGCAGGCAGGGCGCCTTCGTAGATGTTGGGCGAGGTCCGGTGCATGGCGCGCAGTACGCGCTCGGGCGTGACGGAGGGGCCGGGAATGGCGAGGTAGCTGACGCCGTGGGCGAGGGACATGGGAAACGGGCTCCGAAAAGGCAACGCCATCGATTAGGCGGCGCGCGCGGAAGGGTCAATGACCTCCGGGGGCGCGGTGCTTGTGCGCGGGGGGAGCGAAGGTTAGTCAGTCGTGACTGAGCAAGCACGAGGCAGCGTGGCCGACACCGTCACAACCGGATCCGGATACACGGGCAGCGCCACCGAGCGCGGCCTTCTGTCGTGGGTCTGGCACGACTACCTGCGCCCGCACATGGGTCGCCTGGCCATCGCGATGATCTTCATGGCGATCGAAGGCGCAATGCTGGGTGCGATCTCGTATATAGTGCAGCCGATGTTCGACCAGGTCTTCGTCGCCAAGGATCGGGGCGCGGTCTACTGGGTCGCGGGTGCTCTGGGCGGGATCTTCATCCTTCGCGCGATCTCGGACTTCTCGCACCGCGTCATCATGAACGGCATCGGGCTCGACATCATCACCGCGATGCAGCGCGACATGGTGCGCCACCTCCTGACGCTCGACAGCGCCTATTTCCAGGCCAATCCGCCGGGAACGCTGATCGAGAGGGTCCGGGGCGACACCACGGTGGCGAACCAGATCTGGATGCAGGTCCTCGGCACCGCCTGGCGCGAGGTCGTCTCCATCGCCGCACTGCTCGCGGTCGCGATCTCGGTCGACTGGCGTTGGACGCTCGTCGCAATCGCGGGTCTTCCAGTGCTGATCGGGCCGATCCTGGGGATGCAGCGCTATGTCCGAAAGAAGTCTTTCGCCGCGCGCGAGGCGGCGGCGAAGCTGTCGACCCGGCTCGACGAGATATTCCACGGCGTCAACACCATCAAGCTGAACACCTCCGAAGCGCACGAATCCGAGCGTTTCGAAACCGTGATGCGGCGTTACATGGGGCAGGAGATGAAGGCCCGGATCGGGCGCGCGGGCGTGCCGTCGACGATGGACGTCGTCGCGGCCTTCGGTTTCGCGGGCGTGGTGATCTACGGCGGCAACGAGATCATCGACGGCGAGAAGACCGTGGGCGAGTTCATGTCCTTCTTCACCGCCATGGGTCTTCTGTTCGAACCCATGCGCCGGATCGCCAACATCTCGGCCAACTGGCAGTCGGCCAGGGCCAGCCTCGAGCGGATCCAGTCTGTGTTCCAGGCCGCACCGACGATCCTGTCGTCCGCCCGGGCGTCCGCTGCGCCGTCCGATCCGGGTGGGGCGGACGTGGTCTTCGAGGACGCGGTCGTGGCCTACGGCGGGGAGCGCGCGTTGAACGGCGCGACCTTCACAGCCAGGGCGGGCGAGACGACGGCGCTCGTGGGCGCGTCGGGAGCGGGCAAGTCGACGCTCTTCTCGGCCCTGACGCGGCTGGTGGACGTCGAGGCGGGACGGATCCTTGTAGGCGGAGTGCCAGTGCGCGAGATGAGCCTGCCGGACCTTCGCGCCCTCTTCTCGGTCGTGACGCAGGACGCGCCCATGTTCGACGAAACCCTGCGGGACAACATCACGCTCGCGACCCCCGGAGTGGACGAGGCGCGTCTCAGGTCCGCGCTGAACGCGGCGCACCTCGAGGCTTTCGTCGACGGGCTTCCCAGGGGGCTGGACACCCCGGCCGGGCCGCGCGGCTCGCAGCTTTCGGGCGGACAGCGCCAGCGCGTCGCCATCGCGCGGGCGATCCTGCGGGACGCGCCGATCCTTCTGCTGGACGAGGCGACAAGCGCCCTCGACGCCGAAAGCGAGGCCCGGGTGCAGGAGGCTCTGGAGACGTTGTCCCAGGGCCGCACGACACTGGTCATCGCACATCGGCTGTCGACCGTGCGGCGCGCGGACAAGATCGTCGTGATGGAGGCGGGACGGGTCGTGGACGAGGGTCGCCACGACGAGCTCATGGATCGCGGCGGTGTCTATGCCCGGCTGCACGCGCTTCAGTTCAGCGCGACCTGAACCTGTCGTAACGCCGTAGCAGCGTTTCGGGGTCCGCCCCGGCGGCGAAGCGTGCAAGCGTAACAAGGTTGCCGGACACTCGGCGTGTCCATCCTTCGCTTTCGTAACGGTCGGCCAAGGTCAGCGCGTCTGCCCGGAGCGGCATCAGGCGGCCCTTCAGCCGACGGGCGAGCGCCACGTCCTCCATCAGAGGCAGTTCGGGGAAGCCGCCCACATCCTCCAGCGTCCGGCGTGCAACGAGCAGCCCCTGGTCGCCATAGGGCAGGCCAAGGAGGCGCGACCGCAGGTTCGCCCCCCCTGCGACGACCCCCGGAGCAAAGCCCGAGGCGCGGAATCTCAGGCGGAAATATCCGGCGCGCGTCGGATGGTGCTCGATGAGCCGTCGCGCCTCCATCGTCCAGCCTTCCGACAACCAGGTGTCGGCGTGGAGGATCAGGACGAAGGGGGCCCTCGCCGCCGCCACGCCGCGCGCGATCTGGCCGCCGCGCCCGGGCGCGCCGGTCACCAGAGTCGCGCCAAGGTGATCCGCGATTTCCTTGATCCCATCCGTCGAACCGCCGTCCGAGATGACCATGTCGCGCACCAGCCCTTCCGTCGCGCCCAACAGAAGCGCGTCGCAGGTCGCGGGCAGGGATGCCGCGGCGTTCAGCGTGGGAATGACGATGGAAAGCGGTGCGGGCATGGGTGGTGACTGGAACGGTTGTCCCTATATTGGGTCCAAACGTCAGGGGAGGCCAGCATGGCCGCGCGCAGGGTCTATCGCATCACCGGAACGGACCGCGAGACGTTCCTCCAGAACCTCGTCACAAATGACGTCGGCCGCCTGAAGGACGGACTCGTCTGGACCGCGCTTCTGTCGCCGCAGGGCAAGTACCTCGCGGACTTCTTCCTGGTGCCGGACGGCGAGGCGATCCTCCTCGACGTCGACGCCGACCTCGGGCCGGGACTGGCGCAGCGGCTGGGAATGTATCGGCTGAGAGCGGACGCGAGGATCGAGGAGACGGACATAGCTGTCGCGCGGGGGACAGGGGACGCTCCGGATGGCGCCTTCGCCGACCCGAGGCATCCGGAGCTAGGCTGGCGCGCCTATGACGGTCGCGCCGGAGAGGAGGCCGACTGGGAGGCCGTCCGCATCCGCGCAGGCGTGCCGGAAAGTGGCGTCGACCTGATCCCGAACGACAGCTATCCGCTGGAAACCGGCTTCGAGCGGTTCCACGGGGTCGATTTTCGCAAGGGCTGCTATGTCGGGCAGGAGGTGACGGCGCGGATGAAGCACAAGACCGATCTGAGGAAGGGACTTGCGCGGGTTTCGCTTGCGGGGAACGCCAGGCCCGGAGCGGCGATCATGTCGGACGACGGACGCGAGGCGGGTGTCCTCCGTTCGGTCGCGGGAGACCGGGGGCTGGCCTACCTTCGCTTCGACCGCACCGGCGGATCCCTGACGGCTGACGGTGCGGCGGTCGAGGTTCTCGATCAGATCTGAGATTCCTTCCAGTCCGCGGCGACGGTTCGAAGGGCGGCGAGAACCGCTGTCTGGGCTGGCGTCGGCACCCAATCCGCGCGACTTGTGATCCCGATCGGTCTCGGACGATCGGCGAGGGTGACGGGCAGTTCCCGCATCAGCCCCGTCCGGACCTCCGTCGCGACCTGGTTCCGCGAGATGATGGTGAGACGCCGACCCGACTGCAGAAGCCCGCGCACCATCACCATCGACGACGTCTCGACCAGTTCGGGCAGGGCGGCGCGCAGGAGGTCGGGCAGCGCGGCCTCGATCCAGGTTCGCGTCGGGGTCCCGAGAGGCGAGAGAACCCAAGGAAAGTCTGTGAGGCGTCCTGTCGGATCGGGCAGGCCCAGAAGCGGATGTCCCGGCCCGCAAAAGACGCCGAGACGGTCCGCGAACATCGGCTCCTGCACCATGTCGGGCGGGCAGGGGTCGCGCAGGGCGCCGACCATCAGGTCGAGGTCGCCTTGCCGCAGCGCCCGGAGGAGGTCGGGGTAGGGTCCGTCGATGATCTGAACGCGCAGCGGCCCGGCGCCTGCCGTCACGCGATCGACCACCTCGGGAAGCACGGTCGACCGGGCGAGGGGCAACGCGCCGATCCGGATGCCCGGCAGCGCCCGCCCATGCCGCTGTGCGATCTCGCTGAGGCCCTGTCGCAGTTCCGCAAGCATCAATCGCGTCGCCCGCGACAGACGCAGCGCGGCGCGGGTGAGCGCCGTGCCCGAAGACGTTGTCTCGAAGAGCGCGAGGCCCGTCGCCAGCTCCAGATCCCGCGCGGCGCGATGCACGGACGGCTGAGCGAGCCCGAGCGCACGGGCGGCCGCCGAGAACGAGCGTGCGTCGTCGATGGCCACGAGCGCGCGCAGATGCGCTGCCGTCAGCCGCGCCGCCACCTTGGATGGCCTCGGTGTCCGCGCGCGACGGTACGCCTCGGTCAGGCCGGTCTCGAGGGTGTCGAGGCCGCGTTCCGACCTGAATGCGAGGATGCGCCCTTCGTCGCTCGGCGTCAGACCGCGGCCGTGCCGCACGAAAAGGGAGGCCCCGACGGCGGCCTCGAGCCGCGCAAGACCCTGCGTGATCGCTGGCTGCGACAGGTGGACGACCTCGGCCGCGCGTGTGATGCTTCCCGCTCGGCAGATGGCAACGAAGGCTCGCAGATGGCGCAGGTTCAGATGGGCGGGATCGATCATGTCCGGAGGGTCTATAGCCTGACTGAATATCGCCCGTACGATACGAATTGGCAATTCCGGGCGGTTGGACGGACTTTGCGAAGCGACAGGGAAGAGGAGAGATGCGATGTCCGCAGGCAATACCGCGCTGGTCATTTCGGCGCACTCGGCCGATTTCGTATGGCGCTGCGGCGGGGCCATCGCGCTGCATCAGCAGATGGGCTACGCCGTAACCGTCGTCTGCCTGTCCTATGGCGAGCGCGGCGAAAGCGCCAAGCTGTGGAAGCAGGAGGGAATGACACTCGAACGTGTCAAGGACGCGCGCCGGGCCGAGGCCGAGGCCGCCGCGCGCGCTCTAGACGTCCACGACATCCAGTTCTTCGACTGCGGCGATTATCCCCTCGACCTCGATCGCGCGCAGAAGGACCGGCTGGTCGATGTCATCCGCACAGTGCAGCCGAGCTTCATGCTGTCGCATTCGCAGTACGACCCTTACAATACCGACCACATGTACGCGACGAAACTCGCCCTCGAGACGCGGATGATCGCCCAGGCCTGGGGTCACAACCCCGGCCAGCAGGTGCTTGGCGCGCCGCAGCTCTACCTCTTCGAGCCGCACCAGACCGAGCAGATGGGCTGGAAGCCGAACACCTTCCTCGACATCACGCCGGTGTGGGACAAGAAGCGCGCCGCGATCGAATGCATGGAGGGGCAGGAGCACCTGTGGGAATTCTATACCCGCGTGGCGCAGCAGCGCGCGAACCACTTCAAGCGCAACTCGGGCGGGCAGTCGGGCGGGCGCGACTGCAAATATGCCGAAGGCTTCCAGTCGATCTTCCCCCGCACGGTGGACGAGCTGTGAGGGCCGCGACATGAGCCGCCCGACCATGCCCGTCGCCGACCTCGCCCACCTCGGCCATGTCGAGGTGCTGACCGACCGTTACGACGAGAGCCTCGACTTCTTCACCCGCGTCTATGGGCTGAAGCTGTCGGGCGAGGAGGGCGGCTCGGCCTATCTGCGGGCCTGGGACGACTACGAATTCCATTCGATGAAGCTGACGGCAGCCGACACGACCGGGGTGGGACACATCGCCTACCGCGTCTCGTCGCCCGAGGCGCTGGAACGGCGCGTCGCTGCCATCGAGGCGTCGGGGTATGTCACGCACGGCTGGACCGACGGCGACCTCGGCCACGGCCGGGCGTTCCGCTTCGAGGATCCCTTCGGGCATGTCTTCGAGATCTATTGGGACACGGTGCGCTACGAAGCCCCCCCTGATGATGCTTCGGCGCTCAAGAACCTGTCCTCGCGCTACCACGCGCAAGGCGTTTCGCCGCGCCGTATCGACCACGTCAACGTCCTCGGCGGGGACGTCACGGCCTTCCGCGACTGGGTCGACGCCTGCCTCGGATCGCGCGTGACCGAGTACATCCAGCTCGACAACGGAAGGATCGGCGGCTGCTGGTTCTCCTGCAACAACAAGACATACGACCTCGTCTGCTCGGAAGAGCGCGGCGGAGGCGCGGGGCGGCTGCATCACGTCACCTACGCCACCGACACGCGCGAGGACATCCTGCGCGCGGCCGACATCTATCTCGAGAACGGGGTCCACATCGAGACGGGACCGCACAAGCATGCCATCCAGGGCTCGTTCTTCCTCTACGCCTGGGAGCCGGCCGGAAACCGGATCGAGCTGGCGAACGCCGGCGCGCGTCTGATCCTCGCGCCCGACTGGGAGCCGGTCGTCTGGACCGAGGCGGATCGGAAAAAGGGACAGGCCTGGGGGCTGAAGACGATCGAGACGTTCCATACCCACGGGACGCCGCCGGTGAAAAAGGACTGAGGAGCGGGGCGTCGCCTCCGTCTCGCCGTCGGCCTTCGCCGCGGCGGGTATTTGGAAAGAGATGAAGATGGGAAAAGTCGTCACCGACATCCGGCGCGCCGACGCCGACCTGATCCGCCGCCTGGGAGAGGCGGGCGTCGCCACGGTTCACGAGGCGCAGGGGCGCAAGGGTTTGATGGCGGCGAACATGCGGCCGATCCAGCGGGATTTCGGCATGGGGGGCAGCGCCGTCACGATCAGCGCGCCACCGGGCGACAACTGGATGATCCATGTCGCCATCGAGCAACTCCGCGAGGGCGACGTGCTGGTGCTGGCCACGACGGCGCCGTCGCCCATGGGCTATTTTGGCGATCTTCTGGCGACCTCGGCCATGGCCCGTGGCTGTCGCGCGGCGGTTCTGGACTGCGGGGTGCGGGACACGCGCGACTTGCGTGGCATGGGTTTCGCGGTGTGGTCGACGGCGGTCTCGGCCGCGGGCACGGTGAAGGAGACCGTGGGCAGCGTGAACGTACCAGTCGTCTGCGCGGGCGCGCTCGTGAACCCGGGCGACATCGTGGTCGCGGACGACGACGGCGTCTGCATCGTTCACTTGGCGGAGGCCGAGGCGGTGATGGCGCAGGCCCAGGCCCGCATCGATGCCGAAGCCGGAAAGCGCAAGCGGCTGGCCTCCGGTGAGCTTGGGCTCGACATCTACGACATGCGCGGCCGGCTGGCCGAGAAAGGCCTTAGGTATGAGTGACGGCCTCCGCTGCATGTGGATGCGCGGCGGCACCTCGAAGGGCGGATACTTCCTCGCGGCCGATCTGCCTGAGGATGCGAAGGCCCGGGACCGCGTGCTTCTGGGGGTCATGGGCTCCCCCGATCCGCGGCAGATCGACGGGATGGGTGGCGCCGACCCTTTGACATCGAAGGTCGCGGTGGTCCGTCCGTCGCAGAGGCCGGGCATCGACGTCGACTACCTGTTCCTCCAGGTCTTCGTCGACCGAGCGGTTGTCTCGGACGCGCAGAACTGCGGCAACATCCTTGCCGGCGTCGGGCCCTTCGCCATCGAGCGAGGGCTTGTCGCGCCGCAGGGCGACGAAACGCCCGTGACGATCTACATGGAGAACACGGCGCAAGTGGCCGTGGCGCGGGTCGCGACGCCCGCCGGCAAGGTTCGATACGAGGGCGAGGCCCGGATCGACGGAGTGCCCGGCACCGCCTCTCCGGTGCCGATCGAGTTTCGCGACACGGCGGGATCGACCTGCGGCGCGCTCTTTCCTTCGGGTCGCGTGATGGATGTCATCGACGGGATCGAGGCGACGCTCATCGACAACGGCATGCCCTGCGTGGTCATGCGCGCCTCGGACCTGGGTATCGCGGGAGACGAAACGCCCGAGGCGCTGGAGGCCGACGACGCGCTGCGCGCACGGCTCGAGTCCCTCCGTCTGGCGGCGGGACCGCTGATGAACCTGGGCGATGTGGCGCAGTCCTCGGTGCCGAAGATGACGATGGTCTCGGCTCCGCGTGCGGGAGGGGCGATCTCGACCCGGACGTTCATTCCACACCGATGCCATAAGACCATAGGCGTTCTGGGCGCGGTCAGCGTCGCTACGGCCTGCCTGACGCCGGGTGCGGTGGCGCACGACCTGGCGGTCCTGCCGGACGGCGAGGCGCAGGCGCTGTCAGTCGAGCATCCGACTGGAGAAATGACGGTCCTGGGTCACGTAGAGGACGGCGTCGTGACCCGCGCCGAAGTCCTGCGCACGGCGCGCAAGCTCATGGACGGCACGGTCTATCTCGTAATCCACCGCAATTGAGAGATTTACGCGCCCTCGTGTGATCCGGGGGGTGTCGTGGCGCGTATCGAGGCTATGATAACGCTCGAGATCGGCATCGCGCGGTCGGGACGACCCCCGTCTGCGGCGGTGGTAACAAGGACGCTGCGGAAGGAACGGACGATTCCGACACCCTCGGAACAGACCGGATGGATGATCGCCGTCAGGGATCGGCGTGACCGCGCAGCCTTTTGCGCGCTCTTCGACCATTTCGCGCCCCGCCTGAAGGGCTTCGTCATGCGCTCGGGCACCACGGCCGCCGAGGCCGAGGACATCGTGCAGGACGTGATGCTGTCCGTCTGGCGAAAGGCGCATCTGTTCGATCCGCATCGGGCCGAAGCCTCGTCCTGGATCTATCAGATCGCGCGGAATCGTCAGATCGACATCATCCGCAAGGCCCGCCGCCTGGTGCCCGAGGAGCTTGCGGAGCCGCCTGGCACCGAGCCCGATCCGGCCCAGATCGTCGCGGTGGAACAGGAGACGGGCAAGCTGCGCGCCGCCTTGAGGCGGCTGAAGGGAGAGCAGCGCGAGGTGATCGAAAAGGCCTATCTGGGGGAACTGTCTCATCAAGAGATCGCGAACCAGACGGGGCTGCCGCTCGGGACGATAAAATCACGCATCCGGCTCGGGATGCAGCGTTTGAGACACGAACTGAAGGATCTGGAAGAATGACCGCCATTGGCCATCACACGCCTGACGCGATGTTGGCAGCCTATGCCGCCGGAAGCCTGCCGCATCCGTTCGCGGTGGTGATCGCGACACACGTCTCGATGTGCGAGGACTGCCGTGCGGCGCTCGAGGCGCATCAGGCCGCGGGCGGTGTCGTTCTGGACGAGACCGCGGGCGAAGCGCTGTCAGAGCGTCTGCGCGACCGGGTTCTCGGCCATCTGGACGATGCCGTAGAGGATACGCCGGTCCATGCCCGGACCGGCATCTATCCCGCACCGGTCGTCGCGGCGATGAGCGGCCGTGCCCCGCGCTGGAAGGCCCTGGGCATGGGCGTGAAGCAGGACATCCTGTCAGCGGATGGCGAAGGATCGCTGCGGCTGCTCTATATCCCTTCCGGCCAGGCCGTTCCCGATCACGGGCACCGGGGGACCGAGCTGACGCTTGTCCTTCAGGGCAGCTTCAGCGACGTCACAGGGCGCTTCGGCGTCGGCGATGTCGAGGTCGCGGATGAGGATCTGGAGCATACGCCGACCGCGGATGAGGGCCTGCCCTGCATCTGCCTTGCCGCGACTGACGCGCCCCTCCGCTTCAGCGCGCTGCTTCCAAGGCTTCTTCAGCCCATCTTCCGGATCTAGCGGCCTCGATAGGCCGCAAGGTCGGGCAGAAGGTCGAACGCGCGGATGGCCCAGGCGAAGGGTTTCGGGAAGTCGGTGCGGAAGCGCCGGCTTTTCATCGCATCCAGGACATGACGCGCGGCGTCTTCGGGCTCCATGATCTGCGGCATCTTGAAGGCGTTCTTCGCCGTCAGGCGCGTGCGGATGAACCCGGGATTGACGAGCCGGACCGTGACGCCGGTGTTCTTCAGATCGTGGCGCATCGTCTCGGCCAGGCTGATAAGTCCCGACTTCGATGCGCCGTATCCTATGTTGGCCGGCAGGCCGCGATATCCGGCAAGCGAGCCGACGATGGTGATGTCGCCCGCTCCCCTCCGGACGAAACGAGGTACGACTTCGCCCAGAACGCGGAGCGCGCCCATGAAGTTGACGTCGGCGATCTTCAGCGCCTGCTCGGTGTCCCAATCGCTTGCAGCCATCGGCTCGTAGGCGCCCGCGTTGTAGATGAGGCCGTCGATCTCGCCAGCTTTCTCGACCGCCGCTCGCACGGCATCGAGGTCCGTCACGTCGAGCGGCAGAACGCGAGCGCTGCCCAGATCAGCGGCCAGGCTCTTCAGCCGGTCCTCGCTACGGGCGGACAGGACAAGATGCGCGCCTTCCCGATCAAGCCGCTTTGCCAGGTCGCGACCCAGGCCCTCCGAGGCCCCGATCAGCCAGAATGTCTTATCTTTCAGGTCGGTCATGGGCGTCTTTCAAGTGAATGAGCGTCGGTGACGAGGTCGTTGGGTGGGGGCGGAGCGCTGGAAAAAGGCGCTCGCTTCGCCCACAGCTTGATCGCCTGCCAATGGATCAGCCCCACCACCCGAGCAGCCCCCAGAGGACGGCGGAGGGCGGCGGCCAGCAGCGAGGCGGCGGTGGCGGGACGTCGACTGCCGGACAGGGTCGCCAGCACGCCGTCCTCGCCGTTGCGAAAGTCGATCCGGACGCGGACGGCGTCGTCGTCGAGCCCGATATTGAAGCGATAGGAGCCCTCGACCTTCTGGAACGGCGAGACGTGCATCGCCTTTTCGGCCTCCAGCGTGTCATCATAGCCGATGGGCTCGAAACCTGGCCGGACGCAGACATAGCAGTGCCTGTGACCGAAGGTATTGTCGACTTCGGCGATCACGGCGCGGGGCACGCCCTCGACCAGGGCGAACCACAGACTGATGGGATTGAAGTGCAGGCCGAGGAATGTCGGCTGGGTGAGAAGAAGAATGCGCGCATCCGGATAGGGAAAGCCGCGTTCCGCCAGAACCTCGCGCGCCCAGGCCGCTGCGCGTCCCTCTCCGCGCGGTCCGCCATGACGGATGTCGTGGACGGACCAGAGATTGAAGCGGTTCCGCGAGAAGGGGATCGGCGTGGCGGCGGCTTTCTCGGGCTCGAGCAGCACGTAGTCCACGCCATAACGGAACGCATTCGATACGCGTCCCCGGCGCGCGTGGGTGGTATGGCCCTGGATGTGGTCGAGCATGATGGGTGAGTTACGCACAACCATCGGTCGCGGTTCAACTTTTTCCATCACGAATGAACCGGATAGCCGTACGCCGCGTATCATGCGAAGGTAAAAAGAAAGGCGAGGCAGTCATGTTCGACACGGCAGAGGCCCCCGGCCGCAGGATCGCGGTCATCGGGTCGGGCATTTCGGGACTCGCCGCGGCGCACTACCTCTCCTCCGATCACGATGTCACCCTCTACGAGGCTGCCCCCCGTCTCGGCGGACATGCCCGCACCGTGATGGCGGGCCGGAACGGCGACGTGGCCGTGGACACGGGCTTCATCGTCTTCAACTACGCCACCTATCCGCACCTTACCCGCCTTTTTGGCGAGCTCGACGTCCCCGTGATGAAAAGCAACATGAGCTTCGGCGCCAGCATCGACGGCGGGCGGATCGAGTACGGCCTGACCACGCCGCGCAGCCTCGTCGCGCAGAAGCGCAACCTGTTTCGGCCTCGTTATTACGGCATGATCGCCGACATCCTCCGCTTCGGGAAGCGCGCGGTCGCGGCGGCGACGGACGACGACAAGACCATCGGAGAGCTGATCGAGGAGCTTCGGCTGGGCTACTGGTTCCGCCACTACTACCTGATGCCCATGTGCGGCGCGATCTGGTCGACGCCGGTGTCCGAGATCGACGGTTTCCCCGCACGCTCGCTGGTCCAGTTCTTCCGGAACCACGCGCTCTTGGCCTTCACGCCCGAGCACCAGTGGTTCACCGTCAAGGGGGGCAGCATCGAGTATGTTCAGCGGATCGAGGCCTCGCTTCTGCGGAACCGGGCGACGATCCTCAAGGGCACGCCTGTGGGGAAGGTTCACCGCACGGACGTGGGCGTCATCGTGTCCTCGCCAGCGGGCGAGCAGGCGTTCGACGAGGTGGTCTTCGCCTGCCACTCCGACCAGGCTCTGAAGATCCTGGGCAGCGAGGCGACGGCGGATGAGCTCTCGGCCCTGTCCGCCATCCGCTACCAGACGAACAAGGCCGTGCTGCACCGCGACCCGAACCAGATGCCGCGCCGCAAGGCCTGCTGGTCGTCCTGGGCCTATCGAAGCCAGGACGGAGCCATCGGCGTCACCTACTGGATGAACCGCCTCCAGGGGATCCCGGACGACGAACCGATGTTCGTCACCCTGAATCCGCCCGTGCCGATCCCGGACGAATTGGTCTATGACCGCGTGGATTACGAGCATCCGATGTTCGATCGCGCCGCGATGAACGCACAGCGCCGGATACGTACGCTGCAGGGGCGCAATCGAACCTGGTTTGCCGGCGCGTGGAACCGGCATGGTTTCCACGAGGACGGAATCCACTCTGCCGTCGAAGTGGTCGAGGCGCTGCGCGCGCGGGAAGCCGCCGGCGCCCCCCCTGTCGATGCGGTGACGATGCCCGCCTAATCCTTTTTTGCGGTCCTTATGCCCCGTGGCGCCGCTTGTGTCGCATCGAGCCCAAATCTAGGATTGCGCCGTGACGGGTTGCGCCGGGAGGGGCGGAATGGGCACCGAGATCGCAGAGGCGTCGGGGACCGGCGAGGTATTCTGGATCGACAGCCCCGGCCACCGACGATGGCTCGCCCGCGACGCGCTGCGCTCTCTGGATTTCTTCCGACCAACCATCCGCGACGACGGCGGGTTTCACACCCTCGATGTGGACGGGACGCGCCTGGCTTCAGGCGTGCAGGAGTTGCACACGACGACCCGCCTCGTCCACTCCTTCGCGCTGGGCCACCTCGCCGGCGTTCCGGACTGCGCCGGAGTGATCGACGCCGGCATGCGCTATCTGGTGCAGGGTCACCGCGACGCCGACTTCGAGGGCTATCTGTGGGCCCGGAACGGCGCGTCGATCGTGGATGACCGCAAGCTGGCCTACGGGCACGTCTTCGTTCTTCTCGCCGCGTCGAGCGCTCTCATGGCGGGTCATCCCGAAGCCGACGCGCTGATCCTCGATGCGACGTCGAACCTCGACCGCCACTTCTGGGAGGAGGGGCCGGGTCTCTTCGCCGACGAGTGGACGCGCGAGTGGCTGCCGTTCTCGGATTACAGGGGATTGAACGCCAACATGCATGGCGTCGAGGCGCTGCTCGCGGCGTTCGAGGCCACGGGGCACGAGGTCTATCTCGAGCGTGCGGGCCGCATTCTAGACTTCTTCATGGGACGCATCGCCCCCCAGCACGGATGGCGTCTGCCGGAGCATTACCACGCCGACTGGACGGTCGATCCGTCCTACTCGGGCAACCCGATGTTCCGTCCCGCAGGAACGACGCCGGGCCATTCGTTCGAGCTGTCGCGCCTGGCGTTGCAGCATTGGGACCTTGCCGGTCGGCCGCACAGCAGCGCGCCCGACGCGGCCCGGCGGGTCACGATGCAGGCGCTGGCGGACGGCTGGGACGACGCGCGGGGCGGCGGCATCGTCTACACCCTCGATCACGACGGCACGCCCGCGATCCGCGACCGCTACTGGTGGCCCGTGACCGAGGCGATCGGGGCCATTGCCTCCCTCATCAAGCTCGATCGGACGGCCGAGGACGAGGCGTGGTACAGGCGTCTGTGGACCTTCGCCGACGCGCACTTCGTCGATCATGCGAATGGCGGCTGGTTCCACGAGATCGACGGCGGGGGGCGGCCGACGGCGACGCAGTTCACGGGCAAGCCCGACATCTATCACGCGCTTCAGGCTGACCTTTTCCCGCTGGCGCCAGGGCTGTCGCAACAGGCGGCCGGGCTGCCGAAACTGACGGAGGTGGCGGCCTAGTCGCTGTCGCGGTGATCCTGCCGGGCGGGACCTCGATAGCGTTCCGTCAGGTCGGCCGGAACCTCCGAACCGTCGACGAGGAAGGGAAGGATGCCGCGCCTCGCCGACTTGCCGCGGCGGTTCCGGATCTGGTCATCGGAAATAGTCACACGCTGAGACATGCGGCGGGACCAACGGGCGAGGTGGTCGTAAAGCCTCGCGATCTCTCCCGAAGCTTCAGTGTCGTCTCCCAGGTCCTTGAATTCGCCGGGATCGTTCGCAAGATCGAAGAGCATCGGACGAAAGCCACCCTCGGCGTGGATCAGCTTCCAGCGCCCGTCGAATACCATGAAGAGGCGTGCGTCTCGGGGACTGACACCGAGCGCTTCGGCACGGGGTGTAACGGAATAGTCGTATTCGCTGACGACGACCTCGCGCCACGTCTTCGGCGGCTGGCCGTGAAGCCAGGGCATCAGCGACCGGCCTTCGACGATGTGGTCGGGCACCGCGCCGCCCGCGGCCTCGATGAAGGTGGCGCAGAGGTCGATCGCCTCGACAAGCGCGCCGCAGGTTGTGCCGCGCGTCGCATCGGCGTCGCGTCGGGGGTCGAGGATGATGAGCGGAATCTTCACCGAGGCTTCATGGAAAAAGTCCTTCTCGCCCAGCCAGTGATCCCCCAGATAGTCGCCGTGGTCGGAGGTCAGGACGATCATCGTGTCGTTGGCTTCTCCTGACGCCTCGAGATGATCGAGGAGGCGGCCGAGCTGGTCGTCGCACTGGCGGATGAGACCCATGTAGGCGGGGATCACCTTGCGCCGCACCTCGTCCTGCCGGAAGGCCTGAGAGACGCGCGTATCGTGATACGCGGCGAGAACGGGGTGCGGGGCTTCCAGTTCGGACGCATCCCGCACGGGCGGCAGGATGTCGTCGGGCCCGTACATCGCATGATAGGGCGCGGGCACGATGTAGGGCCAGTGGGGCTTGATGTAGCTGACATGGGCGCACCATGGCGCCATCGCCTGATCGACGAAACGCATCGCCTCGCGCGTGAGCCATGGCGTCTCGCTGTCCTCCTCGCGCACGTTGGCCGCGCGTTCTGCGTTCTCGAACATCCAGCCCGACGCCATCTGCGCCTCGTCCGAGACGCCGGCGTTGGCGTAGTCGGCCCAGGGGTTCTCGCCGTCATAGCCCTGCGACGCGAGGTACTCGTTGTAGGGCGACCGTTTCTCATCGTACCAGCCGTCCGGGCCATAGCCCCAGAGACCGTCGTCGCGCACGAAGGCGTCGAAGCCGCACTCGGCCTGGCGCGCGCCGATCAGGCTGTCGGACGCGAGACCGAGGCGACCCATCCCTTCGGCATCGGCCTTCATGTGCGTCTTGCCGATCAGCCAGCAGCCCATGCCGAGCGCGCGCAGGTGATCTCCTAGCGTCAGTTCCCCGACGCGCAGAGGATAGCCGTTCCACTGAGCGCCGTGGGACGAGACATACCGGCCGGTATAGAAGCTCATCCGCGACGGGCCGCAGACGGGGGACTGGACATAGGCATTGGTGAAGCGGACGCCGCGCGCCGCGACGCGGTCGAAATTCGGCGTCTTCAGGTGCGGATGGCCCGAGCAGGATAGGTAGTCGAAGCGAAGCTGGTCGTACATCACGAAGAGGATGTTCACGGCGTATCCTCCGCGCGGCCAAGGGTCAGGGACTTGCGCATCAGGCGCACCAGCGTGCGGCGCTCGTCTGCATCGAGACCGTCGAGGATGGTGCGCTGAAGTGCTGCGACGAGAGGCAGGAGGCGGGAGTGCAGGGCGAGACCCTCGGGCGTCAGCGCAAGAACGCGGGCGCGGCGGTCCTGCGCGTTGACCGAGCGCTGGATCAGGCCGCGTCGCTCCAGCCGGTCGACGACGCCGCCCATGGTCGCCCGGTCGCAGGCGACGAGATCGGCCAGCCGCGCCTGATCGATGTCGGTCTGGTGTTTGAGCGCGTCGAGGGCGGCGAACTGGACGGGCGTCATGTCGCCGTCGGCCTCGCGCATCGCCGCCTGGAAGCTCTGGGTGGACCGCTGGTTCATGCGGCGCAGCAGGTGCCCCGGCATGTCGAGAAGGTCCGAGACGATGGGTCTGTCCGTCATGGAACCACGAGTAGCCCAAAACGGTAGTCATTCAAACGGTTTGACGCCTGACAAGCAGTAAGCATACATACTAATATTCCGGCAGGAGTCGTCGATGCAGTTCCACCTCAACGGTTTCCGGCCCGGAGATCCCGACTGTCTTCCCGAAGATGAAAAAGCTCGCGACGCCGCGCGCGGCTCGGAGATCGACGTCCTGATCGTGGGCGCTGGACCGGCAGGGCTGACGCTTGCCGCACAACTCGCGCGCTTCCCCGAAATCGTGACGCGTCTTGTCGAAGTGAAGCCGGGTCGGATCGAAAAGGGGCAGGCCGACGGCATCTCGTGCCGGTCGATGGAGATGTTCGCGGCCTTCGGCTTTGCCGACCGCGTCGAGCGCGAGGCCTGCGCCATCACCGAGACTGTATTCTGGACGCCCGACCCTCACGACCCGACGCGCATCCGCCGTGCGGGCCGGGTGCAGGACGTCGAGGAGGGGCTGTCGGAGATGCCCCACGTCATCCTGAACCAGGCGCGCATCCACGACATGCTTCTGGAAGAGGTGCAGCGCGGTCCGGCCCGCATGGAGCCCGACTACGGTTTCCGTCTTATCTCTCTCGAGACGGACGAGATGGCCGAACACCCTGTCGCGGCGACGGTCGAGATGGCGACGGGCGAGATCGAGGTGATCCGCGCGCGCTACGTCGTTGGATGCGACGGCGCGCGCAGCGTCGTCCGGCGCGAGATAGGGCGCGAGCTTCGGGGCGACAGCGTGAACCGCCTGTGGGGCGTCATGGACGTCCTTGCCGTGACCGATTTTCCCGACATCCGCTTCAAGGGCGTAATCCAGTCCGCTTCGGACGGGACCATCGTCGTCATCCCGCGCGAGGGCGGCTACCTTGTCCGGCTCTACGTCGAAATGGGCGAACTCGAGGAGGGAGCGAGGGCCGGCGAGACCGGATTGACCGCTGAGACGATCATCGCCAAGGCGCAGGCGATCCTGAGGCCGTTCCGTTTCGAGGTGAAGGACGTGGTCTGGTGGTCGGCCTACCAGATCGGACAGCGGGTGACCGATCGCTTCGACGACAGCGAGGGGGACGGCTTCCCACACGTCTTCATCGCCGGCGACGCCTGCCACACCCACAGCCCCAAGGCCGGGCAGGGGATGAACGTCTCGATGGGGGACGCCTTCAACCTGGGTTGGAAGCTGGCCGCCGTCCTGCGGGGGCACGCGACACCCGCCTTGCTGCGCACCTATTCGGAGGAGCGACAGGCCGTGGCGCAGGAGCTGATCGACTTCGACCGGCACTGGGCGCGTGCGGTACGAGAGGCGCAAGCCGACGGCACCGACGAAATACCGGCCGTTCAGCGTCAGTTCATCAGGCAGGGTCGCTATACCGCCGGTCTGGGGGTCACCTATGCACCCTCGATCCTGACCGGCGCGGCGACCTGCCAGGATCGGGCGTCCGGGTTCGAGATAGGGGCGCGCTTTCACTCCGCGCCCGTCGTGAGGCTGGCGGACGCGCGCCACATGCAGCTTGGTCGCGTGGTCGAGGCGGACGGACGTTTCCGGTTGTTTGTCTTCACGCCCGAGGGCGACAGGGGCGGTCAGGGAGGCGTTCTCCGCAGCCTCTGCGACTGGCTTCGGGACGACCTCGCGTCGCCTCTCGTGCGCGCGACGCCGGAAGGCGCGGATCCGGATGCAAGGATCGACGTTCGCGGCATCCTGCGTGCGGATGCGCGCGGTATGGACGTCACGGACCTGCCCGATCTTCTTCTGCCCGCGAAGGGGACTTTTGGCCTTCTCGACTACGAAAAGGCGTTCTGCGCCGACCCCGCGTCCGACGTCTTCAGGATGCGGGGCGTGTCGCCAGAAGGCGCCTGCGTGATCGTCCGCCCGGACCAGCATGTGGGCCACGTCCTCCCGCTGGAGGAGCGGGAGGCCATCGCGTCGTACTTCGAGGGCATATTCAAACCCTGGACGCGGGGCGCTGCCCTGGATGTCCGGCAGAACCGTCGGACGGAAGGGTCGGGCGACCTAGAAGTCGAATAGCTCGCCGAGAAAGCCCTCGCGCTTCTTCTTGTAGGGCCGGCCCCCCTGTGCATCCTGCCGATAGTCCTGTCCCCGAGGATCCTGCGACCGATGCTCTTGCGACGGCATGGAGGGCGGCGCGCGGTCGATGATCTTGTCGAGTTCGCCGCGATCGAGCCACACGCCGCGACACTTCGGGCAATAGTCGATCTCGACGCCGCTTCTTTCGGCGATGACCAGGATTTCTCCGTCAACCGGACACTGCATGGGGTTCTCCGTTCCTGCTAAGCTTCCCGAAAGCTAATCACTCGTCGCAAAATTCCAACGGGCGGCGGAGGCTCCGGCGCTGCGGCGCCCAATGTATCCGTTACGGCCAAGACAGATACTGACCCCCTGCCTGCGGAGACCGTTTTCCGTCCGTGAAGTGCGCTGTCTTCGCCAAAAAAACACGCAGCTGGCCCTCGCGTCGATCATCGGCGACGTCGGCCGCCTCGAACTCCTCAAGGTGTCCGTTCTACTCACGCCGGCGTCTTGGCAGGAGGTCTAGAAGGTCGGATGGGGATCGGAGGAGGACATGGCAGCCCGTAGGAGTATCGTACGGGAACGGAACCACAACATATAGCGAACAGCGCTCTCGCCATATTCAATTATTTCAATGAGTTAGATATTCGTTGCGACTCTGCCATACCACCTGTACCCTGTACATATTTCGTACATATCCGGGTTCGACTGTAGTGGAGAGTGGTGATGGCGCGACGGTCTCTTGGAGGCAAGCTTTACGTCGAGGAGCGGGAGGGAGGCGGCAGCTACCTCTACCGCTATCGGCTCGACGGACGGGACAACTGGATGAGCGTCGGCAAGGTCGCGGACGTGTCGGAGGAGCAGGCGCGGCAGGAGCTGGCAAGGCAGTCGGAGATCGTCCGCGAGGGCAGGGATCCTGTGAGAGAGCGGGTCGCCGTCAGGCGAAGGGGTCTGACGGTGGAGGACGCGGTGCGGGAGTACTGGTCGCTTCACTGCCGACACCTCGCGAAGCACGAGGTATGGATACGCATGTTCGAGATTCACGTCTTCCCGAAGGTGGGGCGCGTGCCAGTGGCGCAGTTGACGGCTGACGAGGTCTTGAAGGTCTTAAAGCCGATCTGGAAAGATCAGTACCCGACCGCGAAGCGGTTGCGGACGCGTCTGGGGCTGGTCCTCCGCCACGTCAGTATCGACGACCCCCGCGTGGACATCGCGATCCCCGACCGCGTGAAGGCGCGGCTGGGGACCGTCCAGTGGCAGGAGAGGCCGCACCCGGCGTTGCCGTGGGAGAAGGTCCCTGCCGTCTTCGAGGCGCTGTCGTCGTCGGTCGCGCACAACGCGCTGAAGCTCCTGATCCTCAGCGGTGTCCGCGTCGCTTGTGTGACGCGCGCGGAGTGGAACGAGGTCGACTTCGACGCTGCCATCTGGACCGTGCCCAAAGAGCGGGTGAAAGGTTGGAAGTCAGGCTTCAGGGTCCCCCTGACGGGGGGCATGATCGACGTCCTGCGACGGCAATGGCACCGCCGCGGCGAGTCGAAGTTGGTCTTCGCGTCGAAGGATGCGTGGAAGCGGGCCTACGTGTCGGAGAACACCTTCAACAAGTGGCTGCGTGAGAATGACTGGAAGGACGAGCAGGGCGAGGCGGTGACCGCCCACGGGTTCCGGTCCTCCTTCCGCGACTGGGCCTCTCAGGCGCGCGTGGAGCGGGATCTGGCTGAGCACTGCATCCAGCATGTCTCGGCGCAAGGCACCCGCGTAGAGCGCGCCTACTGGCGCGAGGACCGCCTTGAGGCGCGGCGTGGCGTGATGGAGGCGTGGAGTGCCTTCGTCACCGGGATCAGTGCTGAGGAGCGCCGTGAGGCGCTGGCGCAGAAGTCCGAGGCGCTGCACCGGTGGCATCGGGACGTGCCATACGTGGAGGCCGACCTGCGTGGCATCAAAGCGGACTGGGATGACGTTGACTAACCTATTGTAATCCGTGGTGCTTCGTATGCGGACTTATGCGACCCTCGCCGAAGCATCTCCACCGTCAGATTCGGCTATTGGCGCACGTTGACCCGTTCTCGGGGCGAAGCCGGCGGCGGGCTCAGACCAGAAGTTCATGGGCCCCTCACGCCGCAGTGCATCATCCTCATTGCCGACTTTCAAACATGGAAGAACTTGAATGCGAATAGACGTTCCTCACGATTTGTCGCCCACTTGCCTTGCAGGGTTTGCATGCGTGCTTCGAGACCTCCCTGAGGCCGCTGAGTACGAGTTCCATTTCGGGGAGGAACGTTGGTTTCCACCGTTCTCTATGCTGCTACTTTCCGCGATGCTTCGTCAGTTCCGGACAAGCAGGCCAGAGGCCCGAAGGCGTGCGCGGGAGCACGAGAAACATACCTACGCGGCCCATTTCGGATTCTTTCGGTCCTTCGGACTCCCTCACGGCAAAGCGCCCGGCGAGGCACCGGGAAGCTCTAGATACGTCCCTATCAGCGAACTCGACGCAAATGAGATACGGCAAGAGGCTTTCGACTCATTCCAAGAGGTCGGTGACGTGATCGAAGGCAAAGCTGCCGAGCTGGCCGGAATACTAACCCGCCAGCAAGCGGGAGAACTGCAAGATACCCTCACCTATTCTATCCGCGAGATTATGCGTAATGTTGTCGAGCATAGCGGCTCTGACAAGATCCACCTTTGTGCCCAGTACTGGCCCCTACGCAACGAAGTCGAAGTCGGGATTGTTGATGATGGCGTTGGCATCCACAGGGCTTTGACCGAGAACCCCGCCTTTGAATGGCTGACTGAAGTCGAGGCGCTCCAGATGGCGCTAATGCCGGGCATCTCGGGCAATCCACTCGCTGGTCGCGGAAATGACCAGTGGAACAATTCTGGGTACGGCCTCTACATGACCAGCCGCATTTGCCGAAACGGCGGAAGTTTTCTGCTGTGCTCTGGCACTGGGGGTATCGAACTTGACCACGATGGAAAACGGACCTTCGAGACCGATTTCCAAGGAACTGCGATCCGGTTGGTGATCAACACGGCTGACCTCAGTGCACTTCGAGAACGCCTCCAACATTTCGCGGAGGAAGGGAGGGCGGCAGCCGCACAGATCGCAGGAGCGAACCTCAACGTGGCATCCACTGCGTCTCAAATGCTGACAAGGGATTTCCGCAAAGAGTAGTCAGAGAGGTCGTGATTCAACCAACTGCCTGAGTTCAACCACGGCCTTAAGGTGTCATTCCCGAGCGAACACCATGCCGTAGCCCGGCTTCCCGTGGACCGCCAGTCACTGCACGCGGAAGATATCCAACGTTGCAGCTCGCGCGTCGCCGGTGCACAGAAGTTCCCATTCGTGGTGATGGCGGGCGCGCCGCGAGCGGGGGACCACAACATCTGGCGTCCGATCCGGATGAGAGCGTAGCCACCCCACCACCAAGACATCGTGCCAATGCCCGCTGTCTCCAGATGGAAGGGCTCCACGAAACGTTTGGCGGCGTGCGCGACGCGCTCCTTCGGGTGTGGACGGTCTTGCAGCCAATCGCGTGGAGCGCGGATAAGGCTGTCCGCCAACGCCTGCTCATCGGGTCGAGTGAGGCTCTTCGAATTCTGTCGCAATAGCCGTTGCTTCAATTGATAGGACGTGACGCGACACGGCCGACCGGAGGGTGTCAGCCAGAGAGGACTGGCTGATCTTACTCTGATGTGGGGCTGCTGTTGAGATTCATAACGGAATAATGTGCCCGTAGCACCCGTAAGCCTGCATCACCCACGGGGGGTATCCCCCTTTGGGTCCCTAGGTGCTTTGGGCGTCGGACGGGCGAGTCGCGCAGAGCTGGCAAGGCGAGTTTTCAGGCAGACCTTCGCCAAGGTCCAGTCTACCGGATGGCACCGTCCCGGACGGGGTGCGCCTGTGTCAGATGGTCGGGGCCTAAGGCGGGCGCAGTCATGCAGCGCCGTGACGCCACAGGCGTGGCGTCGGCAGTCTCAGGTCCTGACGTCGCGGCCTTCCGTCAAAACGAGCACGGATAAAATCGAAAGCCCGCTGACGCGGGCCTTCACTTAATCACTGAGCCAGCAACCGATACACGCTGTCACGGCTGATCCCGAGCGCCTTGGCAGCCCCCAGCTTCGATCCGGCCTCCTCGACCGCCTTCAGCACCGCAGAGCGCTTGATCGACGGCGGACGACCCTTGAACGGGCTGTCAGGACCCTTTGCCAGTGCGGCTACGATGCCTTCACGCTGACGCTCGGCGCGGAGCTGGGTCTCGAACTGACCTATGGCGGCGAGGATGGTGAAGAACAACTCGCCTGCAGGGGTGTTGGTGTCGACGTCCTGTTCGAGGACCTTCAATGCGACGCCCTTCTCTTTCAGCGTCGCGCCGATGTTCAGCAGGTCCCGCGTCGAGCGGGCAAGGCGGTCGAGCCTCGTGCAGACCAGCGTGTCGCCTTCGCGGACATAGTCCAACATGCGCTCCAGTTCCTCGCGACCTTTCCGCTTGGTGCCGCTACGCTTCTCGGCGAAGAGCTTCTTGCAACCGGCGCGCGTCAGCGCGCTCTCTTGCACGTCGAGCGACTGGCCCGTGGTCGAGACCCGCGCGTATCCAATCAATTCTCCCATGATCGCCTCCTTCTGTCCGTTTAGAGTTCCTGTCATCGTACATACTGTACGAAAACGTGATTCGGAACTCTAATCGTACAATAAGCGTGCCTAAATCGACTGCACGGCCTGAGTATACTCAATTAGGACACTCCCGATGACGCGGGTGCATCGAAGAAGTCGCGAGGAAGTGAGACTGTCTTAGAACTTACAGCGATGGCAGGTTAATGAGACGGCCCTACCCAGCTTCAGTGGGTGTCTTTGATTGCGTCCCTAGTGAGACGCGGTCCCGCATAAGGCGAACCCCTAGATAGGCAGCTCAGTGGTAATACGTGCATTTGCCCCATACATGCGCACACCACACGCTTATGTAGCTCTGGGATTGGGAGATGATGCGTGCTGGAGCCGCTACTCCCTCGCAACGTATGCGTCTTTATGCATACGTCTGAGTTGAACAGCGAGATCCCCCTATAGTTCAACGGATTCTTAGTACTCGAAGGCGCGCAGCCGCTAGACGACGTTTTCAGCGCACGTGCCGGTCCAAGGTGGAACAAACTTCTCTGTTGGTTTCTTGTTGAAAGGATTGCGGCAGAAGAAGAGGCTTCCAACCGAACAACCCAAAGGTGCTCAATGGTTGATGTGACCAAGAAGGGGCGATCCGAAGGGCCGCTGACACCGGTCTGCGCCATCGGCGCTTCGGCTGGTGGAGTTCGGGCGCTTCAGAAGTTCTTCGAGAGCATAGACCCCGAACTCGGGCTGGCCTACGTCGTCATCGTCCACCTGTCGCCTGACCACGAAAGCCAGTTGAGCGAGATCCTGACCGGCCGCACCAAGATGCCGGTTCTTCAGGTCGAGGACTCGCCGAAGCTCGAGCCGAACTGCGTCTACGTCATCGCGCCGGACCGCGAGCTTTTCATCGACGGCAACAGCGTCGCGTCGCGCCCCTTTACCGAGCCGAGGGGACACCGCGCGCCGATCGACATGTTCTTTCGGTCCGTCGCCAGCGGGCGGGGCGACGGCTTTGCCGTGGTGATGAGCGGTGCCGGATCCGATGGCGCCGTGGGTGTCCGCAAGATCAAGGAGGCCGGCGGCGTCATCTTCGTGCAGGACCCGAGCGAAGCCGAGTTCAGCATGATGCCGCGAAGCGCCATCGCCACCGGCGTCGCCGACTTCGTCGAGCCGATCGAACGCATGACCGAACTAATCGCCGAGGTTGCGCGAAGCAAGGACGCTCTCCGTCGGTTGAAAGATGACGAGGCCAAGGACGCCGTGCGGCAGATCCTGGCGTTCCTCCATGGGCGGACGGGGCACGATTTCTCGAACTACAAGCGGGCGACGGTGATGCGCCGGATCGCACGTCGCATGCAGGTGACGCGGCGGACCAGTCTTGCGGCCTATGTCGAGTACCTGCGCGAGAACCCGGAGGAAGCGCAGGATCTCTTCGGCGACCTGCTGATCTCGGTCACCGCGTTCTTCCGCGATCCGGCAGCCTTCGAATCCCTGGTCGAGAAGGCCCTGGAACCGCTTATCCGGAACCTCGACGGGGACTCGAAAATCCGTGTCTGGTCGGCTGGCTGCGCCACCGGAGAAGAAGCCTATTCCATCGCCATGCTCGCGGTCGAGGAGGCCGAGCGGCAGCAGGTGGTGCCTGCGGTCCAGATCTTCGCAAGCGACCTTGACGATGGCGCGCTGGCCACTGCGAGGGAAGGGCGATACCCGAAGGCCATCGAGGCCGACGTCTCCCCCGAGCGGCTGAAGCGCTTCTTCGTCGAGGAAGGCACGCACTATCGGATACGGAAGGAAATCCGGGAGATGGTCCTCTTTGCGCATCACAGCGCGCTCAAGGACCCGCCCTTCATCCATCTCGACCTCGTGGCCTGTCGCAACCTGCTGATCTACCTCGAGCGCGAGGTGCAACATCAGCTTCTCGCCCTCTTTCATTATGCGCTGGAGCCGGGCGGCTATCTCTTCCTTGGATCGGCCGAAAGCGCCGATACCGATCCCAAACTGTTCGCGCCCTGCGACCGCGAGGCACGGGTCTATTCCGCGAAGCCCAAGAACAGACGCAGCATCGACCTTCTGATGCAACTGCCCGCCGAACACCGGCCGCCGCTTCCTTTGACGCGCGACTACGAGGGACGCGTGCAGGCAAAGCCATCCCCCGTGGTACACGCCGCGGCGCTGGAACAGTTCGCGCCGCCAAGCGTGCTGGTGGACGAGGAACACCGCATCCTCAACCTCTCCAAATCCGCCGGCCAATTCATCCGGCTGCCCGAGGGGCCCTTCACGTCGGACCTGCCCTCGGTCCTCCGCGCCGAGTTGCGTCCCGAGGTTCTTCTGGCGCTTGACCGCGCGTTCGAGGCCGGAGAGCCGACGCTGACGTTGCCGGTCAATGTCGGGCTGAACGGCGACGCGAGGCGGGTGGTGATGCATGTCCAGCCCGTCGTCGCCGAAGGGCAGGGGGGGAAGCAGGCGCTGGTCCTTTTCATCGATACGGGCGCTGCGTCCGGCGATCGGGCGCCGGACGTCCTCGATGGAGATGTGGCAAGCATCGAGCGCATCCGCCAACTCGAATCCGAACTCAGGACCACGCAGGACCGTCTCAGCTCCAGCCGGCGCGAGCACGAGAGGTCGAACCAGGAGCTTCGCGTCGCGAACGAAGAGCTTCAGTCGATCAACGAGGAGTATCGCTCGACCGCCGAGGAACTGGAAACCAGCAAGGAAGAGCTTCAGTCGATCAACGAGGAGCTTTCGACCGTCAACAGCGAGCTCAAGGACAAGCTTGACGATGTCGCCTCGGCCCACAGCGACCTTCAGAACCTGATCAACGCGACCGACATCGGCACTCTGTTCCTTGACGCCAAGCTTCGCATCAAGATGCTGACGCCTGCGGTCGAGCAGCTTTTCAGCGTCACCGACAGCGATGTCGGCCGGCCCATCACCGACTTCACGCACAAGCTCGCCCACGACGGGGTGGCGCGCGAGGCCGAGAAGGTCCTGCGCGATCTTGTCCCGATTGAATCCGAGGTCGAGACCAAAGACGGCCGCTGGCTGATGATGCGGCTGCGTCCGTACCGGACGGTCGACGACAAGATCGAGGGCGTCGTCCTCAGTTTCGTGGACATCACCGTGCGCCGCCAAACCGAGGAGCGGCTGCGCGAGAGCGAGGCGCGCTATCGCCGGCTCTTCGAGTCGATGGACGAGGGATACATCCTGGCCGAGGTCATCCGCGACGACGCGGGCAAGGCCGCCGATGTCCGTTACCTCGACGCCAATCCCGCTGCCCGCCGGCTGGTGAACACCGATTTCATGGGCAAGCGTCTTTCGGACGTCGGCGGCGACTTCGAACGCCATTGGTACACGCTGCCGGGCCAGGTCCTCGACACCGGAACACCCGAGCACGCCGAGCTTTTCGCCAAGCCGCTGGATCGCTGGTTCGGCGCCAGCTTCAGCAAGCTTGACGACAGCCGCGTCGCGATCCTGTTCCAGGACATCAGCGATCGGAAACGCCACGAGGCGGAGCGCGAGATGATGATGGGCGAGTTGAACCACCGCGTGAAGAACATGCTGGCGGTGGTCCAGTCGATCGCCAGCCAGACCCTTCGGTCTTCGTCCGATCCCGAAGCGTTCGTCTCGGCTTTTCAGGACCGAGTGCAGGCTCTGGCACGGACGCATGGCCTCCTGACCAAGGAACGCTGGCTCGGCACCGACCTGCGCGAGCTTGCCGACGCCGTTCTGGGAGGCTTCGTGGACGGACAGGACAGGCTGGTGTTCGAGGGGCCGGCTGTCCGGCTGTCGCCGAACGCCGCCATCACGATCTCGATGGCGCTGCATGAGCTGTCCACCAACGCGCTGAAGTATGGCGCGCTTAAAAACTCCGACGGGACGGTGAGCCTGTCCTGGGAATTGCGGAAGGACAAGGAGGGCCAGCGGCTGGACGTGTCCTGGAGCGAACACGACGGCCCGAGGGTCGAAAAACCGGAGCGCGACGGATTCGGAAGCCGGATGCTGGAGCGGGGCATCGCCTACGAGCTCGACGGCAAGGTAACGCTCGACTATGCGCCGACGGGACTTACCTGTCGTATGTCGTTTCCTGCTGAAAGGATCTTGAGCGATGACGGATGAGCCCCTCACGATCCTCGCGGTAGAGGACGAAGCGCTGATCGCGATGGAGCTAGAGGATCTTCTCAAGGATCTCGGACACAACGTCATGGGGCCCGCTTCCACGCCGGCCGCAGCGATTGAGCTGCTTCAATCGCGTAAACCTGATGTTGCCGTCGTTGATGCGAATCTCGCTGGCAAAAGCGCACAACCCGTCGTCGATGCTTTGAAAGACGCCGGGGTCCCCGTCATTCTTGCTTCAGGCTATGAGCCAAATGAGTTGAAGCAATTCGGCTTAGAAGGTCTGCTTGTAAGCAAACCTTATCGCGCAAAAGATCTTGCACGAGCGCTGGAGCACGTACTCAGGTCAGGAAAGGATTAGAGACGACGTGAGCCCTTCCTCTGTCGTTCTTAATCCGCCACGTTTGGCTGTAGTCGATCGACCGCTTTCGCGCTTTCAATACTTTCGTTGGCTCTAGCGTCAGAACCTCAGGCCGAAGAGCGTCGCTCCAGTGAAACCGGTAGGCGATGACACCGCGACGGTACGGCTGAGAGAGCCCTTGGAAGCGCTCAAGATCCCCGCCGGGGTTCGCGCTCATCGAAGCCGCTGACGCGGTCCCGTACCAGTCTCCGTGTCGCCTCGGCGTGAGGACGATGACGTGGAACAACTGGAACAAAATGTTCCACGCTAGGTCCCTGTACTTCCTTGCTTGTTCCTCTTGTTCCTTTTGTTCCTTTAAGAAGAAGAGAAGAAATAAGTAGAGCAGGTAAGGCGGCGGCGGACGCATTCGCTCGCGCGGGGGAACTGCTTCTCAAAATCGGGAACTTGCGGAACATCCGGTATTTGCCCTATAAACTCAATGGCTTATCATGGAACAAAGACGGTCGGTTCGTGGAACACCGGAACAAAATGGCGGGTGCAGGGGGTCGAAAAGGAAAGAGGCCGCTAACGCGGCCCCTTGGCATGTTGGAACTTCTCTGTATCGCTGGCGTGGTGGCGTGTCGTGGCGCTGTCTCGGGAAGGATACTGATCCGCTTCGATACTGATCCGCCTGAGCCGCCCCGCACAGAGGCCACGCCCCGCCGTCAGGCGGCAGCGTCCCCCTCGTACTCGTCCTCGTCGGCATCAGCGGGCGTCAGCGGCGCGGGGGTCGCCCCGGCGCTTGGCGATGACCTCCAGCATGTGCTCCAGCTTCGGGAGACGGTAGCACCACCTGTTGCCCTCGTACTTCTCCCATTCACATCCGGTGAGGCGCACCCGCCCCTCGAAGCGGGTCCGCTTGCGGGGAAGCTCCTCGCCGAAGACGTGCTCGAACACGGCAGCAGCGCATGCCTCGTTCTCGTTCCGGATGTCGCCGGTCTTGGCAGCGATAGCGTCGAGAAGCTGCGTCGGGATGCGCGTCTCGTTGTCCGCGTTCAGCGGGAAGCTGTAGGTCTCGCCACCGTCGCGCCAGACGATCTCGCCGTCTTCGATCATGCGGACCAACTGGCGGTGGACCGGGCGCAGGCTCTGGAACCACATGGCCCTGCGGTCGTCGGTCTCCGGAGCAAGGCGGACGTTCCCCCACTCCAAGCCCGCTGACGCGGGGTCGTAGCTCATCAGCTCATACAGCAGGGCCTCGAGCTCCGGCCCCTCGATCATCGCGTGCAGCATGTCGAAGTAGGCCTTGTCGCCCCGCCGCTCGTCGCTGACCTCCAGCACCTCGTAACGCCGGTCGGAGCCATTGTTTTCGATCATGATGGCGTCGGCGAAGTTGGAGTCGAAGACGTACCTCATGTACGACTTCATCCAGATCGGCTGGACGTTCTTCACCTCGACCTTGATCATCTTGGCGTCGACCTTGGTCTTCAGCGCGTTGGAGATGCGGCGGTCGCCCGAGAAGACGGCCTCCTCAGACACTCCAAGGATGTTCATCGTGTGGACCGGTCCGGAGAACCGCCCGACGATGTCATCGGGGTCGGCGAACTGGACGCCGTAAGGCGCGACCAGCGCGCGCAGGAGCGTCCCGAAGGTGCCCTTGCCTGCCCCGCCCTTGCCCCAGATCACGAGGGCCGTTCCCGGCTTCTCTCCGGGGCGCTGGACCATGTGCGCCATCCAAAGCCAGACCCACGCGAAGATGGCGTCGTCGCCCCGGCAGATGATGTCCTTGATGAAGCGCTTCAGCTCCTCGCAGTTGCCTGCGGCAGGCGTCCGGGCGAAGCCCCGGAACAGGTTGTAGGCGTTGCGCGGAGTCTGGGCGGGGTACGGTGCGAAGACGATATCGCTCCAGCGCTGGCACTGGGTGAAGAAGATGGGAACGGGGTTGGCCCACTCACCGCTGTGCGTCTCGAACTTCTCGTGCGCGTACCACTTCCCCAACTGGACCGTGTCCCAGAGATCGAGAGCGGGAGCCTCACCGCGCGGCTGGACCCGCAGGAAACGCCCGCCGCCCGGAACCCGGACGTACTTGAACCCAAGGTCGAGAGAGACGAGTGCTTCGTCGAGGCTGCGTCCCAGAGGGGCGGACATGTCGAACGCAACGTCCTCGTCCTCACACTCCTCCTCTTCCCGCGTCGTCTCTGCATAGGCGCGCGCGCTTTCGATCCGCTCGTCGAGATACTCGTCGGTCGCGTAGCGCTCTTCGGCCCGGTCGTCCTCGCAAGGCGCATCGAGGATGGCGTCGCGAAGCAGTTCCTTCAACTCGTCCGCGTCACCGTTCGGGTTCCTGCCCCACCATGCGACCGCCGCCCGGTTGATGGGCGCGTCGAAGCCTTCCCGGTCGTCACCGTCGCCGATGGACTCGACGATGGCGTCGAAGCCTGCCGCGCGGGTTCCGGTGGACGGCTTGTGCTGCCTCGGTGCCCGCACCTTCGGCTTCTTGGTCTGGTTCTTCTTGCTGGCGGTCCAAGCCAACTCTTCGAGCCACTCAGGTGCCTCCGCGATCTCGACGTCCCACGGCGCGCGACCCTCCGCCCACCGGTAGAAGTTTCCGCTCTCGTGGATCGAGGGCGCGGCGATGATCTGCCCGCCCTGACCACGGACGTCGACCTTCGGTGCGACGGCGCTGGCGGTGTTGCGAAGCTGGCGCTTGGCGCGGAACAGGTAGTGCGCCCCGCCGGAGCCGCTGATGCTGGTCGGGGTCACGGGGAGAGCGCCGTGCTCCGCCTCAAGTGCGGCGAGATTGGCCGCACCCTCTGCGCCGTCGATGTCGAGGACCCAGACGGCCTCGCCCTCTGAGAACACGATGGACACGTTGCGCGGGGCCGTGGCACTTGCGTAGCCGAAACCGTCCGGGTGCTTCTTGGTGCCGGGGTAGGTTCCCTCGCCCCTCCAGAAGGCGATGATGTCGTCGCGGTCGGTACTCGCCCTCTTCTGCCACTCAGAACCGCGCGGGAGCTTGGCGGTGGCATTGCCTCCGCTCTTTCCCGTGCCCTTGCCGGTACTGGGATCAATCGCATGGCTGTCGACCACGTGAAGCCCGTGGTCCGCATAGGCGAGGGCGTGCGCGAGGGTGAAGAGGTTATGGTCGGAGACATCGGCGATGTCAGCCGCGTGACGCTTGATCACGCCGTCGAGGGCAGCGCGCGCTTCCTCGACGTACTTCTGCGGGATCACCAGAGGATCGCGACAGGCGGCGCGCATGCTCGCGGCCCGCTTGGTGTGATAAAGGCTCGCTTTCGGGGGCGCTCCGAAGAAGCGCTTGCACGGCAGGCGGTCGAACGGGACCGCGTGGATGGGGTTTTCAATGTCCACAAGTTCGCCAGCCGCACCAGCTCCGGCGCGCGCGAATGGATTGTCTTCGGTAGCGTAGGAGATCATTTCTTGTATTCTTCTCTACGGGTTATGGTCGTCTGTTAAGGTCGTCGGGCCAAAGGTTAAGATTGGCTAACGGAGCGTCCGGTAGGCCTTGAGGACGTCCTCGGGGTCGAGTTCGCACAGGGCGTCATCGCAGTCCTGCGCCAGCCGCTCAGGCGTCTGCCCACAGGCTGTGGGATGGCTCCAGAGGCCGCGCTCTTCCTTCGGGACATACCCAGCGCGGCGAAGGCTGAGGCGCGTCAGGCGCGTGCCCAAGCTCGCTGCGAGGGTGTCTGCGTTGATGATGTGGGAGTTGCTCTCGATCAGGATGGCGACGATCTCTGCGATCACGGAATCCTCGATCCATTCGATGGCAAGGCTCATGGTTCTCTACCTCTTCATTTCGGTGATCTCCTTGTGGGGTGTCGGGTGTCGGGTCGGCGTCGCCTAGGAGAGGGTGCGACGGCGTCTCTTCTTCGGGGGCTGAGCGGGCAGACCGCATTCAGGACAGCAGGGGGTTTCGGGCGGCAGGATCGGTCCGCCCAACCTCGCGAGGTCTACGGCCTCTGCGTCCGAGAGGACGCCAATTCTACGGCGGATAGAGAGCCACTCGCGCCGGTCCAGCACTTCCGCACCGATTACGGCGTGGCCATCCCCGGTGTCGACGCCCTCGTGTGCGTCGAGGTCGCGTGCCAAGCGCTGGATGCGCTGATCGGCAATAACACCTGCTGCATAAGAGAGCGCCGAGCCTTCGAGGTGATTAAGGGCGGCTGCGATCTTGCTATTCGCGCGCGGCACGGGGACGACCATCTTTCTGTCCACGGTACCCACGTCGGCAAGGGCCACAGCCAGCTTCGACACGGCCTTCGAGCAATTCTGCGCATCAGACATACACACACGCAAAGACGAACTCGGGTCGGGGGCGGTCCGAGCCATCTGCATATGCGAGCGGAGGCTCCTCAAAGAGTCCTGAAGCACTTTGTAGACGTGCTTGACCGTCGCGGACTGCAGGACGTCGTCGGGGATCTTACTCACAAGCGCACCTCGTGGTCAGGACGCGCACGGCGACGTCCGTCATTTCGTCGTCGACGATCACCCCGGCAGAGCGGTCGAGAGCTTTGATGGCCTCGATGTGCGTGAGGGTCCTTGTGGTACTCGTCAGGATCCCAGACCGGATCTGCGATGCGTCGGCGTAGAGGCCGTGGTGGACGCAGAGTTCGACGAGTTCGTCCATGCATCCCAGCACGTCGAGGATGCTCTGCTCGAACCCGGCGAAAGGTTCGTCGGCGTCGATGGCGCTCAGCTCTTCGGCGTGCTTGAAGCGCAAATACTTGATCCGCGCGGCGACCTCGGGCCTTTTGGACAGGTTGGAACCCGCCTGAGCGGGCGTCTTCACCTGCCCGTACACTGCGAGATACGCGGAGCTTTTCGTGCTTCCACTTGCACAAAGTGCGGAGAAGCGCTCGTGCTTCAAGCTGGCCAGCGCAAACGACCCATCTGGTGCAAGCGCATTTTCCGCTTTGCGCGTCACTTCGTGAGTCCGAGCTTGCGGGCCGCGGCGATCCTGTCCGCCGGGCGCAAAGACGCGAGACTTTCAAAAATGGCCCTACTGCCGGAAGCGTCGGCGATTGAACCTCCGGACTTCGGCCCCTCGTTCTGAGCCTGCAGGTGGGTACGCGCGTATTCCATGCGCTGGACGCGCGAGAGGGAATTCACGCGGTCCAGCTCTTCCTTGTCGCCCGCCAGAACCATGTCGGCGCGGCTGCGCTCGGCAAGCTGGGTCTGGGTCTTGGTCAGCTTGCTGGCGTCTACCAACAGGCTGACGAGGTCGAAATCTTCCCCAATGACGGCGGCGAGGCGGACGCGGTCGAGGTCGAGGACGTCATCGGCGGTAAGGTCGATGCCAATGCTGGCCTTCACCTCCGCGATGGCGGCGTTGGCATAGGCGTCGAAGCGCGCCTTGATTTCAGGGCTGCTTTCGCAGATGGCGGCGAACCGCTGGCGGTGTTCAGACATGGGTGCTCCTAGGCAGCGTTGGCGGCGTGGAAGGGGTTCTGAGTCCCTTCGAAAAGGTTGGAGAGGACGAAGCTGACGGCCCAGCCGTTCTCCACTTCGGGGGCGGTGGTGTTTCCGAGCAACACGTGTGCCGCCACCTCGCCGTTGAGGATCGTGGCGTCCAAATAATCGAGAAGCGAGGAGAACACGGCCTGCTGCCAGAACGTGGCGGTGAGGCTGGTGGTCATCTTGCGGCGGAAGGTCTCGAAGCGCTCACGCTCGTCCGGCGTCAGCGCGCTGATCACGTACCGGGCGCGGCGTGCGGCGTCTTCACCTACGTGCAGGCTTCGGTCGGCCTGACGCGCGCGAAATTCGACATCACGGACGGCGAGTTCTTCGATCTGCTCAGCGGTCGGCTTTTTACCCGGTGAAAGCCTGAGCCGCGCCACGGTCTCGGGAAAACTGTGGTGCCACTTGCCAAGCGGCCCAGCGAGGACGCGAGCGATGCTGCCCTCCGGTGCGTAATTCAACCGGTTGCGGATAGCTGCGTCCGTAAGCGACATGCTCCTCGCGACACACGGGATGGTCAAACTGTAGATCATGTTCGGTCCTTGGTAGGGAAGGTCGGCGTCAGATGAAGAATGCATCTTGACTTTCCAGAAAACCGTACCACAGAAACCCGGTTTTGTCGAATCGCCACGGTAAAACGGGTCACGGGGCGAACGCTTGACGGCGGCATGACGGGCAGGGCAGGGGGAAACGAACCTCGCCCGCTGACGCGGGCGCTGTACAAAACTCCGTACAGCCGCTTTTTCAGGGACCTGTTTTAGTGAATGATTTCAGGGGTTTAGGGGGGTTTACTGGCAGCCCGTAGGGGAATCGAACCCCTCTTTCCAGGTTGAAAACCTGGCGTCCTAACCGATAGACGAACGGGCCGCGCTGTGGGGGGCTAATTAGGCGGCTTCGAGGGGCGTGGCAAGTGGAATTTCGAGGAAATTCTCAGGCGCGAAAGAGGTCTTCAGGACCCCGCGCGGGCAGCGTCCTCGAGCCTCAGTTCGACGCGTTGCCGGCCTCCCCAATGGCTGACCTCGATGCGGCCGGCGAGGTGGAAACGCGCGCCGCCGTGACCGGCGAGAGCCTGGCCGAGAGGGCTCTCCCAGGCGTCGAACGCGATGCCGTCGAGGCGCGCGCCGAGGCCGTCGCCGAAGCTGACCTTGAGGTGGTTCGCGCCGACCTGGCGGCAATTCAGGATGGCGACGTCGGGAAACGCGAAGCGCGGCGCGGGCGATCCTTGCCCGAAAGGGCCGGCGGCTTCGATCCGGGCGACGAGTTCTGGCGTCGCCGCGCCCGGCATCAGCGGCGCGTCGAGGCGCAGGTCCCGCGGACCGGTGCTCCCCGCGCCTTCGCGGGCAAGAAGGTCGCCGAGCCGGGCCATGGCGTCTTCGATCCGGTCCTGCTCGACAGTCAGGCCCGCGGCCATGCGGTGCCCGCCACCCTTCAGGAGAAGCCCTTCGGCGGCGAGCCTCTGGATGGCGTGGCCGAGGTCGACGCCGTGGACCGACCGTCCCGACCCCTTGCCGACGCCGCCCTCGAGACCGATCACCACCGCCGGACGGTTCGTGGCCTCTTTCAGACGCGCGGCGACGATGCCGACGACACCGGGATGCCAGCCTTCGCCGGCGGCCCAGACCAGAGGCCCGTCGAGCCCCCGCGCCTCGGCCTGCGCGAGTGCGGCGTCGCGGACCGCCGTTTCGATCTCGCGCCGTTCCCGGTTCAGTTCGTCCAGCTTGTCGGCCAGGGCGCGCGCCTCGTGCGGATCGCGGGCCGAAAGGCAGCGGGCGCCAAGGTTGGCGCGCCCGACGCGTCCGCCGGCGTTGACGCGGGGGCCGAGGACGTACCCCAGGTGATAGGCCGTCGGCGCCGTGCCCAGGCCCGCCACGTCGGAAAGCGCGGTGAGACCGGGCCGTGCGCGCTGCGCCATGACCTTGAGGCCTTGCGTCACAAGAGCTCGGTTCACGCCGATGAGCGGGGCCACGTCCGCCACGGTCGCCAGCGCCACGAGGTCGAGCATCTGCATCAGGTTCGGCGTGGCGCGGCCTGCGTCCCGCAACTGCCGGTTGGCCTCGACGAGAACCAGAAAGACGACCGCCGCCGCGCAGAGGTGGCCGAGGTCGCCCGTTTCGTCCTGGCGGTTGGGATTCACGATGGCCAGCGCCTCGGGCAGGGTCTCGGCGCCGAGGTGGTGGTCGATCACGACGACATCCGTTCCCCTGGCCGCCGCGATGGCCTCGAACGAGAGGGTGCCGCAGTCGACGCAGACGATCAGGTCATGCGCCCCGGCCAGCGTTCGCATGGCGGTCGGGTTGGGACCGTAGCCTTCGTCGATGCGGTCGGGGACATAGAGCGTGGCGTCGCGGCCCTGGGCGCGGAGCCAGTCGAGAAGGAGGGCGGCGGACGCGCCACCGTCGACGTCATAGTCGGCGAAGATCGCGATCCGCTCGCCCGCGGCCATGGCGCGGACGATGCGCTCCGCCGCGATGCCCATGTCGCGCAGGCTGCGGGGGTCGGGAAGAAGCTCGCGCAACGTCGGGGTCAGATACCCCAGGGCCTCCTCGCAGGCGACACCGCGCGCGGTCAGCACCCGGCAGACTGCCGCATCGAGGCCTGTCGCCTGGACCATCGCCTCGGACAGCCGGATCTCTTCTCCGGCGGGGCCGGTCCAGCGGCGCCCGGAAAGCGAGGTCTCGACGCCGAGAAAGGCGAGCGGCTTCATGTCGTTCGGCAAGGATCCTACCATATGTGGTGGCGCGGTTCTGCGCACACCATACCTGAGGGATAGTGGTTCGCAAAGCCCGAGTCTTGCCGCAACGGGAGTCCGGCGCGTCCTATTTGTCGAGTGGATGCCGGTAGGTCATGCGCCGGACCGATCCCGTCTTGGACCGCATCAGGATCGTCTCGGCGGTCAGGACGCCCGGTTCGCGCTTGATCCCCGGAAGGATCGAGCCGTCCGTCACGCCCGTCGCGGCGAAGATCACGTCGCCCGTCACCATGTCGTCGCGGGTGTACACACGGTCGAAGTTGGTGATGCCCGCCTTCTTCGCCCGGCCGCGCTCGTCGTCGTTCCGGAAGAGCAGCTTGCCGAAAATCTGCCCGCCCATGCACTTGAGCGCGGCGGCGGCGAGAACGCCCTCGGGTGCGCCGCCCGAACCCATGTACATGTCGATGCCGGTCGTGGGCTCGGCGCAGTGGATGACGCCCGCCACATCGCCGTCGGTGATGAGCCGGATCGCGCAGCCCGTCGTGCGGAGTTCCGCGATCATGTCCTCGTGACGGGGGCGCTCCAGCACGCAGACGGTGATATCCTCGGTCGACACCCCCTTGGCGGTCGCGAGCGCCGAGACGCGCTCGGCCGGGCTCATGTCCATCGTGACGACGCCGCGACGGAAGCCCGGCCCGATGGCGAGCTTGTCCATGTAGACGTCGGGGGCGTGCAGCATCGAGCCGCGCGGGCCCATGGCGATGACGGTCAGCGCGTTCGGCATGTCCTTCGCCGTCAGCGTGGTGCCTTCCAGCGGATCGAGCGCGATGTCGACCTCGGGGCCGGTGCCCGAACCCACCTGCTCGCCGATGTAGAGCATCGGAGCCTCGTCGCGCTCGCCCTCGCCGATGACCACGACGCCCTTGATGTCGAGTTGGTTGAGCTGGTTCCGCATCGCGTTGACGGCGGCCTGGTCGGCTGCCTTCTCGTCGCCACGGCCGATCAGCCGCGCCGATGCGAGGGCGGCCGCCTCGGAAACGCGGGCGAGGCCCAGGGACAGCATGCGGTCGTGAAACTCGGGGGTCTCGGCCATCGGGCACTCCTTGGCAACGGGTTGCGCCCTGCCTACCGGGGGGTCTTCCCTGCGGCAAGAGCGGTTGCGCTAACGCTACATGGCCTGTGACACAGGCGCACGACAGGGTGAAACGGGACTTTCGTGTTCAAGGGGGCGCCTGTATAGAGCGCCTGTTTGACCAGAACCGGAAGGACATCGAGCATGGCCAACGTCGTGGTGGTCGGCGCCCAGTGGGGCGACGAGGGCAAGGGCAAGATCGTCGACTGGCTGAGCGAGCGCGCCGACGTGATCTGCCGCTTCCAGGGCGGCCACAACGCGGGGCATACGCTGGTCATCGGCGATCAGGTCTTCAAGCTTCATGCGCTGCCCTCCGGCGTGGTGCGTCCCGGCAAGCTCTCGGTGATCGGCAACGGCGTCGTCCTCGACCCCTGGCACCTGGTCAAGGAAATCGAGACCGTGCGCGCCCAGGGGGTCGTCATCAGCCCTGAGACGCTGATGATCGCAGAGAACACGCCCCTCATCCTGCCGCTTCACGGCGAACTCGACCGGGCGCGCGAGGCGCAGGCTTCGGTCGCCAAGATCGGCACGACAGGGCGCGGCATCGGTCCCTGCTACGAGGACAAGGTGGGCCGTCGTGTGGTGCGCGTGGCCGACCTCGCCGACACGGCGACCCTCGAGACGCGGGTGGATCGTCTCCTCGTCCACCACGACGCGCTGCGCAAGGGCCTGGGCATGGAGCCGATCGACCGCGGCGCGCTGATCGCCTCGCTGAAGGAGATCGCGCCTTCGATCCTTCAGTACGCAGCGCCCGTGTGGAAGGTGCTGAACGAGAAGAAGAAGGAAGGCCGCCGCATCCTCTTCGAAGGCGCGCAGGGTGCGCTTCTCGACATCGACTTCGGCACCTATCCCTTTGTCACGTCGTCGAATGTCCTCGCCGGCCAGGCGGCGGCGGGCACCGGCATGGGTCCCGGGTCGATCCACTTCGTCCTCGGCATCGTCAAGGCCTACACGACCCGCGTGGGCGAGGGTCCGTTCCCGACCGAGCTGTTCGACGCCGATGGCGACCGGCTGGGAGAGCGGGGCCACGAGTTCGGCACAACGACGGGCCGCAAGCGCCGCTGCGGCTGGTTCGACGCTGTGCTCGTGCGCCAGACCTGCGCGACATCGGGCGTCTCGGGGATCGCGCTGACGAAGCTCGACGTTCTCGACGGCTTCGACGAGCTGAAGATTTGCGTGGGATACGACCTGGATGGCCAACGGCTCGACTACCTGCCGACGGCGGCGGACCAGCAGGCGCGGGTCACGCCCGTCTACGAGACGTTGAAGGGATGGTCGGAATCGACCGCCGGCGCGCGAAGCTGGGCCGATCTTCCGGGCGAGGCGATCAAGTACGTCCGCCGCATCGAGGAGCTGATCCAGTGTCCGGTGGCATTGCTGTCGACATCGCCGGAGCGCGAGGACACCATACTCGTCACTGACCCTTTCGCCGACTGAAGCGAGGGACGTGCTGCACGGAAAACGCCCGCCGTCGACCGGCGGGCGTTTCCTTTTGGGGCGGCTCAGTAGCGAGCGCGCGAGCACATCCCGGCGTCGTCGCAGAACACGCCGGCAAGGCCGCCGATGATGGCGCCGCGGTCGTGGTTGCCATCGACGACTTCCGCCGCACCATAGCCGACGGCCGCGCCGACGAGGCCTCGCTCCATGTCGCTGTCGATGAAGCCTCCGGGGCCGCAGGCGGCGAGAAGCGGAAGGACGAGGGCGAGGGGCAGAATGCGTTTCATGTCGTGTCTCCTGTGAAGCCGGTTTCTCACCGACCGGGTTTGGGGTCGTTCCGTGACGCGATCCCACCGCAAGGTCCGCTCGCTGGGAATCGGGACCTCGCATGTCGGATGCGGTCGAAAGAAAGATAGGGTGGTGCCTCATCGCTAAACGATATCGGCGAGCCCGTTTCGGCGGGCGTCAGCCGGTTTATATGGCGTTATCCGATAACAGGGGACGCCAAGGCCTTGAGAAAAAGGGGTGCGGCGCCTTCCTCCCTTGACCCCGGAGGCAGGCACGACATAACCCGGGCCATGCCTCTTTCCTACAAAGCCCGGCGGCGATGGTCGCTCGTCATCCTGCTCGTCGGCCTGCCGCTTTACATCGTCGTGGCGGTCAACGTCGTGGCCCTGTTCGACCGGCCTCCGCTCTGGCTCGAGTTCGTCATCTACGTTGCGTTGGGCTTCATCTGGGCCCTGCCGTTCCGCGCGGTGTTCCGGGGTATCGGCAAGGCCGATCCGGACAGACGAAGGCCCTAGGCCGCCGGCCGTAGCGCGGGAACGGGACCTCACGCCTCAAGGCGCTATGTTTGACCTCGTAACCGGAGGATAGACCCATGCACCGCACCGCCGCCGTACTTTCCGCGCTTCTGCTGACCGCGGCCCCCGCCATCGCCGACGACTTCGTCACCCTCGACGCGGAAGGCAGTGTCACCGAGACCGCCGACCGGCTTGTCGCGGCCGTCGAACAGGCCGGGGCCACCGTTTTCGCCCGCGTCCCGCACTCGAAGGGCGCCGAAAGCGTCGGCATGGAGCTTCAGGACGCGGAACTCGTGATCTTCGGGAACCCGAAGCTGGGGACGCCGGCCCTTCAGGAAGACATCCGCGCCGGGCTCGTCCTGCCGCTTCGGGTTCTTGTGCATGACGACGGGGGTCAGACGCGGATCACCTATGAAGAGGTCGATGACATGTTCGATGACCTCGACATCGATGACGACGCCGAGTTCGTGGACCAGATGAAGGGGGCGCTCGAAACGCTCACCACGGCCGCGGCGGGAAGCTGACGTTTCGCGTCAGCGCGCGAGTTCTGCCAGAGCCTCGCCAAGGTCGATGGCGCCGTCATAGAGGGCCCGCCCCGAAATCGCGCCCGCGATCACGCCAGTCGCTTGCAGGCGACGCAGATCGTCCATCGACGAGACACCGCCCGAGGCGATGACCGGAACCGAGACCGCGCGCGCCAGGGCCTCGGTGGCGGGTATGTTCGGGCCCTGCATCGCGCCGTCGCGGTCGATGTCGGTATAGATGATAGCGGCGATGCCCGCGTCCTCGAACGCGCGGGCGAGGTCGGTGACCTGTACGTCGGTTTCGTCGGCCCAGCCTCGCGTCGCGACGCGACCCTTGCGCGCGTCGAGCCCGACGGCGACCTGACCCGGAAAGGCACGCGCCGCGTCGCGCACCAGCGCCGGATCCTCGACCGCGACGGTGCCGAGGATGACGCGCGACAGGCCCTTCGCCAGCCAACCTTCGATCGTGGCCATGTCGCGGATGCCGCCGCCAAGCTGGGCGGGGATCGTGACGCGCGACAGGATGGCCTCGACCGCGTCCGCATTCACCGGACGGCCGGCGAAGGCTCCGTTGAGATCGACGAGGTGGAGCCATTCGGCTCCCGCCGCCTCGAAGGCCGCGGCCTGCGCTCCGGGGTCGTCGCTGAAGACCGTCGCCTCGGACATCTCGCCCTTGAGGAGACGTACGCACTGCCCGTCCTTCAGGTCGATGGCTGGATAGAGGATCATGGGACCGTCCTTCGGAGTCGTCGTCTCATGCCAACCCGAGGCGCCGGGGGCAACCCCGGGCGTGACGCCGCGGCGCGGGGCATCCTGTCGCCACGTCACGCTTGCCTGACGAGGGGGGCGCGACGGACGCTCCGTCCCATATCGGGAGGACATCCATGACGCTTCGACACATCCTGTTCGCACTCGCCCTGACCGCCACCCCCGCTTTTGCGGCGGACCCGGTGCTTGGTCTCTTCAAGACGCAGCCCGACGACAACGGCGCATTCGGCCACGTCGAGATGTATGAATGCGGCGACGCCATCTGCGGCGTGATCCGCAAGGCGTTCAACCCGGACGGAAGCCCGCGCCAGAGCCGGAACATCGGCAAGCGGTTGATCTGGGACATGCAGCCCCAGGGCGACGGACGGTATGGCAAGGGTCGCATCTGGGCGCCCGACCGCGACAAGGTCTATTCCTCGAAGATGGAGCTCTCGGGAAACTCTCTGAAGGTCTCCGGCTGCGTCATCGGCATCTGCCGCGCGCAGAGTTGGTCGCGTGTGCAGTGACCTCTGAGCGGTCTTCCGCCAGCGATGCGGCGGGGCAACGATCACCGTCGAGGATAGGCAGGAATCCCCGGACGGGCGATTCCGGGCTTGGTTCGGAAGGGAACCGCATTTAACCTGACGTGGTTGTATATGATCAAGAAATGATCGGATTTTTCCCCATGCGCACGACCGTTCTGACTGCTTTGCTGATGTCGGCCACCCCGGCACTGGCAGCGACCTACGACTTCGACCTGTCGATGAACTTCGACCGCGAGTATTTCCAGGACGTGTACGACTCTGAATCCGGGGACAATATTCCCGTCGTCTTCGACGGGTCTCCCTACGGCTTCGAAGGCACCTTCAGCAACCTCGCTCCGGGTGCCCTGACGTCGGCGCGAATCACGCTCGAGGATGGCCCCTCCGGGGACCTCTCGCTGGTGTCCTGCGAGTTCGCCGGGCAGAGCTGCAGCGGCGACATGATCTCGTTGTCGTCCGACGGCAAGAAACTCTTCGTGGGGTCGATCAGCGATCCCACGATCTCGATCGATATGGCCGCGATGACGGCCGAATACTACGAGGACGGACCCGGCGGTTACACCGACGCGGGCGAGTTCAACTTCTACGGCGCGCAGTTCAAGCTCATCGCCGAGGATCTGGTCGAGGCGCCGCTTCCGGCGTCGGCGGCCCTTCTTCTGGGTGGTCTCGCCGTCTTCGGCGTCCTGCGCCGCCGCCGCGCCTGACGCCGGCACAAGCTATTCGAAAGGCGCTTCGCTGACGGCGGGGCGCCTTTTTCATTGCGTGTTCAAAAGGAGGGGGGCTGGTGCTGCTGGGGAGGATTGAACTCCCGACCTCACCCTTACCAAGGGTGCGCTCTACCACTGAGCTACAGCAGCGCCGGTCGATGCTGGCGCGGGATACGATCATTCCCCCGCCCGCGCAAGGGTTATCTGGACGCTTTTTGCCACCTGCGCTAGGTAGGCAGCATGGCAGGATCCCCAAGCTCCGAAAGACCTCCGAAAGAGCCCGCGACGCGGGACGACAAGCTGAAGGCGGCCCTCAAGGCGAACCTCCAGCGGCGCAAGGCACAGGCGCGGGCGCGGGCGAAGAAGACAGAACAGGGCAAGGCGGGCTGAGCATGGATTCAATAGTCGTGACGGGCGGGGCGGAGCTTCGCGGATCCATCCCCATCGCAGGCGCGAAGAACGCCTGCCTGACGCTGATGCCGGCCACGCTTCTGACCGAAGAGCCGCTGACGCTGATGAACGCGCCGCGGCTGTCGGACATCACGACGATGACGACGCTCCTGCAGTCGCTCGGGTCCGAGATCCAGAGCCTTCAGGACGGGCGCGTGATCGCCATGTCGTCGCTCGGGCCGGTTTCGACCCACGCAGACTATGACATCGTGCGCAAGATGCGGGCCTCGAACCTCGTTCTGGGGCCGCTTCTGGCGCGGGAAGGTCACGCGGTCGTCTCTCTGCCCGGCGGCTGCGCCATCGGCGCCCGCCCCATGGACATCCACATCACCGCGCTCGAGGCGCTCGGCGCTCAGATCGAGCTGAGGGACGGCTATCTGCATGCCAAGGCGCCCGGCGGTCTGAAGGGTGCCCGAGTGCCGCTGCGTTTCGCCAGCGTGGGGGCGACCGAGAACACGCTCATGGCCGCGACTCTGGCCAAAGGAACGACGGTGATCGAGAACGCGGCCCGCGAGCCCGAGATCGTCGACCTCGCCGCCTGCCTCGTGCGCATGGGCGCACACATCGACGGGGCAGGGACCTCGACCATCACGATCGAAGGCGTCGACCGTCTCGGAGGCGCCACCCACCCCGTCGTGCCGGACCGGATCGAACTCGGAACCTACATGCTCGCTCCCGCGATCTGCGGCGGCGAGGTCGAATGCCTGGGCGGGCGCCGCGATCTGGTCTCGGCCTTCTGCGACAAGCTCGACGAGGCGGGGATCGAGGTGACCGAGACCGGCCGCGGCCTGACGGTCGCGCGCAAGAACGGCCGCGTGTCCGCCATCGACGTCCGCACCGAGCCCTTCCCAGGTTTCCCGACCGACCTACAGGCGCAGATGATGGCGCTTCTCTGCACGGCCGAGGGCACGAGCCACCTCGAGGAGACGATCTTCGAGAACCGCTTCATGCACGCGCCCGAGCTTCTGCGCATGGGCGCGCGCATCGACGTCCACGGCGGCACCGCGACCGTGACCGGGGTCGACCGCCTGAAGGGCGCGCCTGTGATGGCGACGGATTTGCGGGCCAGCGTGTCGCTGATCCTCGCCGGTCTCGCGGCCGAGGGCGAGACGATGGTGAGCCGCGTATATCACCTCGACCGCGGCTACGAACACGTCGAGGAAAAGCTGGGCGCCGTCGGCGCCAGGATCGAACGGGTGGCGGGACGATGACGGACGACGCACGCTTCGAGGATGCCGCCGAGCGTCCCCTTCGCCTGAAAGCCGAGACGGCGGAGGACGTCACTGTTCTCGCCGCGCTCGTGCAGGACGCGATCCTGTCTTCGACCGAAATGAAGTGGGAGAAGGGACATCGCCGTTTCGTCTGCCTTCTCAACCGCTTCCGGTGGGAAGACAAGGTTGCGGCCAAGACGCGCGGGCGCGGCTTCGAACGGGTGAGGGCGGTCCTGTCGATCGGGGATGCGCTTGCCGTCCGTCAGCAGGGCCTGGATCGCTCGGTCCTGGATGGCGACACGGTCCTATCGCTCCTGACGCTCGCCTTCGAACCCGGCGAGGACGGCGCGGGTCGCGTCGTCCTGACCTTCGCCGGGGACGGGGCGGTGGCCGTCGAGGTCGAGGCGGTCAACCTTGTCCTTCAGGATGTCACGCGCCCCTATCTTGCGCCGTCCGGGCGTGCTCCATCGCACCCTGACTAGGGGCCTGGGACTTGAGCGTGCCGCGCCCGGCGTCTAAGAGCCGGTGAGAGGAGCGAGGATGCCCCATTTCCTGAACACCGAAGACGCGGATTTCGAGGATCGCTTCCGCGCCCTTTTGTCTCTGAAGCGCGAGGATGCTCCCGACGTGGCGGCCTCGGTGGCCGACATCGTCCAAGACGTGCGAACGCGCGGCGATGCGGCCCTTATCGACCTGACGCGCAAGTACGACCGCTTCGAGGTGACGCCCGCCACTCTTGCCCTCTCGAAGGCCGAGATCGACGCCGCCGTGGCCAAGGTGCCGGCGGCGGAGCGCCAGGCGCTTCAGGTGGCGGCCGAACGCATCCGCGCCTACCACGAGCGCCAGAAGCCCGCGAACGAAAGCTGGACCGACCGCAGCGGCGCCATGCTGGGGTGGCGCTGGACCGCCGTCTCGGCCGCGGGGCTCTATGTGCCTGGCGGGCTTGCGACCTATCCCTCGTCGGTCCTGATGAACGCCATCCCGGCTCAGGTGGCCGGTGTCGAGCGTCTGGTGATGTGCGTGCCGACGCCGGACGGTCTGGCCAACCCGCTGGTCCTCCTCGCCGCGAAGCTGTCGGGGATCGAGACGATCTATCGCATCGGCGGCGCACAGGCCATCGCAGCGCTGGCCTACGGGACCGAGACCATCGCGCCCGTCGACAAGATCACCGGCCCCGGCAACGCGTATGTCGCCGCCGCGAAGCGCCATGTCTTCGGCCGCGTCGGCATCGACAATATCGCGGGCCCGTCCGAGATCCTCGTGATCGCCGATGGCGACAACGACCCGGATTGGATCGCGCTCGACCTTCTCAGCCAGGCCGAGCACGACCAGAGCGCGCAGGCGATCCTCATAACCACCGATCCGACATTCGCCGAACTCGTCGTCGACGCCATCAACCAATACCTTCAGGTCCTCGAGCGCCGCGACATCGCGCGTGCCTCGTGGGAGTCGAACGGCGCGGTCATCCTGGTGCAGAACCTGGGCGAAGCGGCCGCATTGGCGGACGACATCGCCGCCGAACACCTTGAGCTTTGCGTGGCGAACCCCGAGTCGCTTGCGGGCAATATCACCCACGCCGGCGCGATCTTCCTCGGCCCCTGGACGCCCGAGGCCATCGGTGACTACGTCGCGGGACCCAACCACGTCCTGCCGACCGCACGCTCCGCGCGCTTCTCGTCTGGCCTGGGCGTGCTCGACTTCATGAAGCGCACCACGATCACCCGCATGACCCCCGGCGCCCTCGCCGACATCGGCCCTGCCGCCGAAACGCTGGCCGCAGCCGAGTCGCTCCAGGCCCACGGCCTCTCGGTCGCAGCGCGCTTGCGTCGGCTGAACGAGTGATTTGATTTCCTACGCCTTTGACGTATCCAGCACCCATGTCCCGTCTCGTTCACATCGACATCGACGATACCGCGCTGCCGCCTCCGACGCCTCAGATCGAGCAGGAGAGGCGGGTGGCGATCTTCGATCTGCTCGAGGACAACAGCTTCGACATTCCGGGCCGCGACGGACGGGCCGTGCCGGACGGGCCCTACCACCTGCTGCTGGCCATCCGGGACAAGCTCCTGGTCTTCGATATCCGCACGGAGGAGGGCGAGCCCGCCGCCGAGTTCCGGCTGTCCCTCGGGCCGTTCCGGCAGGTCGTGAAGGACTATTTCCAGATCTGCGAGGCCTACTTCGACGCCGTGAAGCGCCTTCCGCCGGGTCAGATCGAGGCCATCGACATGGCGCGACGCGGTATCCACAACGAGGGCGCGCGCGTCCTTCAGGAGAGGCTGGACGGCAAGGCCGATCTGGACACCGACACCGCTCGGCGTCTCTTCACCCTCATCTGCGTGCTGCATTTCGGGGGTTGACGGGTGCCGGACCTTCCCCAGTCGGTGCTCTTCTGTTGCGATCACAATGCCGTCCGGTCCCCCATGGCCGAAGGCATGATGAAGCAGTTCTATGGCCACGAGACCTATGTCCAGTCGGCGGGCGTCTACAACGACATGGAAATCGACGGCTTCTCGATCGCGGTCTGCAACGAGCTTGGGATCGAGCTGTCGCGGCACCGATCGCGCAGCTTCGACGAGATGCAGCAGTGGGGCGACGACCTGTCGGCCTTCGATCTCGTCGTGGCGCTGTCGCCCGCGTCGCAACGGCGCGCGCTGGAACTCACCCGCTTCTTCCATCTCGACGTCGACTACTGGCCGATCCTCGATCCCACGGGGCTTGGCGACACGCGGGAGCAGAAGCTCGAGCACTATCGGCAGTCGCGCGACCAGATCCGGGAACGGATGCTCGCGCGATTCGGCCCGCCCACGGTCCCGCAAGACCGCGCACAGGCATGATTCCCCCACGGCGTGGTGCGTTTTCGGGCTTGATCCGGGGGGCGATCGCCCCAATATTCGCTGCGCCCGAACGACGGGTGATTTGAAGGAGAGACCATGGCCAAGGAAGAGATGCTCGAATTTCCTGGTGTCGTGAAGGAACTCTTGCCGAACGCGACATTCAGGGTCGAGCTGGAAAACGGCCATGAGATCATCGCGCATACGGCAGGCAAGATGCGCAAGAACCGCATCAGGGTCCTCGCGGGCGACAAGGTGCAGGTCGAGATGACCCCCTACGACCTCACCAAGGGTCGGATCAACTATCGGTTCAAGTGAGCGCGGACCGACCGCGTCTCGTGCTCGGTTCGGCCAGTCCGCGCCGGCTTGAGTTGTTGCGGCAGATCGGCGTCGAGCCGGATGAGGTGCGACCCGCCGACATCGACGAGACCCCCCTCAAGGGCGAGCTTCCCCGGGCCTATTGCCGTCGTGTGACGCGCGAGAAGGCCGAGGCCATCCCCCGCAACCCGGGCGAGGTGGTGCTGGTCGCCGATACGACGGTCGCCGTGGGGCGCCGCATCCTCGGCAAACCCGCGGACGAGGCCGAGGCGCGTTCCTTTCTCGGCCTGCTGTCGGGGCGGCGCCATCGTGTCGTGACGTGTTTGGCCGTCATTTCGGACGGCGGGTTGCGGGAGCGTGAGGTCGAAAGCATCGTCAAGCTCGACCGGCTTTCGTCCGGCGACCTCGACGCGTACATCGCCACGGGCGATTGGAAAGGCAAGGCGGGGGCCTATGCCATACAGGGCCCGGCGGGCGCGTTCATTCCCTGGATGTCAGGGAGTTATACGGCGATCATGGGCCTTCCCCTCCGTGAGACCGCGCGTCTATTGGCGGCAGTCGGGCTGACCGTGACGGAGGCCGCATGAAGGGGTCCATCGCCGTCTTCGACACCCTGAACGGACGCGAAGCCGCGGCCCTGATCGTCGATGGGGCGCTGGCCGATCTTCTGGTCGATGCCTCAGAAGACCGCATTCGCCCCGGCGCGATTTACCGCGCGCGCGTCGGGAGGCCTCTCAAGGGGCAGGGCGGGGCCATTCTCGAGACCCCGGATGGACCGATGTTCCTCCGCCAGGCCAAGGGCGTTTCGCAGGGTGACACGCTGATCGTTCAGGCCTCGACCTGGGCCGAGCCCGGCAAGGCGACGCCGGTCGCGGCGCGTGTTCTCTTCAAGAGCCGGTTCGCGATGGTGACGCCCGGTGCCGAGGGGCTGAACATCTCGAAGGCGATCCGGGACGAGGAACGTCGGGTGGAGTTGCGCGCGATCCTCGATGCCATAAAAGCCCCGGACGGCATGGGCGTCGTCCTGCGCACGGCTGCCGAAGGGGCAGAGGACGACACCGTCGCCGAGGATGTCGCGGCCCTCGTCGACCTCGCGTCCCGCGTCATGGCCGAGCCTCGCCTTGGCGCGCCCGAGATGCTGTTGGACGGACCGTCGGCGACCGAGATCGCCTGGCGTGACTGGCCCGCCCCCGACGTGACGGACGACCGTCCCGGAAGCCTTGCGCGCAGCGGGGCGGATGACATGATCGCCGCCCTCTCCGATCCCAGGGTGGAGCTGACGGGCGGGGGCTTCATGTTCGTCGAGCCGACCCGCGCTCTGGTGGCCGTCGACGTGAACACCGGCGCCGACACCTCCCCCGCTTCCGCCCTTAAGGTGAACCTTGCCGCCCTCGCCGCCCTTCCGCGCGCCCTTCGCCTGCGCGGCCTTGCCGGACAGATCGTCCTTGATCTGGCGCCCGTGGCCAAGCGCGATCGCCGCCGGGTCGAGGATGCCGCCCGCGGCGCCTTCCGCTCCGACGGGATCGAGACGACCGTGCTGGGCTGGACCCCCCTGGGGCACCTCGAGTTGACGCGCAAGCGCGAGCGGCTGCCCTTGGCGGAGTGCCTTCGATGAGCTGTCCCATCTGTTCGAAGCCCTCGACGCCCGAGTACCGGCCGTTCTGTTCGAAACGCTGCGCCGACGTCGATCTCGCGCGCTGGCTAAAGGGCACCTACGCCATCCCCGCCGAACCCGTCGATCCCGACGAGGATGCGTCGCCTGACGATCCGTCCGATCAGCCGCTGCGGCACTGAGATTTTTGTCTCCCCGACCACTGGACAGCCCTTCCCGCCGCCATTAGAAGAACGCGACCTGAGCGGAGCCACGCCTCCGCCCGTGCCCGGGTAGCTCAGGGGTAGAGCAGCGGATTGAAAATCCGCGTGTCGGTGGTTCGATTCCGCCCCCGGGCACCACTTCAAGCCTGATCCTCCCTCTACGCCTCTGGCGCCATGCGGTGTCGCTCTGTAAGCTCCCGGAATGAGATGGGATTTCCGGATAGCGCGTGGCCTGACCCTCGGGGTTGCCGCGGTCTGTCTGGCCGGGGCGGTCTGGTGGGCGGGGCTGGGGCAGTCGCTCGACCAGTTGGGGCAGCGGGGGGCATCCGACCTCGCGCTTGCGTCGGACCGGCTGGTCAAGAGCCTGACGCGGTATCGCGAGTTGATCGTGGTTCTCGCCGACGACGAGCAGTTCGACGGGCCCGCGCCCGATCCCCAAGGCGCGGCTCGGCTCCTGCGGCGGGCGGCGGACCTGACGGGGGCGCTTGACCTCATGCTTCTCGACGGCGCGGGGCGGGTGGTTGCCAGCGCCTCGGGTGCGCAAGGGCCCGATTGGGAGGACGACGCCTTCGTCGACCGGGCGCTGACGGGCGCGCTCGGGTCCTTCCACGCCATCAGCGACCGCTTCCTGACCCGTGCGTTCTACTTCGCGGCGCCTGTGTTCTCGGAGGCGGGGCCCGTGGAGGGGGCGCTCGTCGCGGTCGTCGACCTGGACCGCATCGAGGCCGAGGGGCGCGGCGCCATCCCGGTCGTGCTCTTCACCGACGAGGACGGTGTGGTGATTTCCTCCAACCGGTCCGAACTCGTCCTGATGCGGCGCGAAGGCGAGCGGCGGTCGGCATTCCCCGAGAACAGGCTTCGCCCGTTCTTCCCCTACGACGCGCTTGGCGTGCGCGGCACCGACGTCTGGCGGATCGACGCCGGCCCCTATGTCCCGAAGCGGGCACTTCATGTCGAGCAGCGGATCGAGATCCTGGGGCTTCGCGCCGAGGCCCTTCTCGACGCCCGGCCGGCCTATGTCACCGCCGGTCTCCAGGGCACGGTCGCCGGGGTTCTCGCCGCCTTCTTCGGCACCGTCATCTTCTTGACGACCGAACGCCGCCGCGCCCTGGCGCGGGCGAATGCGGCGCTCGAGGTCCGCGTGGCGGAACGGACGGACGAGCTTTCGCGCATCAACGTGGCACTCCGCGACGAAATTGCGGAACGGCGCGAGGCCGAGGCGGCGCTGAAGCGCGCGCAGGACGAACTCGTACAGGTCGGCAAGCTGTCGGCTCTCGGGCAGATGTCGGCGGGCATCAGCCACGAACTCAACCAGCCCCTCATGGCGATCCGGTCCTTCGCCGAAAACGGGTCCCGCTTTCTCGAGATGGGCAAGGGCGACATGGTTGCGGGCAACCTGGCCAAGATCGCGGACCTTGCCGCGCGGGCGGGGCGGATCATCAAGAACCTCAAGGCCTTCGCGAGGCAGGAGAGCGAGCCCTCGACGCGCGTCGACCTCTGCGCCGTCGCGCGCGCCGCTCTCGAGATGACCGAGGCGCAACTCGAACGGGACGCGGTCGGCGTCACGGCGCACCTGCCCGGCGCTCCCGTCTGGGTGACGGGCGGCGAGGTGCGGCTGACGCAGGTGGTCGTAAACCTGCTGACCAACGCCGCCGACGCCATGTCGTCCTTGCCCGAGAAGTCGCTGACCCTGACGGTCTCCGCGAACCCGGAGCCATCGGTCACCGTCCGCGACAGCGGCCCGGGCATAGCGGACCCCTCGCGCATCTTCGAGCCGTTCTACACCACCAAGTCCGTGGGTGACGGCGAGGGAACGGGGCTGGGCCTTTCGATCTCCTACGGTCTCGTCCAGAGCTTCGGGGGCGATATCTCGGGCGAAAACGCGCTCGGAGGCGGTGCCGTCTTCACCGTCCGCCTCCAGCCCTGGCGCGAGGAACGCGCGGCATGAGCCGGGTTCTTCTGGTCGAGGACGACGCGCCCGTGCGCGAGGCGCTGGCGCAGACGCTGGAGCTTGCGGGCCTGACAGTGACCGAGGCGGGATCCTTCATTGTCGCTAAGGATCACATCCGGCGGGACTTCGCGGGCGTGGTCGTGTCCGACATCCGGATGCCGGGCAAGGACGGCATAGCGCTTCTCGATCATGCGCAGTCCGTGGATCCCGAACTGCCGGTGATCCTGCTGACCGGAGAGGGCGATGTGCCGATGGCGGTCGCGGCGGTGAACCGGGGCGCGTTCGATTTCCTCGAAAAGCCCTGTCCGACCGAGACGCTTGTCGAGACGGTACGCCGCGCGCTCGATCGCAGGCGGGCGTCGCTCGAGGATCGCCGGCTTCAGGCCGAGCTGCGAAAGGGCGACGCCGCTCAACGCATGCTCTTCGGCACATCGGCGGTGGCCGAGAGGTTGCGGGCAGAGGTCCGCCAGATCGCGCGGGTGCCCGGCGTCGTGCTGATCGAAGGGGCGCCGGGGTCCGGCCTCAGCAAGGTCGCCGAGGTGCTGCACCTTCTGTCGCCCCTCGCGCAGGGGCCCTTCATCAAGCTCGGGGCCGCGGCGCTGACGCCCGCGGCGCTTGACGACGCGGTTGCCGCGGCCGACGGCGGAAGCCTTTTCCTGAACGAGGTCACCTCGTTGTCCAAGGCCTGCCAGTACGCGCTTCTGGAGCATCTGGACCGCGAGGCGGGCGCGCGTCTTCTGGCGGGGACGACACAGGACGCCCTGGCCTTGTCCGAGCAGGGAGCGTTCCTGCCCGACCTCTACTACCGCGTCGAGGCGCTGCGCATCCGCATCCCGGCGCTGAAGGAACGCCCCGAGGACATTCCTGTCCTCTTCCGGCACTACGTTGCACAGGCCTCCGAGCAGGCCGGGGTGCCCGAGCGTGCTATTCCTCCCGCCCTTCTGGCGTCGCTCATGTCGCAGGACTGGCCCGGCAACGCACGCGCCTTGATGAACGCCGCCATGCGCTTCACCCTCGGCCTCATGCCCGACGAGATCGAGGAGATCGGGTTGGCCGAGAAGATGGCGCAGATCGAGGCCTCGCTGATCGTCGAGGCGCTGCGCCGCAACAGGGGCAATGCGACACTGACCGCCGAGACGTTGAAGCTGCCGCGCAAGACATTTTACGACAAGCTGGCCCGCTACGGTGTCCGGGCCGAGGACTTCCGCGACTGATCTGTGCGGAATTTCGCACAGTCAGGCGGTAACTGCTGTCCGAGATTCCGCACACGGGGCCTCCGAATACTTCAATTTTTTGCTTTAACATTATGATAAGTAAGAAATATATCTTCAGGCAACATCCGGCTTGCCGTGAGGTCCAATACGATGATCCTCCGCGCAGGGGAGGAAACTCGCCGCAAAATCTTGTTTCCGTATCAGGGAGGATACCGATGAAAAACTTCACAACCGCCGTGGCGGCCGCCACACTGAGCCTGGGCGCAACCGGCGCCTTCGCGTCCTGCGAGGACGGAGAGATCGTCGTCAAGTTCGCGCACGTCGTCAACGCGACCGGTCACCCGAAAGGCGTCGCCGCCGACACCCTCGCGGGCCGCGTCAACGACGAGATGAACGGCACCATGTGCATGGAGGTCTTCCCGAACTCCACACTCTATGACGATGACCAGGTGCTCGAGGCGATGCTTCAGGGCGACGTCCAACTCGCCGCGCCGTCGCTGTCGAAGTTCGAGACCTTCACCAAGGTTTTCCGCATTTTCGACCTGCCGTTCATGTTCAAGAACGTCGATGCCGTCGATGCCTTCCAGACCTCCGAGACCGGCCAGGCGATGAAGGATTCGATGCAGCGCCGCGGTCTCCAGGGCCTCCAGTTCTGGCACAACGGCATGAAGCAATTCTCGGCCAACGTGCCGCTCGTCTCTCCAGCCGACGCCCAGGGCCTCAAGTTCCGCGTGCAGCCGTCCGACGTGCTTGTCGCGCAGATGGAAGCGCTCGGCGCCAGCCCGCAGCCAATGGCCTTCTCCGAGGTCTACGGTGCGCTTCAGACCGGCGTCGTCGATGGTCAGGAGAACACCTGGTCCAACATCTGGGGCCAGAAGTTCTTCGAGGTGCAGGACGGCACCACCGAGACGAACCACGGCATCATCGACTATCTTGTGGTGGCCTCGGTCGACTGGCTCGACAGCCTCGATCCGGCGGTCCGCGACCAGTTCCTGACCATCCTCGAGGAAGTCACTGTCGCCGGCAACGCGGCCGTGGGCGATCTCGATGCGCAAGCCCGCCAGTCGATCCTCGACGCCGGCGGCGTCATCCGCGAGCTGTCCGATGAAGAGCGTCAGGCCTGGGTCGACGTGATGAAGCCGGTCTGGGAGCAGTTCGAAGGCGACGTGGGCGCGGACAACATTGCCGCGGCTCAGGAAATCAACGCTTCGATGTAATCGACGAATGGGCAGGGCGCCGGTGCGCCCTGCCTTCCGCCTCACGGGAGAGGGGCGGGACACAGGGGGAGGGAAATGATGTCCGGACAGACGGATGCGGCGGTGTCGCCGCTCGGCCGCTTCGTGAACGCGCTTGAGGAAATGGTGATCGCCTATATCCTCGCCGCGATGACGGTGATCACTTTCGTTAACGTCGTCCTGCGCTACGTCTTCAACCACACGATCCTCTGGGGTCTCGAGGTCACGACGATCCTCTTCGCCTGGCTTGTCCTTCTGGGTATTTCCTATGGGTTCAAGCGAACGGCTCACCTCGGTGTCGACGCCATTCTGAACATCGTCGGTCCGGGCCCGAAGAGAGTTATGGTGCTTCTCTCGGCACTCGCCTGCCTCGTCTACGGGGGCCTTTTGATGAAGGGCGCATGGGACTACTGGGCGCCCTTCGCGGGCTACCAGCGCACCGAGGGCCGCATCATCCCCACGGGCTTCGACGACCGCACGCGGGACCAGGCCTTCTACCACACCGAGCAGGTGCCCGTGCCCTTCGGTGGAGAGTTTTTGGCCGAGCGCTTCAACATGGGCGAGAGCTACGACAAGCTGCCCCGCTTTATCCCCTACTTCGTCCTGCCCTTCGGCGTCGCCCTGATGCTCTTCCGGATCATCCAGGCGACCATCGGCGTCCTCGCCGGCCGACGCGACAGCCTGATCGTCAGCCACGAGGCCGAGGACGCCGTGGCCGAGGCCCGGATGGCGGAGAACTGAGATGCAGGTCGTCCTTCTCTTCACCATGGTCATGGGCCTCCTGCTGATCGGCACGCCGATCGCGGTGGCGCTGGGACTGTCGTCGATCATCTTTCTGCTGGCCTTCTCGGACACTTCGCTCGCCTCCGTCGCGCAGTCGCTCTACCAGGCGATGGAAGGGCACTACACGCTGCTCGCCATTCCCTTCTTCATCCTCGCCTCGTCCTTCATGTCGACGGGCGGCGTTGCGAAACGCATCATCCGCTTTTCCATCGCCTGCGTCGGCCACCTGCGTGGCGGCCTCGCCATCGCGGGCGTCTTCGCCTGCATGATCTTCGCGGCGCTCTCGGGCTCGTCCCCCGCAACCGTCGTTGCCATCGGCACTATCGTCATCGCGGCGATGAAGCAGGCGGGCTACACCAAGGAATTCGCGGCTGGCGTCATCTGCAACGCGGGCACGCTCGGCATCCTGATCCCGCCTTCCATCGTCATGGTCGTCTATGCTTCGGCCACCGACGTTTCGGTCGGGCGCATGTTCCTCGCCGGCGTCATTCCGGGGCTTCTCGCGGGCTTCATGCTGATGGTCACGATCTACGTCATGGCCATCGTCCGCGACATGCCGAAGGGCGAATGGAGAGGCTTTGGCGAGATCGGCGCCTCGTTCCTCGATGCCCTCTGGGGCCTGATGCTGATCGTCATCATCATGGTCGGCATCTACGGCATACCCGGTTTGACGGGGGCCATCTTCACTCCGACCGAGGCCGCCGCCGTCGCCTCCGTCTATGCCTTCGTCGTCGCGGTCTTCGTCTACCGCGACATGGGCCCTCTGGCGGCGCGCGACGGACAGGGCCGCAAGTCGCTTCTCCAGAGGCCGCAGGCCCTCGTGACGGCGCTGTTCCACCGAGACACGCGGAACACGCTTCTCGATGCGGCGAGGCTGACGGTGATGCTGATGTTCATCATCGCAAACGCCCTGATCCTGAAACACGTCCTGACCGACGAGCAGATCCCCCAATCCATTGCGCGGGCCATGCTCGACGCGGGCTTCGGCCCGATCATGTTCCTCGTTGTCGTCAACGTGATCCTGCTGATCGGCGGGCAGTTCATGGAGCCCTCGGGTCTGATCGTGATCGTGGCGCCGCTGGTGTTCCCGATCGCGATCCAGCTTGGCATCGACCCGATCCACCTCGGCATCATCATGGTCGTGAACATGGAAATCGGGATGATCACGCCGCCTGTTGGCCTGAACCTCTTCGTCACCTCGGGCGTGGCCGGGATGTCGATGATGGCGGTCGTCCGCGCGGCGCTGCCGTTCCTGGCCGTCCTCTTCGTCTTCCTGATCATCGTGACCTACGTGCCTTGGCTTTCGACCTGGCTTCCGACGTCGAGGATGGGACCCGAGATCATCACGAATTAATATTAAACGGTCTTGCGACCTTAAACCGGATCGGGTTTCCTCCCGCAGGCAACGAAAGAGTGCCGACGGGAGGAAAAGATGAAAACGATCAAGGGGCCGGCCCTTTTCCTGGCTCAGTTCGCGGGCGACTCCGCGCCCTTCGACAGCTGGGACGGGATCACGAAATGGGCCGCCGATTGCGGCTACAAGGGGGTTCAGGTCCCAAGCTGGGACGCCCGGTTCATCGACCTCGACAAGGCTTCTTCGTCCAGGGACTACTGCGACGAGGTCAAGGGCGCGGCGGCGGCCAACGGAATCGAGATCACCGAGCTTTCGACGCACCTCCAGGGCCAGCTCGTCGCCGTCCACCCGGCGTATGACGAGGCTTTCGACGGCTTTGCCGCGCCCGAGGTGCGGGGCAATCCCAAGGCCCGTCAGGAGTGGGCCGTCGACCAGGTGAAGAAGGCGCTGACCGCGTCACGGAACCTCGGCCTGACCGCGCAGGCGTCCTTCTCGGGCGCGCTTGCCTGGCCGTACCTCTACCCTTGGCCGCAGCGGCCTGCCGGGCTCGTCGAGGCCGCCTTCGACGAGCTCGGGAAACGCTGGACGCCGATCCTCGACCATGCCGAGGAAATGGGTGTCGACATCTGCTACGAGATCCACCCGGGCGAGGATCTGCACGACGGCATCAGCTACGAGATGTTCCTCGACCGCGTGAAGGGCCACGGCCGTGCCTGCATGCTTTACGACCCTTCGCACTATGTGCTTCAGGCGCTCGACTACCTCGACAATATCGACATCTACCACGACCGGATCCGCATGTTCCACGTCAAGGACGCCGAGCTGAACCCCACGGGACGGCAGGGCGTCTATGGCGGCTACCAGTCCTGGGTCGACCGCGCGGGCCGGTTCCGGTCGCTCGGTGACGGACAGGTCGACTTCCGGGCCGTCTTCTCGAAACTCACCCAATACGATTTCGACGGATGGGCCGTGGTCGAGTGGGAATGCGCCATGAAGCACCCCGAGGACGGGGCGCGCGAGGGCGCGGCCTTTGTCAAGGATCACATCATCCGCGTGACCGAGAAGGCGTTCGACGACTTCGCCGGCGGAGGCGCCGACGACGCCGCCAACCGGCGGATGCTGGGACTGGACTGAGGGGGACGACATGCCGATCGACGGAACTTCGGAACAGACCACCGGCCGCCTGCGTCTCGGCATGGTCGGCGGCGGGCGCGACGCCTTCATCGGCGGGGTCCACCGGATCGCCAGCCGCATCGACGGCCATTGGGATCTGGTGGCGGGAGCCTTCTCCTCGACCCCCGAAAAATCGCAGGCCTCCGGCGCCGACCTCGGCCTCGACCCCAAGCGCGTCTACGACGACTTCTCCGCGATGGCGAAGCGCGAGGCGCGCATGAAGGGCGGCATCGACGCTGTCGCCATCGTGACGCCGAACCACATGCATTATCCCGTCGCGCGCGAGTTCCTGAAGCGCGGCATCCACGTCATCTGCGACAAGCCCCTGACGTCGACCCTCCCCGAGGCGCGCAAGATGGCGAAGGCGGCCGAGACGTCGGATGCGCTGTTCGTCCTAACCCACAACTACACGGGCTACCCGATGATCCGGCAGGCGCGCGAGATGATCGCTGCCGGAGACCTGGGCGAGATCCGCGTCGTTCAGGTCGAATACGCCCAGGATTGGCTGACCGAGGACGTCGAGAGCACCGGCCAGAAACAGGCCGGCTGGCGGACGGATCCCGAACGCTCGGGCGCGGGCGGCTCGACCGGCGACATCGGCACGCACGCCTTCAACCTGGCAAGCTTCGTGACCGGTCTGACGCTGGAAAGCCTTGCCGCCGACCTTCAGAGCTTCGTCGCGGGCCGACGGGTCGACGACAACGGCCATGTCATGCTGCGCTTCGAGGGCGGGGCACGGGGGATGCTCTGGTGCAGCCAGGTCGCGCCCGGCAACGAGAACGGCCTTCGCCTGCGTGTCTACGGCACCAAGGGCGGGCTCGAATGGGCGCAGGAGGATCCGAACTATCTCTGGCACACGCCCTTCGGTGAGCCGAAGCGCCTTCTGACCCGGAATGGCGCGGGATCGGGCCCGGCGGCGGCACGCATGTCGCGCATCCCCCCTGGACATCCTGAAGGCTATCTCGAGGGCTTCGCCAACATCTATTCCGAAGCCGCCCGCGCGATCCGGGCGAAGAAGGCGGGGGAGCCAATCCCCGAGGACATCCATTTTCCCGACATCCTCGACGGCGTAACCGGAGTGGCTTTCGTCGATGCCTGCGTTCGGTCCTCGGCGCGGAACGCATCCTGGGTCACCCTGAACATCTGAACGCGCGCACTGCGCGAACTTCTGGAGCTATCATGTCGTTTTTCAAGGACATTCCGTCTGTCGCCTATGAAGGCCCCGAGACGTCGAACGATTTCGCCTACCGCCACTACGATCCGGACGCACAGGTCGCCGGTCGCCGGATGGAGGATCACCTGCGATTCGCCGTCGCCTACTGGCACAGCTTCGCATGGGAGGGCGGCGACCCCTTCGGCGGACGGACCTTCGACCGCCCCTGGTTCGGCTCGACCATGGATCACGCGCGCACGAAAGCCGACGTCGCCTTCGAGATGTTCCGTATCCTCGGCCAGCCGTTCTTCTGCTTCCACGACGCCGACGCCCGGCCCGAGGTCGAGAGCTATGCCGAGAACACCAAGAACCTCGAGGCCATCACCGACTACATCGGCGGGAAGATGGAGGAGACGGGCACACGGCTACTCTGGGGCACCGCAAACCTATTCTCACACCGCCGCTTCATGTCGGGCGCGTCCACCAACCCCGACCCGGACGTCTTTGCCTACGCCGCCGCGACCATCAAGGCGAACATGGACGCCACGCGCAAGCTGAACGGCGAGAACTACGTCCTCTGGGGCGGTCGCGAAGGTTATGAGACGCTCCTGAACACCGACCTCGGCCGCGAAGCCGACCAGATGGCGCGGATGCTGTCGATGGTCGTCGACTACAAGCACAAGACCGGCTTCAAGGGCACGATCCTTGTCGAGCCGAAGCCTCAGGAGCCGACGAAGCATCAGTACGACTACGACGTCGCCGCCTGCTACGCCTTCCTCAAGCGCTACGGACTCGAAGACGAGGTGAAGCTGAACATCGAGCAGGGACACGCGATCCTCGCAGGACACACCTTCGAACACGAGGTGGCACTTGCGATGAGCCTGGGTGTCTTCGGCTCGATCGACATGAACCGCAACGACTACCAGTCCGGCTGGGACACCGACCAGTTTCCGAACAACGTGCCGGAAGTGGCGATGGTCTATTACGAGATCCTTAAGGCGGGCGGCTTCCAGACCGGCGGCACCAACTTCGACTCGAAGCTCCGGCGCCAGTCTCTCGACCCCGAAGACCTGATCCTCGCGCATGTGGGGGCGATGGATGTTTGCGCCCAAGGGCTGAAGGCGGCGGCGGCTATGCTGGAGGATGGCTCGCTCGAAGCGGCACGGCGCGAGCGCTATGCGGGCTGGGACAGCGATCGCGGCAAGAAGCTGATGTCGTCGTCGCTGGAAGAGATCACCGAGATGGTCCTGTCCGAGGACCTGCAACCGGAGCCGCGTTCGGGACGACAGGAAAGGCTGGAGAACCTGGTCAACCGGTTCGTCCAGAAGGCTTGAGCGAAGTCTACTTCGCCTCGGCCCGGCCCGATGTGTCGTCGGCGCGGCTGTCTGCGATGTGCATGATCAGCGTCGAACGCCGGACGTGAAGGAAGAGGGTCATCGGGCGGGCCGGCCGCCTGGTGGCCTTTTGCGTCTGTGTCGGCGCGGCTGGAAACGAAACCACTTTCATCAGTCTGCTCCATATTTCCTTACGCTAGGGGAACCCTTCTTTGTGACCGAGTATGGGCACAACCGGGGTATCATTTCGGTTAATGTTCCGGACGCGTGAACCATCGGGACACATATGTCGCCAAAAGGACTCAATCCCATCCGATGCGTGGCGGCGTTCAGGGGATGACAAGCAGCCAGAGCCACACCGTTCCGATCGACAAGCCGGTCGAAATCAGGACGGACGAGGCCGCGACCCGCCGCGCCGCGCCGTACATGTTGGCGAAGAGATACGTGTTGACGCCCGGCGCCATGGCCGCCGTCAGCACGACCGAGCGGAAGGCGTCGCGGTCCAGATCGAGAAGCGTGGCGGTGGTGAAGGATACCGCCGGATGCAGCACCAGCGAGATCACGCAGACCATGGCGATGGTCTTGAGGTCACCCTCGGGACGGTAGCGATAGAGGACGCCGCCAAGCCCGAAGAGGGCCGAGGGCAGGGCTGCGCGGGCCAGAAGATCGACGCCGTCCGTTATGACCTCGGGCATCGTCATTCCGCTCAGGTTCACGATAAGCCCAAGCGAGATGCCCACGATCAACGAATTGTGGAACATCGCCCAGATCACGTTCCGCGCCGTGCCAATGGGCCCTGCGCCGGTGCCCCGCGCGATCTCCATTGCGGTGACGCCGATCAGATAGCAGATGGGCGGATGAAGCGCGATGATGGCAAAGTTGCCGGCCAGCGCTTCGGTCCCGTAGGCGCGCTCGGTGATCGGCAGGCCAAGGAGGACCGAGTTCGAGAAGAGGCCGCAGAAACCGATCGCGACGGAGTCCGTCCAGTTTCGGCGAAAGATGAACCGCGCGCCGGTCAGGGCGGCGAAGAAGCCCGTCACCGCGCCGATATAGAAGCTGAAGAGAAGCGGCAGGTTGAAGTCCGCGCCGAGGTCGAGCGTCGAAATCGCGCGGAACAGAAGGCAGGGGATCGCGAAGCCCTGGCTGAACTTCATCAGGGCGTCCACGCCCGCATCCGAGAAATAGCCTTTCCAGACTGCGACATAGCCTCCGCCGATCACCAGGAAGACGGGGAGGATGACGTCCAGAAGGGCCTGCACCCGATCAGCCCGGCAGGCTCAGGCGCATCCCGTCGTAGGCGGGCACGACGTGGTCGGGCGTCTCGTCGAGGATGGTCCTGTAGTCCAGGTCGATGTGCATGTTGGTCAGGATGGCGCGCTTCGGCTGCACCTTCTCGATCCAGCCGAGCGTCATGTCGAGATGCGCGTGGGTCGGATGGGGCGTGCGGCGCAGCGCGTCCACGATGAAGATGTCGAGGTTCTGAAGCGACGACCAGGCCGCATCGTAGATCTCGACCACGTCGGGTAGGTACGCGAGGCCGCCGATGCGGAAGCCGAGTGCGTCGATGGAGCCATGCCCGACGCGGAAGGGATGGAAGACGATGTCTCCGCCGGGACCGCCGACGGTCACGTCGCCCTTGATCGTGTGCATGTCGAGGATCGACGGATAGGGCGATCCCTCGGGCTGGATGAAGGCATAGCCGAAGCCCGAGTAGAGCCTCTCCTGCGTCGGCCCGTCGGCCCAGACCGGCAGGCGCTGGCGCGTGTTGAAGACGATCATCCGCAGGTCGTCGATGCCGTGAACATGGTCGGCGTGGCCGTGCGTGAAGACGACCGCGTCGAGGCGACCGACGCCCGCATCCAGAAGCTGCTGGCGCATGTCGGGCGAGGTGTCGATCAGGACGCGCGTCACGGCGTCGCCCTCGGTCCGCTCGACAAGAAGCGAGCAGCGGCGGCGGCGGTTTCGCGGCTCGTCGGGATCGCAGGCACCCCAGAGACCGCCAAGCCGCGGCACTCCGCCCGACGAGCCGCAGCCGAGGATGGTGAAGGTCAGCTCCGCCATTCCGCAGCCTTGGAGAAAAGACGCTCGAAGTTCGCTTCGGTCGCGCGGGCGAAATCCGCGTAGGAGAGCCCAAAGATCTGGGCGCCGACCTTCGCGGTGTCGACGACGTAGGCAGGTTCGTTGCGCTTGCCCCGGTTCGGCGGCGGCGCGAGGTAGGGGGCGTCCGTCTCGACCAGCACCCGGTCCAGCGGCGCATCCGCAAAGATGGCGCGCAACTCGGTGCTTTTCGGGAAGGCGGCGATCCCCGAGATGGACAGGTAGAAGCCAAGTTCGAGTGCCGCCTCGGCCAGCGCCCGACCGGACGAGAAGCAGTGCATGACGCAGGCATAGGCGCCGGCGCGGTGCTCCTCGCCGAGGATCCGGGCCATGTCGTCGTCGGCGTCCCGGGCGTGGATGATGAGCGGCAGGCCCGTACGGCGGGCAGCCTCGATATGGACGCGCAGGCTCTCCTGCTGGATCGGCTTCGTCTCGGCGGTGTAATGGTAGTCGAGCCCGGTCTCGCCGATACCGACCATCTTCGGATGCCCGGCGATCTCCTCAAGCCGCTCGACCGTCACCACAGGCTGCTCATGTGCGGACATAGGATGGATGCCGGCGGCGTAGAACACCCCGGGGTGGGTCTCGGCCAGGGCGCGGACCTCGGGTTCCTTCCCGAGCTTCGTGCAGATGGTCACCATGCGATGGACGCCCCGCTGTTTCGCACGCGAAACCAGCGCCTCGACCTCACTCTCGAACTGGGGGAAATCGAGATGGCAATGGCTGTCCGTGATGGGGGTCGCGTCGGTCATGGCTCCCGTATCGGGCAGCCCGCGGGAAGGGTCAAGGCGGGGTCAGTCGCGCGCGGCCTCGTCGATGCGGAGAAAGGCGTCGGTCAGAAGACTTTGCGCGTCGATGTTCACGGCCCGGCCGTGCGCGATGCGCGACGACAACTCCTGCTGAAGCGTCGCCCAGACCTGCGCGCGGCCAGCATCGGGCGCGAGGCGGCGCCAAGCCTCGATCTCGCCCGGTGCGGCCTCGGCGAGGGGAGGTCGGCCCGCGCCGGTCCGCGCAAGCCTAACCAGGGCGAGGTTGAGAAGTCGGACGGCAAGGTCCTGGCGTTCCTCTGCCCCGCGGACGGTCACGTTCTCTGCAAAGGCGCGCAAGGCCTGACGGTCCATCCGGGGACCACCCGAGATCAGCCTCACGATCGTTGCATACAAGCCCGGCCCGTCCTGCGAGAGAAGCCGGATCGCCTCGCCGACCGAGCCTTGGGCAAGCTCGCTCAGAGCCAGCCCGTCCTCGGGCGTCACTCCGGCCTGCGACAGGGCCCGCGCCATGTCCTCGGGCCCGACCTCGCCAAGCCGCAGCGTCCGGCAGCGCGACCGGATCGTCGGAAGGAGACGGGCAGGCTGGTGGCTGACGAGGATCAGGACCGCCCGCTTGGGCGGTTCCTCGAGAACCTTCAGAAGCGCATTCGCGGCCGAGGGGTTCAACTCGTCCGCTGCATCCACGATGACGATGCGCCGTCCGCCATCCGTCGCGGTGAGGCCGAAGAACTCGTTCAGTTTCCGCACCTCGTCGACGGTGATCTGCGACTTCAGCTTCTTGCGGTCGCTGTCCCAGGCGCGGCGGATCAAGAGGAGGCCCGGTTCGGACAGGGCCGCAATGCGTCGCGCGACGGGATGGTCCCGCGGGATGTCCAGAGACGTGGGGGTAGGGGGCGCGTCGCCGAAGAAGCCGGCGTCGGCAGGAGCCTCGGCCAGAAGGAAACGCGCCAGCCGCCACGCGAGGGTCGCCTTCCCGACGCCCTTGGGCCCCGTCAGAAGCCAGGCGTGATGCAGCCGGTCCTGCGCGACGGCCTCGAGAAACGCGGCCTCCGCGTCACCCTGTCCGAAAAGGTGAGCGGTCTCGCGCGGGTGGGGCGCGCCATCCGCGCGATCCGCTTCGGCCGGAAGGTCGTCGCTCATAGAGCGGCGTCCGCGATCCGGGCAACCTCTGCGGCGATGCTGTCGGGATCGCGCTGACCGTCGACAAGATGGCAGCGGCCCGGAAAGTCCTGCGCCAGCCTGTGAAAACCGTCGCGGAGACGGTGCTGGAAGCCCTCTCCCATCTCCTCGAAACGGTCTTCGCCGCTCTTCCGGGCAAGACCCCGTTCAAGCGCGCGCGAGGGGTCCATGTCGATGATGAGCGTCAGGTCCGGTTCGATCCCGATGACGGCCTCGTGCAGGCGGTCGACAAGGCCGCGAAGCTCGCCCCGCGCCGCGCCCTGATACACCCGCGTCGAGTCCGCGAAGCGGTCCGAGATGACGGTCGAGCCGCGTTCGAGCGCCGGGCGTATGGTCTTTTCGAGGTGGTCGCGACGGGCGGCGGTAAAGAGCAGGATCTCGGTCTCGGCTGACCAGCGGTCAGGATTGCCCTCGACGAGAAGGCGCCTGATCTCCTCGGCTCCCGGCGACCCGCCGGGCTCGCGCGTCAGGACGACCTCGATGCCCTTCGAGCGCAGGTAGGCGGCCAACAGCCTTGCCTGCGTGGATTTTCCCGAACCGTCGATGCCTTCGAATGTGATGAACCGCCCGCGCGTCATTCCATCAGGCTTTGCACCTGACCCTTGGCCTTGTCAAACAGCACGTAGGACGAGGCGCGCACGCGAGGCAGGAAGCCTCCGCGCGTGACGGCGCGGTCCGATACGAGGGGGATTCTCTTCTCGGGCATGTCGGGCGCGGTGATGACCAGTTCGGCGACCTGTCCGCCCTCCTCGATCGGCGCTTCGATAGGGCTGCGGAACTCGACGCGGGTCTGAAGGCTGTCCTGCCCGATCGCCGGAACCAGAAGCGTGATGTCCTCGCGCGCGATGGCGTTGACGCGCTCGAAGTTGCCCATCCACACCGGCACTTCGGTCACGACGGCCCCCGACTTGGCGAGGTTCTTCGGCACGAACTGACGGAAGCCCCAGTTGATCATCGCCTCGGCCTCCTGCCGGCGTTCGGCCATGCTGCTCAGGCCCGAGAAGACGAAGACGATCCGGCGGTCACCCTGCTTGGCCGAGCCCACGAGGCCATAGCCGGCTTCCTCGGTGTGGCCCGTCTTGAGCCCGTCCGCGCCGAGGCCAAGCCCCAGGATCGGGTTCCGGTTGAAGCGGTTCGAGGGCGAGCGTCCGTCGAAGTCGTACTCCTCGAGGGCGAAGAACCCATAGTACTCGGGAAACTCGGTGATCAGCAGAGTGGCCACGCGGCCGAGATCACGCACCGACATGCGGTGGTTCGGATCGGGCCATCCGGACGCGTTGGTGAAGGTCGAGTTCGTCAGACCGATCTCGGGCGCGCGCGCATTCATCTGGCGGGCGAAGGCGTCTTCGGTGCCAGCCAGGCCCTCGGCAACGACCACGCAGGCGTCGTTGCCGGACTGCACGATGATGCCCTTGATCAGGTCTTCGACGCGCGGACGGTCGGTTTCGTCCAGAAACATCGTCGAGCCGCCCATCTCGCGGGCGCGTGTCGAAACGCTGAACGTCGTGTCCATCGTGACGCGTCCGTCGCGGAGCGCCTCGAACAGCATGTAGAGCGTCATCAGCTTCGACATCGAGGCGGGCGGCAGCGGCTCGTCGGCGTTCTTCTCGACGAGGACCGTGTCGGTGGTGATGTCGTACATGTACGAGGCCGTCGCCTGCGTCTCGTACTCGGCGCGCGCAGGGACGGGCGCGCTCGTCGCACAAGCCGAGACGAGGACGAATACGGCGAAGGTGGCCAGGGGGCGGAACATGAGCTGTCCTCCGGAAGGGTGATCTTACTGGGCGGTCAGGAAGGCGTCCTTGTATCCCATGCGCTTGATTTGAGCGAGCAGGGCGGCCTGGTCGTCGGCCGTCGAGACCGGCCCGACCACGACGCGCCAGAGCGTCTTGCCGTTCGAGGTCTTCGGGGCGACTGCGGGCAGGATGCCCTCTCGACGAAGCGCCTCGGCTGCCGTGTTGGCATTGGCCTCGACGCTGAAGAGACCGACCTGGACATAGGGGTTCTTGATCGCGGACGGGGCGGGAGGAGGGGCCGCGGCAGGCTGCGGCGCAGGGCCGTCCGCCGGCCTTGCGACAGGCGCGTTCTCGGCCTCGGCGGCGTCTATCGCGGCGGCGGCCGTGGCCGCGACCGGGTCGAGCGGCGCGGTCTCGACGCCGGGCACCGACGCGTCCGCGGCGGGGGCGAGGTCGGGATCGACCGCGACGGTGGGCTCTGGCGGCTGCTTGCGCCCGAAGATGCGCTGCAGGAAATTAGGCTTGCGCGTGGTGCTGGTGGTCGCCGCGGCTCCGGCGGCTGCGGCCATGGCCGCATCGTCGGCGGTCGCGGAGTCGGTCGGGGCGGCTTCGCCCGGCGTTTCCTCGGCGATCGGCAACGGCTCGGGCGCGGCTTCGATCTCCTCGGGACGTACGACCATGATCGAGACCTCGGTCGGCTGACCGGCGAGGATGGCCAGTGCCGACGCTGCGTCCGACGAGAGCTGGATGCGCGGCCCCGGGTTTTCACGCTCGCGCCGGAACAGGGCGCCCGGCACCGACTGTCCGTTCGAGACGTTCGTCAGGATCGCCCGCTCGGGCTCCTTGACGTCGGGATGCGCCACCCAGACCCCGCCAAGCGACGGTCGCCCGTCCCAGAGCGCCTCTTCCGTGGTCTGGAAGATGTCCGGCCGCTCGACATCGCGAGACCCTGGCCGCGTCACGGTCGGAACCGCGGCAGCCATCGTCGTTCCCGCATCGCGTCCACCCAGGCCCTGCTCGCAGCCCGCCAGCGCAAGGACGAGGGTCGCAGAGATCGCCCCGGATCGCACAAACCTGTTCATCTTCTGCTCCATTGCCCCGCCAAGGCCGTTTTCTGCGGCGTCAGGACGCCATTTTCGACGAAGTCTACTCGCAAGCGGGGTGCAAGAAAAGGGAAGATGCCCGGGCGGCGCAAAGCCGCGCCCACATGCCCGCTTTCAGAATCGCGCCGTGCCCACTAGGCAGGTTCGGACGGAAAAGACCCCGCACAGGCGCCGATCCTGCCAGTCTCACATGCGGATGTGGGGCCGAGAGGCGGAAGGCACAGGTGTAGAAAACTTGTGCGGGAGTATTGTGGAAGGGTGGCAGAGTGGTCGATTGCACCGGTCTTGAAAACCGGCGATGTGCAAGCATCCGTGGGTTCGAATCCCACCCCTTCCGCCAATTACTTGGGTAAGCAATTGTTATTCTAGAACTTTCTGTTCTGGGGTTTTGGCACCTTCCAACCTACCGCCAGTCACGTCGAGCGCTTGCTTCAGCCCTGCCAGCCGATCCCGCGCCTCGGCCAGCAGCGCCCGCACCGCGAAGCCATGGCCGGGGGAGTCGATGAGCTGGTCGACGGCGCCGACGATGTCGATAAGTGCGGCCGTCTCGTCTTGGGCGTCCAGGAGGCTCATGTTGCAGCCTCCGGCTTCGCCTTCCTCTCGGCCTCGAGAAGTTCGCCGCCGGCCTGCGCGCGCGCGAGGACAGCCTCAAAGGGTGTCCATGCTGAACAACAGCGAATCCGCGTCTAGGGTTGTGTTGCTTGCCGCAACCCCGACGCGGCAGAGGCATTCGATGTCATAGAGCGCGCGCTCGGCATCGTCTTCAGCGCGGGGATAGGTGTTCTCGGTCATTGCGTGGTCTCCTTTCACGATGTCCAAGTCGATCATTAGCTCCTTGGAAAGTTTCGCTGCGATTTCGGTCGTCGACACGATGGCGTCGCCCCAAATCTTCGCGTTGGTTTCGTTGTGCATGAGGGCCAGCCCTTCGATCAGGCCGGCCAGGTGAGTGGCGGCCACTCGGCATTCGTTGAGCGTCTTAGTCATTGCGCGGTTCCTCCGTTGTGGGTTAATGTTCCCAAACAGAACAATAGCGGATGTTCTAAATTGGAACAAGCGAAGAATATCACGCCGGCACAGATACGGGCGGCACGGGGACTGCTCGGCTTCTCTCAGGAAACGTTGGCACACGCCGCGGGTGTTTCGTCCATGAGCGTCAAGCGTGCCGAGGGCTCAGGGAAGCCGCAGGCGGCGGCCGCGGTCATGACTGCCATCCGCGCCGCATTCGAAGCCGCCGGCGTCGAGTTCATCCCGCAGAACGGCGGCGGGCCGGGCGTGAGGCTGCGGTGACTCAGGAGCAGCTTTGGATCAGCAGCGTGATGCCGGCAGACTTTTTGTTAAAGCAAGGTCAGTACGTCCAAACCGCAGCACATTTAGAGAAGATGCTGTGGCTCATATGGATTGATGCCGAGGACTACGACGTGTCGGATCCGGATCAAGCAAACGTTGTCCTGCAAAATAGAAAGGTGACGCAGGATCTTCGTGATGGCCTGAGAGCTTCGATTGCCTCGGGCAAGGTCCCGTTTGCGGAGCAAGTCACCGAAATTCTTGATGAAATAGATGACACCATCAGCGGGCGGCATATGGCGGTCCACGGCGCTTGGAAGGCGCGCCCTGACGGCCTGTTTGAGTGTGAGTACTTCAGGAACTTCGGAACAAGGAAGCATCCAGATTGGAAGTCATATTCACTCCCGATCAGCATGGAAGACGTTGACGAGGCCTTGCATGCCGTGGACCGCCTTCTCGGCCAAGCGATCAAAACTTGGTCTGCCATTAGGAATCTGCGTCGTCCCGAAGACGCCAATGCCTGACCGCCGCGGCCGCAAGGGCTCCAAGTATGACCTGATCCCGAAGGAAGGGCGCCGCCAGTGGGCGGAAGGCATCTGGCGCGACCAAACCGAGCTCCGTTTGTCATACACCGGCATCGGCCTTCTGAGGGAAGCGGCGAAGATCCTCGGTTATCCTGAGGAAGCCGTCGATAGGATCATAAAGCCGCCGAGGAAGTGAGGGTCAGGTGGGGCGCAAGGCGTGGTTGGAGACATGCCCTGCGCCCCGAGTTGAACCGAGGGAAAATGTTCGGTGCAGCATGTCCGTCAATGATCCCGCTCCGCGGCACGAATTAGGCTCAATTCTGTCAACAATGCGACTGAGCGGAAAGGCACCTTGCGCCTTGCTCAGCCCAGTTCGCGGCCTAGGGTCTTAATCGGGACGATGCGCTCTCCGTCCCTCCGGGCGGTCTGCATTCCGTGCTGGTAGTGCGGCCGCCCGGGTCACTCCGAGGAAGCCGTGGACCTAAACATCAAGCCGCCGAGGAAGTGAGGGTCAGGTGGGGCGCAAGGCGGACTCACCTACGCCCTGCGCCCCGTAACCGATCAGAGGGGACCGCTCGGTTCTGCACTTCTCCAAGAAAAGCAGTCCAAGGCGGCGACAGTTAGGCGCGACTCTGGCAACAATGCGCCTGAGCGGGGATCCCCCTCCTGCGACCTTGCCTGTCGGTCCACCAGCACTACTTTCTCACCGGGACCGAAACACATACCCCTTCTGTCCCTCCGGGCGGCCGGCTCCGCCGTTCCTATATCGTTGCCGACGCGGCCGCCCGGATCATCCCACCTCCGCCGCCACGCTCACCACCTTCGCCGACCCGCAGCAATACTGCGTGATACGCTTCGCGAGCTCGGCGTCCTGCTCATCCTGCGACAGGACGGACACCAGCGCCGCGAGTCTCGGATTCTGCTCCAGGTGCTGTTCCACCACCATGAGCGCCGATCTGAATTCCTCGAGGTCCGCATAGACCGGCCCGACAGGTTCAACCTCGTACACGGTGCCGCCGATCCGGGCCGCGTACTTCGCCGCGGTCTCGTAATCGCTGGCGATGAAAACCCAACGCCTTCGATCTTCAGCGTGGCCTCTTACGTGCCGCCGTGGGTTCGCGCCCGTCTGCCCGGCCGGCAGCAACGTGAAGCCCTCGCAGAAGCCGCTGGGGCCACCATGGAACCAGGATCGGCCCAGGTGGTGCCGGGCGATGGCTTCGGCCCTCTCTGCCTCTTCTGGCATCATCGGCGCGCCCAGGCTCAGGTTCACGGCCGCTTGGGCCAAGACGTACGTCTCGCCGAGGCTCTTGCCCCGTGACAGGCTCTTGACGGCCCTGCGCTGTTGTCGGTTCAGGCGCATCCGGCGATCCCCCGTCTCCGAACTTTTTCTCGGGGCAAAAACTTTTTTTGTTACGGTTTATGATCGTTCCACTCCCACGCCGGTCAGGCGGTTCATGCGTTGAGAACTTTATTCTCCCCCCCCGCCTAAGTCACCGATCTAGCAAGCACCAGTGACTGCGCGGCACTCGGTCGACAGTTGGCTCTGCCCGTAGGCTCTCACCTGAGGGGGGGGCGGGTCAAAACTCTAGGAGCACAGTCGCCTCCACCGTCCCCGACCTACCATAAACGCGAAATTGGCAGGGGGGTATCCCCGTAAGGTTCGGACGATGGAACCGCAGATAATTGGGGAAAGTTGCCCGTCCGAGGCAGTGTCGCCTGCGAAAACGGTCGACCAACTCGGGGTCACCAAGCCGAAGCTTGCAGGAAGCGCTGCATGAGAGGCCGCAGACCCAAGCCCACGGCGCTGAAGCTGATCGACGGCAACCCCGGCAAGCGGTCGCCGAACGCACGCGAGCCAAAGCCCGTGCACGAGCGCCCGACCTGTCCCGCTCACCTCTCGCCCACGGCCAAGGCCGAGTGGAAGCGCCTTGCCGCCTCGCTGAACGCGATCGGGCTCCTGACGCAGATCGACCGGACCGTGCTCGCGAGCTACTGCCAGGCCTACGGCCGCTGGGTCGAGGCGGAGAAGAAGCTCTCTGAGACGCCGATGCTGCTAAAGACGCCTGCGGGCTACGTGCAGCAGTCGCCCTGGCTCACGATCTCGAACAAGCAGGTCGAGCTCATGACCCGGCTCATGGCGGAGATGGGCCTGACGCCGTCGTCGCGGTCGCGGATCACCATCCAGCTGCCGACGCGGCCGAAGCCCTGGGAATGGACGCCGGATGATGATTGAGCACCAGCCCCCCTCGGAGCCTGTCGTCGCGTGTGGCGGTGTCGAATAATGAGATGAGGCTCGCGCGTCGTCTTAAGTGCTGGCGATGGAGGTTGCATCGCCTTAGTCCTATGTCGGGTGCACGTGGGGACATCCGTGATCGAGGTGTTCATATGGAGCGAGTTTTTCTGGTGTCTTGCGTGGCTGGGAAAAGACCAGAGCCAACGCCAGCGGCAGAACTTTATACATCGTCCTGGTTCGTCAAGGCGCGCCGTCTGGTTGAATCGAGCCGCGAGCCTTGGTTCATCCTGTCGGCCGAACATGGTCTCCTTTCACCTGATCGGATAATCGCTCCATACGAGCGGACCCTGAACGCCATGTCTTCGGCGGAGCGGCAAGAGTGGAGTCGTCGTGTGCAGAGGCAGATGGACGAGAAGCTTCCTGAAGCCGACGAGGTCGTGGTGTTGGCGGGAAGCCGCTATCGCGCGAACCTGATGCCGTATCTGCGCGAGCGGTTTCGCAACGTCGTTGTCCCGATGGAAGGGCTCAAGATCGGGCAACAGTTGAGATGGTTGAAAAATGCCACGTCAGTCTGACCTCGACACCTTCTACTGGCTGCTCGATGATCTCGAGGCTCGGGTTGGAGGGCGGCGCCGCTTGGCCGAATGCCATGGACGGCTGCATTGGCCGCGGCGTGGGGTCTACTTCTTTTTCGAGCCTGGAGAACACCGCGATGCCGCATCCACCGACTATCGCGTCGTGCGAGTGGGCACGCACGCACTGACTTCGAAATCGCGCACGACACTCTGGAAGAGACTCGGCCAGCACCGCGGCACAACCAGCCCCCCAGGCGGCAACCACCGTGGCTCCATCTTCAGACTCCTCGTGGGCGAGGCCCTTCTCAACCGCGATGCATCACTATCCGTTGATAGCTGGGGGCAAGGGTCCTCTGCCTCAGGTGAACTGCGCGCTAAAGAACGTGAGCACGAAATGAAGGTTAGTGAGTACTTGGGTGGAATGACTTTGCTGTTTGTGGACGTTCCAGATGATCCCGGTCGGGAGAGTGGGCGGGGTATCCTCGAACGTAACAGTATCGCCCTACTGAGCAGCTACGTCGAGCCGACGTCAGACCAGCCCAGTAGCCATTGGCTTGGACATCGTAGCGGACGCGAACGAGTACGCAGGTCGGGGCTCTGGAATAACAACCACGTCGATGAGGCCTACGATCCAGGGTTTTTGGACGTCTTCGAAGAGATGATAGCACACACGCAAGTCGGCTGAATGCTTCGCCGCTCCACAAGCTCGGCATCCTGACCGTGGCGGACCGCGCCGCCTTCGCGGCCTACTGCCAGGCCTGGGAGCGCTGGGTGGAGGCCGAGGAACAGCTCCAGAAGACGCCGATGCTCCTGAAGACCCCCTCGGGCTACGTGCAGCAGTCGCCCTGGCTCTCGGTCGCCAACAAGCAGATGGAGCTGATGGCGCGCTACATGGCGGAGCTCGGGCTGACACCGTCGTCGCGGTCGCGGATCACCATTCAGGTTGCCGACGCGGCCCAAGCCGTGGGAATGCACTTATGACGACTAATCGCTAGCAGGAGATGGCTGTGACCGCCTGCTCTTCATTCTTGCGGTCACGAGTGAGACGCCAGGCGGGGCCAGCCCTGCCGCGCCTGCGCTTAATTGGATACGTCGGCGCCTAGGTTCCGTAACCCTGCCCTTGTCGGCCTTTGGCGCCCAACAAGCCTTGCGACCCCTGACAGACCCGGGGACCGCCCGCTACCTCAGCCGACGGACACGCCAAGAGCCGACCGTAGCTGGTCGAGAGTTTTGTGCTCGGCCTCAGAGATTCTCGCGCCACCAAATCCGAGGAAGCCGCCCTCGGTACTTGCCTCGGCCGTCTTGGTTGCCGTGTCGATCAGGAACTTCCTGAACCCCGCCGCATGTTCCGGGACTGTGCGCTCGACCAAGGCCATAATCTCGCCGAGCCGCGAGACGGCGGCGTCCGAGGCCTCCGCAGGACGCTTGCCCTTCACCAGCGACTTGAGTCCGTCCGTCGCTGCGGACCGACCTTCCGACGTCGTGTAGGCCTCGGCAACCGCGTGAGCCAACGATCCCTCGCCGCCGTCCTTGGCGGCCAATCTTAGCGATCCGGCTATCGCGGCACTCTCCTGCACCGCGCTAATCAGGCCGCCCGGATCGGCGGCCGTGATCGCAAACCCTGCCAGCATCGGTGCCTCCAGCACGCGTGACCAGTCGTCGCTGGAAAATCTGTCCATCAAAGTCATTCTGGTTTTTCCTGTGATTTTGAGCTCGTTAGTCGTCGAGAACAAAGGTCACCATCATGTTCACCTGGTACTCCACCACCTCACCGTCTTCGACGCGGACCTGCTGTTCTTTCACCCAGGCCGAACGAACGCCACGAAGAGTTTGGGACGCGCGCCTGATGCCCTCGCGCACGGCATCCTCGAATCCCGTCGTGGATGTCGCCGATATCTCGGTTACGCGTGCAATGCTCATTCTCGTTCTCCCTTGCTGTTGGAACGGCCCCGTCTTCGGGGCGCGCCGATTACCTCGCCGCCCACTGCGCTGGCACCTAGCGGTCATCGTCAGATCAACGGTATCCGCTGCGGTGCTTGCCACGCATTGTGGCTGCCGTCTCGTAGCGGTGCTTGCTGGTAACCATGCAAGTTAGAGCGCTGTGCTGGAGTGACAACGCTCCGGGAGGCAAGAGGCACGCCAAGCGGATTGATTTGACCGTACCCTCCCAAGCGGCATCAGTTCGCAAAAAAAATCACTGGGTGTTCACCGCCGACACATCAGCCGGACCGATATCCACACCGGCTCTTGTCCAAAACCGTCACCCGATCTAGCTTAAAATATCGGCGCGGAGTCTCGGATCGCGACAGAACCGAAGGACCCGAATGCCGCTGCCCAGACCTCTTGCATTCGCGTTCATCGCCATACTCGCCGCCTGCGACGGCGACCCGCCCGAACTAACGCCGCCCGGCAGCCCCGAGGACTTTCTGCGCGCCGCCGACATTCTGGTCGCTGCGCAGTGCGAACTCGACGCCGCAGCGGCTCGCGCCGATCCTGGATTTATTGCAAGGAAGGCCGACATCACGCTTAGTCTGCTGGTTCGCGTTTCGGAATCTACCGGCGGTGGTATCACCCTGACGATCCCCATCGCGTCGACCGATTTGACGCTTCGCCGAGACCGCGTGCCGGAAGGCACGGCGATCCGGCGCATGGATTTCCGCATCATCCACACCTTAGGCGATACCCTAGCCTGCCCGAGTGCCGACGCGCCGCTTACGGCGACTGGCCTGCGGTTCATCGAAGGCGGCCTCGGTCTTGCCGAATGGGTCACGGAAACCGACCGGCTGGTGGCGCACGCCGGCCACGCTCCGAGCGAAGTGAACTATGCCATGAGCTTCGACGTCACCCTCTCGGACGACCGCTCGCCGGTCTTCTCGCGGCCTACTGATTCCATCGAGACTGATTTTACCCGACAGGATGCCAGTGCGCGCGAAGTCCGCCACCGTATCGCCGTTACCATCGTCCCAGGCCAGCCATTCGACGGCGCGCTCCATGACGCCGCCACCCGCTTCCTCGACCGCATCGGCGGCTGACGTAGCTTTCAGCCGCAGGCCAGCGAAATCTCTTGTCGACCCACCGTTTCGTGCTGAAGGTTCATTTGGCTGGATTGGCACGTATGTGAGATATCGAACCCCGGCGTAGTTCACGGCCGCATCAGGCAGGTTTGTCCGCATAACTGCGGTTAGGGCATCGTGCAGCGAACGGCCGCTTCTTCGCCTGAGATATGCCGGAAGCGAACGACCTGACGGTCGGCATTATGGCGTTGGTCGCCCAGCAGGAGCGCGAGGCCACCGGGGGCTTCTCTGCAGGTGCCAGGAAAGCGGGCGATGTCGAATGCCGACATACATCGAAGGCATTTTTTGCCCCTGCCTCAAGTCTGTACTGCGCGTCAGATGCGAGCTTTTCTTGACGTTTCGCACTCATCGCGCTTCACACACGAATTTGCGGCGTCGTATGCTCCGTCCGGGCAATGGGCTATCCGATACGGGAGACTCGCCGTGACACGAGTGATTTACCGGGTCCTCATTACCGCGGCGGCTTTCGGACTTGTCGTGTTCGCGGCCTGGCACCCCGAGCTATGGGAGCCGTGGCTGAATGCGCAGGGGATCACGCGTGACGACTTCATGTTCGAAAAGGGCTTGAAGCTGATTCTCGTGATCGTCGTGGGGGTGCCGCTCACCGCGCTAATTTACGCGATAGGCCGCCTCGGCTCGGACAGGGCGCAGAAGGATATCCACGGTTATACGGTCCTGCGCCTGAGAGCCGGTACCCTCTGGTTCATGACGATCTCCTGCCTTGGCTTGGCCGCTCTATTCTTTGCCTATCCCATGGTGGATCCAGCGTCCGCTTACCCCTGGGCGTTTCAGGCGGCGGGTCTTCTCTGCCTTCTCGTTATCCCGGTGATCCTCACCGCCAAGGTGCGCTACGACGGCTCGACCCTGAACGTCTCGAACTCCTTCGGCGGTCGCTCAACCCATTACTGGTCCGACCTCGCCGATGTTCGACAGGTGCCGGAAATGAAGCACTATCTCTTCACGTTCAAGAATGGGAAGAAGGCATCGGTGTCTTATAGCTACGCCGGTCTTGGCGACTTGCTGGAGACCGCAAGAGCGAAGATGGATGTTCATACGGGTAGTGCTCGCACTGCAAGCTACAAGATGCGGAAGTGAGCGACATGCCTGCCGAGCGGGCGGGCAACATTCGCAGAGAGTTCGGACAGTCGTGCTACAATCCGATCATCTTCAACGCGGCACGACCATTGGGTCCGTAGGGGTTGCCGAGCGACTCCCACATGTCCTGGTGGAAGAAACTGCTTCCAACGACGAGTTCGACCGGCTTGCCCGCACTTTCCAACGCAGCGGCGAACTCCTTCGCCTGACGAATGAACTCCGGTGTCTCCAGTGTGCCGTAGGACACGACCACGGGCGCGTTGATGCGGTCGAGGTGGCGTAGCGGGCTCATCGCGTCTTCCATCTCGTCCGTGAACGCGATGTATGCGTTTCGCCAGGACAGCCGCACAGGCTCGAGATCGTACATTCCGCTCATCACGAGGCCGCCTTTGACGGCATCAGCGGGCAGGCCGTGATCTGACCAGTCGGTGGTCAACGCGACCGCTGCCAGATGTCCGCCCGATGAATGTCCTCCGAGGTAAACGCGGTCCGGATCGCCGCCGAAGTCCTTCGCGTTCTTGATGACCCAGGCGATACCGCGACGAACCTGCTCCGCCATCAGAGCCAGGTCCCCGCCAAGCCGATTGACCGGAGCAAAATCCAGGGCCACGAAGTGCGCGCCCCGGTCCATGAACATCTCTGCGGCGAAGCCCGACATTGCGGCGTTCAGGGAGAGCCAGATGCCGCCATGCACGAAGACGAACACTGGGGCGTCTGTCACGTCGGCGCGGTAGATGTCCATGCCTTCGTCCGGTCCATCCCCGTAGACGGCACGTTCCGGATAGCCGCGCTGGAAACGCAAGTCGAAGCTAAGGGAGGACAGGCGGCCGTTCACCTCATCGGTATGCGGCTGGTAGGATTCCTGTCGGTAAGCGGCGTCCAACTGCGCTTGATCGAGATCGCGCCAAACAACGGGACCCTTGGCGCCGTCCGTGGCCGGAACCCCGTAGAGGCATGGCGACTGGGCCATGGCAGGCGCCGCGAGAAGTCCGGCGCCCGCAACCAGTGCGGAGCGGCGCGTCATTTTGGCAGTCTGGTCAGACGGCATCGAGACGTTCCTCAAGGGAGCCGACGACTCGGGCACTTAGAGCCTTCATCTCTCCCATATCGTTATTCAACTCGATGTCCCCTCGCTACCTTTCTCGATCGGGCTGCCCGTGCGGCCATCGCCAAAGTTTCAGCTTGGGTCCGGTGTTAGGCACTGCAATGGCAGCGCTTAGCGAGCAAGGACGCGGTTCGACCGCCGCTCTGCACGCCGCGGAGAAATCGTCACACCGCATGGGAGAGATGCCGCTCCTGAACGAATGCTGCACAAGAATCCCGAGCAGCGGGAAAGGGCTCGTGTGTAGGATTTCGCGGGGAATGCACGGATTAGCTGTGAGCACAGTCTATTGCAGAGCACGCGTGCGCGGGGCCGAGCGAACTAGACTGGCAGCGGGGGGAAGCTAGGTGCAGGCGCCAATCGATCGAGGCTCGCGTGTGGAAAAAGCCCGATGGGACGAAATGGACGCAACGGACGACGCTGTCTACGACGATCAGTCGGACCGTAATCCCCGAGCGGAAAGACTTTTGGAGGCCCTTACGGTCTTCGCTGTGGCTTTCGCCGTGGCCTATTTCGTGGGGTTCCTTTGATCCCGCGGCTCCAATCGTCACCATGCAAGTCATCTGCTGCAGAGGATGCTACCGTGATCAGCGGTGGACTGCGATGAAGATGAGAACGTCCTAAAGCCATAGGTGACTTCCCGCCCACGTCGGTGACTATTCGGAGAACGGCCCTAGGTGCATTAGGGGGTCTTCATCACCCTCGTCGCCGGGCGGTGTCGCACGCATTTCGAGCTCCGTCGTCTATACCGTCCGGAACCTCCAAAGCGCTTCGGGCGAAGAGCTGCTAGAGCGTGAAACCCTCAAGTCCTCTGCCTAATGTTGCGTCGGCGCCAGCGTCTCAAGTCGCTCGGGAGTAGACGACCCCTGCGGGCGTATAGGCGTCGTATCCGGCGGCCACCATCCGGGTCAGTGCCGCGCCGCTGGAGTCGATCGCGATGCAGTCTGCCGTTCGCGTGATATACGGCGAGTATCTCGCCACTATCAGGTCGTGTATCGGGTTGAGCGTCCGCGCGAGAGCGCCGAACTCGCTGAGAAGAGAGTTGAGGTCGATGCGGAATTGACACATCAGCATCTCGATGGCTCGTGCGCGCAGTTTGTCGTCTTGCGTCAGGGCGTGGCCGCGGTAGCCGGCCAACGAACCGGAGTCGATCCGCTGCATATATGCGCCGGTCGCTACCGCATTCTGCACGTAGCCCTGCGGGAACCGCGAAATCGCAGAGGCACCGATCCCAATCAAGGTCTGACACGCGTCTGCGGTGTAGCCTTGAAAGTTCCGCCGCAATGTACCGCGCCTGAGAGCCTCGCTCAACGCATCCGCTGATTTGGCGAAGTGATCGATGCCGATGGCCGCATACCCCTTGCCCACGATCGTCTCTGCGCACTCGACGAAGAGGCTGTGACGCAGGCGGTCATCCGGCAGATGCGCCTCGTCGATGAGCTCCTGCCGCTTTGCCATCCAGGGGACGTGCGCGTACCCGAAGAGCGCGATTCGGTCCGGCTCGAGGCTGAGCACCTGTCGCAGCGAGGCCGCCACGACCTCGCGCGTCTGGTGCGGCAGTCCGTAGACGAGGTCGACGTTGAGCGAGACACCACCTGCCTTACGGAGCGTCTCAACGCAGCGGCGGGTCGCCGCGAATGTCTGCTTCCGTCCGATCGCCGCCTGCACCTTCGGATCGAAGTCCTGAATGCCGATGCTTGCGCAGGTCATTCCCACGGACTGAAGCGCCGCGACCTTCTCTGCATCGAAAAGCGTCGGGTCGACTTCGACCGAAAATTCGAACGGTGAAGCAGGTGGCACCGCCGCCTTGATTGCCTCCGCGAGGGTGCAGATGAGGTAAGGCGGAAGGATGGTTGGTGTTCCGCCACCCCAGTGCAATCGGCCCATGCGGATGCCTACCGGCAGGGCGGCTCGCAGGAGCGCGAGTTCGGCCAGCAGCGTGTCGAGGTAATGCTCGACCGGGCTCAGCGTCCGTGTTCCCTGCGTGCGATAAGCGCAGAACCAGCACAGCCTCTCACAGAAGGGGATATGAACATAGACCGAAACCGGATCGGCAGGATCAAGGGCACTCAGACACTCCTCCTGCAACGCCAGGCAGGATGCGATCGAGAAGACGGGCGCCGTCGGGTAGCTCGTGTAGCGCGGAACGCGCGCGTCAAACAGGCCCAGGGCTTGGAGGCGGGACAGGTCTTCCATGATCCCAGAATGAGACGGGACCGTCTCGCTGTGTTTGCGCCAGATCAAAACGACCGGACAATGATTTTGACCGACTGGTTGTCGCAGGTCGGCGCAAGCGACCGGCCCCCACTTTCTCTGATCTTGAACCTCGAGCTCCCGTCCGACGCGGCCGACCGCGCCGAGGGGTCGGCGGCGGGGCGGTTCGGTGCGATTCCCAAGCTACGCGCTCTCTGATTGCGCACGCTCCTGGCCCCCGTTCTTGCCCAGTGTGGACCAGCGAGAATGCTCGACTGCTGCAGGATGCCGGAGACCTTGTGGCGGATGGAACGCCGGCCTCAGGCGGGGCGCCCGATGCACGGGAACAGGAATCTGTAGTCACGCCCTCCCAGAACCGGTAGCCGGCGACGGGCCCCGCGGCGGAGAGACGTTCCCCGCCGCAGAACCGACAGCGGGCTCCGCCGTCGCAGGAGATCATTCCGGCTGGAACCCGCACGATCAATGAGTCCTGAGCGTAGTAATGGTGCAATCCATCTCCGGACGTCGCTGTGCCTTCTGTTGGCGCTCCTGCCAGCAATCTTACGCCAAGTGCGCATGAGGACCTCAATTTCGACGTTCCAAGAAGTTGTGTTGCATGAAGAAGGGCAATTCCGGCTGGTAGCGCGGTATGCCAACGACGTGATCTCGCGAGAGGCAGACATCACTGAGATCTCGCTCTGTCAGCGCGAGATGTTGACGTGTTGCTTCATGGGCGGCAGTCAACCGATCATTGTTTGCACGAATGCGGTGGAACAGTCGCGGGAGGGACCAGGACGTCACGGGAAACGTTTCAGTTTGCGCGGTCATCTTCAAAACTCCTCCACTATCCGCACAAGGTTTACGCCGGCGCGAAATGGAGCGCTTGAGGATGGCGTGGGGAATTGCTGTGGATTTCGGAGCCCGCACAGCTAAAGTTGCGCATGCTGCTGCGGTTCGGGGACTTCACGCTTGACTCAGACCGAGCAGAGTTGCGCGGGCCGGACGGACTTGTGCACATCGAACCGAAGCCTCTGGCACTTCTGACCCTTCTTATCGAGAACACTGACCGAGTGCTGACCCGCGACGACATGATTGAGGGCGTCTGGGGCGGTCGCATCGTATCGGACGCCGCTGTCTCGACGGTCCTGAAGCAGGTGCGCAAGGCGCTTGGAGATGACGGTCGGACACAGAAATACCTTCGAACCGTCCATGGCCAGGGGCATCGCTTTGTGGCAGAGGTCAGGATCGCGGCCGCGGCATCGGCGGCTTCGAGACGAGTCAGCGAATACCGGGCCGATGGCCGCCCGACGCTTGCGGTATTGCCATTTAGAGAATGGGACCCATCCGGACGACGGTCGATCCTTCCCGACGCGATCGCGGCCGAGGTGATTTCCTCCCTGTCACGCCTGCGCTGGCTGAAGGTGATTGCGCGCGAAACCACCTTCCGTTTCCGCAATGCCGCGATGGATGTCGAGGGTGTGCGGGATGTGCTGGGAGCAGAATACGTGCTATCCGGAGTGGTCCACACCTTCGACGGTCGGCTTGATGTCGAACTGGAGCTGTCTGAGACCGCTGAGGGCTCGGTGATCTGGGCCGAGCGGCTTATCGGTCAATTCGGTGACGCGCACAGCCTTCCCAAATCGATCATCAACTCTGTACTTGCAGCCCTTGAGATTACCGTGTCGCGCCACGAGGCCGAGATCGCTCTGCGACTGCCGTCGGAAAGCCTAGATGCCTGGAGTGCGTTTCATTTGGGGCTGGCGCATGTCTATCGCTTCAACCGAAATGACAATGCGATTGCCGCAGGTCTGTTTCGCCAGGCCACCGAGCTGGATCCGGCATTTGCCGCCGCTTGGGCAGCACGGTCGTTCACCTCTTTCCAGGATGCCTTCATGGGCTTCCTGCCGGATCGTGAAGCCGCCGTGCGAGAGGCCCAAGCCACAGCGGAACGCAGCGTAGAAATTGACCCGCTGGAGCCTTTAGCAAATTTTGCGATGGGTCGCCTGCCAATCCTGACCGGCAGTCTGGGTAGTGATACGGGCTGGTTGGACCGCGCGGTGGAGCTTTCGCCGAGCTTTGCCAAGGGACATTACTCGCGAGCATTGGTCAACGTCCTTGCCGGACGCACCGGAGAGACCCGCCAGGACATCGAGCGTGCCATGCAGCTCAGCCCTCTTGATCCGCTCATGGGTCCGATGTTGGGGGTTCGGGCATTATCGCTTCTGATCGACGGGCGCCAGGACGAAGCGCAAGAGCAGGCCCTGAGGGCGGTTCGTGCGGGACCCTCGCACGTTATTAACGCGATGACGGCGGCTGCAATATCCGCGCTTGACGGGAAAGCTGACGAGGCGGCGCAACTGGCCGCGCGGGTCCGCGAGCGGCGCCCCGATGTCACAGTGGGGCTGTACTTCTTGGCTCTGCCCATAGTCGATTGTTCGACACGCGACCAGTTAGCCGGCGCACTGAGTGGACTCGGCTTTGCGCGATAGCCCGGATCGCAAAGCGAGGCGCACGACGATCTGAATCGGCTGACGCCGAGGCTGTCTACGAACTCCGAGTCTGGAGAATAGCATAATCAATGGCTTGCGAGGTGGAGATGGGGTGGATGCCGCTCTCCCCCTGACGGCATCGCGATGTGCCAAACTCGTGGTGTCATCACACAAGCTGAAGGAGAGGGTATCCACGGGAGAAGTTACCATCATCGGCGTCGATCTCGCAAAGAACGTGTCCTTGCAAGACCGCAGCCGTCAAAAAATTACCAGTGCAAGAAATGCTGTCTGCAAGCACGGTTTCGTCAGCGGGCGGGCGGCAAGATGCGGTAATGCGCCTCCGTCGGCTGGCAAGCCGCGCCATTGATTGGCAGTATGTCCTGCGGGCAAGCCGACATGGCTACGATGCAATCCATCTGCGCGCGGAGAATTACCGAGTCACCCGGTTTTGAAAGGGGCTCGCCCCAGCTAGTGGTTCCGTCATCCGCCACCGGGATGTTCATCCACAGGTTCAGCGGGCTAGGACACTCAGATAGCTTGATGCCGATGCGACGCATTGCGACGTAGAGATTGTCCGTGCAGTTGTCGTGATACTCGGTGCATCCCAGAAGCCCGTAGCGATAGTCGTCACAGGCTGCGATCAGCGTGTCGTGCTTGCCGGGCGACGTATCCTTCTCCAGAACCATGATCGACCGTCGCCGGTTCGTTATCAGGGCATCACCCTCGGCCGGCCAAAGCTTGCCTAACGTGGCACGCATATGCTCGTTCGACAAAAATTCCATGGGGTCCTCGGCACTGAAAACCCAGGTGTCGACAACCTGTTTACCGTGAGTATTAATGATCTCGATAGCTTCGCCTGTGGTGAGCCGGACAGCCCTGCCTTTGCGAGCCGGTATCATAACGCTTTCAGGTTCTTCGGTCATCAGGAGCTCTCCGATCGTTCGACCTGTGCGATCCGATCAGGTTGTTGTGGTCGAAGCAAGCTCACCGCGGATCGACGAAAGCCGCAGGCAAGGCGCGAACAACGAACTCTCCGCTCGGGGCGTCTGGCGTCACGTTAGTGGAGAAGATCTTCGACAATGAATTTCTTAACTTCTTTTTTTTCGACTTGAGGTCAATAGAACCCATCGCTTCCCTCATTTGAGCCATAGAGCACTCATTCTCCCCATCGTGGAACCGGATCGCCCGGGCACACCTTGGACCGTAAAATCGTCACTTCGAGGCTCCCATGTCTGGGTTCGATGTCCGCTGGATTCGGCATCACGCTGTATGCGTGATTGACCTCAAGCGTGAAACGGGCCGCGCGATATGTCCTTCGATTGTACAGAGCCTCTTCGTGCCACATGGCAATTCGGTTCTTCGCGCGCGCGATGACGGGGGAAAACTTGGCTGCCAGTCGGCATCGTTGCGCGCTATGGGGTCTTCGGTGCTCCGCCTGTCACGCGTAGTGTTTCGTGCCTCGCGGCCTGATTTCTGATCCCCGGGGTCACGCCGGGCACGGGTTCAGGCGGCGCAGCTGGACGAGGCGGCGCATGTTGTAGACGAGGTTCTTCATCCCGATCTTGGCCTTGGCCCGCACCATGCCGATGGTGCGCACCAGCGTGCCGCCCATGTCGTTGGTCCGCGCGCCGAAGATGTGCTCGACACGCGCGCGCACCGAGGATTTGGTCCGGTTGCTGCCCTTGCCCTGTTCGGTCAGCGGCTTGCCGCGCTTGCCCTTGCGGTGGATGTGGCTTTTGAGGCTCCGGGCGCGCAGCTTGGCCTCCATTTCCTCGTACCGATACGCCGGATCGGCCCAGACGCCGGCGCTGGTATTGCCCTGCATCAGCCAGTGATCCACCGCCTGGCTGTCGTGCAAAGCCGCATCTCTGACATGGTAACGGCGGACCAGCTTGTGCGTGCGGTCCACGTTCACATGGTTCTTGTAGCCGTATTGGGATTTGCCGTGCTTCTTGGTCCAGCGTGCATCGGTATCCTTCTGACTGCGCTTGCCGGGCGTGTTCGCCCAATCTTCGGGCACCTTGCCGGACTTGATGGCTTTGTTTTCGTCGCGGCTGTTGTGGTTGCGCGGCACCGGCACGATGGCGGCATCGAGGATCTGCCCGCCCCGCGCGATGTAGCCCTGCCGCGCCAGATGACCGTCGAATTGCTTGAACAGCGCCTGCACCATGCCCGCCTGCGCCAGAGCCTCGCGATAGTGCCAGACCGTCTTGGCGTCCGGCACACGATCCTCCATTCCAGCTCTGGTCATCTTCCTTCCAGGTCTGGGGCCCAGCTCTAACATGGCGCTCCATGCCTTCACCGGTCCGGGCGGCGCGGTAACGCAGGAAACGCCGGTGAACAAGCCTCTGCGCATCGCGACGGGGTTAGAGAGCGCCATGCCCGATGGGAAAGATGGCGCTTGCAATCAATATTCGGGTCAGCTTCGCTGAGGGTGTCCATGTCTTTTCGTCAACTGCGGATGCCGTGCAAGACCCCGAGGACGTCTAACAAAATGCGGGAGAAAAGAATGATGCTCACCACTCAAAATACCGCAGCATGCTTCATGCTGGCAGTCGGTCTGATCGTCGGCTTCACAAATCAGCCGGCCGCCCAGGCCGCCGCAGAACCGCCTGAAACTCCAGTCTCCTACTCATCCGAACAGGTCGATAGCGGAGAAGACAGGTACAAGAAAGATTGCGTGGAGTGCCACGGAGACGACCTGAGGGGCGGGATGAACGGCGGGCCGCCACTGCGCGGTCTGGCGTTCGAGGAAAAATACTTTGGGGAATTGCCGGCATCGGTGATGTTCGGGTTCATGAGCGCTACGATGCCGCCAAATGCGCCCGGGCGATACTCCGAGAACACGTATGCTGATCTCATGGCCTACATCCTGAAGCACAACGGATTCAAGGAGGGTGCACCTTTACCCTCCGACCTCGATGCTCTCGACTACATAATCATGTCGAAATGAACTCGGTCCGGCGCGGTGACCACGCCGTGTATCCGATCGGTTCGTGACTAGTGTGGTTGCCCGACATCACGCTGCAGGCGATCGGCTTCCGCGTCGTGACGCTGATGGTCCTGGCAGGAGTTCAGGGCGGCGTCGTCTCGGCGACATCAGTCTTGCTGGGTGACAAGGGCCCGAAATACGATGGCCGGCTGACCCTCGTCCCGATCAGCCATATCGATCCTGTCGGCGCGATTGGCCTTATTTTCTATGGCAACGGCTGGGCGAAACCGGTTGCCGTCGACGCGGAACAATTCCGCGTTGGTCCTGTTGGCCTCGTTGTGGTCATCCTTGCCGGCTTCGCTGGCGTGATTGTCACGGCGGCCGCGCTCAACGCCCTCGTTCTTCCTGCGCTGACGATCCTGCCCCACACTGCTGCGCTTGCGGCGGCGGCGTTCCTTCGGACCGCGAGCGACTTAGCGATCTGGTTCGCGCTCTTCAGCCTCGTTCCAATTCCGCCGCTGACCGGCGGGCTCCTGGTCGGTGTGCTCGCCCCCCAGATGCCACGGATGGAACGGATCCTTGCCCTACTGCTGCTGGTGGCGGTGGCGACTGGCGTGGTGAGACTGGTGCTTGGTCCCGCCCACTCGATGGTGGCGTCGTTCATCCTCGGCGCATGAAGTCAGCGCTTGTGCATGAAATTTGCCGTTCCCATAGGCGCCGCCCCATAGCGTGCGAGGATGGCCGCCAACGTTCCGTCCGTATGCAGCTGGCGGAAGGCCTCGTCGATCTTGCGCTTTAGCGTGAGGTCGCCCTTCCAAATGCCAAAAACGAGATTGTAGCGGGCAAGCTCATCGGGCATCAAGGCCGCCCACCAGCCGTTCTTCGCCGCTAGCCCGCTGGCCAGCAGAGCTTCGGAGATTCCGCCGGCGAGGTCTCCGGCGGCAATTCCTTCGACAAACGCCCGGTCATCTCGCATGACGCGGACGGATACGTTGTGGCTGCGCAAGTATGTAGCCAGTCCAATGCGGTCCAGGCCGGACACGAGGGTGAGCGCCCCGAGGGTGAGACCGTCTATGCTCTCCAAAGGCGCCGGCGCCATGATCGCCCAGCCGGTTTCTGCATAGGGCGGACCGGTATCGAGGAACGACCGAGTCAGCGCCGAATCGACGACGCCTCCAGCTAGTAGCTGACACTTGCCGCGGTTGATCGCCCAGTTTCGCGGATTGAAGTCTCGTCCCATGGCATCGCTGGGAGTGAAAAGCAGTCGGACGCCAAGATGGTCGGCCACGGCACGCAGCAGCTCTATGTCGATACCCGGCCGGTCAGCGTCTCCGGTAACCAGCGGCGGATAGCGTGTCGGAACGCAGGCGCGGATCACACCTTTCGCCTTAACTTCTTTGAGAGAAGTGTCCGGCGGCAGGAAGGTGACCAGCAGCATGAGGCCGACGACGGTGACCATACCGCCAAGATCACGTGCCTGTCGCCTGAGCGTCTGCACACTCACGCCTTGCGGAAATCGTTGAGCGCGATCGCAAACAGCACCACGCCGGCCACGCCCATAACCGCGATGCCTAGGCGCGGATCGAACTGGTTGTAGTTGATCAACACGCCGCGCAGCGCGTCCACGGCATAGGTCATAGGATTCCACTCCACGATGGTGACGAGCCATTCGGGGTAAGTGACGCGGGTCTGCGCCCCAGTCAGCGCCGGGTCGAGGGGAAAAATAGAGCTGGATGTGAAGTAGAGCGGCAGGATTACGGCGTTGGAGAAGATTCCGAAGCCCTCAAAGCTACGGATGCGGCCCGCGATCACCACGCCGAGCGAAGTCAGCGCGAAAGCAAGCATGGCCATCAGCCCAAGCGCCTTCAGCATCTCCATCGGCGTCAGGCTGACATCAGCGAAACGCGCTAGCAAAAGCACCAGGCAGCCGTGCAGGACGGCGACGGTTGCCCCGCCAAGCACCTTTCCCAAAAGGATCGTGCCACGCGACAGCGGTGAAACCAGAACCTCGCGCAGGAAACCGAACTCGCGGTCCCAAATAACCGACACCGCGGACTGCACCGAGGTGAACATGATGTTTAGCGCGACCACGGCGGGGAAAATGAACTGAAGGTAGGTGAAGGGCACGACAAAGGTGACCTCACCATAGACCTCACCGCGAAAATAGGGATTCAGGCCGATGCCAAGGATAAGCACCCACAGAATGGGACGGCTGACGCCACCGATCAGCTGGCCTCGATCGCGGAAGGCGCGTTTCACCTCGCGCAGCCACAGTCCATAGAGGCCACCTAGCTGCACCATCAGCACCAGTTGTTCTGCGCCCCGCAGGCTCATCCCGTGTGTTCTCCACCGATCTTGCCGAAGGCTTTCGTCAAGTCGCGCGGTGAGGCTTCGTGATCGCGGATGTCGCGACCGGTCAACGTCAGAAACACCGATTCCAGGCTTGGCATTTCGATCGACAAGGCTCGGATCAGTGCGCCGTTTTCGGCCAGGAAGTTTTCAGAGAAGGCGTCATCCGACGTCAGGATGATTTCATTTTCGTCCTGTCGCTGCAGCCGAGCTGCGTAGCGCGCCGCTATTGAGGCGTGGTCGGCATCGGTCTTCGGCACGATGCGCAAAAGTTGCTGGCCGTGGTTGCGCTTTAGCACGGCGGGCTTGTCGAGTGCCAGAACCTTGCCGTGATCTACCACGCAGACCCGGTCGCAGGTCTCGACTTCCTCAATGTAGTGGGTGGTAACCAACACGGTAACCTGCCGCTCTTCGCGCAGTTGCCGAATGTAGGACCAAATGCGGTCGCGCGTCTGGGCGTCGAGCCCCACCGTGGGTTCATCGAGCAGCAAGATCTCGCTGTCATGGATCAGAGCGCGAGCAATCTCCAGCCGGCGTTTCATGCCTGAGGAGAGCGACCGCGCCGGTCTGTCGGCCCAAGTGGTCAGCTCTACCAGCGCCAGCATCTGATCGATCCGTTGCCGCCGCAACTTTCGCGGCACTCCGTAGACAAGGCCATGCAGATTGAGGTTCTCGTACACTGTTAGCCGACCGTCGAGGCTCGGCTCTTGAAATACAACTCCAAGTCGCCGACGCGCGGCCAGCGGCTGGCGGGATACGTCGAATTCCCCGATCAGCGCCACGCCGCTGTCTGGGCGCAAGAGCGTGCAGAGGATGTACAGCAGCGACGTCTTGCCGGCGCCGTTTGGCCCGAGCAGCGCGAAGATCTCGTTGCAGCGGACCTCAAAACTGACCTCGTCCAGTGCTAATGTGCGCCCATATCGCTTGGAAACGCCCTCCACCCGAATGGCCGGTCCGGGACTGTGTGCCCGCGTCATCACTGTTCGACCCTCGCCGGAAATCCGTACTCCGCGAGGATATCGGTGATGGTTCCGTCCGCGCTCAAGGCGGAAATCGCCTCATCGAGAGCGGCGCGCAGGAAGGTCTCGTTCGACAGCATTATCGCCCCCACGCCGAGGGTTGTAGGCGGGAGCGGTGCGGGATCGATAATACGAAGGCCGGCATAGGCGGAGTCCTCGCGCTGCTTCGCCCATAGAGTGGGTGCCCAGACTAGCGCGACATCGACGGTGCCGTTGAGGAGCGAGGTGAGTGCGAGGTCGTTCGTGCCCATTGGAAAGGCTGGCCAGCGTTCTTCGGCGGGGAGGGCCGTGAGGTATGATACCAGACGAATATGCGCCGCGGTTCCAAGAGTCGCGCCAATCGGCCTCGTCGGTGCGAGGTCGTCAAGCGCGTTGATGTCGGGGTCAGCGGTCACGAAGACATAGTCCGCCTCGTAGTACGCACGCGTCAGCATGGCCCAGTCGGAGTAACTGCCGGGGATCAGCTTGAAGCCCATGTGAATGTCACAATGCTCCAGTAAGATTGCATAGACTTTCGTGATGTCTTCGCTGACGTATTCGCTGTCGATCACGTATCTCTGCGGTTCAAGCAGTAGGCCCTGAGCCAAAGCGTCGGCTATGGCAGTGGCCACTTCCCAGTCGGGGTCACGCGGGTCCACGCAGTAGCGAAGCTGCGACTCGTCGAGCCGCCGCCCGAACGTCCACTGGTTCGGCGCGGACGGTCTCTCGAAAAATTCCGGCTCGTCGCCTCTGATCGGCCCTGCAGACAACACAGCCACCGCCAACGCGGAACTCATAATCGTGCCAGCCAGACGCGAATAAGGATGGGGTGTAGGCAAAATCGGTACTCCCAACGACACCGGGCGGACTGGAAATCTCCAGATCCGCCCGGGCCGGATGCTAGCGTGAAGTCACGCGGTCAGTCGGGAAGCGCGAATACGAAGAGCGTGATCGGGTCGTTAGCGGGAAGTTTTACTTCCGGGGTCAGAGACGCCAGACGTCCCAAGCCGGATGCGAAGTTGGCCGTGATCGCAACGTATTGCTTGCCGCCTGCCTCGTAGGTGATCGGGAAGGACTCGAGCGAACTGCTTAGCTTGCCGCTTTCCCACAGCTTTTCGCCGGTTTCGTCGTCGAAGGCCATGAACTTGCGATCAAGGCTTCCCACGAACACCAGACCACCGCCCGTTGGCAGCGTGGACGATGTGACCGGTGGACGCTGCCGGTACTGCCACATCTCCGAGCGGTCGTTGAGGTTGATCGCACGTACTTGGCCGATGTTGCCGTCGCCGTCAGGATGCTCGACCCGCGAATAGGTCTGAAGTCCGCCGCCTGTATAGATCGCGCCGGGATCGAGCGGGTTGACGGTCGTGTTGGAGCAGAATTCCACGGTCGGCAAGTAGAGCGCCTCGGTCCGCGGGCTGTAGGCGGTAGCCTGCCATGCGCGTCCGCCGGGGTCGGCGGGGCAGTTGAAGGTGGTCTCGCCAATGACCGGGATCACCTCGGGGTTGATGGTCTTGTCACCCGTCTCGGGATCGATCGACAATACCACGTTCTGTGGGACTGTCTCGACGTCCCAGAGGTATTCCCCAGTTTCGCGGTCGAGCGCCTCGATGATACCGATCTTGCCGGTCGTGACTGCCATCTTGCGGGTTGTCCCGTCGACGGGCAGGTCGATTAGAAGCCGCTCATAGACATAGTCGAGGTCAAGCGAGTCGGTGGGCAGATGCTGGTGGTACCACTTCAGTTCACCATTACTGGGGTCGATTGCCAGCGTCGAGTTGGTGTAGAGCGCCTCGTTCGTCACATTGGGGTCAGAGCTTGGCGGGGTCAGCCCCGCTATCTCCGTGTTCCAGGGATAAGGCTGTCCGACGCCGGCGAAAATCAGGTTCTGTTCGGGGTCATAGGTCCCCGGAATCCAGGCCGAGGCCCCATAGCGACTTTCGACAGGTACGCCGTTCCACGTATTGCTTTCAGGCGAGTCGCCCTGTGCGATCGTGTTGATGCGCCAAATTTCCTCGCCCGTATTCACGTCGTGGCCTGTGAAGAAGCAGCCGCCCGGCTGGCCTCCGCCGCATCCGGTCATGCCCTGCACGATCACGCCGTTGACCACCATCGGACCGCTAGTGAAGTTGTAGCCGAAGGTGTGGTTGGCGACCGTCTTGTCCCAGACCAACTGGCCGGTCTTGGTGTCGAGAGCGATCAGATGAGCGTCGCGGGTCGCGACGATGAGCTTGTCCTGGTAAATTGCCTTGTTGCGGACCCCGCGGGGCTCGACGTCGTCAGGCAAATCGTACTGATACTCCCATATCAGGTCGCCGGATGCGCCGTCGAGCGCCTGGATCGTCTGATCGGAATTCTGGATGTAGATGATTCCATCATGGACCAGCGGGGTCTCCTGTGTCCGCCCCGGCGTCATCGCCCAGGACCAGGCGAGCTGGAGGTCGCCGACATTTTCCTTGTTGATCTGGTCAAGCGGACTGTAGCCCCATCCGTTGTAGGTGCGCCGCCACATCAGCCAGTCGCCGTCCGGCGGGTTTAGCAGCATCTCGTCGGTGACCGGCGAGACCTTGTCGATCGGGTTCTCCTGAGCCGCGAGCGTCGTCGCGGACATGCCGGCCGTAAGCGCTGTTGCTGTCAACAGAACTGACCGCAATTTGAAATAAGTCATAGTGCTTCCTCCCATTTTTTTATTGATGGTCTGGGATCGTGCCGAGAGCCCGCTGGGTTCTCCCGCTCAACGCTGCTGGTTAAATCGACTCGAGACTGATCACCAGAAGACACGTGAAGGTTAAGACCGCTCCATGCGTCAAAGCAAGCTTTCAGATGAGGAAGGGCTCTGATGATGTGACCGCCCCCCGACGGCATCTGTGTGTGGCCCTTGATCCCGTCATGCGCCAAGTTGTGGGCGGGCGTGCTTTAGACGCTCAAGCGGCCTCTGCTTCGCAGATGGGGCGGTTCGAAACCAGGACGCTGGCCTTGCCCGAGAATCGGGTGGCTCTGGCCGATCTCAGTGGCCAGTGGTGACCGTTTCCATGACCGCCGCGGGCTGAAGTATATCAGTTTGGACATGGACAGCTCGGTCAGCCCGACCCATGGCGATCAGGAAGGCACCGCCTGGAACGGGCATTTCGACTGCACCTGCTACCATCCGCTCTTCGTGTTCAACCAGTTCGGGATGCTGGAGCGTTGCGCCCTGCGGCACGGCAACGTGCACAGCGCCGACGGCTGGCAGGATGTGCCTGACCCGGTGATCGCCCGCTGTGCCAAGTGTGACCTCATGCGTTTCTTCCCGGCTGATGCCGCCTATGCCAGCCCCGCGATCTACGCACGGCTTGAAGCGGTGGGCTACGCCATCTTGCTGCCCGCCAATGCCGTGCTTCGCGAGAAGATCGTGCACCGGCTTACCCGGCCGGTCGGGCGTCCTTCGCTGACCAAGGTCAAACGGTTCTTCGAAGACTTCCATTACCAGGCACAAAGCTAGGACGAGGAGCGCCGCGTCATCGCCAAAATCGAATGGCATCCGGGCGAACTTTCCCCCCACGTCGGCTTCATCGTCACCAACCTACCCATGGAGCCGAACTGGGTGGTGCGGTTCTATAACCAGCGCGGCACCGCCGAGCAGCATATCAAGGAAGGCAAGTACGCCTTCCGCTGGACCCGGCTGTCGTGCAAGCGGTTCCGCGACAACGAGGTGCGGCTGCAACTGCACGCACTGGCCTACAACCTGGCCACCTTCCTGCGCTGCATCGACCTGCCCGAGGCGATGGCCGACTGGTCGCTGACGAGCCTCCAGCTGAAACTGATCAACATAGGCGCCCGCGTCGTGCGCCACGCCCGCGCCATCACCTTCCAACTCGCCGCGGTGGTCGTAACCGGCCCCATGGTCCGTGCCATTCTTGCCGCGATCCGTCGATTGCGAGCGCCGCCGTCATGTCCATGACCTTGATCCCGAACGAAACCGAACGAAAACGGCTAAACAGGTCTGTCCGTCGCGCTGACCAACGTCGCTGCTGGGCCGGAGTGAAGAGAGTTTGCAGCCCGATCCGCTCAAATTCGGGTGTATTGATGCACTCAACTGCCGACCGGTGCACGAGACACTTGATCGGCAGGCAAAATCCGGCAAACTTGCTATCAAGCGGCACCCCACTTGGGGAATGTCGGCTGGACCCGACCCTGAACTCTTCATCCTCGAGCCGTCCGGTCAGCGTCTCTACATCGCGAACGAGGACGACAACCTGGTGACCGTCACGGACACCCAGAGCTGCACCGTGGTCGCCGAGGTTCCCGTAGGCGTCGAACCCGCGGGCATGGGAATGAGCCCTGATGCGAAGTGGGTCGTCAACACGTCCGAGTTACGAACTGGACGACGTGATCTGCGAAGGCGGACAACAGATGGACATCGAGTTGGACGCAGACCTGAACGAGGTTGATCGCCGTCTGGAGTGAGACGGGATCGGAACAGATGAAAAGAGACATCCGCCGGTAGCTGCGACGCTGCCCGGCGAAAACCCTGGGAGGATGAAAGTGAAACTTCTGGCATTGGCTTCCGCGCTTCTCGCGCTTGCGCTGCCTGCCTCGGCCCAAGACTTGCCGACGGTCAGGCTCGCCACTCTTGAGATCGGAACGGTGAACTGGGAACTCGCGACGATCACCGAAAACGGATTTGACGAGGCGAACGGCTTCAACCTCGACATCACGAGCTACGCCGACAACGACGCCACCCGGATCGCGGTGGAAGGCGGCGAGGCCGACGTGGCGGTCGCAGACTGGATTTGGGTCGCGCGCCAGCGCGCGGCGGGCAAGGACTATGTCTTCGTTCCCTACTCGACGGCGGTCGGATCGCTTCTGGTGCCGGGCGACAGCACGGCTGAAAGCCTCGCCGACCTCAGGGGTGGCAAGATTGGCATCGCCGGTGGTCCTCTCGACAAGTCCTGGCTGATCCTTCGTGCCTATGCGCAGAAGGAGTATGGATTCGACCTCGCCGCCGAGACCGAGCAGGTCTACGGTGCGCCGCCGTTGATCTTCAAATCGGGTCTGGGAGGCGATTATGAGGGCGTCGTCAACTTCTGGCACTTCCTCGCCAAGATGAAGGCCGCAGGAATGAAGGAGCTTGTCTCGGTCGAGACGGCCGGCGAAGCGCTTGGCCTGAACACCGATACTCCGCTTCTGGGTTACTACTTCAAGGAAAGCTTTCTCGAGGAGAACCCGGGCATCGCGCAGGCGCTCTTCGACGCCAGCCGCGACGCGAAGGAGCTACTTGCCAGCTCAGACGAGGCGTGGGAGGCGATCCGCCCTCAGATGAACGCCAACGACGACGCGCAATTCCAGCAGCTCAAGACCGACTTCCTTTCGGGGGTGCCCGAGCGCGGTCCCGTCGACATCGAGGCGGCCGGAAAGATGCTGTCGCTCATGGCGGAACTCGGTGGCGAGGAACTCGTCGGCGAGGCGTCGTCCGTTCCAGACGGTCTTTTCGCGGATGTGAAGTAGGCGATCAATGCGGGGGCAGGGGTTCACCACTGTCGTTTCCATGACGGGGCTGCTGGCACTCTGGGTGCTGGCGTCCTTTCTCACGGCCGACCCGGAAATCCTGCCCCAGCCCTGGCTGCTTCTGCCCGACTTCGCGAAGGCGATCGGATCGGGCGAACTGTTGTTCCACCTGGGGGCCACTCTCTACCGGGTGGTCTGGGCCTTCGCCCTGTCCATGGGCATCGGCATCGCTCTCGGCCTGGCCATGGGACGGTTTCCGGCGTTCAACCAGTGGTTCGACCCCTGGCTGGTGATCTTCCTGAACCTGCCTGCGCTGGTGTTGATTGTCCTGTGCTACTTGTGGATCGGGCTCAACGAAACCGCCGCGATCCTTGCCGTGACGCTTAACAAAATACCGAATGTGACGACGGTGATCCGGGAGGGCACGCGCGCGCTCGACCCGCAACTCGATGCGATGGCGCGGGTCTATCGGCTGTCGTGGTTCGAGAGGATGCACCACATCGTCCTGCCGCAACTTGCGCCCTTCATCGCGGCTTCGGCGCGAACCGGGGTCGCAGTCATCTGGAAGATCGTGCTGGTCGTCGAGTTTCTTGGCCGGTCATCCGGCATCGGCTTCAAGATCCACCTGTATTTCCAGCTCTTCAACGTCTCGATGGTGCTGGTCTACGCGTTCTCGTTCATCGCAATCATGCTCTTGATCGAATGGGCCGTCCTCCAGCCGTGGGAGCGCCGCGTGACGCGTTGGCGGACCGCATGATCCGCATTGACCTGAACTCGAAGAGGTTCGGTGACACTCCGGTTCTTGGGCCGATCTCGTTCACCATCGCGCCGGGTGAGACGGTGGCCCTTGTCGGACCTTCTGGGATCGGGAAGTCCACGCTTCTGCGGATCGTGGCTGGCATCGACCGGAAGATCGACGGACGGATCGTCCGTCCGGACGGTCTGGCCATGGTGTTTCAGGAACCGACCTTGCTGCCGTGGCGATCCGCCATCGACAACTTGCGGGCAGTCCATCCCGGACTTTCGCGCGAAACGGCGAGCGAGGCTCTGTCACAGGTCGGGTTGGCAGGGAAGGAGGCGATGTTCCCGGGCCAACTCTCCCTCGGCCAGCAGCGCCGTCTTGCCCTGGCCCGCGCGTTTTGCGGCGATCCAGAGCTTCTGGTGATGGACGAGCCCTTCGTGTCGCTGGACGCCGAGACGGCTGAGACAATGCTGGCGCTGACCGAGACGCTGATCGCGCACCACCGCCCCTCTACGCTTTTCGTCACCCATTCGCGCGCCGAAGCCGTGAGGCTGGCGCAGCGCATCCTGACGCTGGAGCCGGGGCCGCAGGGCGCCGTGCTCGGGCCGGAGCAGATACGGCAGGTTCGAACAGGGACGAGCCGACCGACAGGCGTCGTCACGGCTTTCCCCAAACCCTGAGCACCTGCGCATTTTCTGCGAAGGCAAGACGCAATGATTCCGCCCGGCAGACTCAACCCGGACGCGATTTTGCCTCAGGGTGAGGTTAGCTTGTGAGTTATGAGTACCAGTATTGCGGAAGTATTCCGCACCCGTCAGGCGCTTCGCGATCTCGACGAAGCGACACGCATCCATCGCGATGCCGTGCTCCGTCTCGGAACAACCGGGGCCGAGCGAGAAGACATTGCCGCCATCGTCGAGGATGGTGGCCGGATTCTGCTTCCCGACCGTCAGCGGGCGTACCATCAGCTTTTGCTGTCTGCGGCTCTGCCGGAAGATGACTTTCCCGCCTTCATCGCCGCCACCGCCATTCTTCTCACCGACCGGATTTCGGAAGGCGGCGGGACGGACGACCTCTATTGGAACTGGGAGGCGTTCCGTGACCAGGGGAGCCTTGCTGCACGCCTAAAGGCCGGGCCGCGCGTAACGGTCATCTTGCGCTCGACCCGGTCATCTGAACAAAGCAGTCGGATGGCTGATGATCACGGGCGGTCATTGTAGCTCATCATTGGATTATTGCTAAGATCTGAGCGAGACGTGCAAGCACGCCGGGCAATTGGCAGCCCAACCTTTGGAAGGGCGCTCGGTCGCATGCTAGTGTACTTGTGATGGCTACGCGAGGCACAACAGTTTTCAAGTCAGTCGACGAGCTTGAGACGCGCATTGAGGCGTATTTTAGAGGTCTTGAGTACGAGAAGACCGAAACAGCTAGGCGCAATGGCCAAAGGATCACGGTCACAACCGAAGCCATGCGTCCCCCAACTGTGTCGGACCTAGCGCTTACGCTCGACGTTTCCAGAAGAACTCTGACCTGCCACTGAATTTTCATCCGGTGGCGATTAGAGTCTCGATCGTTTCTGTTACGCCGTTCGGCGCGGGGTGAGCAACCGGCGCAGGTGCGGAGCCGAACTAGTCGGTCGACTTCAGAACAATGCAGTGCCTTGGACGACTGCCAGGGCAAGCGGCTTTCTAGGACGTCCTTCCATCTGATTCTCCATTTTGTGAATGTGAAAGTTTTCCGCCCGGCGCGCCGGTCAGGGCGACGGAGGCTGTGGACTTTCGTCCCGCCCCCCGCGCGTGATGCGCGCGTGCGCGAAAAGTGGGGTTTGATATTTCTTTCATAGCCGTCAGGAAGGCGGAGGCTGGGGAGGTTGACCCTCCCGCCCCCGGGGGGATGGTCAAAACTCTGACACCGAGCGCGATCCCTGACCGGTGTGACTGCTGCATGCGCAATATCTGCTGGGGGGTAGGGGGTACCCCCTCGGCAGGGTCCGCAAATTTGCGGAGGCTCGGGCAACTTTGCACTTGCTTCGAGTAACGGGTAACGGAACGGAACGCTTTTTGGGAAAAACACACCATACACGCGCGCAAGCATCGTTTGCCGATTTCGTGTTCCCATGCGTTACCTGTTACCGCATCAGTCATGGCCACTCGCCCGCACTTTGAGCGACACACCGACCCAGCCGCGCAGCTTCTGCCCGCCGATCGACCGCATTTCCGTCGTCAGCCCGAAGCGGCGTAGCTTGCCGGCAAGCCCTTTCTGCGCCCCGACCATTTCGCCCGCCTTCTCGGCATAGGCTTTCCAGGAAGCGAAGAGGTCTGCCGACGATGTGAAGCGGTGAGGATTGCCGGGCTCGAGGATGGCCACTTCGCCGAGCCACTGCCCAACGAAGTCCTGCTCCGAGAAATATTCGGCGGTAGCGTCCAGGACGCTTTGCGGGCGCTTAAGGCCGTTGGCTTGCCAGTCGAGGCAGCCGTCAATCATCCACCGCAATATCTGCGGGTGTTCTTTGCGCAGCTTGGCCTCGAGGTCGGGATCCGGCTTTTCCGGGCGGCGCGTGAAGGGAACGATATTGAACCGGCGCCGGGCGGCGTCATCAACGCTCTGAAGGGCCGGCTGATGGTTTCCGACGATCAGAAGCTTGAATTGAGGAATGAAGGTGAAGGGGTCTTTGTGCATAAAACGTGCTGTCACCGGGTCGCCGCCTGTCAAAGTCTTAATGCGCGCTTCTGCCCATGCGCGTCCTTCGTCGGTCTCGGAAGCGGTGACCAGCCTGGCGCCGCGGAGGTATGCCAATTCAGTCGAATGGCGGTCCTGCCTGCTCGATATGAATGTCTCCATTGCTGCGTGGGTGGCGTGATCGCCCATGATATTCGCGGCCGTATTTTGGAACACCGACTTGCCGTTTCCGCCGCCGCCCCAGGCGAAGATCAGGGCATGTTCCGTCGTAAATCCGGTGAGGGAATACCCGAGGAACCGCTGCAGAAAGCCTTTCATGTCGTCGTCGCCGCCGGTCGCCTCGCTAAGGAAGTCATCCCACCGCGGACAATGGGCCGTCTCCGCAGGCGCGACTGACGTAAGGCGGGTTATCATGTCGCGTGGGTCGGGTTCACGCGGCTTGCCGGTGCGCAGGTCGACGGTCACGCCCGGACAGCCGAGAAGCCAGAGGTCAGTATCGAAATTTTCCTGACGCACCGACAGTGCCGGATCAGAGCGCGCCAGCCGCTCGACACCACTTACGAAGGAAGACGAGCGATATCTGGTGCGCTTGTTCGAATTGATCTTGAAAGAGACGGTGTTGACCAATTCCCGAGCGGCGAAAGTGGTGCTCTGGGTGTGATCGAGTTGCCAGCAGTCGCCAACGTATACGAACCATTTTCCGGCGTCATTGTCGTAAAGGCGGTATCCAGCCTGCATCTCGGCGAAGGCGCGTGCGACACCGTCCTCTGAGAGGTCGACGTCGCCCGGCGTCATATCGAGGTCCGCGATCGTCATCTGCGAGTCTCCGCCAGGTTAATGATCTCCGCGCTCGGCATCTCGCAATCGTGCTCGCGAGCGTAGGCGAGGGCGAATGTCAGGGCTGCGCCACGAGACTTGAAAGCAGCGGCGGCCCAACCAGAGTCGCGGTGACGGTCCCAGTGCATCACAACATAGGAATGCTCGCCGTCCCAACCTCCGATGATTTCAACTTCGCCGCTCATTGGAGATGCCTCGCATCGGAATGCGTCACCATGCTGAGGTGCTGTCCGGCGCGGGCGCATTGCGTCGCCGCGGCCGACAGGGCCTCCTGGGCGTACATCGGTCCGTTAATCTGGCATTGTTCGCCGACGACAAAAGCGACGAAGAAACCTCTGCGCGTTTGGACAATCTCCATCATGCGGATACCTCGCGTCTTTCCTTGGCGTCACGCTTCTCGCGCCATTCGATCATCACCGCGCGCCCAGTTGGCGTGTCGAGGATCGTGGGCACCTCGGGAGGTGCAACGTCGTTGACGGCCGCCTCTGCCGTCCAGGCGGCGTGGGTTTCGGACTGCGAGCGAAGCGCCGCGAACGCCAGGCCTGCGCGCTCGCGCTCGCTCAGTCGCGCTTCGATCAGGGCCGAGAAGGCTTCCCAGCCCTCCATATCATCGAGGGTCAGGGCGTAACCCAGGGCGCGAGAGGCGGCCTTGTGCGCCGGCTTCATGTGGCGGGAGAGGGTGGAAGTCATCTAGAACTCCCATTCCGCGAGGCCATCGCTGCCGAGGACGTGGGCCATCGTCACGGTCGTGACGGTCATGTCGGCCTTCCAGGCGATCGCCATCTTTCGCGCGAAGTCCTGCGCCTCGTCGCGACTGTGGAAGGATTTCAGCGTCTCGAATGCGGCAGAGCGCCGGACGTCGAAGCGGGAGTATTCGTTCATTGTGCTCGAACCTCGTTATTGCCGAGGGCGCGCTGATCAGGTATGATCCAGAAGTCCCTGAAACTCCGTGGAAACCCGTCGCGCATGTCCCTGCCGGCGGGTTTTCGTTTAGGCGGTCTCGGCCTGCTTCTCCCAAGCCTCGATGTCGGCGAGTTTCCAGCGGGTGCACCGCTCGGACAGCTTCACGGGCTGGGGAAAGTCCGGCTTTGTCCGCGCCCAGTCCCACGGCGTCGTGCGCGTGACGCCCCAGCGGGCGGCGAGGAACCTGTCGTTAACGTAAGTCACTTGGCGGCATCCTTTGCGGTCTAAGGGGACGCCGGTGTGAGAGTTTGGCGTCCGCTGGTTTCGGTCGGATGCCGTTGTGTAACTTTGGATGTCCGCGTCCGGACGACTACAAATAAACCCGCTTTCTCAGCTTATTTGAGAGCCCGCGAAATGTATTGCTGTCTGCCGGTCCCAACCGTTTCGGTGGGAAACATCAGACCAGGGTATTGGCGCTCGATTCCCTCGACTAGGCGAAAAAAGGGCCCCGTCCCGTTCCTCGCAGGCGACTTTCCCTCGGCCCGAAGAAACTTGGCCAATTCACTGATTGCCCATTTGAAGCTGCGCGACGCCTGATAGGGCCGTGCGGTGTCTGATCTTTCCAATAGCGCCACCCATGTGTGTAGATCGCCAGAATTGACTTCACGCTTCATGCGATGCTCCAACGATTGCAGCAGCCCCGTTTGATCTGGAAAGGCCAAAAGAGCCAAGCGAAGCCTCTTGGCTGCATCCCTCACCTTCTTAATGTCCGCTTCCGTGAACCGCTTCCGCGGATTATCGACGTCGACAATCCGAAATCTTAGGAGGTTCGCTGCCTCGCTGACGAAAGTCGGAGGAGCGATTTCGTCATAGGCTTGTATGTATGCCGCCTCGATGTGCTCCGGCAGGATGTCGCGGACAAAACCGCCGTTATGGGTAAAGGCCAGCGCGGGCTTCCCTCGCGTTTGAGTCATGCTCCGATCCTTACGACCTTGCCGCACGCCTCGCCGCTCAGAAATCCGGCCCACGCGTCCATCATCGCCCGCCGCCGCTCGAGCATGTCAGTCCGGCGATAGGCCCGCTCGACTTCCGATCCGACCGTGTGTGCCAGTGCGATTTCGGCCATGTCCCGGGGATAGCCTCGCTCGGCCGCCCAATCGCGGAACGTGCTGCGCAGACCGTGAGGCACCGCGGGGCGCTGCGACCTGGCGTCGAGATAGCCGCCTTCCCGCGCTTCGTTGATCCGGCGCATAGTGGCGCTCAGGGCCATGTCTGAGAGCTGCCCGCCGCGCGGCGCCGGGAAGACAAGATCCGTGCCCTCGAAACGCTCCATGTCGTTGAGCAGCGCCACGGCGGCGGGCGAGAGGGGAACCCGGTGATCCGCGCCTGCCTTCATGCGTTTGCCCGATATAGTCCAGACCTTCTCGGCCGTGTCATACTCGGCCCAGGTCATGCCGCGAACCTCGCCCGATCGCGCTGCGGTCAGGGCGACGAATTCAAGGGCGCGCGTTGCGAAGCCGTTTCTGGCGCGCAGGTCGGCGAACCATGCCGGCGCATCGGCGAGGGATAGGGCAGGGCTGTTCTCCGCGCGCGACCTTGCCGGGCTTCGGCAGGATGGCGTCCAGGTTTCCCTTCCATCGCGCCGGATTGTCGCCCGTGCGGTGTCCCGCCACAGTCGCCCAAGCGAGGATCGACTCGATCCGGCCGCGAAGCCGCGAGGCCGTCTCGGTCTTGGTCGTCCATATTGGCTCGAGGACACGAAGTACGTCCTGCACCTTGATGTCGTCCACCAGCATGTCGCCGATCTTCGGCGCGGCGTAGGTGTCGATCGTGGCGCGCCATTGCGCCTTGTGCTTTTCGTTGCGGAATTCGCCGAGCTTCGCCGCGAGGAACCTGTCGGCCGCTTTTGCGAACGTCAGCCCCCGCTTCTCTGCGGCTGCCAGCGCGGCCTTAGCGGCGCGGCGTTCCTCCAAGGGGTCAACGCCCTGCCAAAGCTTGTCACGGGCGTCCCTGGCGCGCTCACGGGCGCCTGCGAGGGTCACATCGGGGTAGGGGCCGAGGCCGAGGTGACGCCGCTTGCCCTTGGCGCTGTATCGAAGCAACCATGAACGCGCGTCGGTCGGGGTGATCTGCAGGAGCAGACCGTCGACACCGCCAACAGCGAAGGTCGCATTGATTCCCTTGCCGGGGTGCGCGAGGCGCTTCACTTCTATGGCGGAGAGTTCTTTTGCCTTTTTGGGCACCTGAGTTCCTACCTGCCAAAAGCTGTCCGATTGCACCATATTCAGGCCGACGCTATCCGACAACAGAATTTCGTATAGCCTTGATAAATAAGGGGCGCGGCAGACTTACTCCGACGCGCCCCGACACTAGAATTGCGGACACCCCTTCCGCCAATAAAGGCAGTCGCTTAGAGATGGATCCTGTCGCTCGCCGCTAGCCTGTTGCGAATTCGCCAGAGTTTGCCCTCGCATGACCCCGTCGCTCCTCATCAGGGACACCCGAACGTCTCGTTCAGGTTGAATTTTTGTCTGCCGACGGTGATATACGCCAAAGAGGGAGATACGCGTGAAGCACGGACCGGATCTGAGGCATCGCCGATCGTCTCTTGCACTCCCCATCCTGCGAACGACAAGGGAGCAGCATCGAGCGGGCGGGCTGTCGATCGGGGGTCTTCTGACGGCGCTTGGGGACTCGTCGTTCGGTTGGGCGATCGTTCTCTTCGCCCTGCTGACGTTCCTGCCGCTCCCTCCGGGATCCTCGCTGGTAACGGCTCTTCCGCTGCTGGGGACGACGCTCCAGATGACGCTCGGCTACCGGCACGTAAGGTTGCCCTCGCGGCTGGCTCGGGTCGAGCTTGACCCGAAAAAACTGCGGCGGACCGTTCTGAGGCTCAGACCCGTGACCAGAAGGCTGGAGAAGGTTCTGTCGCCCCGTTTCCCGGCGCTGTTCGGCCGCTCGAACCAGCGCCTTCTCGGAACGGTGCTGTTCGTGATTGCCTTTGCCCTGTTTCTGCCGGTCCCCGGGAGCGGTTGGTTTCCCGCGATCTCACTTCTTGCGGTCGGCATCGGGCTCGTCGAGCGGGACGGGCTTACGGTCATCGCAGGGGTCGTGATGGGCCTCCTGTCTGTCGCACTGACGGCTGCCATCCTGGTCTCCCTTGCATCGGGAGCAGAGGCCATCATCACCTAGCTTCCGCGGACGGAATTAAGGAAGACGCCATCGCGGTGAGCCTTTGGCCGCCCGGCCACGACTTCCACGAGTCGGGACGTGCGACGCGCGCCACGACCGCACCTCCCCCTTGAACAGCACCCTCGGCAACGATAGCGTCGCCGCATCCTGCCATGCAGGGCAATGTTCGGTGACCGGGCCCCTCTGGCGGAAGTGGCGGCGCTTCCGTGATGTCGGCACCGCGATTCATTCCAGCCGCCTGGAACTTGACTCCCCATGTCGACCTCAATGACCCTCTTCCGGGGGTGCGCGCGATGACCTCTGCCACGTCATGGCTGCGCTACTTCCGCTGGGCCTTCATCGTCACCGCACTCGGGCTTCTTCTGGGCGGCTTTCTCGGCTGGCAGATGACCGGCACGCTCGGCGGTACGCTCACCATCTTCTTCATCTGCTGCGTGCTTGCGGTTCTCGAGATCTCGCTGTCCTTCGACAATGCGATCGTCAACGCGAACAAGCTGAGGGATATGCGGCCCGAGTGGCAGCGCCGCTTCCTCACCTGGGGCATCCTGATCGCCGTCTTCGGGATGCGGATCGTCTTTCCCCTGCTGATCGTGGTCATCGCCGCAGGGATCGGCCCCTGGCAGGCTCTGGTCCTCGCTGCGGTCGAACCCGCCGAGTACTCCCGCATCATGCAGGAGGCGCATCTGCCGATCGCGGCCTTCGGGGGCACGTTCCTGATGATGGTCGGCCTGAGCTTCTTCTTCGATCACGAGAAGGACGTCCACTGGGTCCAGTGGGTCGAGCATCGGATGGCAAAATACGCCACCATTCGGGGTGTCGAAGTGACCGTCGTCCTGGTACTGATCCTGATCTTCTCCCGTCTGCAGGAGCCTCCGGAGGAGCGTCTCTTCTTCAGCGCGGCGATCTGGGGACTTCTGACCTTCCTGCTGGTCGAGGTCCTGGGCGGACTGCTCGACAGCACCCAGGAGACGCTGAGTACCGCCGCCAAAGGGGGAGTGGGGGCCTTCCTCTATCTCGAGGTGCTCGACGCGTCGTTTTCCTTCGACGGTGTGATCGGAGCCTTCGCCCTGACCCAGAACCTGTTCATTATCGCCATCGGTCTGGGGATCGGGGCCATGTACGTGCGTTCCATGACCATCATGCTCGTCGAGAAGGGCACGCTGGCGCAGTACCGCTTCCTCGAACACGGCGCCTTCTACGCCATCATCGCCTTGTCGGTCGTCATGTATGCGCAGTCGCTGGTTCACGTCCCGGAAGTGATTACCGGGCTCGGCGGGGCCGCTCTAATCGGCGTTTCTCTCTGGTCCTCGCTCAGGTGGAACCGATTGGTGCAGGGTCCGGCCCACTCGGGCCAAGAGTAGTATGCACCGCAAGAACGGCGGACAGGAAGAGGCTCGCCCGTGCCGCCGCACGAGGTGGCTCCAGGCAAGGACGTCTCGGATTTGGCTCGCCTCACCGGAGACGCTGCAAGGATGTCAGACTTCGCGCCAGAACAGCGGCATGAACAGCACGAATACCGTCAGCAGCTCAAGACGACCAAGGTACATCCCGAAGGCCAGGACCAGCTTTGCGGCGTCATCGAGGGGCTGGAAGTTGCCCGCCGGACCGATGATCGATCCGACGCCCGGGCCGACGTTCGCCACAGCCGTGAGAGCCCCGCTCGCTGCAGTCTGGAAATCGAGACCGATGACCGAGAGCGAGGCAGCCAGAAGCACGATCGTTCCGAAGTAGAGGGTGAAGAACGTAACGACGCCGGACATCACGTCGTCTTCGATCACCATGCCTTCGTAGCGGGCGGCCACGATAGCGTGAGGCGAGTGGATGACTTGTACCTGCCTGCCTGTAAGCCGGAAGAAGACGATCCAGCGCATCATCTTGGCCCCGCCTGCCGTGGAGCCGGTGCATCCCCCGACCGCGGTCAGAAGGAAGAACACGGCAACCGCGAACGAGCCCCATGTGGTGTAGTCCGTGGTGGCATATCCGGTGGTCGTGACGACCGAGACGACATTGAAGATCACATGCCGGAAAGCCGTCTCGAACGGTTTGTCCGAAACATTGACCAACCAGAGCGTCAGCAGAAGACTGATGCCGAGAACGAAGAGCACAAGATGCCTTACCTGCTCGCTGGCCACCTTGCGCCGCACGGCGGCTCGAATGTACCAGGCGAACGGCAGGGCGCCGCACAGCATGAAGACCGTGGCAGCGTATTGAAGGAAAGCGCTGTCGAAGTGTCCGAAGGAGGCATCGTAGGTCGAATAGCCCCCCGTCGAAAGCGTGGTCATCGCGTGCGTGGTGGCGTCGAACAGGGACATGCCGCCGATCGCGTAGACGATGGCACACAGGCCCATGAGGGCTGCATAGGCCACGACGGTCGCAAGCGCGAACCGCGCGGCGTTGGCCATCTCCTTGTCGCCCTTCTCGGAGCTTTCCGTGCGAAACAACTGCATGCCGCCGACTTTGAGGATGGGAAGCAGGGCCACGCCCGTCACGATGAAGCCGATCCCCCCGATCGCCTGAAGGACCGCCCGCCAGAGGAGTATTCCGTGCGGCGTTGTATCGAGGCCCGACATGATCGTGGACCCGGTTGTCGTGATGCCGGACATCGCCTCGAAGAAGGCATCGGTCGCCGACAGACCCCACAAGGCCAGCGGCACCGCGCCTGCGACGGCTGCGTTCATCCAGATACTCGAGGTCAGCAGAAAAGCGTGGATCGGCTTCAGGCCACTATCCGGTCGACCATTCGCGATCATGACGAACCCGCCGACAAGACCGACCATGAGGGCCGCCCGACCGAAGACGGACCGCGTCTCGGGATACATGACGGCAATAAGCCCCATGATGGTCGAAAGCGCGAGCAGGAGCGCACCGTTCACGAAGATGACGAACTTCACGACCTGGAACGGGCTCCGCTGTTGCAGCCTCGGCTTTATCGGCTGCAGGATCAGGAAATTCAATGCCCGCAGCGGAGACCGGACGTCGTCTTCGCGCACCGGTGCGTTAAAATTACCGCCGCGAATGCGTAGCTGTTCGGAAACGGGGTCGGGAGACCGGAATGCCGCCAGCCGCCAAACTTCTTCTCTGCTTGGACAGGGCGTGGAAGGTCATCCCTGACACAGGTGTCGACAGAAATGCTCCCAGCACTACCTCACGGGCGGGATCGCGTACTTCCTCGTGCTCGTTGGGGTTACCTAAAGTGCTGAAAGGACGACACTACCTGGTGCTGTGCGCCGCCATGATCTCGACACCCGCACACGCCATCGATCATTGCGGAAATCGGAAGCCTGTGACCTGCGTGGAAGACGGGCAGACCGTTTGGCTGCGAAGCGAAGCTTTTCGTTTTCAGGGATACGAGGTTCCCCGCACAAGCGGCGCGCTTTGCGGCGGTAGCGCAGAGGCCGAGCTTGGAAGAAGAGCGGCCGATCGGCTGGTCGACATATTGAACAGCGGTGGCCTCTTCATGCACAGGACTGGTGAGGATGAGGAAGGGAGAACCCTTGCGAAGCTTTTCGTCAGCGGCAGGGACGTTGGAGAGATCATGGTCGCGGCGGGTCTGGCGCGCAGGTTGCCGAATGGTCGGAAGTTCTGGTGCAGGTAACGCCATGGCCGCAAATTCCGTCCGACTGGTTTGAGAATTTCGGTCGCTGAACTAGGTCAGGTCAGGTGGACAATCCCTCGCAATCCGGGCGGGAACACATGGACGGCAGTCCTATTGGTCCCGACGGGCTCCGGTTCGATGGAGACCGCATTTTCGTCGTGACCTCTAAGGTGCGCTGAAGGAGATGGTTACAATGTCCAAGGTAGATCCGTGACGGCGCTGCCCGACGCATTCGGCCCCGAGTTTACCGGCTGGCTCGATGTCATCTTCCGCCTCGTTGCGGCGACGCTTCTGCCACTCGCGCTTGGCATCGAACGTTTCCTACGACGCAAGCCGGTGGATTTTCGCCCCTTTGTCATCGTCTCCATCGCCGCATGTGGATTGCTGATCGCTTCGATGGAATTGCTCACCGACACCGCAGATCCGCAGGGCAGGATCGATCCGACACGGGTCGTCCAAGGGGTCATCACGGGAATAGGCTTCTTGGGTGCCGGTGCCATGTTCCGGGACGGAGACTTCGTTCGAGGGGCGGCATCCGCTGCAAGCATTTGGAGTGCCGGCGCAATAGGACTGGTATGCGGAATGGGGGAGATTTGGCTCGCGGCGATCGTAGCCGTAATCACGCTGTTATTGATGACGGTCGGGGAACCCATGACGGAGAGATGGCACGCGGGCAATGACGATGGTGATAAATAGCCATCTCGGCAAAGGGCGCGAGAGGAGCGGCGCGCAAATGGCCTCTTGTGCATTGCCGCAGCCGTTCACGGGCGCCGCACCGAGTTTCCCCCGGCGATGATCGCGTTGATCAGATCCGCGACGGCGTGATGCCTTAGCGTTTCAAGTTCGGTGCCGACGGCATTCTCATGAGTAGAGGCTGCGTCACGGAGAATGCCCAGGATTTCGTGCTCTGGCAGCAATCCACGATCGTTCATGGCAAGCAGGAGCGCCTCGCAGATCGAAAGGGCGGCGGAACCTGCGTGCTCACTCGACGTGGTCATCTGGTGTCTCCTTTCAATCGTACCGTAGCGGGGCAAACTGCCGAATTGATGTCTCCGTGCTTTTCGCAGGAATTGCCCTATGCTGGACTGATCGAGAGCAGTCTCGGATCCCATTTCTGCTCAACGACCTCATTTGGACGGGAGGGTTATGAAGCCAGTCGAGACCAGCCCTCTCACCCGCAAGCTTTCAGCCTTCGTCGCTTTGTCGGAGATCGAATTGGGTGCGCTCGAACGGCTGCACCAGCGTCGCAGATCCTTTGCCGCGGGCTCCGACATGGTGCATCAGGGTCAGTCGGCGCAGGCCGCCTACATCCTGTCGGCTGGTTGGGTCTGTTCCTACAAGCTTCAGCCCGATGGGACGCGGCAGATCGTGGATTTTCAGGTGCCGGGAGACTTCTTGGGTTTGCGGAGCGTTCTCCTGCGCACGTCGGACCACAGTTTCGAGCCGATAGTAGACGTACAGGCTGCCGAGGTCCTGACGAGCGATCTTCTCGAGGCGTTCGCGCAGACTCCCCGCCTGGCGACGGCCATTCTCTGGGCTGCGTCGAGGGACGAAGCAATGGTCGTGGAGCATCTGGTCGGGATCGGCCGGCGCGATGCAGTTGCCCGCATGGCGCATTTCCTGCTGGAACTGGGAGCGAGGCTGGCGCTGGTCGGCATGGGCAGCAAGGAGGGGTTCGGCTGCCCGCTGACCCAGTATCACCTCGCCGATGCGTTGGGGTTGAGTGCGGTCCATGTAAACCGCGTCTTGCGGCAGCTTCGCGAGCAGGGTCTGGTGACCTTCCGCGACGGCCACGTAACGCTTCACGACTATGCCGGGTTGGTCGCTCTTGCAGACTTCGATCCCGCATATCTGGATCAGACCGGGCCGCTCCTGACCTGAGAGGGCCGCCCTCGATTGCTCGCCAGGCGACCCCGTGGATCAGGTCAGACGCTGGGCGTCACGCAAGCGCGTGGGTCGCCGCATCGAGTTCCTTGTTCGTGTCGGCGTCGTTCTTCGCCGTGTGCGCCTTCTCGGCGGCCTGGTAATGCTTCAAAGCCGCGTCCTTCTTCGGGCCAGTGGGCGCCTTGTCCCACGCTGCCTTGACGGACTTCATCTTGTCGGCTGTCTTGTTCTGTTCGGGAGTCATTTGGAATGTCCTTTCATGGACGTTCCGAGAATAAGAAGCGCGTGAACATGCGGACGATTTGAGCGCCGCAGGCTCACACGCTTCTCGAGTACTCGGAATGTTCGAGCCGCCAAATATCGGCGGCCTCACGTCCACCTATGCGATGTGCCATGCCCCTCGCACTGACTCAGGTTAGTCCAGTCTCGGACAGACGGGCTTATCCGCCGCTGCCGTGCAGGACGGCGACCAGGATCTGGATCAGGACCAGGACGAGCGCGAGGACCGTCAGGATCGTTCCGCCGGACAGCCCTCGGCTCTGGCTGGCTGTCGAGCCTGAGGGGACGAAAGAGCGGAGCCGCGACGATTCCGGAAGCAGCAAGCTCAGTTCCCGCCCAACCTGCCCATGAGCGTTCCCGAGTGCGGGCACGTCCTGGAACCTCGACAAGAGAAGCCCAAGCCTTGTGCCCGCCGCGTCTCGGCCCAGTGCGACGAGTTCGGCGGTCTCATTCCAGGGATCGAGACCGATCCGGGCAAGCATCGAGAATACCGTGACGACGGTTCCGTTCCGATCCTTGCCGACGGTGGCGTAGAGAAAGCGTTCGAACTCTCTTGGGTGCGGGTAAAGAACGCTGGGTCCGGCCATTGGCAGTATGCTCCATGATCTAGGGTCAGCTCGAGGGGACAGCCGTCGCGACGCACGCAATCCGGGAAGCGTGCCGTGGGGACCACGAGCCGATGTCGCCGACCGTACTCGCGTCTCTGGCCCGGCGCCCTTACACAGGTCAGTCCCGCGTCCCTGGGGCAGCAAGGGCAGGCGCCGTGGAATGACGATCCGCGGAGGTAGCTAACCTGGGTCAGCACGCGGCGCGAGATATCGGCTTACAAGAGGAAATCGGTCAACCGCACTGGCCTGACAACGATCTCCTCTCCGACGAGGACGAACGAACGCCATGCCCTAATCGCGGAGGCTTTGACACGACCATGCGGTCTTCGACAGCGAAGGTAACTTTCTCCAGCCCGTTTTCCCTGCCAGGGATTTCTCGCGAACTCCCGGCCGGCGACTACGAGGTGGTTGTCGAGGAGGAACTCCTTCTGGGGCTCACTTTCGAGGCTTGGCGGCGGACTGCGACCTATCTGACGGTCAACGGCAGGGGCAAACACTCGGGACGCACCGAGTTGCACGCGATTTCCGACAGCGACCTGAACATGGCGCTGAAGCGGGATGCGGCCGTGAACCTGAACATCGACGACAGCGACACGGCAATTTCTTTGCAGGAGGACTCGAAATGAACACCCCCGAATGGCTCAAACCCGGCATCTATGGTGCGCTCTGTGGCGCGGTGCTGGTCGGTTTTGCCGGTTTCACGTGGGGCGGCTGGGTGACCGGCGGAACCGCGAATGAAAGGGCGATGAAGATGTCACGAAACGATGTCGTGGCGTCCATGGTTCCGGTTTGCCTCGAGATGGCCGGGTCCGATCCGGCACGGACAGAGAAGCTGGAAACGATCCGGGCCGCATCGAGATATCAGCAGCGCGATGCCGTCATGGCGGCGGGCTGGGCGACAGTCCCCGGAAGCGATGCACCGGACCGTGACATCGCGCAAGCCTGTCTCGCGGCCCTCGAGCTTTGAGCGAGGGACCGACATGCCGCGCCCCGTCACTCAGGCAGGAACGGACCGTGGGGCAGCTAGAAACTCTGCCTGCGTCCCCGTCAGATACAACCGATCCTGAAAGGCGCGTAGGCGGCGATAAACCAATGAGACATATGGCACGACTACTCTCTCAGCTGGTGTTTGTCGCTGGTGTGGCCGCGTTCTTGGCCTTTCCCGTCTCGGCGCAGGATGGCACCGGCCCGACGCCGCAGAACGCACAGCCGCGCGGCTATGGCGGCGGCTGGGACTGCGATCTCGGTTTCCGGGTAGAGGGCGCCGAATGCGTGGCTCTCGATATCCCCGAGCATGCCTATCCCACCGGGCGCGCCTATGGGACAGGCTGGGACTGCGCGCGCGGGTATGAGGACGTGAACGGAACGTCCTGCACGCCCATCCCGGTGCCCGATAATGCCTTCCTCCGGTCTTCCGGCTACGGCTGGCAGTGCGAACGCGGGTTTCGGGAAGAGCGCGACGTATGTGTGCCTATCGCTGTCCCCGAGTTCGCCTATCTGACAGACGAAGGCTCGGGGACGGGTTGGACCTGCGACCGCGGCTATACGGCTCTTGCGGGGAGTTGCCTGCCAATTGCAGTCCCAGCAAACGCCTACCTGACCAACTCGGATTTTGGCGCCGCTTGGGCTTGCGAGAGAGGCTTCGTCAAGATCGAAGACCGTTGCGACGCCATCATCTTGCCTGCCAACGCCTTTCTTGACCAGGCCTCCTATGGACCGGGCTGGAGCTGTGAGCGCGGATACGAGCCGCTTAACGGCGCCTGCGTTGTCATCGATCTGCCGGAGAATGCTTATCTCGACCGATCCGGCAACCAGTGGAGCTGCGATCTTGGATTTCAGCTTTCCGGCGCGGCATGCATCCTTGGAAGGTGAAAGCTGCAAGACGGTGCACGGGCGTGTGTCCGGCCTGCGCGTCAGCATAGGATGTCGTCTGCAATACAGCTTCCCGCAGCCGACGCCGCTGATCGCGCTGCTGAACGTCCACTATTCTCGCTTCGGCGATCTGGAGCGCGCCGACTATCTCGTCACGTCGCCGAGCGTGCCGCTCGAAAGCTACCGGGACGGCTTCGGCAACTGGTGTACGCGCCTTCTGGCTCCGGCGGGCGACTTCCGCCTGTCGACCGATGGAATCTTCCGCGACACGGGCCAGCCTGATCCCACATCCCCAGGCGCCTGGCAGCACGCGGTTCAAGATCTGCCTGCCGAGACGCTCGTGTTTCTGCAGGGAAGCCGGTATTGCGATACCGACCTCCTTTCCGAGGAAGCGTGGCGACGTTTCGAGATCACCGATCCCGGATGGTCACGCGTTCAGGCGATCTGCGATTTCGTGCAGGGGCATGTCCGCTTCGACTACATGCAGGCGAAGGCGACGCGCACCGCCTCGCAGACCCTTGCCGAGCGCCAAGGTGTCTGCCGCGATTATGCCCATCTTGCCATCGCCTTGTGCCGATGCATGAACATTCCGGCCCGCTACTGCACCGGATATCTGAGCGACATCGGTGAGCCTCTGCCGCATCCGCAAGGTGACTTCGCGGCGTGGATGGAGGTCTTTCTTGCCGGTGAATGGCACGTGTTCGACCCGCGGAACAACAAGCCGCGGTTCGCGAGAATTCTGATCGCGCGCGGCCGAGATGCCGCCGATGTCCCTTTGACCCAGACATTCGGGCAGAACACCTTGACGGAATTCAAGGTCTGGACGGATGAATTGGCCTGACTGACGCCTTGCGTCGCGTCGTTCCGTCGTAAATGGGCTCGCCAGTGCCTATGTACGTACTGCCGACGCCAAGCATCCGGGTCCGACACGGACCTTGAGTTGTCGCCGGCCAATCAAAGGATCGTGGACATGAACTTCAGGGACCTGACTGCCAGGGCTGTGGCCGCAATAAAGCGCAAGCCTGTCGAGAGCGCGAAGACCCCTCTCAAGGGGAAGGAATCCAGGGCCGCCGGCAACGAAGTGCCAGCGAAATCCAAGACATCCTGAGACTTGCACAGCCACGCACGCCATTCCCCGCGCGGACGCGGACCACATAAATCAGAAACGGAGAGGATGACGCCGATGGAAGATCTGACGAGCAAGACCGTTGCCGTGTTTTCCCGACCGTTCACCGTTCCAAGCTTTGCCGAGACGCTCCCGGCGGGAGAATACGAGATCGAAACGGAGCTGGCTTCACCTTCGGATCGACAGGATCCCGCAGCCTGGAAAGCCTCCGTCCTCGTGACGCTTCATCCCCGGATATCGCATCCCGGGCTTGCGCGGACATTGACCATTTCCCTTGCCGATCTGGACCATGCACGCGCCAGGGACAAACTGACGGGCAGGGCGCTGTCCGATTTCTTCCTGGATGAAATGCTGTCAGACCAGATGGTACGTCTGGTGATGAAGGCCGACGGCGTGTCCGAGGAACATCTGCGAAATCTCTACACAGCAGGCGGGACGCCAGACCCCGATCTTAAGGTGCCGACTTCGAAGACGACCACTCAAAGGGCGCGGGACGATGCCTCGATCCGGGCCGCGGAGAACGAAGGCATGCCTCCAAGACCGGCGACACGGTCGCCCTCGCGCAGTCGCAACGGGGCGGGACAGACCTGATGACGACCGAGGCCATCACCAAGGGTGCGGCGCAAGACATCGCGGCCTCGAGGGGCGTGATCGACGGACCCCGAGAGCGCCAATGCCTGCGATGCGGTGCATCGTTCTGGAGCGAAGGCTTCGGAGAGCGGATATGCCGTCGCTGCAAGGGGACAAACGCGTGGCGAAACGGCGTGCCTGTCAGCCCGGGCGCATCTCGCCGACGCTGATGCTCGAGGCCGTCGGATAAGCCACCTTCGACCGGGCAGATACCCTCTGTCATCGCAAGGTGAAAAGCAGGGCGATGCCGCTCAGGTAGACGACGGCCACGGCAATCGAATCGAAGCCGACGCCTGCCACGGCAGGGTCCCGCCGTTCTATGAGCCCCACCATGTAGATCGCGGTGACGAGGATCCCGAGGACGCCGGCGAGGATCGAAAAGCGGTCCATCTCGCCCAGGACGGCGGGACCGACATAGGCGAGGTCCACCAGGAGGATCAGCGCGATGTCGAAGAGGTTGGTGCCGAGGATGTCCGACACGGCCATGACATACCGCTTGAGCCGCATCGCGGCGATCACAGTCGAGACTTCGGGCAGCGACGTGGCCACCGCGACGAAGACAGCGCCGAAGAAGCTCTGGCCGAGGCCCGTGCCCTCGGCGAGCGTTTCGGCGGTCGACGCCAGAAGCCAACCGGCCGCGAAGATCGCCGCCGCCACTCCGACCGTATGCAGGATCAGGGTCGTGGTGCCGTAGTTCGGCGCCTCGACATCGGGCAGGTCTTCCGACGGGGGTTCGCCCACCACTTCCCAGTCCAGACCGCCCTCGGCTTGCGACAGCAGGCGCAGCGCGACGAGGAAGACCGCGAAGATTGCCCAACTCCACAGCCCTGCGCCAAGGACGGCCACGTCGCCGACCGCGACCGCGGCAACCACCATCGCCATCAGCACGACGCCCATCGATCCCTGAAGCAGGACCACCGGATCGGGCACCGCGCGCGTCAGGGCGCCACGGCGAAAGATGGCGTCGGCCAGCGCGAGGATCGCGACCTGCATGGTGAAGCCGCCCAGCAGGTTGTTGACCGCGAGAGGCCCGTTGCCCGCCAGTGCGGCGCTGCCTGCGACAGCGATTTCCGGCAGAGAGGTGACTCCGCCCAGAAGCAGCACGCCGATCGTGGCCTGGCCGATGCCGGTCCGCCGGGCAATCGCGTCGGCCAGCCGCGACAGCCGCGTCCCCGCGATCCACACTACGACTGCCGCGCCAAGAAACAGGGCAGCACTTGCCCAGAGTGGCAGGGTGCCGATCCAGCCGGTCACACGACCACGCGGGACCAACTCCCGTACTTGTTGCGGACAGGTCCGCGGGGCAGGCTCACGACCATCAGAGCCAGCCCGGCCAGGATGTCGGCGCCGCTTTGCAGCCAGGTGGCGTCCATCACGAAGGCGCAGATCACCAGTGCCGCGCCGAGGCAGACGTTGAGGAACCTCGCCGCGCGGATGCTTTCTGCCATGGCGGCGACGGCAATGGTCACCGCGAGGGCGCCGATCAGGTGATCGGTGTTCGCGAGCGCGCCTTCGGTCCCCAGGGTAAGGCGCGTGAACATCAGCCAGATCCCGATCGCGGCGCCGGCGGCCAGACCCCAGGTCGCGTTGACGCCGCCGCCCAGCATATCGCGGACGACCACGCCCGGCAGCCTCTCGAAGCTCTCGTCGACCCGCTCGTCAGGTCCGTCGTCCGTGTCGCCTGCCAGCAGGACGCGCAGGATCGGAGCGCCGGCGCGCTTGCGGCGGCCAACGAACTGGCAGGTCGCGATCAGCTCATCGACCGCGTAGGGAATCTGGACCAGCATCGCTGCGGCGGTGATGAGGCACAGCGTGCACCACGTCCCCAGCAGGATGGGCTGGATCACGATGAAGGTGATCGAGACCACGCCGAGAGGCACGATCATGATGCCGAAGATCAGCACCAGCCAGGGCATCGTCCGCCACCGCCGGGATGACCCGACGAGCCCGATCAGGATCTCCAGAAGATAGGTCAGCGCCCCCAGTCCCGCATCCGGCACAGGCCAGGCGCGCGATATGTCCGAGGTGATGATTTCCTCGGTGCCGGACCGCGGATCGTCCGGACTGCCGGCGAAGAACGGCTCCCACACGCCGTCGACGTGGCCCAGCTGGTACGCAGCCAGGTAGCGCGAGACGAAGAGACCAACGAAGGCGAGGGCGATGACAGGTATCCGCTGCGTCCAGTCGGATGGCGAATAGTCCCAGCCCGGCGGGATTGTGGGTCCTGTGGTCGCAGCCATCGTGCCCACGCCCGGCGCGGGCCGGGTGCAGACCGCAAGAGCAAAGATCACGGCCCCGGCCAGCGTGCCGTTCAGGTAGGCGGCTGCGCTCTCGGTCCAGAAGACCAGGGGCGCCGTCATGATCCATGCCGCCACCGCCGCCACGCCCCACCGCACGAGCGCCGCGCGCCAGGACAGCGCCAGGAAGCTTAACACCATGACCAGCAGGCCCGAGACGACATCGCTGATCGTCATGCCGGTCTGTCCGGCGTAACCGAGAAGGAGGGGCGCGGTGATCATCCATGCGCCAAGACCGATGTTGAGGAACTGCGCCCACAAGTTCCGGGCGTGGGCCGCCCGGAACTCCGTCTCGTGCCGCAGCCGAAGGTCTTCGGGATTGCCGCGGTCCTCCGCCTCTTGCAGCCACGGCGGCTTGGTCAGCCCGTTGGCGTCGTACCACCCCGCCGGATCGGACTTGAGCGCGGCGATCATCGCGGGCAACTCCTCGCGCAGGCTGTGGCGCGGGGTCCAACCCAGGAGATCCTCGGCCCGCGAGATGTCGAGCTCGTAGTGGTCGTCCGCCATGCGCACCATGAACGGCTTGATGAAGGGTTCCTCGCCCTGGTCGAAATCGTCCGGCACGACTGGCTCCGCCTTCTGCTGGAGCCATGCCCCGGCCGCCGCGATCGGCTTCGGGACCGACAGCGTCTTCCAGTCCTCGGTGCCGTGGATCAGAGAGGCGATGCGTCTCTGAAGCGCGTCGTACCCCATGGCCTCGCGTTCGCCGATCAGGATCGTCACCTCTTCGGGCAGCTCCGCCCGGCGGTCGACGGTGCGCACGAAGGCCTCCAGCATGTCGTCCTTGTGCAGGAAGGACTGGCCGGTCGATAGGTCGCCGGAATAGGCGTGGGACTTCGGGTTGCGTTCGTAGATCCGCCGGATCTGTTCGGCCAGCGTCGGGACCGCGGTCTGTTCGTCGTAGAGGCCCGCAAGGTGCAGCAGCGCATAGGGGATCGTCCCGTGCTCCTCTCGGATCACGTCCTCGGTCCGCGCCTTCGAGGCGGGATAGGCCCAGCCGGGCTCGACGGGCGTGTCCTCGGTGATCGGGATTCCTGGCGCGCCGGGGCGGTGCACCAGCATGGTGCCGGAATAGACGAACCTCCCCACCCGGAAGCGCTGCAATCCACGCAGCAGGTTACGCGTGCCCTCCACGTTGACCTTCTCGTAGAGCGGGTTCTCCTCGCCGGAAAAGTCGAAAAAGGCGGCCAGATGGATCACGGCGGCAAGACGGTCGCCGTGCGTCCGGCGGATCTCGTCAAGCGCTTTATCGACTGATGAGCCGTCGGTTATGTCGAACGCCACGATGCCGTCGGCCTCTTCCAGATCGAGGCCAATCACCCGATAGCCATCGCTCAATCGCCGCGTCAGCGCCGAGCCGAGACTGCCCGCCGCCCCGGTGATGAGCACGAGGGGGCGTTCCGTGCTGTCCGCGTCCTCCGTCAGCATATCACGGCGACGATCCGGAATTGCCTCTGTGTACAGCCATGCCGTCGGTCCTTCTGCTTTCGCAGGGCCAACAACGCCGGTCACGACTGGTTCCTGTCGGAGCCGAGTTGGGTCACTGACTCGGCTTGGCTACGGTCGACCTGTTACTGACGATGAAGCCATGGATTGCCCAGCTGTCGTGCTGTGGCCTGCGCCGTTATCTTAAGGGATTTGGAGGCACGGGACGTAGGGTCACGGTCTCGCCGTCATCGCCTCCGCCAGCGATCACGCTTCGGCAATGCGCCGTTCGGTGGCCGCGTCGAAGACATGGGCCTTTCCCGGTTCGACCATCAACGACACTCGTTCGCCCTCGGCGGGACGGTCATGGCCGGGGACGCGGAACACGATGGCATCCGCATCGCCGTCACCCAGCGTGGCGTGAACGAAGGCGTCGGCGCCGAGCGTCTCGACCGCGAGGACCCGCACGCTCAAGCTACCCTCGGCGTCGAGCGGGGCAGGCATGAGATGCTCGGGCCTTATGCCCAGGATCACGCTTCCCTCACTCACGCCGGCGGGGGCAGGGAGTTGGCTGCCGTCGGCCAGATGCAGATGACCGCCTTCGATCCGGGCCGGAAAGAAGTTCATCGCGGGCGATCCGATGAAGCCCGCGACGAAGACGTTGGCGGGATTGTCGTAAATCTCCATGGGCGTCGCGATCTGCTCGGCCACGCCCTTGTTCATCACGATCAGCCGGTCGGCCAGCGTCATCGCCTCGACCTGGTCGTGGGTGACATAAAGCGACGTCGTGGCCACCCGGCGCTGAAGGTCCTTTATCTGGAGACGCATCGAAACCCGCAGCTTGGCGTCGAGGTTCGAGAGCGGTTCGTCGAAGAGAAACGCCGAGGGTTCGCGCACCAGCGCCCGGCCCATGGCGACGCGCTGGCGCTGTCCGCCCGAGAGTTGACGCGGTTTGCGGTCCAGAAGGGTTGTCAGGCCCAGCATCTCGGCGGCCTTGCCCACGCGCGCCTTCAGGTCGTCGCCCTTTATCCCGGCGATGCGCAGCCCGTAGGCCATGTTGTCGAAGACCGACATGTGCGGGTAGAGCGCATAGTTCTGGAACACCATCGCGATGTCGCGCTCGCGCGGTTCCAGCTTGTTCACCTCGCGCCCGCCGATGTCGATAGTGCCCCTCGTGATCTCCTCGAGCCCCGCCACCATCCGCAACAGCGTGGACTTGCCGCAGCCGGACGGCCCGACGATCACCACGAATTCACCGTCTTCGACGTCGATCGAGACGCCGTGGATGACCTCGGTCTTGCCGTAGCTCTTGCGGACGTCATTGAGGCTGAGAGTCGCCATTACTTCTCCGTCTCCACGAGGCCCTTCACGAACCACCTTTGCATCAGGACGACGATCAGCACGGGCGGCAGGATCGCCAGGACGCAGGTCACCATGACAAGGTCCCAGGGCGTGTCGGCATCCGCGAACGAGATCATCTTCCTCAGCGCGATGACGATGGTGTTCATCGAGTTGGAGTTCGTGACCAGAAGCGGCCAGAGGTACTGCGTCCAGCCGTAGATGAAGAGGATAACGAAAAGCGCCGCGATGTTCGTGGCCGACAATGGCAGGAGGATGTCCTTGAAGAACCGCCAGGGCCCCGCGCCGTCGACGCGGGCGGCCTCGAACAACTCGTTCGGGATCGTCATGAAGAACTGCCGGAACAGCAGCGTCGCCGTGGCGGAAGCGATGAGAGGCAGGATCAGCCCGGCGTAGGTATCGATCAGCCCGAGATCGACCATGACCTTGTAGGTCGGCAGGATCCTGACCTCCACGGGAAGCATCAGCGTGATGAAGATCAGCCAGAAGCACACCATCCGCAGCGGGAACCTGAAGAAGACGATGGCATAGGCCGACGCCATCGAGATGACGATCTTCCCGAAGGCGATGCCGAGCGCCACGATCGTCGTGTTCAGCAGAAGCCGGTCGACGCCCACGCCGCCAATCCGGTTGATGCCGCCCGACACCGCCTCGCGGTAGTTCTCGATTGTCTCGGGGCCCGGCAGCATCGGAAGCGGGGGGTTCAGGATCGTCCTCAGCGAATGGGTCGAGGCGACCGTGACGTAGTAGATCGGGAAGGCGACGATCACGCAGCCGAGGATCAGAAGAACGTGCGCCAGCGTCAGGCTGCGCCGCGATGTGCCGACGAGACCTTCAGCCATAGTGCACCTTCCTCTCGATGTACTTGAACTGGAACGCCGTCAGGCAGATCACCAGCACCATCAGCATCACCGATTGCGCGGCCGAGGAGCCAAGGAGCAGGTTCACGAAGCCGTCGTTGTAGACCTTGTAGACCAGCGTCTCGGTCGATTTGCCCGGTCCGCCGGACGTTACCGCGTGGATGATGCCGAAGGTGTCGAAGAGCGCGTAGACGGTGTTGACGACGAGGAGGAAGAAGGTCGTCGGCGCAAGCAGCGGGAAGACGATCGTCCAGAACCGTCGCACCGGGCCCGCGCCGTCGATGGCCGAGGCCTCGATCAGGCTTTTCGGAATCGCCTGCAGCCCTGCGACGAAGAAGAGAAAGTTGTACGAGATCTGCTTCCAACTCGCCGCCGCGACGACAAGGCCCATGGCCTGGCTGCTGTTCAGCAGCGGATCCCACCTGATGCCGAGCGCGCGCGGGATGGCGGCGAGCGTGCCGAACGAGGGATTGAACATGAAGAGCCACAGCATCCCCGCGATGGCGGGAGCTACCGCGTAGGGCCAGATCATGAGCGTCCGATAGAAGCCGCGGCCACGGACGACCTTCTCGGCCTGTACCGCTAGGAGGAGCGCGATGGCCATCGAGAACCCGGCCGTCAGCAGCGAGAAGACGACCGTCACCTGCGCGGCATTGAGGTACGCCGGGTCGGCCAGCACGTTGCGGAAGTTGGCGAGCCCCACGAACGTCGAGCGGAGACCGAAGGGATCCTCGCGCAGCACCGACTGGTAGAGCGCCTGCACCGCCGGCCAATAGAAGAAGATGGCGCTGATCGCGAGTTGCGGCGCGATCAGCAGCAGGGGCAGCCAGAAATGGGGAAAGGTCGCGCGGTTCATGGGGCAGGGACCGGGCCGCCCCGAAGGACGGCCCGGAAAGCCTTACATGTTGCCATAGGCTTCCTTGATGGCAGCGTTGCCGCGCTCGACGATGGCGTCCATCGTCGTCTGCGCGTCCTGATCGCCGGCCAGCATCTTCTCGAACTCCTCGTTCGCGATGTCGCGGACCTGCGGCAGGTTCGGCAGACGGACGCCCCTCGAGTTGGCGGTCGGCTCCTTGCCCATCATCTGCGTGATCGGCGTCTCGCGCCCCGGATTCTCGTCGTAGAAGGTCGACGACTTGGTGGCCTCATAGGCTTCCATCGTCACCGGGAGATAGCCCGAGGTCTGGTGCAGGTAGGTCTGCACGTCGGTTTGCGAGAGGTAGTCGAAGAAGGCGGCAACGCCCTTGTAGGTCTCCTCGGACTTGTCGCCGAAGACCCAGAGCGAGGCGCCGCCAGGGATCGTGTTCTGCGGTCCGCCGGCATCCGAGTCGTAGGGAAGCTGCGCGATGCCGTAGTTCATCCCCGACTTCACGATGTCGCCCAGACCACCCGACGATTCGGTGAAGATGCCGCATTCGCCGGCGAGGAAGATCTGCTTCGCCTCGGACGTACGGCCGCCGTACTTGAAGGTGCCATCCTTGGCGAGGTCGGCAAGCATTTGGAAGTGGTTCACGAAGATGGGGGCGTTCAACTGCAGTTCTGGCACGCCCCCTTCCGCGAGACCGTTCTCGAACGTGGCATAGGGCACGTCGTTCCAGGCCGCGAAGTTCTCGAGGTGAATCCAGGTCAGCCAGGTCGAGGTATAGCCGCAGGGTGCCGCACCCGATTCCTTGATCGTCTTCGCCATCTCCCAGACCTCGTTCCAGGTCTCGGGCGGATCATTGGGGTCGAGGCCCGCCGCTTCGAAGATGTCCTTGTTGATGTAGGTGATCGGCGAGGACGAATTGTACGGGAACGACAGCATCGTCCCGTCCGGCTTCGAGTAGTAGGCGACGATGCCTGGCAGGTACTGCGACTTGTCGAACTCGTAGCCGTTCTCGCTGAGAACCTCGGCGACGGGTTTCATCGCGCCTTCGGCCCCCATCATCACGCCCGTTCCGACGTCGAACACCTGCATGATGTCGGGTGCCTGGCCGGCGCGGAAAGCGGCGATGCCGGCATTCAGCGTCTCGGGGTAGGTGCCCTTGAAGGACGGTGTGACCTTGTAGTCGGACTGGCTTGCGTTGAAGTCGCTCGCGATCTTCTCGACGACCTCGGCGTTCGCGCCGGTCATCGCGTGCCACCAGCTGATCTCGGTCTGGGCCAGCGCCGGAAGCGCGGGAAGTGCGAAACTCGCCACCGCCGCGGCGATCAGATTTCGTCTGTGCATGTCTTTCTCCCTATTGTGCGAAGTGCCGTGGGGCGCCGTTTAACGGCGTCTTGTAACAGTCAGATTGAAGGTGTGCCGGACCCTGTTCGGATCCGGACGGGCCGGGCGCAGACGCCTCGGATTGATGCGGCCATCCTGCGAACTCGCGATCGGGGATTCAAGCGCAAAGCGGCGGCCGCGTCGCCCGTCCGGCGGCAGAGTGCGCAGGTCTTGCCGGGTGCCGGACAACGGCACGGGCCGGAGCTGTAGGCCGGACTGCACGGCGCAGGCGCAATCGCACCGCCCAAAATTATGCCGACAATGCAGGTGCATTGTCGGCATTTTCTTCAGGTAATTATCGAAATCGACGGAAACTCTGTCGAACCGTCACTCGCAACCCACTTACTCACGCACACACTCGACGTCCAGACAGGCGCGATCTTAATAGCTCGCGAATGTCGTCTCTTGGCAAACTCGGAACAGCTACACTCGTTACGTCAGGTTACCCACAGCACTCGTCTAACGGCCTGACCTTGCTTCAGGCAGCGATTCACAACAATTCCCTAAAAATTTGACGTAACGGGGTGATTTATTTTACCGCGTTGGATGAAATATCATCCAGTGGGCAGCCGTCCGCCTCAAAGGGCGTACCCGAGGGCTGCAACGAGAGGGGCGATGAACGAGAAGGCTCTACGCCGCGGCGGTACACGCCAGCGTGACGGCGCGCGACAGCGCTTCATCCGGACTGCGGACCGGGTGACCTGCCGCGCATACCTGTCTTCGCCCTGGACCGACCTCGAAAACTGCGGAAACATAGACCCCCGACGCGACTTCGGTCGCGCAGGGCACCCATTTGCCACCGGGTCCTTCGACCTTCTTCCCAAGGCGGACATTGATCGAGCCCGGCGGTGGACCCGAGAGCATGACGGAAGAATCGAGAAGCTTGGAAATGTTCATGGCAGCGTCCTTCGCCGCCCGAATTTTCAAGGTCATCTTGTCCAAAAGATGGCCGCGGTCGGGCACCATGACGCTCAATCCCACGCATTAGAAACATTCAGTTTCCGGCCTGGCGCGGATCGGTGTCTTGGGGCGCCGTCTTCAGCGGAAATGCGGGCCGAGGCGGGGCTGCGCGACGACGGTGGTCTGCCGGAGACAGAGAGCAATATTCTTAAAATGGCTAAGGTTCTGCCTTCACTTGATCTTGTGCACCTGCGACCTCTCTCAGCGCTCGTTGTTGACGAGTGACCTGCGTGCGTGACCGAACCCATCGGAGTTGTCTTGTATCAGACGAAGAATAACGCTGACGTCACCGTCGCCATGCTGCGTGCCTTCGTATGCATGAGTCGCACCCTGAACCTCTCGAAGACATGCGAGGAGTTGGGCGCGACGCGGCAGACCGTGCGCCGTCACCTGACCGACCTGGAAAGCATCAAGGGCGAGCGCCTGTTCGAGGTGGTCGACCGCCAGTATCGCCTGACCGCGCACGGCGCCGCGTCGCTCGAGGGCGCCAAGTCGCTTCTGCTGCACCTCGATACCTGGTCGGGCCAATCCACGCTGAGCAAGGAATTCTCCGGCGGCCTTGAGTCCAGCCGCTACGTGGACGGCGACGGCAAGGAGTTCTTCTCCCAGCAACACCCCGTCTCGAAGATCGCGATGGAAGGTCTGCCTCTCGTCAAGAAGGCACTCGTCGCCTGGGGCACGGCCGAGACGCGGATCGAGCACGAGGCAATGGACGCGATCCGTCCCTACATCGTGCTCTACCGGAAGGGCCCCGCAGGCTGGGTGTTCGTCGAGGTGGGCCAGGAATCGGCCTACGCGAGGTGGTTCGGTTGGGCCTGGTCCCGAAGCGCCATCGGCAAGCTCCTGAACGAGGACAACGTCGGAGACGAATTCAACGAGTTCATCGCCGGCGCCTACTCCCGCATCTACGAAGAGGGCGGGGTGCGCCTCGATCATCTCTACGCTTATCTTCCGAGGGACGGCAGCGATCCCTTGCCCGTCACCTTCCAGCGTCTGCTCCTCGGCTGCGTGTTCCCGGACGGCACGCCTGGGTTGAGCGTGCTTGCCGTCATCACGAGCAAGGTCGAGATCGACGCACTCAAGGACGAGGATCGGCCGATCCTCTCGGACGAATTGGTCATGGATACACTTCCAATCTGATCCGGGCACCGGCAATGCCTCGCGACCGTGCAACACTCCCAAACCGCGATTTCAAGAATGCGGCAAAAAACGTGCACAAATGTGACTTCTTGATGTTAGCTTGGCCGACGGAAACGACCGATTCAGGAAGCCGAAATGTCGCCTCGCAATCTCTTCGACACGATCATGTGTGTGTCGCGCATCCTTCGCGAACTCGAAGACGCAGGCATGCGTGTCGAGGTCGGCGACGACTTCTCGACCTACCGGGCCCATCGCACCGCGCAGGCCGACCGGAATCCGATGTATCCCATGTTCGACGTCGCCAGTTCCTACATCGACGGCTCGAACGGCTTCTGGATTTGCGGCTTCGATCAGTCGGGCAAGCTGATCCATACCCAGGCGGTGCGGCTTCTCGATCTGACGGGCGTATCGCTCGGTAACCATCTCGACGTTCACCGCCACAAGTATATCACGCCCGACACGACGCCCGATCCCGACCTTACCTTTTACTCAGGTCCCGATGCTCTTGCCACGATTACGGGCAGGGTCTGCTATCATGGAGAGTTCTGGCTTCCCGCGCGGGGCCTGGGTGGACCGCGCAGCCAGGGGGCCACGACGCTGCTGTCGCGAATCCTGTTCGAGATCATGGTCAAGAGCTGGGCGCCCGATTACGCCTTCGCGCTCGTGCCGAAGCAGTTGGCGGCAAAAGGGGCACACCTTCGCTACGGCTATTCTCACTGTGAGCCGGGCAAGTGGATCGGCCCGGACAAGCAGGTGACCGACGAAGACCACCTTATCTGGATGAGCGCCAAGGACATGACCAACGCCCTGGCGCGCGAGCCGCAGTCGCTTCAGTACGCGGATCAGGTCTCCTCCATCAGGGCAAGCCTCTCGGCCATCGACTCCAAGGGGTGATCCCGATTGACGATATCCAACAATATCGTCACACATGCCGGAACCCAACACATTGGCTCGATGACTGTATCAACCCCCAAGGCAATTATCGGTCCGATTGCAGTAAGCGTCGCCTTCGTGATGGAGCTGACGCTTGTTCCGCTATTGCTGCCGGAAATTCAGAATGAATTCGGGCTTTCGCTCAGCCAGATGGCGTGGGTGTTCAACTCTTACGGGATCGCCGTAGCCGTCGGCGTCCTGATCGGCGGATGGCTGGGGGACGTCGGCAACGCCAACCGAATCTTCGGCATTGGCGTGCTTTTCTTCGCGACCGGCTCGATGCTCGTCGCCTTTGCGGGCAGCTACGAAGCTCTCACGGCCGCGCGCGCCCTGCAGGGGCTTGGGGGCGGCATATTCTCTCCTCTCATCCCCATCCTGCTGACGCGGGCGTCGCCACGCCAGCCCGGCAAAGTCCTGATCGTATGGGGAAGTGTCGCAGGATATGTCGCGTCCGCCGCGCCGTTCTTCTACAGCAGCGTGCTGAACGGTCACCGCTGGAACCTGGCGTTCATCATCCTCGCCGTCATCTCGCTCGTCGCGCTGGCGATCGTCCTCGTCTCGCGTCCGCCCGACGCGCAGTCGCCCTCTGCGCCCGCGATTCCGCGATACACCCGTCTTCTGCGCGCCCCGGAGCTCTGGATCGTTTTCGGCTACGTCTTCTGCACCTATGGGGCGATCACCTACTACCTCTTCCGGTTGCCGCTGTGGCTGGCCGAGCAGGAGGTTCAGGTGGTCAGCATCGGTCTCAACCTCTCCATCCTGTGGTTGAGTTTTTCCATTGTGAGCACGCTGCTCAGGAATTGGGTCGACGAACCGCGCCTGAAAGGCATTATGCTTGCTGCTCCGCTTTTTGTCGCGGCCGGATTTCCGCTGGCCTATCTGTGCAATAGCGCGGTCTGCCTCATCGTGGCGTCGGCTCTCCTCGGCACCGGACTGGCGTGCAGCAATGCGCCGTCGACGCAGCTTGTCCTCAAGTTTGCGCCGCGGGGGATGAGCGCCATCTCGGCCAGTCTCGACATCACCTTCGCACGACTGGGGGGGGTGATGACGGTCGCATTCCTGGCGCAGACCACGTTCGGCGCATCCGTACTGGTGATGATCGCCATGTGCCTGGCGGCCCTCATTTTCGCCGTGGCCGCGACACGGCGCCTGGACGACTTCGAGCAGGTGACGGCCTGACGTCTCCGTCTCGGCGGAGGAAGGATAGGTTTACCGGGGAGCCTGAGGAAAGCCGCTGACGTCCAGCAACGAGACTTTACCTTGCTTCGGACCCAGCTACCTTCCCTCAAGTTGCATCAAATAAGTCAGGCCAAACAATGGTCGACAACAATCTTGAGGCGCCTTGGCACCTCGACAAGCGTGCTCATGACATCATCAATGCCACGGTGGCATTCGCAGCGATCTTGTCGCCAGGCGGAGCGACGCTGGATGTCAGCAAGAACGCTCTCGACGCGGCCGGCATCTCGCTGACCGATATCGTCGACCGAAGGTTCTGGGAGGGATATTGGTTCGGCCACGATCCCGCCCTTCAAGCCAGGTTGCGCGATGTCGTCGAGCGCGGGGCCCGAGGCGAGACAAGCCGGTTCGACATCGAGGTGCGTGTCCGGGGTGACAGACGGCTCATCGTGGATTTCCAGATCGCCCCTTTGCGCGACGAGAACGGGAGGGTCACCGAACTGATCGCCTCGGGGTTCGACGTCTCCGAAAGGGAGAGACAGAAGGAAAACCTCAACAGCGCCCTGCGGGAGACGAGCCACCGCATCAAGAACATCCTGTCGACGCTGTCCGCCATGGGGCGGATGACGCTGATCCACGGCAAGGGCGACCTGTTTGACGGTTTCCTCAAGCGCCTTGACGCCCTAGCAGCAGTTCACTCGATTTTCGGAGACGGCTCGAAGATTTCGTCTGCCCCCTTCGACGCCATCACGCGCCAGGTGCTGAACCCCTTCCTGCACGGTCACGAGAAGGTGGAAGTTATCAGCGGAAAGAAGCGGATCCTCCGGGACCAGGCGAAGCAGCTTGGTCTCTGCATCCACGAACTCGCGACCAACTCGTCGAAGCACGGCGCCCTGCACGACGGCGGGACCCTTTCGGTTTCCTTCACGGACCCGGACGGAGACGGTGTAACGCACTTTTCCTGGTCGGAAACTCATGCACCCAAGGACACTGGCTCATACACGGAAGGCTTCGGGCTCCCCTACGTCCGAAACGCTTTGCGCTCCTTGCTGATGGGCGAACCGGTCATAGAGATGCAGAGCGACCGTTTTCAGATCTTGGTCGACGGCCCGGCTCCGCACATCTTTGAACCGCTCGAAGGGCCAGGACGATGAGAGTCCTGATCTGCGAGGACAACGCTCTGATCGCCATGGACCTGCGCGAGATGGTCGAAGAGGCGGGACATGAGGCCGTGGGCACCGCCACGACGTCCGACATCTGTTTCGACCGCGCTCAAGCCATGCGAGCCGACATCGTGCTGGTCGATCTCAATCTCGCAGACGGACGCACCGGCCCGGTCCTCGTCAAGCGGCTGGCGGGCGAAGGCATTCCGTCCATCGTCGTCTCGGGAGAACTCGACTACCTTCCCGAGGACCACGGCGCCTTGGCGCTTCTCGAAAAGCCCGTGTCCTATGTATCGCTGAGGGACACGCTCAGCCGCCATGACAGGAGCGCGAAGACCTGAGTCGAACCCTCCTTTCCGCCCTCCGAGAAGACCCCCAGCACCGCCGTCCCACCTGGAGCGAAGAAGACCCTCCGTGGGGACTGGCGGACGGGCGTCTTCCGGGGTCTATCTGAGTGACAATGGAAGACACGCCCTTCTTCGAGATCAGCGCCTACCACGTCACCCTCGTGTGCGTGGGGCTCGTCATCATCCTCGCCTTGTGGACGCCGAGACTGGTGTCCCGCCGGGAGCCCGCGGCCGCACCCCTGATGATCCTCTTCGGGGCGGCTGCCAGCTATGCGCTCGCGCCCTTTCCGATCCTGCCCGACCCGCGCCAGTCGCCGGCGCCGTGGGAACTGGCCAGCGAGCTGACCGTCATCGTGGCGCTGTTCGGTACGGGGCTCAGGATCGATTCTCTGACGCCAGGTCGACGGTGGATCCCGACCATTCGCCTTCTCGCCATCACCATGCCTCTGACCATCTTCGCCGTGGCCTTCCTCGGATGGGCCTTTGCCGGCATGACGCTTGCAGGCGCCATCCTTCTCGGTGCGGTCCTCGCCCCGACGGATCCCGTTCTCGCCTTGGACGTTCAGGTCGGGCCCCCCCAGGAGGGCTCCGAGCATCCGGTGCGCTACACGCTGACGACCGAGGCGGCGCTGAACGACGGGCTTGCATTCCCCTTCGTCTATCTCGGCCTGATGATAGCGGCGGGGGCGATGACGGCCGAAAGCTTCGTCCTCGAATGGCTGGCGCTCGACGTAGTCTACCGCATCGCCGTCGGCGTCGCGACCGGCTGGCTGGGGGCAAGAGCACTTGGCTTCGTCCTGTTCCGCCTTCCTGGCGGCGCACCGCTCGCCGAGACCGGGTCCGGCATCGTGGCGCTTGCCGGTGTGTTCCTCTGTTACGGCTCGACCGAGATCGTCGAGGGCTACGGCTTCATCGCCGTCGCGGTTCTGGGCCTGACGCTTCGGCGGATCGAGGAGCATCACGACTTCCATCGCCGTCTCCACGATTTCTCGGACACCATCGAGCACGCGCTGACGGCCGGGCTTCTCGTCGCGCTCGGATCGATCCTGCCGGCGCTGCTGATGGATGCGACCTGGACGCTCGTCCTGATCGCGGTGGTGCTTCTCGTTGTCATCCGCCCGCTCTGCGGCTGGGTAGCGCTTATGGGCACCGACCTTGTCCGCAACGACCGGGCCATCGTCTCGATCTACGGGGTGCGCGGCATCGGTTCGATCTATTACCTGTGTTATGCGGCCAGCCATATCGAGTTCATCGACGAGGCGCCGCTCTGGTCGCTTGTCGCCATCGTCATCCTGATGTCGACGATGCTGCATGGCTTCAGCGTCGCCTGGGCCATCGACCAGGTGTCGGACGAAGAAGCCAAGGCGTCGGACGGCTGAGGGGCGGACTTCAGGCGCCGGCCAGCAGCGTTGCCGTCTTCCGGAAATGCTGCGCGATCAGCGCCGAGGCCCGATCCGCGTCCCGGTTCAGAACCGCCGTCGCAATGTCGGCGTGTTCGTGGACAAGGTCGCGGTCGGCGCGCCGCAGCGCGACCGATGCCAGACGATAGCGCTCGACCTGCTCGTTCAGCCGGCCCCGCAACGTCAGCAGCCAGCGCGATCCGCAGGCGGCGACCGTGGCGGCGTGGAAGGCGCTGTTCGCGGCCTCCCAGTCGGACAGCGCGACCTCTCCCGACGCGATCAGCGCCACGTCCTTCTTGTTGAGCTGGTAGGCCGTCGCCGCGACCTGCGACTCCCAGGCATCGTCGCCGTGCTCGATCGACAGCCGCAGCGCCTGCTCCTCGATGGCCACCCGGGCGATGGTGAGGTCCGTGAACTCGTCCATGCTCAGGGGGGCGACCGCGAAGCCCTTGTTCCCGCTTGCATGGACCAGGCCCGCCGCGCAGAGGCGCTGCAACGCCTCGCGAAGAGGAGTGGGCCCCACGCCATAGAGCCGGGACAACCTTTCGATCCTCAGTCGCTCCTCGGGGGCAAGGGCACCCGAGATGATGTCGCGCCGGATGGCGAAATAGGCCGCTTCGGTCAGGGTCTCGCCCGGAGCGGGAGAAATGGGGCGTGCGGAATCGTCGGAGGTGAGGGGGGGCGAAATCTGCTCCATGGCGCGATCATCCAGTCTCGTTGCCGAGTTGACAAGCAATACTCCATATGATCGCATGAATTATCGACAAAATGAAAGTGAATCGATAAAGTGAAGCTCGTAACCTTCCTCCACCGCGACACGGTCAAGGCCGGCTTCATCGACGGCGAAGACGTTGTCGTCTGCGCCGAAGGCCCGTCCGCCGACACCGCCGTCCTTGATCTGATCGCCTCGGGCGACGAGGGCGTCTCTCGCTGGAACGGCATGGCCGGATCGGCAGACCGTCTCCCCCTGAAGGACGTCCGCCTCCTGCCTCCGATGCCGCGCCTCGTGCGCGACGTGATCTGCGTCGGCAAGAACTACCACGCGCACGCCAAGGAATTTCACAACTCGGGCTTCGACTCCTCCGGCAAGGAAGAGACGCCGACCGTTCCCGTGATCTTCACCAAGGCGATGACCGGTCTCATCGGTCCCGGCGAAGCGATCCGCTCCGAGGTCGATCCGACCGGCACCATCGACTTCGAAGGCGAATTGGGCGTCGTGATCGGCAAGAAGGCCGCACGCGTTTCGAAGGAAGACGCGATGGACTATGTCTTCGGCTTCGTCATCGTGAACGACATGACCTCGCGCGAGCTTCAGCGCCGCCACAGCCAGTGGACCATCGGCAAGGGCCTCGACACCTTCTGCCCCATGGGTCCCTGGATCGCGACGGCGGACGAGATGCCGGACCTGCCGGGCGTCATGCTCCAGACCTTCGTCAACGGAGAGGAGCGGCAGCGCGCGACCATGGCAGACCTGATCTTCGACATCCCGACGATCATCGAAACGCTGACCGCCACCGGCACCCTGTTGCCCGGCGACGTGATCGCGACGGGCACGCCCGCGGGCGTCGGCATCGGCTTCAACCCGCCGCGCTACCTCAAGGCCGGCGACAGCGTGAAGATCGAGATCACGAACCTCGGCGTCCTCGAAAACCCGGTGGCTTGATGAACTTGCCCGCCTCCCAGCCAGCCGCCGCGCCCCTCGCAAAGGGGGTGCGGCGACTCGGGGGGATCGACGACATGGCGGGTGGCGGACAGGTGACGGTCGAGGGCGACTTCGCCTACGTCGGCCACATGAAGTCGCCGCACGGGACGTCGATCGTCGACATCTCGGACCCGCGCGCGCCAAAGGTCGTGGCCGCCATCACGCTGCCCGACGACACCTCGCACACCCACAAGGTCCGCGTGACGGGCGACATCATGGTCGTCAACGTCGAACAGGCCGACCGCCATTTCCGTCGCCGGGCCGCGCGCATCGGCGCCGAGACCGAAACCCTATCGGCCGATCTCGGCCGCGCCCCGACCGAGGCCGAACTGGCCGAAAGGCTCGGCATCCCCGAAGCACGCATGGAAGACCTGCGCCGCCACGCCACGATCCCCTACGAGGACGGCGGCTTCCGCGTCTACGACATCCGCGACAAGTCGAACCCGCGCCTCCTGGCCCACCACCGCACCGGCGGGATCGGCGTTCACCGCTTCGACCTCGACGAGCGCTACGCCTGGATTTCGACCGAGATGGAGGGCTATCGCGGCAACATCCTCGTCGCCTACGACCTCTCCGATCCCTCGCATCCCGTCGAGGCGGGCCGCTGGTCGGCCCCCGGCCAGAACGTCGCGGCGGGGGAAGTGCCGGACTGGCCCGGTCAGACGTACCGCCTTCACCACGGGCTGAGGTTCGGCGACGAGGTCTGGGCGGCCTGGTGGCACGAGGGCTTTCGCGTCCTCGACGTGTCCGACCCCTCCGCCATGCGCGAGGTCGGCTACTGGCCGCATCCGAAGGCCTTCCCCGAGCCCCTGCACACCGCCATGCCTCTGCCCGGCACCTTCGATGGCCGCCGCTACGCGCTGGCGATAGACGAGGAACACGACCACCGACCCGGCACGCCGCACGCCTTTATCTGGGTCCTCGACGTGACCGACCTGTCGGCGATCGAACCGGTCGCGACCTTCGAGGTAAGTGAGCTGGACAGCCCCTGGAGCCGCGCGGGCCTCCGCTTCGGCGCACACCAGTTTGCCGAACGGCCGTCTGCCTCGCCCATGCCGGTGGCTTGGTTCGCGGGCGGGATCAGGATGCTCGACCTCAGCGATCCGACGCGACCGTCCGAGATCGGGCACTACATTCCGGAACCGAGGGGCGGCGCCGCGGCTCCTCAGACCAACGACGTCGACGTGGACGGGCGCGGCTTTGTCCACGCCATCGACCGGCTCTGCGGCTACGACATCCTGGAGCCCGCGATGTGACCGCGGCAAGGGGAGGGGACGAATGAGAACGACCAAACTCGGCGGACTTGAGGTGCCCAGCATCGGCCTCGGCTGCATGGGCATGTCGACGGCCTACGGCACCAAGGACGACCCAGAGTCCACGCGTGCCATACATCGCGCCCTCGACCTGGGCGTGACGCTTCTCGACACAGCCGACGTCTATGGCAACGGTCACGGCGAACGCCTGATCGGCGAAGCGCTGAAGGACCGGCGTCGCGATGCCATCATCGCCACGAAGGTCGGAAACCTTGGGCGCGCGGCGAAGCCCCGCACCGTCGACGGCAGCCCCGAACACATCACCGCGGGCTGCGACGCAAGCCTCGAGCGCCTCGGCGTCGAGACCATCGACCTCTACTACCTTCACCGCGTCGACCCCGACGTGCCAATCGAGGACAGCGTCGGCGCGATGTCCCGGCTGGTCGAAGCGGGCAAGGTGCGCCACATCGGCCTCTCAGAAGCCGGTTCCGACACACTGCGCCGTGCGGCCAAGGTCCATCCAATTGCGGCCCTCCAGTCCGAATGGTCGCTCTGGTCGCGCGACGTCGAGAGCGCCATCGTCGACACCTGCCGCGAACTTGGCATCGGGTTCGTCGCCTACGCGCCCCTCGGTCGCGGGTTCCTGACCGGGACGATCCCCGACGTCGATACCCTCATCCCCGAGGATCGCCGCCGCGACCATCCGCGCTTTGACCCCGACAACATCGCGCAGAACCTGCCCCTGATCGACGCGCTTCGCAGCGTCGCGGAGCGCCACGGCGCGACCCCCGCACAGGTGGCCATCGCATGGGTCCTGTCGCGCGGCGAGGACGTGGCGACGATCCCCGGTGCCAAGAAGGTAAAGTGGGTCGAGGAGAACGCGAACGCCGCAGACCTCGAATTGACGGATTCCGACTTCGCTGACCTCGGCCAGGCTTTTGCGCCCGGCGCGGCGGCAGGCACGCGGTATCCCGAAAAGCAGATGGCGAAGCTCGGCATCTGATTGACAGACACGAAGGACGGAGAAACGAATGGACCAAATCGCCGAGATCAAGGGCACCGAGCACTGGGCCGAAAAGGGCGACGCCAAGCTCTTCATGTGGCGCAAGACCCTGTCCGGGTCAGCGCCGCGCGGCGTCGCGCTGTTTGTGCACGGCTCGTCGATGGCGTCGCAGCCGACCTTCGATCTCCAGGTGCCGGGGCGGCCGTTCTCGTCCGCGATGGATTACTTCGCGTCGAAGGGCTTTGACTGCTGGTGCGTCGACATGGAGGGCTATGGCCGCTCCACCAAGGATCGGGGCACCCGCGCGACGATCTCTGACGGTGGCGACGACCTCGAGGCGGCCGACAAGGTGATCCGTGCCATCTCGGGCGATGGCCCCATGTGCGTCTACGGCATCTCGTCGGGCGCGCTCCGCGCCGCGACCTTCGCCGAGCGCCAGCCGGCCCGTGTCGCGCGCCTCGCTCTCGACGCCTATGTCTGGACGGGCAAGGGCAGCCCGACACTGCAGGAGCGGGCGAAAAAGCTCGACTTCTTCAAGGCCAACGACCGCCGCCCGATCGACCGCGCCTTCGTCCACTCGATCTTCAACCGCGATCACGCCGGCACCGCCGACGACAAGGTGGTCGACGCCTTCGCCGATGCGATCCTCGCCCTCGACGACTCGATGCCGACCGGCACCTACACCGACATGTGCGCGCACCTGCCGCTGAACGATCCGAAGAAGCTGACCATGCCGACCATCGTCATGCGCGGCGAATACGACGGCATCGCCAGCATGGAGGATCTGCTCGATTTCTTCGGCCGGCTTCCGCACCCCGACAAGCAGTTCACGGTGATGCAGGGCATCGCTCACGCCTCGTTCCAGCAGCTCAACTACATGACGGTCTACGACGTCCTGCTCGACTTCTGGACGCGCACGCCGCCGGTCTACACCGGCCACTGACGACCCGGCTCGTCCGGGAGACGACGAGACGCGCACCCGAGGAGGATTGGGCTCGCGGATAAACCAAGGAGGAGAACCAAGATGCATCGCACAAAATCGCGCCTTCTCGCGCCAAGCCGCCGGGGCTTCCTGGGCGGCGCAGGCGGCCTGATCGGCGCCACCGCGCTGAGCGGATCCCGCGCCTTCGCCCAAGGCCAGTTTCCCGAGCGGAACCTGTCGGTGACGATCCCGACCGCCGAAGGCGGCGGGGCCGACCGTGACGCCCGCGTCTTCGCCAGCGTGTGGAAGGACCACATCGGCGTCGACCTCGAGTACGAATACTACCCCGGCGCCGCCGGTCAGGTGGGCTACGAGTTCTACCTCGACAAGGAACCGAACGCCTACAACCTGCTGTTCGCCAACCTCGGCCCCGAAGTCATCATGATGGTGACGCAGGACACCGGCATCGAGGTCGGCCAGGACATCGTCTACATCCAGCAGACCTCGTCCGAGCCGATGGCGATCTGGGTCGGTGCCGAAAGCCCCATCCAGACGCTGCAGGAGCTTGTCGATCTCTCGATGACCCGTCCGGTCACCGTCTCGACCTCGCGCCTGCCGCACCCCGGGTCCATCGGCGTCCTGTCGCTGGCCGAAGCCACCGGCGGACAATTCACCCTGGTGCCCTATGGCGGCGGCAACCCGACCGCGATGGCGGCGATCACGCAGGAGGTGGACGCCAGCGTCCTTCCCTTCGCCAACCCGATCGCGCTCGCCGACCAGGCCCGCGTTCTCGGCGTCTTCGCCGAGACCAACGTGGCTCCGGCCGAAAGCGGCGACGCGCCGACGGTCAACCAGGCCCTGGGGACGTCGATCCCCAACTTCGACAGCTCGCGCGCCTGGGGTGTCCACAAGGCGGCCTACGACCAGTTCCCCGACCGCATCGCGATCCTGAAGGAGACGATGCAGGCAACGCTGGAAGATCCGGCCTACGCCGAGGCCGTCAAGGCGGCAGGCCTTCCGACTGCTTTCATCGATGCGGGCGACGAAGCCGTGGCGATGGCGACGGCGGCCTCGATGAAGGAACTGGCGACCAAGTATCGCGACCTTCTGTCGGGCGCCTGATCGCACGACGTATCGCGGCCCGGACGATCCGGGCCGCGTTCCATCCCCTGTTGAGGTCGAAACTCCGATGAAGCCTCCCGAAAAAGGATCGCGCCGCACGTTCGGGGCCGACCTGATCCTTCCGGTCGCAGCCTCTCTCTATGCGGTCTACTACGTCGCCTCCGTGTGGGATTTCCCGCCCGAAGCGCAGCGGAGCGGCCTCGTCCTGGCAAGCCTCCTGCTGTTCCTGACGACGATCTACTTCATCCGCACCGCCCTTCGCGCGTCGAGCGGGAAGTGGGACTTCGAGATCGCGTCGATCCTCGGACCCCGCGAGGGCCGCACGAACCGCCTGATCTTCTTCGGGCTGGTCCTTGGCTATGGCGTCGTGGCGCCCTGGGGCGGCTTCACCCTGACCACGTTCATCTTCCTCGCCGCAGGCAGCTACGTTTCGGGCCTGCGCCCCCTGCGGAAGGCCATCGTCTTCGCGGCCGTCACCGCCATCGCGGGTTGGCTCTTCTTCATCGTCCTTCTCGGAACGCGTTTCCCCGAGGGTCCGTTCGAGCAACTCGTCTCCTGGATCGTATCGTCATGGAACTAGACGCCGCCGGCCTCACGACCCTACTGCTGCACTCGCTGTCGATGTGGTGGGTCATCATACCCGCCGTCGTCGTCGGCATCGTCATGGGCGCGATTCCAGGCTTCGCGGCGCACAACACGATCATCATGCTCTTGCCGCTGACGCTCGCCTTCGACGTCGACGTGGCGCTGACGTTCATGGTGGCGCTCTACTGCGCCAGCCACCTCGGTGGAGGCATCCCCGCCATCCTTCTGAACATCCCCGGCACGGGCGGCGCGGCCGCGACGACACTCGACGGCTATCCGATGGCGCAGAAAGGGCAGGCCGCAAAGGCCCTGGCCCTCAGCTTCGTCGCCTCGGTGATGGGCGGTCTCGTCACCTCGCTGGTGACGCTCTTCCTGCTCCAGTACCTCGCGCGGGTCGGCTTCTACGTCCGCTCGGTCGAGATGGTCGTCATCATGCTCTTCGGTCTCGCCCTGATCGCCGCCATCGCGGCCGAGGACATGCTGAAAGGCCTGATCGCGGGCGCCTTCGGCCTAATGCTGGGCGCCATGGGGGCGGACCACATCTACGCCACCCCGCGCGGCACCTTCGGAATGCTCGAGCTTTTCGACGGCGTCCCCCTCGTGCCCGCTCTTGTCGGTCTCTTCGCCATATCCGAAGCCCTCGTGATGCTTGAATCGAGGGGCGGGTCGGCCAAGGTCTCGGCGGGCGTGACGCCGACGTGGAAAGAGACCTTCCACAATATCTTCAGTTCCTTCCGGCACTGGTGGCTGACGATCTGGACCGGCATGGTGGGCCTTCTGATCGGGGTCCTGCCAGGGGCGGGCGCCTCCATCGCCGCTTTCGTCGCCTACCAGCAGGCCCAGACCTTCTCGCGCCACCCCGAAAAGTTCGGCACCGGCTGCGAAGAGGGCGTCGTGGCGCCCGAATCCGCGAACAACGGCGTCACCACTGGCACGCTGGTCCCGCTCCTGGCGATCGGCATCCCCGGGGGCAGTACGGCGGCGGTGATGATGATCGTGCTCCAGTACCACGGCGTGCCCTTCGGCCCGCGCCTCTTCATGACCGAGCCGCTGCTGGCCTACGGCATCATCATGTCGATGTTCGTCTCCTACGTGCTGATGCTCTTCACCGTCTTCCCGATGGCGCGCTACCTCTCGACCATCACGACGGTGCCAAGCTGCTATATGGCGCCCGTCATCATCGCCTTCACGCTGATCGGCGCCTTCGCCCCCCGGACGTTCCTTTTCGACATCGGCATCGCCATCGCCTTCGGCGTGATCGGCTATGTCGCGCGGAAGACCGGCTATCACGTCGCCGCCATCCTGATCGGCGTGATCCTCGGCCCGCTCCTCGAGAAGTCATTCCTTCTCTCGATGCGCATCTCCGGCAACGATCCGACGGTGCTCTTCTCGTCGAACATCTCGAAAGTCCTCTGGGTTCTGCTGATCCTGACGCTGACACTTCCGGCCATCATGTCGCGGATCAAGCGTCGCCGAACGGAAAGCCTGACATAGAAGCAGGTCTATCGGGCCGGTCCACAGTGGCCGGCCCGCTTTTCTTCCGCTCCCGCTCAATGGGGGTGGAAGACGCCCCGTCACTCGTGACAAGACTGTGGGCACAAAGGAACTGGGGGAGGGTAACCCGATGAATAAACTCGTTTGCGCCGCCGCGGCGCTCGCGCTGACCGTCACGGTGGCGGAGGCCGCGACCAAGGTCGGCATGATCACGACGCTTTCGGGCGGAGGAGCCGGTCTCGGCATCGACGTGCGCGACGGCTTCATGCTCGCTATCAAGCAATCGGGCCGCGACGACATCGAGGTGGTGATCGAGGACGACCAGCAGAAGCCCGACATCGCCGTGCAGCTTTCGGACAAGATGATTCAGTCCGAGAAGGTCGACGTGCTGACGGGCATCATCTGGTCGAACCTCGCCATGGCCGTCGTGCCGGCCGCGACCGGGCAGGGGGTCTTCTATCTCTCGCCGAACGCCGGTCCCTCGCAACTGGCCGGCGCAGGGTGCAGCCCGCTCTACTTCAACGTCGCCTGGCAGAACGACAACCTGCACGAGGCCGCCGGGGCCTGGGCGAACCAGACCGGCTACCAGAACAGCTTCATCCTCGCGCCGAACTATCCGGCCGGGAAGGACGCGCTCACAGGCTACAAGCGGATGTATGAGGGCGGTCTCGCAGGCGAGCTTTATACCGAACTCGGCCAGACCGACTATGCTGCCGAGATCGCGCAGATCCGGGCCTCCGGCGCCGACAGCGTCTTCTTCTTCCTGCCGGGCGGCATGGGGATCAGCTTCCTCAAGCAGTACGCGGACTCTGGCGTCGACCTGCCGGTGATCGGACCCGCCTTCAGCTTCGACCAGGGCATCCTCCAGGCCGTGGGCGCAGCGGCGCTCGGGGTGGTCAACACCTCGCAATGGTCGAAGGACATCGACAACGAAACCAACAAGGCCTTCGTCGAGACCTTCCAGGCCGAGTACGGCCGCCTGCCGTCGCTCTACGCCAGCCAGGGCTTCGACACCGCGAACCTCTTGATCTCGGCGCTCGACAAGGCCGAGCCAGCGGACAAGGAAGCCTTCCAGGCAGCGCTTGAGGAGGCAGACTTCTCATCCACGCGCGGAGACTTCGAGTTCGGTCCGAACCATCACCCGATCCAGGACATATATGCTCGCGAGGTGATCCAGGAAGGTGACGTCTTCACCAACAAGATCATTGGCGTCGCGCTCGAAGATCACGCAGACGCCTACGCCGCCGACTGCAAGATGTGACGCGACGGGCGGCCTTTGACCGGGCCGCCCGACAGCCTCTGACCCCATGTCCGCGGTCCTCGTCATCGAGCAGGTACTGAACGGCCTGCAGGCCGGCGTCATGCTGTTCCTGATGGCGGCCGGCCTGACGCTGATCTTCGGTGTCATGGGCCTCATCAACCTCGCCCACGGTTCGCTCTACATGGTGGGCGCCTTCGCGGCCGCGGCAGTCTCGGCGGCGACGGGGTCGTTCCTCCTCGGTCTCGTCTCGGCACTCGCCGCCGCGGCTCTGGCGGGGGCGGTGGTCGAGATGCTGGTGATCCGACGGCTCTACGCCTCCGACCACCTCGACCAGGTGCTGGCGACCTTCGCCCTGATCCTGATCTTCTCGGAAGGCACGCGCTGGCTCTATGGCTCGTTCCCCCTCTACCTCGACATCCCCGCCTGGCTGTCGGGCCCGACGCGCCTCCCGGGCGGCATCCTCTATCCGACCTACCGCCTCGCGCTCATCGCAGTCGGACTTGTCGTGGCCTTGGGCCTCTGGGTCCTGATCGAGCGCACGCGCCTCGGCATCCGCATCCGCGCAGGCGAGAACGACCGCGAGATGATCGCGGCACTTGGCGTCGATATATCAAGGCTCTACACGCTGATCTTCGCGCTCGGCGCTGCGCTTGCGGGGCTTGCCGGCGCGCTGGTCGGCGCGATCCAGTCGGTGCAGGTCGGCATGGGCGAGCCGGTCCTGATCCTCGCCTTCGTGGTCATCGTGATCGGCGGCATCGGCTCGATCCGGGGCGCTTTCGTCGGCGCGCTTCTCGTGGGTCTGACCGACACGCTCGGCGGCATCTTCCTGCCGGAACTCTTCAAGTTCTTCACCGACCCCGCCACCGCGCAGAGCGTCGGAGCCTCGCTCGCCTCCATGTCGATCTACATCCTGATGAGCCTTGTCCTGATCTGGCGGCCGACGGGTCTCTTCGGAGCACGGGCATGATCCCCGAGCGGTTCCTGAACGCACTCCTTCTCGGAGGTCTTCTGGGGGTGGCGCTTTTGGCCGATTGGCGCGACGAGCCCTTCACCATTACGCTCGCCACCCGCGCGACGATCCTTGCCATCGCCGCGACCGGCCTGAACCTGGCCCTGGGCCTCGGCGGTCTCGTCAGCCTGGGCCACGCGGTCTTCTTCGGGCTCGGCGGCTATGCCATGGGTATCCTCGCGTTCCACGCACAGACCTACGCGCCGGTCGAGCTTGGTCCGCTGGCCATCGAGGGCACCACCTCGATGCCCCTGATCTGGGTTACTGCCATCGCTGTCTCCAGCCTGGCAGCGCTTGTCATCGGCCTCCTCAGCCTCCGTACAAGCGGGGTCTACTTCATCATGATCACGCTCGCCTTCGGTCAGATGTTCTTCTACTTCGCCGTCTCCTGGAGCGCCTACGGCGGCGAGGACGGCCTGTCGATCTACGTCAGGAACGGTTTCCCCGGCCTCAACACGCTCGACCCGATCCAGTTCTTTTCGCTGTGCTTCGTCCTGCTCTGCCTCGTCCTCGTCCTGTGGTCCCGCCTCGCGCGGTCGCCCTTCGGCCTCGCGCTGAACGCCGCCCGCCAGGTACCCGCGCGGGTCGAAACCGTGGGCCTTGACCCAAAGCGCCTGAAGCTCGCCGCCTTCGTCCTGTCCGGCGCGATCACGGGTCTCGCGGGCGCGCTCTTCGCCGACCTCAACCGCTTCGTCAGCCCTTCGATGTTCAGCTGGCAGCTTTCGGGCGAGTTGATCGTCCTCGTCATTCTCGGCGGTGTGGCGCGCCTTTGTGGTCCGGTGGCCGGGGCGATGCTGTTCGTGGCGCTCGAGCATTGGCTGGGCGGGCTGACCGAGTTCTGGCACGTCTGGCTGGGCGCGATCCTCCTCCTGATCGTCCTCTTCGCCAAGGGCGGTCTCGTTGGCCTACTGTCGGGGAGGCCCGCCTCGCATGACTGAGCCCATCCTCGAAACCCGCGGGCTGACGAAGCGCTTCGGCGCGCTGGTGGCGAGCGACGGCGTCTCTATCGACCTCAGGCCGGGCGAGATCCACGCCGTCATCGGACCGAACGGGGCAGGGAAGTCCACGCTCATCGGACAGATCTGCGGGACTGTGATCCCGGACGAGGGCAGCGTGCATTTCCAGGGGCACGACGTGACGGACGAGACTGTCGCCGCCCGCGCAGGGCGCGGCCTGGGACGGACCTTCCAGGTCTCGGCACTGGCGATGGAGGATACTGTCCTTCAGAACACCCTCTTGGGAGCACTGTCCGCCTCGTCGTCACCCTGGCGGCTCTGGCGTTCCGTCCTCAACGACAGGGACCTCGTGGCTCGAGCCGATGCCGCTCTCGGCCGTGTTGGTCTTTCCGACCGGCGTGCGACGCGCTGCGCCGACCTCAGCCACGGCCAGCGCAGGCAGCTCGAGGTCGCGGTGGCGCTGACGCTCTCACCCCGTGCCTTCGTCATGGACGAACCCATGGCGGGGCTCGGCGCGGAAGGCTCGAAGGCGCTGACGGCCTTCCTCGACGGCCTCCGCGACAAAGCCCCCATCCTCCTCGTCGAGCACGACATGGACGCCGTCTTCGCGCTGGCCGACCGGATCAGCGTGCTGGCCGAGGGCCGCATCCTCGCCACCGGAACCGTCGCCGAAATCCGCGCGGACCCGGAGGTGCGCACGGCCTACCTGGGCGAGGACGCATGAGCCTTCTCGCGCTCTCTGGCCTCACCGCCTTTTACGGCTCGAGCCAGGCGCTGTTCGGCGTCGACCTGACCGTCGGGGAAGGCGAGGTCGTGGCGCTCATGGGCCGCAACGGGATGGGCAAGACGACGACCGTCCGAGCCATCTGCCGGATGATCGTCTCGAAAGGCGGGCTCACCTTCGCCGGACGCGACCTGCACGGGCTTCCCAGCCACGCCGTAGCACGTCTCGGCATCGGCCTCGTGCCGGAGGGCCGCCGCTGCTTCGCCGACCTCACGGTGCGCGAGAACCTGGTCGCCGCCGCGCGTCCGGGGCCCTGGGACGAGGCGAGGGTGGGTGACCTTTTCCCGCGCCTCGCCGAACGGCGCGGTCAGCGCGCGCGGACGCTTTCGGGCGGCGAGCAGCAGATGCTGGCCATCGGACGGGCCCTGATGACGAACCCCCGCCTTGTGATCCTCGACGAGGCGACCGAAGGCCTCGCACCTCTGGTCCGGGCCGAGATCTGGGCAGCGGTGGCGCGGCTGAAGATCGAAACCGGCATGGCGATCCTCGTCATCGACAAATCGGTGCGGGACCTCGCGCGCGTGTCCGACCGTGCCGTCATCCTCGAACGCGGCGCGACGGTCTGGTCCGGAGGGATAAATGAGCTGACGCCAGCGATCTCAGAGACTTACGTGGGAGTGTGAAACCGCCGCCGGTCATGGCCGAAAAACTCTGGATTGGCCTGATGCCCGAGCTAGTTTACACAGGCAGAACAACAAGATGATTTGGGAGGACTACCTATGAAACTGATGCACGCCCTCGCGGCGGGAACCCTCGTCGCATTCAGCGCCCCGGCTCTGGCACAGGAACAGCTGTCGATCGCCACGGGCGGGACCGGCGGCGTCTACTATCCCATGGGCGGCGGGCTCGCCGAAGTCATCAACAACCACGTCGAAGGCTATTCCGCGACCGCCGAGGTCACCGGCGCCTCGGTCGAGAACATGGGCCTCATCGCCACAGGCGACGCGGACCTGGCGCTCGCACTCGCCGATACCGTCGCCCAGTCCTATACCGGCACCGGCCGGTTCGAAGGTCAGCAGCTTCCCATGGTCCGCGGCCTCGCCTCGATGTACGCCAACATGATCCAGATCGTGGCTCTCGAGGGCAGCGGCATCACCTCGCTCGAGGATCTCAAGGGCAAGCGCGTGTCGGTCGGCGCACCCGGTTCGGGCACCGAAGTCAACGCCGAAGCCATCCTGACCGCCAACGGCATCTCCTACGACGACATCGACGAGCAGCGGCTGAACTTCAACGAAACCGCCGACGCGCTGGCCAACGGCGACATCGACGCGGGCTTCTGGAGCGTGGGCGCGCCGACTTCGTCGATCCTGAACCTTTCGACGACCAACGACATTGTCCTTCTGGCGCTCTCCGACGACGAGATCGCCAAGGCGCGCGAGGCCGACGCGACCTTCGCCGAAACGACACTGCCCGGCGGAAGCTACACCGGCGTCGACGAGGACATCACGGTCCTCGGCATTCCGAACGTGCTCGTCGTATCATCCGAGATGTCGGACGACCTGGCCTATTCGATCACCAAGGCGATGTTCGAGAACGTGACCGATCTTCAGGCGGTCCACCCGGCGGCGAACGAGACGACGCCCGAATTCACCATGACCGCGACGCCCGTCCCGCTGCACCCGGGCGCGATCCGCTATTACGAGGAAGCGGGCGTCACCGTTCCAGACAACCTGCGTCCTTGATCGAAAGGGTGGGAGGAGGGCTTTCCGCCCTCCTCGTCCTCATCGCCGCCACCGCCGGTCCGGCACCTGCGGGTGACCTCGTGGCCCTGAGCGAGGATGGCACCGAACTCCTGCGCCAACCCGTCCCTGAAGGGACGGGCTGGTGCGTTCTCTGGCACCACTCGGTCAAGGGGTTCGAGGTTTCGGACTGCTATGAGAACCGTAGCGGCCGGATGGTGCTGGTCCGCTCGCACCTTCCCGACTTCGCCGCCGGTCTCGACCACATCCCCGGACGCGGTCGGCAGGTGTCGGACGGGCAGGGCGGCTATTGGATCCTAGACATCGACGAACCCGTGCCTGGAAATGGCTATATCCTGCGTCCCGGACGGGGCAATGTGGATCACCGGATCGCTGTTGGCGACAGGGTGGTGTCCCTGTCCGAAGCGGCCCCGCGCGAGAAGGTGCGGATCGAACTGACGGAAGAGGGCGGCTGATGGTCACGGATACCGATGCGCACATCGACGAGCGGCCGCAGCCTCGGATCGTGCTGCGCGCCATCGCGGTCATCGGCATCCTCCTGTCGCTGTTCCAGCTCTACGCGGCGGGCGTCCAGCCTCTCGGCCTGTTCTTCCAGCGCCCGATCCACCTAGGCTTCATCCTTGTCCTCTGCTTCCTGATCTATCCCGTCTGGGGACCATCCCGCCCGCGAGGCGTCCTCGGCTGGATCATCGACGGCGTCCTGATCGCCTGCGGCATCCTGGTGGGCGCGTGGCTGCCCATCAACATCGACATCATCGCCAACCAGATCTTTCCGCGCAGCATCGACGTGGCCGTGGGTGTCCTGACCGTGATCGTCGTCCTTGAGGGCGCGCGGCGCGCCGTGGGCCTCGGGATGACGATCATCGGCGCTTTCTTCATCGCCTACGCTTTCGCCGGCAACCGGGGGGAACTGCCGTTCCTCGCCGACTGGATGCCTGGCATCATGAACCACCGGGGCTATTCGCTTGACCGCGTGGCTAGCCAGATGACGCTTGGCGCCGAAGGCATATTCGGCATCCCGCTCGGCGTCGCCGCGACCTTCATCTTCGTCTTCGTCCTCTTCGGCGCCTTCCTCGAAGTGACGGGCGCGGGCAAGTTCTTCATCGACCTCGCCTACGCCGCGACCGGCCGGCAGCGCGGCGGACCGGCCAAGGCGGCGGTCATCGCTTCGGCGGGCATGGGATCGATCAGCGGATCGGCCATCGCGAACGTCGTGACGACCGGCGCCTTCACGATCCCACTGATGAAGAAACTGGGCTATCGCCCTGCGCAGGCTGGAGGAATCGAGGCCGCAGCCTCGACCGGCGGGCAGATCATGCCGCCGCTCATGGGCGCTGGCGCGTTCCTGATGTCCGAGTTCACGCGGGTGCCTTACGTCGACATCGTGCTGGTCTCGATCTTCCCGGCCGTCCTCTACTTCGGCGCCGTCTACCTTCTGGTCCACATCGCCGCCGTGAAGCAGGGCATGACCGGCATGAAGGCCGAGGAGTTGCCCAAGGTCCGCGACGTGATGGCGGAAGGCTGGCACTTCCTCTTCCCGCTCGTGGCCCTGGTGGTGCTGCTTGTCGTCGGCTACTCGCCGATGCGGGTGGGCTTCTACGCCATCGTCTCGGTCATCGTTGCCGCAGGGACGCGGGCGCTCTGGGCCTACCTTGCCTCGGGTCCGACGGCGACAGGCTTCGTGGATCTCTGCCGGAGCGGTCTGGCCATGACCCTCGAGGCGCTGGAGCTTGGCGCGCGGAACGCGGTCGCGGTCTCGATGGCCTGTGCCGTCGCTGGCATTATCGTGGGTGTCGTGGGCTTGACCGGCCTCGGCCTCAAGTTCTCGGCCATGATGATCGCCTTCTCGGGCGGCAACATCGTCCTCGCGTTGATCCTCGTCCTCCTCGCCAGCCTAATCCTCGGGATGGGCCTGCCGGTCACGGCCGCCTACATCGTCCTCATCATCCTCGTCGGCCCCGCGCTGACCGAGGAGTTCGGCATCCCGATCCTGATCGCCCACCTCGTGGTGTTCTGGTACTCGCAGGACTCGAATGTCACGCCGCCCGTGGCGCTCGCCGCCTTCGCGGGCGCGGCCATCGCCGGGTCGAAGCCGATGGAGACGAGTCTCCAGGCATGGAAGTTCGCCAAGGGACTCTACCTGATCCCGCTTTTCATGGTCTTCAACGAATCCATTATCCTGGGCGGGCCGCTTCCACTGGTTCTCTGGAACGGCTTCATCGCCATCCTCGCGATGACGGGCTTCGCGGCGGCGCTGGAAGGGTTCCTGTGGCGGCCCATGCCGATCTGGCAGCGCCTCCTGATCGTATTCGGTGTCATTGCGATCTTCTGGCCCAGTGTCGGCATCGAGGCCGCGGGCGCGGTGGTCGTGGCTGGCGTGCTTGCGCTGAACTGGCGCGGGGGCAGGAGCGCGGTGGCCGCCTGACGACGCCACTTTACGCCGCGGCCGGGCTGATGAAAGAGTGCGCCCGACCCTGACAGGAGTGAGCCAGGCCATGCGCGACGAGATCCGGTCCCACACGCTGGCCCCCGAGGCGGATCTCGTCCGCGGTCTCGCGCGATCGACCGCCCTCGACGAGGCAGCACGCGCCCGCATTTCCTCCCGCGCCGCAGACCTGGTCCGCGCCGTGCGCGCCTCGGGCAAGGTCGGCATGATGGAGAGCCTCCTCGCCGAATACGGACTGTCCACGCGCGAGGGCGTGGCTCTGATGTGCCTGGCCGAGGCGATGCTGCGCGTCCCCGACAGCGGCACGGTGGACGAGTTGATCCGCGACAAGATCACGCCGCACGACTGGGCCAGCCACATCGGCGACTCCGGCTCGATCCTCGTCAACGCCTCGACCTGGGGGCTGCTGCTGACCGGCCGCGTTCTTGACGACGACGAAGGGGGCGTGGCTGGCACGCTGCACGGCCTTGTGCGTAGGCTGGGAGAGCCGGTGATCCGCCGCGCCGTGGGGCAGGCGATGGCCGAGATGGGGTCGCAGTTCGTTCTGGGCCGCACCATAGGCGAGGCGATGAAGCGCGGCCGTCCGATGGTGGCGAAGGGCTATAGCTACTCCTACGACATGCTGGGAGAGGCCGCGCGGACCGAGGCAGACGCGCTTCGCTATCTCGACGCCTATGCCCGCGCCATCGACGTCATCGCGGGCGCGGCCTCGGGCCGCGACGTGAGGACGAACCCCGGCATCTCGGTCAAGCTGTCCGCGCTGCATCCTCGCTATGAGTGCGCCCAGGCCGAGGCGATGCTGCCCGTTCTCTCTGACCGCCTTCTGTCCCTCGCAGAAGCGGCGGCGAAGGCTGGAATCGGCTTCAATATCGACGCGGAAGAGGCTGATCGGCTTGATCTTTCCCTCGATGTGATCGAACGCGTCCTGTCGTCCGACAGCCTGAAGGGCTGGGACGGCTTCGGCGTCGTCGTCCAGGCGTTCGGACGCCGGGCGATGCCTGTCCTCGACTGGCTCCACGACCTCGCCGGCCGTCTCGACCGCCGCATCATGGTGCGCCTCGTCAAGGGGGCCTACTGGGACACCGAGGTGAAGCGCGCGCAGGTGCTGGGGCTGACCGACTATCCCGTCTTCACCCGCAAGACCCACACCGACGTCAGCTACCTGGCCGGTGCGCGGAAGCTTCTGTCGATGACCGACCGCATCTATCCGCAATTCGCGACGCACAACGCCCATTCCGTTGCCGCCGTTCTCGAGATGGCGTCCGACAAGGCCGCCTTCGAGTTCCAGCGCCTGCACGGGATGGGAGAGCACCTGCACGAGGCCGTCCGCAAGGCCGAGGGAACGCGCTGCCGCATCTATGCGCCGGTGGGCGCGCACCACGACCTTCTGGCCTATCTCGTCCGGCGGCTTCTGGAGAACGGCGCCAACTCGTCCTTCGTGAACCAGATCGTGGATACCTCTGTTCCGGCTGAAGAAATCGCATCGGACCCGATCGCGAAAGCCGAAGCCGACGGCTTTCACCCGAACCCGGCGATCCCACGACCTGCGGACATCTTCGCCCCCCGCCGCAACAGCGCCGGATGGGACCTGACAGACCCTGTGACGCTGGCCGAGATCGATGCCGGCCGCGCCGCCTTCGCTGCCCCTTACAGCTGGACGGCGGGTCCTCTGACACCGGCGGAGCGCGTGGGCGCGGCTCGAGAGGTCCACAATCCTGCGCGCCCGTCCGATGTGGTGGGCACCGTCACCGAAGCCGAGGCGACGATGGTCGAGGCGGCGGTCGGTCTCGCTGTAGATGCGCAGCCGGGCTGGTCCGCTCTCGGCGCCCCTGCGCGTGCGACGATCCTGCGCCGCGCTGCCGACCTCTACGAGGCGAACGCTCACGAGGTCTTTGCCCTTACCGCGCGCGAGGCGGGGAAGACCCTTGCCGACGGCGTGGCGGAACTGCGCGAAGCGGTCGATTTCCTGCGCTATTACGCGCAGGAAGCCGAGACCCTCGGCGACCGTCCCGCGCGCGGGGTCATCGCCTGCATCTCGCCCTGGAACTTCCCCCTCGCCATCTTCACCGGCCAGATCGGGGCGGCGCTGGCGGCGGGGAACGCTGTCGTCGCGAAACCCGCCGAGCAGACGCCTCTCATCGCCTTCCGCGCCACCCAGTTGCTGCACGAGGCGGGCGTGCCTGCGAAGGTCCTCCAGCTTCTACCGGGCGACGGAGAGAGCGTGGGAGGGCCGCTGACCGCCGATCCGCGCCTGTCAGGGGTGTGTTTCACCGGCTCGACCGAGGTGGCGAAGCTCATCGACCGGCAATTGGCCAGGACCGCGCCGCACGCCATGCTGATCGCCGAGACGGGCGGGCTGAACGCCATGATCGTCGACTCGACGGCGCTTCTCGAGCAGGCCACGCGCGACATCCTGCGGGGCGCCTTCCAGTCAGCGGGACAAAGATGTTCTGCCCTGCGCATCCTCTACGTCCAGAAGGATGTCGAGGAGAAGTTGCTGAAGATGCTCTTCGGCGCGATGGAGACCCTCGTCGCGGGCGATCCGTGGGCCTTGGCGACGGATGTGGGGCCCGTGATCGACGGCGAGGCACATGAGGCGATCACCGCCTATGTCGAGCGGATGGAGGCTGAGGGGCGCGTGCTGAAGCGGCTGGACGGTCTCGCGGAAGGTCACTTCGTGGCGCCGACCGTGGTGCGCGTGTCGGGGATCGCCGAAATCGAGCACGAGATTTTCGGTCCCGTCCTCCATGTCGCACGGTTCGACGGCGAGAAGATTGCCGATGTCGTTTCGGACATTAACGCAAAAGGTTACGGGCTGACGTTCGGGCTGCACTCGCGGATCGACCGGCGCGTGCAGAGGGTGCTCGACCGGATCGGCGCCGGCAACGTCTACGTCAACCGCGACCAGATCGGCGCCGTGGTCGGAAGCCAGCCGTTCGGCGGGCATGGCCTGTCGGGGACGGGACCCAAGGCGGGCGGGCCGCTTTACCTGCAGCGCTTCACCCATGAGGGCGAGGTGGGCTCAGACGTCCTCCCGGGCAGCGATGCCGCATCCGTGGACGTCAACGCGACCGGAGATCGCGCGGCGAGCTGGGGCAGGGCGACAGACAGGATCGCCCGGCTGCGCTCGGCCCTGCGCGGACGGGCGGCGGCGGCGATGGCGGCATCGGCCGCGCTGGATTTCGGCCCCGTGAATCTGCCCGGGCCGACGGGGGAGTCCAACCAGTTGGCCCTTCTTCCACGCGGATGTGTCCTCTGCCTCGGGCCTTCTCCGGAGGCGTTGCTTGCGCAGGTCGTCCAGGCCCTCGCCGCGGGCAACGCCGTCGTTGCGGCGGCCCCAGGTGCAACCTCTGTCCTCAAGACGCTGATGCGCGACGATTTTCCTCTGTCCGTGCTCGACGGCGGCGCGAGCGACGACCTGCTTCGCCATCCCGGCATCGACCTGGTCGCGGCACAGGTGTCGGGCGCGGCCTTGAGCCGACTCCGCCGTGTGCTGGCTTCTCGCGAGGGGCCGGTGCTTACCCTCGTCACCGCCCATCTGTCGCCGGCGCTCTACGCTGCCGAGCGGTCGACCTGTGTGGATACGACGGCGGCGGGAGGCAACGCGACCCTCCTTGCAGAGGCCGAGGGCTGAGGTGAGTTGGAAACAGTTTCCGGCGGCGTCCGATAAGCGGGGTGGGCCAATTACGGCAATCCTATGGCTTCACGGGGCTTTTGCCGCACCGAGGGGCTCTGGCCCACAAGCCTGGCGGAGCTTAACGCGCTATAAACGTTAAGTATTTCCAGACCGGAAACATTTAGTCCCCGAGACGCGCGTTTTGGCTCTCCCGTTCCAATATCCGTAATTGCATCAACTTTTGGACAGATTTGTTTGCCATGTTGTGCCGAATGCCCGCACGCCCGGGCCAGATTTGCATAGGTATGCGTATGAAACCGAGCACAACGCCGAAAGAGTTCGTGGATCAGGAGTTCCCCGACGAGCTTCAGCCAGGCATGTCGCTGCTTCACGGTCAGTACACGATCGAGGAATATCTCAACAGCGGCGGCTTCGGCATAACCTACCTGGCCGAGGACAGCCTGCGCCGCCGCGTCGTGATCAAGGAATGCTTCCCAGGGGCCTTCTGTCGCCGGTCGAAGACGATCGTGGGCGTGCGGTCGCGGGCTCATGCCAAGGAATTCCGCATGATTGTGGACCTCTTCGTCCAGGAGGCCCGGAACCTCGCGCGTCTGAACCATCCCAACATCGTGGGCGTCCACCAGGTCTTCGAAGACAACGGCACGGCCTACATGGCGCTCGACTATGTCGACGGCCGCGACCTTCTCGAGATCGCCGAGGACCCGACGGCCCGGCTCGATCCGAAGGACCTCGAGACCATCGTGATCAAGCTGCTCGATGCCATCGAGTTCATCCACCACGAGGGCGTGCTTCACCGCGACATCTCGCCGGACAACATCCTGATTTCGCGAGACAAGGAGCCGGTGCTGATCGACTTCGGCGCCGCGCGTGAAACCGCGTCCCGCGCCACGCGCCATCTGGGCGCGATGCGCACGGTGAAGGACGGCTACTCGCCGCAGGAATTCTACATCTCGGACGGCGCGTCCTTTCCGTCGAGCGACCTCTATTCGCTCGGCGCGTCGCTCTACCACGTCATCACCGGGAACACGCCGCCGAACGCTCAGGAGCGCCTGACCGCCGTCGCGAGCGACGATCCCGATCCCTATGTTCCGATCGCCGACCGCACGGGCGGATACAAGCGCGAGTTCCTCGAAGCCATCGACCGCGCTCTGGCGATATTCCCGAAGAACCGCATCCAGTCGGCCGCCGACTGGCGCGCGATGATCACCCACTCCCGCGTCAGCTCGATGACCCGCGGGTCTGTTTCTCGCCCCGTCCTCGCCGTCGACAACGGCTTTGTCGTCTCGCAGATCAAGGACCTCGTGCGGGAAGAGAAGCTCGCTTCGCAGCTTTACGGCAATACGAGCGCTGACGGTGCGCAGAACCTTGCGACCGAGGCCGAGCTCGAAGCGGCGGGTCTTGCCCAACCCAAACGGCCGAGACGCCCGAACCAGACAGACCGACCCGATACGCCGCGTCCGCCGAGGGACTCCGTCACCTCGACGCCGAGCTTTGTCGATGTTCCGCAGGAAAAGGTCGTCACGCAGGTCATGCGCGACACCTCCGGCTCGAAGGGCAAGCTGGGTCTTGTCGCCGGTCTTCTGGCGCTCCTCGCCGCCGCGGGCGTCGGGGGCTATGTCATGATGAGTTCCGACGAGACGCCCGACGTCGCGGCGATCTCCGCCCCTGCCGAAACCGCTGAACGCGCCGTTGGCGTGCCGACCGAGACGGCCGAGGTCGAGACGCCCGTCACACCGGCCGCCGAGCCCGAGACGGCGGCTGCTGAACCGGCCGTGACTCCACCGGTCGCAGAGCCCAAGCCGACGGTGGCGGCAGCCGTGATCGTCCCGGCCGTTCCTGCCGAACCCGAAGTGCCGGCAGTCGTCGCCGAACCGGCGACCACGGGACCCGTGCCTTCCGAACCCTCCGCTGTCGAGAGCGAAGACGTAGCCGTGGTCGCAAGCCGACCCGACGTCACAAAGCGCCCGCCCACCCGGCCTGCCGCCATTGCCCTGCCCGAGGTTCCCGCCATCGCGCCGACGGTGTCCGAACGCGTCGCAACGCTTCCGAACGTGTCCAGCGAAATCCTGGGCGTGGACGTGGGCGCGGATGTCGATGCCGACCCGACGCGCACGGCGCCGATCGTCAGCGAGCCGCAAGTCGAAAGCGGCGGTCCGTCGGTCGACCTGTCGAGCCCGGCGCCGCTTCCGCCAGAGCCCACGAGGCCCTCCAACGTGATCGAGGCCTCGCCGCTCTTGTCCGGCGCCACCGCTGCCTTCCCGTTCACGCTCGAGCCGAACGGCTCGCTCAGGATCCTGGCCGTCGACGCCAGCGCGCCCGAGTGGCTGAAGCCGGGCTCGAAGATCCTGTCGGTGAACGGCCTGCCCGTCATCTCGTTCTCCGAGGTGCAGCAGGTTGTGAAGCTTCAGCCCGGCTTCGGGCTCGGAGCCTCGGTCAAGGCCACCCTCGGGATCGAGACTCCCGAAGGCCAGACGCTGGTCCGCAGCCTCGACGTGCCGACGGTTCAGGAGACGATCCTGCTGACCGGCGAACGCTTCCGTACCGCGCAGGTGAACGGGGCGTGGGTCACGACGGTCATCGAGAGTCCGACCGATGCCGACGAGACGCTTCGGACCGGCGACATCGTCGTCGCGTTCATGCCGACGAGCGAGCTGATCGACACGCCTCAGGCGCTGCAGACGATCCTTGCCCGCGAGATCGCCGCCGGCGCGCCCAAGTTCAACTTCGCCGTCAAGCGCGATGGCGAAATGTGGCTTGTCTCGACGACCAACGTCGAGGCCGGCAACTGAACCAGGGAGAGGCCGAGATGAACAACATGACCGCTCCTCAGTACGAAGTGGCGACGGCTCTTTCGCAGGGCGCGCGCGACGTCCAGGAAGATTCGCTCGTCACCGACTTTCCCCTTGGTCCGCAGGCCGGGTTCATGGTCCTCGCCGATGGCATGGGCGGGCACACGGCGGGCGAGATCGCCTCGACCATCGTGGTCACCGAGATGTTCGCCGAGCTGAAGTTCAAGTCGCGGGAGTTGAAGGACAACGAGGCGCAAGTGCCCCAGGTTCTTCACCATGCCGCACTGTCCGCGAACCAGTGCATCCGCGGCTATGTCTCGGACCACCCGGAAAGCTATGGCATGGGCGCCACTCTGGTGGCACCCGTGTTCATCGAGGACAGGCTCTACTGGGTCTCTGTCGGGGATTCCCCGCTGTATCTCTTCCGCGACGGCAAACTGAAGCAGTTGAACGAAGACCACTCGCTTGCGCCCGAGATCGACCTCATGGTCCGCTCCGGCATGATGACCGAGGAGCAGGGCCGGAACCACCCCGACCGCAACTGCCTGAAGTCGGTGATCTTCGGGTCCGAGATCGCCAAGGTCGATTGCCCGCGGGAGCCCTTCAAGGTCGAGCAGGACGACATCTTCGTGGCGTCGAGCGACGGTCTCCAGACACTCACGGACGTGGAAATCGAGGCGATCCTCGACGACCACCGCACGAAGCCCAGCCACGCCATCGTCTCGGCGCTTCTGGCGGCGGTCGAGAAGATCGACGATCCCGACCAGGACAATATCTCGATCTCGGTCATCAAGGTCACGTCCCGGACCCCAGTCGAGGTGTTCGACAGCACGCGGCATATCCAGGTGGCCAAGCCGCGCGGAGTGTCCATGCCGACGCGCGTCCTGCAGTTCGTCTCGGGCCGCTGACGCCGACCGACCACCTTCGCACGCCGGGCAGGGTCCACCTGCCCGGTGTGTTTGCGCGAAAAACGACTGCGGTTCCTCTTGCCACAATTTGACCTTTTTCCGCCGTTTTGTTTCCAAAATGGACATGAAAAAGCTGGGTCGATTTCAAGCCCGCGCCGCATTCATTCCCCATTCCTTACCTAAACCCAGCGTTAATCTTTAGCGATTTCCCTGTTTTCGGTTCCGACATCTCACCCGTTCGCGGCGGCGTTTCAGATAGAGCGCGGCGCGGGCCCCAAATGAGGAGCAACTCCAGTGGGAAAAAAGATTGAAGTCTTCAAGGCTTCGGTTTCCGCCGCCACAATCGCCGGTACTCTGATGATGCCGTGGGCTGCAGTCGCCGAAGAGGTCAGCCTCAAATCCGCTGACGGCACCGTCAACCTCGTCGGCGAATTCGTCGACTTCAAGGACGACAACTACATCATCCGCACGGTGCTGGGCGACCTTCGTATTTCTGCCAGCCGGGTGCGCTGCGAAGGCGCTGCCTGTCCGCAGATCGCCGGCAACGCCGCCGACGTGATGATCTCGGGCTCGGACGTCATCGGGATCGGCATGATGCCGCTCCTGATGACCGGCTTCGCCTCGTCGCTCGACGCGGACGCCGAGATCACCAACACCTCGGTGCGGGGCCAAAGCCTCGCGAAGTTGGTGGCTGACAGCGGCTTCGGCGATGACATCGGGTCCTTCCTCGTGACTTCGACGACATCCGAGGACGCATTCCGCTCGCTGATGACCAACGAAACCCAGATCGCCATGTCCGCCCGCCGCATCCTGCCGGCCGAGGCGAAAGAGCTGCGCGCCGCTGGCGCCGGAAACATGGTCGATCCGAACCAGGAGCGAATCGTCGCTGTCGACAGCGTCGTCGTCATCACCCACCCCACGAACGATGTCGGCGAGCTTACGATGGAACAGCTTCGCGGCATCTTCTCGGGCAAGTTCCGGAACTGGAAGGACGTCGGCGGATCGGATCACCCGATTTCGGTCATCGCGCAGGCGCCGGGCTCGACCAGCTACGACTTCTTCATGGACTACCTCTACGAAGGCCAGGACAAGCCGGTCTTCCGCCCTCAGGGCATCGCGGATGACGACCAGGAAGTATCGAACGTCGTCTACCTCGACCCCCACGCCATCGGCTATGTCGGCTATGCCTTCCAGCGCGGCGCGAAGGGCGTCACGCTTGTCAACGAATGCGGCATCGCCTCGCGTCCCGACGCGTTCTCGGCCAAGACCGAGGAATACGGGCTGAACCGCCGGATGTACCTCTACAACCGCGGCGACAACCTCGACGAATCGGCTCAGGCCTTCCTCGACTTCGCCATCTCCGAGGATGCCGATGGTGTCATCGGCAAGTCGGGCTTCATCGACCTCGGCATCCTACGCCGCCCGCAGACCAGCGACGACGAGCGTGCCGCCGCGCTTCTGGCCGAGAGCGAGGCCTATGACGCCGGCTTTGAAAGCACGGTGGCGATGGAAATGTTCGACAGCATGGTCAAGTACGATCGCCTGTCGACCACCTTCCGCTTCCGTCTCGGCTCGTCGAAGATGGACGAACGCGGCAAGCTCGACATGGAGCGCCTGATCTCCTACCTCGAGACCGCCCCCCAGGGCACCGAGATCACCTTCGTCGGGTTCACTGACAGCGTAGGCACATTCGAAGGCAACCGCAAACTGTCCGAAGAGCGCGCCAGCGACGTGATGCAGGAGGTGCGTCGTGCCGCCGGCAGCCGCCTCAGCCACATCACCATGAAGACGACCGGCTATGGCGAGGTGTCTCCTTCGGCCTGCAACGTGTCAGAAAATGGTCGCGCCGTGAACCGCCGCGTCGAAGTGTGGATCAGCAAGGACGCGTAAGCAGACGCAAGCTTCCGGGCGCGGAAGACCAACCGACGCGCCCGGTCCACCTTCGAAAATCCACGAATAGGAACGCGACATGAAACAGCATTCGCCCAAAAGGACGCTCATCGCAGCAGCGGTCGCCAGCGTCGCAGCCTTGTCACTGGCCGCACCAGCCTTCGCCCAGGAATTCGACGGCTCGAAAGCCCGGGTCAATCTGGCGGGCAAGCTTCGGACCCTCACCCAGGCCGTCGCCTCGGCCAGCTGCCGTCTGGAAGCGGGGATCGAACCCGAAGCCGCACGGTCCGAGCTCGTCGAAGCCAAGAACGAGTTCAACGTCATCCTCGCCGGCCTCACCGACGGCTCCAGCGCGCTCGGCATCCCGAGTGCCGAAAAATTCGGCGTCGTCAAGAAATCCATCGGAGCCGTGCGCGACCTCTGGCAGCCGGTCGACAAGGCGGCGTCCGCCATGGTCACGGGCCAGGACAGCGGCGAAGGCGCCAAGCTGATCGCTTCGTCCAACGCCGACCTTCTTCAGGCAACGATGATCCTCGCCTCGGACATGACGGGAAAGTACTCGAACCCGAACGAGCTGACACAGGCCGACGCCATGGCGCTGAACATCGCCGGCCGCCAGCTCATGTTGGCGCACCAGATGTCCAAGGAAGTCTGTGGCATCATGGCCAACGCCGCGGACATGGGGACGGTCGAAGGGCTCGGTTCGACCCTCGACACCTACACCGTGTCGCTCAACGCACTGTCGAACGGCATGGTCGACGCGGGCATAAACCCGCCGCCGACCGAAGCGGTGGCCAAGGAGCTGGCTGCCGTCAACGCGACCTGGACGGAAACGCTCGGGGCGCTGAACGCGATCCGCGGCGGCTTCGCTCCGTCCTCCGAGAACGTGGCGAACCTCGCCGTCACCTCGGCCGACCTCACGACGCGGATGGACAACGTGGTGACGCTCTACATGCTGGCCACGCCGGGTCAGGAAGACGTCTACCGCGTGCCGCTTCGGGCCTACGCCGAAAGCCAGCTCAACCAGTGGCTCAGCAACCCAGAACTGATCGCCGCGATCAAGGCGCAGAATGCCGAGCACACGAACCTCACCCAGGCAGAGATCGACCAGCTCGACCTCGACTGGCGGGCGCAGCGCAAGGCCGAAGCGAAGCCGCTGATCGACGGGATCCTGTCACGTCCCGCCTCTGCGTGGCTTGCGCAGAAGCAGTCCGAGACCGCGCAGTTCGTCACCGAGGTCTTCGCGATGGACAACCGCGGCCTCAACGTCGCCCAGAGCACCGAGACATCGGACTACTGGCAGGGCGACGAGGCGAAGTGGCAGGACACCTTCGGCAACGGCTCGGGTGAAATCCACATCAGCGAAGTGGAGTTCGACGACAGCACGGGCTCCTACCAGAGCCAGGTGTCGATGCCGGTGAAGGATCCTGCGACGGGCGAGCTGATCGGCGCGATCACCTTCGGTGTGAACGTTCAGTCCCTGCTCTGATCAGGTCGGGAACGACGGAAAGGGCCCGCCTTGGCGGGCCCTTTTCGTTTCAGCGCTTGGCGGCGTAGTAGGCGACGCGGCGCTCGAGCATGGCGAGAAGCTCGGAGATCGAGAAGGCCAGCGCGAAGAGCACAAGCAGGACAGCCCAGAAGTGCGACATCAGGAAGTTGTTCGAATAGAGCTCGAACAGCGCCCCGAAGCCCACGATCGAGATCAGGAGCTGCCCGATGATGACGCCCTTGACCGCCCGGATGATGCCTATGCGCACGCCGCCCAGGATCTCGGGCAGCGCGGCCCAGAAGTAGATCTTGACGAAGGCGTCCCAGGGCGACGCTCCGAACGACCGAGCCATGTCGACCAGCGAGCGGTTGATCTGCATGACACCGACGCGGGCGTTCAGGATGATGATCCAGATCGCGAAGAGCGTCGTCGTGATGATGATGGACGTCATGCCGAAGCCGAAGAGCACCATCAGGACGGGGACCAGCGCGGTCAGTGGCACCGAGAGGAAGATGTTGACCCAAGGCAGCAGAAGCTCGTCGATCAGGCGGTTCTTGCCCATGAGGATCCCGGTGGGAATCCCGATGACGATCGAGAAGAAGACGCCGGCCAGGAAGGCGTAGGCGGTCTCCCAAAGCGCCTTCTGAAAGGCGGAGGTCTGGACCACCTCAAAAAGCGTCACGATGACTTCCGACAGGGGCGGCACGAAGAAGCTCACCTCCATCTGGCCTATCGCCTCCCACAGGAGGCCCCAGAGGATCAGCGACGACATCGCGGGCAGACGGTATCCGTAAAGGGTCATCGGCCTATTCCACGTAGCTTCTGAGCAGCGCCCAGATGCGATCCACGGTGTCGAGGTACTCGGGATCGCGGCGGATGTTGTCGACATCCTTCATCCGAAGCCCCGACGGGCGGATGATTTCGGACACGCGGCTCGGGCGGGGCAGGAGGAGTGCGATCTGGTCGGAGACGTAGACCGCCTCCTCGATCGAGTGGGTGACGAAGATGAAGGTCTTGTTCTCGTTCTGGACCAGCGACAGGAGGTCTTCCTGGAACTTGCGACGGGTCTGCTCGTCGACGGCCGAGAAGGGCTCGTCCATCAGAAGCACGTCGGCATTTACCGAAAGCGCGCGCGCAAGGCCGACGCGCTGGCGCATGCCCCCCGACAGCTCGTGGGGAAAGCTCTTCTCGAAGCCCTTGAGACCCACGTCGGCGATGTACTTCGCCGCGATCGCCTCACGCTCGGACTTGGCGACGCCGCGAAGCTCGAGACCGAACGCCACGTTCCGCATCACGCTGGCCCAGGGCAGAAGCGCGAAGTCCTGGAAGACGAAGGCGCGGTCCTCGCCGGGGCCCGTGACGGGCTTGCCGTTGACCTCGATGGTGCCCGAGTTCGGCTCCAGGAGACCCGCGATGATCTTCAGAAGCGTGGTCTTGCCGCAGCCCGAGGGCCCGAGCAGCGAGGTGAGCTGCCCGCGCGGAAACTCGATCGTCATGTCGCGCAGCGCCTCGGTCTCGCCGTAGGTCTTCGACACGCTCCGGGCCGAGACGGCGATGTCGGTCGTGGCCACGGGGGCCGGCTTAGTCTGAGGCATAGCCACGGGCGTTTCCTTCGAAGAGTGTGAGTTCGATCCGCTCGAGCAGGTTCAGGAACACGACCGCAAGTACGATGATCGAGAAGATGGCCGCATACATGCTCGCGTAGTCCGCGACCGAGCGGCTGTAGCTGATGATGTCGCCGACACCCGTCGGCGTGATCTTGAGTTCGGCGAGGATGGCGCCGATGAAGCCCGCCGAGACGCCGAGACGCAGGCCCGAGAAGATGACGGGCGAGGCGGCGGGCAGGATGATCTTGCCGATTACCTCGGCGCGGCTGGCAAGGAACGACTGGCCCATCTCGATGAAGCTCGATGGCGTGTTCCGCACCGCGCCTGCGGTGTTCAGGACGATGACGGGCATCGCCATGATGCAGACGACGAAGACCTTTGACGTCAGCCCGATGCCGTAGATCATCACCAGAAGCGGGATCAGGGCGGCGAGCGGCGCGGCCTGCATGACGATGAAGATCGGCGAAAAGAGCCAGTCGGCCCATTTTGCGAGGCCGATCCACATGCCGACCGCGACGCCGATGAACGTCGAGATGAGAATGCCCACGACAAGGGGCTTCAGCGTTTCGCCGTAGGCGACGAAGAGCGAGCCGTCGACGGTCATGGACCAGAGCGCCGCCATGGACTCGATGAAAGTCGGGAAGGCATAGCTGACCGGAATCCGGCCCGCGATTTCCCACGCGCCAAAGACCACGGCGGCAGAAACCAGCTTCAGGACCAGCGGCCGGTGCTTCACCAGGGCCGGGGTCAATCGGCCGAAGAAGTCGCGGCGGGCGGGTTTTGTGAGAGGCGGCCGTCCCTGACTTGCGGCGGTCGCCAATGTGCGTTGGCTTTGGTCGGTCATTGAGACTCTCGTTCAGGGGAAAGGGCGGCCCGGTCAGCCGGGCCGCCCCAAGGCTGGATTACTTCGCCTTGGCCGCCTCGAGCGGCGCCATGTACCAGAAGTCGTCGATGTTGAGCGACGCCGGGTCGCCTTCAAGCTGGCCGGCTTCGCTGTACCACTCCATGTCTGCCTGAGCGGCCTTCATGCCACCGCCTTCGGGGTCGTAGAGACCTCCTTTCACGGCCGCGGTATAGAAGTCGTCGAGGCTACCCAGGATCTCGGGCGGAAGCTGGCCGATCGGGCCGTCCGGGTTCGTCTCCTTCGAGATAATCGTCGGATCGGCGTTCATGTCGCGCCAGGTCGTGTAGAGCGCGTCGACGAAGATCTGTACGTCCTCTTCGTTGGCCTGGATCCAATCGAGATTCGCGAAGAGCGCCTCGTCGGATGCCTCGACCTCGAACATCTCCAGCACGTTGAACATGTCGGGGTGCTGTTCCATGATCTTGTTGGTGTTCGACAGATCGAGGATGGTCGCCTCGGCCTGTCCGGCGACCAGCGCCACGACGCGGTTCGACGATCCCGGAACATAGGAGCGTTCGCCGAACTTCATGCCGACCTTCTCCTCGATCACGTTGGCGATCGAGTCCGTGCCGCCCCCGCGCGAGTGCAGAAGGATAGGCTCGCCGTCCAGGTCGGCAAGCGTTTCGTACTTCTTCGAAGTCACCGGGAAGAACTTCAGCTTCGAGAGCTGGAAGATGATCCGCAGCGGCGCCTTCGACTTCTGCATCGCCGCGTAGGGCGTGCCGAAGCCGATGTCCATCTGGCCGGACAGAACGGCCTGGATCGCCAGCTCTTCGTCCGAGAAGGCGGTCCATTCGTAGTCGAGGCCATTGGCCTTCGCGCGCTCGAGCGCCACGAAGAAGGCGGCCATCTCGTCGGACGGCGTCTCGGCGAGCGCGATCCGTATCGTGTCGGCCTGGGCCATGCCCAGGGTCATCGCAAGCGCCACCGGCACGGCGACGGTCTTCTTCAGAAATCCTATAACGGTCATGTCTCCCCCCATTCAGGTTCGTTGTTGGGTCGTTCGGTCTTCGGGTTTCGGGTCAGTGGTCTCCGAACAGGCGTGCCGACACCGATCCGAGGTGCGCGCGCATGGCGGCATGTGCCTCGGTGGCATTGCGCGAGCGGATCGCCTGGACGATCCGGTCATGCTCGGCGAAACTGGTATGGCTCGGGGCAGGGCGGTCGGACGCGCGGACGACCGTGTCCCAGGCCACCGCGCGGCGGACCTGGTTCAACTGGTCGAAAAGCGCGAGCAGCAGCGCGTTCCCGGTGGATTCGGCGATGAGGCGGTGCAGGCTGACGTCCCACGCCTCGTAAACGTCCCAGCTTTCGGCTGCGACGGCCTTGTCGCGCGCTTCGGCGATCCGGGCGATCCCCGCATCCGAGGCGTTGATGGCAGCCTCGCGCGCGATGGCGGGCTCCAGGGCGATCCGGGCGCGCATCATGTGAAGCGGCGACACCTGGCGGGCAAGGTCGATCACGCTGGCGACGGGCGCACCCGATCCGATGGCCGACACGAAGGTGCCCTTGCCGACGTGACGCCAGATCGCGCCCTCGCGCTCGAGCGTTTCAAGCGCCTTGCGAAGCGTGTTCCGCGTCATGCCGAGACGGGTCACCAGCTCGCGCTCGGCCGGCAGCCGGTCGCCGGGGTGATAGCCGCCGTCGGTGATGAAAGCCCGCACCCGGTCCCGCGCCGCCCCCTCGGGGACGGTCGGCGGCGCCATGTCGGAAGCGTCCCAGTATTGGTTGACCAATTCTCTCATTTCGGGGATAGATTGCTCCAATCGCGGATACCGTGCAAGCAATTTGGTTGATCGGAGCGCGAAACGTCGGAATTGGTTGGGATTGATCTGCTATCGGTCAGTCCTGCTGCCACATGGAGGGAAAGGACAAACCATGAGCGACTACGCCATCGAGGCACCGAAACCCGTCACCATCCCGGTCGCGGGATCGGACAAGGTCTATCCGGTGCGCCGGGTCTACTGCATCGGCCGGAACTATGCCGCGCATACCGTCGAGATGGGGGGCGACCCGGACCGTGAAGCGCCGTTCTTCTTCCAGAAGAACCCGAACAACCTCGATGCCACGGGCCAGTTTCCCTATCCCGACAAGTCCTCCGACGTCCACCACGAGGCCGAGATCGCCGTAATGTTGAAGTCCGGCGGCACGAACATCCCTGTCGAGAAGGCGCTCGATCACGTCTACGGCTATGCCCTCGCTCTCGACATGACGCGGCGAGACCTTCAGGGCGAGCAGAAGAAGGCAGGCCGTCCGTGGGAGATCGGCAAGGCGTTCGAGCGGTCCGCGCCCGTGGGTCCGGTCCATCCGGCGTCCGAGATCGGGCACCCCGACCACGGCGCGATTTCGCTCACCGTCAACGGCGAGACGCGCCAGACCGGCGACCTCAACCAGATGATCTGGAAGGTGCCGGAAATGATCTCCTACCTCTCCGACTACTTCGAACTGGCCGCTGGCGACGTGATCCTGTCCGGCACGCCCTCGGGCGTGGGTGCCGTGCAGAAGGGCGATGTCATGGTCCTTTCGGCTGAGGGGCTGGGCGAGTTGACCGTCACGGTGGTCTGACGCGCCCGACCTTTCCGCGAAGCCGGGCCCTCGTGCCCGGCTTCGTCGTGCTCTGAGCCGGGGCGGCGTCAGTATGCCGCTGTATGCAAACGCCCCGTCGACCTTGCGCCGGAAACCGGATAAGGCAGCGCCAGACCGAATCCGAAGGGGCACGACGCCATGACCGAAGAGACCCATCCCGACATCATCTACACGAAGGTGGACGAAGCGCCCGAACTGGCCTCGGCGTCTTTCCTGCCGATCGTCCGCGCCTTCACGCAGGCAGCGGGCGTCACCATCGGCACCCGTGACATCTCGCTGGCCGGCCGCCTGATCGCCGCCTTCCCCGAGCGCCTGACCGAGGCGCAGCGCCAGACGGACGACCTCGCCGTCCTCGGCGAACTGGTCAAGAGCGCCGACGCCAACGTGATCAAGCTGCCCAACATTTCGGCCTCCGAACCCCAGCTCGTCGCCGCGCTGAAGGAACTCCAGTCGCAGGGATACGACCTGCCCGACTACCCCGAGGCTCCGCAGACGCCCGAGGAAAAGGCGATCCGCGCGAAGTACGACGCGGTCAAGGGCTCGGCGGTGAACCCGGTTTTGCGTGAAGGCAACTCGGACCGCCGCGCGGCCATCGCGGTCAAGAACTATGCCAAGGCCAACCCGCACCGGATGGGCAAGTGGTCGAAGGACAGCAAGACGAAGGTGTCCACCATGGGCGCCGACGACTTCCGCTCGAACGAGACATCCGTGACCGTCACCGCCGCCCAGGCCGGTCCCGCGAAGATCGAGATGACGGACGCCTCGGGCAAGGTCACCGTCCTGAAGGACGGCTACCAGCTTCCCACCGGAACCGTGGTCGACGCCACCTTCATGTCCGCGAAGGCGCTGCGCTCTTTCATCGAGCGCCAGATCGAGGAGACGAAGCAGGACGGCACGCTTTTTTCGCTGCACCTCAAGGCCACGATGATGAAGGTCTCGGACCCCATCCTCTTCGGCCACGCGGTTGCGGCCTATCTCGCGCCTGTCCTCGAAAAGCATGGCGCTGCGCTGAAAGAGGCGGGCTTCAACCCGAATTCCGGCTTGGGCGACCTTTTCGCACGGCTCGACGAGATGGAGAACGGCAAGGCGATCCGCGCCGAGATCGACGCGCTTCTCGCCGAACGTCCGCCGCTCTACATGGTGAACTCGGATCGTGGGATCACCAACCTGCACGTCCCCTCGGACGTGATCATCGACGCCTCGATCCCCGCGATGATCCGCGCGGGCGGCAAGGGTTGGGGACCTGACGGCAAGGAAGGCGACGCCAACTGCGTCATCCCCGATAGCAGCTACGCCGCCGTCTACGAGGAGGCCATCGACTACTTCAAGGAAACCGGCGCGCTCGACCCCTCCAAGGCAGGCACGGTCCAGAACGTGGGACTGATGGCGCAGAAGGCCGAGGAATACGGCTCTCACCCGACCACCTTCGAGATGTCGTCGGGCGGCACCGTCCGCGTCATCGCGGCGAACGGCGACGTGCTTCTGTCACACGAGGTCGAGGCGGGCGACATCTGGCGCTCGGCGTCGACGAAGGAGGCCCCGATCCGGGACTGGGTCAAGCTGGCTATCAGCCGCCAGAAGGCCGAGGGCTGCCAGGCGATCTTCTGGCTCGACAAGGACCGCGCGCACGACGCCGAGTTGATCGAATACGTGAAGCCGATGCTGGAGGACGCAGGCGTCGCCGACCGTTTCCAGATCCTCGCCCCGCGCGAGGCGACGCGCCTGTCGCTCGAGACGATCCGCAAGGGTGAGACCTCCATCGCCGTCACGGGCAACGTGCTGCGCGACTACCTGACCGACCTCTTCCCGATCCTCGAGCTTGGAACCTCGGCCAAGATGCTGTCGATCGTAAAGCTGATGAACGGCGGCGGTCTCTTCGAAACGGGCGCCGGCGGGTCGGCCCCGAAGCACGTCCAGCAGCTTGTCGAGGAGAACCACCTGAGATGGGATTCGCTCGGCGAATTCTGCGCGCTTGGCGAAAGCCTCAAGTTCCTGGGCGAGACCAAGGGCAACGACCGCGCGACCATCATGGGCAAGGCGGTGGACGCGGCGACGCAGGGCATCCTCGACGACGACCGCTCGCCCGGCCGAAAGGTCGGCGAGCCCGACAACCGCGACAGCCACTTCTGGTTCGCGCTGTACTGGGCCAAGGCGCTTGCGGCTCAGACCGAGGACGCCGACCTCGCGGCGCACTTCAAGCCGATCGCCGAGAAGCTGGAGGCGAACGCCGAGAAGATCACGTCCGAGATTGCGGCGGCACAGGGACGCGAGGCTGACCTCGGCGGCTACTACCACACCGACGGGACGAAGGCCGCGAAGGTCATGCGCCCGTCGGAGACTCTGAACGCCATCATCGGCTGACGGTTCGGGGCGCGCGCGGAGCGTACCGCGCGCGCCCCCGTCCTCTTCCGTCTCGAAACACTCCGTGGTCCGGGGCAGAGCCCCGGTCCGCGCCTCAGTCGTCCGACCGCCCGCGCGTCTCGAAACGAGGCAGCATGGCCGAGAAGTCGGTCCCGCGACCGCCTTCCGCCTCGACGAACCGACGATAAAGCTCCAGCGCTGCCCGACCCATGGGCGTGTCGGCGTCGACCGCCTCGGCCGCTTCCTGCGACAGGCCGAGGTCCTTCAGCATCAGCTCGGATGCGAAGCCCGGCTTGTAGCCGTTGTCGGCGGGCGACTTCGGTCCCACGCCCGGCGCGGGGCAATAGGCGTTCATCGTCCAGGAAGACCCCGACGAGGTCGAGACCACGTCGAACATCTTCTGGCGGTCGAGCCCCAGCTTGTCGGCCAGCGCGAAGGCCTCGCAGGTGGCGATCATCGTCACGCCGAGGATCATGTTGTTGCAGATCTTGGCCGACTGGCCCGCGCCAGCCTCGCCGCAGTGGACGGCCTTCTGGCCCATGATCTCGAAGAGCGGCAGCGCCTTGGCGAAGGCCTCCTCCGACCCGCCGGCCATGAAGGTCAGCGTCCCGGACGCAGCCCCGCCGATGCCGCCCGACACGGGCGCGTCGACGGCAAGAAGACCTGACGCCTCGGCCATCTGCGCCACCTCCCGCGCGCTCTCGACGTCGACCGTCGAGCAGTCGACGAAGGCTGCGCCCTTGTCCATTACGGGTACGATCTCGTCCGCGACGGCACGAAGGATCGCGCCGTTCGGCAACATGGTGACGACGACATCCGCACCACGCGCGGCGTCGGCGGCAGAGGCAGCCGCCGTTACGCCTTCGGGGCAGGGGGCGGCAAGGTCGAAGCCCGTCACCTCGTGGCCTGCCGCGACGAGGTTCGCCGCCATCGGCGCACCCATGTTGCCAAGGCCGATGAAACCGATCTTCATTGCGGGATCTCCTCGAAGTCCTGTGTCCTGTCGTCGAAAGGTCTCAGCATCGCGTCGACATCGGCTTCCTTCACGGCGTGGAGCGAGGCGTGCCGCCAGCGGGGCGACCTGTCCTTGTCGATGATCTGCGCGCGGATACCCTCGACGAAGTCCCCTTCCAGCAACGACCGCGCCGCTGCCCGGAATTCCAGCGCGATGGCCTGACGAACGGTCCCGAACGCGCGCGCGCGGCGGATCACGCGAAGGGACGTGTGCATCGCGAGTGGCGAGTTACGACCAAGCGCCTTGCGCGCGGCCTCGGCCACGGCGCCTTCTTCCGTCTCGAGGGCGGCCGCGATGGCGGGCACGTCGTCCGCCGAGAACGCGCGGTCGATCATCGCCTGGGCGGTCGCGAGTGGGCCGTCCATCGCCGTCGTTGCCTTGTCGGCCAGGCCATCGGTCGACCCCGTCTCGCACAGGTCCGACTTCAGCGTCGCCCACTGAGCCTGGGGGATGTGAAGGTCGGCGAAGCCCGCGCGAAGCGCGTCTGCCGCGCCCATCCTTGCGCCGGTGAGGCCCAGGAACTCTCCCATCCGGCCCGGTGCGCGGGACAGAAGGAAGCTGCCGCCCACGTCGGGGATGAGGCCGATGGTGCACTCCGGCATGGCGATCTGCGTCGTCTCTCCCGCGATGCGGTGGCTGGCGTGGCCGGCGAGGCCGACGCCGCCGCCCATGACGAAGCCCTGCATGAAGACGACGACGGGCTTGCGGTAGGTCGCGATCCGGTCGTTCAGCTCGTACTCGTGCCGCCAGAACTCCACCGTCTCGCGGCCCTTGTTGCCGGTGGCGTCAGCGTGGATGCGCGCCAGGTCGCCGCCGGCGCAGAAAGCGAGGCCGCCCTCGGCGTCGAGGATCACCAGCGCCACGCCGTCGTCGTCCGCCCAGCTGTCGAGCGCGTCGAGGATCGCGAGCGACATCTCGTAGGACAGCGCGTTCAGGGCCTCGGGCCGGGTCAGGGTGATGCGACCGGCGCGGCCCTGAGTTCGGATATGGACCTCGTTCACGCCCGGGCCTTCAGCATGTCGCGCGCCACGATCAGCCGCATGATCTCGTTCGTGCCCTCGAGAATCTGGTGGACCCGCAGGTCGCGGACGATCTTCTCGATGCCGTAGTCGGCGAGATAGCCATAGCCGCCGTGAAGCTGGAGGCAGTCGTTCGCCACCTCGAAGGCCCGGTCGGTGACGAACATCTTGGCCATGGCGCAGTGGCGGGTGGCATCCGGAGAGCCCGTGTCCAGCTTCCACGCCGCCTGGCGCAGCAACACGCGCGCGGCCTGCAGCTTGACCTCGGCCTCGGCCAGCCGGAACTGTAGCGCCTGAAAGCGGTCGAGCGTTTGCCCGAATGCCTTCCGCTCGCCCATGTAGGTGACGGTGCGGTCCAGCGCCTCCTGCGCCGCGCCGAGGGCGGTGGCGGCGATGTTCAGCCGCCCGCCGTCGAGGCCGGCCATCGCGTAGGCAAAGCCGCGCCCCTCGTCGCCGATGAGGTTCTCCGCCGGGACCTGCGCGGCGTCCAACTGCACCTGCCGCGTCGGCTGCGCGCGCCAGCCCATCTTGTCCTCGAGCTTGCCGAAGGACAGGCCGTCGGTCCCGTCCTCGATGACGATGGCCGAGATGCCGCGGGCACCGTCCTCGCCCGTCCGGGCCATGACGATATAGGCGTCCGAATAGCCTCCGCCCGAGATGAAGGCCTTGGTGCCGGTCAGCGACCAGCCCTCGTTCGTCTTCTCGGCCTTCGTGCGAAGCGCCGCGGCGTCCGAGCCGGATCCGGGCTCGGTCAGGCAATAGGAGAAGACCGTCTCCATCCGGCACATCCCCGGCAGCAGGCGCGCCTTCAATTCGTCCGAGCCGTAGCGGTCGATCATGCCGCCGCACATGTTGTGGATCGACAGGAAGGCCGCGACCGAAGGACAGGCCATCGCCAAAGCCTCGAAGACGAGCGTGGCGTCGAGGCGGGACAGGGCCGATCCGCCGTAATCGTCCGAGACGTAGATGCCGCCCAGTCCCAGCTCGGCCGCCTTCGTCCAGAGATCGCGCGGAATGTCGCCCGTCTTTTCCCAATCGAGGGCATGGGGGGCGATCTCGGCCCGCCCGAAGGCGTGCGCCATGTCGAAGATGGCGGTCTGTTCCTCGGTCAGCGCGAAATCCATGCGCGATCCTCCCCTGACCTCTTGAGACATGGCCGGGCAGGGCCCGTCAAGTGCAGCGGGCGCCTCAGGCGGGCTCCCACGAGAAGACCTCCGCCGAGGTGTCGAGGGGTGTGAAGGCGGTCTCGAATTGGGGAAACACTCGATCGAGGATGCTCTCGGTCGTCCAGCCGTCCGAGGAATGCGCTGTGCGCACCGGACGGTGCTGGCTGAAGAGATAAAGCTCGTCGGCGCGTGCGCCGAAGATCTGCCCCGTGACGGTCGATCCGGGCGCGAGGAGCGCAGCCACGAACGGCGCGATCCGGTCGGGGTCGAGGGCGCGCAGACGCTCGAGGCGCCCGATCTCTTCGGGCGTCCGCGCGGGAATCGAGTCGATCATGCGCGTGCCCGCGCAGGGGGCCACCGCGTTCGAGCGCACGCCGAAGCGCGCCATGTCGAGTGCAATGGACTTCGAGAGCCCCGCGATGCCGAGCTTGGCGGCGGAATAGTTCGCCTGGCCGAGGTTGCCGATCAGCCCGCTGGTCGACGTCATGTGGACGTAGCCGCCCGAGCCCTGCTCGCGGAAGTGGGGTGCTGCGGCGCGGGCGACGTTGAAGCTGCCTTTCAGGTGGACGGCGATGACGGCGTCGAAATCAGCCTCGGTCATCTTGTGGAACAGGACATCGCGCAGGATGCCCGCGTTGTTCACCACCGCGTCGATCCGCCCGAAGGTTTGGAGCGCTGCGCCGACCATCGCATGTGCGCCGTCCCAGTCGGCGACCGAATGGCCGTCCGCGATGGCCTGTCCGCCCGCCGCGCGGATCTCGTCGACCACCTGCGCCGCAGGGGAGGCGTCGCCGCCCTCGCCCGACAGCGAAGCGCCGAGGTCGTTGACCACCACTGCCGCACCCTGCCGCGCGAGTTCGAGCGCGATGCCTCGCCCGACGCCGCGACCCGCGCCCGTGACGAGGGCGACCTGTCCGTCCATCAGTCCCATGCGCGGACCTTTCGGCGCGACCTGCAAAGGTGCGTATTTCTCGCAAGATGAAGGGGAAGGGTCACGCTTCCAGTCCTGCCGAGGCCAGGAGACGCCGCGCGCGTTTCAGGTGCGGGATGTCGATCATCTGGCCGTCGATGCCCACTGTGCCAAGGCCCGGCGTCTCGGCGAAGGCCGCGACGATGCGGCGGGCCAGGGCGATATCTTCCTCGCTCGGCGCATAGGCGGCCTCGATCACGGCCACCTGCGCGGGATGGATCGCCATCTGGCCGGCGAACCCGTCGCGCCGCGCCGCGCGGGCCGACCGGCCCAAGCCCTCTGCATCGCGAAAGTCGGTATAGACGGTGTCGATGGCGGGCACGCCCGCGTTCGCGGCGGCAAAGAGCGTGAGCGCGCGGGCGGTGGCGTAGGGGCCGGTCCAGTCGCCGTCGGCGCGCGTGGCGGTTGCGCCGAGAACGGCGCTCAGGTCCTCCGCGCCCCAGGTGAGCGCGGCGAGGCGAGGATGCGCGGGCGCATAGGACGCCAGCGCGAAGAGGGCGGCGGGGGTCTCGGTGACGATGGGGAGAATGCGCGTCGATCCGGCCTCGATCGCTGACTTGCGTTCAAGTCCGTCGAGCATCGCGGACAGCCTTGCGATATCTTCGCCGCCGGACGCCTTCGGCAGCATGATCCCGGTCAGTCCGGCGCGAACGGCGGCGGCAAGGTCGTCCTGGGCGAGGCCGCTGTCCAGCGGGTTGATCCGGACCCAGATTGACGGACCGTCGGCGCTGGAGGTCGCTTCGATCAACTCCGGCAGTCCAGCCCGGGCCTCCGCTTTGCGGTCGGGTCCTACGCTGTCTTCAAGGTCGAGGATGAGGCCTGCCGCACCCGAGGTTCGGGCCTTGGCGGCCTTCGCGGGGCTGTCCCCGGGCACGAAGAGAAGTGACGTCAGGCGCGGGGTGTCCATGCCTGCATGGAACCCCATCCGCGCGGCGAAGGCTAGAGGGCGGACGGGACGCCTTGCTTCCGCGGGCGCGACCGTTCATTCATTTCCCATGAGTGTGCCTTTCCCCGACAGCAAGACGCTGGACCGCCATGGCGAGGGCAGGGTCGCTTCGTGAGGATCGCAAGTCACATCAGTCCGCGCTCCGAGACCTTCGCCGAGAACGAGGCCGCGATGCGCGCGCACCTGGCCGAGGCGGAGGCGGCGGCCGAGGTGGCGCTGGCCGGGGGCGGTCAGAGGGCGCGTGAGCGGCACTTGTCTCGGGGCAAGATGCTGCCCCGCGACCGGGTGCAGAACCTTCTCGATCCCGGCTCGCCGTTCCTCGAGATCGGGCTTCTGGCGGCGCATGGTCTTTATGGCGGCGAGATCGCGGCGGCGGGCGCTATTGCGGGCGTGGGCCGGGTTTCGGGGCGCGACGTGATGGTCCTTGCCAACGACGCGACCGTGAAGGGCGGCACCTACTATCCGCTGACGGTCAAGAAGCACCTCCGCGCGCAGGAGATCGCGGCCGAGAACCGGCTGCCCTGCATCTACCTCGTCGACTCGGGCGGCGCGAACCTGCCGAACCAGGACGAGGTCTTCCCCGACCGCGATCACTTCGGGCGCATCTTCTTCAACCAGGCGCGCATGAGTGCCGAGGGCATTCCCCAAATCGCTGTCGTGATGGGCTCCTGCACCGCCGGTGGGGCCTATGTGCCGGCGATGAGCGACGAGACGGTGATCGTGCGGAACCAGGGCACGATCTTCCTTGCCGGACCGCCTCTCGTGAAGGCGGCGACGGGCGAGGAGGTGACGTCCGAAGATCTGGGTGGCGGCGAGATGCACACCCGTCTGTCCGGTGTGGCCGACCATCTGGCCGAGGACGACGCCGATGCGCTTCGGATCGCGCGGCGGATCGTGGCGAACCTCGGCCTGGAGACGGCGGCGGCGATCCGGCGCGAGACGCCCGAGGACCCGGCCTATGACCCGGCCGAGATCATGGGCCTTGTCTCGGCCGATCCGCGCGTGCCCTACGACATCCGCGAGGTGATCGCGCGCATCGTCGACGGCAGTCGGTTCGACGAGTTCAAGACGCGCTTCGGCGAGACGCTGGTGACGGGGTTCGCCCACCTTCACGGCATCCCTGTGGGGATCGTGGCGAACAACGGCGTCCTCTTCTCGGACAGCGCGCAGAAGGGGGCGCACTTCATCGAACTGTGCAGCCAGAGGAAGGTGCCGCTGGTCTTTCTTCAGAACATCACCGGCTTCATGGTGGGCCGTCAGGCCGAAGAGGGCGGCATCGCACGTCACGGGGCGAAGATGGTGACGGCGGTTTCCACCACCGCCGTGCCCAAGGTGACGATGATCGTCGGCGCGTCTTACGGCGCGGGCAACTATGGCATGGCGGGGCGCGCCTTCGGACCGCACTTCCTCTGGTCCTGGCCGAACAGCCGTATCGCCGTCATGGGGGGCGAGCAGGCGGCGCGGACGCTGGCCATCGTCAGGCGGCGGGCGATGGAGGCGCGGGGCGAAAGCTGGTCCGATGCCGAAGAGGCGGCCTTCCGCGCACCGACCGAAGAGATGTTCCGCTCCCAAAGCCATCCGCTTTACGCTTCGGCCCGACTCTGGGACGACGGCATCGTCGATCCCAGGAAAAGCCGCGAGGTTCTGGCGCTGTCGCTGTCGGCCACGCTCAACGCGCCGATCGGGGACACCCGCTTCGGCCTCTTCAGGATGTGAGGCGCCATGCCGGTTACGGTCTTCACGGGAGACATCACGACGATGAAGGTCGATGCCATCGTCAACGCGGCGAATCCGTCGCTTCTGGGCGGAGGCGGCGTCGACGGCGCGATCCACCGGGCGGCCGGACCGGGGCTTCTCGCGGAGTGCCGGACGCTCGGCGGCTGCGAGACGGGGCAGGCCAAGCTGACGTCCGGATATGACCTTCCGGCGAAGTATGTGATCCATGCCGTGGGACCGGTCTGGAGAGGGGGCGACGCCGATGAGGAGGAGCTTCTCGCCTCGTGCTATCGCGTCTCGCTGATGCTGGCCGAAGCGGCCGACTGCGAGTCCATCGCCTTCCCGGCGATCTCGACCGGCGTCTACGGCTTCCCCGTCGGGCTGGCCGCGAAGATCGCGGTCGAAGAGGTCGCGGGATCGCCTCTCGACGTGCGGCTGGTGGCCTTCGGTCCCGAGGCCGAAGCGGCGCTGAAGGCGGCGATGCGCGAGGAAGGGCTCGATGCCGATTAGGAAGCTCCTGATCGCGAACCGGGGCGAGATCGCCTGCCGCGTGATCCGCACCTGTCGTGAGTTGGGGATTGCGACGGTGGCCGTGCATTCGGACGCCGATGCAGGCGCGCTGCATGTCCGGATGGCGGACGAGGCGGTGCGGATCGGTCCCGCGCCTGTCGCCGAGAGTTATCTCCGCGCCGAGGCCATCCTCGAGGCCGCGCGCGCCACGGGGGCCGATGCGATCCATCCCGGCTATGGTTTCCTGTCGGAGAACCCGGCCTTCGTCGAGGCTGTCGACGCGGCGGGGTTGACCTTCGTCGGTCCTCCCGCCTCGGCGATCCGCGCCATGGGACTGAAGGACAAGGCCAAGGCGCTGATGGAGGACGCCGGCGTGCCGGTCGTGCCCGGTTATCACGGCGAGATGCAGGACGCCGCCTATCTTGCCGGAAAGGCGTCCGAAATCGGCTACCCCGTGCTCATAAAGGCGCGCGCGGGCGGCGGCGGGAAGGGGATGCGGCTGGTCGAGCGTGACGGCGACTTCGCCGAGGCTCTGGAAGGCGCCCGGCGTGAGGCTCAGGCGAGCTTTGGCGACCCTGCCTGCCTCGTCGAGAAATACATCCAGACCCCGCGTCACATCGAAGTGCAGGTCTTCGGCGATGCACACGGCAACGTCGTTCACCTCTTCGAGCGCGACTGCTCGCTTCAGCGCCGGCACCAGAAGGTGATCGAGGAGGCGCCTGCACCCGGCATGACGCGAGAGTTGCGCCAGCGGATGGGGGACGCCGCCGTCGCCGCCGCCCGCGCCGTGGGCTATGTCGGCGCGGGCACGGTCGAGTTCATCGTCGATGGCGCGCGCTTTCCCGACCCCGACGCCTTCTGGTTCATGGAGATGAACACCCGCCTTCAGGTCGAGCATCCGGTGACCGAGGCGGTGACGGGGCTCGACCTGGTGGCGCTCCAGATCGCGGTGGCGGAGGGGCAGGCGCTGCCCTTTTCGCAAGGCGACTTGCGGCTGACGGGACATGCGGTGGAGGCGCGGCTCTATGCAGAGGATGCTTCGGCGGGCTTCCTTCCCGCGACGGGCCGTCTCGATGTGCTGCGCTTCGGCGGGGGCGTCCGGGTCGACACCGGCGTGGAGGAGGGCGACGCGGTGACGCCCTTCTACGATCCGATGATCGCCAAGCTGATCGCGCATGGTCCCGACCGGGCCAGTGCGGTGCGGTCGCTTGTCCGCGCGCTGGACGAGACGCTTGTTGCGGGGTCGGTGACGAACCGGGGTTTCCTGTCGCGGCTTCTGTCGGACGAGGACGTGGCGGCGGGACGGGTCGACACCGGACTGATCGCGCGAAAGGGCGAGACGCTGACGGCAGAGCCCGAGGCGGAGGCGCTGGATTTCGCCTTGGCGGCGCTGGCCGTTCTGACTTCGGGCGACCATGCCTTCCGCGACTTCCGCCTCTTCGGTCCGGCGCGGCAGTCGGTGGCCTTCGAGACAGGCGGCGTCACGGTCGAGACGGACGGCGCGCGGCGGTCGGTCGAGACACCGTTCGGGTCGGTCGCCTTCGAGTGCGTGACGCGGGAGGGCGAGCGCCTTGCCTTCGTCTCGGGTGGCGTCTCCGGGGTGGCAGGAGCGGTGATGACGCGAAGCGGCGTCCTCGTCCGCCGCGACGCCGGGCAGCATCATTTCGCCTTCGCCACGGACAAGGCCGGTGCGGGGGCGGCGACGGCCGACACCGTCCTCGCGCCGATGCCGGGGCTTGTCACTCAGGTCCGCGCCGAGGCCGGGCAGGAGGTGGCCGAGGGCGACACGCTGGCCATCCTCGAGGCGATGAAGATGGAGCATAGGCTCACCGCGCCGCGCGCGGGGCGGGTGGCCGAGGTGACGGTGGCAAAGGGCGCGCAGGTGGCGCAGGGCGACCTTCTGGTGCGGCTCGACCCGGCCGAGGATTGACCCCGGCCCGCGAGCGGGCAGAGTGTCGGCGAGACAGCGGAGGAACCCATGTCCGATCCCATCTACATCTGCGGCGCGGCGCGCACCCCCTTGGGCGCTTTTCAGGGCGCTTTCTCGGGCGTGCCTGCGACTGAACTGGGCGCCCGCGCCATCGCGGCGGCACTGGCGGATGCGGGTCTCGCCCCGGACGACGTGGGCGAGGTCCTCATGGGCAACGTCCTGTCTGCCGGTCTGGGACAGGCACCCGCCCGGCAGGCGGCACTTGGCGCTGGGCTGCCGGCGTCGGTGCCCTGCACGACCGTCGCCAAGGTCTGCGGCTCGGGCATGAAGACGGTGATGCAGGGCCACGACGCGATCCGCGCGGGCTCGGTCGGCTTGGTCGTGGCAGGCGGGATGGAGAGCATGACGGGTGCGCCCTACCTGCTGCCGACGGGCCGGAGCGGGGCGCGGATCGGGCATGTGGGGCTGATGGACCACATGATGCTCGACGGGCTCGAGGACGCCTATGACATCGCCCCTAACGGCACCCGCCGCAGCATGGGCTCCTTCGGCGAGGACTGCGCCGAGAAGTACCAGTTCACCCGCGGCGACCAGGACGCCTATGCCATCGAGAGCGTGACGCGGGCCAAGCGTGCGTCTGAAGACGGGTCGTTCGACTGGGAGATCGCGCCGGTCACGGTCAAGGGGCGCAAGGGAGACACGGTCGTGTCGCGTGACGAGGGGCCGGACCGCATCGATCCCGCGAAGATCCCGTCGCTGAGACCCGCCTTCCGCAAGGACGGCACCATCACGGCGGCGTCCTCGTCCTCGATCAACGACGGGGCTGCGGCGCTGGTGCTGGCGTCAGCGTCGGAGGCGGAGCGACTAGGATTGGAGCCGATAGCGCGGATCGTCGGCCATGCGGCCTATGCGGGCGAGCCTGGATGGTTCACGACCGCCCCTGTCTACGCCAAGCAGCGGCTGTTCGAGACGACCGGCTGGTCGACCGACGACGTGGACCTCTTCGAGATCAACGAGGCCTTCGCCTGCGTGCCTATGGCGTCGATGCGCGAGCTTGGCATCGAGCACGAGCGGCTGAACGTCAACGGCGGCGCGGTGGCGCTCGGCCACCCCATCGGGGCTTCGGGTGCGCGGATCCTCGTGACGCTTCTCGGCGCGATGCGGGCGCGGAACGCAAGGCGCGGCGTGGCCTCGATCTGCATCGGCGGCGGCGAGGCGACGGCCATCGCGCTGGAACGGGTCTGATGGCGCGGCGGATCGGCGTCTTCACCGGCAGCCGGTCGGAATACGGGCTGTTGCTGCCGGTCCTGCGGGCCATCGACGCGCATTCTGCGCTGGAGCTCGTGCTGATCGAGGGCATGGGCCGCGACCCCGCCGACGCGCCCGAGTTCAGGGCTGCGGCGACAGTGCCTGTGAAGCGCGACGATGAGAGCGCAGCGTCGACCCCTCGCGCCATCGGGCGGGCGGTCCTGGGCGTGACGGATGCTCTGGAGCGGCTGAGGCCGGACGCCCTGGTGATCTACGGTGACCGCTTCGAAGCCTTCGCGGCGATGATCGCGGCGACCCAGATGAGGGTGCCGACGGCGCATATCGAGGGGGGCGACCTGACGCAGGGCGGGACGCTCGACGACGTGGTGCGCCACGCGATGACGAAGCTCGCGCATATCCACTTCACGACGAACGCCGAGGCCGCGGGGCGGGTGCGGATGATGGGCGAGGAGCCCTGGCGCATCCACGACGTGGGGTTCCCGCCGATCGACCTGATCCGGACGGGGGACTTCGCGCCGCCCGGGCGGGTCGTGGAGGAGCTGGGACTGGACGAGGCGAGGCCGCTGGTCCTGTTCACGCTTCACCCGATCAGCACCTCGCCGGACAAGGCGGGGGAGGAGATTGCGGCCTGTCTCGACGCGCTTGAACGGGCGCGGACGGACCTCGGGGCGCAGCTTGTCCTGACCCATCCGAACGGCGATCTCGGCTCGGCGGCCATCGTCGCGGCGCTGGAGGGGGTCGCGGGGCGGGACGGCGTCACCCTGCGGCGAAGCCTCGGGCGATGGCTCTATCACGGCGTACTGAACTGGTGCGGGCGCGTCGGGCGCGGTGTCTGCGTCGGCAATTCGTCGTCCGGTCTGAAGGAGACGCCCGCCTTCGCCTGTCCCGCCGTCGACATCGGCCCGAGGCAGGACGGGCGGCTCAGGGGCGAGAACGTGCTGCACGTGCCCTGCGAGGCCGATGCGATCTTCGGCGCGATCCGGACTTCGCTGACGGATGAGGCCTTCCGTGCGCGCGTGGCGGCGGCGGAGAACCCTTATGGCAAGGGGGATGCCGGGCCGTCCATCGCGCGGGTGCTGGCCGGATTGGATCTGGGCGATCCGGGATTGGTGGCCAAGCGGACGGTCTTTCCGGAAAGGTGAGAGTGGGGGCTCTGCCCCCACACCCCGGGATACTTGTGGACCAGTGAAAGCCGAAAGGTCAGTCGAACTTCGGCAGCCCGTTCACCCGTGCGATGAAGTCGGCCAGCATCGGGACGTAGCGGTCCGCTTCTCCGGCGGCGTCCATCGCGGCGAAGGCGTTCTTCACCGCCGACTGCATCGGGTTCACCGCGCCGACCGAGACGGCGAGGTTGGCGAGATAGGCCATGTCTTTGTGCGCGTTGGAGATCGAGAAGCGGTGCGCGTTCTCGTCCTGCTCGAGCGTCCATTTCATGAAGGTCTCGTAGAAGCCGTTCGACAGGCGGCCGGGGCGGATGACGCTGTCGACCTGCTGCGCCGTCAGACCCGACTTGCGCGCGATGGCCAGCGCCTCGGCGTAGAGGGCGGCATAGCCCATGCCGATGAAGTTGTTGATGAGCTTCATCTTGTGGCCGAGGCCCGTCGGTCCGAGGTGGACGATGACGCCGGCCCAGGTCTCGATCACGGGCCTGATGCGGTCGAAGACCTCCGGATCGGCGCCGACCATGGCGTCGAGCGTCCCGGCCCAGGCTTCCTTGGGCGTGCGCGAGAGCGGCGCGTCGGCGAAGTGGCCCCCGGCGGCCTTCGTCTCCTCGGCGAGGGTCAGGGTCGAGACCGGGTCGGAAGTCGAGCAGTCGACGATGACAGCGCCGGGTCGGAGGGCAGAGAGGAGGCCGGTGTCGCCGCGAAGCGTCGCCTCGACCTGGGGGCTGCCGGTGACGCAGAGAAAGACGATGTCGCAGGCCTCGGCCATCTCGCGCGGTGTCGAAACCTCGACGGCGCCCCGACCGATCAGGTCGTCGACCGCCTCGCGCTTGCGGTGCGCCATGACGCGAAGGGGATAGCCCTTCTCGACGATGTTCTTCGCCATGCCGTGACCCATGAGGCCAAGTCCGATGAAGCCGATGGTGGGGTCTGTCATGCCGCTGCCTCCCTGTAGAGGAGGACATTGTTCACGGAACGGCGCGGGGCATCAAGCGATGCCTCAGGTGATGAAGCCGATGCCCGCACAGGTGATGCAGCGGCAGACCTTGCTGCCGTAACAGGCGGTGCAGCGGATGTAGACCGGTTCGCCGAGCGCGCTGCGGCTGGTGGCGGTCCGGCCTTGCCCGCCGCAGGACCGGCAGGCAGACCGCCCCGTTCCATGGCAGCGGTGGCAGCGCCGCTCGACCGGCTTCTCCGGACGCGGCTTCCGGTACGGTCGTTCCAGTTCGAACATGGGTGGCATCCTCGCCGATTATGACCCGCCGGCGAGGATTTTGCGGCAATGCGTCAGCAATGTGGCGGCATTGAGGTGCGATGGCGGCAGTTGCCGCAAAGTCATCCTACCCGCGTTCGATGAAGCCCTTCATGCGCGCCAGCGCCTCGCGAATGTTGTCCTGCGAATTGGCGTAGCTGAGGCGGATGTAGCCCTCGCCCAGGATGCCGAAGTCGGGGCCGCCGATGGTGGCGACGCCCGGCCCTTCAAGGAGGTCGGAGGCAAGTTGCTTGGCCTTCCGGCCCGTCGCCTTGATGTTCGGGAAGGCGTAGAAGGCGCCCTTGGGCACGATGCAGGAGACGCCCTCGATCCCGTTCAGCAGGTCGACGACCAGTTTCCGGCGGGCGTCGAACTCGGCCACCATCTTTCCGACCGCGTCCTGCGGGCCGGTCAGCGCTTCAAGTGCGGCGTATTGCGAGGGCGCGTTGACGCAGGACCAGCAGTTGACGGCGAGCTTGCGGGCGTTGTCGTAGAGCTTCTGCGGCCAGACCGAGTAGCCGAGGCGCCAGCCGGTCATGGCATAGGTCTTGGACCAGCCGTTGAGCAGGATCAGGCGGTCGCGGATCTCGGGGTAGTTCAGGAGCGTGACGTGCTCCTCGCCGTCGTAGAGCATCTGGTCGTAGATCTCGTCGGACATGATGGCGACGTCGGGCCAGTCGGCGAGACCGGCGACCAGCTTGTCGACTTCGGCCTTGGGCGTGACACCGCCGCAGGGGTTGGCGGGCGAGTTGACGATGATGAGGCGGCTCCGGTCGGTGAGGAGGCCGAGGGTTTCTTCGGCCGAGAAGGCGAAGCCGTTCTCCTCGCGGATCGGGATGGGGATGGGGGTGGCGCCGGTGAACTCGATCATCGAGCGATAGATCGGGAAGCCGGGGTCGGGGTAGAGGATCTCGGCCCCCGGTTCGCCGAACATCAGGATGGCGGCGAACATGGTGACCTTGCCGCCGGGGACGATCAGCACGTTGTCGGGGCTGACCGTCGCGCCGAAGCGTCGGTCGAGGTCGGCCGCCACCGCCTCGCGCAGGGGCAGGATGCCGGTCGCGGGGGTATAGCCGTGGTGTCCGTCGCGGATCGCCTTGATGGCGGCCTCGGTGATGTTGCCGGGCGTCGGGAAGTCGGGCTGGCCGATGCCGAGGTTGATGACGTCCTTGCCTTTCGCGGCAAGGGCGCCGGCGCGGGCGAGGACGGCGAAGGCGTTCTCTTCGCCGATGCGGTCGAAGCCGGGAATGGTGTGAAGCATGTTGACCTCGGTGTCAGGCTGTGTGGCTGGCGCCGGGGGAGCGCTGCTCCCCCGGACCGCCTCGGCGTATTTCGGGCAGGATGACGGACATCAGTAGGTCGCGCGGCCGCCCGAGATGTCGAAGACGGCGCCGGTTGTGAAGGAGCATTCCTCGGAGGCGAGCCAGGCGACCATGTTGGCGATTTCCTCGACCTCGACGAAGCGGCCGCGGGGGATCTTGGACAGCATGAACTGGATGAATTCCTCGGTGAGCTGTTCGAGGATCGGCGTGTTGGCGGCGGCGGGTGTGACGCAGTTGACCGCGATATCGTGGGTCGCGACCTCCTTGCCGATGGCCTTGGTGAAGCCGATGACGCCCGCCTTCGAGGCGGCGTAGTGGCTGGCCTTGGGGTTGCCTTCCTTGCCCGCGACCGAGGCGATGTTGACGATGCGCCCGTAGTTCTGCGCCTTCATGGCCGGAATGACGGCCTTGTTGGTGTGGAAGGTGCCGGTCAGGTTCACCGCCATGATGCGATCCCACATCGCGGTGTCGTAGTCCTCGACCAGCGCCACGTTGCCCGCGATGCCGGCCGAATTCACCAGGATGTCGATGCGGCCGAAGCGGGCGAGGGTCGCGTCGCGGGCGGCCGCGACGGAAGCCCAGTCCGCCACGTCGCAGGTGAAGGCCTGGGCATCGCCGTCGATCTCGCGGGCCACATGCGCGGCCTTGTCGGGATCGAGGTCCCAGAGAGCGATGGTCGCGCCCGAGACGGCGAGACGGTGCGCGACGGCGCGGCCGATGCCCATTGCGCCCCCGGTGACGACGGCGATGCGGCCGTCGAGATCGTATCGGTTCATGTGTCCTCCCCGCGGGGCAGGATCGCGCCCCGGTGCTGCACTACTTGTGAGGCAAGCGCATGGCCTGCCGCAAGGGCTTCCGCCTCGGAGACGCCGGTGAGGCGCGCGCCGAGGTATCCGCCGTTGAAGCTGTCGCCGGCGGCAGTCGAGTCGACGACACGCGGCGCGGGCGGGCAATCGGGGCAGGTGGCGCCAGAGAGCGAGAGCGGCCCCTCGGCGCCCCGCTTGAGCGCGCCCCCCGCTACGCCCCAGCCGTGGAGGCGGTCGATCACGGCCTGCGCGTTTTCGTCGCCGTAGAGCGCGATCTCGTCGTCGAGGCTCGGCAAGCCGATGTCGCAGGTGCGCCAGGCGCGCTCGATGGCGTCGCGCGCGGTAGCCGCGTCGGGCCAGAGGCGCGGGCGGTAGTTCGAGTCGAAGATGACGCATCCGCCGTCGGCGCGGTAGTTTGCGAGCCAGTCGAGGAACCGCCCTCTCGCCTCGTTGGGCAGGACGGCGATCGAGATGGCGGAGTGGTAGATGACGTCGAACGTCGCCATCGCCTCCAGGTCCGGGCCCGGCGCGTCGAAGTAGGTCCGGTAGGCCGAGCGGTCGCGCCAGTAGTGGAAGGACCTCTCGCCGCCCGCGTCGGTCGAGATGGCATAGAGGCCGGGCAGGCGGTCGTCGCTTTCGGTGACGAAGTCGTCCGAAATGCCTTCGTCCCGCAGCCTCTCGCGGATCATCGCGCTGAAGCGGTCGCGGCCGAGGCGTGTGGCGTAGGCGACCTCGAGTTCGGACGCGGAGCGCTTCAGGTAGACGGCGGTGTTGTAGGTGTCGCCCGCAATGCCGACCGAGGCCCGCGTCGGGTCGGCCGCCTCAAGCGACAGCTCCACCATCACCTCGCCCAGGCAGAGGACGCGCGTCATCGCCGCCGCTCCCGCCACCAGATCAGGAGACCCGAGGCGATGATGATGGACGCACCCACCAGGGTCGGCATGTCCGGAACGGTGCCGAAGACGATGAAGCCCGCGATGGTGACGTAGAGGATGAAGACATAGGAGAAGGGCATAAGCACGCCCGCCTCGGCATGGGCGTGGGCGCGCGAGAAGATTTCATGCCCGGCCCAGGCCGAGACGCCGATGCCGAACATCAGGCACCAGCCGAGAGCCGTGTCGGGCGAGGTCCAGGCGGCCAGGGCGAAGGGGGCCAGGACGACGGTGCCCACTGCCCCCGCCGCGACCTGCATGGTCTGCGTGGCGATCCGGCCCGAGAGCTTGCGGGTCAGGATCGAGAACAGCGCCAGGCCCGTCGCGTTGCCGAGGACGAGGAGCGTCGCCCAGTGGAATTCGGCGCCGAAGGGGCGGATGACGATGACGACGCCGATGAAGCCGAGGACCACGGCAAACCAGCGCCAGGGGCCGACCCTTTCGCCCAGGAGCGGCACGGCAAGGGCGGTGACGAGGATGGGCGAGGAGTTGGCGATGGTCGCCGTCACCGTCAGCGGAAGGTACTTGAGCGCGATGAAGTTGAGGATCGTCGTCATCACCAGAAGCGAGCCGCGCACGACGACCAGCATCATGTCGCCCCGGCTGTGAAGCCCCGCCACGCTGCCGCGCGCGAGGCCAACCCCCACCGACACCGCCAGCGAGACGGCATAGCGCAGGAAGGCGAGCTGGAGCGCGGGAATGCCTGCCAGCACCAGCCATTTGACGGTGGTGTCCGTCACCGCAAAGAACGCCCAGGTCCCCAGCATCATCAGGATGCCGAGGCCGATGCGGTCGTCGCGGATGTCGAGGGCGGGTGCGGCCATCCTCAGCCGAACCAGCGGGCGTAGCTGTCGACCATCTGGGGCACGAGATCGTCGCCGTGGCCGTCCTCGACGGCGCGGCCGATGGCCTCCTTGGCACCCTTGGCCATGATCGAGCTGCGGCCGAAGTCGCTGACCATCCGGTCGTAGTAGCTGACGTCCTTGAGCGCGTTGCGGACCGAGAAGGACAGCTTCGTGGGGTCTCCGTCGACGGCGTAGGCCTTGATGAAGTCCATCATGCCGGACCCGTTCGGACCGGCGGACAGCACGTTGTAGAGGCTTTCGCGCGGGACGCCGGCGATGTCGCAGGCGGCGAAGGCCTCGGAGAGCGCGTTGACCGAGGCCATGGCGTAGAAGTTGTTGATAAGCTTGATCGTGTGTCCCGCGCCGAGGGGCCCCAGGTGGAAGATGTTCTCGCCCAGGTCCTGAAGCACGGGGCGCACCCGCTCGAAGGTCGCTTCGTCGCCTGCGCCCATGATGTTGAGCTTGCCCTCGCGCCCGTGGGTCGGCGTCCGGCCGAGCGGCGCGTCGAGCATGGTGGCGCCCTTCGCGGCGACCTCTTTGCCGAGGGCCACGGTCGAGCCGGGAAGCGAGGTGCCGAAGTCGATCACGACCATGCCGTCGGACAGCCCGGCGATGACGCCGTCTTCGCCCCGCATCCGCGCCTCGACGTGGTCCGAGGTGCCCATGCAGAGCATGACGATGTCGGCGGCTTCGGCCAGATCGCGGGCCGTTGCGGCCTCGTTGGCGCCCCGCGCGGTGGCGGCGTCGACGCCGGTGCGGTTCACGTTGCCAAGGACGGTGAGGGTGTGCCCCTTGTCCAGAAGGCGCTGCACCATGGCCGAGCCCATGAGCCCAAGTCCGATGAATCCGATGTGTGTCATGGGGTCGTCTCCTCTGCTGTTTCCGTGGTGAGCGCGGCCGCCATCCGGCCAAGCTCGTCGCTGCATTTTGCGCCCGAACCGTTGCCGCCTGCCGCCACGATGAGGCGGGGCGAGAGGCGGCGGATCTCGAGGACGCGCGTGTCGGTCCAAGTCGTGACGCAGGGCGCGATGTGGCGGCTCTCGAAGGCGAGGCCGGGGAGGAGGCGGCGGATCGTGTCGGTCAGGTGGTGACCGATCTCGACGCTGCCGCCGTTTCGAAACCACGCGCCCACGGCGTCCTGATCGGGAAGGAGCACGTCCTCGGGGTCGCCACCGAGCTTCAGCCAGACCTTGCCGTCGGGATAACGGATGGGCGGCAGGACGTAGATGGAGTCGGGCGAGTCGTAGACGAAGGAGGGCATGTCGCGGAGGCGTTCGTCCTCGGCGGGGCCGATCTCGTGGAAGGCGACGGTGCGGGCATAGACCTCGAGGACGGCGGCGCGGCCGAGGACGGCGTCGGTCCAGCCTCCCGCCGCGACGATGACGCGGTCGGCGGAGTGGGAGGTGTCGGCGGTGCGGACGCGTCCGTCGCCGACCGAGACGGCTTCCTGCGCGATGATCCGGGCGCCTGCCCGGCGCGCGGCCTCGGTCTGGGCGGCGACGAGGCGGCGGGGGCTGATGTGGCCGGCCTTGGGTTCGTAGACACCCGAGAACCCAGCCGGGAAGGCGAGGCAGGGAAAGCGGGATTTCAGGGCGTCGGGGGAGAGGTCGTCGAAGGCGAATGACAGGCCCTCCCGGCCCTTGGCGACGGCCTCCATGTAGTCTGGGCCGCCCGCGACCAGCGAGCCCGAGGCGGTGAAGAAGGGGATGCCGCTCTGCGCCTCGATCTCGGCGTAGCGCGCGATGGAGGCGTGCGAGACGCGTGCGAAGAAGGGGCGGCGGTCGTTGACGCGGGTGATCCGGCCCTCGTCGTAGTGGCTGCCGAAGACGCCGCGGTGGTCCTCGAAGCGGGGTGGTTCGTCGGGACCGATGAGCGTGACGTCATGGCCGGCGCGGGCGAGGTGACGCGCGGCGGCAGAGCCTATCAGGCCGCGTCCGACGATGGCGATCTTCACGGCGCGGACGGCAGGGTCGCCGCCTCCACCGCGAGGGTCAGCTTCAGCGTGCGCCGTCCGCTTGCCGCGTCGTTAAGGGGCTGGGTCTCGCCCCGGCAGACGGCGGCGAAGTGTTCGAGTTGGCGGATCAGTGGCACGCCGTCGGGGGCGGGGGCGTAGTGCGGCGCGGGGGCCTGCGACCAGTCCTCGGCTCCGGTCCAGACGCGGAGGGAGGGGAACTCGACCGCGCCTTCGGTGCCCGTGATCCTGAGCGAATCCTGTCCCGTGGTGGCAATGTTCGGGTTCTCTCCCGTGCCGTGTTCGAAGCCCCAGGGCGAAGGCGTGGTATCGGCGAAGGCGATGGTGGCGGTGAGGCCGGACGCGAAGGCGAGGACCGCGCCGCCGGATTCGACGCGCGCGGTCTGACGGACGGGGTTCGCTCCGAGGCCAGCGACGCCGGTGACCTCGCCGAAGAGGTGCCGAAGGAGGTCGATCTCGTGGCAGAGGTTGAGGCGGACCGGCGCGCCGTCGGCACTCTGGCGCCATGTCACCTCGAAATAAGGATCGGGTTTGCGGACGGCCCAGATCAGGCTGGCGAGGATGGGCTGTCCGATTGCGCCCGAGGCGATGACGTCCTTCAGGGCGGCGACGCGGGGATGGAAGCGGCGGTGGTGACCGGTGAGGATGTGGACGCCTGCCTTGCGCGCGGCCTCGATCATGCGGTCGACGGCGGCGAGGTCGGGGGCGAGGGGTTTCTCGACGAGGGCGTGGAGACCCCGCGCGGCGGCTTCGAGGAAGACCGGTTCATGGAACTGCGTCGGTGTCGCGATGACGATGCCGTCGGCTTCGGCGTCGCAGTCGGCCAGCGAGGCGAAGCCTGGGGCGTCGAAGGCGGCTCGCAGCGCGGGGTCTGGTTCGATCACGCCGGCGAGCGTCAGGTCGGGATGCTCGGCGATGTGGGCGGCATGTCGGCTGCCGATCAGGCCCGCACCGGCCACGAGGAGGCGCGTCACCGGGCGCGGCCCCCGGCCAAGGTTTCGCATGCGAAATTCGCGGCGTCCCGGGTGCTGTCGATCCCCGTCACATCACGGCCCCGATCTGCCAGGGGACGAACTCGTAGTCCCCGAGGCCCTGTGCTTCGGACTTGGATTGCTCTCCGCTCGCAACCCGCAGGAAAAGCTCGTAGATTTCGCGGCCTTTCTCCTCGAGGCTGACACCCTCGCTGAGCATGGTGCCGGCGTTCACGTCCATGTCCTCGATCATGCCGCCATACATCTCGGAGTTGGTCGCGACCTTGATCGTGGGCGCGGGCTTCGAGCCGAAGGCGGAGCCGCGCCCGGTGGTGAAGCAGACGAGGTTGCAGCCGCCGGCGATCTGGCCGGTGACCGAAGCCGGGTCGTAGCCGGGGGAGTCCATGAAGGTGAAGCCCTTGGCGCGCACGGGTTCGGCGTATTTGTAGACGCCGGTCAACGGCGTGGTGCCACCCTTCGCGGCCGCGCCGAGGGATTTCTCGAGGATCGTGGTCAGGCCGCCCTTCTTGTTGCCGGGCGAGGGGTTGTTGTCCATCGAGCCCTTGTTGCGGGCGGTGTAGTCCTCCCACCAGCGGATCAGGCCGACGAGGCGGTCGCCCACCTTGCGGTCGATGGCGCGCGCGGTCAGGAGGTGCTCGGCGCCGTAGATCTCGGGCGTCTCGGCGAGGACGCCGGTGCCGCCTTGGGCGACAAGGAGGTCGCAAGCGTAGCCGAGCGCGGGGTTGGCCGTTATGCCGGACCAGGCGTCGGAGCCGCCGCATTGAAGGGCGACCATCAATTCGGACGCCGGGCAGGGTTCGCGCTTCGCTTCGTTGGCGATGGGAAGCATCGAGCGGACCTTCTCGATCCCCAGTTCGATGGTCTTCCGAAGGCCCGCAACCCCTTGAATATTCATGGTCTGGAACGTCGGGCTTTGCTTCAGGCCATAGGCTTCCAGGAGCCAGTCGATCTGGTTCATCTCGCAGCCGAGGCCGACCATCAGAACACCCGCGTGGTTGGGGTGCCTGGCATAGCCCCACATGACGCGCTGAAGCGCCTCGAACCCGTCGCCGTCGCCCGCCATGCCGCAGCCGGTCCCGTGGACGAAGGCGACGACACCGTCGACATTGGGGTAGTCGGCCAGTTCCTCGGGGCCGAAGGCGTCGGCGATGCGGCGCGCGGCGGTGGCCGAGCAGTTCACGGACGTGACGACGGCGATGTAGTTGCGCGTGCCGACCGAGCCGTTTTCGCGGCGGTAGCCCATGAAGGTGTCGCGCCGTGTCTCGGGGACCATCTCGACGTTGCGGAGATTGGTCCCGAATTCATAGGCTTGCTCGGTGTTTCGGAACTCGGTGTTGTGGGTGTGGACATGGTCGCCAGCCGCGATGTCCGTCGCGGCATAGCCGATGAGTTGGGCGTACTTGCGGATCGGTCCGCCCTGCGGGATCGCCTCGGTCGCGATCTTGTGGCCCGAGGGGATCAGGGAGGTGGTGGCGACGGCCTCGACCGCCGCGCCGGCCTCGAGCGCGCGGGTGGCGGTGACGACGTTGTCGGACGGGTCGAGGCGAACGGTCGGTTTCATCGGGTTGCTCCGGGATGAATGGGGCGGGCGGGGGCCGGGGACGAGGGATCGCGCGGGGCGCCGCGAATCGACGTTAATCCTGTTGGAAAGCGGGCGAAAGGCGATGTCGGCATCGCGTCTGCAAAGTGTCGGCAAAGCGTAAGGCACGGGATCGGCCGGAGAGACGCGCGAACGGTGCGCGCGGTACCCGGCCGGGCCTGCGTATTTCGGGCAAGATGAAGCGACATGGGCTCAGGCGCAGACGGGGGCGTCGGCGCTCCAGCGGTGAAGGTCGATGTGCGGCGCGGCGGCGAGACGTGCGCGGGCGTCGTCCCACATGCGCTTCCATTCCCGCCAGTCGCGAAGCTCCGACGCGGGGGTCTGGCGCGAGCGTGCGACGAACTCGGGGAAGTGGCCGCGGCCCGTGGGATCGCCGGTCACGTTGTAGCGCAGGTCGAACGACCAGCGGATGCTGTCCGAGACGTTCGCGAGCGAGGCGTGCGGCGTCATCGGGTGGAAGATCACCGCGCCGCCCGCCTTGACCGGCAGCGGCACCGCGAGGTCGGTGTCGACGAAGCCCTTGGCGATGGAGGTCTGGCGCTGCGGGCAGTGCGGGAGGAGGTCGGCGCGTCCGGGGACGACCTGGAGGCAGCCATTCTCGACCGTGGCGTCGGTGACGGCGAGCCAGACGGTCACCATGCGGGTCTGGTCGGCCTCTTCCAGCGCCACGGCACGGTCCTGATGCCAGTCGGTGCCGCCGACGTGGGCGCGGATCTCGCCGGTCAGCAGCTTGCGCTCCGGCGGCTTGATGCGAACGTGCTGGATCGGGTTCGAGGTGAGCTCGGGCCCGATAAGATCCTCGACCATGTCGAGAAGGGCGGGCGCGGTGATCATGTCGAAGACCGCCGGTCCGATGTGCATTGGCGTGTCGGCCTCGATGCGGTCGCCAGGCAGCGAGATGTCCATCGGCTGGAACCAGTCGTGTCCGGCCTCGTAGGCGCTGACGACCTTCTCGGCGAAGTCGCCCTCGCGCGCCATGCCCCAGCCGTCCATCATGCGGTCGAGGAGGGCGTCGTATTCGGCGCGGACGGGGGCGAGGACGTCGTCTCCGAGGACGTTCTCGACCACGAGGTAGCCCTGGGTTTCGAAGAAGCGGAGCTGGTCGTCGGTCAGTCTCATGGTTGTCCCCAATCGAGCAGGATCTCGACAATCGGCGGCCAGAGGAGAAGGACCGTCAGGGCGAGAAGCTGGATGCAGATGAAGGGCAGGAAGCCCTTGAAGATGTCGGTGAGCGAGATGTGCGGCGGCGCCACCGACTTCAGATAGAAGGCGGCGGGGCCGAAGGGCGGCGACAGGAAGCTGACCTGCATGTTCATGCAGAACAGGACCCCGAACCAGACCGAGAGATACTTGGGCTGGAGCTCTCCGAAGTAGCCGATCTCCTCGATGGGCAGGCGCTGCACGATCGGCAGGAACACCGGGATGATGAGGAGCACGATGCCGACCCAGTCCATGAAGGCGCCCATAAAGAGGAGGATGACCATCATGGTCAGGAGGATCAGCATGGTCGGCATGTCGGAGCCGACGATCAGGTCCGCCACGAACTGCGGACCGCCCGCGATGGTATAGGCGCCGGCGAGAGCGGCGGCGCCGATGGTCACCCAGATGATCGTGCCGGTGGAGCGGAGCGTTCTGAGGAGGCTGTCCCAGAGGCCGTCGCGTACGGCGGGGATGCGCAGGGTCAGGAGGATGACAAGGAAGAAGGTGCCTGCGACCTGAAGCTTGACCAGCCACTCTCGGTCGCCGGCGACCACGAAATGCGGCAGGACGATGAGAAGCGCCACGAAGGCGATGATCGGGATCAGCGCGCCCTGGACGGTGCCGACCCAGCCGGAGAAGGTCTTCTGGTAGAGCGTCATCAGGATGAAGACCGCCAGAGCGCCCATGCCTGCCGCCTCGGTGATGCCGGTGATGCCGCCGTAAATCGAGCCGAGGACGACGCCGATGACCACGATCGGCGGCACGAGGCCCTTGCCCATGAGCCAGCCGCGCGCCGTCTTCTCGCGCCCGAAGACGAAGAGGATCAGCGCCATGGCCACGAGGAAGATGCCGCCGAGCCAGGGCAGGTGGGCGGCCGTGCCGAGGGCGATGTCGTCGACGCCTTCGCGCGACACGTTCTGGCCCGCGAGCGTGAAGAAGGCGGCACGCAGGAACATCATCAGCGTGAAGCCTGCGGTCAGGATCGACAGGAAGGCGGCGAAGAGCGCCAGCTTCTCGGTCCCCGCGGGCTGGGCGTTCAGGGCGGCGAGGTCGGCTTCGAGCCTGGCGCGCTTCGAGGCCGAGAGATTCGGCGTCGAGAGATCCGAGGTCAGCTTCTCGATCGGCAGCGGGGCAAGGGAGGGGTTAAGCTGGGTGCGGACGATGATGTAGATGATGATCATCGAGGCCAGCATGAAGCCGGGCAGGAAGGCCGCCGTGAAGAGCGCCTTGATCGAGGTTTCGGTGATGAGGCCGTAGATGATGAGGACGATGGACGGCGGGATCATCGTGCCGAGCGACCCGCTCGCGCAGATCGTGCCGATGGCGAGGTTCTGGTTGTAGCCGAGGCGCAGCATTTGCGGCAGCGCGATCAGGCCGAGAAGCACGACCTCGCCGCCGATGATGCCGGACATGGCCGCCATGATGACCGCCATGAGCGAGGTGACGATGGCGATGCCGCCGCGCGTCCGGTTCAGCCAGACGTTCAGCGAGTTGTACATGTCCTTGGCGATGCCCGACCTTTCGAGGAGGGCGGCCATGAAGATGAAGAGCGGTATCGAGATCAGCACGTAATCGGTCAGAAGGCCGTAGATCTTCTGCGCGAGGATGTTGAGCGGTCCGGTGCCGGGTTTCGCCGTCAGGAGGCCGTCGCCGAAGGTCCATGGTTGGAGAAGAAGGGCCGGCTCGAACTTCATCACGAGGACGAGGACGGCGAGGATCGCCGAGGCGAGGCCGAGCGGCATCCCGATGGCGAGGAGCGCCACGAGGCCCAGCATGAGCACCAGAGAGATCGTTCCGACGTCCATCAGCGGGTGTCCCTCTCCTGCGCGGCGCTGCGCGTGACGTCCAGATCGGCGGTGCCGTCGTCGCCGACGGCGGCGCGCAGACGCTCGAGTTCGCCCTCGTCGATGTCGTCGGCGGCGGTGTGGATCACGGGTTCCTCGTTCCAGTCGGCGAAGAGGTTCACCACGGCCTGAAGCGCCACCAGCGTCACGACGAGAAGGACCATGATCTTGAGCGTGGCGGGAATCGGCGGGTCGAAGGCGGTGCCGAAGGTCTCCCACCTCATGAATTTCTGGAAGGCCTCGCCGTAGGCTCCGTAGATCAGGAAGAAGGCGAAGAGCACGATCAAACCGGTCGAGATGACGTCGAAGAGGCGTTGCAGCCAGCGCGGGCAGATGTCGTAGAGCAGGAAGATGCGGATGTGGCCGCGCTGCTGCATCGAGTAGAGGCCGGCGAGCAGGAAGACGAATCCGGCGAGCCAGAGCGACAGCTCATTGGCCCAGAGCGTCGGGCGCTCGAAGACATAGCGCATCATGACCTCGAAGATCATCACCGAGGTGAGGATCAGGATGAGGATCATCGTGATGCGGCCGAGAAAGACCGAGATCCGGTCGAAGCCGTTCCAGTGCTCGTATTCCATCGACGCCCGGCGGACGGTCATCACGCCGAGGATGAACAGGAGAGGGCAGAGGATCAGCGCGGCATAGTCGACGATGTCGGCGAAGGCGAAGATCGGCGAAAGGTTCGGGGTAACATCGGTCCGGGCAAGCTGCGCAGCGAGTTGGCCGTTCTCGGGCCCGAAATCGAGGATGTAGGCAGGCGCGTGCCAGACGAGCCAGCCCGAGACGATGCAGAAGGCCAGCGGCGCAAGCCACTCGACCAAGGTTCCCTGTTTTTCGTGCATGTCGCCCCTCGGTTCCCCCGACCCGTTCCGGGCCGTCTTCAGAAGCGGTCTGCCGGCGGAGCGCACGAGGCGGCTCCGCCGGCGGGGTCGGCTTACTGGTCCGAGACGAGTCCCAGGACTTTCAGGTAGGCGAGGTGGCTGTCGACCAGAGCCTTGGCTTCCGGCGTGGTCGCGAACTCGGGCCATGTGTCCTGCGCGGCCTTGCGGAAGGCGGCACGGTCTTCTTCGGCCCAGTTGTGGATGGTCACGCCGCCTTCGGCGAGGGCCACGGCGGCCTCGGCGTTGGCCTTGTCACCTTCGAGAGCCTGGCGAAGTCCCAGCTTCTCCATCGCGACTTCCATGATCCGCTTGTGGTGCTCGGGCATGGCGTCCCAGACGGACTTGTTGCAGGCGAGGTGGTCCGACGGCATCGAGTGGAAGCCGGGGTAGGTCGCGTGCTTGGCGATGTCGTAGAGACCCATCGACTGGTTGTTGGCGAGGATCGAGGCGTCGGCGCCTTCGATGATGCCGGTTTCCAGCGCGGTAAAGACCTCGGTGAAGTCCATCACGATCGGCGATGCGCCGAGCTTTTCGAAGATCTTGGTTTCCATGCCCGGAGGCGAGCGGAACTTCCAGTCCTTGAAGTCCGCGGCGGTCTGGACCGGCTTGGTGGAGGCGAGCGCCTCCTGGCCGACGACCCACCAGCCGACGAGCTGCATGCCGTACTGGTTGTAGAGAGCCTGGGCGTCTTCCTTGCCGCCGCCGATCAGGAGCCACGAGAGCTGCTGATAGGGCGTGTCGTAGCCGCCCATGATGTCGCCCACGAACTGGAACGCGGGGTTCTTGCCGGTCTGGTAGGCGCCGCCCGTCATGTCGCAGTCGAGGATGCCGGTGGCGGCCGCGTCGAAGGTCTCGACCGACTTCACGACGGCGGACGAATAGAACATCTCGACCTGGATCTCGCCGTTCGACATCGTCTGGATGTCGTCGATGAACATCGCCGCATTCTTCCCCGAAAGCGATTCGGGCGCGTAGTGCGTCTGGATGCGGAGCGTGGTCTGCGCCAGTGCCGAGGTTCCGGCAAGCATGGCGACGGTGCCTGCGGCGAATGCCGCATACTTCACGAACTTCATGAATTCCTCCCGTTTCATTTTTGCGCCCTTTCGGACGTCGTCATCGCAGCGTCACGGTAGCAATTCGACCCCCCGCTGCCAACGCGAAATTGAAAAAGCGCGGAATTTCGAAATTTTTGACAGGATGCGGGATTTCGGTAAACCTGCGCGGAGGAGGCCGTCATGCGCGTCGACACGCCCGACATCTACGAGGACCTCAAGCGGCGGCTGATGAACGCCACGCTGCGGCCGGGACACAAGCTGAAGCCGTCCGATCTTCAGGGCGACTATGGCTGTTCGGCCAACACCGTCCGCGAGGTGCTGCATCGGCTGGTGACGATCGGGCTGGTCGAGTTCGAGGCGCAGCGCGGCTTTCGCGTCCGGGCCGTGGACCAGTCGATCTTCAACGACGTGACGCGGTTCCGCATCCTTCTGGAGCAGGAGGGAGCGGAGCGGTCGATGGAGAAGGGCGGCGTCGCCTGGGAGATGCACCTCAACGCCGCGCATCACGCGCTGGTCCATATCCAGACGCGGATCCTGAAGGCGGGCGACATGGAACCCTTCCGCGCCTTGTGGTCCGAGGCCGAGCGGCATTTCCACGAGACGCTGATCTCGGCCTGCGGCTCGGCGCTGATCCGGCGCACGCATGCCAACATCTACCTCCAGTTCCGGCAGCAGATGATGACCCTGACCGAGGAATTCGGCGGGGCCTACTTCGGCATGATCGCCGCCGAGCACCAGCAGATCCTCGACGCAGCACTTGCCCGCGACGCGGCGGGCTGCGCGCGGGCCATCGAGCAGCACCTGCGGCGGAACATCCGCGAGGCCGCCTGAGGCTCAGGCCTTCGGCATGTCCTCGTCCATGTAGGTGCGGATGATCTCGTGGAAGTTCGACTCAGCGGTGAACCCGAAGTCGCGCGCCCGCTGCGGGTCGAAGTCGCGCGGCCAGCCCGAGACGATGCGCATGATCGTCTCGTCGGGCCGGGGCTTGATGCGGGCCACGACCTCGTCGCCGGCGATCTCGCGCAGGGCCTCGATCTGCTCGGCCACCGTGCAGGAGACGCCCGGCATGTTGAGCGCGCGGCGCGTCCCGAGGAGATCGGTGTCGAGGGTCGCGGCGTGGCGCAGGAAGCCGGCCGCCGAACGGGGCGAGGCGTGCCAGTGCCGGACGCTGTCGGGGACGGGCAGGATCGCCTCCTTGCCGTTCAGGGGCTCGCGGATGATGCCCGAGAAGAACGACGAGGCGGCGAGGTTGGCCTTGCCCGGCCGGACGCAGATTGTGGGCAGGCGGATCGCCATGCCGTCGAAGAAGCCCTTGCGGATGAAGTCGGTCAGCAGCAGTTCCGAGATCGCCTTCTGCGTGCCGTAGCTGGTCTGCGGCGCCGACAGGAATTCGTCGCCGATCTTGTCGGGGAAGGGCGGGCCGAAGACGGCGATGGAGGAGGTGAAGATGATCCGCGGCTTGTAGGCGCCCTTGGATGCCTGAACCTCGGCCCGGAAGGCTTCGAGGAAGTCGCGGAAGGCCGTCATGTTGACGGTCCAGCCGAGGTCGAAGTTCGATTCGGCCTCGCCCGAGACGATGGAGGCGAGGTGATAGACGAGGTCCGGCCGCCCTGCCGCCAGGCGGCGGATGGCGCCCGGATCGGTGACGTTGCCGGGAATCTTCTGCGCAGCCGACGCGCCGCCGTGTCCCGGAAAGGCCATGTCGAAGAGGGTGACTTCGTCGCCCCGGCTCAGCGGGTCCTTCGCGAGCGAGGCCGCGAGCTTCTGCCCGACCATGCCGCCGCCGCCGATGATGAGGATTTTCATGCCGCGCCTCCCGTTTGCGTTGTCTCAGGTGTGGGGCCGGGGGGCTTGGGCGTCAAGACGAGGACCGGCTTCACTGCGGATCGCCGCCAGCGGCGGCGACGCGGGTGGGGGCTCTGCCCCCACGCCCCCGGGATATTTGACGACCAGTGAAACCCCGGGGTCAGATCGAGGCGGTGATGCCGCCGTCGACGTAGAGCGTCTGGCCGTTCACGAAGCTGGCCGCATCGGACAGGAGGAAGACCGCAGCGCCCTTCAGTTCGCCCACGTCGCCCCACCGCCCGGCGGGGGTACGCTTTTCGAGCCAGGCCGAGAAGTCGGCGTCGGCGACGAGCGCGGCGTTGAGCGGCGTCTTGAAGTAGCCGGGTGCAAGGGCGTTGACCTGGAGCCCGTGCCGCGCCCAGTCGGTGGCCATGCCCTTCGTGAGATTGCGGACCGCCCCCTTCGTCGCCGTGTAGGGCGCGATCGAGGGGCGGGCGAGTTCGGACTGGACCGAAGCGATGTTGACGATGCGGCCGCGCTTGCGGGCGATCATGCCGCGCGCCACCGCCTGGCCGACGAGGAACACGCTGCGGACGTTGGTGGCGAAGAGCTGTTCCCACTTGTCGAGAGGGTAGTCCTCGAGCGGCGCGCGGAACTGCATCCCGGCGTTGTTGACGAGGCCGTCGAGAGGGCCGTCGGCCTCGATGCGCGCCACGGACTCGGCCACGGCGGCGGCGTCGGTCACGTCGAAGGCGGCGGTCGAAACGGTGCGGCCTTGAGCGCGCAGTTCGTCTGCGGCGGCGTCGAGGGTGTCGGTGCTTCGCGCGTTCAGCACGACATGCGCGCCGTGCTCGGCCAGGCCCTCGGCCAGGGCGCGCCCGATGCCCTTCGAAGCCCCGGTGACGAGGATGCGGCGGCCGGTCAGATCGAAGAGCGGTGAGGTCATTGCCTGTCTCCCTGTTCGCGGCGACACTAGAATTCCGGGGTGGCTTCCACTAGGGCAATTCGAAACAAGTCGACGCAGGGGGGACGCGGCATGGCCGGAAGACTTCAAGGAAAACGGGCTCTTCTGACGGCCTCGGGGCAGGGAATCGGTCGCGCGACGGCGCTGGCCTTCGCCGCCGAAGGGGCGGAGGTCTTTGCCAGCGACGTGAACGAGGCGGCTCTCGGCACGTTGAAGGACGAGGCGGAGGGTGCCATCGAGACCTTCCGCATGGACGTGCGCGACGACGCCTCGGTCAAGGAGGCGGTGGCGCGGGCGCGGCCGGACATCCTCTTCAACTGCGCGGGCGTGGTCCACAACGGGACCATCCTCGAAGCGACGGACGAGGAATGGGATTTCGCCTTCGACCTCAACGTGCGCTCGATCTTCCGCACCACGCGGGCGGTGCTGCCGGGGATGCTGGAGCGGGGCGCGGGCGCCATCGTCAACATCGCCTCGGTGGCTTCGTCGATCACGGGAGTGCCGAACCGCTGCCTTTACGGCGCGTCGAAGGCGGCGATCCTGGGGCTGACCAAATCGGTCGCGCGGGACTTCGTGACGCAGGGCATCCGCTGCAACGCGATCTGCCCGGGCACCGTCGACAGCCCGTCGCTTCAGGACCGGCTGAGGGCCACAGGCGACTACGACGCGGCGCGCGCCGCCTTCATCCAGCGCCAGCCGATGCAGCGCATCGGCAAGGCCGAGGAAATCGCGGCGCTGGCGGTCTATCTGGCCTCCGACGAGGCCGGGTTCACGACAGGGCAGGCGCTGGCGGTCGACGGCGGCTGGACGATCTGAAGAACGCGCCGCAAGGCATTGACGAACAGGAAGGAAAACACGCGATGAAACTGGTTCGCTACGGCAATCCCGGCGAAGAGAAGCCCGGTCTGATCGACGAGGGCGGCACGCTGCGCGACCTCTCGGCCCATGTCGACGACATCGGGGGGACGACGCTGTCGGATGAGGGTCTGGACCGTCTCCGCGCGCTCGATCCCTCGAGTCTGCCTGCGGTGTCTGGCACACCGCGCTTCGGTCCCTGCGTCGCGGGCATCGGCAAATACCTGTGTATCGGCCTGAACTACACCGACCATGCCGCCGAGACGGGCAACCCGATCCCCGAGCATCCGATCCTTTTCATGAAGGCGACCTCGGCGGTCGTGGGGCCGGACGACGACATCGTGATGCCGCGCGGCTCGACGCATACCGACTGGGAGGTCGAACTGGGCGTCGTGATCGGCAAGACCGCGAAATACGTCAGCGTCGAGGACGCGATGGAGTACGTCGCGGGCTTCTGCGTCATCAACGACGTGTCCGAGCGGCATTTCCAGATGCACCTGTCCGGCCAGTGGACCAAGGGCAAGTCCTGCGACACCTTCGGGCCGACCGGGCCCTGGCTCGTCACCCGCGACGAGGTCGCGGACGTGCAGGAGTTGGACATGTGGCTCGACGTCAACGGCAAGCGGATGCAGACCGGGAACACGCGGACGATGATCTTCGGCGTGGCCGAGATCGTCTCGCACCTGTCACAGCTTGGCTCTCTCCATCCGGGCGACGTGATCTCGACCGGGACGCCTCCGGGCGTGGGCCTCGGGATGAAACCGCCGGTCTACCTGAAGGCGGGGGACGAGGTGGAGCTGTCGATCCAGGGTCTCGGCACCCAGAAGCAGAGGGTGCGCGAAGATGTCTGATCGTCCGAAGGTTCTCCAGATCGGCAAGCTTCTCGACTTCATGGATGGTCGCCTCGCGGATGGATTCGAGGTGATGCATCTGCCCGAGAGCGGGCAGGCAGACTTCCTGGCGCAGCATGGCGCGGGCATCGAGGCGGTCGTCACGACGAAGGGTGTGGCGCCCGAGGTCATGGCCGGGCTGCCGGACCTGAAGGTCATCTCGAGCTTCGGCGTGGGCTACGATGGCATCGACGCCGAGGCGGCCGCCAAGCGCGGCATCCTCGTGGCGAACACCCCCGACGTCCTGAACGACGAGGTGGCAGACACGGCTGTCCTTCTGTGGCTGATGGTCAGCCGCCGCGCGGTTCCCGCTGAACGCTGGGCGCGGTCCGGCGATTGGGAGGCCAAGGGCGCCTTCCCGCTGACCCGCAGCGTGCGCGGACGGACGGTGGGCATCGTGGGGCTGGGGCGGATCGGGACGACCATCGCCGAGCAGGTCGGGATGTTCGACGCCGAGGTGGTCTATCACTCTCGCAGCAAGAAGGACGCGCCCTATCGCTATTATCCCGACCTCGTCGAGATGGCGCGGGATGCGGACGTTCTGATCGTCATCACGCCGGGGGGCGACGAGACGAAGCACCTGATCGGCAAGGAGGTACTGGAGGCGCTTGGGCCCGAGGGCACGCTCATCAACGTGGCGCGGGGATCGGTCGTCGACGAGGCGGCGCTGGTTGCAGCCTTGCAGGCGGGCAAGCTGGGCGCGGCGGGGCTCGACGTCTTCGAGGAGGAGCCGCGGATCCCGCAGGCGCTGAAGACGATGGACAACGTCGTTCTTCTGCCGCACGTCGGAAGCGCCACGGTCGAGACGCGGGCGGCCATGGGCAACCTCGTCTGCGACAACCTGGACGACTGGCGCACGACGGGGCGGGTGCGCACGCCCGTGGTCGAGTGCAAGTCCCTAAACGGCTGAGGTCGGCATGGCTCCCAAGTTCGGCACGAGCGGTCTGCGCGGCCTCGCGACGGAGCTGACCGACGACCTTGTGGCCCGCTATGCGGCGGCCTTCGTTGCGCAGCACGACCACAACGGGACGCTGTACGTGGGCCGGGACCGACGCGAGAGTTCGCCCCGGATCGCGCTTGCGGTGGCACGGGGGGCGGCGGCCGAGGGGCTGCGGGTCATCGACTGCGGCGTTCTTCCGACCCCGGCTCTGGCGGGGGCGGCTCTGGAGGCGGGCACGCTGTCGATCATGGTTACCGGGAGCCATATCCCGGGGGATCGGAACGGGCTGAAGTTCTATACCTCGCGGGGCGAATTCACCAAGGCGGACGAGGCTCCGCTGGCGGCGGCCGTCGCGGCGCGGCGGAGCGTCGAGGGGGGCGAGGCGGAGGTCGAAGTGACCGATGCGCCGCGCAAGGCCTATGTCGCACGTTATGTCTCGGGACTGCCGCACGGCGTGCTGGCGGGGCGGAGGGTCGGCGTCTGGGTCCATTCCTCGACTGCGTCGGAGGTGCTGCCGGACATTCTCGAGGGGCTCGGGGCCGCCGTCGTCAGCCTCGGCGCGTCGGAGACCTTCGTGCCGGTCGATACCGAGGCGGTGGACGCGGAGACGCGGTCGCGGCTGGCGGGATGGGTCGCGGAGCATGGGCTGGACGCCGTGGTCTCGACCGACGGTGACGCGGACCGGCCTCTCTTCGTCGACGACCGGGGGCGGATCGTGCCGGGCGACATCCTGGGGCCGATAGCTGCGCGCTGGTGCGGAGCGGACGAGGTGGTGACGACCGTGTCCGCCAATTCGATGGTCGATCTCATGGGCGCCTTTCATCGGATCCAGCGAACAAAGATCGGCTCGCCCCACGTCATCGCGGCGATGGAAGCGCGGATGGCGGCGCACGCGCATCGGGTCGCGGGGTACGAGCCGAACGGGGGGTTCCTGCTCGGGTGGGACGTGGGGCGGTCGGGCATATCGCTGCCCTCGCTGATGACGCGCGACGCGGTGCTGCCGATCGTGGCGACGCTGGCGGCGGCGGCGCAGGAGAAGCGTTCGGTCAGCGAGCTGATTGCCGACCTGCCTGCGCGGCGGACGGCGACGGACCGATTGCAGGACGTGGACCCCGAGGTGTCGCGGGGCATCGTGGAGGCGTTGCTGGGCGGCGACCTGTCGGTGCTGCCGGGCGGGCTGGGCGCGCCGGTCTCGACCGACACGACGGACGGCGCACGGCTGACCTTCGCGGACGGGCGCGTGGTCCACATCCGGCCTTCGGGGAACGCGCCCGAATTGCGCGCCTACGTCGAAGCGGACAGCGATGAGGCGGCGGGCGATGTTCTGGCCTCGGTGCTGGAGGCGCTGCAGACGCGGGTCTGAGACGAGGGACGCGCTGCCCCTCGCGCTCCCCGGAGTATTTTCAGACAGAAGAAGCTCTGGCGCGGTTATAGAGCGGCGCCATGAGGTAGGGTGTGAGGTACATCGGCACCTGGTAGCAGCCGATGAAGATCAAAAGCGGCGCGGTCGTCTCGGGTGGGAGCGCCACGAGGAAGAGCGCGATGTTGCGGTTGCCGGCCACGAGGCTTTCGCCCGGTTTGAGGCCAAGCGCCCAAGCCGCGACCTGGAGGCCGAGGTTGGCGGCGGTGGCGATGGCGAGCCAGCCGAGAACCCGCGCGGGCGTGTCGAGAAGGGCCGGGCCGAGGGCGGACATGAGCCCCACGACGAGGACGGCGAGGGCGATGGCGCTGAGACCGTCGAGGGCGCGGATCCTGTCGGGCGCGAGCGGCGGCAGGAGCGCGCGGAGGGCGAAGCCCGCCCCGGTCGCGCCGAAGATCACGACGAGAAGGCGAAGGGCGGCGGCGATGACCTCGGAAGGGTCTCCGAGCGTGGGGAGGCCCCAGAGGATCGGGAGCGCCGTGAGGGGGAAGAGCGCCGTGCCGAGGGCGAGGAGCCGCATCGGGGGGGCAGGGTCGTAGCCCATGAGGGCCGAAAAGTTCGGGCTGCCGGTGATGGACGGCGCCGTCAGCATCAGGATCAGGCCGAGCGCGAGGGGCCGGTCCGCGACGCCGAGGGCGGTGGCGAGGCCGAGGGCGGTGAGCGGCAGGACGAGCTGGAAGACAGCCGAGAGGGCGAGCGTCCGGCGGATGTCGCCCAAGTTGCCGAGGGCGGCGCGCGGCCCGATGCGGAGCGCGGCGAGGAAGAGGATGCCGCCGACGAGGGCAGGAAGAACGTCACGCACCTCGCTCGCCAGAGCGGGGAGCGTCAGCCCGGCAAGGAGGCCGGCCACCAGCAGGAGACGGCCGTGCCGGGCCGCCAGATGCAAGGGTACGAGGATCACCCCCCGGGCCGCTGGCGTATGTTCTCGGGCAGCCAGGTGGCCAGTTCGGGGAAGGCGATGAGGATGAAGACCATCAGCACCATGATGAAGAACATCGGGATTGCGGCGCGGGCGATGAAGCTCATCTCGTGGCCGGTCATGCCTTGCAGGACGAAGAGGTTGAAACCGATGGGCGGCGTGATCTGCGCCATCTCGACCACCACGACGATGAAGATGCCGAACCACACGATGTCGATGCCGGCCTCGCGGATCATCGGTTCCACGACGGCCATCGTCAGGACCACGGACGAGATGCCATCGAGGAAGCAGCCGAGGACGATGTAGAAGACGAGGAGCGCCATCAGGAGCTGGAAGCGCGTCAGCTCCCACGAGCCGATCAGGTCCGCGAGGCCGCGCGGCAGGCCGGTGAAGCCCATCGACAGCGACAGGAAGGCCGCCCCCGCGAGGATCAGCGCGATCATGGCCGAGGTGCGGGTGGCGCCCATGAGGCTTTCGGTGAAGGTGCTCCAGGTCAGCGAGCCCTGCGTCGCGGCGAGAACGAGCGAGCCGATGACGCCGAAGGCCGCTGCCTCGGTCGCGGTGGCGAAGCCCATGTACATCGAGCCGATGACGACGACGATCAGGCAGACCACCGGGATCAGGAAGCGCGAGTTCCGGACCTTGGCCATGAAGCTCATGTAGGGCTCGGGCTTCGGGTTGAAGTTGGACGAGAGCGACGAGGCGACGGCGACGTAGACCATGAACATGAGCGCCAGGACGAGGCCCGGAAAGACACCCGCCATGAAGAGCTTCGAGATCGATTCCCGCACCGTCACGCCATAGACGATCAGCGTGAGCGACGGCGGGATCATCAGGCCGAGCGTCGCCGCGCCCGCCAGCGTGCCGATGATCATGCGCTCGGGGTATTCGCGGGCGCGAAGCTCGGGGATGGACATCTTGCCGACGGTGGTCAGCGTCGCGGCCGACGAGCCCGAGACGGCGGCGAAGACGGTGCAGCCGACGATGTTGGTGTGGACGAGGCCTCCGGGGAGGCGAGCCATCCAGGGGCTGAGGCCGCGGAACATGTCCTCGGACAACCTTGTCCGGTAGAGAATTTCACCCATCCAGATGAAGAGCGGCAGCGCGGTCAGAGTCCAGGATGACGAGGCCGTCCAGATGATGGTCGCCATCGCGTCGCCGACGGGACGCGAAGTGAAAAGCTCCATGCCTACCCAGGCGACGCCGAGAAGGGCGAGACCGACCCAGACGCCGGAGCCGAGGAGGAGGAAGAGGACGAAGAGGAAGATGCCGATGGCGTAGAGGTCGCTCATTCGGTCGATCCTTCTCCGGCGAGTTCGGCGGCGATACCGTGGTCACCCGCGAAGATGATGCGCAGGAGGTGGTCGGTCAGCGCGATGGCGAAGACGACCGCGCCGAGCGCCATGGCGGATTGCGGGATCCACAGGGGTGTCGCGTCCTGGCCCTGGCTCACGTCGCCAAGCTGGTGCGACCACAGGACGAGGTTGACGGCGTAGCGGGCGAGAAACCAGGCCGCCGTCGCGCCGATGGCGAAGCACCAGAGCTCGAGCCAGCGACGGTAGCGTCCGACGGCGGTAAGGAGAAGCCCCACGCGAATGTGCGCGCCCCGGTTCAGTGCGTTCGCGAAGGCGAGAAACGAGGCCGAGGCCATGCAGTAACCGGCGTATGAGGCCGCGCCGGGGAAGGTGACGCCGGTCCAGCGCGCGACCATCTGGGCCACGATGATGAGGAGCATCGCGACGAGGAAAAGCGCAGCGAGGATCGCGCAGCCGAGGTAGAGCCCGTCGAGGGCGCGGCGGAGAGTTTTCATCCGGCGGTCTTCGCGATCAGGGACGCGCCATGCGTATTTGGGACGAGATGAAGCACGGGCGGACCCTCTCGAGGCGTGTGCTGCGGTGTTCCCGGGCCGGGACGTGCCGGCCCGGGAAAGTTGGCGATCAGTTCTTGAAGCCGTCGACGATGGACTGGCCCTGCTCGCCCGTGGCTTCGAGCCATTCGGTCGTCATGGTCTCGCCGAAGCCCATGAAGTCGGTACGGAGCTGGTCGCCCGGAGGCGCCACGGTCATGCCGCCCTCGGCCAGGCCGTCGAGGTAGAACTGGGTCAGTTCCTTCGACTTGGCGAGGCCGGTCTCGGCCGCGGTCGCGGCGCAGTCGGACATGGCGGTCTTGTTCTCTTCCGAGAGGCCGTTCCAGGCGTCGAGGTTGACGAAGATCGTGTTGCGCGGAAGCCAGGCGTCGACCTGATAGAAGTGGGTCAGGTGCTCCCACACCTTCTCGTCGTAGCCGGTCGAGCCGGAGGAGACGAAGCTTTCCGCGACACCCGTGGCCAGCGCCTGGCTGAGTTCGGCGGCCTCGATCTGGACGGGCTGCATCTTGGCGAGCTCGGCCAGCCGCGCGGTGGCGGCGTTGTAGGCGCGGAACTTCACGCCTTCGAGGTCGGCGGCGGAGTTGATCTCCTTCTTCGCATAGAGACCCTGCGGCGGCCACGGCACCGAGTAGAGGTAGTGCAGGTTCTGGCTGGCCAGAAGCTCCTCCAGTGCGGGTTGCGCGGCCTCGTTCAGCTTGACGCTGTCGTCGAAGGAGGTGGCGAGGAAGGGGATCGAGTCGTAGCCGAAGAGCGCGTTCTCGTTGGCGTGGGCCGACAGGAGACGCTCACCGATCAGGGCCTGTCCGGTCTGGACCGCGCGCTTGATGTCGCCGCCCGGGAAGAGCGAGCCGTTCGGGTGGGTCTGGATGTCGATCTCTCCGCTCGTCGCGTCGCGGACGCAGTCGGCGAAGCCCTGGGCGGTCTCGGTGTGGAAGTTGGTCGCGGGATAGGCCAGCGGCATGTCCCAGGTCTCGGCAAAGGCCGCGCCGGCTGTCAGTGCCGTCACCGCCGTCATTGTGGCGAATGTCTTCATCTTGGTGTCTCCCGGTTGGTTCTTGTTGGTTCAGGTGAAACGTGCAGGCGAATAGGGCGAAAGGTCAATGTTGGGCCGCCGTCCCGAGATCAGGCGGGACAGGATCTGCCCGGTTTTCGGGCCTCCGGTGAGGCCGACGTGGTCGTGTCCGAAGCCGAAGTAGGCGCCTTCGGTGCCGGGAACCTCGCCGATCAGCGGGATCGAGTCGGCGACCGAGGGGCGGTGGCCCATCCATTCGACGGTGCGCTTCCAGGTCAGGCCGGGCATGGCGGCGCGGATGTTCCTTTCCAGCAGGCGGAAGGGCGCGCGGGAGGCGGGCGCGTCGAGGCCGCCGAACTCGACGACGCCGGCAAGGCGGATGCGGCCCTCCATCGGGGTGGCGACGAACTTTCCGCTCGCGACCATCACGGGCGCGCGGGGCATCACCGAGGGCTCCCAGAGCTCGAGGTGATAGCCGCGCTCGCTTTCAAGGGGGACGGTGACGCCGAGTTTCTGCGCGAGGCCCTTGGACCATGCGCCAGCCGCCAGCACGACGGCGTCGCAGGGGATCGTTTCGCCGCTGACGCGGAGGCCTGCGACGCGGCCGTCTTCGCGGGCGACGTCGGTGGCGTCCCCGATGACGAGACGCGCGCCTTGGGCGACGGCGTGCTGTGCCAGGTCCTTTACGTAGCGGCCCGGGTCGGCGATCCGGCCGTGATCGCCGCAGCGTGCGGCAAGCTGGAAGCGCGGACCGAGGGCGGGGTCGTAGGCGCGAAGGGCGTCGCCTTCCAACACCTCCCATTCGATGCCGTGACGGCGGCGGATGTTCCAGCCGAAGGCGTCGCCCTCGTACATGGCGCGGGTGTCGTAGAGGAACACGTAGTCCGACGGGACGATCCAGCCTTCCGCTCCGGTGCCCTGCGCGAGCGCCTGGTGGTCGGCGAGGCTGTCCCCGATGATCGGGTGCAGTGCCGCCGCGCGGCGCTCGACGCCTGCGACGGTGCCGTTCGAGAGATAGCTGCGCAGCCAGGGTGCGAGGCGGGGCAGGTAGCCCCACTTCAGGAACAGAGGCTGATTGGGGTCGAGGAGCATCCGGGGCGCCTTGCGGAGAAGGCCCGGAACGGTGACGGGGATGATCGAGCAGGAGGCGAGGACGCCGCCGTTGCCGTGGCTCGCGCCCTCGGCGGGACCCTTGCGGTCGACGAGGATCACGTCGTGCCCGTCGCGGAGGCACCAGATCGCGGTCGAGACGCCGACGATGCCCGCGCCCACGATCGCGACGGTCCGCTTCTCCGACGGTGTGTTGCCCTGATTCATCTGTCCCCCGGCGGCGAGCCTGCCCCATCGCACGGGCCGCGACAATTCCTTTTAAGCGGGAAGGGCTTGGGGCAGTCTCGCGCCGACGAGGGAGGCGCATATGCGGATCACGGGCGGCAAGGCGGTCTATGGGGCATCGGTGGGGATCCTGATGCTGGAGGCGCGGTTCCCCCGCATCCTGGGCGACATGGGGAACGCGGGGACCTGGGACTTCCCGGTGCTGTATCGGGTCGTGCGGGACGCCTCGCCCGACCGAGTGGTGCGCAAGGGCGGCGAGGGGCTCTTGCCCGCGTTCATCGAGGCGGCGCGGTCGCTGGAGGCGGACGGGGCGGACGGGATCACGACGAATTGCGGGTTTCTGGCCCTGTTCCAGGAGGAGCTTGCGTCTTCGGTGTCGATCCCGGTCCTGACCTCCTCGCTGATGCAGGTGAGGGCGGTCAATGCGATGCTGCCGAAAGGGAAGAGGGCGGGGGTGCTGACCATCTCGCGCTCGACGCTGACGCCGGGCCACCTCGCGGCGGCGGGGGTGCCCGAGGGGACGCCCATCGGGACGACAGAGGGTGGGGCACACTTCACCGAGGCGATCCTTGGCGATGCACCGGATCTGGATCCGGCCCTGGCCGAGGAAGACAACGTATCGGCGGCGATGGCGCTGGTCCGGGCCAATCCCGAGATCGGCGCGATCGTTCTCGAATGCACCAACATGACGCCCTACGCCTCGGCGATCCGAAGCGCGACGGGTCTTCCTGTCTTTTCCATGGTCACCTTCGTGAACTGGTTCCAGGGCGCGATCAGGCCGCGCCGGTGGTCGGTAGACCTCCACTGAACGGCGTTCAAGTTTTTCGTTGAACGACGTTCAGGCGTGTGCTATGAAGCTGCGTGAACGATGTTCATGCGGGATAGGGAAAGGACACTTTAATGACACACGTCGTGCATACCGAGCGGCTTCTGCGGGAGGGAGTAATCGACGCCGCGCAGGCCGCTGAGATCGCGCGCCGCTCGCGCGAGACGATGGTGGCGCTCGTGGTCAACTCGGTGCTTTGCGTCGGCATCGTCGCGGCGACGCTTGGACTGATCTTCTGGCTAGGCAGCGCGGGGGCGGTCGCCTTCGCCGGGACGATCTTCCTGATCGCCGGGGCTGCCGTCCTTTTGAAGGGCGGCGAGATCTACCGGATGCTCGGGAACGCCTCGGCGCTGATCGGGGCCGGAATGATGATCGGCGGGGCAGGGGTCGAGGCCGCGCGCCTTTACGCCGAAAACGCGGACGTCTTCCTGATGATCGCCGGAGCGGCCGTTGCGGGCGGCGCGTTCGTCGTCTTCCGCCAGGGGTCGGCGACCCTGCGCTTCGTCTCGGGCGCGACGATGCTTCTGGGGGGTGCCATGCACCTCGCGGGCGTGGGCTTCGCCATGTCGGATGCCTCGGGGCTCGAGGCGGCGGCAGTCAACGGCTATGCCTTCCTTCTGCTGCTGGCGGCCGGTGTCCTTCTGGACGTGCGGCTGGTGACGGCGCTGGCCATCGTACCCTTTGCGCAGATGCTCGACACCGGGACGGACTACTTCCACGCGATGTATGTCTTCTATTCGCCGGAAAGCACGCTGACGATCCTTCAGATGATGGCTTTGACGGCGGTCTGCATCGTGGTGATGCGTCAGGGACGGGAGCGCTTCGCGCGGCATGCCGGGATCCTCGCGATCCTAGCCGTCGTGGTCGGCAACCTCGCCTTCCTCGTCGGCTCGCTTTGGGGCGACCAGGTGGGTGCCTCGCTAGCGCTGGACGGGCCGACCTGGACGGAGGGCATGGAGTGGAGCGACTACCAGACCCAGGTCGAGGCCTGGGAAGCGCAGTTCCTCTACATCTCCGAGAACGTGTTCAGCCTGGTCTGGGCGGCGCTTCTGGCGGTCGGGACCTTCTGGGCGGCGCACGCCAACCGGCGAGGTCTCTTCAACGCTGCGATCACCTTCGGCGCGATCCACGGCTATACCCAGGTCTTCGAGACCATGGGCGACGAGCCGATGGCCTGGGCCTTGGGCGGCCTCGCCCTGATCCCGCTGGCCTGGGGCATGTGGCGATTGAACCGCTACCTGTCGGAAAGGCAGGGTCCGGGGCAGGAGACCGCGCTGGCGGCTTGAGGTCCGAACGAAGAGAATTGGCCGTCGCAGAAATGCGGCGGTCTTGTCGTGTCAGGACGCCGCCTTCAGCAGCCCCTCGTCCTTCAACCGCGCATGGGTCTGGTCCAGCGTCTTCCAGACGCGCTCGATCAGGATGTCGATTTCTTCGCGCGTGATGACGAGTGGCGGGGCGATGATCATCCGGTCGTAGACGTGGCGCATGATGAGGTTGTTGCCGAAGCTGAACTCGCGGCAGATGTACCCCACCGTCCCCGCCTCGGACGCGAAGCGCGCGCGCGACGGCTTGTGCGGGGTGAGGGCGATGGAGCCCATGAGGCCCACGATGGTCGCCTCGCCGACAAGCGGATGGTCGACAAGCGACAGCCACTTCTCGCGGATATACGGCCCGACGTCGTCGTGGACGCGCTGGACGAGCTTTTCTTCCTCGATGATCGCCAGGTTCTCGAGTGCCACCGCCGCCGCGACCGGGTGGCCGGAATAGGTATAGCCGTGGTTGAACTCGTCCGAGCCGATGACTTCGGCCACCTCGTCGGACACGACCGAGCCGCCGATGGGCAGGTATCCGGAGGACAGGCCCTTGGCGATGGTGATGATGTCGGGCCGCGCGCCGATGGCCTGATGGCCGAACCAGTGGCCGGTGCGGCCGAAGCCGGTGATGACCTCGTCGCAGATCAGGAGGATTTCGCGCTCGTCGCAGATGCGCTGGATCTCGGGCCAGTAGTTTTCGGGCGGGATGATGACGCCGCCCGCGCCCTGGATCGGCTCGGCGATGAAGGCCGCGACGTTGTCCTCGCCGATCTCGTCGATGGCGGTCTCGAGCTGGCGCGCGCGGGCGCGGCCGAAGTCCTCGGGGCTCGCGTCGCCGCCTTCGAGATACCAGTAGGGCTGGTCGATGTGCCGGATGCCGGGGATCGGCAGACCGCCCTGCGCGTGGATGCCGGCCATCCCTCCCATCGAGCCGCTGCCGACGGAGGAGCCGTGATACCCATTCTTGCGCGAGATGATCCAGGACTTGGACGGCTTGCCCTTCAGCGCCCAGTAATGCCGCACCATGCGAAGGTTGGTGTCGTTCGCCTCGGAGCCCGAGCCCGCGAAGAAGACGTGGTTCAGATCGCCGGGGCAGATCTCGGCGAGCTTGGCGGCAAGGTCGATGGCCGGGATGTGCGTCGTCTGGAAGAAGGTGTTGTAGTAGGGAAGCTCGCGCATCTGCCGGTCGGCCGCCTGCACCAGACGCTCGCGCCCGTAGCCCACGTTCACGCACCACAGGCCGGACATGCCGTCGAGGATGCGCTCGCCCTCGCTGTCGGTCAGCCACGAGCCTTCGCCCCGCACGATGATGCGCGCGCCCTTCTTCGCGAGGCTCGACTGGTCGGTGAAGGGATGCATGTGGTGGGCGGCGTCGAGCGCCTGGAGTTCGGCGGTCGGACGGACGTTGGTCAAGGGCATGTCGGCCTCCTGTGAGGTGATGCCGCAAATATGATCAAATTCGGGGACCGGTCAATCGGCGCCTGAGGCGGTGGCCGTGTCGGACAGGGTCAGGCGGACCTGACCCATGCCCTGGCGGATATCGTCCGCGACCGCGTGTGCCGCGGCTTCGGGGTCGCCCGCGCGGAAGGCGTCGAGGGCAGCGGCGTGCTTGTCGGGCAGGTTCGAGGTGCCGAACCGGCCGCACACGATGCGCAGCGAGGGTCCGATCTGAAGCCAGAGCGACGAGGCGATCTTGCGCAGGACGGTCGCTTCGGCCTGGTCGTAGAGGCGGAAGTGAAAGCGGTAGTTGAACTCGAGATACCGCTCGACGTCGCCCGACGCGATGGCGCGGTCGACCTCGGCATCGAAGGCCGTCAGATCCGAAAGGCAGGCGTCGGTCATTCGGAGCGCCGCCTCTTCGGCCAGGCGCGGCTCGACCGCGAGGCGGGCGAAGGCGATCTGATCCAGCCGGTCGCGGTCGATCTCGGGGACGTGGAGGCGACGGTTCCGGCCCAGCTCCAGCGCGCCTTCGGCCGTAAGCCTGCGGATCGCCTCGCGCACCGGGGTCATGCCCGCCCCGATTGCATCCGCGATCCCCTGGATTGTCACCGACTGTCCAGGCGCTAGGGTTCCAAACAGGATCATGTTCCTGATCTGCCGGTAAATGGCCTGATGCTCGGGGAGTTTTGCCAATGAATTGGTCATATTCCGGGCCGTGCCGCCGTCTGCCATACGAATCGCTTGAGAATGCCTCGTCATTTGATCAAATGACCGGCGAGGTGCCAATGGGGAGACCGAAATGAAGCGCACACTTTTCACGACTCTTGCCCTTGCCGCGATGGCCTCTACGGCCGCGATCGCGGAAGAAGTCAGGGTGTACAACTGGTCGGACTACATCGACGAGGAATTGCTGACGAAGTTCGAGGAAGAAACGGGAATCGACCTCATCTACGACGTCTTCGACTCGAACGAGGTGCTCGAGACCAAGATGCTGGCGGGAAGTTCGGGCTACGATGTCGTGGTTCCGACCGGGACCTTCCTGCAGCGTCAGATCTCGGCCGGGGCGTTCCAGAAACTCGATGACGCGCAACTGCCGAACCGCGAGAACATGTGGGATGTGGTGTCGAGCCGCACCGACAAGTACGACCCGAACGGCGAGTACTCTATCAACTACATGTGGGGCACCACCGGGATCGGCGCCAACGTGAACAAGGTCAAGGAAGTCCTGGGCGAAGGCGCTCCGACGGACAGCCTGGCTCTTGTGTTCGATCCGGCCAACATGGAGAAGCTCGCCTCCTGTGGTGTGCATTTCCTCGACGCACCGACCGAGATGATCCCGGCCGCGCTGAAGTACATCGGCGAAGACCCGAACAGCCAGGACCCGGAGGTGATCGCCAAGGCCGAAGAGGTCCTGATGGCGGTCCGGCCCTACGTCCAGAAGTTCCACTCGTCCGAATACATCAACGCGCTCGCCAACGGCGAGATCTGCGTGGCCTTCGGCTGGTCGGGTGACATCCTTCAGGCGCGGGACCGTGCGGCCGAGGCGGACAACGGGGTCGAGATCACCTATACGATCCCCAAGGAAGGGGCGCTGATGTGGTTCGACCAGATGGCGATCCCCGTCGACGCGCCGAACCCCGAGGGAGCCCACAAGTTCCTGGACTTCATCATGAACGCCGAAAACATGGCTGCGGCATCGAATTACGTGTATTACGCCAACGGAAACGAGGCGTCGCAGCAGTATCTCAACGAGGACGTGATCGGCGACACCGCAATCTATCCGAGCGAGGAGACGCTTGAAAACCTTTACACCGTCGATCCTTACGACGCGAAGGTGCAGCGGACCGTCACCCGGCTGTGGACGAAAGTGAAATCCGGCACCTGAGGCCGGTCCGGCCCGGCGGCGGTGCCGCCGGGCCATCTCTCGAGGGGCAAAAAATTGGTCAATTCCACCGTCTTCGCGCCGTGGGAAGATCCCGGCCAGACGCCGCTGATCCGCATCGAGAACGTCACCAAGCGCTTCGGCGATTTCACCGCCATCGACGACGTCTCGATCGACATCTACACCCGCGAGTTCTTCGCCCTTCTCGGCCCTTCGGGCTGCGGCAAGACCACGCTGATGCGGATGCTCGCGGGGTTCGAGACCCCGAGCGAGGGGCGCATCACCATCGACGGCAAGGACATGGCCGGCGTGCCGCCGAACAAGCGCGCCGTGAACATGATGTTCCAGTCCTACGCGCTGTTTCCGCACCTCACGGTCTGGGACAACATCGCCTTCGGGCTGCGCCGCGACCGGATGGACAAGGACCGCGTCGCCGCGCGGGTGGAAGAGATGCTGAAGCTGACGCAGCTTCAGAAGTTCGCCAAACGCAAGCCGCACCAGATCTCCGGCGGTCAGCGGCAGCGCGTGGCGCTTGCGCGCTCGCTGGCGAAGGCGCCGAAGCTTCTTCTGCTCGACGAACCTTTGGGCGCGCTCGACAAGAAGCTGCGGGAAGAGACCCAGTTCGAGCTGATGGAAATCCAGGAAAAGACCGGCACCACCTTCGTGATCGTGACCCACGACCAGGAAGAGGCGATGACGGTCGCCTCCCGCGTTGCGGTGATGAACCACGGCAAACTCGTGCAGGTCGACACGCCCGAACGCATCTACGAAGCGCCGAAATCGGTCTATGTCGCGGACTTCATCGGCGACGTGAACCTGATCGAGGGCCTCGTGGCGTCCGTGGGCGAGCTGGCCGAGCTGACCTGGGCCGAGGGCAAGGCGCCTCTCATCGGGCAGTCGGGCGCGTCGCTGAAGGCGGGCGACGAGGCCGTCTTCGCCATCCGCCCCGAGAAGATCGCCATCTCGCGCGAGGAGCCCGAGGCGCGGAACCGCGTGCGCGGCAAGATCGTCGACATCGGTTACCTGGGGAACCTCTCCGTCTATCACGTCCAGCTTCCGGACGGCAGCTACATGAAGTGCGAGGTCGGCAATCGCAGTCGCGTCTCGCGCCGCGACTACACCTGGGAGGACGAGGTCTGGCTGTCCTGGACCGACACCGCCGGGCTGGTGCTGCCGTCATGAGACGCGCGGCCGGGGCGGGCGAGGAGACGCGGACATGAAACGGCTCTTCACCGTCATCCCCTATGCCTGGCTCATCGTCCTGTTCCTGGTCCCCTTCGCCATCGTCTTCAAGATCTCGCTGTCGGACTACGCCGTCTCGATCCCGCCCTACGCTCCCACGCTCGACATCGCAGGCGGGTGGCAGGCCGTGAAGGACTTCCTGGGCGAGCTCGATTTCGAGAATTACGTCTTCCTGACCGAGGACGCGCTTTACTGGAAAGCCTACCTGTCGTCGCTCAAGATCGCCGCCATCTCGACGGTCCTGACGCTTCTCGTCGGCTATCCCATCGCCTACGGCATGGCGCGGGCGCCCGAGGCCTGGCGGCCGACGCTGATGATGCTGGTGATCCTGCCGTTCTGGACCTCGTTCCTGATCCGCGTCTACGCCTGGATCGGCATCCTCGCGACGGAGGGCTTACTGAACCAGTTCCTGCTTTGGATCGGGATCATCGACGCCCCGCTCGGTCTCCTGAACACGCCGACGGCGGTTTATATCGGCATCGTCTACACTTACCTGCCTTTCATGATCCTGCCGATCTATGCCGCGCTCGATCGGCTGGATCCGTCGCTTCTGGAGGCGGCCGAGGATCTGGGCTGTTCGCGAACGACAGCCTTCTGGACCGTGACGGTGCCGCTGTCGCGCCCCGGCGTCATCGCGGGCTGCTTCCTCGTCTTCATTCCGGCGGTTGGCGAGGTGGTCATCCCGTCGCTCCTCGGAGGTTCGGACACGCTGATGATCGGCAAGATCCTGTGGGAGGAGTTCTTCTCCAACCGCGACTGGCCGGTGGCGAGCGCGGTGGCGACGATCCTGCTTCTGATCCTGGTTGTGCCGATCGTGCTGTTCCAGCGTCAGCAGCAGGCGGCGCGGGAGGCCGAGCAATGAACCGCATCTCGTCCTTCAACATCGTGTCGCTGACGCTCGGCTTCGCGTTTCTCTACATCCCCATGATCATCCTTGTGATCTACAGCTTCAACGAGTCGAAGCTGGTCACGGTCTGGGCCGGCTTCTCGACCAAGTGGTACGGAGAGTTGCTTCGCAACGAGTCCTTCCTTGCAGCCGCCTGGGTCACGCTGAAGGTGGCGTTCTTCTCGTCCACGCTGGCCACGATCCTCGGCACCATGGCGGCCTACGTCATGGTGCGGCGCGGACGCTTCGCCGGGCGGACGCTGTTCTCCGGCATGATCTACGCGCCCCTCGTCATGCCCGAGGTCATCACGGGCCTGTCGCTCCTGCTTCTGTTCATCGCCATCGGGCTCGACCGGGGTGTGCTGACCATCGTGCTGGCGCATACGACCTTCGCCATGTGCTATGTCTCGGTCGTCGTCTCGTCGCGCCTCGTCAGCTTCGACCAGTCGCTGGAAGAGGCGGCGCTGGACCTTGGCTCGACCCCTTTCGAGGCGTTCCGGCTGGTCACCATCCCGATCGTGGCGCCTGCCGTCCTGTCGGGCTGGCTTCTGGCCTTCACGCTGTCGCTCGACGATCTCATCATCGCCTCTTTCACCTCGGGCCCCTCGGCCACGACGCTGCCCATGAAGGTCTGGTCCTCGGTACGCCTTGGCGTCAGTCCCGAGATCAACGCCCTGTCCACCATCTTCATCGGCATCGTGACCGTGGGCGTGCTGATCGCCTCGGTCGTCTCGAAGCGCGCCATCTCCCGCCGGCAGGCCGAGGAACTGGCGGCCGAGAGCTGAGACGGGCGTGATACGTTTTATTGAACGAGCGTTCAAAAAAACCAATTGACGCAGCGGGGATCTGCCCGCCATCCTTCGGCAGACGGAACCCCGGGCACAACGGGGCCGACAGGGAGGAGAACATTGACAGACGCGCATCTGTCGGATGAGCCGAGATCCATTCCGGGGCTTCTCGCGCGCAATGTCCGGCGTCACGGCGACCGTCCGGCCTATCGGGAAAAAGAGCTGGGCATCTGGCAAAGCTGGACCTGGGCCGAGGTCGCGGACGAGATCGAAGCGCTGGCGCTCGGGCTTCTGGCGCTTGGCCTCGAGAAGGGCGACCACGTCGCAATCGCGGGTCGCAACCGACCGCGCTTTTACTGGACGATGGTGGCGACGCAGATGGCAGGCTGCGTTCCCGTGCCGGTCTATCAGGACAGCGTGGCCGAGGAGATGGCCTATGTCCTCGACCACTGCGGCGCGCGGATGGCGGTGGTGGAAGACCAGGAGCAGGTCGACAAGACCATCGAGATCAAGGACCGGCTGCCGAACCTTCGGGATGTCATCTACCTCGATCCGAGGGGGTTGAGGAAATATACCCACGCGCATCTGAAGCCCTTTGCCGAGGTGCAGGCCGCGGGCCGCGCGCGGCGCTCCGAGATGATCGCCGAGTTGGAACGGCGGCGCGACGCGGCCGGGCCGGACGACACCTGCGTCATGCTTTATACCAGCGGCACCACGGGCCGGCCGAAGGGCGTCGTCCTGTCGAACCGCAACATCATCGAGACCTCGCGCGCCTCGGCCGAATTCGACAGGCTGACCGAGCACGAAAGCGTGCTGGCCTACCTGCCGATGGCCTGGGTCGGCGACTTCATCTTCTCCCTCGGACAGGCCATGTGGTGCGGCTTCTGCGTGAACTGCCCCGAGAGCACGACCACGATGCACGAGAACCTGAACGAGATCGGGCCGACCTATTTCTTTGCGCCGCCCCGATACTTCGAGGAGCGCATCACCACCATCACGATCCGGATGGAGGACGCCTCGGCCCTGAAGCGCCGGATCTACGACCGCGCGATGGCCCATGCGCGGAAGGTGGGACCGTCGATCCTCGACGGCAAACCCGTGTCGGGGCGGGACCGCTGGCTCTATCGTCTGTTCGACGTCCTGATCTATGCGCCGATCCGCAACCGCTCGGGCATGTCGAACGTGCGCGTGGCCTATACGGCGGGCGAGGCGATCGGCCCCGAGATCTTCGACTTCTGGCGCTCGCTCGGGATCAACCTCAAGCAGCTCTACGGCCAGACCGAGGCGTCGGTCTTCATCACGCAGCAGCCCGATCACGAGGTGAGGGCGGATACCGTGGGCGTGCCGTCGCCCGGCGTCGAGTTGCGCATCGCCGAGACGGGAGAGGTCTTCTACCGCTCGCCGGGCGTCTTCGTCGAGTATTACAAGAACCCGGCCTCGACCGCCGACACCAAGGACGCTGACGGCTGGGTGGCAACGGGCGACGCGGGCTTCATCGAGGAAGGCACGGGGCACCTTCGGATCATCGATCGCGCCAAGGACGTGGGCAAGCTGGCGTCAGGAGCGCTGTTTGCGCCAAAGTACGTCGAGAACAAGCTCAAGTTCTATCCCGCCATCCTCGAAGCCGTGGTCCACGGCGCCGACCGGGACTATTGCACCGCCTTCATCAACATCGACCTCAGCGCCGTCGGCAACTGGGCCGAGCGCAAGAACATCGCCTATTCCTCTTACCAGGAGCTGGCGGGGCACCAGGACGTGCTGGATACCATCCAGTCCCACGTCGAGGAGGTGAACCGGTCCATCGCCGGGGACGAGATGCTGTCTGGCTGCCAGGTCCGGCGCTTTCTGGTGCTGCACAAGGAACTGGACGCGGACGACGGCGAACTGACACGAACCCGCAAGGTCCGCCGCAAGATCATCAACGAGAAGTACGACGATCTTGTTAACGCGCTGTACGACGGCTCGAAGACGGTCACGACCGAGACGGAAGTGACCTATGAGGACGGGCGCAAGGGTTCGATCAAGGCGACGCTGGAGATCAGGGACGCCGCCGTGGTGCCGGTCGAGGCGAAGCGGATGGAGGCGGCGGAGTGAGGCTGCGGGGCTTAAAATGAACGCCATGTCCGGCAACACCACCACCGCCGACGGCCGCAAGATCGGCGGCGTCCTGATGGAGATGCGGAACATCACGCTGCGGTTCGGCGGCGTCGAGGCGATCAAGGACATCTCGTTCGACATTCTCGAGGGCGAGGTGCGCGCGATCATCGGTCCGAACGGGGCCGGAAAATCGAGCATGCTCAACGTGATATCGGGCTTCTACAATCCCCAGGTGGGCGAGGTGTGGTTCCGGGGCGAGAAGCGGCCTCCGATGAAGCCCTACGAGGTGGCGCGGCTGGGAATTGCCCGGACATTCCAGAACATCGCGCTCTTTGACGGGATGAGCGTGCTGGACAACATCATGACCGGACGGCTGACCCACATGACGACGGGGATGCTGGCGCAGGCGATCTGGAAGGGAAAGGCCGAGCGGGAAGAGGTAGCGAACCGCGAGATCGTCGAAAAGATCATTGATTTCCTTGAGATACAGCACATTCGTAAAGTGCCGGTGGGGCGGCTACCCTATGGGCTGAAGAAGCGGGTGGAGCTGGCGCGGGCGCTGGCCGCGGAGCCGAAACTTCTTCTCCTCGACGAACCCATGGCGGGGATGAACGTCGAGGAGAAGGAGGACATGAGCCGTTACATCCTTGATACGAATGATGAATTCGGCACCACCATTGCGCTGATCGAACACGACATGGGCGTCGTCATGGACCTGTCGGACCGGGTCGTGGTGATGGACTACGGCAAGAAGATCGGTGACGGCACGCCCGACGAGGTGCGCAACAACCAGGAGGTCATCGACGCCTATCTGGGGGTGGCGCATGACTGAAACGCGGGTCGGTATCACGTCGGTATTGCGTAGGTGCGTCGTCGGAGGTTTCCGGGCGGAAGCCGGGAGCATGGGGGTGAGTGATGTGGGGTGCCAGGGTCGTCACGGTCATCGGTTTCGTCTTTTTCGCGCTGATGGCGCTCCTGATGCTGATCCTTCTCGGCGTCGGCCTATTTTATCATCCCGACGGATGGGTTGTGCAGAGCGCCGTCGGCGCACTGACGGCGATTTGGATCGGCGTTGCCGGATGGTTGATGACCGTGCTCTGGAAGCGCGGACGCTGGGCCCGGAGAGAGCGTGGCGCCGCGATCGTCCTGCTCGCGCCGCTCGCTTTTATCATGGTGGTGACGAAGGCGGACCCCGACATCAGGTACGTCGTCCTCTTAGGAAGTGCGCCGCTTCTGGCGGGTTTTTTGTGTCGGTCGGGCGCATCGAACGGACCGCGTCAAGTCAAAGCGGGGACCTCGGGGGTGAATGATGCCTGACCAGCTTCTCTTCGCGATGGAGGTCACGCTGAACGGCCTGATGGCGGGCGTGCTCTATTCGCTCGTGGCGCTGGGCTTCGTGCTGATCTTCAAGGCGAGCGGAATCTTCAACTACGCGCAGGGCGTGATGGCGCTTTTCGCGGCGCTGACGCTGGTGGGGATCATGGAGGGGCAGGTGCCCTTCGCGCATCTCATCAACAGCGTCTTCGGGACCGACATCCATCACTTCGGCTGGCACGTCCCGGCGCTCGCGGCGATCGTGCTGACGATGGTGCTGATGATCGCCTTCGCCTGGGCGGTGAACCGCTTCGTGCTGCGTCACCTCGTGAACCAGGAGCCGATCATCCTCTTCATGGCGACCATCGGGCTTGCCTACTTCCTCGAGGGCGTGGGCGACCTGATGTGGGGGTCGGACATCAAGACGCTGAACGTTGGCCTGCCTCAGGGGCTGAACGAGACCATCGACCGGGTCACCTATGAGGCGTTCGGATACGGCTTCTTCATCGACAACCTCGACATCGTGGCGACGGTCATCGCGGTGGTGCTGGTGGCGGGTCTGGTGCTGTTCTCGCAGTACACCAAGCAGGGCCGGGCGCTGAGGGCGGTGGCCGACGACCACCAGGCGGCTCTGTCGGTCGGCATTTCGCTGAATTACATCTGGGTGCTGACATGGTCCATCGCGGGCTTCGTGGCCCTTGTCGCGGGCATCATGTGGGGGGCGAAGTCGGGCGTGCAGTTCTCGCTGTCGCTGATCGCGCTGAAGGCGCTGCCGGTGCTGATGCTGGGCGGCTTCACCTCGATCCCTGGGGCCATCGTCGGCGGACTTATCATCGGGGTGGGCGAGAAGCTGTTCGAGTTCCTGATCGGCGTCCACATCGGCGGCGCGACCGAAAACTGGTTCGCCTACGTGCTGGCGCTTCTGTTCCTCGTCTTCCGGCCTCAGGGGCTGTTCGGCGAGAAGATCATCGAGAGGGTGTGATGGACGATTTCACCATGAGGATGCTCCACCGGGCGCCGCTGGTCCTGCTGATAGTCGCCGGCGCGTTCCTTGTCGGCTCGATCCTGAACGCCTTCTACACGTACGCGACCTTCATGCGCAGTGAGGACTATGGGGGTGGTGGGCTTGGATACCTGCTAGTCGCGCTCTTCAACGCGTTTTACCAGCCGTCGATCCTGCTGGGCTGGGCCGCGGCGGTACACTGGCTGTCGGTAATTGCGGACGAAAGGCGGTACGGGAAATGACCAAGCTGATTGCCATCCTGAACGTCGTCGCCTGGTCCGGCTTCTGGGCCTTCGGTTATCTCGCCATGACCGGCGGGGGCGGCAGCGCGGTCGTGGCCTCGCTTCTGGCCTTCGCGGGCGCGGCCGTGGGGATCTGGGCCTATCTCCAGCTTGTCCGGCACGCCGAGGCGACCGGCTATGCGCCGCCGCAGAAGCGGGCGGAGGTGACGGGCGCGGGGCCGGTGAACGCGGAGGACCCGACATGACGCGACTGGCGCTTGTCCTTGTCTTCCTCGTGTCGCCGGCCGGGGCGGAGCCGCTGGACGGCGCGTTCCGGGGCGTCTTCAACGAGCTGACGCTGTCGGTGACGGAGGGCAAGGCCGTGGCCGAGGTCTCGTCCGGCGCCTGCCTCGGCTACCTTGAGGGCGGGGTGACGGAAGTCGCGGTGGGGCGGTGGGAGATCCTGGGATCGGTGCCCGAGGCGCCCTGCGTCCTCAGCCTGACGCGCGGCGACGACGGACGCATCGAGATGATGGAGGGGCCGGGCTGCACCTTCTACCACGGCATGAGCTGCGAGCTGTCGGGCATCCTGGAGGCGGCGAAATGAGGCGGACGACGGGACGGGGAGGGCAGCCGTGATCTATCGCGAGGCGGGCGACTTCAAGACGACCTACGCGGCGGACGCGCAGACCTTTCCGATCAAGCTGGACCGCTGGGGTTACTTCGTCATCCTCGCCGTCGCGGTGCTGGTCGTGCCTTTCTTCATCACCGACTACATGGCGAACGCCATCCTGGTGCCCTTCCTGATCTACGCCATCGCGGCCATCGGGCTGAACATCCTGACGGGCTACTGCGGGCAGGTCAGCCTCGGGACCGGGGGCTTCATGGCGGTGGGCGCCTATGCCTGCTACAAGCTGATGACGTCTTTCCCGGACGTCAGCATCGTCATCCACATCCTGCTCGCGGGCCTCGTCACGGCCGCCGTGGGCGTGCTGTTCGGGTTGCCGTCGCTGCGGATCAAGGGGTTCTACCTCGCGGTGGCGACGCTGGCGGCGCAGTTCTTCCTGGTCTGGCTCTTCAACAAGGTGCCGTGGTTCTACAACTATTCGGCCTCGGGCCAGATCAGCGCGCCCGAACGCACCGTCCTCGGCGTGGCGGTCACAGGCCCCTCGACCGACGCCTGGGCGACCTACATGATCTGCCTCGTGTTCACGATTGTCCTGGCGCTGATGGCGCGAAACCTGACGCGGGGATCTGTGGGGCGGCGCTGGATGGCGATCCGCGACATGGACATCGCGGCCGAGATCATCGGGGTCAATCCGCTGAAGGCCAAGCTGACGGCCTTCGCGGTGTCGTCCTTCTACATCGGGGTCGCGGGGGCGCTGTTCTTCTCGGTCTACCTGGGCGCGGTCGAGGTGGGCGAGGTGTTCGGCATCCAGAAGTCGTTCCTGGTCCTTTTCATGATCATCATCGGGGGCCTGGGCTCGATCTTCGGAGCCTTCGCGGGGGCGGCGTTCCTCGTCGTTCTGCCGGTGGTGCTGAAGGTGATCGGCTCGGACTGGCTGGGATGGCCCACGGACCTTGTGGCGCATTTCAACCTCGTGATCGTCGGGGCGCTCATCATGGCGTTCCTGATCTTCGAGCCGCACGGGCTGGCGCAGCTCTGGCGGCTTCTGAAGGAGAAATTGAGACTCTGGCCCTTTCCGCACTAGGGCGGGGCATCCACGACATCGGACAAGAACCAATGGGAGGAGACTACCGATGAGACGACTTCTGACGGCGACCGTGGTGGCGGTCATGGCGGCGGCGCCGGCTCTGGCCGAGCTGGTGATCCCGTCCCTGAGCTATCGCACCGGACCCTATGCCGCGAACGGCATTCCCTTCGCGGACGGCTACCAGGACTACTTCAAGCTTCTGAACGAGAAGGACGGCGGCATCGGCGGCGAGCCGATCCGGGTGGTCGAGTGCGAGACCGGCTACAACACCGAGAAGGGCGTCGAGTGCTACGAGTCGACGAAGGGCGAGGGCGCGCTGGTCTATGCGCCGCTGTCGACCGGCATCACCTACCAGATCATCCCGAAGGCCAGCGCCGACGGGATCCCGGTGCATTCGATGGGCTATGGCCGGACTTCGGCCAAGAACGGCAAGGTCTTCGAGTGGATCTTCAACTACCCGGCCAACTACTGGGATGGGGCGTCCATCGCGGTGAAGCACCTGCTCGACATCAACGGCGGCAGCCTCGAGGGCAAGAAGATCGCGCTGGTCTATCACAACTCGGCCTACGGCAAGGAGCCGATCCGGACGCTTCAGGAGCTGTCGAAGAAGCACGGCTTCGAATTCATGGAGATCCCCGTCGACCATCCGGGGCAGGAGCAGAAGTCGCAGTGGCTTCAGATCCGGCAGCAGCGTCCCGACTATGTGCTGATGTGGGGCTGGGGCGTGATGAACCAGGTCGCCATCCAGGAAGCCGCCAACATCCGCTTCCCGATGGAGAACTTCATCGGCGTGTGGTGGTCCGGGTCCGAGAACGACGTGATCCCCGTGGGTGACGGCGCCGACGGCTACAAGTCGCTGAACATGCACATGCCGGGCATGGATTTCCCGATCTACGACGAGCTGAAGACCTATCTCTACGACAAGGGTCTTGCGGCTGGCGCGGGCGACCAGGCGGGCACGGTTCTCTACAACCGGGGCATGTACAACGCCATGATCATCGCGGAAGCGATCCGGAAGGCGCAGGAGCTGTCCGGTGCCACGGCCATCACGCCGGCGCAGTTGCGCGACGGGATGGAGCAGCTTGTCATCACCCAGGACCGGCTGACCGAGCTTGGCATCCCGAACTTCGGCCCCGCGGTCGAGGCGTCGTGCGAGAACCACGGCGGGCAGGGCATGGCCATCGTCCAGCAGTGGGACGCGGCGGCGAAGAAGTGGAACGTGCTGACCGACTACATCCAGTCGGATTCCGAGGTGATCGACGCGCTGATCGCCGAGGACAGCGCGGCCTATGCCGCCGAGGCGGGCATCACCGAGCGCTGCAACTAGCGGCGTGACCGAAGGTGGGGTGAACCCCGCCCTACCGTCCCCGGGGAGTCCGGGGGCGGGATGAGGGAGAGAAACATGCTCGACGCCGGAAAGACCGCCACGCCTCTTCTCGAGGTGAACAACATCGAGGTGATCTACAACCACGTCATCCTGGTGCTGAAGGGCGTCAGCCTGAAGGTGCCGGACGGCGGAATCACGGCGCTTCTGGGCGGCAACGGCGCGGGCAAGACGACGACGCTGAAGGCGATCTCGAACCTGCTCAAGTCCGAGCGGGGCGAGGTGACGAAGGGCTCGATCCTCTATCGCGGCGAGCGGGTGCAGGATCTCGACCCCTCGGCGCTGGTCAAGCGGGGCGTCATCCAGGTGATGGAGGGGCGGCACTGCTTCGAGCATCTGACGGTAGAGGAGAACCTTCTGACCGGCGCCTACACGCGGCGCGAGAGCGGGGCCAAGATCGCCGAGGACCTCGAGATGGTCTATGCCTATTTCCCTCGCCTGAAGGAACGCCGGAAAAGCCAGGCGGGCTATACGTCGGGCGGCGAGCAGCAGATGTGCGCCATCGGCCGCGCGCTCATGTCGCGGCCCGAGACGATCCTGCTAGACGAGCCGTCGATGGGCCTCGCGCCGCAACTGGTCGAGGAGATCTTCGGGATCGTGAAGAGCCTGAACGAGAACGAGGGCGTGAGCTTCCTTCTGGCCGAGCAGAACACCAACGTGGCCCTGCGGTTCGCGCATTACGGCTATATCCTCGAGTCGGGGCGCGTCGTGATGGACGGACCGGCGGCGGCGCTGCGCGAGAACCCCGACGTCAAGGAATTCTACCTCGGCATGTCGGACGAGGGACGCAAATCCTATCGCGAGGTCAGGTCCTACCGTCGCCGCAAGCGCTGGTTGAGCTGACCTCTACGACCAAGGTCGTATTTCCCCCTGGTCACCTGCTGGTCAAAAGGGGCGCGGGGGCAGCCTGGCGCCCTTTGGCGCCCATCCCGTTTTCGTGCGCCCAAGGCTTCGCTGGCAGGTCCCGTCCGGGTTGAAGCGACTTCGACCGGCCCGGTCTATCGAATTGGATGCTGGGAAGGTGATTGATGCTGGTGAACGTCCTCGATCTGCGCGAGAGGCCCTATCGCTGGAGCAACGTCCTTGCCGTGGTGCAGGCCGCGACGAAGGACAACGTGGCCGAGGACGCCGACGTCATCCACTCGAAGCTGGGGGTCGAGATCGACTATGCCGAACGCGACGGATTGTCGGTGCGTGACGCGGTCTTGTGGGCCGAGCGGCTGGACGGCATGGTGACGCTGTATCTCTACGACCGCGACCCGGAGACGCCAGCCGATGAGAGACCCCTATGACGCGCGGGAAATCCGCTCGCCCGAGGCCCGCGCCAACGACCTGAGACGGGACCTGCCCGAGGCCGTCGCACGCGCAGCACTTCTCGACGGCTACCGGGAGACGCTGGGTGGTATCGCGGCGGCCGGGGTGACGACGCGCGAGGCGCTGGCCGCGCTGCCGGTCCTCCGAAAGTCGGACCTCATGCGTCTTCAGGCCAAGGAGCCGCCCTTCGGCGGGCTGACGACGCGGGCGGCGAGCGACTTCGACCATGTCTTCCAGTCGCCGGGGCCGATCCACGAACCGGGACGGCGCGGCGGCGACTGGTGGCGGCTGGGGCGGTTTCTTCACGCCTCGGGCGTCGGGCGGGGCGATATCGTCCAGAACTGCTTCGGGTATCACCTGACGCCGGCGGGTCACATGTTCGAAAGCGCGGCCGAGGCCGTGGGGGCGACCGTCATCGCGGCGGGCACCGGGCAGACCGAGTTGCAGGTGCAGGCCGCAGCGGCGCTGGGGGCGACCGTCTATGCCGGGACGCCGGACTATCTGAAGGTGATCCTGGAAAAGGCCGACGAGATGGGCGTGACGCTTGGCATCCGCCGCGCGGGCGTGTCGGGCGGGGCGCTGTTTCCGTCGCTGCGCCAGTGGTACGCCGACCGCGGCATCGCCTGCACCCAATGCTACGCAACCGCCGACCTTGGGCTTGTCGCTTATGAGAGCGAGGCGATGGAGGGGATGATCGTCGACGAGGGCGTGATCGTCGAGATCGTGACGCCGGGCACGGGCGATCCGGTGCCGGACGGCGAGGTGGGCGAAGTCGTGGTGACGAGCTTCAATCCCGACTATCCGCTGATCCGCTTCGCGACGGGCGATCTGTCGGCCGTGTTGCCGGGGGTCAGCCCCTGCGGACGGACCAACATGCGCATCAAGGGCTGGATGGGACGCGCCGACCAGACGACGAAGATCAAGGGCATGTTCGTGCGTCCCGAGCAGGTGGCGGCGCTGGTGGCGCGCCATCCGGAGGTCGCGCGCGCGCGCGTCGTCGCGGGACGGGCCGACGAGGCGGACACGCTGAGGGTCCGGGTCGAGGGCGAGGGCGTCGACGCCGCCGCGGTCGCGGCGAGCGTCAGGGAGGTGTTGAAGCTGTCGGGCGAGGTCGAGGTCGTGGCCCCCGGCGGCCTGCCCCGCGACGGCGTCGTCATCGAGGACACGAGGACCTACGAGTGACGCGGCGGCTGCTGGTCTATGGCGATTCGAACAGCTTCGGCACCGGGCCGATGCGGACGCTCGACGAGGATCCGATCCACCAGGAGGGCGTGCGCTGGGGCGACGTCATGGCGGGCGAGTTGGGCGATGGCTGGGAGGTGATCGTCGAAGGGCTGCCGGGCCGGACGACCGTCCACGACGACCCGGTGGAGGGCGCTCACCTGAACGGGCTGACGGTGCTGCCGGCGATCCTGGGATCGCATCGGCCGATCGACCTTCTGGCGATCTGCCTTGGGACCAATGACCAGAAGCACCGCTTCGGGTTGACGGCGCAGGACGTGGCGATGGGGGCGGCCCGGCTGGTGCGTGCCGCGATGCTGACCGGCTGGGTGGGCCGGGTGCTGGTGGTGACGCCGCCGCCCGTGAAGGAGCGGGGAGACTTCCGCGAGATGTTCCGGGGCGCCGAGACGCGCGGCCGGGGGCTGGCCGCCGAGATGGCGCGCTTCGCAGCGCGCGAGGGGGCCGAGGTGTTCGACGCCGGATCGGTGATCGAGACGGACGAAGCGGACGGCATCCACTGGTCGGCCGCGTCTCACGACGCTTTGGGGCGGGCCGTGGCGGACGTGGTGCGCGGCCTCGGGTGACGGCGTCCGGCGGCGCGGTCGGATGATGCGTATTTCAGGCAAGATGAAGGGGCAGGCGATGCGGGCGGCGGTGATCGGGGGCGGCGTGATCGGCGGGGGCTGGGTGGCGCGCTTCCTGTTGAACGGGTGGGACGTGGCGGTCTTCGACCCCGACCCCGAGGCGGAGCGGAAGCTGGACGCCGTGCTGGCGAACGCGCGGGCGGCCCTGCCGATGCTCTACGAGCGCTCGTTGCCGAAGGAGGGGCGGCTGAGCTTCGCGTCTTCGGTGGCCGAGGCGGTGACAGGGGCCGATTGGGTGCAGGAGAGCGTGCCCGAGCGGCTGGATCTGAAGCACCGCGTTCTGGCCGAGATCGAAGCGGCGAATGCGGAGGCTCCGATCGGGTCGTCCACGAGCGGGTTCAAGCCCTCGGAGCTGCGCGAGGGGATGGCGACGGACGCGAGCGTTTTCGTCGCGCATCCGTTCAACCCGGTCTACCTGCTGCCGCTGGTCGAGATCGTGGGTGGCGAGGGGGCGGACGCGGGAGTGATCGCCCGGGCCTGCGAGGTGCTGCGCGGGATCGGGATGTATCCGCTCGTGATCCGCGCCGAGATCGACGCGCATATCGCCGACCGCCTTCTGGAGGCGGTGTGGCGCGAGGCGCTGTGGCTGGTGAAGGACGGCATCGCCACGACCGGGGAGATCGACGAGGCGATCCGCATGGGGTTCGGCCTGAGATGGGCCCAGATGGGGCTGTTCGAGACTTATCGCATCGCGGGCGGCGAGGGCGGCATGGCGCATTTCGTGGCGCAGTTCGGGCCGTGTCTCGCCTGGCCCTGGACGAAGCTGATGGACGTGCCCGAGATGACGGACGACTTCGCGGCGGAGATCGGCGCGCAGTCGGACGCGCAGTCGGGCGCGCTGTCGATCCGCGAGTTGGAACGGCTGCGGGACAAGAACCTCGTCGCCATCCTGCGCGCGTTGAAGCGCGAGGGCAGCGGGGCGGGGCGGGTTCTGCTGGAGCATGACGCGACGCTCGATGCGCCGGGCGAGGGTGTCCCGCTGGAGACGGTGCGGCGCGTCGTGCCGTCGGACTGGACCGACTACAACGGCCACATGAACGAAAGCCGCTATGGCCAGGTCTTCTCAGACGCCGCCGACGCGGTGATGGCGCATCTGGGCGCGGGGCCGGACTATGTCGCGTCGGGGCAGTCGTTCTTCACCGTCGAGACGCGGATTTCATACCTGATGGAGACGCGCGCCGGCGAGCGGATCCGGGTCGCGACGCGCGTGATGGGGGCGGAGGGCAAGAAGCTGAGGCTGTTCCACGAGATGGAGCGCGAGGCTGACGGCTCGGTCCTTGCGACCTGCGAGCAGTTGCTCGTGCATGTCGATCTGGGGACGCGGCGGTCGAGCCTTCCGGGGCCGGACCTGGCGGAGCGGATCAGGGCGCTGGCGGCGGCGCACGCCTGAGTGGACGCCTTCAGAAAACCGAGAGCCCGGCGCTTTCGCCTTCGGTCAGCCGCTCGAGGAGGGTAACGAGGTGGGCGTAGTCGTCCTTGCCGAGCTTCTTGCGCATGAGCGCGTTGTTCTGCACCGCGTAGGGCGTGCCCTGTGCGATCCGCTGCACGCCGAGGTCCGTCAGCGAGACGGTGGTCGTGCGGCGGTCGCGGCGGCCGGCCTCGCGCTCGATGAGGCCCGCCGTCTCCATCGTGCGAAGCGCGCGCGAGGTGGCGGTGCGGTCGATGCCCACGAATGTGGCGATGTCCGAGGGCTGCGTCAGCCCCTCGTTCCCGACGGCGAGGAGGATGCACCAGGTGGTGCGGGTCAGGTCCAGCGTCTTCAGCGCTTCATCGAGCCGTCGTTCCTGGAGGCGGGCGGCCAGCGAAAGGTTGTAGCCGAGCGAGGCGTGCAGGCGGTAAGGAGTCATGCAGGCATGTCAGGGGACATGCGAGGGGGAGTCAATTGGAAGTAGAACCGTGCGACGCGTAGAGGCGATCATTTTCGACAAGGACGGCACCCTCTTCGACTTTCAGGCGACCTGGGGCCAAGTGATCCTGACGCTTCTCGACCGCGTGGCGCCGGGCGGTCTGCGGGCGCCCTCGGCCGAGGCGCTGGGCATCGACGAGGCGACGGGACGGTTCCGGAAGGACAGCGTGGTCATTGCGAGCACGACGGCCGAAGTCGCGCTGACGCTGGCGGGCGTGACGGGGCGAGATGCGGACGAGATCGCGGCTATCGCCGACGGGCTTGCCACGCAGGCCGAGCAGGTGCCCGTCGTGGCTCTGCGCCCTTGCCTCGAAGTTCTGTCGGCACGTCATGCACTGGGACTTGTCACCAACGATTCCGAGGCGCCTGCACGGGCGCATCTGGAGCGGGCCGGGATCGGTGATCTCTTCGCCTTCGTCGCGGGCTACGATTCCGGGCATGGCGCCAAACCGGGTCCGGGTCAGCTTCTGGCCTTTGCAGCGGCGACGGGTCTCGATCCCGCGCGCACGCTGATGGTGGGCGACAGCCGCCATGACCTCGCGGCGGGGCGGGCGGCCGGCATGGGGACGGTGGCCGTTTTGACGGGAATTGCCGAAGCGCACGAGCTTCGGGATCTGGCCGACGCGGTCCTGCCCGATATCGGGCATCTCGAGGCATGGATCGCGGCGCGCGAGGCGGAGCCGGCCTGAAAGCGACCCAACCTGTCGGGAACCGCGTTTCAAGCCGCACGCCTTTGGCGGACAGTCCCGTGGAACGGAGGGACGGCGCATGACGGACGCGGCGGTCAGACGGCGGAGCGGGGGACGCGCAGGCAACCGCGACAGGCGCGGCGGCGAGATCTTCCGTCAGCAGCCCTGGGGGCCGGTGAAGAACATCGACCGGCCCGTCGAGCCGTTAGGCGAAGAGGGCGTGCAGGCGATCCACGACGGCGCGATGCGGGTGCTGGAGGAGATCGGCGTGGAGTTCCTGAACGACGAGGCGCTGGCCCTTTTCCGGCAGGCAGGCTGCACGGTCGAGGGGACGAACGTCCGGATGGGCCGCGACTGGGTGATGGAGATGCTGGCCCGCGCCCCGAGCCAGTTCACGCTGACCCCGCGCAACCCGGACCGTGTCATCACCGTGGGGGACGGCTCGCTTCTTTTCGGCAACGTCTCGTCGCCTCCCGCCTACTGGGACATGACGATGAGGACCAAGTCTCCGGGCACACGGGTGCAGTGCGCGGACCTTCTTCGGCTGACCCAGCACTTCAACTGCATGCACTTCGCCGGCGGCTATCCCGTCGAGCCGGTGGATATCCACCCCTCAGTCCGGCACCTCGACGTGCTCTTCGACAAGCTCACGATCACCGACAAGGTCCCGCACGCCTATTCGCTGGGGGCCGAGCGGGTCGAGGACGTGCTCGAGATGGTGCGGATCGCGGGAGGGCTGACCGAGGAGGCGTTCCGCGCGACCCCGCGGATGTACACCAACATCAACTCGACCTCGCCCCTGAAGCACGACACGCCGATGATCGACGGCTGCCTGCGCTGCATCCGGCGCGGGCAGGCGGTGATCGTGACGCCCTTCACTCTGGCGGGGGCGATGGCGCCGGTGACGATGGCGGGCGCGGTGACGCTGTCCATCGCCGAGGCGCTGTCGGCGATCGCACTCTTCCAGTGGGTGGCGCCGGGGTCGGCCTGCGTGCTGGGGACCTTTACCACCAACGTCGACATGACCTCGGGCGCGCCGGCCTTCGGGACGCCGGAATACATGCGCGCGACGCAGATGACGGGCCAGATGGCGCGGTTTTACGGGCTGCCGCTGCGCTCTTCGGGGGTCTGCACCTCGAACGCGCCGGACGGGCAGGCGATGTGGGAGACCTCGAACAGCCTCTGGGCGGCGGTGCAGTCGGGCACGCACATGATCTATCATGCGGCAGGGTGGCTGGAGGGCGGGCTGATCGCCTGTCCCGAGAAGTTCGTGATGGATTGCGAGGTGGTGCAGATGATCCAGCGCTACATGGACCCGGCTATCTGTGCCACGGGTCCGGACGAGATCGCCGTCGAGGCGATCCGGGACGTGGGGTCGCGCGGGCATTACTTTGGGGCCGAGCATACCCGCGCGCGCTACGAGACGGCGTTCTATACGCCTTTCGTGAGCGACTGGCGCAATTTCGAGGCCTGGTCGGCGGATGGCGGGGTCTGGACGCAGGAACGCGCGCACCGGCTGTTCCGGCGCATCGTCGAGGAGTTCGAGGAGCCGCCGATGGATGTGGCGATCCGCGAGGAGTTGGCCGAGTTCGTGGCCCGGCGGAAGGCCGAGGGCGGCGCGCCGACGGATTATTGAGGCCGTCCCGGAGGAATCGGCACTGTATGATCCATCATCCATGACCGTGTGAATCTTCATCTTATCAAAGTTGAATTTTGTCGAATTGAAGGGAATCGCCTTCGCAGGCATCTTCAAATCATCGGACATGTAGTTCGGTGTGTGTGTGACGAGTGAGATGAGTGACCGGACCACAAAGCGAATTCAGTGTGAGTGTTTCGCCTCGGCCCGGAGTGTTTACGAGTGAAAGAGTGAGTTCTGACTCAAGGCCGGTGCGGTCGGCCGAAGGTGGAGGGATGTGGGGATCCCTCCACCTCAGTCAGAGAGACCCCGCGAGAAAGTACGTGTGACCCATGTTTGACCATTCGATCCGCTTCCGTTCCGTCTCGGCCACGCAGCTTGAAGAAGCCGGCACGCAGTTCACGCGGGTCCTTCTTGAAATCTCCGTCGGGACCTTCTCCGATGAAGAGCTTCTCGGCCTCGAGGAAGAGCTGGAGTTCTGTGCCCAGACCGGCCTCATCGGCCTGCGCATGTCGCAGCTTCTGGCAACGCTGCGCCTGGATGCCCTGGCCGAAGCCGCGTGATCGCAGCGCCGGCCCGTGCAGGGTCGGGACCTGACCATCCCCAATGACATCGACAGGCCGGAGGTTGCTCCGGCCTCGTCTGCGTCCGCTGTTACCCGACGGGCGCGATGCGTCGAGCGTCGCGGGGCCGGGCTAGTGCTTCACCATGATATGGCGCGCGACCGTATAGTCCTCGAGCGCGTGCATCGACATGTCCTTGCCGTAACCCGAGGATTTCAGTCCGCCGTGGGGCATCTCGTTGGTCAGCATGAAATGCGTGTTGATCCAGGTGCAGCCATAGCGCAGCCGCGCCGCCGTCGACATCGCCCGACCGATGTCCTTCGTCCAGACCGATGAGGCCAGCCCGTAGTCGCTGTCGTTGGCCCAGGACACCGCCTCGTCCACGTCGCTGAAGGGCGTGATCGAGACGACCGGGCCGAAGACCTCGCGCTGGACGATTTCGTCCTGCTGGCGCGCGCCGGCGATGACGGTGGGGGCATAGTAGAAGCCCCGGTCGCCATGAACGCTGCCGCCGGTCGTGATCTCGACGTGGTTCAGTTCCCGCGCGCGTTCGACGAAGCTTGCGACACGGTCGCGCTGGCGGGAGGAGATCAGCGGCCCGATCTCGTTCAGCGTGTCGTCGGCGTCGTCGTAGACGATCCCGGACACCGCAGCGCTGAGGTCGGCGACGAGATTGTCGTAGGTCTTTTTCGATGCATAGATCCGGCAGGCGGCGGTGCAGTCCTGACCGGCGTTGTAGTAACCGAAGGCGCGCAGGCCCTCGACGACCTCCGAGACGTCGGCGTCGTCGAAGACGATGACGGGGGCCTTGCCGCCAAGTTCCAGATGCGTGCGCTTGACGGTCTTCGACGCGGCCTGAAGCATCTTCTTGCCCGTCGCCACGTCGCCGGTCAGCGAGATCATGTCGACGCCCTTATGGGTGACAAGCGCGTTGCCGACGGTCTCGCCCCGTCCGGTGACGATGTTGACGACGCCTTTGGGTAGCTCCTCGGCGAGGATGCGGGCGAATTTGAGCGCCGTGAGGGGCGTTTGCTCGGACGGCTTGAAGACGACCGTGTTGCCGCCCGCGAGGGCTGGGGCCAGCTTCCAGGCCATCATCATCATCGGATAGTTCCAGGGCGCCACCGAGGCGACGACGCCGATGGCGTCACGCCGGATCATCGAGGTGTAGCCGGCGAGGTATTCGCCTGCGAGCGGCCCGTGCATGTTGCGCGCGGCCCCGGCGAAATAGCGGTAGGTGTCGACGATGGCGGGGATCTCGTCCCCCCGCGCGGCGTTGATCGGCTTGCCGCAGTTCAGCGCCTCGAGCGCGCCGAAGGCGTCGCCCTCGGCCTCGATCCGGTCCGCGATGCGAAGAAGGGCGGCCGACCGCTCGGCGGGTGTCGTGCGGGACCAGCCGGCGAAGGCGTCGCGCGCGCCCGCGACCGCCGCTTCGACCTGATCGAGCGACGCCTCGGGCAGCTCGAGAATGGTCTCTCCCGTGCGCGGGTTGAGGATCGTTTCCGGGGTTTCCGTTCCCGCGGCGAATGCGCCGCCGATCAGAAGCTGGGTGTCCATGGGGTCCTCCTCAGAAGGGTGTTCATTTGCCGCCGCCTGCGGTCTCGGAACCGCCGCGGGTCAGATAGTAGGCGCCGAGGATCGGCAGGAAGGTCACCAGCACCACGACCATCGCGACGACGTTGGTCACCGGGCGCTGACGCGGGCGCACCAGCTCTTCCAGCATCCAGATCGGCAGCGTCTGCTGCTGGCCTGCCGTGAAGGTGGTGACGATGACCTCGTCGAAACTGAGCGCGAAGGCGAGCATGCCCCCCGCCAGAAGCGAGGTGCCGATGTTGGGCAGGACGATGTGGCGAAACGTCTGGAACCCGTTCGCGCCCAGGTCGGCCGAGGCTTCGAGCATCGAACGCGACAGGCGCCGGAATCGGGCGACCGCGTTGTTGTAGACGACGACGATGCAGAAGGTCGCGTGGCCGAGGACGATCGTCAGCGTGGAAAACGGGATGTCCGCGATGTTGAAGGCCGAGCGGAGCGCGATGCCGGTGATGATGCCGGGGAGCGCGATGGGCAGGATCACCAGGAGCGACACAGCTTCCCGTCCGAAGAACCGCGCGCGGCTGACGGCGGCGGCGCAGAGCGTTCCCAGGATCAGTGCGAGGATCGTCGAGATCGCGGCCACCCGGACGGACAGCCCGAGCGCCTGCCAGACGTCGGGCCGGTTCCAGGTGACCGCGAACCACTTGAGCGTCAGGCCGGGCAGGGGCCACTGATAGGTCCGTTCCTCGGTCGTGAAGGCATAGGCGAAGATCAGGAGGATCGGCAGGTGCAGGAATGCGAGCCCCGCGAAGGCGGCGATCTTCAGGCCGAGCGGCGCGCGGTCAGAGTGCATCGAAGGCCCCCTGGCGCTTCGCCATCCAGAGGTAGAACCCCATGATGACGATGGGCACCACGGCGAAGGCGGCGGCGAGCGGGATGTTCCCCGCCGTGCCCTGGTGGGCATAGACCGCCTGACCGATGAAGTTCCGCGACGAGCCCACGATCTGGGGGATGATGTAGTCGCCTAATGTCAGCGAGAAGGTGAAGATCGAGCCCGCGATGAAACCCGGCAGTGCCATCGGCAGAATGACGTAGCGCATCGTCTGCCCGCGCCGCGCGCCGAGGTCGTCCGAGGCCTCGATCAGGTTCTGCGGCACCCGCTCGAGCGCCGCCTGCACCGGCAGGATCATGAACGGCAGCCAGACGTAGAGGAAGACGAGGAAGGTCCCGATGTAGCTGACCGACAGCGAGTTGCCCCCGATGACCGGGATCGAAAGGACCGCGTTCAGGATGGCGCTGGCTCCGATGCCGTCGACGGCCCAGGTCAGGATGCCTTCCTTCGCGAGGATCAGCTTCCAGGCGTAGACCTTCACGAGGTAGCTCGACCAGAGCGGCAGCATCACCGCGAGGTAGAAGAACGCCTTCATCCGGCCCTTCGCGTAGCGCGCGGCGTAATAGGCGATGGGGAAGGCGATCACGGCGGAGGCGACCGTCACGGCGGCGGCCATCAGCGTGGTGCGCAGGATGATGTCGAAGTTCGCGGGGCGGAACAGCTCGCGATAGGTCTTGAGCGTCAACTCGTAGTCGATCAGCCCCGAGAACTCGTCGATCGAGAAGAAGCTCTGGAGAAGGAGCGCGGCCAGCGAGCCGATGTAGACCACGCCGAGCCAGAGGAGCGGCGGGACGAGCAGCACCGCCAGCAGCACGCGGGGCTGCCGCCAGAACAGGTCCGAAAGCCGGTCGCCCGCGGCGGTGGCCATCTCAGGCCTCCTCCATCCGGTGGAGGGCCGTCGCGTCCCAGGTCAGCCCGACGGTGGCGCCCGGCTCGGGCAAGGGCGTGCCAGCGGCGAGGTCGGCGGCGATGACGGCGTCCCCGATGTCGACGTGGACGCGGCTGACCGCGCCCAGGTAGCGGCGCGAGGCGACAGTACCCTGTACGACACCCTCGCCGGGCGGAACCAGCCGCACCGCCTCGGCCCGCAGGCTCGCCCAGCCACTGCCGGCGCCGGCACGCACGCAAATGTCGGGAGACAGCACATTGGCGGAGCCGACGAAATCGGCGACGAAGCGGGTCCGGGGACGCTGGTAGATCTCCTCGGGCGTGCCCACCTGCACGATGCGGCCCTCGTTGAAGACGGCGACCCGGTCGGCCATCGACAGCGCCTCGCCCTGGTCGTGGGTGACGAAGACGAAGGTGATGCCGAGCGACCGCTGGAGCGCCTTCAACTCGTCCTGCATCGCCTCGCGCAGCTTCAGATCCAGCGCGCCGAGCGGTTCGTCCAGCAGCAGGACCTTGGGCCTGTTGACCAGCGCGCGGGCCAGCGCGACCCTCTGCCGCTGACCGCCGGAGAGCTGTCCGGGCTTGCGGTCGCCGAAGGCGTCGAGCTTGACGAGCGACAGCATCTCTTCGGCCGCAGCGTGGCGGCGCGCCTTCTCCTCGCCCCTGACCATCAATCCGTAGGCGACGTTGTCGCGGACGTCGAGGTGCGGGAAGAGGGCATAGTCCTGGAAGACCGTGTTGACGGGTCTTCGGTTCGGCGGTACCGCGCCCGAGTCCTCGCCGAAGATCAGGACACGGCCGGATGTCGGCCTTTCGAAGCCCGAGATGAGCCTCAGGCACGTGGTCTTGCCCGACCCCGAGGGACCGAGCATGGCGAAGAAGCTGCCCTCGGCGATGGAGATCGAGACGTCGTCCACCGCGCGGATGCTGCCGAAATGGCGCGAGACGTGATCGAAGGCGACGGCGTCGGTCATCGGTAATTGGCTCCGGTCCGGCGGCGCGGGCGCGCCACCGGAGAGGTCATGCGAAGGGGCAAGGTCTCAGCGGCCGCCGATGACGCCGATATAGTCGCTGACCCATCGATAGTAGGGCACGCACTCGCCCTGGCTTTCGCAGGCGCTGACGGGCGTGGTCCAGAACCGGATCCGGTCGAAGTCGTCGAGACCGTTGGCCGAGCAGCCCTCGGCGGTCTGCATCCCCGAGCCGTCCGAGCAGGCCGCTGGCACCGCCGGGACCGACCCGAACCAGGCGGAAAGATCGGACATCAGGTTCGACGACAGCGTGTGCTCCATCCACATGTAGGCGCAATTGGGATGGGCGGCGTCGACGTGCATCATCGTCGTGTCGGCCCAGCCTGTCGCGCCCTCCACCGGGATGACGCTGGCGATGGGCGCGCCTTCGCTTTTCAGGATGTTGACCTGGAACGGCCATGACCCCGAGGCGACGACGCCCTCGTTCTTGAAATCGTCCATCTGGATGAAGGCGTCGTGCCAGTAGCGGCTGACCAGCGTGCGCTGCTGGCGCAGAAGGTCGAGCGCTGCCTTGTACTGGTCCTCGTTCAGTTCGTATGGGTTGGCGATCCCGAGTTCGGGCTTGTGGTGCATGAGGTAGTTGGCGGCGTCGGCGACGTGGATCGGGCCGTCATAGGCCTGCACCCGTCCCGAATTGGACTGGCCGTCCGGAAGGGTCGTCTCCTCGAAGACGACGCTCCAGCTATCGGGCGGCGTGTCGCCGAAGGCTTCGGTCGAATACATCAGCACGTTCGGACCCCACTGGTAGGGGACGCCGTAATGGACGCCGTCGACGGTGTGCCAGGGCGCGTTCTGCAGGCGCTCGTCGATGGTGGACCATGACGGGATGAGCGCCGTGTTCACCGGCTGGACGCGCTTGCCGGCGACAAGACGGAGAGAGGCGTCGCCCGAGGCGGTGACGAGGTCGAAGCCGCCTTCGTTCATCAGGGCCACCATCTCGTCCGAGGTGTTGGCCGTCTTGACGTTGACCTTGCAGCCCGAGGCCTCTTCGAACTTGGTCACCCAGTCGAAGGCGGCGTCGGTCTCGCCGCGTTCGATGTAGCCGGGCCATGCCACGATATCGACCTGGCCCTCGCCATCGCCAAGCTCGGACACCTGGGCGAGGACCGGCTGGGCCACGAGGATCGCCGAGACCGCGGCCGACAAAAGGAAGCGTGCAGACATCTTGTATTCTCCCGTTGGTGTTGTTACGCCCCGATCATCCCACTCGCAGAGTGGTCGCCGGGATTGCGCGCAGGATTGGTCGCGGGTCGCGCTTTCGCAATGCCAAAATCCTGATCGGCATTATCGGAAAAACCGAATGCTTCAGGTCCCGGCCTGGAACGAGCTTCGCGCAAGCCGCACGAAATCGCGCGCGTTGGCCGAGAGAGGCGCGCCGCGGCGCCAGGCCATGCCGACCTGAACCGTCGGCAGGTCGCCCGAAACATCGCGGATCTCGATCCTGTCGCCTTCGAGGGACCAGGGCCGGTAGATCAGGTCCGGCAGGATCGCCACGCCCATTCCCGTCGCCACAAGCGACCGGACCGCTTCGACCGAGCGCGTGCGGAAGGCGACCTCCGGCCGCGCTCCGAGGGACAGCAGAAGCGTCTGGGTGCTTTCCTCGATCTCCTCCACCGACAGCATGATGAGAGGCTCGCGGACGACATCCTCGATGCTCACCGCCTCTTCTCCGGCCAAGGGATGGCCCAGCGGCAGCCAGAGGCGCATGGCGGAGGCCGCGATGCTTTCCACCTCGAAGGCCGAGCGGTTGTGCAGCTTCGAGACGATCAGGAAGGCCACGTCGATCTCGCCCCCGATTAGAAGGTGCTCGAGATATTCGCCCGTGTCCTCGACCGCCGAGATTCGAATGCCGGGAAAGGTCCGGCGGAACCGCCCGAGCGCATCCGACAGGCCGTACCCGGCAACGAGCGAGGTGACGCCAAGCCGGATCTCGCCCTCGCGCGCGTCGGCGCCCATCATGAAGGCACGCCGGGCGTCCGACACGTCGTCCCGGATCTTGCGCGCGTGACGGAGGAACTGATGCCCGGCGACGGTGATCTCGAGGCCGCGCGCGCGCCGTTCGAAGAGCGTGACGGACAGGTCGGCCTCGAGCGCCTTGATCGCCTCGGTCACGGAGGACTGCGAGATCGCCAGGGCCTTGGCCGCATTCGTGATGCTGCCGTGCTCGGCGGCGGCGACGAAGAACTGAAGGTGCCTCAGGGTGAAAGCCAAGCGCGTCCCTCTGGTGAATGCCCGACCGGACGGCCGCCCGGTGCGGGCGGCCTGTCTTCCCTTCTAGCGCGTTGAAGGAATTGACGTAACGGTGATTTCAGGCAGCGCGCTGCGGGTCAGACCTCGACCTCGACGGCGCCTATGGGCCGTGAACAGCAGGCGAGGATGTATCCCTCGGCGATGTCGTCGTCCGAGATGCCGCCGTTATGCACCATGTGGACCTCGCCCCCGGTCTTCCTGATCTTGCAGGTGCCGCAGACGCCGAAGGTGCATCCGGACGGGATGACGATGCCCGCGCCGCGTGCGACGGCGAGAACCGTGTCGGTTTCCTTGCACTCCGCCGTCACCTCGGATTTCGCGAAGAGGACGCTCGCGGCGCTGTCCTCGTCGAGGATGACGTCGTCGTGCTCGGGAAGCTGCTCTTCTTTCTTGACCGGCGCGGCGAAGCTTTCCTGGTGGTAGTGCTCCATGTCGTAGCCGAGCGCGATCAGCATTTCGCGCACCGCGTCCATGAAGGGCTCAGGCCCGCAGCAATAGACCTCGCGTTCCAGATAGTCGCCGGCGATGAGGCCGATCATCAACTGGTTCAGCCGTCCGCGAAAGCCTGTCCAGACGCGGTAGGGATCGTCCTCTTCGACGATGAAGAACAGCCGGATCGACGGCACGCGAGACGCCATCTGCTCGAGCCGTTGGCGCGCAATGATGTCCTGCGGCCGATGGGCGCAATGGACGAAGGTGATGTCGGTGTCCGTCCCGCGGTCGTAGAGGTAGGTCGTCATCGACAGCGACGGCGTGATGCCGGACCCGGCGGAGATGAAGAGGTACTTCTTGCTCTCCTTCCGGGGCATCGTGAAGATCCCGGCGGGGCCTGTGGCCTTGATCTCCATCCCCGGCTTCAGGTGGTCGAGCATCCATCGCGTGCCGACGCTGCCGGCCTGCGCCTTGACGGTGACGGCTATCGTCAGCGGTCGCGAGGGCGAGGACGAGATCGTGTAGGTCTTCCAGATGGTGCCGCCGGAAACCGGCAGCTCGAGCGTCAGGAACTGGCCCGGCTCGTAGCGGAACTGCGCCCCGGATCGCGCGACGAAACTGAAGGTCGCCGTGTTCGGCGCCTCCGGCACGACGGCGCAGCACAGGAGCGGTTCGGCGTCGGTCCAGATCCCGTCGTCCTCGGAGGCGCGAAGGTCGAGTTGCAGCATTGCTCCGGTCACTCCGCCGCCAGGGTTGCGGCGCCGGTGCCGGTGATCGACCGGATCATGGTCGAGGCGTACCAGTCGACGAACTGGATGTTGCCGCCTTCGTGGATGGGCGAATAGGGGCCGGGCTCGTAGGCGGGCGAGCGGATGCCGCGCTGGTTGTTCTCGACCACTTCGCGGTCCTCGTTGTTCGTCGCGATCCAGACCTCGGTCAGGCGCTTGAGGTCATAGTCCTGCCCCTCGACCGCGTCCTTGTGGACAAGCCACGTCGTGCGGACCTCAGTCTCCATCGGGCCGATCGGCGTGACGCGGAAGAGGATGACGTGGTCCGACAGTAAGTGGTTCCAGCATCCCGGATACTTGTACTTCAGAAGCGACCCCGCGTCGCGGAACGGCAGCGTGGAGTTCGGCCGCGTGCTGGCGACCTTGCCGTCCATGGTATAGCTCTCGGCGCCGTCGAGCAGCGGCGTGCGCACGAAGCGCCAGTCGCCCCAGGACGATTCGAGGAAGGCCGAGGGAGCCCCGGCGGCCTCGCAGCGCTGGCTGTGCTGCCGTTGCAGGCCGCTCAACTCGCCGCTGTTGTCGCTGCCGATGGCGCGCGGATCCTCGGGGAAGGTGCGGCAGAGCGACGGGTGGTTCCCGGCGCAGTGGTAGCATTCGCGGTTGTTCTCCCACACGAGCTTCCAGTTGCCGTGCTCGATGATGGTGCTCTCGTGGGCGACCTTCGAGTTCGCGAGGTCGTGGGGCGCCATGTAGCGCGCCGCCTCGGCTGCGAAGTCTTCGATGGGCGGCGCCACGTCGGCGAGGCAGATATAGACCATGCCCGAGACATCGCGGCAGTGAACGTGCTTCAGTCCGTGCTTCGAGGCATCGAAGTCGGGGCCCATCTCGCGCGCCCAGAGCAGCCTGCCGTCAAGCTCGTAGGTCCACTGGTGGTACGGGCAGACCAGCTTGGGGTGCGTCCCCTTCTTCGACTTGCACAGGACCGAGCCACGATGGCGGCAGGAGTTGTGGAAGGCGCGGATTTCGCCGTCGTTGCCGCGCACGATGACGACGGAATAGGCGCCGACGTCGTGGACGACATAGTTCCCGGCCTTCGGGATCTCGCAAGCCGGAATCGAGAAGAGCCATTCGCGATACCAGATGTGGGACAGGTCCGCGTCGAAGACGCCTGAGTCGCAGTAAAGCTCCTGCGCCAGAGAATGATCGGGCCTGCGGCGCATGAGGGTGGACAGAACGTCGGATTCGCGAAGCATTGGGAACTCCTGGCCTGAAGTCGGTTACGATGTCTCGCAACCGATGCCTTGCGGGCGTCATCGCACGCGGACAGGTCGCGGACCGTCGGAATTGCGACATGGTCCGCCGGGTTTGCGACCGACCGGCTCAGTCGGGCTGGTTCAACAGCACTCCGGTCGCCGGGCCGTCCGGAACGACGGCGGCTTGTGCCGAGCGGTACTCGGCGGGCGAGAACCCGCGCTCGGCCTTCATCGTCCGGGCAAGATGCGTCCCGTCGCAAAAGCCGGTGGCCAGCGCGACGTCGGCCACGGTGTCGCGGGTGGAGCGCAGTTTCAGAAGCGCCCGGTCGAGTCGGATGTCGAGGTAGACCTTCGAGGGCGTCTGCCCCACGTCCCCGAGGAACCGCCGCTCCAGCGTCCTTCGGCCGACGTTCAACTGCCGGGCGAGGCTGGCGGCGGGAAGCGGAAGCTCGACGTTCTGCTGCATCCTGAGGACCGCCCGCTTGACGAGGTCGTCGGTGGGCCGTCTCGCGACAGGCTGGCCCGGCTGCGCCACGTCGCCGCGAAGCGCGTGGTCGATCATCATGATGTTGAGGCTCTTGATCGCGGCGGACTGCCCGACATGGCGAGCGACGAGAAACGCCGCCAGATGCGCCGCGCCGTGTCCGCCCGAACAGGTCAGGCGGTCGCGGTCCACGACGAAGATCTGGTCGGCCACGGGCTGCACCGCGTCGAACCGGTCGACGAAATCCTGGTGATGGAACCAACTCACGCAGCAGCGGTAGCCGTCGAGCAGCCCCGTTTCGTGGAGAATGAAGACGCCGGTGCAAAGACCGACGACCGGCACCCCGGCCGAGGCCTGCGCGCGGAGATAGTCCCGTTCCGCCACGCTCAGCGCCGAGCGGTCGCTCATCACGCCGCCGACGACGACGAGGTAATCATAGCGGCCGGCACTGCGAAGCGTCGTGGCGGGCGTGACCTTGACGCCGCAACTGGAACGCACCGGGGTCATCGTCTCGGACAGGACGGTCCATTCGCAAAGGATGGGGCGGGACTTGTCGGCTTCGTCGGCGGCCAGACGCAGGACATCGACGAAATTCGCGAAGGCGGACAGGGTGAAGTCGTCCGCCAGAAGGAAGGCGATGCTCAGCTTCTTGCGGCCGGACATCGTTGGGTCGGCGGGTGAAGGCATGGCGCAATCCTACTGCATGTCTGGCGCTGATATACCGCCCATGACCTCGCATTGGGAATAGGTCAACGCATCGTGTTCCCGCGCAAGGTGCCGACGATGACCCATTTCAGTGCCTTCAGCCTTCTGAAGAACGCCCTGACCGGCCACAAGAACTGGACCGAGCAGTGGCCCGACAGCCAGCCCAAGGCCGAATACGATGTCGTCATCGTCGGAGCGGGCGGCCACGGGCTGGGCGCGGCCTATTACCTCGCGAAGGAGCACGGGATCACCAATGTCGCGGTGATCGACAAGGGCTGGCTCGGCGGCGGCAACACCGGGCGGAACACGACGATCATCCGGTCGAACTATCTCTACGACGAAAGCGCGCGGCTCTACGACCATTCGGTCGACCTGTGGGAGAACCTCAGCCAGGAATTGAACTACAACGTCATGTACTCGCGGCGGGGCGTTCTGATGCTCGCGCACAACGTCCACGACGTGCAGAGCTTCAAGCGCCACATCCACTCGAACCGCCTGAACGGCGTCGACAACCGCTGGCTGACGCCGGAGGAGTGCAAGGCCTACTGCCCGCCGCTGTCGATCTCGAAATCCGCCCGCTATCCGGTCATGGGTGGCGCGCTGCAGGAGCGCGCGGGCACCGCGCGGCACGATGCGGTCGCCTGGGGCTATGCGCGCGGCGCGGCGGCGCGCGGCGTCGACATCATCCAGAACTGCCCTGTGACGGCGATCCGCCGCAACGCGGACGGCTCGGTCGCGGGCGTCGAGACGGCGAGGGGCTTCATCAGGGCAAAGAAGGTCGGCGTGTCGGCGGCAGGCCACACCTCGGTCGTGATGCAGACGGCGGAAGTGCGCCTGCCGCTGGAAAGCTATCCGCTTCAGGCGCTGGTGTCGGAGCCCGTCAAGCCGGTTTTCCCCTGTGTCGTGATGTCCAACGCGGTCCACGCCTACATCAGCCAGTCGGACAAGGGCGAGCTGGTCATTGGTTCCGGCACCGACCAATACACGAGCTACAGCCAGCGCGGCGGCCTGCCGCTGATAGAGCATACCGTCGCCGCCATTGCGGAAGTCTTCCCGATCTTCAACCGGATGCGGATGCTGCGGAAGTGGGGCGGGATCGTGGACGTGACCCCCGACCGCTCGGCGATCATCTCGAAGACGCCGGTCGAAGGACTCTACGTCAACTGCGGCTGGGGCACCGGCGGCTTCAAGGCGACGCCGGGCGCGGCGCATACCTTCGCCTGGACCATCGCGAAGGACGAGCCGCACCCGATCAACGCGCCGTTCACGATGGAGCGCTTCCGCACCGGGCGGCTGATCGACGAAGCGGCCGCCGCCGCCGTCGCGCACTGAAGGACGACGCGCATGCTTCTGATAACGTGCCCTTATTGCGAAGAGACCCTGCCCGAGGCCGAGTTCGCCTATGCCGGGCAGGCGCATGTCATCCGACCCGAGAACCCATCCGGCCAGTCGGACGAGCAATGGGAGGAGTTCCTCTTCATCCGCGAGAACCCGAAAGGTCCGCATTTCGAGCGGTGGCGGCATCTCCACGGCTGCGGGCGGTTCTTCAACGCCGTGCGCGACACGGTGTCGGACAAGTTCCTGACGACCTACAGGGCCGGCGCGCCGCGTCCCGACCTCGCCAGCCTGGGGGGAGACGCGAAATGAGCGGAAACCGCGTTGCGGGCAAGGGCCGCGTCGATGTCGGGAAATCGGTGCGTTTCACCTTCGACGGAAAGCCGTTCGTGGGGCTGAAGGGCGACACCGTCTCCTCGGCCCTCCTGGCGAACGGCGTCCACCTGATGGGCCGGTCATTCAAGTACCACCGGCCGCGCGGGCCGGTGGCAGCGGGGTCGGAGGAGCCGAACGCGCTGATCGGTACCCGCCGCGGGCCCGGCCGCTTCGAGCCGAACACGCGCGCCACGGTGCAGGAGATCTGGCAGGGTCTGGAGACCACGTCGCAGAACAAGTACCCGAGCCTGAAGTGGGACATCGGCGCGGTCAACGACGCGGCCTACATGCTGTTCTCGGCGGGCTTCTACTACAAGACCTTCATGTGGCCAAAGAGCTTCTGGCACAGGGTCTACGAGCCCTTCATTCGCGCCGCCGCAGGACTGGGCGTCAGCCCCACCGAAGAGGACCCCGACACCTACGCCTCGCGCTTCCTGCACTGCGACGTGCTGGTCGTGGGCGCGGGTCCCGCCGGGCTTGCCGCCGCGCGCGCTGCGGCCGTCGACGGGTTGAAGGTCGTGCTCGTCGACGAGAACGCTGAGGTCGGGGGTTCGCTTCTGTCCGAACCGCAGGCGCTTGTCGACGGCCAGCGGGCCTGGGACTGGCTGGCCGCCGAGGTAGAGGCGTTGAAGGCGGCGGGCGTCCGGATCATGACCCGGACCACCGCCATCGGCTATTATCACCAGAACATGATCGGGATGGTCGAACGGCTCACCGACCACCTGTCCGACCTCCCCGCCGACACGCCCCGCGAGCGGATGTGGAGGGTGCGCGCCAAGCGCGTCGTGCTGGCGCAGGGTGCTCTCGAAAAGCCGCTCGTGTTCCACGGCAACGACTGCCCTGGCGTCATGCTGGCGGGGTCGGCGCAGACCTATCTCAACCGCTACGGCGTGCTGGTCGGACAGCGGCCGGTCATTCTGACCTCGCATGACAGCGCGTGGTTTGCGGCCTTCGACCTGGCGGATGCGGGCGCGCAGGTGCAGGCCATCGTCGATACGCGCGAAAGCGTGCGCGACGACCTCCTCGCCGAGGCCGGGAAGCGAGGCATCAGGCTGAAGATCGGACATACCGCGACCGCCACCAAAGGGCGGCTGCGCGTGACGTCGCTCCGGGTCAATCCGGTGACGGACGGCAAGGTCGGGGCGGGCTATGTGATCGGTTGCGACGCCGTCCTGATGTCGGGGGGATGGACGCCGTCGCTGCACCTCTTCTCTCACACCAGGGGGTCGCTCGCCTGGGACGAGGACCTGACCACGTTCCTGCCGAAGGACACGCCGGAGAACTGCGTCATCGCGGGCGCGAGCCGGGGGCTCTGGGGCGTCGAGGCGGTGCTGAACGACGGCGCCGACAAGGGCCGCGCCGTGGCGGCCGACCTTGGCGGAACCGGCGGGGAGACGGCCTGTTCGGTTGCCTCCGACCGGACCGGGACTGGCGTCAGCCACACGGAGCTGCCGACCGACCTGAATCCTGGCAAGGCCAAGGCCTTCGTCGACTACCAGAACGACGTGACGGCCAAGGACCTGCGTCTGGCCGTGCGCGAAGGCATGCGGTCGATCGAGCACGTCAAGCGCTACACCACGAACGGCATGGCGACCGACCAGGGCAAGATGTCGAACATCAACGGCTTGAACATCGCCGCGGATGCCCTTGGAAAGAAACAGCCTCAGGTCGGCCTGACGACGTTTCGGCCGCCTTATACGCCGACCTCGTTCGGGGCCTTCGCAGGCTACCATCGCGGCGCACATTTCGAGGTGACGCGGAAGACACGGATCGATGGCTGGGCCGAGGAGAACGGCGCGGTGTTCGAGCCGGTCGGCCAATGGCGCCGGGCGTGGCACTTCCCTAAACCGGGCGAGGACATGGACACCGCCGTCCGCCGCGAGTGCGTGGCGACGCGCCAGTCCGTCGGCATCTTCGACGCCTCGACGCTTGGCAAGATCGAGGTCGTGGGGCCGGACGCGGTCGAGTTCATGAACCGCATGTACACCAACCCCTGGACCAAGCTCGCGCCGGGGCGCTGCCGCTATGGCCTGTTGTGCGGCGACGACGGATTCATCCGAGACGACGGCGTGATCGGTCGCCTGACGACGGACAGGTTCCACGTCACCACGACGACCGGCGGCGCTGCGCGCGTGCTGAACATGATGGAGGACTACCTTCAGACCGAGTGGCCGGACCTGAACGTCTGGCTGACCTCCACCACCGAGCAATGGGCGACAATCGCGCTGAACGGCCCGAAGGCCGCGGCGCTGCTGGCCCCTCTCGTCGAAGGTGTCGACCTGACCGACGAGGCCTTCCCGCACATGTCCTGCGTCGAATGCACCGTCGCTGGAATGCCCGCGCGTCTCTTCCGCGTCAGCTTCACCGGCGAGATCGGGTTCGAGGTCAACGTGCCCGCGCCGAGGGGACGGACGCTGTGGGAGGTGCTGTGGGAGGCCGGTCGGCAATACGACATCTGCGCCTATGGCACCGAAACCATGCACGTCCTGCGCGCCGAGAAGGGCTACATCATCGTCGGCCAGGACACGGATGGAACGGTGACGCCAAAGGATGCCGGGCTCGACTGGGCGGTCGGCAAGTCGAAACCCGATTTCGTCGGCAAGCGCGGCATGGCTCGTCCAGACCTGACGTCCGAGGGCCGGAAGCAACTGGTCGGCCTTCTGACCGAGGACCACTCCAGGCTGGAGGAAGGGGCTCAGATCGTCTTCGATCCGACGCAGGCGCTTCCCATGACGATGGTCGGTCATGTGACCTCGTCCTATCACTCGGACGCGGTGGGACGACCGATCGCGCTGGCACTGGTGGAGGGCGGGCACGGACGCATGGGCGAGACCGTCCACATCCCAATGCCCGACCGCACCATAGCCGCGAAGATCACGCCCATGGTCTTCGTCGATCCCGACAACGCAAGGCTGAAGATCTGAGGAACCGCCATGAATAAACCGATGTCCTCCGAACCCGAGGTTCTTGCGGAAAGTGCCGCTGTCCGCGTTCGGCTGGCGAAGCCCTGCGCCCGGCTGTCGTTGCGTGCGCGAGGCGACTTGGCGCCGCTTGAAGCGGCTCTCGGTCTGTCGCTGCCCGGCAAGATCGGCGAGCGTTGCACCGGCGGCGAGTTAGAGGCCCTGCGCCTCGGTCCCGACGAATGGATGCTTCACCTGCCGGAGGGGACGGTCGAGGGCGTCCTGTCGTCCTGCGCCGGTGTCTATGAAACCCTGCCGCACAGCCTCGTCGACGTGTCGGGTCGCGAGGTCACCTTCCAGATCGACGGCGCACGCGCAACGGAGCTGCTCACCCTAGGCATGGCCCGCGACCCCGAGAGCATCGCGGTGGGCGAGGGGAGGCGGACGAACTTCGACGGCGTGACCGTCACGATCTGGCGCGACGCCGACAGCGCCTATCGCATGGATGTCTGGCACAGCTTCGCGCCGCACGTCCTCCATCTTCTCGAAACCGGGTGCCGGGAATTGGCTGCCGAGGCCGTCTGACCGGGGGTCGTCCTGCGGGCGTCTTCAGATATCCTTCATCAGCCGTAGTGCATCGAAGATGGCGGCATGCGTGTTGCGCGCGCTGACCGCGTCGCCGATGCGGAACAGCTGGAAGCCGCTTTTTTTCCCGCTTGCGATGCCCTGAGCGCGACCCTCGATCAGCGCGTCGTAGTCGACCGCGCCGCCGTTCGAGGACAAGGGCTTCAACTCGAAATACAGGTCGTCCAGCGGCAGGGTGCCGTAGTTCACCACGATCTGGTCGTAGATCCGTTCGGTCCTGAGATCGCTGTAATCCGTGCCGATCACGGCCTTCAGTCGGTTGCCGTCGCGGGTCACGTCGAGAAGGCGGCGGGTGACGGTGAAGGTCACGTCCTTCGATTGCAGAGCGCGCATGTAGGGAACGAGGTTCATCGCCATGATGTCGGGGGCGAAGGTGCGGTCGGGGGTCATGACCTCGACGGTCGCCCCGGCGGTCGCGGCGACCTCTGCCGCCATCAGGCCCGGATGATCGCCGCTTTCGTCATAGACGAGGACGTTCTGCGCGGGCTTTACGTCACCCGCGATGATGTCCCAGGCGCTGACGACATGGCGTTGCTCCTCGCCGCTTTCGAAGAGCTCGGTATTGGGCAGGCCGCCCGTTGCGACGATGACGACGTCGGGGTCGAGCGCGGTCACGTCGGCGGCTTCGGCCCAGGTGTTGAAGCGGAATTCCACGTCGCGCGCCGCGCATTGCGCCATGCGCCAGTCGACGATCGAGATCATCTCGCGCCGTCGCGGGTTCAGTGCGGTCAGGCGGATCTGACCGCCCGCATCGGCCTGTGCCTCGAACACGGTCACGTCGTGTCCGCGCTCGGCGGCGACGCGCGCCGCCTCGAGGCCGGCCGGACCGGCGCCGACGATCACGACCTTCCTGCGCGTCGCCGCCGGTTCGATGGTGTGCGGCATCGTCAGCTCGCGCCCCGTGGCGGCGTTGTGGATGCAAAGCGCGTCGCCCGCCTGGTAGATGCGGTCGAGGCAATAGGTGGCGCCGACGCAGGGGCGTATGTCGTCCTCGCGGCCTTCCATGATCTTCCGGACGATGTGCGGGTCGGCCATGTGCGCCCGCGTCATGCCGACCATGTCGAGCTGTCCCGACGACACCGCGAACCGCGCCGTCGCCACGTCGGGGATGCGGGAGGCATGGAACACCGGCATCCCGGTGGCGGCGCGGATCGCGCCCGCGAGCCACAGGTGCGGCGCCGTCGCCATGCCCTGGATGGGAATCGTGGTCGTCATCGCCGGGTCGGTGTGAATGCGCCCGCCGTTGACGTTGAACACGTCCACGAGTCCGGCGGCCTTGATGTGCAGGGCAAGCTGAATGCCCTCGTCCGGCGTGATCCCGCCTGGCGTCTTCTCGTCCGCACCCATGCGCAGGCTGAGGACGAAGTCGTCCCCGACACGCTCGCGCACCGCGCGAAGCACGTCGATCGTCAGCCGCGCCCGGTCCGCAATATCCGCGCCGCCGTAGGGGCCGTCGAGGTCGTTGCTCAGAGGTGACATGAACTGGTCGAGGAGATGGCCGTGGGCGATGATCTCGACCCCGTCCATGCCACCCGCCTGCATCCGTTCGGCGGCATCGGCGAAGTCGGTGACGATGCGCTTGAGATCCCAGTCCTCTGCCAGCTTGGGAAATGCCCGGTGTGCCGGTTCGCGATGCTTCGAAGACGACACCGACGGCAGCCAGTTGCCCTTGTTCCACGTCGTGCGTCGCCCGAGGTGCGTCAACTGGATCATTACGGCGCAACCGTGGTCGTGACAGGCGTCGGTGAGCCTTCGGATCCACGGCACGACCTCGTCCTTGTAGGCGAGAACGTTGTTGAAGACCGGCGGGCTGTCCTTCGACACGGCTGCCGACCCCGCTGTCATGGCCAGCGCCACGCCCGCCTTCGCGCGTTCGGCGTGATAGGCGGTATAGCGATCCTTCGGCATCCCGTCCTCGGGGTAGGCCGGTTCGTGGCTCGTGGTCATGATGCGGTTGCGCAGCGTCAGGTGTTTGAGGCGGTAGGGCTGCAGAAGGGGATCCCCGGACATGCGCGTCTCCTGAACGGCTACGCCTCAGCGATGCGCAAAATGTTCATGTGTGTCAAGTTAGTGTTCACGAGCGTCGAGTTTTGTTGATTGCCGCGCGAGACGACATTAGAAGGGCGGGCATGACGGACAAGGGCTCATCCGACGAACCCACGAAAGGCTGGCGCGGATCGCGCGACGTCTGGCTGGCCGCGGCCCGCGACGCCTTCGTCACCTCGGGGATCGACGCGGTGAAGATTCAACCGCTCGGCACCCGGCTCGGGCTGTCGCGCACCAGTTTCTACTGGTTTTTCGAGGATCGCGCCCAGCTTCTGCAGGCGCTTCTGGACGACTGGCGAGAGACGAACACGAGCAGGCTCGTCGACGCCACCGACGGGTTCGCGCAATCGATCACCGAGGCCGTCCTGAACGTCATAAGCGTCTTCCTCCCCGGGGGCGGGTTCGAGGCGGGACTGGATCTTGCGGTGCGGGGCTGGGCGCATCAATCGGATGCGGTCGCAGAGGCGGTGAACCTCGAAGACGAGACGCGGCTTTCGGCGATCCGGCACATGTTCGCGCGATTTGGCTTCGATCCGGACGAGGCCGACGTCCGGGCACGCACGATGTACCTGGTCCAGATTGGTTACATATCGATGCAGGTTCAGGAGGACATGCCTGTCCGGCTCGCGCGCATCTCCAACTATGTAAAGACGTTCACCGGCGAGCAGCCGACATCTGCCGAGATGGAGCGTTTTCTGGCGAGAGTTCGCCATGGCGCTGTCCCGGCACTCCCCTGAAAGACGCCGTCACTCGGCAAGGAGCGAAACGTCGGCCCCATCGAGCGTCGGACAGTAGGTGACCTGGCGTCCGCTTCCCGAGACGGCGCCCGGCCTCACGAACAGGCCCGCGTCATCGAACACCCAAAGCCAACCTGGCGCCCATCCGAAGTCCACGGTCGCCGTCCCGCCTCCGCACTGGAAAGCCTCCGGGCTGAGAACGTACTGCGCGGCCACGAGGTCGAAGGGATAGAAGCCGCCAAGGCCCACCTCGTCCTGCCAATAGTCCATCCACCCGGCCGCGCCTTGGACGATCCAGTCTCCAACCGATCCGGATGCAGCGATCCAGCCGAGATCGTCTTGCGTCACCATCACGTCTCGGGCCGCCTCGTAGGGGATCAAGGTGAGCGGCACCCTCGTCGACAGGAGAAAGTCGACCGCCTTCGGATCCTTCCGGAAGTTGAGGTCGCTGAAGATCGGACCATGACCGAAGAGGACGCCGTCGCCGCGCCCTTCGCTCGGGTGAAAGAGATGACCCGGGTGCCGGCCCATCACCGCGATGACCCGCTCCAACCGGGCGGCGAGCGACGGGTCGGAGCGAAGCGCATCCGCGATATTGGTCAGCGGACCAAGCGCCAGGATCGTCAACGGGTCGCTTTCCAGAGCGCTGGCGAGCGCCGCGCTTGCCGGGGACTCCGCGTCCGAAGTTGCGCCGGCGCCACGAAAGATAGTCGGAAGCGGATGGCCCGCTGGCGCCAGTCGCGCCGCCAGGTCGCGGGCGATTGCATCGGTCACATCGATCCCGGCATTGCCGAAGACCGTCGACACGCCTGCGATCTCGATCCTCTCAGACCGCGCCAGCGCGAAGAGGGCGAAGCAATCGTCTGGGTCGCTGCGGGATCCGTGACCGCAAGCGGGATCGGTGTCGATCCACAGGCGTTCGGGCGTTTTGGCGTCCGAAGGCGAGGCCGGGAAACCGGCGTGATCCACCTCGCCGGTCCGCCAGGTTCTGACGGGCAGGGCAAAGGTCCCGATCGCGACGGCAACGAGCCCCGCAAGAGCGAGGAGGGCCCTGTAAACTCGCCGCTTGGTCTGATGTGGCATCGAACCAGTCTTGGGCGACCTGTGACGGATGTCGAGGTTATGGGCGACGGTGTGATCCGCTTGCTGGCGGCTATCGGAGCAGACCTGCCATTCACGTGCCGTCGTCGCGGCGGGTGATCGAGTCGACCCGTACGGCGGCCTGCGGCGCGTTAGATGTGCGCCTTGAAAAAAATTTCAGTTTTCAAGAAAAATTGCAGAATCAATTTTGCCGACAGCCCGTCTCCTCTACCAATCACACTGCAACAAAAATCGCTTTGCGAAATTTCTTGCCATCGTTCCTCTCAGGATGGGCAGGGAAGGTCGCGAGGAGCACAGGGAGGAAGTGATGAACGTTAAGCGTACAAGGATTCTGGCCGCGTCATTTTTCGTGGGAACGGCCCTAGCGTCTGCTCCGGCCGCGGCCGCAGGCATCATGTGCGAGCCTGGCGAGACCTATGTCATGAACGTGATGGTTTCCAGCCATCCGTACTGGGTCCCGGTCTATCAGGGATTCAAGCAGGCAGCCGAGGCCTTCGGATGCGAGGCCGTATTCTCGGGTACACCGGACTATGACATCACCAAGCAGATCGCGTCGTTCGAGCAGGATCTGATCAAGCAGCCGGCGGGAATTCTGCTCCATCCGATGCAGTCCGATCCGTTTATCGCGCCGATCAACGCCGCTATCGAGGGTGGTACGGAAGTCGTGACCTTCGCCGCAGACTCACCCAAGTCGAAGCGCACGGCCTACATCACGTCGGACAACCTTGCCGAGGCCAAATTCGCCGCCGAAGAAATCGTGAAGCAGGTTGGCGACAGCGCGGAATACGCGGTCCTCGAGAACCCGGGCCAGTCCAACCATGATCTGCGGGTCACCGCACTCATAGATTACATGGAAGCCAACTTTCCGAACATGAAGCTCGTCGGCCGCCAGGCGACCAACCAGGACAGCAACGCGGCCTACAAGGCAACCGCCTCGATCCTGCAAGCCAATCCGAACCTCGCGGCGATGTGGATCCCGGAGGCCGGTTCGGCGGAAGGTGCCGTCGCGGCGAAGCTGGAGGCTGGCTCGGACGTCCTCATCATGCATGCCGACGTCACGCCCACGACGCTCGAGCACATCCGCGCGGGCAACATCCACATGTCGCTCAATCCGAACCAGGGTGTGCAGGGCTTCATGGGCTTCATGGCGGTCCATCTCGCGAACCGGTCCGACCTCTTCGACCCGTTCAACGACTGGAAGACCTCCGGCTTCAATCCGATGCAGATCCCGTTCATGGACAACGGCTTCGCGGTCATAACCAAGGACAACGCAGACAGCTTCGACCTGAACGTCTACATGGACGGCCGCGATCCGAGCTGACCGACGGAGGCCGCCAGTCTCCCGCTCCGTCCGCTTCGACGCGGGCGGGGCGACCGCAACCCAGATGACCGGACAATCCCCCGATGGCAGACGAGACGGTTCTCCAGATTTCGGGCCTGAACAAATCCTTCGGACCCGTGAGGGCCTTGAGCGACGTGCGGTTCGAGCTTCGGAAAGGCGAGATACACGCCGTCGCGGGCGAGAATGGCGCGGGCAAGTCGACGCTCATGAACATCATCGACGGGATCCTTCAGCCAGACAGCGGCGACATCATTCTCGATGGCCGGAAGGTGACGATCTCGTCGCCGACCGAGGCTCAAAGATACGGGATCGGCTTCGTGCACCAGGAGATCGCGCTTTGTCCCGACGTCTCGGTGGCCGAGAACATCTTCATGGCCCGGACGAACGCCAGCCGGTCGTTCTTCATGGACTACCGGAAGCTGGAGCAGGACGCGGCGGAAGTGTTTCGTCAACTCAGCGGAATTGATCCTTCGGTCGTCGTGCGCGACCTGTCGATTTCGAACCAGCAGCTTGTCGAGATAGCAAAGGCGCTTACGCTCAACTGCCGCATCCTGATCCTTGACGAGCCCACCGCCGCACTGACCCTGACGGAATCGCAGGTCCTTTTCGACATCATGCGCAAGCTGGCGGACCGGGGCATGTCCATCATCTACATCTCGCACCGAATGGTCGAGATCTTCGAGAACTGCGACAGGGTGACCGTCCTTCGTGACGGGAAGTACATCACGACCCGCGACGTTGCAGAGATCAGCCCGTCAGACGTGGTTAACGCAATGGTCGGAAGGGTCATCGACGGGCTCTATCCCGAAAAGCAGACCGGACCTTCGGAAGAGATCATCTTCGAAGCACGAGACCTGAACGACGAACCGCGCTTCAGCGACGTCAGCTTCCAGCTCCGCAAGGGCGAGGTACTTGGCCTTGCGGGGCTGATCGGCGCCGGCCGAAGCGAGATCGCGAGGGGAATTTGCCGGCTGGAAGGCAAGGCAACAGGCGAGATCGTTCTGAACGGGCAAAAGCTTGACCTGAAGACGTACCGGGACTGTGTGAAGCACGGCATCGTGTATCTGAGCGAAGATCGAAAGGGCGACGGCGTTTTTCTCGACATGGCCATCGCCGCGAACATCTCGGCCCTACGGGTGGAGCAGGTCGCGAACGGGCTGGGGCTGATCCGCTTCAACAAGGAAGCGCACCAGGCAAAGACACTCGGGGCCAAGCTCAACCTCAAGTATGGATCGCTGTCCGGTCCGGTCTCATTGCTGTCAGGGGGTAATCAGCAGAAGGTCGCACTCGCCAAGATGCTGAGTGTCGATCCCAGCCTGATCTTTCTCGATGAACCGACACGGGGCGTCGACGTGGGCGCCAAGTCCGAGATTCATCGCATCCTGCGCGACCTCGCGAGCACAGGCGTCGGAATAGTCGTCATTTCCTCCGAACTTCCCGAGTTGATCGGTCTCTGCGACCGGGTGCTGGTGGTCCGGGAAGGCAGGATCAGTGGTGAGGTTTCAGGCGAGATGCTGACGGAGAGGGAAATCATGCGACTGGCGTCGATCGTGGACGCCGACGACAGGCTCAGGGCGAGGGCGAGATGAGCGACACCGTTCACGTTGAGGAGGCGCTGCTTGTCCCGAACCGGAGAAGTGACGGCATTCTCCGCGGTCTCTTTCGGATGCGGGAAACGGGTTTGGTGCTCATCATTCTCGCTCTCTTCATCACGATGTCCTTTGCGTCGCCCTACTTCCTGACCTGGGCCAACATGCGCGCGATGTCGGTCGCCTTCGCCGTCGACGGCATCATCGTGATCGGTATGACGATTTTGCTGATCTCTGGCGGGATCGACCTGTCGGTCGGTTCGGTCACGGCGCTGGCGATGGTCATCGCCGGGTGGCTCTTTCTGAACGCCGGAGTCGATCCCTGGCTGGCTTCGCTGATCTCGATCGCCTGCTGCGCCGGGATCGGCGCGGTGATGGGCTTCTTCGTGACGAAGGTGGGCCTGCACCATTTCATCGTCTCTCTTGCGATCATGGTCATTGCGCGGGGCATCTGCCTGCTGGGAACGGGCGGGCGCCCGATCGGGCTCTTCACCCTGCCGCCCGAGTTCAAGTTCATCGGTCAGGGGTCGGTGGGGCCGATCCCCGTCGTGATCCTGATCTTCCTCGCCTTCGTCATCACGTTCGATTTCATGCTTCGCCATACCGTAATGTTCAGGAAGGTGTTCTACACGGGCAGCAACGAGAAGGCGGCCGCCTATTCCGGCATTCGGACGAAGAAGGTCATCTTTCTGACGACGACGCTGTGTTCCACTTTATGCGGGGTCGCCGGGATCATCTACATGTCGCGTTTTGGCTCGGCCCAACCAACCTTCGGGATCGGGCTGGAACTGACGGTGATCGCCGCCGCCGTCATCGGCGGAGCAAGTCTCAATGGAGGCTCCGGCTCGATTCTCGGCGCGATCCTGGGCGTTGTCCTGCTGTCTCTCGTGTCGAGCTCGCTCGCGCTTCTCGACGTCTCGGTGTACTGGCAGGACATCATACGCGGCACTATTCTTCTTGCGGCGGTCACGATCGACCATTTTCTGAACAAGAGGCGCAGGTAGCGCGATGTTGGACGAACGCAGGGACTTCGACCTGATCCGGCAGATTCACGCCGTTCTCGTGCTCCATTTCATCGAGGGGCTGAAGCAGTCCGAAATCGCAGAGCGGCTCAACCTTTCGACGTCGAAGGTGAACCGGCTGATAACGCAGGGCCGCCGAGAAGGCATGGTCCGGATCGACGTCCAGAGCCCGTTCCAGGCGCTTCTGGAACTGGAAGCGGCGCTGACGAAGGTCACCGGCCTAAAGGGCGCCGTCGTGACGCCGTCGGTTTCCGGCAGCGCCGAGACGACGCTGAACAGGGTCGGGCGCGCGGCGGCGAACGAACTCGTCTCCACTCTGCGCGATGGCGACGTAATCGCGATTACTGGAGGGAAAGCCGTCAGCGCCATCGTCCAGAATGTCGCCTCCGAGAGGGCGATGGATGTGACAGTCGTGCCCCTGACCGGAGGCGTACAGGGCAAGTACCACACGGACGTGAACCACCTCGCCATTCAACTGGCGGAGCGGCTTGGCGGCACCCCTCTGCTGATGCACGCCCCCCTTTTCGCCGAGAACCGGATGCAAAGGGACATGCTCATGGGCGTGGCGTCGATCCGGGAGGTTCTGGACGTCGCGCGTCAAGCCTCGGTTGCGCTTGTCGGGATCGGATCGATCGAGCCGGAGGGATCGAGCTACTACGACCTCTATCCGGTGCCCGAAGTGGACCGGAAGATGCTGATGGCCATGGGAGTCGTCGGCGAGTTTCTCGCGCATCTGACTCATATCGACGGCTCGATTGCGAACTATGCGTTGAACTCGCGGCTCGTCGCTCTTGCGCCACAGGACCTCAGGCATTGCAAACGGGTCATAGGCGTGGCGGCCGGGCCGGAGAAAGCCTTGCCGATCCAGTCCGTGCTGAACGGTGGTTTCCTCAACTCGCTTATCCTCGACGAGGATACGGCGCTGACGGTGCTGAACAAACTGAAGGGGACCGGGGATGCCGGATGACATGCTGACGCGAGAAATAGGGAATTCCGGTATCGAGGCCTCGGTAGTCGGTCTTGGCACCTGGGCCATTGGCGGATGGATGTGGGGCGGCACCGACGAGGCCACCTCGATCGCGGCCATCCAGGCGGCGGTCGACGCGGGTATCACCCTGATCGACACCGCTCCGGCCTATGGGCAGGGCGTGTCCGAGACCATTGTCGGAAAGGCGCTTCAGGGCCGGCGCGAGAAGGTGGTGCTCGCCACGAAGTGCGGAATCGTCTGGCACACGCAGAAGGGCAACCACTTCTTCGACTACGACGGCAAGCCGGTTCACCGCTACCTCGGCAAGGAGTCGATCGTCTACGAGGTGGAGCAGAGCCTGAGGCGGCTGAACACCGACCGTATCGACCACTACATCACCCACTGGCAGGACCCGACCACCCCGGTCGAAGAAACCATGGAGGCGCTCGAGGCCCTCAAGGATGCAGGAAAGATCCGGTCCATCGGCGCTAGCAACACCGATACGGACATTGCGCGTGCCTATCTTGCCGCCGGTCAATTGGACGCGGTTCAGGAAGAGTACTCGATGATCAAACGCGATCTGGAGAACGAGATTCTGCCACTGTGCAGGCAGAACGGCGTCTCGGTTCTGAGTTATTCGTCGCTTGGTCTCGGCCTGCTGACGGGCAAGATCGGACCGGAGCGCGAGTTCTCCGGCGACGACCTGCGCAAGGGCAATCCCCGCTTCTCGCTTTCCAACCGAGAAAAGGTGGCTCGGCTGATGGCGGCCATAGGACCTGTTGCCGAGCGCCACGGCGCGACGCTGGCGCAGGTGGTGATCGCCTGGACGGTTCAGCAGCCGGGGATCACCTTCTCCCTCTGCGGTGCGCGGGACAGGCGGCAGGCCGAGGAGAACGCCGCGGCCGGTCGCATCCGTCTGTCTGCAGAAGAAATTACCGAGATCGAAACCCAGGCCCGTACGCATTTGACCGGGCTCGATACCTGATCCGGGACGAAGAGGATGACCGCAATGCCGCCGGACCCTGTTCCGGCGAACAGGAAAGACATGCCTGACCAACGCACCAGAGCGCTGAACAAGATCCGCCAAGACGGGGCCTTCGACGCGCTCGTCGTTGGCGGTGGCGTCAATGGCATAGGCGTATTCCGCGATCTGGCGCTGCAGGGACTTCGTGTCCTTCTCGTCGAGCGCAACGACTTTGCCTCGGGATGCAGCGCGGCGCCATCGCGGATGATCCATGGCGGGTTGCGGTATCTTGAAAACGGCGAGTTCACGCTGGTGCGCGAAAGTCTTCGGGAACGCGACATCTTGCTGAAACTGGCGCCGCATATGGTCAGGCCACTGCCCACTGTCATCCCGATCACGTCCTGTCTCTCCGGCCTGTGGAACGGCGCTGCGAGTTTCCTCGGCGCGTCGCGGAAGCCGGCAAGACGCGGGGCGCTGCCGATAAAGATTGGGCTCGAGCTCTACGACTGGGTGACCCGCAAGGGCCGGGTTCTGCCGCGACATCGCTTTCTCACATCATGGGAGATGCGGGACCGCTGGCCCGACTTCCTGCCGGCTGCCCGACGCGCTGCGATCTACAGCGATGCATGGATCTCGCACCCCGAGCGCCTCTGCATCGAAATGCTGCGGGACACCGAGGTCACAGCACCTGACGCCGTCGCCGTCAACTATGCCGAAGTCATCGTGTCAGACGGCACTTTCACTCTCGTTGCTGGGGACGAACGTCTGCGGGTCGAACCCCGAACCGTCGTGAACGCCACGGGAGCATGGCTCGACGACACCGCGAGCGCGTTGGGAGGCGGCGACGGCCAGCGTCTCGTGGCCGGCACAAAGGGCTCCCACCTGATCCTGGATAACGCCAGGCTTTTCGACGCGCTCGACGGACACATGGTCTATTTCGAGAACGGGGATGGCCGCATCTGCATCGTCTTTCCCTATCTCGGAAGAGTGCTGGCGGGAGCGACAGACATTCGCGTCGACCGGGCAGGGCGGGTGCGCTGCGAACCGGAGGAGTGCGACTACATTCTTGGCGCGTTGCGTCAGGTCTTCCCCTCTATCGAAATCGGACCGGAGGATGTCGTCTTCAGCTACAGCGGCATCCGGCCCCTGCCACGAAGCGACCACCGCTTCACCGGGCGCATCTCGCGCGACCACGAAGTGCGAAGGATAGAAGGACGGGTGCCGCAATTCGCGATGATCGGGGGCAAATGGACGACATTCCGCGCTTTCGCGGAGGATGCGACCGACGCGGTGCTGTCTGAACTGAAGCGGAGCCGGACGCGATCAACCCGCGACCTGCCCATCGGTGGAGGAGCGGGCTTTCCTTCCGATCCGTTCGCTCTGGTGGGCAGAATCGTCGAGGCGCGCGGCATCGACGCCGACCGGGCCGCGCTGCTGTTCGATCTCTTCGGCGCCAAGGCCGAGGAGGTTGCGGTGGCGGGAATGGATTCCCCTCCGCTGCCCGGAAGCTCCCTGACCGAAGGCGACATCCGCTGGATGATCCGGCACGAGTTCGTCGTGCGGCTGTCCGACATCGTGCTGAGGCGAACCCCGCTCGCGATCGCCGGCAGCATCTCGACCGAGTTGATCGAGGCCATCGCCCGGATCTTGGCGACTGAGCGGAGCCTTTCCTGCGATGCGGCGGGCGCGGAGATGGCTGAACTGTTCGCAGAACTCAACGACTATCACGGCGTGACGCCCCAGATGCTGGCGATGCGCAACACGAATGGAGGCTGAAATGCGGGTAAACACCAAGGCACGAATGAACCGTCTGTTCACGAATGGAGGCTGCCTGGATGTCGCCGTCGACCACGGGGTCTGCAACGAGCCGAGCTTCATGAACGGTCTGGAAGACATGCCCGCCGTGATGAACACGCTGATCGGCGCGCGACCTGATGCGATCCAGTGCGCCTACGGTCAGGCGGACCTGCTGCAATCCCGACCCGAGAAGGACAAGCCCGCGCTGGTCCTGCGGATCGACATGGGCAACCCCTACAACGATCAGCGTCATCGTGTGATGTGGTCCCAGCTTCAGAACCACGGCGAGCCGATCCTCGGCGCGCTGGAGATGGATGCCGCCGCCGTCGTGGTGAATCTCTTCATGCTGCCTGACGAGCCTGAGTTATTTCGCCAGTGCATCGAGAACATCAGCCGAGTACGAGAGGATTGTCGCAAGTACGGGATGCCTCTGATGATCGAGCCGCTGGTGATGCTCCCGAACGAAGTTCGCGGCGGGTATCAGGTGGACGGCGACGCTGACAAGATCGTGACGCTGGTCCGGCTGACATCCGAGATGGGGGCCGATATCATCAAGGCCGACCCGACCGAGAACCCGGAGGACTTTCACCGGGTCATCGAGGCTGCCCGCGTGCCGGTTCTGGTGCGGGGTGGCGGCAAGGAGGACCTGAGGACCGTTCTGGAGAAATCCGCGAAGATCTTCGCGCAGGGTGCCAGGGGCATGGTCTACGGACGGAATATCTATCAGCACGACAAGCCGAGTGCGGTGGTCGCGGCGCTCAAGGCCATCATCCATGACGGCGCCGACGGCGAGGCGGCCTGGGAGGTTTACAGCCGTGCCTGATCCGTCCCGCTATTTCCTCGGCCTCGATGCCGGCAATACCGTCATCAAGGCGGTGCTCTTCGACAGCGATGGCCGTCAGATCGCCGTGCACGCGCTGGACGGGCAATCGTCGACGCCGGAGCCTGGCCATGTTGAGCGCGACCTGAACGAGCTCTGGGCGAATGCGCGGACGGCCATTGCAGGCTGTGTGGCCTCTGCGGGTGTCGCGCCGGAGGACATCGCGGGGATAGGCTGTGCCGGGCACGGAAACGGTCTCTACCTCTTGGACCGCGCCGGCGCGCCCCTTACCGGCATCCAGTCGCTGGACGCGCGTGCTGCCGCTCTTGCAGCAGAACTGTCGGCGAAAAATGGCGACGCACTTCATTCGATCTGTCTGCAGAGGCCCTGGCCCTCACAGACCCCGACGCTTCTCGCGTGGGTCAGGCAGCACCGCCCGGCGCTTTACGAGGCAGCCGACACTGTCCTCTTCTGCAAGGATTTCATCACGTACAGGCTGACCGGAGAGCGCGTCAGCGAGATTTCGGACATGTCAGGCGCGGGTCTCCTGCGGATGCCCGAATGCACCTATGACGACACTCTTTTCGCGCTCTACGGCATCGAGGACGCGAGGGAGAAGTTTCCTCGCCTGATAGAGCCCTGCGAGATCGCCGGGAGAGTCACGCGCGCGGCGGCGGAGGCAACGGGACTGGCCGAGGGCACGCCAGTGATCGGCGGCTATTTCGACGTCGTTTCAAGCGCCATGGGCTCTGGTGTGGTCAGACCCGGCGAAGCCTCAATCATCGCCGGAAGCTGGAGCATCAATCAGGTCTTCTCGGAGATGCCCGTCGTGGATCCGTCGGTTTTCATGGTCTCCGCCTTTGCGCCAGGCCGCTTTGTGAACATGGACAACAGCGCCACGTCGGCGGCAAACCTCGAGTGGTATGTGCGCGAATTCGTCGAGCGCGGCGCGCATCACGAGGATCCGTTCGGTTTCGTGAATGCCCGCCTGTCGCAGGTCTCGCCCAAATCCGACGATCCGTTCTTCCTACCATTTCTCTATGGCTCCGGGCAGGGCGCGTCGTATCGCGCAGGTCTTGTCGGAATGGCCGGCTGGCATGGGGAAGGTCATGTACTCCGCGCCCTCTTCGAAGGCGTCATGTTCGAGCACCGCCGCCATGTCGGTGTCCTAGAAAAAGCCGGATTGTCCTTCGATCGGGCCGTTCTTTCGGGCGGCGGCTCGCGCAGTCCTCATTGGCCGCAGATGTTTGCCGACGGCCTCGGTGTCACGATCAGGGTAGCCGAGGCCTCCGAGACCGGCGCGCTCGGCGCCGCGATCGGTGTTGCCATCGCGGTGGGCGAGGTATCCGGTTATGAGGAGGGGATCGACCGGATGACGCGTACAAGGGCGGAGCTTGCTCCCGACCCTGAGATGAAAACACATTACAACGAAAGGTATCATGCGTATCTGGACCTGACCGAACGGATGCGGGAGTTTTTTGCGCGTCTTTCGAAATGACAGACGGGACAGCCATGACTTCGACCGACCGCCTTGAGGGAGACTACGACTACATCGTCGTGGGCGCGGGCACCGCAGGCTGCGTCCTGGCCAATCGCCTGACCGCCGATCCGACAATCCGCGTGCTGCTGCTCGAGGCAGGCATGTCCGATCGCTACCACTGGGTGCAAGTTCCGGTGGGTTACCTGTACTGCATCGGTAATCCGCGAACCGATTGGATGATGAAGACCGCCGCAGAGCCAGGACTGAACGGCCGCAGTCTCGCCTACCCGCGGGGAAAGCTTCTGGGCGGGTGTTCGAGCGTTAACGGGATGATCTACATGCGCGGGCAGGCGGCGGACTACGATCACTGGCGGCAGCTGGGCAATGCCGGGTGGGGTTGGGACGACGTGTTGCCATACTTCCTGAAGTCCGAGGATCACCACGGAGGAAAGAGCGAGCTGCACGGAACCGGCGGCGAGTGGAAGGTCCAGAAGCAGCGCCTGAAATGGCCGATCCTCCACGCGGTGCAGGATGGCGCGCGCGAGTTCGGCATCCTTCCGCGCGAGGACTTCAACGACGGCTCCAACGAGGGTTCAGGCTTCTTCGAGGTGAACCAGTCCGGAGGTTTCCGCTGGAACACCGTGCGCGGGTTCTTGCGCCCGGCACTGAAGCGGCCGAACCTGCGCGTGATGACCGGCGCCGTGACCGACCGCCTTCTCCTGGACGGAAAGCGAGCGTCGGGCGTCCGGTTCCGGCATCGCGGGCGCACGATGGAGGCGCGGGCCCGGCGCGAGGTGCTGCTCGCGGCAGGGTCGATCAATTCGCCCAAGCTCCTCGAACTCTCGGGGATCGGACGCGGCGACGTGCTGTCGCCCCTGGGCATAGAGGTTCTGCACGATAGTCCCGGGGTGGGGGAAAACCTTCAGGATCACCTCCAGATCCGGACGGTGTTTCGTGTCAGCAACGCAACGACGCTGAATACACTGGCCAACTCCCGGGCGGGGCGGGCCGCGATGGCCGTGCAATATGCCTTCAACCGCTCGGGGCCCCTCTCGATGGCGCCCAGCCAGTTCGGGATGTTCACCCGATCGGACGAAACGCAGGCGACGCCCAATCTTGAGTACCACGTCCAGCCTCTTTCGACCGACAAGCTTGGAGACCCGCTGCACCCCTTTCCGGCTATCACCGTGTCGGTCTGCAATCTCAGGCCTGAAAGTACGGGAACGTGTCACATCACGACCGCCGAGAGCGATGTGCAGCCCGACATACGCCTGAACTACCTCTCCGCAGAGAGGGACAGAGAGGTCGCCGTCGCCTCTGTCGGACAGGCGCGGCGCATCATGACCGCAAAGGCATTGAGGCCATACACGCCCCAGGAAGTCTTGCCGGGACCAGAAATCGCAAGTCGTGAAGAGCTGATACAGGCTGTTGGCGACATTGCCACCACGATCTTCCATCCGGTCGGGACCTGCAGGATGGGCCCCGATGAAGCCGCGGTTGTGGACAGCGCGCTGCGCTTGAGGGGCATCGAGGGGTTGCGGGTGGTCGACGCGTCCATCATGCCGAAGATCGTCTCGGGTAATACGGCGTCACCAGTCGTGATGATTGCGGAGAAGGCGGCCGATATGATCCTGAACGGTTGAGGTCAAAGCCACACAAGTGCCCGGCTCATGCCCGGAAAATGAAGGATTGCAGCCTCGTCGCCTCCCCCGATTCAGCAAAGAAAGCGTTGCGGCCCAATCAGTTCGGGGGCCCGGAGTTGCCATTCCCACGCGGATACCCCAGTGCAGAAGCTTATCGTTAGCCTCCACCCACGCCGCGCGAAGGACACTCAACGGTGCGGCTTGCGCGACCACGATATACGGGAGGACCGATCCGTGATGATGGCAGGCGCCGCGAGGGGAGGTCGTCGGGACCTCAACGTCCGGCGCCCGACCCAGATGCCTAGCGCTGCGGCCCCCGCCGCCAGAAGGATCGTGCCGAGGCCGGCTGCTTCGAGGTGATAGGGTTCGATGGCACGTTTGACAGCGTGCTTGGCGCGCTCCTTCGGACGAGGGCGGTTTTGCGGCCAATACCGGGGATCAAGGATACGGCTGTCCGCCAGCACCCGCTCAAGCGGGTCGAGCGGCTGCGGCTCGATCGGATGGAGGCTCCGCCCCTCAGGCGTCCGCAGCGTTTCTATCGCGCTGATGAGCGAGCCTTGCTCCCGCCACGCCGATTGGACTTCGTCCGGTTCGAGATTCAGATGCTCGCCCAGCAGCGAGAGTGTGAAGCTGCGGATCAGGGTGCGCTCCGCCTCGGAAGTGGCCTCGACCGCGATGTCGCATTCCGTGTCAAAACCCATCGAGCGATTGTCGATATTGCTTGATCCGATCTTCAGAAGCCGATCGTCGATTACGAACACCTTGGCGTGAACGTAGATCGGAATGCCCCCCGCGTTCGACGGGTAGAGAATGGAGAAGCGCCCGCCACCGCCTCGCTCGTCCGCCTCACGCAGACGTTCGATCATCCGCGAGCGGACGGAATGCATCGCCTCGTCCTCCAGGAAGCTTTGGGCCGCCTGCGGGTTGACGATCACGATCTCCGGGCCGCCCGGCTCGGCCAGTCGCGCCTCCATCGCCTCGCAGAGCGAGCCGGAAGCAAAATACTGGCTCTCGACATAGATCGTGTTCCGGGCGGCGCGGATCGCGGCGAGGTAGAGTTCCTCGATCTCGTTCACCAACGGCCTGCCGTGGTAGCGCGGCTCGGTGCGGGCGATGCCGATCTCGACATCCCTGATGTCAGGTTCCAGATCGTCCGGCCAAGGCATCGGGCCGCTGCCTTCCGGCGCAGGCAGCGCCTCGTCCGTGGCCGACTGCCAGCGAGTTCGCGCCAGATCGCCGAGGGCGTGGGCAACCGGGCCCTCGAGCGCGGTGGTGACGTCGTGCCAGGGCTGGTGCAGCGAGCCGTTCGGGTCGGTCCGGCGTTCGTCGTCGGGCGTATGGTTGCGCGTGTCCCAGCGCCCCGTGGTCACGTCGATCCCGCCGCAGAAGGCGAGGCGGTCGTCGATCACGACGATCTTCTGGTGATGGCAGGCGCCCACCGGGTGGTGGCTGTCCAGCGCGAAGCGGATGCGGTCGGACGCCAGCTTCAGGCTCAGGGTCTCCCACGCCTGCGTGCGGATCTCGGCCAGCATCGCGCCGTCCCACTTGAGGATGTGCAGGCGCAGCCCAGGCCGTTGGTCCACCACCGCCTTGAGGAACTCGCCCAGCTTGTTGGGCCAGCCGTCAGGCCCATTGCCGTCGTCGTCGCTCTGGCCGGGCAGCATTTCGATGCGAAGGTCGAAATCCCAGCCGATCAGGTAGACTGCGCGCTCGGCACGGGTCAGCGCCGCACGCAGGTGCTGAAAATAGGCGGCCGCGTCGACGATCAGAGCGGCACGGCTGGCGCGCGCCACGCGCCAGCATGTCGTGCCTGGTTGAAGCAGGACGTCGGTCTGATCTCTGGTCGTCGGCATGGCAGGCCCCCGGTTTCTGGCACGTCGGCGGTTCCGCCCGCCGGTCGTTGCTTCAACAACGGCGGCGCGAATTTGATCCGCAATCGACGTCGATCGAGGAAAACAGGTGCCTTGGAGCGCAAGTGACATTTGTCAAAGGACGGTGTGGGGCCGGCGGTAAGCCTCTGGAACAACGCTCGTCCGAGTGAGGGCGTTCGCTTCAGGCGACGCTGATCCGTCGTCTCGTGTTACGATGTCGGCGGAGAGGTGTCTGCCAAGTCTCTTCTCCAGGTCCCGGAAATCTTCGTACACGGCCGATAGCACCTGGAAAAGCATCCATTCCGCAGAGTCAGTATCCATCATCTGACGCTTCAGGTCTTTCATTGTCACTCTCCTTGAGCAGGCCGCCCGCGCCAGACAGTGCCGGAGCTTACACGCGGACGGTTTGGTGTTTCAGGTCGCTCAAAAGCATCCGGGCAGGGAGCAAAAGAGACAGAAGAAGCGGTCTGTCGGGAAGCCGCCCTTCCCGGAGGCCGCAAAGACGCTGACTGAGGTTACTCTCTGGACGCTCTGCCTGACACAACATGGATCAGTGTGTGAAAGGCAACGGGCCGCAGACGCAGACACGGAGTGGGGCGACAAGAACGGCTATACATTTGCATCGGCCGAGGGCTGCGCAACATGATCTCGCGACGTCAAAACGATCGACCCCATTCCGATGGTGCTTCTGGCGCGGCGCTCCTGTGCCGGATCCGGGCAGAGAGGGCGCTATGGAGTGAAGACCGCGAGGGCGCGCGTGACAGGGGAAGGGTCGCACCGGTAGAGTTGCACGCCGTGACCCTTCGATCGCGATCAGATCGCCACAAGGAGAGCACCATAACCCGCGACCCCCGCTAGGAACGGCAGGAACCGGCTCTTGCGCTCTTCCGGGAGCTCCTCCTTGAGAACATTGAGCACGACCGCACCCGAGAGAAACGAGAAGAGCGCAATCAGCGCGATCTCGCGAACATCTATGCTGGCTCCCAAAGCCCAACCAACCACAACGGCAGCCGCAAGCACCCATCGGCCGCCGCGATCATATAGCTCTTCGTGGTCTTGATGCAGACCGAAGTCGTTGGTGAAGAAATGCAGCGCCATGGCCGTGAAGTACAGCAGCAGCGGTGTCCATCCCGTCTCTTCGCGATGTAGCAGCAGGTATCCGATCAAGAGATTATAGGCAGCGAACGAAGAGATGTGCAGCCAGAAGACCCCCCTGGAGGCCCGGTCGACCCGTTGCTCTTCCCGCATCCGCTCCCGCGCCCCTCTTATCAGCCGCTCCATGCCGTAGAAGGTCACGAGGCCTGCCAGCGACAGTGCGTAGACAACTGCGCCGGGGTGCTCTGCCCCGTCTCGCAACGTCCTCTCATGCTCTGCAAGCTCCGGAAGCAGATGCATGAAAACGTACGCAACGGCGACACCACCCGCCAGGGACAGCCATCTGCTTCGTGGCACGGCTCGCACCCAGGTTAGCCTGGGGGTGAAGACATGCACCGCAGCGAGCGTCAAGGCGCACAGGAACGTCGGCAAAAGCTGGATGTTCATCGTGGTTTCTCCAATACGCGCTACGACGTGGGGAAGGCGCCGCTGCAGGGCTCGCTCCCGCTCTCAAACATAGGCTCAGTCCGCCCGCTTCACGTCGCGGACGCAAGTTACGCGTTCAAGCTGGGAGACGCGGCCCTTGAACGATTGCTGCACAAGATTTCCGGGTCGCAAGCAGAGACCCGGATGTAGGCTCTCGCAGAGTGCGTCGTTTGGCGGGGGTCCGGCGTGATTGAACTCGTTTTTATAGCTTGCCTGATGTTGGATAACGGGCAGTGCAAGGAAGAGAAGCTGCTCTATGCGGAAGGTTCTTTGATGGCGTGCATGATGCATGGCCAAGCGGAACTTGCAGCATGGGCTGACCGCAACTCGGCTTGGCGGATCGAGCGCTGGTCGTGCCGACCGCACGATCCGACAGTCGCAGATCTGTAAGCTCGGTCTCCCTGACAGGATCAGCGCAAGCCTTCCTCCGGGCTACGTGTCGGCGGACTTGGGTGGCCTGCGCCGGTCGGGGTTCCCTTGGGCCGATGACCCTGCGCACTGCTGACCGGCCCAATGTGAGAGGAGCGACCTGTTATGGCCGCTCCGTCCCAGTCCGAGTTCACGCCGCTTTCGCAGTTTGAGCCGCCTGGTTCACCGTCTTCTCAGCGAGAGACGTGAGGTCCTTATCTGTTTGCGACTCTTCTTTCAAAGTGGCGTCCAGCAATTTCACGGCGTCGGGCATACCTAGCTCCTGCGCCCATCTCCTAAGCGTGCCGTAGCGCGTCATCTCGTAATGCTCGACGGCCTGGGCTGCGGAAATGAGCCCGGCATCGAGCGCGGCCGTGCCCTTATACTCGTCGATGATCTCCTCACCCTCGTCGATGATGCCCTTGATCGCCTCACATGTCTTGCCCCGAGCAGATTTTCCGATGATCTCGAATACCTGCTCCAGTCGTGCGACGTGTTCCTCGGTCTGTTCCTTGTGCTTTTCGAAGGCGTTCTGAAGCTGTTCGTTCGTCGCGGCACGCTGCATCTTCGGCAGTGCCTTCAGGATCTGCTTCTCCGCGAAGTAAATGTCCCGCAGGGTGTCGTGGAACAGGTCGCTCAGCGTCTTTTCCTTGGCCATTTGGTTTGTCCTTCAGCTGTGAATGCGAGTGAAGGCGTAACGCCGTGGCAGGGGGCCTCGTTCCCGTCGGCCAGGCTTCGTCTAGGTGATGGCGAAACTCTGCTGAATCTCCGATTTCTTGTCCTCAAGAGAACATGAGGCGGGCGCAAATGGCTTTGCGGACGGCCGCTCCCAGTCGCGGACGAAGGTTCGCCTTTGCAGGCCGGCTCATCGTCCTATCATCCTTGATATGATCGACCTGTGGTACAAGAACGCCGTCGCCTATTGTCTCGACGTCGAGACCTTCATGGACGGCAATGGCGATGGCGTCGGTGACTTCGGGGGACTGGTCCGCCGTCTTGATTATCTCGAAGCGCTCGGCGTCAACGTGATCTGGCTCAACCCTTTCTATCCCAGTCCGAACCGCGACAATGGCTACGACATCAGCGACTTCTACGGGGTTGACCCGCGACTCGGGCATCTTGGGGACTTCGTAGACTTCATGCGCGGCGCGCGCGACCGCGGAATGAGGGTCCTCGTCGATCTTGTGGTGAACCACGTGTCGATCGACCACCCTTGGTTCCAGTCTGCGCGCTCATCCCAGAATTCGCCCTATCGCGACTGGTTTGTCTGGTCGAAGAAGAAGCCTGACGACATCTCGAAGGGCGTAATTTTCCCAGGCGTGCAGGAGGCTGTCTGGACCTACGACCGCACCGCACAGAGCTGGTACATGCACCGCTTCTACGAGCATCAGGCCGACCTGAACATCGCCAACCCCCAGGTGCGATCCGAGATCTTGAAGGTCATGGGCTTCTGGCTGGAACTTGGCGTGTCCGGGTTTCGCATCGACGCGGTACCGTTTCTGATCGAATACAAAGGGCTGAAGGAAGAGCCCGAGCGCGACCCGCTCCTGCTTCTCTCGGAGATGCACGATTACCTCGCCTGGCACAGCACTTCGTCCATCATGTTGGCCGAAGCGAATGTGGAGCGTGAAAAGACGCCCGAATACTTTGGAGGTCGCGAGTTCGGCGCAGACGAGCGTATGCACATGCTGTTCGATTTTCCCCTGAACCAGTACCTCTGGCTCGGCTTTGTGCGAAAGGATGCCGGGCCCGTCGCCGAGGCACTGCGATCGAGGCCAGACGGCATGCCGTTCCAGGCACAATGGGCGATCTTCCTGCGCAATCACGACGAGTTGTCGCTCGACAAACTGACGGAGGAAGAGCGCGAGGAGGCGTTTTCCGTGCTCGGCCCCGATCCCACGATGCGCCTCTACGACAGGGGAGTGCGGCGCCGTCTTGCGCCGATGCTGGGCGGCGACCAACGGCGACTCGAGCTTGCCCATGCCTTGCTCTACGGACTGCCCGGCACACCGGTGATGTGGTACGGAGACGAGATCGGCATGGGCGAGGACCTTGCCCTGGACGAACGCTGGGCTGTCAGGACTCCAATGCAGTGGTCGGCGGGTCGCAACGCCGGTTTCAGTGAAGGAGATGGCGACACAGTCGTGCCCGTCGTGAGCGACGGGCCATTCGCGGCTGCCGCCGTCAATGTCGAAGCAAGCGAGCGTGAACCCGGTTCCTTGCTCAAGAAGGTCCAGGAGATGATCCGCACGAGGCGATCCTGTCCCGAAGTCGGCTGCGGCGACTGGCGACTGATCGAGGATTTACCGCCTAGCGTGCTCGGGCTTTGCTACTCGCGGCGAGGCCGTAGCCTGGTGGTGTTGGCGAACTTTGCGGATCATGTCGTCGACCTTCCGGCTACGGCGCTTTCCGTCCGCCATGCCAAGACCGAGCTCACGTCGGACGGGGTACACGTCGCGTCCGTCGACTGCACGAAGCTGACTTTGCAGCCATACGGATACCTCTGGCTGAGACCGCAGCCCGAGACGTCAGAATAGGAACGCGCCAAGCGCGAAGGTAGCCGCTAGCGCCCCGCAGACCGCAAGCAGCGCAACGCCCTGGCGCATTGCGGGCGAAATCAGAAGCGGGCGTCGGCTGGTTGAGCGGTCGGCGAAGCGGCCGCGCGCGGAGAACGCTCCGGGGACGGTGTCGAACAGATTATCGGCGCGGGTCGGGTCTTCGGCCTCTGCCGTAAGCTGGCCGTCGTAGCCCTGTTTCGAGAGCAGACGGTCGCCAAGCCAAGGCGCGAGTTCGTAGCTCAGGATCGCCTTCGCCGCCGGAAACCCGAGCCAATACTCCCGAGCGGGGCGGCGCGCTGCGCGGACGATTTGCTCGGCGACTTTCTCGGGATCGAAGATCGGAGGCACCGGTTGCGGACGCCGCCCCATCTTGTTGCGAGCCCAGTCGAATTGCGGTGTGTTCACGGCAGGGAGATGAACGACCGTCAGTTGGACATTTGACCCTTCGTGTATCAACTCGCTTCTCAGGCTGTCCGTAAAGCCGACTATCGCCGACTTGGCCGCGCAGTAGGCGGATTGGAGGGGAATGGAGCGGTATGCGAGAGCAGAACCGACTTGCAGGATAAGGCCGCGGTCGCGCGGCCGCATGAGCGCAAGTGCCGTGCGGGTCCCGTGAACCGTTCCGAGATAGGTAACTTCGGTGACGCGAGAGAACTCCTCGGGCGTCGTTTCAGCCACTGGAGCAAGCACTGTGACCATGGCGCAGTTCACCCAAATGTCGATCGGTCCTATCTCGGCCTCGAACCTCTCCGCCGCCTGCGTGAGCGCCTGGGCGTCTGCCACGTCGGCGGGCAGGGCAAGCGCTCGACGAGACATTCCTTCAACCTCGGCGGCAGTCGCATCGAGGCGGCTGGCATCGCGAGCGATCAACCCCACGTCGTAGCCGTCCTGCGCAAATCGACGTGCGAGAGCTCGTCCAACCCCGGCCGACGCCCCTGTAATGACTACATTCGACACATCGACCTCTCGTTTGATCCCAGGACGCCGTGCGGGACAAGGACGTCTCTTCAGGGAACAGAGATCCTGCGCACGGACATCACCGGAACGCCCGCATGCAGTGACTGTTCCGACCGGCGCGACAAATGATCAACAAGCGGAGGGGCACAAAGCTGCTGTACGATGGTTGCACCCCCCAGTTGGAGCCTTGGCAGAAGCCAATGACGGACGCCCCGGATGACGAAGCCTATGGGCTATTGGTCGCTATTAAGCCCGCAGGAAACGCAGATAAACTCGCCGCCATGCTCGACAACCTCGCCCGTCGCAGAGCTGCGTCGTGCCAAGCGAAGTCGAAACCGACATCTTCCGGCCGTCTGAGTTGAAGCCTTTCGCGAAGCCGTCGAGAACGTCCGACAAACGTCGTCGGTCAGTCGCGACATGCCTTCATGCGGTCTCGGCGTCTGCAAGGCTCGCCACACTCTAGCCATCTTGCGCTCGTAGGCGTCGAACAATCTCAGCTGAAATTGGAGGACAATCGATGAATGACCTGCTGACCAACCCGCTCGCAATTGCAGCCTTTCTGTGCGGCGTTGCCGTGCTTTATCTCGTCGTTTCGCGAACACTGAAGAAGAACAAGGACTGACCCCTTCTCCTCGATGTTGTCCATCCGAGTGTAGAGCGGGCTCCTTGCGACCGCGAGAAACCGCTGCGTGATCGGCGACTGTCGGGCGATGTACAGACCTGCGCAACCAACGTCAGGCAGGTTTGTACACGGTCAGAGAGATCGCCAATCGCAGAAGTTCGTGCATCGCGAGGCGACGCTCGATGCACCGATCAGGCTGGGTTCCTAAACCTTGATGAGTGCCGCCGTGACGTACATGAAAGCAAGCCCGGCGAGGAAGCCTCCCAGCACCGACGGCGCAAGAACGGATTTGAGGCGCCCGCTGTTCTGCCGCATCAGGTAGGCGCCGACCTCGAAGATCACCTGCAGGATCGCACCGGCGCCAATCGCCAATGCCAGGGCTGACCATTGCGGCGCGTGGGCGAGGCTGCCCGACCACATCCCAAGAACCGCCGGGCCGCCTGCCAGAAGCGTGAGCAGTACGAAGGTCCACAGGGTAGGCTGGGACCGAAGCATGGGCGCGGCGATGCCGAGCCCCTCTGTCACATTGTGCAGGGCGAAGCCCAGAACGAGAAAGGTGCCGAGGCCTGCGGAGCCTGCAGCAAAGGCCGCTCCTATCGCGAGACCCTCGCCGAAGTTGTGCAATCCGATCCCGAGGGCGATGTAGTAGGCGAGCGCTATGCCCTCCGGTCGACCGCGCGACCGACCCACGGCCATGAGCAGCAGGAAGCTCGACAGGGCCACCAGCCACACCATGGCGGCGCCCTGAAACAACGCGGCAGCCTCATTCGAAAGCTCCAGCGCCTCAACGATCATGTCGACGAGCAAGAACGCGAGGAGACCGACGGTGAGGGACAGAAGGATATTCATCCCCGACTGGCCGAGGCCGCGCAGGGCGGGAAAGAACATCAGGCCGAGCACAACTGGCAGAAGTCCGACGATCGCGCCGACCAGCGCCTGACCACGCATCTGCCCCAGCGACGCCTTGGGTGTGGGCACGGCGACCGCGATCTCGTGCTCGAAGGCCGCGCCCGTGCTGGACAGCACGTTGACGAGGTGCGCCTCTCCCAGAACCCAAGGATAAGGAATCCGCAGCCACACGGCGCCGCCGCGCGCGACCGGGCCGGGCGGATCCTGCGTGAACGTCCAGAAGGCATCGTCGACCATGACCTGAGCGACGGTCATCGGTTCCGAGCCGCCGGCGCGGACAAGAAGGCTTATGCCAGTCTCGTCGAGGATACTTCTCTCGACGGTCAAGGCCTCGACCGGCGGCGCACCGTTGTCGAAGCCGCGCAGCGGATCGAGCGAGGCGATCCAGACGAAGGCGCCGAGCATGAGCGCCAGCGGGAACGCGACCCAGAGAATCCGGAACGTCGCGGGGTGCGTAGGGTCGGACCGGTCTGTCATGCCGAGGGGTCCCGAACATCGAACATTCCGATCCAGCCGAGCTCGGTGAACTCGGACTGGTGGGCGTGGAACATGTACATTCCGGGTTCGTGGTCGGCGAAGCTGAACTCGAGGATGCCACGCTGCGCCTGGCACTGCATGATGACGTCAACGGTGCGCAAGGTCGGCGTCAGGTTCGTCCCGGTGTCGTAGTAGTCGAAGAAATTGGCGTGCAGATGAAACGAGTTGATTGGATCGAACTCAGTCACGTTGAGCAGGTAGATGCGGACGGGTCGCGACTTGTCGACGGGAATCGGCACGTTCATGTACGCCTGTCCGATCGTGTTGCAGGCATAGACCTCGTTGCCGCCATCGAAGTTCGTATCAAAGGCGTTCATCACCATCGCCATTTCCTGCCATCGGGCATTCTCGGGGCTGCCCAGAACGCGAGACGCTGCGACCTCGACATTCTCGGGATGGCGTGACGGGTCGGGGTCGATCACGAAGAGGCCATACATGCCTTTGTGCATGTGCCTTTTCAGTGGCAGGGCATGGCAGTGGTAGAGATGGCATCCGAAGGGCCGCGCGTCGAAGTCGTAGACGAATTCCTCTCCGGGTTCGATCAGTCCGGCACCTGGGACGCCATCCATCCGGGCCGAATGGATTCCGTGGAAGTGCATGGAGTGCGGATGCGAGCCGAGGTTGCGGAACACGATCCTCAGCCTGTCGCCCTCGCGGGCGCGGAGAGCCGGGCCGGGCACACGCCCATTGAAGGTCCAGGCCGGAAAGAACAGGCCGGGAGCGATCTCGATCTCCTTGTCGATGGCTTCGACGGTGAAGGTTCGAAGCGTCCGGCCGTCAGGAAGCAGCTCGGTTTGTCCGGTGTCCCAATCCGTCAGCATGTGCGTCGGGTCGAACCCGTTCCGGACGTGATCTACGAGGCCGACCATGGTCATGTTCCCATGCGCCATACCGGGCATGGGTGCCGCGAACGGTGAACTCTCGGGGTGCGCCATTCCCTCGTGCCTCGTCTGCGATCTTGCACCGGACGCGACGAATGCCGCTCCGCCGGCGGCGGCCAATCCGCCTGCCAGCAACGTTCGGCGCGTAGGCTCGATTGTGCGCGGAGCCTCGATGGCAAGATGCCCATTCGAAGGGGAGCCAGGAGGGGTCTTCGCGTCGCTGTGCACAGGCGGAACTCCTTTGGGGAGGCCAAGACGTCAAGCTGTGGCGCATAAAGTTAGACTGGGCTAATATTTCACGCTCACCCTTTACCTGTCAATCCGCCGCATGCGAGACTGATTTCGATGGATGACGACAACTCCGAGAAAGCCTCTCCCGTCGAGGCGCGCGCCGTAGAAAGCCGCGCTGAAGCCTTCCAGGGGGTCCGAGACGCGCGCCGGAGCGAAGTCGCTGAAGACTATGTCGAACTGATCGCCGATCTGATGCTCGAACAGGGAGAGGCGAGGCCGGTGGACATCGCGGCGCGTATGGGTGTGACGCCCCCTACCGTCGCGAAGACCCTCGATCGGCTTGCAAGAGATGGGCTTGTCACGCGGGCGCGTTACAGATCGGTCTTTCTGACGGAAGAGGGTCGCGCGCTGGCGGAAGAATGCCGGCATAGGCACGAGATCGTGCTGCGCTTCCTTCTCAAACTGGGTCTCGATCCTGAAACAGCAGAGCGTGATGCCGAAGGCATCGAGCACCACGTCAGTGAGAAAACACTCAAGCTGTTCGAGGAATTCGTCTCGGGGTCGTGAATTTTGCCAACGTGAATGCAGCCTCGGTGCCTCAGGCGCTCGTTGGTAGGCGCGTTACGTCATTTGCACGGACAGGTCAGGCGCGGCGTCTTCAAGCGCGACCGTCAGGTCAGGAACTCGCATGTGGTCCCGGCGTTGCCAAAGTGAAGCAATGGAGGAGACCCTGATAATGGATCATACGAACCATCAACGCCTGTCGGAAACGGAATGGACGCAAGACAATCTCGAAGGCGCCAAGATCCTCGGCACCGATGACGAGACGCTCGGAACGGTGTCCCATGTTCACGGCAGCGGAGCGGGATCCACGGTCATCGTCGATGTCGGTGGCTTCCTCGGCATCGGCGCGAAGCCGGTCGCCCTGAATGGTCAGAGGCTGACGTTCATGCGCGATCAGGACGGCACCGTTCACGCGACGACGACGTTCACGAAGGACGAATTGAAGTCGCTTCCCGAACATCACCACTGACAGGCCTCGGGCCGTCATCGCGGGCAGCGGAAACGCTTCCCGCGACCCAAGACACAAATCCCCTACTTCAACTGACTGTCCTTCGACCCGCGTCGATTGATGCCGCCCCTCGAAACGGGCCGCGTATCGCGTTCGGTCTGACAGTCAATGCACAGCTTGACGCCGGGCAGCGCGATCCGACGCGCCTCGGGGATCGGTTCGTCGCATTCCGCGCAGTGAGTCAGACTTTCGCCCTCGGGGACACGCCTCGCGCGCATCCGCACCAATTCGTCCTCGATAGAGGCGTCTATCTGATCGTTCACCGCGCCGTCGCGCGCCCATCCTCCGGCCATCGGTCTTCCCTTGCTCTGACGTCAAAATATAAGGGCCGTCGCAACCGCGATCAAAGGGTGCAACGCGCATTCGGGGCGGCGAGGTCCCTTGACCCCGATTCCGACCGCCGGATAGACAGGCCAGACCCGACGGCAAGGACCCGACGATGGACGCCGCGACGACCCAACCCACATGGCAGTGCGTGATGATCCTCTGGGGCCAGAAATACGGCCCCGGCATCGTCAACCACACCGTCGAGGCCGTCCTGCGTCATGCGGCCACGCCGCCGCGCTTCGTCCTCATCACGGACCGCGACCGCCCGGGTCTGCATCCTGCGGTGACGACCGTGCCGTTCGATCCGTGGTTCCTGAAGCCCGAGTTGATGAAGGACGGCTGTCAGGCCAAGCTCGTGATGTTCGAGGCAGGCTTCGTTCCCGACGACCTTCCTGCAATCTACCTCGACCTCGACACAGCGGTCTTCGGCGACGTCACGCCCATCTTTGCCATGATGGACAGCCCAAAGACGCTCATGATGCTGCAAAGCGTCGTCTTGCCGTTCGGCCCGCTCGCCCGCCTGATCTGGCGGATCACCGACAAGCGCAAGTATGCGCGCGGCAACTCTTCGGTCGTCGTCTACCACCCGCGCGAATGCACCTACATCGCCACGCACTTCCGCGAGTTGTGGGAGGCGCATGGCGGCCTCGGCATCCGCCCCATGATCGCAGACGAGCGTTTCATGTCCTGGGCCGCGCAGGCGCACGTCAAGCGCCTGCCGAAGAGCTTCGCGGTGAAATTCTCGACCGAGTACATGTTCCCTCTCAAGGCCTGGGTCCGCCTCAAGGCGCGCCTGCCGTGGGTCAGGCGCCGGCGCGCGAACCTTGTCGCCGTGACCATGCCGGGCCCTCTCATCAAGCCCGAACGGCTTCTCGCCTACCGCGAGGGCGACGAGGTCAAGGACAACAAGGACCGCTGGCTGATCTGGAGCCGCGCCACCCTGGGCGACATGGGCGAGCGGCTTCAGTCCTATTACGCCAGCCTCTCGGACTGACGGCGCAACCCGCCGCGCAGGAGAGCGACCGCGAAACCCGTCTCGGCCACAATCGCGATCAGGTAGGCGGGCAGGAATGCCTCGGAAGCGGCTGGCGCGACTATGCGCAGGCTGCTGCCCACGAGGTAGACCGCGCCCGCCGCCTGGATCATGTGCCCGGTCCAGCGCCCGACAAGGCCGCTTCGCAGGATCAAGATGCCGGTCATCAGACTGTTGAACCCGAAGAAGATCAACCCCAGGTCATAGCCTGCCGCGTGCGACGCCATCGCCTGCGCCGCCATCCCGGCCTCGCTCGACTGCGCCCAGAGGAGCGCCGCGTGCTGAACCGGCAGGTTCGCCGCGATCACCGCCGCCTGAATCAGTCGAAGGGCCGCCGCCGTTGCCGCCAGCCCTTCGTCGGTCGACCGGAACAGCTGGAACAGCACGACCGCCAGGGCCACGTCGCAAGTCACCATGACCGCGTCCGACAGGATCGACAGACGGAAGGGCAGGGCGCCGTCGCGGATCGCCGCAGCCATCGCCTCGGGAGCCATCCCGGCAAGCGGCGCGCGGACAAGGACTTCGCCGCCAAGACCCAGAAAGATGATGGCGAGATAGAGAAGGCCCGCCTTTCGAAGAAGAGTGGCGTCATGCATCTGCGTCACCTCGCTCGGTTGGGTCCGACGTCAGGGTCGGACAGGGAGAGGCAGCCGCAATCGAGCCCCACGTCCCGCATCAGGCTGCGGGGCAGGGAGGCCAGGCGGTCGAGGTTGGCCGCATTGCAGAGCGCGGCGATTTCCTCGGCCACCTCGGGAGGCGTGCGGCGCGGAGCGGTGAAGAGGCGGCGGAACATGACGTCAGTCCTTGTCAGGTTGATGATTCGGAGGCAGCCTACGTCCTCAAGTTCACTTGAGGTAAAGCCCCGAGTTTGCAGAAGAGGACGCGATGCACCCGAACGACCTGAGTGTGGGAGAGATGGCCGAGCGCGCAGGCGTCCCGGTTTCGACGCTTCACTTCTACGAAGCCGAGGGCCTTATCCGAAGCTGGCGGACACCCGCGAACCACCGCCGCTACGACCGCCGCGAACTTCGCCGCATCGCGGTCGCCCGCGTGGCGCAGGCCGCGGGCATACCGCTTTCGCAGGTGAAGGAGGTGCTTGATCGCCTCCCGCGTGACAGGGCCGTCGGCAAGGCAGACTGGGCCAAGGCCGCTCAACCTTGGGCCGATCTCCTCGACGAAAAGATCGAGATGCTGACACGCCTCCGTACGCAGATGCACTACTGCATCGGCTGCGGCTGCCTCTCGCTGGAGGATTGCCCGCTCTACAACGCCGAGGACCGTCTCGCTGCCAACGGTGCGGGTCCCCGCCGCTGGATCGGCGCGCGCGACGAGAGGGCGGACTGACTTGCTCCACCCGCAGTCAGAGGATAAACCCTGCGACGGCGGGCGATTAGCTCAGTTGGTAGAGCGCCTCGTTTACACCGAGGATGTCGGGGGTTCGAGTCCCTCATCGCCCACCAATGTCTTCAACAGGTTATACGAATTTCAGGCGGCTTTTGCGAGGAGTGCAATGGTTAGAGCGTCATTCGCAACCCGCAACCTGAGCGAGGGTTTTCAATCTCGATTGTCTGAGGAAGCGCGCGTGGGAAAAGGCACTGTTTCGACGTTTCGAGCCTTCGTTCGAAAGAGCCGCGACGCGGTTCTCGTGCTGATGCTCGTGACGCTTCTCGGCATGCCCGGGCCGATCCCCGCCGAAGAGGCCCGCATTGATCCAAGCCAGCTTGAGCCGCTGGCGCAGTTCCAGGAGTGCGATGCCTGTCCGGAAATGATCGTTCTTCCCCTGGGCGATTTTCTCATGGGCGGTCCGCCTGGAGAATCCCGGCAGAGCCTGCACCTGGAGCTCGGGAACATCCGTCCCGTGAACCCGGACGACCCGCACATCTCGACCTCCGAAGGTCCGGTGCATCGGGTCGAAATCGACCTGCCCATAGCCATGTCGAGGAACGAGGTGACCTTCGGAGAGTGGTCAGCCTGTGTCGCCGATGGTGAATGCGGGGGTATGAACCGGACCGTCTCATGCTTTTCTCGAAATGCGAACATAAAGACGGACTCTGGTTTTGCCACCGAAGGGCGTCCGAGTTGGAGGCGACGAACGCCCATCCCGTTCACGGAGTGTCTTACAACGATATTCAGCTTTACCTCCAATGGCTGAACGCCAAGGTAGGGACGAAAGCATACCGTTTGCCGACAGAAGCCGAATGGGAATATGCGGCCCGCGCCGGCACACAGACACCTTTCCCTCACGGCGAGTCTATCACGACCGACCAGGCGAATTTTTCTGCGTCCGCCGATGACAATTTGCTGTGGCTGCCTCGCGGGACCTTTGTGGCGCGCGGTCATTCCGTTACAGTCGATGCTCTGGATGCCGCCAACGCCTGGGGGTTCCGGCATATGGCTGGCAACTTGGAGGAAATGACACAGTCCTGCTGGACCGGCCGTCATCCGGGTTGGCGCACATCGAGCGGCTACCTCGAGGTGGATAAAGGCATTGAATGTCGGCGCGTGGTCAAAGGGGGAAGCTACATCTTGTCGATGAACAGGGCTCGCCCTGGGTATCGCGCGCGGAGCGAACAGGACGCAAGATCGTCCCGCCGAGGCTTCCGCGTGGTTCGGGAATTGGAAAGGGAGGAATAAGGTCTCCCCGACCGCTGCCCGATTAGCCTTGCAGCGAGGCGAGGATCGTCGCGACCTCAACGGGAATCGTTTCGATGCCATGCAGCGTTAGTCCGTAGAGGAAAAGCCCTCCCGGCTGACGGGGCATGTGGGACGCCAGCCGCAGGCGATCGGACGCGCCGATCGTAACGGAAGGATCCAGGGATGGGGATCTGGGTAAGTTGAGCACGGTCTGGTGCCTCCGCGATTCAGGTTCGACCTTCCCGAAGTGCTGATAGTGTTTCTGAGCCGCATGGATTCCCGAAGCGCACATGCCGAGGACCGGCCGCTACGGCTTTGGGAACCAGGTCTGACGGGACTGCGCCGCTCGCCGTGACTCTTGGGTCAGCAGGGTGTGGGCGATGGTCGCCGTCGGTCTGAGCGGGTTAGAACCCCCAGATCACTTGTGGAAGAAGCGTCGCCTGAATCTAGGCGGAGTGCGCACTGCGGACGCAAATATAGGGCCTCCAGAGGCGCAACGGTGTCAACCGGGATGCAGACAAGCATGGGCCACCTGCGCCCAGAGCAGGGACACAGCTGCCGGCGTCCTGACAACGGCCGCGTCGGTGGAAAACCCGTCTCGGGGCGCGCAGAATTGGACTGGCATTGGCCGCCGCCGGCCGGCCGGATCGAAGGCAATTTTGGGCACGGAATCCGCCGCCGTAGGCCTTTAGGCTCTCTATAGATGAAAATAGACTTGAGATCCTAACGAGGGTTTTAAAGTTGAACTTTCGCCTGTTTGGCCTCGCAAATGGGCTGGGACAATCTCGAGTTGAAATCACAGTCGGCGTCGCGAGGATTTTTCTCTCTCGTTCAATCTTAAATTGAGTGCTGAACTTTGCGAAATTCTCCCGAGGGTTTTAGGCGGGTTTTAGTCGGGCCTCACCTGGTTCTGGGCTTTCAAGATCAGGTCGATGAAAGAGGCTCACAGGATGATCCGGGGCAACCCGCTCAGGGCTCTGCTCACCACCTTCGCGGCTGGCGCCATGCCCGACGTGCCGGGGATCTCGGTCGGATCGCCGATCACCGACAACTTCCTCTCGGTGACCAACGAGGGACGCCTGGGCTACTCGGTCGGGCCACAGATGCTCTTCCACGCGCCTGCCCTGAACCCCTGGCTCCAGGTCATCCACTGAGCCCTATGCGATAAAAAAGACCCCCTCTGGAGAGGGGGTCTTCTCTGAGGTGATCAGCCTCGCTAGGAACCCACCAAGGAGCGGGTTAGAGGAAGACAACCACCGAAAAAGTCACCTACGACGTAGGAAGGATCATCCGGAACGACTCCTATCGGGGGCATCATCATGTGATTCGGCGAAAGTAGGCATAGCTTGACGCCAGCTCGATATTCCGCTGCCGCACGGCGCCAGAAATTCCTGCTGTCAGGCAGCAGCGGTACTGAAGTTCTGCGAGGTCGAAGGCGGGCGGAAGAACGATAGACCAGAGCTGACCAAGACGCTAACCTTGGCGAAGTTGACCGGGGCGACGTTTCTGTTCGCCAAGCTCGACTGTCGGGACCGCAACGCAGCCTTTCTGCTCACCCTCCGAGACAGCGGGGTCAGGTTCCACGTCTGCGGCATGCCCGAGGCCAACGACCTTACGGTCAGCATCGCCGAACAGGCTGGTTGCGACCAAGAGCTTCTCGAGCTCGAGCTCGGCGGCCCCGGCTTCGACGGGGCGGAGCTCGACGCGTTCCTAAAGCACGGCGCTCCTGACCCGCGGGAGGAGGCAACACCGGAGGTGCCAGAGGTTCCCGTCTCGCGTCCGGGTGACCTTTGGGTGCTGGGGAAGGCATAGGCTCATCTGCGGCGATGCCACGGACAGGGCCACGGTCGAGCGTCTCTTATGGCGTGCGGCCGCATCTCACGGCAACAGATCCTCCGTTTGGAGTGAACTGCGACCCCGACTGGCGTAACCACGCCGGGCCTCCGAAAGTAAACGTACGGGCTGAACGACCACAGGGCCGACTGGCGCGACGCCTGGGCGCTCTTCCTGGCGAGGTGGCAAACGTCTGGCACGGGGCGCTCCACGCCGGCACCGTGGCCGACAGCCTCCTCGCCTGCGACTTCGAGATCCGGAGCCAGATCATCTGGGCAAAGGAATGGCACGTGCTCTCGCGGGGTCATTACCACTGGCAGCACAAGCCCTGCTGGTACGCGGTGCGGGGGCAGGGGCCACTGGAGCGGGGACCGGACGCAGTCCACCCTCTGGTCCATCCCGAGCCGGGACCAGGACGCCACCACCATCCACGAGACCGAGCGGATTGAGCATGCGGTCGCCCACACGAGCATCGAGGCCATGAGCGACGCGAACTTCGACGAGACCCTGCGCGTCATGAACGCCGTGCTGGACGCGGAGCGCGAGCGGCAGCTCGTGATCGAGCAGACACCGGATGCGGAGATCGTGCGATGAGGGGTCCGAAGCCAAGACCCGCGCGGTTCGTCGGTCAGGACGACTCCCACGCGGTCTCGCCTGACGCGCTGCCGCGCTGCCCGGCACATCTTGGCCCCATCGCCCGCAAGGAATGGCGAAGGCTGGCTGCCCCCCTGCACAAGCTCGGCATCGTCACCGTCGCCGACCGCCCCGCTTTCGCGGCTTACTGCCAGGCCCGGGAGCGTTGGGTCGAGGCCGAGGAGCAGCTCCAGAGGACGCCGATGCTCCTGAAGACGCCCTCGGGCTACGTCCAGCAGTCGCCCTGGCTCTCGATCGCCAACAATCAGATGGAACTGATGGCGCGCTACATGGCGGAGCTTGGGCTGACACCGTCGGCGCGGCGCAGGGTCATGCCAGAAGGTATCGAGGCCAACGAGCCGCTGATCATCTTCAAGACGGTCTATGAATGGAAGGCAAAGAGATCGACGCCGCTCCGGACGGTCGACGACCGATGATCCGGTTGCCGCCGGGCGCGGAGAATGAGTGAGGTCAGGCAGCCCTGGAGAGGACGTTGCGCGAATACGTTCTGTGGAGCAGTAGGGCACGGCTGCGACGTCGAATGACCTCCGAACCTGCTCTCAGGCCTTCGATGCTGAAATACGCCTGCTTAACGGCCTGACGCTGTAACCGGCTCTTCCGCAGGATCCGGATCAGCAGCGCAAAGGCTGCAAAGGCCGCCAGTGGAGACGTCAGTCCAATGAAAACGAAGAGGTCCATCGAGTGTCTTTCATGTTCTGCGCAGGGCGGCGTCAGTGGCGCCTCCTCGTGGCTTCATTGCTTGAACAGAGAACTCGAAAACGACTGACCCGAACTCGCAGCCGAAGCCGCCGCCATCATGGCCAAGGGCTGAAACCTTCGCGGATAAGTTGTGACGCCGCCCGGGCGGCGAGACGGTTTGCGATGGTGAGGGACATTGTTGCGCGAGTGAAGGAAGAAGCCGCTGCCGCTTTGACCGGGGGACAGAACTGCCGGTAGGATGAGCCAGTGTATCCTGTTGCGGTGCCTATCGGCCTCCATGTTGGAGGACCGCGTAGACCGCCTGTTAACGAGAGGTGGCGATGTTTGCCACGCATGCGAAGCCGAGGGCTGTGAGCCTGCCGGCACTGGAAGCTCCCCAGCTACGTAGAACTGATCGCTCCGATGCCATGAGGCAGCTGTCAGGCTGCGTCGAGATCACCGGCTACGGAGAAGGCGGCCTGAGCCTGGCGAGACTGAATCGAAGCAAATACCTTGCGATCGTGACCATCTTCCTGCTCGCAACCGTCTTGCAAACTCTTCCTTGAGGGATTGAAGCGGGCACGAAGGACGAGTCGCGCGGTGTGACGCGGCGGTGTTTTGGGGTGTAGGTCTCTGGTGATATACTTCCGGACACCGGTGCGCCAATCCGGCCGCCGGAAACCTCGAACGGAGAATCGTCATGAAGTCCGTAGTCCTAGGAAATGTCAGCTTTATTAGGCGGGCAGCCTGAACAATTCGATTTCAGGGGCGCTAGACTAGCCGCGACCGCATCCAACCGTTGCTGGGTTGCGTCGCCTAAAGTCAGGAATGGCGTCGAGTGCCGGAATGGGCGGTCGGCAGCGTACGTTGGGCGATAGATGAAGATCGTGGAAGGGCGGCAAGCAGGACTCCGCTGCGCAACGCACGAAGGACAAAAAGGGCGGCGAGCAGACGGATGCTGCCGCGGCAGTGCACCCGCAGCATCCTACGAAAGCGGCCAGTCACTCCGCCGTCCTCAACCGGCGGCAATGTGCAGAAAGCGTGCTTTGTAAAGCTGAGGTCGCCAAGCGAAGCCACCAAATGCATCCGCCGCTTTGCTGTCGTTCGCTCCCCTCGCATTGGCGGAAAGTGGCTTCCCGAAGCTGTCTCGCGTGCCGCGCGTTTTCCTGATTTCAGATCTCGTGCCCGCAGGGACGGCACGCCCCTGCGGTTACGCCACCGAAATTGCCCTTCAACAACGCCAAGGTGGGTGCATGCACTGTGCCACGAACCCAATCATGCTACGCCCTGCCTGGGTCCCGCAGCCGATACCCGACCCCCGGCTCATTCTGGATCAGCCTCGGAGCCGAGGGGTCTTCCTCGAGTTTCTTGCGCAAGGAACGGACGGTAACGCGTAGATATTCGACATGGTCGGAGTGAGCCGGGCCCCAGACTTCTCGCAGAAGGTGCGTATGGGTCAGGACTTTGCCCGGATGGCTGGCCAAAACGGCCAGGAGCATGAACTCCTTCGGCGTGAGTTTCACCTCGGCGCCATTCTTCCAGACGCCATGAGCATCGAGGTCGATAGCGACGGGTCCGACCGTCAGCTTGCGCAGGTGTCCATGGCTCTGATCTGCCCTGCGCAGGCACGACCGTATCCGGGCCATGAGCTCCTCGCTGTCGAACGGCTTGGTGACGTAGTCATCGGCGCCTAGGTCAAGGGCCGCGACTTTTTCGCTTGATGCCTCTCTGGCCGTCAGCACAATGATTGGCACGAGTTTCTCGCGGAACGTCCCGATCAGTTCCAGCCCGTCGCGGTCGGGTAGACCCAGGTCCAGAAGCACGAGCTTCGGCACAGACCGTCGAAGTGCATCGAGCGCGGCCGCCCCGCAATCCGCCTCGACGGTCGCATATCCGCTGCGCTCGATGGCCACACGAAGTAGGCGGCGGATCGGCATTTCATCGTCGACGATCAGGATGTGCCCGCTCACGCGATGTCCTCCATCGACACATGCACCGTTGCATCATGCGGGATACGGATCGTGAAGCGCGATCCGCCGCCCGGACGCCGCGCAGCCTCGACCGTGAAGCCCATCGCCTCCACGAAGCCCTTGACGATGGCAAGGCCGAGCCCCGATCCGCCGGTACGATCCGACGTCTCGCCGCGGGCGAAGCGGTCGAAAATGCGCTGTTCGCTGCCTTGGGGAATGCCGGTGCCACCATCGAGCACGTCGATCACCGGGCCGCGCCGCCCCATCCGCGCGATAATCTCGATCGGTTCCTCCTGCGGCGAATACTTGGCCGCATTGTCGACGAGGTTCAGAAGCGCGTGGTTCAACAGAACCGCGTCAGCCCGCACGAGAGGCAGGTTCGGGTCGATCGATGTCTGCACCTTTCGTCCCGCCAACGTCTTGACCGAATCGCCGACCGCCGAGGCGATCACGTCGGTCAGATCGGTAGGCACAAGATCGGGCGTGACGGCGCCTTCCTCGATCCGCGTCAGGTCCAGCAGATCGGACAGGAACCGGTTCAGCCTGCGGGCCTCGCTGCGCACCGTATCGACCAGCTCGGCCTCGTCACCTGTCGCCGAGAGCGCCTCGGCCGCCGCGGTCACGGCGGTCAGGGGTGTGCGCAGGTCGTGGCTGAGCGACGCGAGCAGCGCCGCGCGCAAACTATCGCGCTGGCGGACCACCTCCATGTCCCGCATGTCGGCTTCCAGCTTCAGGCGCTCGTGCGCCAGTGCGGCCTGGTCGATCAGGCTTTCGGCGAGGGCCGCGCGCTCGGTTGGAATGGGGTCGCGGCCGGGCGGGCCACGGAAGCCCAGGACCGCAAGCGTTCCGAGGGACGTCTTGAGGGGACGGAACTGCCATTCGCTAGCCGTGAGGGTGTTGGTTCCCAAACCGGCGTCCTCTCCATGCTCCATCACCCACTCGGCCGCCGCTTGATCGATGGGGGTGAGGTCCGGCTTTGTCTGCCCGAACGCGCTGATCTCGACGCTATCCCCGGAGCGGTGCAGCACGATGGTCTGCACCGCCAACAACGACCGCAGCTCATCTCTTATGAGCTGTGCCGTCTCTTCCGTGGTGCTTGCGGCGCCGAGGCGCGTGGCGAAACGGGCGAGACCGGCGTTCTCGCGCGCGCTGCGCATCGCAAGGGCGGCGGCAGCCCGTGCGCGCGCCGCCAGCTGTCCGGTAATAATCGCAACCACCACGAGCAGCGCCGCTGTGATGATGTTCACCGGGCCGTAAATGATGAATGTGTAGAATGGGGGAAGGAAGAAGAAGTTGTAGGCGATTCCTGCTGCGATGGCAGCGATCAATCCGGCACGGAAGCCGTAGAAGCTTGCGCTGAAGATGACGGGCAGGAGGTAGAGAAGATCGATCGGGCCGCGACTGATCCAGCCCTGCGCAAGAAATGCGGCAAGCGTCAATGCTCCCACCGACCCGATTGCCATCACGTCCCCGGTCCAACTGCCGCGGGGCCACAGCCGCCGCCAGTCTCGCCCGCGCGGTGTGTCCTGAAACGGGATGACATGGATGGCGATGCCGGTCGTCCCGTCGAGGATGTCCTGAACGATTCCATCGCGCCGCCCGAACCAGCTGCCCTTGCCACGCGATCTGCCGAGGACCAGCTGCGTGGCACGCAGTTCCTTGCACTGGGCCAGCATGGCCTCCTGAACCGAGGTGGCCGGCACGGATTGCAAGCTGGCGCCAAGAGAAGCCGCGAGTGACAGGTTGCGGGCAAGCTGGGTCTTCTCGGCGTCGCTGAACCGTGCCGCAGATGGTGTCTCCACGTAAAGCGCGATGAGCGGCGCCTTCAGGGCATCGGCGAGCCTTTTGGCGGCCCTCACGACCTGCTCTCCACCGGCCGCTTCCGAGATCGCGACAAGGATGCGCTGCCCAGCGGCGTAGCCGTTCTCCTTGCCGGTGACGCTCTTGTGTTCCTGAATGCGCGCATCGACGTATTGCGCGGCATGGCGCAGGGCGAGTTCGCGCAGCGCCAGCAGGTTGCCCTTGGAAAAGAAGTGTTCAAGCGCGTGGCGGGCTTGTTCGGGCACATAAATCTTTCCGGCATCCAGACGCTTGATAAGGTCTTCGGGCGGCAGGTCGATCAGTTCGATCTCGGCATTCTCGAACACCTTGTCGGGCACGGTTTCCCGCACCCGAACATGCGTGAAGCTGCCCACGACGTCGTTCAGGCTTTCGACGTGCTGGATGTTGACCGTGGTCATCACGTCGATGCCCGCAGCCAGCAGTTCCTCGATATCCTGCCAGCGCTTGGGGTGCCTGCTGCCGGGCGCGTTGGTGTGCGCCAGTTCGTCGACCAGGACAATCTCCGGATGGCGCTCCAGGACCGCGTCGAGGTCCATCTCGGTCAGGGTCTGGCCCTTGTAGTCGATGGATTTGCGGGGGATCACCGGCAGGGGCGAGACCAGCGCCTCGGTTTCCTTCCGGCCGTGGGTCTCGACGATGCCGATGACCACATCGGCGCCAGCCTCAAGCTTTTCCGCACCTTCGAGAAGCATCTCGAAAGTTTTCCCGACACCGGGGGCGGCGCCGAGAAAGATCTTTAGGGTGCCGCGCCCCTCGCGCTCAGCTTCGCGCAGCAGGGCATCGGGCGAGGGGCGGGCGTCATCTGTCATGGGCACAGTTTTATTCTGTGCTCGCGGGACTTGCCAATTCCGCATCGAGTTCGAGGTTCAGTTCCAGTACGTTGACGATGGGCGCCGGGGTGAAGACCCCCCCGGGCCGCTCGGCCAGCCGGTCGATGATCGCCCGGACGGCTGCAGGCTCGACCCCGCGCGCCTCGGCCACGCGGACCACCTGAAACAGCGCACCCTCAAGCGAGATGTGGGGGTCAAGCCCCGCGCCCGAGGCGGTCACCAGATCGGCAGGGATCGGGGTGCCGTCCCGACCATGGGCCGCGATCAGCGCCAGCGCGCGTTCCGCCAGTTCGGGATTGGCGGGCGACAGGTTCGACCCGCCCGCGCCCGCCGCGTCATAGTCAACCGCCGATGGGCGCGGCCAGACGTATTCCGGCGAAGTAAAACCCTGCGCGATCAGGCGGCTGCCGATCACGCTGCCATCGCCCTGCGTGATCAAGGACCCGTTGGCGGTGGCCGGTGTCACCGCCTGCGCGAAGCCTAGGATGACCGTGGTGTAGCCTGCGACGCAGACCGCCATGGTGGCGGCCGTGACGCGAAGTCCCGAGATGATGTCATTCATGGGTCTGTCTCCTTTCAGCGCCGGTCAGGGCAGCGAGAAGTGTTCGGCAAGCGGGCCAAGGGCCGCCGCCGGAAGGAAGGTGAGTGCGCCGAAGATGACGACTGTCAGGCCAAGCATCGTGCCGAATGTCGCATCCTCGACGCCGAGGGTGCCTGCACTCTCCGCCGCTCGGCGCTTGGCCATCAGGCTGCCCACGATGGCGAGCGGCAAGATGATCGGCAGGTAACGGCCCAGCAGCATCACGACGCCGGTGGCGATATTCCAGGCCCAGGTTCCGTCGCCCAAGCCCTCAAAGCCCGAGCCGTTGTTGGCCGCAGCCGACGTGAACTCGTAAAGGATCTCCGAGAAGCCGTGCGCGCCCGGGTCTTGAACAGTGGCCTGGCCCAGCGATGTCGCGGCGAAGAGTGCCGTGGGCCCAAGGATCAGGAACGCGTGAGAGAACAGCGCCAGAATGGCCAGCCGTACCTCCTTTGCCTCGATTCTGTGGCCGAGGTATTCCGGCGTGCGCCCGACCATCATGCCCGCGACGAAAACCGCGACGATGATGTAGAGGAACATGTTGATCATCCCGACGCCGACGCCGCCGAAGGTCGCGTTCAGCCACATGCCCGCCATGGGCATCAGGCCGGTCAGCGGGTTGAGGCTGTCGTGCATCGCACCAACCGACCCGTTCGAGGTGGAGGTTGTCAGCACCGCCCAGAGCGGCCCGCCGGTGGCGCCGAAGCGCAGTTCCTTGCCTTCGAGGTTGCCGGTGTCCGTGGACACGGGCAGTTCGGCAAAGGCCGGGGTCGGCGCGGATTCAAAGGTCACCGAACCCGTGATCTTGACCAGGATGAACAGCGCCATCACGGCAAAGATGACGGTGGCGTGTTTCATCCGGCCAAGGATGCCGCCGAACATCCAGACGCAGGCCATCGGGATCAGCATGATAGCGATCATCGCCAACCCGTTGGTCCAGAAGCTGGGGTTCTCCAGCGGATGCGTGGCGTTGGGGCCGAAGAAGCCGCCGCCATTGGTGCCCAACTGCTTGATGGTCAGGAACGCCGCGACGGGGCCGCGCGCGATGGTCTGCGTCACCCCCTCGAGCGTCGTGGCCACCGCAGAGCCCTGCAGCGTCATCGGCATGCCCATAAGCACCATCAGCATCGCGACGATCAGTGCCAGCGGCAGCAGGACAAGAAAGCTGGCCCGCTGCACGTCGATCATGAAGTTGCCAAGGCTCGCGCGCCCGGCAATGCCGCGCGCCAGCGCGGCCAGCGCCGCGATGCCCGTGGCGGCCGAGACGAACTGCAGCCACATCAGCCCTGCAAGCTGGCTGAGGTAGCTCATCGACGCCTCGCCCGAATAGTGCTGCAGGTTCGTGTTGGTGGTGAAGGACGCCGCCGTGTTGAACACCAGCGTCGGATCGTGTGGTCCCATGCCGTCCGGGTTCAGCGGCAGGTATTGCTGCAACCCGAGGATCGTGAAGGTCACTGTGAACATGATGGCGTTGAAGATCAGCATCGTGACCAGGTAGCGCTTCCAGCCCTGCTCCTCGGTGGCGCCGCCGATCCGCCCGAAGAGGCTGGTCCAGCCCGTCATCTGGCCGGGAGCGGGGTCCATGGCCATTTTCATCCAGGCCCCCAGCGGTAACGACAGGAGTGCCGTTCCGCCGATGATCAGGGCGACGATAAAGACATGTTCCATCTGTTCAGTCCTCGAAAAGCCGGGTCACGACGCCGATCAGCGCGGCGAAGATCGCAATCCCGAGTGCATAGGTAAGAATGATCATGTGCGTCTCCCTTCACGCGAGGCCGAGGCCGGATACGACCAAGTCGATCAGCTTGATGCCGACGAAGGGGACGATCAGGCCGCCGAGGCCGTAGATGCCGAGGTTGCGGACAAGCTGGCGCGATGCGCTCTGCGGGCAGTAGGTCACCCCGCGCAGAGCCAGTGGGACCAACAGCGGGATGATGACGGCGTTGAAGATAATCGCCGACAGGATTGCGCTCTGCGGACTGGACAGCCCCATGACGTTCAGCGCGTCGAGGCCCGGATAGAGCGCCACGAAGATCGCCGGAAGGATGGCGAAATACTTGGCGACGTCATTCGAGATCGAGAAGGTGGTCAGTGCGCCACGTGTCATCAGCAGCTGCTTGCCGATCCCCACGATCTCGATGAGTTTGGTGGGGTTGTTGTCGAGGTCGACCATGTTGCCTGCCTCGCGCGCGGCCTGGGTGCCGGTGTTCATGGCGACGCCGACATCGGATTGCGCCAGAGCGGGCGCGTCGTTCGTCCCGTCGCCGCACATGGCGACCAGCTTGCCGCCCGATTGCTCCTTGCGGATCAACTCGAGCTTGTCCTCCGGAGTCGCCTCGGCGAGGAAGTCGTCGACACCGGATTCCGCCGCGATGGCTGCAGCCGTCAGCGGGTTGTCCCCGGTGATCATCACCGTCCGGATGCCCATCCGGCGCAACTCGGCAAAGCGTTCCTTGATGCCCGCCTTGACGATGTCCTTCAGCGCGATGGCCCCGAGAAGCCGGGTGCCGTCCGCCACGGCCAGCGGTGTGCCACCGGTGCGCGCGATCTTTTCGGTGAGGGTGCGAATCTGTCTGACGGCACCCTGATCGAAATCATGCAGCTTCAGGATCGCGTCGACCGCGCCCTTGCGGATCTTCCGGTCCCCGATGTCGATTCCGCTGACGCGCGTCTGCGCGGTAAAGGATACCATTTCCGCACCCGCAGGTGCAGTCTCACCAGCCCCCGCCAACTCGACGATGGAGCGGCCTTCGGGGGTCTCATCCCCCAGTGAGGACAGGCGCGCCGCCTCGATCAGTTCACCTTCGCGCACGCCCGACAGCGGCAGGAAATCAGTCGCCTGCCGGTCGCCGAGCGTAATCGTTCCGGTCTTGTCCAGAAGCAGGGTGTCGATGTCGCCTGCCGCCTCGACCGCGCGGCCCGACTTGGCCAGGACGTTGAAGCGGATCAGCCGGTCCATGCCCGCGATGCCGATCGCCGACAGAAGCGCCGAAATGGTCGTCGGAATCAGCGCCACGAACAGCGCCACGAGGATCGGGATCGAAATGGATCCGCCCGCGTACGCGGCGAAAGCGGGCAGCGTGCTGACCGCGATCAGGAAGATGAGCGTCAGGCCGGTCAGCAGCACCGTCAGAGCGACCTCGTTCGGGGTCTTCGCGCGGCTCGCGCCCTCGACAAGGCTGATCATCCGGTCGAGGAACCCCTCGCCTGGCTCTGCGGTCACCCTGACCTTGATCCAGTCGGAAATAACCCGCGTGCCTGCCGTGACGGCGGAACGGTCACCGCCCGACTCGCGGACGACCGGTGCGGATTCCCCGGTGATCGCGGCTTCGTTGACCGAGGCCACCCCTTCGACAACCTCGCCGTCGGCCGGGATCTGATCACCGGTCTCGACGAGCACGATGTCGCCCGCGCGCAGCTCGCTGGCCGGAACGACCTTGACGGTATCGCCCTTGACCCGCTTTCCCTTCAGTTCGGCCTTGGTGGAGCGCAGCGAGGCCGCTTGCGCCTTGCCGCGGCCCTCGGCCAGTGCTTCGGCGAAATTGCCAAACAGCACCGTCAGCCAGAGCCAGAAGACGATCTGCGCCTCGAAAGCAATGTCGCCGCCCGAGATGATCGAACGCACCAGCAGAACCGTCGCAAGCAGTGCGACACTCGCCGTGGTGAACATCACCGGGTTGCGGATCAGCTGGCGCGGGTCGAGCTTGTTGAAGCTGTCCCGGATCGCTGGCCCGATGAGTTCGGCAGAAAAGATCGATGTGTTTTGGTGTTGTGCCATGCCACGCCCTCAGAACCGTTCCGGCCGCAGGAGCACGGCCAGCAGGTAGACAAGGAGCGCTGCGGCAACGATGCCGCCGAGCACGAGATCGAAGCCCATGTATCAAACCTCCAGATACCGTTTCGTCTTGGATATCTGCGCTTGATGGGCGTAAAGCCGCCATGTGAAGTTCAGGGGGCGGGAATAAGAGGGGCGTAAAAATGCTTTGAAAGTATGGGCTTGGAAAAGAATCTCCCTGGCGGCGGCCACGATCTAATTGACCCTCACGATGTGATTGTACTCGACCAGCAGGAATGGGCTGGCTGCGGGTGTCTGCTGCGCGGCGCCTGAGCGGCCGCTTTGGAGCGTGCCGTATATTGAACCGTCAGGCAGCTCCGGGCCGAAAGCGACGTGACGCTTGGTATTCCAAGTCGCGTGTCACAGATTGATCTCATGATGGTGGCCGCGTGAGGAAGCGCCCTCACGAATAGCACCAGAGGCGCGAGCGCTCTGTAGGGCATCGTCCCCCTCGCCCTCACGAGAACAGCCACGACCACAGCACGTCGCCCCCGCGACAGAGAGCTGCAAATATGGTAGAATGGTATCTTGGCCTATCGCCGCGCCTGGCCGAAGCAGCAAGGTTGTCTCTTCGGCCGTGACGGGCAACAGAGGGGGAGAGAGCGACATGGCTTCCAAGACACTCAAGGACCGCGCTGGAACGGACGTCCCGCGTGAAGCGATCGATAGACTGGCGGGCGACATTCGAGGCGAGGTGATCGGACCGTCTGACGCCGCCTATGAAGACGCCCGGCATATCTGGAATGCCCTCATCGACAAACGTCCGGGGCTCATCGTCAGATGCAGCGGGACTGCCGATGTCGTCGCCGCGGTGAATTTCGCGCGGGAGAACGATGTGCTCGTTGCCGTCCGTGGCGGCGGGCACAACGTTGGCGGCCGGGCTCTGTGCGACGATGGTCTTGTCATAGACCTGTCGCGCATGCGCGGCGTTCACGTCGATCCTGGCAGCCGCACGGTCCGGGTGCAGGGAGGCGCCACCCTCGGCGACGTCGACCGCGAGACGCATCTGTTCGGCCTGGCGGTTCCGTTCGGTGTGATCTCGAAAACGGGCGTCGGCGGCCTGACACTGGGAGGCGGCGTCGGGTGGCTGGTACGGAAATACGGTCCGACCTGCGACAACGTTCTCGAGATGGAGGTCGTCCAGGCCGACGGAACGGTGCGCACGGCGAACCCGAAAGAAAACGCGGACCTGCACTGGGCACTGTGTGGCGGCGGCGGCAACTTTGGGATTGTCACCTCGTTTCTCTACCAGGCCCACCCGGTCTCGACCGTCGTGGGCGGCCTGATCGTCTATCCGCGGGCGGCCGCCGGAAAGGTGCTCAGAGGTTACAGGGAGTTCATGGCCTCGGCGCCAGAAGACCTCACCGTGTACGCAGGACTGATCTGCACACCCGACGGCACCCCGGGGACCGCGATCATCCCATGCTGGAGCGGAGCAGATCTGGATGAGGGGAAGAAGCGGATAGAGCCTCTCACCCAGCTCGACGAACCGATGATGGTTGCAGTGGAGCCAATGCCGTTTCCCGCCATGCAATCGATCCTGGACGGCGCCTTCCCGTCGGGCACCAGGAACTATTGGAAGTCGGCATTCGTCGAGGGCTTGCCGGACGAAGTCATCGACATCGTAGAGGAGCAGGCCAAGGGAATGACCTCGCCGATGTCGGGGCTGCTGGTAGAATATTACGGCGGTGCAGGGGGGCGGAAGGCCGCGGACGAAAACGCCTTCGCGCAGCGGCGCTCCGACTACTGCATCGGCTTCATGCCTCAATGGACCGACCCTTCGGAAGACGAGTCGCATATCGCTTGGGCGCGGTCCGCCTGGGAGGCGATCCAGCCGTTCGCGTCCGAAGGGTACCTTCTCAATTATCTGTCTGCGGGTGAAGAGGATGCAATCCGGGCGGCATTTGGGTCCAACTATGATCGGCTGACGGCTCTAAAGGCACGCTATGATCCGGGGAACTTCTTCAGTCAGAACCAGAACATTCGACCTGCCGCCTGAGAAGTCCGGGAGAGAGGCGGACGTCGAACTGGAGGTGGACGAGCGTCCGCTCGGAGCTATTCGCGGTTGGAAACGGAAGTTCCCGGGCCCCGACTACCGTGCAGCAGCAAGTTGCCTTTGCAACCGAAGGAGGCGATCAGGACTCGAGACTGAAGCTCCCCAAAGAGACCCTGACCACCGGGTGTATCCGAACTCCGATTGTATGATGCTTTTCGTACGAGGCCAGTTTAGCACGGATGCGTCGTCTGCCCGGCTACAAGGGTGCCTGGACGGTCAGGAGTGCTCGGATCAGGCCTGACTGGCTGCGCACGCCGGTCTCTTCGAAGATGCGCTGAAGCTGCGTCCGGACCGAATTGATGCTGACCTCAAGTCGTTCGGACGTGCTTGCGGGCCGTTCGCATCGATCAGTGGAGCGTCCCTCTGTCGAGGAACGTAAGATATTCTGCGTTACACCTTAGGTTTTGGTTGACGGAGTTCGCGTGCCGTGAAGGATGGGGTCGGTAGCAGACGATCTCTGGGAGGATGAAATGGAACTGTTCAAGCGTCGGACCGTCACGGTCGCCGCCCTTGCTATGAGTGCGGTGTTGGGTGCTAGCGCCGTTAGCGCACAGGAAAGGCCGGTCCTGAGGCTGTCCTCTGTGGTCTCTGACAACGACATCCGTGCCGAGGCCTTTGCAAAGATCTCCGAAGCGGTTGCGGACCAGTTCGATCTGCAGGTGTTCAATGGCGCCACGCTTGTGGCGCAAGGCTCGGAGCTTACTGCGATCCAGCGCGGCAACCTCGAAGTCGGGTTGATCGCCCCACAGACGCTGGCCGAACAGTTGCCGGCATGGTCGATTGTCACCTCCGCCTACCTCTTCGACGACGTCGATCATCTCGAGCGGACCTTCGACAGCGAGGTGGGTGAGCAACTCGTCGCGATGGCCGAAGAAATCGGCGTTCACGTTCTTGCGCCGGTCTATTTCGGCACTCGGCAGGTGAACCTGGTTCCGGACCTCGAAGTGCAGACGCCCGAAGACCTAGACGGCATCACGCTCCGCATGCCCGGCGGCGACGCCTGGCAGTTTCTGGGCGAAGCCATCGGCGCAAACCCGACGCCCCTTGCTTACGCCGAGGTCTACACAGCGCTGCAAACCGGGGCGATCGACGGCCAGGACAACCCACTGCCCAACGACTACAACATGAAGTTCTACGAGGTGACGTCACAGATCGTGATGACTGGCCACCTTGTTGGCTTCGACGTTCTGGCTGTCGGAAATGACGTCTGGAACAACATGACGCCAGAACAGCAAGAACTTCTCCAGTCGGCTGTAGATACGGCCATCGAGGAGAGCACCAAGCGCCATCTCGCGCGTGAGGAGGAGTTGGTTCAGTTCTTCAAGGACGAAGGTCTGAAGGTTTACGAGCCTGACCGTGCGGCCTTCAGGGAATACGCGCAGGCCCGCTACCTCGAAAGCGAGTTTGCCGAAAGCTGGCCCGACGGCATGCTGGAAGCGATCAACGCCCTCGCCGAGTAAGGCATCGACGGCGGCGGGCCGGTCGAACGCCTGCCGCCGCTCTCATTGCGGGCCCACGACATGAGCTTTCCGTTTGCCAGCTGGAAAAGAACAGTCCGCGCTGCGGCCGACGCGGTGCCGGCTTTTCTGCTGGCTGCAATGTTCGTCTCGTTCATCATTCAGGTCGTCATGCGATACGTCGTCGACAGCCCTGTGGGCTGGACCGTCGAAGTCTGCGTGATCGCCTGGCTGTGGATTGTCCTCTGGGGTCAATCCGTGTCGACGTCGGAAGACGAAGAAATTCGCTTCGACATCATCTACGGCTCGGTCCGCCCCGCGGTGCGCCGCTGGTTCCGCGTGGTATTTTCCGCAGCGCTCGTCGCAATCTACGGAATTGCGCTTCCGGCTAACTGGGACTTCGTGACCTTCATGAAGATCCAGGAGACCTCCTATCTCGACCTCCCTTTCAGCTGGGTTTTCTCGGTCCTCATCATCTTCATGGTGGTCTCGATCCTGCGCTACCTAGTGATCTTCTGGCAGTCCGTCAGAGGACGAGAGCCAGGAGACGACGCCCTGTCCGACAGAGACCTCGCGGGATGAGCTGGGAGTTCGGCGTCACAGTCGCCGCGATCGTCGCAACGGCCATCCTCGGCCTTCCGATCGGACATGCGATGCTGGGCGCGTCCACGCTCTACCTTCTGCTTCAAGGGCGGGACATGTCCATCGCCGCCGAGCAGATGCTGAACGGCCTCTACGGCTCCTACGTGCTTCTGGCGATCCCGCTCTTCATCTTCGCAGCCGATCTGATGAATGTCGGCACCCTGTCCGACAAGCTCCTGAACTTCTGCCGCGGACTTGTCGGGCGGTTTCGAGGGGGTCTCGGCCACGTCAACGTCGTCTCGTCGCTGATCTTCTCGGGAATGTCCGGGTCGGCCATTGCCGATGCCGTCGGAATGGGCCGCATCATCATCAACCTGATGACCCGCGACGGAAAATATCCCGCCGCCTACGCCGGCGCCATCACCGCTGCTTCGGCAGTCATCGGACCGATCATTCCGCCGTCGATCCCCATGGTATTGTTCGCGCTCGTCTCGGACACATCCATCGGCTACCTGTTTCTCGGCGGTGTCGCACCAGGGCTGATCCTTGGCGTTCTGCTCATGGCGATGAATGCGTGGCAGGCACGTGTTCACGACTACCCCGTCGACGACCCCGTGCCGCTGCGCGAACTGCCGATGCTCACGTTGCGGGCCGTTCCCGCTCTGTTGATGCCGGTAATCCTCCTGGTTGGCATCTATGGGGGCGTCACCACCCCGACCGAAGCGGCGGCCCTCGCGGCGTTATACGCCTTCATTGTCTCCACGGTCTTTTATCGTTCCGTCAGCCTGAGAACCGCCTATGAGACCGTGCGCCACAGCGCCAAGTCCACAGCGAGCGTCGGCTTTCTCATCGCCGGTGCGTTGGCCTTCAACTACGTGGTCACGGTCGAACAGATCCCCAATGTAATCCAGGGGGCACTGGGGGATGCCGAGCTCTCGCGCATCGGCTTCCTTCTGTTGGTCAATCTCGTCCTTCTCGTCCTGGGCTGCCTCCTCGAAGCGAACGCCATTCTTCTGGTCATCGTGCCCATCTTCCTGCCAACGGCCGTCGCGCTCGGTGTCGACCCGGTGCATTTCGGTGTGATCGTCGTCGTGAACACGATGATCGGACTCGTCACTCCTCCCTATGGCCTCCTGCTCTTCGTGGTGACCTCCATCACGAAGTCCCCGATCGGGGAGACGATCTATTACCTCCTGCCGTTCCTCGGGATCATGATCCTCGGTCTCGGCATGATCACGTTCCTCCCCGATCTCGTCCTCTTTCTGCCGCGGCTCTACGGCTACGGCGGCTGACTTTACGGAGACTGACATGCCGCATAGACCCACCATTCTCGTCATCAACGGTCCGAACCTCGACATGCTGGGAACAAGGCAGCCCGAGATCTATGGACACGACACCTTGTCGGACGTCGAAAGGCTGTGTCGTCACACGGGCGACGAATGCGGTGTGACCATAGATTTTCGCCAGAGCGACTCGGAAGCCGAGATCATGGCGTGGATCAAGAAGGCGCGCGGTTCTGCGGCCGGCATCCTGATCAATCCGGCAGGGTTCACCTCGACCTCGATTGCGATCCTCGACGCTCTTCTGATCTTCGACGGGCCGATCATCGAGGTCCACATCTCGCCTCTCTTCCGGCGCGACGAGTTCCGTCACCTGTCCTACGTCTCGAAGGCGGCGACCGCCAAGATCGAAGGGTTCGGTATCGGCGGCTACGGCTTTGCCATCACGCGGCTCGCCGAACTGGCCCGAAAAGCCTAGGGCACCTTCCCGGTCCCGAGGATATGCTGCATCCCGCGCTCGATGTGCTGAACGAGCAGAGCTTCCGCGGCATCGGCATCGCGCGCCAGAACGTGGTCCCGCAGTTGCCTGTGGTCCGCAGCCACTCCGGAACGAAAATCGAGGACGAGCATGTGGTAGCGCGCGTAGCGGTCGAAGATCGTCGCGTGGGTCTGCATCAGCACGACCTGATCGCAGGCCGCGATCGTTGCGTGGTGGAAGCCCCAGTCGTAACGGACCCATTGAGCCACCGATCTCGACGCGCCCTTGCCAAGCTCCTGCTCGACGGTCGAGAGCTTGTGGTGCGCGGAGACGACGGCGCCCTCCCATTCGAGGTCGCCTGCGGCAATGGACCGGCGCAGCGCATTGGTCTCAAGGAGTTTGCGGAGGTCAGCGAGGTCGGCCAGCTCTTGCCGGCTTATAGGCGCGACCCTGAAGCCGCGCTGTCCCTCCGCCGTGACGAGCTGTTCCACGACGAGACGGTTGAGGATTTCCCGCGCCGTCGGAACGCTGAGGCCGTAGGTGTCCCGCATGTGGTCGAGCTTGAGCTTCTCGAGCGGTTTCAGTGCACCGTTCACAATGTCGGATCGCAGCCGACGATAGACCACGTCCCCGATCGTTTCACCGTCCTGGGCGTCAGTTTCAAACCTGAGAAAGTTCATACAGAAACGTTTATATCTGACAGAAGCGCGGCGGAAGAAGAATAAAGGTCAAGCCGAGGGAGACCCTGAATGGCGCTTAGCACAAACGCTCTGATGGTTCTGTTCTACGACATCGAGGGCGACGTCGCAGACCATGATGCCTGGCACACGGAAGAACATGTCCGTGAGCGTCTTTCCGTACCGGGTTTCCGTGGCGTGTCCCGCTGGGTCTCGAAGGGGTCGCCTCGCTACATGGTGCTCTACGAAGTGGATGACGTCGACGTCGCAACGTCGCCGGAATATCTCGGTCGTCTGAACGACCCCTCGCCATGGACCGAACGCATGATGCCGAGGTTCCGAGGAATGACCCGGGGCTTCGGTCGGATCAGTGCGAGCGTCGGATTGGGACTGGGTTCATCCGCCGTTGTGATGCGCTTCGATCCAGGTTCTGGAGACGAAGTCGCTGAATGGTTTGCCGAGCATTTCGCGCCCGGAATGGACGGTCTGGAAGGCCTGGTGAGCGCGTTCATTGTCAGTCCCTCTGCACCTCCGCCCATGACGCGCGAACAGTCCCTTCGTGGCGGGGACAAGCCACTGCCATATTTGCTGGTCATTACTGGCTACGAGCAAATGTTGCTCGAACGCGTGCTGGACGACTTGCAGCAGTCAGTCCCTCCCGGACTCAGCCATTTTGTAGATATACAGCCAGCCGCCGTTTATTGCCTTCACTTGGTGGCGAGCTTATTGGCCGTTGGCCTCAGAGACGATGTGCCTCGGAAGCCCAGTCGCTTCTGACCAAATGCTATGCAGCTTAACAACAGAGTCGAAATCCCGATTCGAGATGGAGGATCTTCTCCGAGGAGGCACTTGTGCTCATCTTGAGTGGAGAGCGCAAACGTATCCACGCCCCAACCCAGGTAACGAGGCGTGCGGCGGTTCATTGAACCTGCGCCAGCCTGATCCGGCACCACAAAGGGCGAATATCCCCTGCAAATGCTGCGCTTGATCAACGCAAAATCACCGCCGCCGGCTCGAAGGCATGCAGCTTGAGGACGGCGTCGACCGCGCCCTTGCGGACCTTGCGGTCACCGATGTCGAGACCGCTCACCCGGGTCTGGGCGGTGAACCCGACCACTTCCGAGCCGTCCGGGGCGGCTTCGCCGTTTCCGGCCAGTTCGATGATCGAGCGGCCTTCCGGCGTTTCGTCGCCGAGCGACGACAGCCGCGCCGCCTCGACGAGTTCGGTTTCTCGGATGCCCGACAGGGGCAGGAACTCGGTCGCCTGTCGGTCACCGAGCGTGATCGTCCCGGTCTTGTCGAGCAAGAGCGTGTCGATGTCGCCCGCCGCCTCCACCGCGCGGCCAGACTTGGCCAGCACGTTGAACCGGATCAGCCTGTCCATGCCCGCGATGCCGATGGCTGACAGCAGCGCCGAGATCGTCGTCGGAATCAGCGCGACGAACAGCGCGATCAGCACGGGCACCGCGATGGAACCGCCCGCATAGGCGGCGAAAGCGGGCAGCGTGCCGACGGCGACGAGGAAGATCAGCGTAAGCCCGGTCAGCAGCACCGTGAGCGCGATCTCGTTCGGCGTCTTGGCCCGGCTCGCGCCCTCGACGAGCGCGATCATCCGATCGAGAAAGCCCGCACGTGCCTCGGCCGTGACCTTCACTTTTATCCAGTCGGAGATCACACGCGTGCCCGCAGTCACGGCCGAACGGTCGCCGCCCGCCTCGCGGATCACCGGGGCGCTCTCGCCGGTGATCGCCGCCTCGTTGACCGAGGCCACGCCCTCGATCACCTCGCCGTCCCCCGGGATCAGGTCGCCGGTTTCGACAAGCACCACGTCGTCTTTGCGCAACTCGCTTGCCAGGACGTCTTTTGTGCTGTCGCCCCTGACGCGCTTGCCTCTCAGCTCTGCCTTCGTCGACCTTAGTGCCGCCGCCTGAGCATTTCCGCGTCCCTCGGCCAGCGCCTCGGCGAAGCTTCCGAAGAGGACCGTGAGCCAGAGCCAGAAGACGAGCTGCGCTTCGAAGAGGACGTCGCCTTTGGTGACGGCCGTCCGAAGGAGCAGGATCGTCGCCAGAAGCGCGACAATCGCGGTCGTGAACATGACCGGGTTGCGCACGAGCAGACGGGGATGCAGCTTGGTGAAGCTCTGCCGCAGTGCGGGGCCGACGAGGTCGGCCGCAAAGATGGATTGTGTCGGTTGCCTTGCCATGATGCGCCCCTCGGAGCAGCTCAGTCCGCATCAGCACGGCCAGGATATACACGAGGAGCGCTGCGGCAACGAGGCCGCCGAGGACGAGTTCGAAGCCCATGTCTTGGGTCCTCCAGATACAGAGTTGGACCCTGTACTTGGACCCGGAGCCCGTAATGTCTCCATGCGGAACTTACGGCCGCGCCATTAGAGACTCATAAAAAGCGCATATATCCAAACGGTTGCGGCAGTCACACCAAGGGTGACGCGTGATAGGTGACGTTTGATCCCGGTCCCTTTCCCTCCGCCGCTTGGCCTCCCGCAGGCACTCTCCCGATCTGGCTCTGGCACGTTCTTTCCGTTGTTTCGGGGGTTATGCAGAAGGGGCACAGCACCGGCGGCAGCCCCCAAGGAGGACCGCAGAGGCACCCTTGGACGATCAAGGAGTGGATTCCGGGGTGATTACACACTTCTGCCGTCGCGGGGAGGACCAGCATTCCCCGATCCTTTTCAGGCCGTCGACACTGATGATCTCAGCCCAGGAAGCCGAAGAGCATCATCGTTCCGCCGAAAATGATCAGCGTTTCGATGATCGCGGTATGCAGGTGGAGGCTCGTGCGCCGGACGATCCAGGCGGCACATGCAGTTCCCGGCACCGTGCAGAGACCCATCGCCAGCGCGAGGAGAAAATGTCCGGCGTCGAGGGCGTCGAGCGCGCCGAAGACGATGGTCTTGAAGAAGTTTGTGCTGACGGCGATCGCCGCATCGGTCGCCAGGAGGGCCGGACCTGCGAAGCCGATCCCCATCAGCATGGGCATGATGAGCATTCCGGCTCCGACGATCAGCGAGGACAGGAAGCCGAATGTCGCGCCGATTCCGTAGACCGCGACTGGTCCGGGCGTGATCTTCATCCTGTCGATCAGTCGCCGCACGGGCACCGACAGAACAAGGACGGCGCCGAGCACGCTCTGGATCTGGGCCGAGTCCATCTGGACGTAAAGCTCTGCGCCGAGCCAGGACATGGGCAATGCAACTGCCGAGATCTTCGCGACCGTCGGAACGTGAAGCCCGCTGCGATAGAACCAGACCCGGCTGAAGTTGTTGATCAGCATCAGGACCGAGATGACGGGGATCAGCGCCTTCGGACCAATGATCGGAGCGATGAACAGCGTGACAAGGAGGCCCGCCCCATAGCCGGAGAGGCCTCCGAGGATGCCGGCGAGGAAGCAGACGGCCATCCCGGCCACGACCATGCCAGGAGACAGCGCCTGAAGAAGCGCTCCGGTCAGCAAAGCTTCAGGACGTGCGTTTCGACCTTGCCGCCGCCCGCCATCAGCCTGTCCGCCCAATCCGCTACGGCCTGTGCCTGGTCCGGGTCGCGGCCCGCGAAGGACAGGTTCGCGCGCGCCTTCACCAAAAGATCCTCGCGGCTGAGGGGCGCGCGTGCGCCTCCCCGCATGCAGGGCACGAAGGCTTCGACTTGGCTTCCGTCCGCAAGCGTCGCGCGGATGTGCCCGGTATAGTTTGCGGGATACTCGTTCTCGGGGTCGACGCGGAAGCGCACCTTCGAGGCCAGATCGAGAGCGCGGGGATCGCGGACCGCGGTTTCGGTGAACTGCGCGAGGCCGGCGTCCCCCCAAATCCAGCCCGCGGCGATGCAGTAGGGGCCCGAGAACTTGGCAGCATAGGGCGTCGGGGGCGCCTTCTTCGACTCGGTTGGCTCCCACAGGCGGTGGACCGTGCCTTCGCCAACGTCGCAGGTCAGGCTCACCACGTCCTCGGGAGCGATTCCGCGAGTCCGAAGGTCGATGGCGCAGTCCACGTAGGGCTGGGTCATCGTCCCGCAGGCGAAGGGTTTGAAGGCAAGGCGGGCGGATTCCCATCGCTCGCCCAGGCCGTCGATGAAGGGCGAGAAGTCCGTGGCCCGAGGGTTGGAGAAGCCGTTGAAGAAGCCGTGCGTTCCCTCGAATACAGTTGCAGGTCCCGTGAACCCTGCCGCCCCCAGGGCTGCCGCGCGCAGTCCCGACTGCGCGGCCCAACCGGGGTGCAGGCGTTTCGTGGAGCTGCCGTCGGCAAGGTATTCGATGATGCCCGAGGCCATCGATCCGGCGACCCCGAGCGCGTTGCGGATCGCGTCGCGTTCGAGGCGCAGCGCTGCCGAAACGCCTGCGGCAGCGGCCATCGCGCCGAGGACGGCCGTCGGATGGAAGCCGGCCTTGTGGACGGACTTGTCCGCCACGAGGCCCAGGCGACACATGACCTCGAGCCCTACGACGATTCCACGGGCAGTGTCCGCGGCGTCGAGACCGTGGCGCTCGGACGCGGCGACGAGGGCAGGGACGATGACGACGCCTGTGTGGACGGGGCAGCCTTCAAACGTGTTGTCGTAGTCCTCGCCATGGCCGCAGGTCCCGTTGATTGCGGCCGCGGCTTCAGGGGACCGGCCCTCTACAAGACCCCAGACCGTAGCCTTGCCCTCATCGGAGAAAGCGGTTCGGACGGCAGTTCCGTAGTCGCTGTCAAGCGCCGCGACGGCCAGACACACGGTATCGAGGATCGTGTCCGCCGCTCCCTGCCGCGCGGCAACCGACGCCTGGTCGATCTCGAAATCGAGGATCCACTCTGCCAGGCGTTCCGAGAGCGTGGGCTCAGTCATGACGTCTTCTCCAATGCATCAGGTGGCCAGCACGGCGAAGCCGGACAGGTCGGGCTGGCTGGGCAGCCCGGACACCCAGTCGAGCATCGCCTCGGCCTGCGTGACAGACCACCCGCCGTGCCGGCAATTGGCCACCGCCTTCGCGCGGATCTCCTCGGCAGTCAGCGGTTCGCGGACGCCGCCGCGCATGTGCGGCTGGTCGATCGCGATGCGTCGGCCGTCGGTCGTCTCGACCCGGATGTGACCGGTGTAATTGCGCGGATACTCGTTGGCGGGATCGATCTCGTAAGAGATCTTCGCGGCCAGATCGAGAACCTTGGGATCACTCGCGCGTGTATCGCTGAACTGGCTCAGGCCCGCGTCGTCGTCGAAGAACCCGACGGCCATGCAGTAGGGCATCGAGAACTTTGCGGCATAGCCGGAGGGCGGACGGTGCTTGACCGCCAACGGTTCCCACAGCCGGTGAATCAGACCTTCGGCGGTGGGACAGGTGATCTTTCGGATGTCCGCGGCCCGCACGCCGCTGGCGGCGAGGCGACGCATGCAATCGACGTAAGGATGGATCATCGTCCCGCAGGCGAAGGGCTTGAACAGGATCCTCTCGGCATACCATTCGTCGCCGAGGGACGTCTCGAGCGGTGTGAAGTCCGGCTCGGCGGACGGTGCGAAGGCATGAAAGAAGCCGTGCGGACCCTCGAATACTGTGCGAGGGGCGAAGAAGCCGGATCGCGCGAGGACGGCCGCGCGAAGCCCCGATTGCGCAGCCCATCCGGGATGAAGCCGCTTGGTCCAGGCGCCCTCTGACAGATACTCGAGGATCCCCGACGCCATGCTCCCCGCAAGCCCGAAGGCCATCGTCTGCTGACGCACATCGAGTCCGAGAGCGACTCCGGCGGCGGCCGCCGCTCCCATGGCGCCGATCACGCCCACCGGATGGAAGCCCGCGCGGTGAATGGCGCCCGGCGCGACCCGATTGAGCCGGCACACGGTTTCGAGCCCCGCGACGATTCCCAGGGCGGCACGTTCGCCGGACAGACCGAACCGTTCCGCCGCCGCCAGAGCCGCAGGGATCGTCATCGCGCCGACCCGGATCGGCGACCCTTCGAGAGTGTCGTCGAAATCCTCGCCGTGGATAGCGACGCCGTTCGCAAGGGCTGCCCCGGCGGCATCGAGGCGGCGTGTGTGGCCGAGAGCAGTGCAGGGTCCCTCGCTGTCCCAACCTCCGACGATCTGCACCATGTAGGGCTCGCCTCGCGCGGCCACGCACAGACCGAGCGCATCGGTGACATCGAGAAGGGCGACCTGCCGCATCCGCTCGCTAACATCCGCCCAGGCCAGGCCAGCGAGCCAGGCGGCATAGACTTCCGCGCGTGCCGCACCCGGCGGCGGCAAGTCGGCCGTCACGTCGACCCCGCGGTGTTCTCGTCCGACGCGAGGATGCGGGCCTTGCCGGCCTGCACGTGCGCCCAGCCTGCCTCGAAGGCACCATGAGGGTCGCGGGCATCGAGAGCTGCGACGATGGCGCGATGCTCGATGTTCGAGCTCTCGAATCCGCCGCCGTGGACGAGGCCGCGGGCGCGGAACAGCTGCAGGCGCGAGATGAGCCCGAAGTAGGTGTCCGCCAGCACCTGGTTTCCGGTGCCCGTGACGATCGCCGTGTGGAACTCGATATTCAGCGGGAAATAGGCGTCGATGTCCCGGCGCTGCCCTGCGACTTCCATTTGTGCAAGAAGGACGTTCAGTTCGTTGACCATGTCTGCCGTGATGCGCTCGGCCAAAAGGCGGCAGGCGGTGCCGAAGATGCCGGCCCGGACGTCATAGATCGCGACGGCGTCGTGGCGGGTGATGCGCTGCACGAAGACGCCGCGGTTCGGAATCATCTCGACGAGCCCGCGCGCGTGCAGGGCCTGGAAGGCCTCGCGCACGGGCCCGCGGCTGACCCCGAGCTGATCCGCCAGCGTCTTCTCGTTCAGCTTCGCCCCGGCACTGTAGCGTCCGGACAGGATGATCTTCTGAATCTCGCTCTGCACAAGCTGGCTGAGGGAGGACGACTTGAGAAGGTCGAGAGCTTCCGAGCCTTCCATCGGCTGTCGTTTCGCGATCCTGTCCACGTTTGCCTCAGGTCTCAACATTGCATATTGTTGACAATACGAAGGCACGGTCGAGACGTCAAACGTCAGGGACGTGATCAATCTCTCGAGGAGGACGAGAATGCTGAACAGGACCGACAGGCCGCTTGCCGGGAAAGCTGCCGTTGTGACGGGCGCCTCGCGCCGGATCGGGCGCGCGGTCGCCCTTGGGCTGGCGCAGGCCGGAGCCGACGTGCTGGTCCACGCCCGTCAGTCGCGGGAGGAGGTCGAGGCGGTGGCGGAAGAGGTCCGAGGCTTGGGCGCCAGGGCAGTCGTGGCCCTTGGCGACGTGACCGTGGAAGAAGACGTCTCGCGGATCTTCCAGGCCGCCAGCGATGCGTTCGGCGGCGTCGACATCCTCGTCAACAACGCCGCCATCCGCGCGCAGGCGCCCTTCCTCGAGATGACTCTCGCCGATTGGCGCGGCACCACCGCGGTCATCCTGGATGGCGCCTTCCTGTGCAGTCGCGCGGCGCTACGCAGCATGGTCGGCCGCGGAGGCGGAACGATCGTGAACCTGGGCGGTGTCTCGGCGCATGTGGGCGCCAAGGAGCGGGCGCATGTCGCCACGGCGAAGGCCGGCCTCGTCGGCCTCACCAAGTCGCTGGCTCTGGAGTTCGCGGACAGAAACATCACTGTCAATTGCGTGGCACCCGGCAAGATCGGCGGGAAGCGCTCGGCCACGGCCGGCAAGTCGCCGGAGATGGCCAGCCGTCCAATTGTCGGACGGGACGGTGAGATCGAGGAGGCCGCTTTCGTCATTCTGTCGCTCTGCATGCCCGAGGCGCGCTTCATGACCGGCCAGACGGTTCACGTCAGCGGCGGCATGTACATGCCCTGATGCTCAGGCCGGCGTCAGCAGCGGCCTGAGGCCGCGCACGTCGTCGAGGCGGTCGATGTCCAGGACTGTTTCGACGAGCTGCGCTGAGCGGTCGCTGCCGAGGATGGGGTCCATGAGGTCACGCGCCTTGGCGGCGACGTCTTCCCGCGACATCGGGTTGTCCGGTGTGCCGAGCACCGCGCGGGTATGATGACGAAGGCTGCGCCCGTCCGTCGTCTCGATCTCGACGATGGCCTGGCGTGGCGGACGGGCCTCTGTCAAATCCCTGCTTAGGCTGGCGAAAATGCGCTTGCGAAGGTCGAGAACGGCTGGGTCCATCATGCGAGCCACGTCATGGGCGGCGGAGAAGCCCACGCCGCGATCGATGAGGCCGATGGCCAGAAGGTGCTGGAGACAGACGTCCGGCATATCGCGGTCGTCGACGATGTGGAGCCGGTCGTCCGGCATGATTGCGGTCAGGCGGGCGACATCATCGGGTCTGATGCCGTGGGTTTCGATGAGCGCCATGAGCGAATCGAGTGCAGCCTGGATCGGAGAACCGACGCACCACTTCTTGATCGCGGCGCCCATGATCTCGAACCGGGATCCAAGTCCGTCGCTGAGCGCTTCGGGGCGAGGCTCTTCTGCGAAGGCTGAGAGGTAGGACGGGCTTCCGGTCAGCACGCCTTCGACCGCTGTCCAGCCTTCCTGAACCATCAGCGCGGCCATGACCCCGTTCCGCGCGCCCGCGCCTCCAAAGTCGAAGGCCTTCTCGATGTGATCGCTGTCGCGCCGCCAGTAGGGCACACCCGAAGTCTGTTGGACGGCGTAGGACAGGGCGTGCATGGCGCCCCTGGTGTCGATCCCGGCAAGAGCGGCGGCAGCGGCAGTTGCACCGAAGTTGCCCCCGATGGTGTGGGTCGAGAACCGCGCCGTGTCTGCCCCGCGGACGCCGAGGGCCATGACCGCCCGTGCCCCCACGTCGTAGCCGAGCGCCACGGCCCGCAAGACAGCGGTGCCGCCGAGGCCGGCGGTCTCGGCCATCGCAAGCGCGGCAGGAACAATGGCGCAGCCCGGATGAAAGCGGCCGCCGACATGGCTGTCGTCGGTCTCGTCGGCATGCGCCGCCATCGCGTTGGCCAATGCGGCATGGGGCGCGGCGACCAGTCTGCCAGCGCCGATGGCCAAGGCATCGGACGGGCCCCCAAGCCGATGCGCCATCCTTGTGCCTGCCAGTCCTCCCGGCAGGTGCGCGCCAGAGATTACCGCCGCCAGTGTGTCGAGCAGGTGCAGCCGCGTCTTCTCGACGACATCGTCGGGCAGGGGGAGGTCCGCAGCCTGTGCGATATACTGCGCGATGGCGGTCGTCTGGGTGCAAGTCATCGGGCCCTCCGATTGCAGATTGTCGACGATTGACATCTTTCTAGTTTGCGTCATCCTTGGCGGCAACAGCCATGCGGACCGGTCCTGCCCTTGGCACCGCGTCCTGCTGGCTGTGCTGGGACAAGGGAGGAATGGACCCATGCGTATCGAAATTCGACGGCTCGCAGGCGCGGCCGCTCTGTCGGCCGCACTCGCAGTCGGCTTGGCTGGAGCATCGGCGGCGCAGGACTACCCGCACGATACCGTCACGCTCGTAACACACTCGTCCGCCGGCGGCGGAACCGACGTGTTCCTGCGCGAGATGGTGGGGTTCCTGGGCAAGGCCATGGGAGCGAACTTCGTGGTCGAGAACGTCACCGGCGGCTCGGGCGCCAACGCAATGGCGAAGCTCGCGACGTCACCCGCGGACGGGTCGATCTTCTACGGGACGACGCCCACTTACATCAACACATCGCTGCTCTCGAACCCCGAGTACGACTTCACCGACCTCGAGGGGTCGCGAACGTCTTCATGGATCCCCAGGTCGTTTTCGTGAAGTCCGACAGCCCCTATCAGTCGCTCGGCGACCTAATCGCCGCGGCCAAGGAGAATCCGATCAGCGTCCCCTTCGGCGTCACGACGCCCGGGTCTCTTGATCGCCAGGTCATGGAGCAGTTCAAGGCGCTGACTGGCGTTACGTCCCCGGTCATCACCCATGACGGCGGCGGCGAGCTTTTGATCTCGGTCCTCAACGAAACGGTCGCCGTGGCGATCGGCGAGATTCAGGAGCTTTCGGCACAGATCGAGGCTGGCGAGATCAGGCTTCTCGCGACCTACACCGAGGAACGGCTGGACAATTTCCCGGACGTGCCGACCGCCCGCGAGGAAGGTGTCGACCTCGTCGTCACCAAGTTCCGCGGCATCGCTGGCCCGCGCGGCTTGCCGCAGGACATCAAGGACCTGTGGGCCGAAGGCATTGCCCGCGTGCTCGAGGATCCGGAATTCAAGGAGTGGTACACGGCCCAAAGCCTTGTCCCGACCCTGATGCCGGCCGACGAGTACGAGGCTTTCCTGACGCAGTTCGCGGAGGAGCAGAAGGCCTTCCTCATCGAATACGGCATCCTGAAGCCCTGATCCTAGGTCTGAAATGCAACAGTCGTCGGCACCCCGCTTCCGTGTTCCCCGCGACGTCTGGATCGGCCTCGCCGCTCTGGCGCTCGGTGGATGGTACTGGCGGGCTGCCGGCGATATCCCAATCAGCCCGCTCGACGGCATCGTGAACGCCGCGGCCCTCCCGAGGTCGCTCGCCATCGCGATGATGGGCTTCAGCGTCCTTCTGATCCTGCGGGCGCTGGCTATCGAGGCGATGTACCTGCGGGCAGCGCGGCGCGTCGAAGGCGCGGCCTCCAGCCGACCGAAGCTGGACGGCATGGAGTTCTCGCTTTCGCAGCATCTCAAGGCTGCCGGTGTCGTGGCGATCGGTATCGTCTTCCTTCTGGTCCTGCCGCTGCTCGGCTACCTGCTGAGCGTCCTGCTCCTTGTCTTCGTGATGTCGGCCTACATCGGCGCAAGGGCAGGGGTGTATACGCTGGGCGTCAGCGCCATGCTGGCGGTGGCTTACTACCTTTTGTTCGTCAGGTTCCTCGACATCCCTCTTCCTGCGGGGATTTGGCCCTCGCTCATCGGCTGACGCGACCGCAGGCCCGGCCGGACGCCCGGATGCATCCCTCGAGACTTCGCCTTTGAGGCACCGGAGACCCAAATGGACGGACTTGCCATCGCCTTGGACATCCTCACGACCACCCCCGCGGTCTTCGCGGCGCTGGCCGGCGTGGCCTGGGGCATCGTCGGCGGCGCGCTGCCGGGGATCTCTCCGTCGATCGCGCTGGCTCTCCTTCTGCCTTTCACCTACGGGATGGACCCGACCACAGCAATAATCCTCCTCGGCGCCACGTATGTCGGCGCGGAATACGGAGGCTCGATTCCCGCGATCCTCATCAACACTCCAGGCACCAACGCGGCGGCAGCGACCGTGATCGACGGGTACTACATGCACCGCGAGGGGCGTGGCGGAGAGGCACTTGGCATCTCGCTCCAGTCAGGTGTCATCGGTGGTATCGTAGGCATCACCTTCCTGATCCTGTTCACCGAGCCCCTGTCCCGCGTGGCTCTGGCCTTCAACTTCCCGGCTTATTTCGCGCTCGGCATCCTGGGGCTGACGGTCATCGTCTCGCTGTCCAGCGGATCGCTCATCAAGGGCATGATGACGGCGACGCTCGGTCTGATGATCTCGACCATCGGGACCGATCCGATGTCCGGCGTCACCCGCTTCACCTTCGGACAGCCCGAGCTTCTCACCGGGGTGGAATACGTGATCGTCATGGTGGGCGTATTCGCGATCTCGGAGCTGATGATGACGGCGAACACCCCCGACTGGGGAAAGACGGACGCCCGACAGACCCGGATCAAGCTGCCGTCCTTTCGCCAGTGGCGGAAGCTCTGGCGCGCTCAGGGCATCGGCAGCGGTATCGGCGTCTTCGAAGGCGTGATGCCGGGGGCGGGCGGCTCGATCGCCGCCTTCATGTCGTACAACGAGGCGCGGCGGTGGTCGAAGGAACCCGAGAAATTCGGCAAGGGGTCCGAGGAGGGGATCGCGGCACCCGAGGCAGCGAACAACGCCGTCGCCTGCACCGCGCTCGTTCCCGTCCTGAGCTTCGGCATTCCCGGATCGAACTCCGCCGCGATCCTGATGGGCGGGATGCTCATACACGGCCTGACACCAGGACCGATGCTGTTCCAGAAAGAACCGGAATTCGTATACGGACTATTCGGAGGCCTCGTGGTCGCCAACATCGCACAGCTTCTGCTCGGCATCGTCATGATGACGCCTGCGCTATGGCTCGTGAACCGGCCCAAGCCCTACCTGATGGCCGCGATCTTTGCGTTGGTCTTCTCGGGGATCTACTCGATCCATGACAACACCTACGACCTCTACCTGGTGCTTCTCTTCGGTGTCGTGGGCTACCTTCTGAGGGTCTTCGGCTTTCCGTTCCTGCCGCTCGTGCTGGGACTGGTGCTTGGCTACCTCGTGGAATCCAACTATCGGCGCTCGCTCGAACTGACGGCAGGAGACCACCGGATCTTCTGGGAAACGCCGATCTCGTTCTGGTTGCTGGCGACCGCCGGGGTCTTCGTCGCGGGCTCGGCAATCCGGGACGTGATGGTGGGACGCAAGGCAACCCGCCAGGTCGTGGAGGACCCGGCGGCATGAGCACGGTCTTTTCCGTCCGGCCGTGCCGCCCCGAAGCGCGGCCCGCGCCTGAAGAGCAGTTGTCCTGGGCACTGGCCGACCTCGCCGCGTGCGACCGTCCGCTCGACACTGACGCCGCAGCCCTCGTCGGGTGCCGGCTGATCGACAACATGGCGATCGCCGTCGCCTCTCTCGATCGCTCGCCCGTTGCCGCGGCCCGGGCCCAGGCGCTCTGTTTCCGTCGCGAAGGCGGGGCGCGGATTGTCGGCCTTCCGGTCGATCTGCGCGCCGACTGCACCTGGGCTGCCTTCGCCAACGCCACGGCCGTTCGCGAACTCGACTTCCACGACAGCTACTTCGCGCTCGACTCGAGCCATCCCGCCGACTGCATCATGACCCTTCTCGCCGTCGCGCAGCAGTGCGGCTGCACGGGCGACGACCTCGTCAGGGGTATCCTCGTGTCCTACGAGGTCCAGACCGCGCTGGTCCGGGGCCTGCCGCTTCAGCACCACCGGATCGATCACGTGGCACACCTCGGTCCCGCAGTGGCGGCAGGGCTTGGGGCCATGCTGCGTCAGCCGGCCAGCGTGATCTACGAGGCCGTGAACCTCGCCGCGCATCTCTCGCTGTCCACCCGGCAGATCAGGAAGGGGCGCATATCGACCTGGAAGGCTTCGGCGCCCGGGCATATCGGCAAGTGCGCCATCGAGGCACTGGACCGCGCGATGCGCGGCGAGACGGCGCCCTCGCCGATCTACGAGGGCGACTACGGCATCCTCGCCGTCCTGCTCGGCGGGCAGGACGCGGAAGTGACCTTGCCGGGGCAGGGCGAGCCTTGCCACGCCATCCTCGATACCCTGCCCAAAACACATTCCGCCGGATACCACGGTCAGGCGATCATCGACCTGGCACTCAGGCTGCACGGGCGGCTAGGAGACCTCGACCAGGTGGAAGCGATCACGATCCACACCAAGCGCATGACGCATGTGGTCATGGGCTCGGGCTCCGGCGACCCCGACAAGTGGGACCCGCGCGCATCGAGGGAGACGCTCGACCATTCCGCGCCCTTCCAGTTCGCCCGCGCGCTGGTCGACGGGGACTGGCACCACGACCGAAGCTACGATCCTGCACTCATCTCGGACCCCGCCTTCGTGCGCCTTTGGGGCAAGGTGCGGACCGTGGAGGACGAGGAATGGAACCGCAGGTTCGCCGCCGCCCGCCCCATCGACAAGGATCACGGCGGCAGAGCAGTCATCCGTTTTGCGGATGGCCGCGAACTGACCGAGGAACTGGCCGTTGCGGACTCCCATCCGCGTGGCGCCTTTCCTTGGGGGTTCGAGGACTACCGTCGCAAATTCGAGACCCTGACCGAGCCTTTCTTGTCCCGAGACGAGGGCGAGCGGTTCGTCGTCGCGGCCCGCGATCTGGCGAAGCTCTCCACGGAGGAGGTGCGACTCCTCGGCGTCGAGGCGGACCTGCGTCCCCCGACAGAGGGAGCGAAAGGACTTCTGGACCGGTCGCCCGCATGATCCCCATCAGCCCGCACGAGGTCATGGCCCGGCTCCGCACGCCCACTGTCGACGAGTGGGCGTTCCTCGACCTTCGCGAGAGAGCAGAGGCGGCGAGCGGGCACCCCTTCGGCTCCACCAATGTCCCTTCCAGCCGACTACACCTTGAGATCGGCCGCCTCGTCCCCCGGCCAGCGACCCCGCTCGTCCTCCTCGACGGTGGCGACGGTGCAGCCCGGCGCACGGCCGCGCGTCTCGAAGCCGTCGGACGGCGGCACATCTCCATCGTCGCGGGCGGCATCCCGGGCTGGCGTTCCGCGGGCTTACCGCTGTTCGAGGGCGAGCATACGTTTTCCAAGGCCTTTGGTGAGTGGGTGCAGCACCGCTTCGGCGTTCCGGACATTGGACCCGACGATCTGGCGGCCCTGATCGACGGGGACCAGCCGCCCCTTCTCATCGACGGGAGACCCCTTGAGGAGCATCGGAAGTTCACCCTTCCCGGTGCCATCAGCTGCCCGAATGCGGAACTCGGACTGAGGCTTCCGTCCTTCGTCAAGCCGGGCAGGACCATCGTGGTACATTGCGCCGGGCGCACACGGTCGATCATCGGCGCTCAGACGCTGCGCGACTTCGGTCTTCCGAATCCCGTCGTTGCTCTGCAAGACGGCACACAGGGCTGGGAGTTGTCCGGCAGACACCGGGAGTTCGGAGCAGACCGCCCCATTCCTCCGCCCTCGACGGAGGCACAGGACGCTGCCACGGAGATGGCGAGAAGGGTGCTGCTGTCAGAACGCGTCCCGGAGGTGGATGCGTCAGAACTTGGCCGGTGGACGGAAGATGAGAAGCGCACGACCTACCTTTTCGATCCCCGTGAGGAGGCTGAAGGCCATACCACCCCCGGCTTCCGCAGCGCGCCGGGAACCACGCTCCTCCAGCAAATCGATCGTTACATTGCGGTCAGGGGAGCTCGTGTAGTCCTCTGGGATCCCAAGCTCGTTCGCGCCACGTTCGGCGTGCTGTGGCTTCGCCGCATGGGACTCGACGCCTATGTGCTGACCGAGCCGCCGACCCTGCCGTCCGCGCGAGCCGACAGCGAAACTGTGATGCCGGCCGACGATCCCATCCACGACGTGGTGCCCGAAGCGAAACTGCCCTTCGCCGACCGCCACAATGGCAACCTCGACGACGCACGCGCCTATCTTGCTTGGGAGACTGGCCTCTTGGGACGGCTCGAGGCCGCCGGGATGGTGCTGTGGGAACCGAGACAATCGGGAACGCACTGCACGGCTTGAAGGTCTTGTAGCCTCGATCGTCCTGTCGAACCCTGGGTCGCCGTGCCACGGCGTTCGCCGCGGGCATGCGCCACGGAACCTGCGCCCAACTACGCACTCAGCGAGGCCAGGATCGTGGCGACGAGGCCCTCGGCCCTGAAGTCGATGCCGACCGAGTGAGGTGGCGGCAACGCCCCGCCCGAAAGCAGCTTCAGGCCGAAACCGTCCGTCCGGGGAGCATCGACCCGAGGTCCGCCCGTTTCGCGCCACTCCATGCGCAGGAGGTCGTCCTCCACGGTCCACGTCAGGGTGACGCGTCCCGTCTCCGTCGAGAGAGCGCCGTGCTTCAGGGCATTCGTGGCAAGCTCGTGCAAGACAAGAGCAATTCCGGTGAACACGGACTCCGGAAGGTCGAGATCGGGGCCCTGAATGTCGAAGGGATCCTGATCTTCGGGTCTGAACGGCAAGAGCGACCGCTCCACGAGGGCGCCCAGCCGGAGGGTCTTCTCGCGTTCGCCGAACATGAGTTCGGTGGACAAGGTAAGCGCCCGAATGCGACCGAGGTAAGTGTCGAGCTTCGCATCCCCGGACCAGGTCTGCCGAGCGAAAGCCCCAGCAAGCTGCACCATGTTCTTCAGCCGGTGGCGCAACTCCTGGTTCATGGTGGTGAGCAGCTGTTCGGCTCGGGCCTGATCCGTGGCATCGAACAGAATACCGATCACACGTTGCGCGCTGGCGTTCAGCCTGGGCGTCTGATCGAGCGCCGCGCGCAGGACATAGGTGACCTCGCCCTTGCCCGGCACAAGATAGCGCACCCTTGCCTGCAGGCTCGTTTCGCCCCGCGCCCGCGCCGCGGCGCCCTCGTCCTCGATGCGTTCGCGTTCGCCGGGCGCATACCTCGAACGCAGCTCCTCGACCGTCGGATGGGCTGATTCCGGGAACCCGAGCATGCGGTTCAGCTCGGGCGAGTGCGCTACCGTATTGGTCTCGAGATCCAGATCCCAGACGGCCATTTCGGCGGCGTCTATCGCAAGCCGCAGCCTCTCCTCGCTTGCCGCGAGGGCCTGCCGGGTCAATTCCCTGTCGGTTACGTCCTGAACGGAACCAGCATAGAGCACCGCGTTTGCGTCCGGGCTCTCGTCGTCGAACTCGGCGATTCCATGCGCACGAATCCATCGCGGTTCACCCGTGTCGAAGCGCCTGATCCGATACATGTAATGTTCGTCGGATCGGACGCTCGGGTCCATCGCGCGACCTGCCGCGGCGAGCACCGCCTCGAGATCGTCCGGGTGTATCGCGCCATGGACGATTTCACGCGTAATGGCTCCTTCCGGAGGAAAGCCGAAGATCGACCTCGCTACGTCCGAGTAGGCCAGCCGGCCTTCGCGGACATGCAATTCCCAAACGCCGATTCCCGCCGCCCGGCAGGCAAGCTCGTATCGGTCGGCGGGTTCATGAAGCTCCATGCGATTGGCGGTCTGTTCCATCGGTCCCGAAAGGTTGAAGATTCACGGCAGACGGAAAGAATTGCTTTTCAACCTAACAGCGAAGCCCTGTCGCGCAATATGGAAAAGAATGGCCGAAATAGGAGGCCGCTTGTGGACGGACACCACGGTCATTCGATCGGAAACAACCGCTCGAGCACACGTTCCACGTCCGCCTGGCAATATGGCTTGGCGAGGAGGGGCGCGTCGGCCCAGGCGGCGACGACTTCCTTGCCATAGCCCGTGGCCAGGGCGAAGCCGATGCGCCTCTCCGTCAGCGACGCCGCCACCGGGTCGATCCGGATACCCCGGACGTTGACGTCGAGGATCGCCGCATCGAAGGTCGCGTCCCTCGCCAGCGTGAGCGCGTCGTCGATGTTGTAGGCAGGTCCGATGACGGTCACGCCGTGATCTTCCAGGAAATGCTGAAGCATCGCGGCGACGAGGAACTCGTCTTCGACCACGAGAATGCGCCGCCCCCGGGCGGGTGATGCGCTCACTGTGGCCCCCGTTGCAGGGGCGCGCGCACCGTGCAGCGCAGACCTTGCTTCTGGAAGTCGAGGATGACCTCGCCGTCGAGGTCGTTGGCGAGAACCCTTTCGATCATGAAGGTGCCGAACCCCCGACCGGATGGCGTCTCCACGGGTGGTCCGCCGCGCTCCGCCCAGGTCAGTTCGAGGTCGGATCCCCGCAGAAGTTGCCAGTCGACCAGCACGCTCCCGCTGTCGCAGGACAGGGCCCCATACTTCATCGCGTTCGTGTTCAACTCGTGTATCGCCATCGCCACGGCCAGCGACTGCTTCGGGCTCAGCCTGACGTGGGGCCCATTCAACTCGATCCGCGCCCCGTCGGCGTCGGAGACGGCGAGGGCGTCCGTCAGCAGTTCCCTGAGCGGCGCGCTTTCCCAGTTCGCCTTGGTCAGAAGGCTATGGGCTGCGGCGAGGCTTGCGAGGCGGTCATGGAAGTCGTCGGCCAGGCGGCTTCCCTCGGCTCCCTTCAGGGTCTGGTGCGCGATGGCCTGCACCAGGGCGAGGGTGTTCTTCACCCGATGATTGAGTTCGTTGAAGATCATCTCCCGCTGCGCGGCCGCCTCTTCCTGCTCGGTGATGTCCACGTTGACGCCGATCATCCCGAGAAACTCGCCCGTGGCCGAAGAATAGGGACGAGCGGTGGTGGTCAGGGTCCGATAGTCGCCGTCCACGTTGCGATACCGGCCGGTGACCGAGAAGGGCTGCTGCCGGACTGTCGCGGCCACAACCTCGGCGGTGATGTGCTCGGCGTCGTCCGGGTGCATCGTCGAATGCCAGTCGAAGGTCGCCACCTCGTCTTCGCTGATACCCCAGGCATTCCTCAGCATCCGGTTGAGGTGGAGGCACGACCCGTCGCGGTCGCTCATCCAGATCATCACCGGCGCGTCTTCCGACATCAGACGGAAGCGGATCGCGGAGTCCCGAAGCGCCGCCTCGGCCGCCTGCCGCTGCTCCTCGGCCCTCAGCCTCTCGACGCTGAACCCGACCTGGCGCGCGATCGTGACGGCAAGGTCCATCTCGTGTCCGGACAGGACACGACGGTTGGCGTAGTAGGTCATGAACTTGCCTACGACCCGCCCCCTCACCGTAAGGGGAAAGAAGCCGAGACTGCGGATGTCCTCGCGCCGGATGATCTTCTTGATCCAGTCCGGTTCGTCGGTCTCGTCGATATCGGTGACGAAGATGGGGGTCGGGAAAAGCTCGCCGCACGACCACGGCGTGTGCCCTTCGAGTTGACGCCGATAGTCCGCAGACAGTCCGCGGGTGGCCTTGAAGCGCATGACCTCGTCGTCATCGAACAGCAGGATCGAGGCGCGAGAACATCCAAGCGTCGAGGTGATGGCGTCGAGCCCGGCCTCGAACACCTCGTCGATCGACGTCGTGCGGTAAAGTCTGTCGGTCAGTATATAAAGGGATTGAAGCTCATCGACGTTAGATTTTTCCGTCACCTGGCTCCCGACCATGCGACACACCCCCCGTTTTTCGTGCCGCTTGAGCGACCGGAACTCTCTTGACGAGGCGGTGCCCCAGGTTCCTCACGACCGTCCAAACGCACAGGCGCAGGAAAGGTTCCCCCCTGTGGCAGAGATTTTTTGCGTCGCTATTCCGGCGTGAGGAAGACCGTCCCCAGAGGCGGCAGGGTCACCGTGGCGGAGACCGGCTGGCCGTGCGTTCCCTCCCCCATGGCGCGAATGGTGCCGCCATTGCCCACCCCGGAGCCGCCATACTCGCTGGCGTCCGAATTCAGGACTTCCTTCCAGGTGCCTTCGATGGGCAGACCGACGCGGTAACCCTCCCGCACGACAGGGGCCATGTTGCAGATCACCGCAACCGGACGGCCGTCATCGGCCCACCGCAGGAAAGAGAAGGTGTTGTTGTCGGCGTCCCCGCCTTCGATCCACTGGAAGCCGTCGGGGCTGCAATCGCGCCGGTGCAGGGCCGGTGTCGCCTTGTAAAGCGCGTTCAGGTCACGCACGAGCTTTCGCACGCCGTCGTGCAACGGGTCGTCCAGCAGGTGCCAATCCAGCGACTGGTCGTGGTTCCACTCCTTCTCCTGGCCGAACTCGCAGCCCATGAAGAGCAGCTTCTTGCCCGGATGACCCCACATGAAGCCATAGTAGGCGCGCAGGTTCGCGAACTTCTGCCAGCGGTCGCCCGGCATCTTGCCCAGCATCGACCCCTTGCCGTGGACAACCTCGTCATGGCTGAGCGGCAGCACGAAATTCTCGGAAAAGGCATAGACCAGCCCGAAGGTCATCTGGTGGTGGTGATACTTCCGGTGGATCGGGTCGAGCGACATGTATTCCAGCGTGTCGTGCATCCAGCCCATGTTCCACTTGAAGTCGAAGCCGAGCCCGTCCTCGCTGACGGGGCGGCTCACGCCCGGGAATGCCGTGCTCTCCTCGGCAATGGTCAGGCTGCCCGGCGCATAATCGCGCGCGGTCTCGTTGACACCCTTTAGGAAGTCGATGGCGTCCAGGTTCTCGCGCCCGCCATAGCGGTTCGGGATCCATTCGCCCTCGTTCCTTGAATAGTCGAGGTACAGCATCGAGGCGACGGCATCCACGCGCAGCGCGTCGACGTGAAGCTCCTTCAGCCAATAGGTCGCCGAGGCGCGCAGGAAGTTCGCCACCTCGCGGCGACCATAGTTGTAGATCAGCGTGTTCCAGTCCTTGTGGAAACCCAGCCGCGGATCCTCGTGCTCGTAAAGCGCGGTTCCGTCGAAGCGGGCGAGGCCGTGGGCGTCGGACGGAAAGTGCGCGGGCACCCAGTCGACAATCACGCCGATACCCGCGCCATGCAGCCGGTCGATCATCGCGGCGAAGTCCTCGGGGCTGCCGAAACGCGAGGTCGGGGCGTACATCCCGACCGGCTGATAGCCCCAGGAGCCGGAGAAGGGGTACTCGGTGACCGGCAGGAACTCGACATGGGTGAAGCCCATCTCGGTGACGTAGTCGATAAGCTGGTCGGCGAGCGTGGCGTAATTCAGCACCTCGCCGTTGCCGCCACGCCGCCAGCTCTCGAGATGGACCTCGTAAATCGAGATCGGATCGGCGCGCTGGTCGGGTCGGCGGGCCTCGATCCAGCCGGAGTCGGACCATTCGTGGCGCACCAAGCCGTGTACGACCGAGGCCGTCTCGGGCGGCACCTGGGCAGCAAATCCCAGCGGATCGGCCTTGAGAGGCTGCAGATGCCCGTAGGCGCCCAGGATCTCGTACTTGTAGATCTCGCCCTTGCCGATGCCGGGCACGAAGATTTCCCACACCCCCGTCGCCCCGCGCCGGCGCATTGAGTGCCGTCGGCCGTCCCAGGCGTTGAAGTGGCCCACGACAGACACCCGCCTCGCGTTCGGAGCCCAGACGGCGAAGGACGTGCCCTCGACGCCCTCGTGGGTCATCGGGTGTGCGCCCAGGCGGCGATAAATCTCCTCGTGCCGCCCCTCGCCAAGCAGATACTCGTCCATCTCGCCAAGCACCGGCCCGAAGGCATAGGGATCATGCATCTCCCAGACGTGCCCCTGCGGATTGCGCAGGCGAAGCCGATAGGGAAAGGCTTTCATCTTCGTGCCGAGAACGCCGTGGAAGAAGCCCTCGTTGTTGATCAGGTCAAGCTCGCAGACGCTCTTGCCATCGAGGTCGAGGACCTCGACGTCCGACGCATCCGGGGCGAAGACGTTCACCACGAGCGTGTCCGTCTCGGTCGCACGGCTCATCCCCAGATAGCGGAAGGGGTCGCCATGATGACCTCTCAGAATGGCTTCTATGTCAGCTGCTGGAGGGGCGGAATCCCACATCAAGAGTCATCTCCGTTTTCGTCGAGAAGCGACAGTAGGCCGCGTAGGGGAATGTCGATCCAGTCCGGCCGCATGGACATCTCGTAGGCCACTTCGTACGCCGCTTTCTGTATCAGGAAGAGGTCGAGCAGCGCGGTCTCGAAGTCGCGGTCAGATGGGTGCAGCGATGCGCTGCCGAGTGTGTCTCGGTATGCTTCCAGGAAGGCGCCCTGCGTCGCGTCGCGCCAACCCGCAACACCCGCAAGGGTGCGCTCGGCGTCGGCGCCGATCTCGATCCGGCGGCGCACCGTGGACCAGAGCGCATAGTCGAAGCTGCGAAGCATCCCTGCCACGTCTCGCAAGGGTGACGACTTTGCCTGCCGCTCTCCCAGGCTTCGGGTGGGCTCGCCCTCGAAGTCGATGATCATCACGTCGGTCTCGACCACGAGGACCTGTCCGAGATGATAATCCCCGTGAATCCTGCACTTTCCACCCGAAGGACTGCTTCCGCGCAAGGACGTCAGGCGCGCCTCGAAATCGCCGCGCGCGGCCAGCACCTTGTCGGCCAGCTCTTGCCCGCTGTCGCGAAGCGCGTTCCGCTGTGCCGCGAGCCGGTCGAAGACCTCACTCACCTCTCGCGTCACATCGTCGACGAGCAGGGCGAGGTCGCCCTCCGTCAGCGGCTCTTCCGAGAACGCCGTGCCCGGCTTTCCGCTGGCCAGTGCGAGGTGCAGTTCACCCGTGCGCCGGCCAAGGACGGCGCCGAGATCGAGGGGACCGCCCATGACGTGATCGTCCTCGCCACCGGAGATCTTCTCGGTCATCTCCTCGCGCTCCATGTCGCGCTCGAGCGCTTCGGTCACATAGCGCCAGGCGTCGCCCTGGTTCCGCACGAACTCCGACGCGGCGGCGAGCGTCGTCGGCGTGCCGTCAGGGGCAACCCAGTCGATCGTGCCCAGCAGGGCGGGGCTCGCCTCGAACTCCGTCTCCTCGGTCAGGAAGCGGGCAACCTCAATGTCGGGCTGCACCCCCTGCCGCAGGCGGCGGTAGAGCTTGAGGATCACCTTGTCCGAGAACGCGATGGAGGCGTTGGATTGCTCGGCCGACAGAAGTCGCGGCTCGCCCGGGTCGGCGGCATGCTCGGCCAGCGCATCGCTGCCCCGGAACGCGACGCTGCCTTCACCGGCGGGCAAATCCACGCCCTCGACCATCGCGGACAGCAGCGCCCGAGCCATCTCCTCGTCGACTGCGCCGTCCAGCAACGCGCCCACGCGGTTCGCGCGGCGCAGCTTTGCGAGGGTCGCAGGCAACCTTGGTCCGATCGTCAGCGCATCCTCGCCCCAGACGGCCGAGAGCGGCAGGAAATACTGCGCCTCACCGCTGGCGGACGTGACGTCGACGACCGAGAGCAGGTGGCTCCCATTCCCCATCTCGGCAAGCTGGCGCATCTTCACGCCGTCGATCCGCTCTTCCTTCGCGGCGAACCAGCGCTGCAGCGGCAGGTAGTCGCGCAACGTCTGCCGTTCGAACTGCGGGGCAGACGCATCGGCCAGGGCCGACGAGATCGTTCCGTTTCGCGTCGTCAGGGTCAGGAAGTCTGGCAGCGTCTGGGTATAGGGCGTGTGCCACTCCGGCGCGGCTTCCTCTTCGGCGAGGAGGAACCAGTAGAAGCCATAGGCAGGCAGCGTCAGCAGATAAGGCAACTCGCCCACGGGCGGGAACGGCGACTGACCCGTGAGCTCGACGGGCACGCGACCGTTGAACTGGGACAGGTCGATCTCGGCGGCCTGGGCCTGGCGCGAGAGGTTCGCCACGCACAACACCACCTCGTCTTCGAAGCGGCGGAGGTAAGCGAGCACCTTGCGATTGCGGGGGTACAGCAGCTCGATCTCGCCGCGTCCGAAGACCGGGTGGCGCTGGCGCACCGCGATCATGCGCTTCACCCAGTTCAAGAGCGACGTGGGCGAGCTGTGCTGCGCCTCGACGTTGATCGCCTCGTAGCCGTGGACCGGGTCCTGGATGATCGGCAGGTAAAGTTGCTGCGGATTGGCGCGCGAGAACCCGGCATTGCGGTCGGCCGACCATTGCATCGGCGTGCGCACCCCGTCGCGGTCGCCGAGATAATAGTTGTCGCCCATCCCGATCTCGTCGCCGTAGTACACGATCGGCGTTCCGGGCATGGAATAGAGCAGCGAATTCAGCAGCTCGATCTTGCGCCGGTCGTTCTGCAACAGCGGAGCGAGGCGGCGGCGAATGCCCATGTTGATCCGCGCCCGCCGGTCCTCGGCATAGAAATTCCACAGGTAATCCCGCTCGCGGTCCGTCACCATTTCCAGCGTCAGCTCGTCATGGTTGCGCAGGAAGATCGCCCACTGGCAATCCTCGGGGATCGCGGGCGTCTGCCGGATGATGTCGGTGATCGGGTAGCGGTCCTCCTGGGCCACGGCCATGTACATCCGCGGCATCAGCGGGAAATGAAACCCCATGTGGCACTCGTCGCCCTCGCCGAAATAGGGGCGGGTGTCCTCGGGCCACTGGTTCGCTTCGGCCAGAAGCATCCGCCCGCTGTAGTGCTTGTCGAGGTCGGCGCGGATCGCCTTCAGCACGTCGTGGGTCTCGGGCAGGTTCTCGTTGTTGGTTCCGTCGCGCTCCACCAGGTAGGGGATCGCGTCGAGCCGCAGCCCGTCGACGCCCTTGTCGAGCCAGAAGTGCATCACGTCGAGCACCTCCTCCAGCACCTGCGGATTGTCGAAGTTCAGGTCGGGCTGATGGTCGAAGAAGCGATGCCAGTAGAACTGCTCGGCGATCGGGTCCCACGACCAGTTCGAGTCGTGAGTGTCGTTGAAGATCACCCGTGTCTCGTCCATCCACTTCGACGGATCGTCGGACCACACGTAGAAATCGCGCTCGGGCGACCCCTTGGGCGCGCGCCGCGCCCGCTGGAACCAGGCGTGCTGGTCCGAAGTGTGGTTGATGACAAGCTCGGTGATGACCTTCAGCCCGCGCCGGTGCGCCTCGTCGACGAAGCCCTGGAAGTCCTCCATCGAGCCATACTGCGGATTGACCGATTTGAACTCGGCGATGTCGTAGCCATCGTCGCGCAGGGGCGAGGGGTAGAAGGGCAAGAGCCAGATCGCCGTCGCACCCAACTCCTGCACATGGTCGAGCCGGCGCATCAGGCCGGCGAAATCGCCGATCCCATCGTTGTCGCTGTCCTGGTAGGCCTTGACGTGAACCTGATAGATCACGGCGTCCTTGTACCAGTCGGGTGCGGTGGTTTCCGGGTCGACTGCTAGCGACTGTCTGTCGGCGATGTTCATGCGACCCCTCCCGGCGGGAACAGCTTCCATATGGCATAGGGCCGGTTCACGGGATCGAGGGCAAGCCAATGGTCCTTTCCGTGCCACATGAACTGGTTCCCGTGGATGGCGTCCTCGACCCTGATCGAGGCGGCATCGGGCAGGTCGAACTCCCAGAGCGGCACCTCGAAGTCGAACTCGGTGCCGGTGTGGGGGTCGATCAGAACGTGGAACAGAAGGTAGTTGCGGGTCGCCTCATCGAAGCGGCCGTAATAGAGGACACGCTCGTCGCCCGCGTCGAAGAACTTCAGGTTCAGAAAGTCCTTCATCGCGGGGTTCTCGCGCCGGATCCGGTTGATGAGGCGGATGTCGTCCTTGATGTTGCCCTCGGCGTCCCAGTCGCGGTGCCGCAACTGGTACTTCTCGGAGTCGAGGTACTCCTCCTTGCCCGGCAGCGGTGCGCTTTCACAGAGCTCGAAGCCGGAGTACATGCCGTAATTCCCCGCCAGCGATGCCGCCATCAGAAGCCGGGTGCGGAAGCCCGCGCGGCCTGAGTACTGCAAGGCGACCGGGTTGATGTCGGGGGTGTTGGTGAAGAAATTCGGCCGCATGTAGTGGCGGCAGTCCTTGGTGGTCAACTCGGTCAGGTACTCCGTCAGCTCCTGCGCCGTGTCGCGCCAGGTGTAATAGGTATAGCTCTGGTTGAAACCGAGCTTCGCCAGACGCTTCATCACCTTGGGCCGCGTAAAGGCTTCGGAGAGGAAGATCGCCTCGGGATATTTCACGCGCACCTCGGCGATGATCCACTCCCAGAACGGGAACGGCTTCGTGTGCGGATTGTCGACGCGGAAGCAAAGCACGCCATGCCCCGCCCAGAACAGGAACAGGTCGCGGATCGCCTCCCAGAACGGCGCATTGGGGCGGCCGTCGTCGAGGTAGTAGCGGAAGTTGACGATGTCCTCGTACTTCTTCGGCGGGTTCTCGGCGTATTTGATCGTCCCGTCCGGACGGCGCTCGAACCAGTCGGGATGCTCTCCGATCCAGGGATGGTCGGGCGAGGCGTTCAGCGCGATGTCGAGCGCGATCTCCAGCCCCTTGTCGGCGGCCGCGGCGACGAGCGCGTCGAAATCCTCAAGCGTGCCGAGGTCGGGGTGGACGGCGTCCATGCCGCCCTCGGGCGAACCGATGGCATAGGGCGAGCCCACGTCGTCGGGTTCGGACTTGAGGGAGTTGTTCTTGCCCTTGCGGTTCGTGGTCCCGATGGGGTGGATCGGCGGGAAGTACAGCACGTCGAAGCCCAGGTCGCGCACATAGTCGAGCCGGTCGATCACGTCGCGGAAGGTGCCGTGCTGCCCCTCAGGCCCGGTGGAGCGGGGGAAGAGTTCGTACCATGCCGAAAAGGCCGCCCGCTCGCGGTCGATCCAGAACGGCAGATCCTCGTAGCGGGTGACGTTGGCGCGCGGGCCATGACGCGCCATCGTCGCGAGGGTCTCGGCCGACAGAAGCGTATCCGCGTCGCCGGCCTTGGCGGCGGCATTGAGGGCATTCAAGTCCGAGGCTTCTCCACGACGAGGCTTCAGGTCTGCCAGGATCAGGCGCGCTTCTTCCATCTCGACGGACACGTCCTGACCGGCCTCGAGCTTCTTGCGCGTGTCGCGCGCCCAGGTGCCCCAGAGGTCGCGCCAGGCGACGATGGTCACTTGCGCCGGTCCGACCTCGTCGAAGGTGACCTCGGCGCTCCAGCGGTCGTTCACGCCCTTGAGCATGGGGATCTCGCTGCCATCGTCCTTGACGATCGCGGCGGCGATGACCTCGTGGCCGTCGCCGAAAATATCGGCGCTGATCGTCTCCGGCCAGCCTGCCACCGCCTTTGCGGGGAAGCGGCCGCCATCGATCTCGGGGCTGACCGCTTCGATCACCAGCCGATTTTGTGCCAGAGCTTCAAGTATCGCTAAGCTGCCATCTTTTCTTGTCTTTCCGACTGCCACCTAAACCTTTTCCCCTTAAATCTCGCTGTCCCTGACCAATCTCGTGATGGGCTAACGACCCAGACCCGACCTTGTTCCGGCCCGTGGACAGGTCAGTCGGGATCGGGTCGCTCACGCTGGCCGAAACGGCGGCGCACCCGGCGCGCCCGGTCGGACACTCGAGCCATGCCATCATTCTTCAGGATATGGGCACGAAGACAAGGCCGCAACGAAAGAGGCGCAGTCGCCCGTGTGGCGCGCTCTTTGGTCCTTGTGGTGGCGTGTGGGGCGCCTGGCTATCCCGCCCCCCTCGCATGGCGCAACTGACCGGACCGGACGGTCTACCGAAGCCTGGCGTGACCCTTGTCCAAGCTACAAGGCTCGAGGCTCAACGGTACGATTTGCTGAGCGCTCTGCTGCGGCTCTTGGGGCGCTGCGCGTCCGGCCTCCAGTCGATGTGCTGCGAGATCTTCTGCCGGCTTTTCTTCTCCCGCTTCTCGGAGGCGGAGCTTAGCAACTTCGAAAGGAGACGGCGCATCGGGAGACCTCGCAAGGGGAACAAGTTTTGAAACAGCGCCGGAATCGTGGCAATTCCGTGGCGCATTTCCGCACCTGTCGCTCACTCCGGCATGGTCAAGAGGCGGTCATTCGCGGCGCGATCCAGCAGGTCGAAAGCGACCGGACGATCAGCATCTCAAGCCCCGTGGAGGATGCGACGGAAGCTCTTCGGTCGCCTCGTACCAGGCGCGAAGGGCAGAATAGCTCCCGTCGAAGACGCGACGCTTCAGGGTCTCGTAGATCTCCGAACATTCGGCGATCCCGGACCCGCTCAATGCGCCATCCTGAGCCAATGCCTCGCACCGAAGATAGGAGGTCTTGAGCGTCTCCGCCTGATTGCAGGCGTCTCGCCCGACAGAGGACGGAAAGGCGGCAGCCGGTTCGGAAGCTGCAAATGCCATTCCCACAACAAGCGGCGCGAGAACGCGGCAGCACATCGACATGTTCATCGTGAAGGTCCTCGGAATTGCTGCGGGTCCAGTTCTCGAAAAGCCTAGGTCCGCACGGGATCCGTCGCATGGGGCGAGCGTCCCGAATGTCCGGATTCTTTCAGCTCTCGTCAGCCATGACCGGGTCTCCGGTCCCGGTTCACGCTGTCGCCGCGCCCGAAGCCTGCGTCGCGCGCCATCACGATCGCTTCCGCCCTGGACTTGACCCCAAGGGCCGCGATCAGGCCCGAAACATGGTTGCGGACCGTCTTCGGGCTGATCCCGAGGCGTCCGGCGATGGCCCGGTTGTCGAGGCCAGCGGCGACAAGGTCCAGCACCTCGCGCTCACGCGCGGTCAGATCCCCGAACCGGGCGTCGTCTAGGGCCGGTGCCGGAAGAAAGTCATGCAGGACCTCGACGAAAGACCTCCAGGCCGGCTCGTCGTCACGCGGGAAATGATTGGGCGTGTCGAGTTCGAGAAACTGCGCCCCGTGAATCGATTGCGCCAGAAGGCGTCCCTCCGCGAGGGGCACGACAGCGTCGCCCGTCGCATGGGCCACCAGCGTGGGGCAGCCGATGACAGTCAGCGCCGTGCGAATGTCGATCCGGAACATGTACTCCGTCAGCCGGGCGGCGACCTCGGGCGAGGCCGCGCGGCGCTGCAACTCGCACCACGTCGCCAGATGGCCCGGCGCGCCGTCCGGCTGGAACTGCTGGGCGAAGGCCGTCGCGAACGCGTGGTCCTCGCTGCCCCAGCCAAGCCGGACCATATCCAGCATGACCCGCGCCTTTTCCGGCTCGAGAGGAATATCGTCGCGCTTGTTGCGTCCGCGCGCATAGGTCCCGAACAGCACCAGGTGGCTGACCCGCCCCGGATGACGCGCGGCGTATTCCAGCGCCACCGCGCCGCCCTGACACACGCCGATCAGGGAGAAGCTGTCGAGCTTGAGATGACCGACGAGCGCGTCGAGGTCCCGGACCCAGGCTACAAAGGTCAGGTCGTCGACCCGGCGGTCGGACATGCCGCAGCCGCGCGGATCATAGCGCACGAGCGAGTACCGGCTCGACAGCGCCTCGAGCCAGGGCTTCCAGGCGACGCTGCGCCGCTGAAATTCAAGATGCGTCAGCCAGCTCGGCAGAAGAATGACCGGAGGGCCTTCGCCAGAGACGCAATACGCGATCTTCGCGCCGTCGAAGCTCTCGAAGAACCTGATCTGACCATCCCGCATGGCGCCACTCCCAGGGCCGCTGTGCCGCCGACGGTACCCGTGAAGACCTCGGACGGCAAAGGCGCATGCCATGAAGTTGTGGAGATTGATAACCGATCCCCGACCGACCGTCGTCCGTCCGCCTCAGAACCCCGCTTCGTACTCTGCCTTGCGTCGCTGGTCTTCGGCGACCGCGGCGTAGACCTCTGCGGGATCGACATGCCTCGGCGCCATCTCCTGGCCCCGGTTCGCCATGTCGTAGCCTTCGATCGCGACCGACTCCTCATAGGTCCGCACCACGACCGTCGATCCGACGGACACGCGATTGTAGAGGTCGATGGCGTCCTGGTTGAACAGCCGGATGCAGCCCGCGCTGCCCGAGTTGCCGATCGTCGCGGGGTCGTTCGTCCCGTGGATGCGGTAGTAGGTGTCGCGGTTGCCCCGATAGAGGTAGATGGCTCGCGCTCCCAGCGGATTGGCCCTGCCGCCCGGAATGCCCTTCGAGAAGGGACCATAGACGTCGGGCTCGCTGCGGATCATGTTCGCGGTCGGCGTCCATCCGGGCCACTCCGCCATGCGTCCGACCGTAGCTTCGCCCTGAAAACCGCGCCCCTCGCGGCCCGCCGCGATGGGATATCGGATCGCGGCTCCGGGCGCCTCGACGTAATAGAGAAACTTGGCGTAGGGATCGACGACGATGGTTCCGGGCGTCTCGTACCCGTTGTAGGCCACCGAGGTTCGGCGATTGGGTTCCTGAAGGTACTGCGGGTCGACGCGCGGGATGACGATATGTCCCTCCTGCACCTCGCCATAGTCGCCGACGTCTTCCAGATCCTGGAAGTTGCCCACGTCTTCCGACGGCATGGTGCCCGAGCATGCGGCAAGCGCCAAACCGGCCGCCATCGCGACGACAAAGCGTATTGCTGTAAGTTTACTCATAAGTTCCATCGGATCGTTGGATTTGCGCGCAACTTAAGGCGCTGCGATCTGGGAGCAATCGCCAATTGCCCGGACGGCGAAGGCAAGCGGATAGTGGCGCGGAAAAGCCCGGGCAACGGGTGTGACCGACCTTCAGAACATCCCGTTTTCATTTTCGCCGTCGTCGGGGATGACCTGAAGCGACATGTGCAGTCCGACCTGCACCGGCACGGGCAGCATCCGCGTCGAGAGCCGCGCGTAGAGATAACCGAGCAGCAGAACGCTCTGGAAGAACAGCATCGCCGTCGTCCAGACCGCGGGCGAGCTCTGCGGAAAGGAATGCCATGTCTGTCCCGTTGCCTGTCCGATCCCGGGAAAAGCATCGAAATATGGTGCCAGTATGGCGACAGACGCGGCCCCTGCGTCACATTGGTGCCGGGGTCGCGCCTTGGCCCTTCCGTCCGCAAAGCGCGCCGTCTATCCCTTTCGCCATGATCGACGTACGCCCCGCCACCCCCGACGATTTGCCCGAGATCCTCGCCGTCCAGCTCGAAAGCTGGCGCCGCACCTATCCCGGTCTCTTGCCCGACGCCTATCTGGGCGAACCCGTGGCGAGCGACCTGAGCCGCACCTGGACGCCGGACCGGCTGAGCCGCGCGCTCGTCCTCGTGGCGCTGCGCGAGGGCCGCGTGGCGGGCTTCGTGGCGACGCTGCCCGACGACCCGGACGGGCCCTACGTCGACAACCTCCACGTCCGTCTCGCGGACGAAGGGCAGGGGGTCGGCCGCGCCCTTCTGGCCGAGACCGCGCGCCGCCTGATGGCGCTCGGCCATGACTGCCTGCACCTGACCGTGGCCGAAGGCAACGCGCGCGCCACGGCCTTCTACGCCCGCAGCGGCGGCCACCTCTCGGACCCCGTTCCGGACGACGTCTACGGTCAGCCGCTGATGGCGCTTCCGGTGCGCTGGACCGACCTTTCCGCCCTCGCTGCATTGGCCTGAGAGGCGGTCCGCAAAAATCCGACGGTGCCGCGAAACGCGCGGCCAATTCCGCTTGACGCCCTTCGCACCCTTCCTTATGTCACCCCCTGTCGCGCGGTTGTAGCTCAGTTGGTTAGAGTACCGGCCTGTCACGCCGGGGGTCGCGGGTTCGAGCCCCGTCAACCGCGCCACTTCCTCCCTTGCATGTCGCTTGTACCGGGGCTCTCCTGAGCCTCCGGAGGATATGCGCATGGCGGACTTCACCCAGGACGGTATCACCGTCGCCTACGATGTGGCGGGCGAGGGGCCTGCCGTCCTTCTGCTCCACGGCTTCCCCCAGACCCGTGCCCTCTGGACCGATGTCGCCTCTCGCCTCGCAGCGCGCTTCACGGTGGTGACCGCGGACCTGCGCGGCTACGGCGCCTCGTCGAAGCCCGGGGCGTCGCCGGACCTTGCCGAGTATTCCTTCCGCGCGATGGCCGCCGATCAACTTGCCCTCATGCGTCACCTTGGCCACGACCGCTTCCACCTCGTCGGCCACGACCGCGGCGCGCGGACCGCTTACCGGCTCGCGCTCGACGCACCCGAGGCCGTGGCGAGCCTCACGCTCATGGACATCCTGCCCACGGACGCGCTTCTCGCCGCCTGGACCTACCCGGTCTCGAAGGCCTACTTCCACTGGAGCTTCCTCGCTCAGCCAGCGCCCTTCCCCGAGCGCATGATCGAGGCCGACCCCGATCACTTTTACGAGGCCTGCCTCCTCGGCTGGGGCGGCGCGTCGCTCACCGACTTCCCCGCCCTCGACACCTACCGCGCGGCCTGGCGCGACCCCTCGACCATCGCGGGCATGACGAACGACTACCGCGCCGCCGTCACCATCGACCAGACGCACGACGCCGAGGACGCGGGCCGCACCCTCGACATGCCGTCGCTCGTGCTCTGGGGCGCGCAAGGCGCGATGGCGAAAAACTTCGACGTGGCAGAGGTCTGGCGCCCAAGGCTCAGCCGCATGACCGCCCGCGCGATTCCCGGCGGGCACTTCTTCATCGACCAGCACCCGGACGCAACGGCCGACGCGCTCGAACCCTTCCTCGGCTCCATCGACCTCTAGGTACGTCGGGAGGGTCCGGGAGGGCAGCGCGCCTCCATCCCGTCCGCGGCTTCAAGATTGACCGCCGCCATCTTGGTCCCGTCGGCTAACTTCGCGATGTCGGCACAGACGCGATACCGACACAATACCGACGTGATACCGACGCGGGGTTGGCGATCACCGCGTCACCGCGTCCAGCACCCGCGCCCAGCTCCGGATGCCCTTGTGGAACGACCGGACGTCGTACTTCTCGTTCGGGCTGTGGATCAGGTCGTCGTCCAGACCAAAGCCGATCAGCATCGAATCAAGTCCGAGGATCTGCTTGAAATAGCCCGCGATCGGGATCGATCCGCCCGACCCGATGAAGGCCGCATCCTTCTCCCATTCGTCCGAAAGCGCCTGCCGCGCCTTCTCGAAGGCGGGGTCGTCCGTCGCCATGACCGAAGCCGGTCCGGCGCCGTGGTCCTTGAACTCCACCGAGCAGTCCGGGGGCAGGGCATCCTGCACCATCCGCCTGAAATTGTTGCGGATTTCCAGTGGGTCCTGCGTGCCCACCAAGCGGAAGCTGATCTTGGCCGAAGCCTTCGACGGCAGCACCGTCTTGAACCCGTCGCCGGTGTAACCGCCGGTGATCCCGTTCACCTCGCAGGTCGGCCGCGACCAGATCATCTCCAGCACGCTGCGGCCGGTCTCTCCAGCAGGAACCGACAGATCGACCCCGCCCAGGAACCCTTCGGCATCGAAGCCAAGCCCTTCCCACTGCGCCCTCATTTCGTCGGTGATCTCCGGCACGCCATCATAGAACCCCGGCACCGTGATCCGACCCGTCTCGTCATGCAGCGAGGCGATGATCCGCGCCAGTACCCGGACGGGGTTCATCGCCGCACCGCCATACATCCCCGAGTGCAGGTCCTTGTCGGCGCCAGTGACGGTCAGTTCCTCGCCTAGAAGTCCCCGCAGCATGGTCGTGATGGCCGGCGTGTCGCGGTCGAAAAGCCCCGTGTCGCAGATCAGCGCCAAGTCCGGTTTCGACAGCTCATCCTTGAATTCCTTGAGGAAAGGCACGAGCGACGGCGACCCCGACTCCTCCTCGCCTTCGAAGAGGAAAGTGACCCGGCACGGCCACGATCCGTTCACTGCCTTCCACGTCCGGCAGGCCTCGACGAAGGTCATCAGCTGCCCCTTGTCGTCCGACGATCCGCGTCCGCGCAGGACTTTGCCCTGCGGCGTGTCCTGCACCTCGGGGTCGAAGGGATCGCGGTGCCAGAGAGACAGGGGATCGACCGGCTGCACGTCGTAGTGCCCGTAGAACAAGAGGTGCGGCGATCCTTCGCCGACATGCCCCACGACCATGGGATGCCCCGGTGTCGCCCGCGCTTCGGCGTCGACGCCAAGCGAGGCGAGATCGGCCACCAGCCAGTCCGCCGCCGTGGCGCAGGCTTCCTTGTAGGCCGGGTCCGTCGAGATCGAAGGAATGCGCAGAAGCGCCTTCAATCGTTCGAGAGCGGGGTCGAGATCGTCGTCGATGCGGGAGAGCACGGCGTTCAGGGTCATGGGGCCTCCGGTTGCTGTGAACCGGACGTTATCAGGCTGTGAAACGGCGTCCAGAGCGCTGGCCTTCTAGGCCCTCCGGGCGTATGTGAAACCAAACGGCAAAGGAGTTCCCCAATGGTCAGGACGCTGACCCTTGTCCTCGTCTTCCTCGCGATGGCGATGCCCGCCGCAGCGCAAGTCTTCGACACCGCCTCGGCGCGGCAGATGCTTTACCCGACGCGCGGACACACGATCCAGACCGCCAAGGAACTCTCGCCCCAGAACCGCCGCATCGTGACCGGCATCGTGCCGCTGATGGCCAAGGAAATGCGTCAGCCCGTCCGCTACTACACCGCCATCGCCTGGTCGCCCAAGGACGGGATGGTCCACGAGTCGCTCCAGGCGGCGATGAATCACCATTCGGTCGAGGCGGCCGGCGCCGCCGCCGTCGCGGCCTGCAACGTGAAGAAGTCGAATGGAGCGCCAAACTGCGTCGTCGCGGCGCGGGTCGTGCCGAAGAACTGGCAGCCGAGGCCGCTCATGCTGTCGATCGATGCGACGGCCGCTTTCGACAAGAAATACAGAAGGATGCGCGGATCCAAGGCCTTCTCCGTCTCATCCGCCACGGGGGCCTTCGGCTATGGGGCCTCGGACGCCGCGGCCCTGGCCCGCTGCGGGTCGACTGGGGCGCAAGACTGCAAGGTGGTCATCAGGAACTGATTGATCCGCGTCAATTTGTTCGGTCGTCGAGGTTGTTAGGGTAACATATTCCGTTTTATGAACGAGAGACGACTCGGAGGGGAAGACACAGTGGACTACACCGCCAAGCTCGACGCCGCGCTGCAACGGCTCCACGACGAAGGCCGCTATCGGACCTTCATCGACATCGTGCGCGCGAAAGGCCAGTTTCCCCACGCCACCTGGCGTCGGAAGGACGGCAGCGAGCGTCCGGTGACGGTCTGGTGCGGCAACGACTACCTCGGCATGGGCCAGCACCCCGAGGTGCTTGCCGCCATGCACGAAGCGCTCGAGACGACGGGCGCGGGATCGGGCGGGACCCGCAACATCTCGGGCACGACGCTGTATCACAAGGCGCTTGAGGCCGAGCTTGCCGACCTTCACGGCAAGGAAGCGGCCCTTCTCTTCACCTCGGCCTACATCGCGAACGACGCCACGCTGTCGACGCTGCCGAAGCTGTTTCCCGGCCTCATCGTCTATTCCGACGAGCTGAACCACGCCTCGATGATCGAAGGCATTCGCCGCAACGGCGGGGCGAAGCGCGTCTTCCGTCACAACGACCTCGACCACCTGCGTGAGCTTCTGGCGGCCGACGATCCGGCCGCGCCGAAGCTGATCGCCTTCGAATCGGTCTATTCGATGGACGGCGACTTCAGCCCGATCGAAGCGATCTGCGATCTGGCCGACGAATTCGACGCGCTGACCTACATCGACGAGGTCCACGCGGTCGGTATGTACGGCCCTCGCGGCGGCGGCGTGGCCGAGCGCGACCGGCTGATGCACCGCATCGACATCATCAACGGAACGCTGGCCAAGGCCTATGGCGTGATGGGCGGCTACATCGCTTCCAGCGCGAAAATGTGCGATGCCATAAGGTCTTACGCGCCGGGCTTCATCTTCACGACCTCGCTTCCGCCCGCTGTCGCGGCGGGCGCTGCGACATCGGTCCGCATCCTCAAGACCGACCGCGCGCGGCGCGAGCTGCACCAGACGCAGGCCTCGATCCTTAAGACGCGGTTCAAGGCGCTGGGCCTGCCGCTGATCGACCACGGCAGCCACATCGTTCCGGTGATCGTGGGCGATCCGGTCCATACCAAGGTCATTTCGGACATGCTGCTGGAACAGCACGGCATTTACGTCCAGCCGATCAACTTCCCGACCGTGCCTCGCGGCACCGAAAGGCTGCGTTTCACGCCCTCTCCGGTGCATGGTCCGAAGGAAATCGACGCACTCGTGCGCGCGATGGATGCACTCTGGTCGCACTGCGCCCTGAATCGGGCCGAACTCTCCGCCTGAACAGAACTCTGCCGTGACCCTTTGGTAGGTCCGTGTTAACAATGGCCTACTACGCTCGGAGCCGATTCTGACGGCCCTGAACCTGGGACAGAGATGACTGAAATGGGGCAGGACTCGTGACCGGTCGTCGCGGGACGACTGATCAGACGAAAAAGCCGTCGCGCCAGAAGGGGTTCGACGACTTCGAACTGCGCCTTGGTGACATCATGCGCGGGGAGCGCGCCACCCTGGGCAAGTCGCTTCTGGACGTGCAGCGCGAGCTGAAGATCAAGGCGACCTACATCTCGGCCATCGAGAATACCGATCCCTCGGCCTTCGACACGCCGGGCTTCGTCGCGGGTTACGTCCGCTCCTACGCGCGCTACCTCGGTCTCGACCCGGAATGGGCGTTCAAGACCTTCTGCGAAGAGGGCGGCTTCACGGTGGCGCACGGCATGTCACCCGAAGCCAGCGTCAAGGTCGACAAGACTCCCGGCGTCAAGAAGCCCAAGGCCATGGGCAAGCCCGCGCATCTTCGCGACCCCTTTACCGAGCCCTCCGTCAGCTATCTCCCCAAGGGGGAGGCGGTGTTCGCGGGCATCCAGCCGCGGGCAGTGGGGTCCATCGCCGTCCTCCTCGTGCTGCTAGGCGGGATAGGCTACGGCGGGTGGGCCGTCCTTCAGGAAGTGCAGAAGGTACGTCTGACGCCCGTGGACCAGACGCCCGAAGTGCTGGCCGAACTCGATCCCCTGTCGTCTGCAACGCTTGCGCCCGACGAAAGCGAAGGGCCTCAGATCGCCGCGGCCAACCCGGATGGCACCGACCGTCTCTACAGGCCCGAAGCGCTGGACGTTCCCGTCCTGACCGCCCGCGACGGACCGATCGCCTCCATCGACCCCGACACGGTCGGGGCGCTCGCGCCAAGCCGGGACGAACGCTTCCTCGCCAATCGCCAGCCCACGCCCGACAATGCTCCCTTCGCGATCCCCGGCGGCCCGCGCACGCCGACCGAAGCGGTGGCGATGGCCGACCTCGACGGATCCGAACTCCTGCCGCCCGTCCAGGTGGTCGAAGCGACGGCGCCATCCGTCTCGCTTCTCGCGGTGCGCCCGTCCTGGGTGCGCGTGCGCGCCTCGGACGGCACCGTGATCTTCGAGAAGATCCTCGACGCGGGTGAGGAATTCAACGTCCCCCTGACCGAGGAACCGGCGACACTGCGGGCCGGAAACGCAGGATCGCTCTACTTCGCCGTCAATGGCCAGACCTATGGTCCGGCGGGCGACGGACCCATTGTGGTGAAGGACGTCAAGCTGGGCGTCGACGCGCTGATGCAGAAGTACAAGGTCGCCGACGCCGCCCGCGACACCGACCTCGCGCGCTTCATCGCCGTCGCGGAAGCGCAGACCGACGCCCAGAGCCAGTAATTGCGATCCGGACGCGCGGGCCTTACATAGGCCGCGACCCGTATCCGCGAAGGACACGCCGAATGTCGCACAATCCGATCCGTCCCTGGCGCAACATAGAGCGCCGGAAATCGCGCATGATCCACGTGGGCTCCGTGCCCGTGGGCGGCGACGCGCCGGTCAGCGTGCAGACCATGACGAACACGCTGACGACCGACGTGGCGGGGACGGTGGCGCAGGTGCAGGCGGCCGCGGACGCCGGCGCCGACATCGTGCGCGTCTCGGCCCCCGACGAGGCGTCGACGCGGGCCTTGAAGGAGATCGTCGCCGAAAGCCCGGTCCCGATCGTCGCCGACATCCACTTCCACTACAAGCGCGCCATCGAGGCGGCCGAGGCCGGTGCCGCCTGCTTGCGGATCAACCCCGGCAACATCGGTTCGCCCGACCGCGTGCGCGAAGTGATCCGCGCGGCCCGCGACCACGGCTGTTCCATTCGCATCGGCGTGAACGCGGGGAGCCTCGAGAGGCACCTTCTCGAGAAGTACGGCGAGCCTTGTCCCGATGCGATGATCGAAAGCGGGCTCGATCACATCCGCATCCTTCAGGACAACGACTTCCACGAGTTCAAGATCAGCGTGAAGGCCTCGGACGTCTTCCTCGCCGCCGCCGCCTACCAGGGGCTGGCCGAGGCGACGGACGCGCCGATCCACCTCGGCATCACCGAGGCGGGCGGCCTGATGACCGGCACGATCAAAAGCGCGGTCGGCCTCGGCACCCTTCTGTGGATGGGCATCGGCGACACGATCCGTGTCTCGCTTTCGGCCGATCCGGTGGAAGAGGTGAAGGTGGGCTTCGAAATCCTCAAGTCGCTAGGCCTGCGCCACCGGGGCGTCAACATCATCAGTTGCCCTTCCTGCGCGCGCCAGGGGTTCGACGTGATCCGCACGGTCGAGGCGCTGGAGAAGCGCCTCGAGCACATCAAGACGCCGATGAGCCTCTCGATCATCGGCTGCGTGGTGAACGGTCCCGGCGAGGCGCTGATGACCGATGTGGGCTTCACCGGCGGTGGGGCGGGGTCCGGGATGGTCTATCTGGCGGGTAGCCAGAGCCACAAGATGTCGAACGACCGTATGATCGACCACATCGTCGAGGAGGTCGAGAAAAAGGCCGCCCAGATCGAGGCGGCCTCGGCGCAGCAGGCGGCGGAATAGGGCGTCAGCCCTTTTCGGCCCGGATGCTGTCGATGATGGCCATCATCTGGTCCAGCTCGACGTATCCCCGCACGAAGGTCTCGCCCATGATGAAGGTGGGCGTCCCCTGGATCTGGAGCGCCTGGCCGAGAGCGCGGTTGGTGTCGATGACGCGCGTGACCTCGTCGCTGTCCATCTCGGCGACGATGGCGTCGTGGTCCAACTCCAGCGTCTTCGAAAGCCGCGCGAGGAAGGGTTCACTGACGTTGCCCGAATGGGTCATCAGGCTGTCGTGCGCCTTCTTGTAGGCGTCGTCGCCCTGGGTGATCTTGGTTGCGATGGCATAGCGCGCCGCCAGCGTCGACTGGTCGCCCAGGATCGGGAACTCCTTCACCACGAAGCGGATGTTGCCGTCTGTGTTCACAAGGTCCTCGACGGCAGGAAATGCGCGCTTGCAGTAGCCGCACTTGTAGTCGAGGAACTCGACCACCGTCACGTCGCCGTCGGGATTGCCGCCGACGAAGCTGAAGCCGTCCTCGAAGATCGCCTGCCGGTTCTGCTCGAGCATGGCCTTCTCGGCCACGGCACCCTGCGCTACGCGCTGCTGCTCGAGCACCGCGATGGCCTCCATCAGGACGTCGGGGTTCTCAAGCAGGTAGTCGCGGATCTCGGAGCGGAAGATGGTGCGTTCGTCGGGCGTCATCGCCTCGATCTCGAACGCCTGCAGCGGGGCGGCGAGAGCGCCGAGGGCCAGCATGCCGGTCGTCAGGGCTGCAGTCAGGCGAAGCATGGGTCGTCTCCGTTTCAAAGTCGCCGGAGGATGGCAGGTTGCACGGCAAACGCAACGGCTTCACCAAATTTTGACCGGAGGGCGTGCGATTGACGGCGGGGCCTGCGATTGGCAGGAACGCCCCAACCCCAGGAGGAACGTCATGCGCCTGTCCCGCCGGTCCGAGGTCGATCCCTTCATCGTCATGGACGTGATGGAAGCCGCCACACGCGCCGAGGCGGAAGGGCGACACATCATCCACATGGAGGTAGGTCAGCCCGGCACGCCCGCACCTAAAGGTGCGCGCCGTGCGCTGGCGCAGGCGATGGAGGCGGGGTCGCTCGGCTACACCGTGGCTCTAGGCCTGCCCGAGTTGCGGACGCGCATCGCGGCTCTCTACGGCACGCGTTACGGCGTCGATCTCGACCCCGCCCGCGTCATCGTCACGGCTGGGTCCTCGGGCGCCTTCCTTCTCGCCTTCACCGCGCTCTTCGACGCGGGCGACCGCGTCGCTCTGGGTGCGCCGGGATATCCGTCCTATCGCCAGATCCTGTCGGCCCTGAGTCTCACGCCGGTCGATATCCGGACGCGGGCCGAGGATCGCTTCCAGCCGACGCCCGACCTTTTGCCGGATGACGTTCAGGGTCTCATCGTCGCCTCACCGGCGAACCCCTCGGGAACCATGCTCGACCGTCCCGCGCTTGCCGCCCTGATCGACGCGGCCGCCGCGCGAGGGGCCGCCTTCGTGTCGGACGAGATCTATCACGGCCTCGAATACGACCGTCCGGCGGTTTCGGCGCTTCAGATCACCGATGACGCCTATGTCATCAACTCGTTCTCGAAGTACTTCTCGATGACCGGCTGGCGGGTCGGTTGGATGGTGGTGCCCGAGGCGCATGTCCGCACCGTCGAACGCCTGGCTCAGAACATGTTCATCTGCCCGCCCCATGCAAGCCAGGTGGCGGCGCTGGCGGCGATGGATTGCGAGGACGAACTCGAGGCCAACGTGGCCGTTTACCGTCGCAACCGCGCGCTGATGCTCGAAGGTCTGTCCGAGGCGGGCTTTACCGATCTCGCGCCGCCTGACGGAGCTTTCTACATCTACGCCGACGTCTCCGGCCTGACGCAGGACAGCAGAGCCTTGGCCGCCGAGATCCTCGACAGCGCCGGAGTCGCCGTGACGCCGGGCCTCGATTTCGACAAGGGCAGGGGTCACGCGACCCTTCGATTCTCCTACGCACGCTCGACCGAAGACATCGAGGAGGGTCTCCGCCGCCTTCACGACTTCATGACAAGACGTCGGGTCGGCGGTTAGCCGCTTTCGCCGGAGGCGCTTTTGCGCTATCCAGAGCCGAAACGACAAGACCGGGGCCATGGGTAGCTTTGTAAGAATTATCGTCGCCATGGCGGCCATTTTTGGCGCGTGCCTGAGTTCAGGCTCTGCTGCTGTGGCCGATGGCGTCGTGGCTGAGGTCTTGGCCCCCGGCGTCACCATCGCGGACGAGGCGGGCAAGGTCGCGATCACCATTCCCCTTTCGATATCAGTGCCCTGGAGGGTGACGTTGGCGGATGGACCGCCGCGCGTGATCGTCGAGTTCGGCGACGTGGATTTGACCGAAGTGCCCGCAGCAGCCTCTGTCGCCATCGGCGAAATTACGACGGAACATCACGCGCCGGGATGGTCCCGGATGGTGGCTGTCCTCCGCGAACCCCTGGACGTCGACACGGCCGAGATGACGACCGCGGACGACGGATCGGCTATCCTCTCCGTCATGCTGATCCCGGCGACGGCCGAGACCTTCCGTACCCAGGCCGACCCCGCCAACGTCCCCGGTCCCCTCGTCACCAACCCCGAGGCCCGTCCGATGATCGCCATCGACCCGGGTCACGGCGGCTTCGATCCCGGTGCCGAGATCGAGGTCTTTCGCGAGGCCGACCTGACGCTTCAGTTCGCGCGGAAGCTGCGCGAGCAACTCATGTCCACCGACCGCTTCGACGTGGTCCTGACGCGGGAGGACGATGTCTTCGTCTCGCTCGACGACCGTCTGGATATCGCGCGCGAGGCGGGGGCCGACGTGTTCCTGTCGTTTCACGCCGACGCGCTCGATGACGCCTCGGGCGAGGCGTCGGGCGTCACGGTTTACCGGCTTTCGCCCGAAGCCGCCGGCAACGCGGACGAGGAACAGGCCGAGCGGCACGGCGCCGCGAACATGCTGGGCGGCGTCGATCTGAACGGCGCGGGCGACGACGTGTCCGTGGCGCTTCTGGAACTCGCGCGGCAGGACACGACGCCCAGGACCGACGCCCTGTCGGCAGCCCTTGTGTCGGCGTTCCGGTCGGCGGAACTGGCGGTCAATTCGCACCCCGAGCGAACCGGCGACCTGGCCGTCCTGAAGGCATCAGAGATTCCGTCGATCCTGATCGAATTGGGTTTTCTGTCCTCGAAGGCCGACCGGGCGCGGCTTGCCTCCGAGAAATGGCAGCACGAGGCGGCGGTGGCGGTCAGGAACGCCCTTCTCCTGTGGGAGGATGAAGACCGCCTGCGCCGCGACGCCCTGCGCCGTTAGAAGCCTTCTTGTGGGCCGAAACCCGCGCGGAGCCCTTTTGACCCGGACCACTCCGCGCCATATACAGGATCGACAGGCAAAGGTGCGGCGACGGTGACCCGGTTCTTCTTCTCTTTTCTAGGCGCGATATTCTCGCTCGTGACGCTCGGCCTTCTGATGGTCGCGCTGGTCGGCGGGGCCGTGTTCTATGTCTACGGCCGCGATCTGCCGGACGTGGCGCCCCTGGCGAACTACCAGCCGCCTACGCTGACACGCATCTATTCGCCCGAGGGGCGGATCATCGACGAATACGCAGCGCAGCGCCGGATCTACATTCCCTACGACGAGATCCCGGACACGGTGAAGAACGCCTTCATCTCGGCCGAGGACAAGCGGTTCTGGACCCACGGCGGTTTCGATATCCAGGGGATTGCGGCGGCCCTCTACGAGGCCGCGCAGACCCGCGGCGAGTCCGTCCGCGGCGCCTCGACCATCCCGCAGCAGGTGGCGAAGATCATCTACTTCGGCAGCGAGCGGGCCATCGAGCGCAAGATCAAGGAGGCGATCCAGGCGTCGCGCATGGTCAAGGAGATCGGGCGCGAGAAGATCCTCGAGATCTATCTCAACGAAATCTTCCTCGGCCAGAACGCCTACGGTGTCGCGGCCGCCGCTCAAACCTACTTCAACAAGTCCCTGACCCAGCTCAACGCGCAAGAGGCGGCATACCTCGCGGCGTTGCCGAAGGCGCCCTCGACCTATCACCCGGTCACCGCCGAAGAGCGCGCCGTCGCGCGCCGGAATTTCGTGCTGACCGAGATGTACGAGAACGGCTACATCGACGAGCCGACCTACGAGGAAGCCCGCGTGGCGCCGCTTCTGACCGTGCAGGCCGGAGACCGCGAGGCTTTCGCGGCGAAGCTGCCGGCGCGGGACTATTTCACCGAGGAGATCAGCCGCCAGCTCACGCGCGATTTCGGACAGGAAGGCTTCAAGGCCGCCGGCCTGACGATCCGGGCGACGATCGACCCCGAGATGCAGAAGATCGCTGCCGCAGCGCTGCAGGAGGCGCTCGAGGAATACGACCGCGCGCAGGGCGAATGGCACGGCACCGTGGCGACGCTGGAGCCCGAGCAGCTGACCGACGCCAAGACCTGGCGTGCGGCGCTGGAAGAGATCCCGAAGCTCGCCCGCGACGTCGAAAGCTGGTTTCCCGCCGTGGTGCTTGAGGTCGGCGAAAGCGCGGCCCGGATCGGGGTCGAGGCTTGGGCCGACGGCGCCGACGGCCACTGGATCACGCCGGACGACGTGAAGTGGATCCGCAAGGCCCGCGTGGCAGGCGATGTTCTGAACGTCGGCGACGTGATCCACGTCCGCCACGATGGCGGCAGCCCCGACGACCCGGTCTTCTCGCTGCGGCAGGTGCCGGGCGTGCAGGGCGGCTTCATGGCGATGGACGTCAACACCGGCCGCGTCATCGCGATGCAGGGCGGCTTTTCCTACCAGGTGTCGAACTTCAACCGTGCGACGCAGGCGCTGCGCCAACCGGGCTCGTCGTTCAAGCCCTTCGTCTATGCGGCGGCCCTGGATTCGGGCTTCACGCCCGCGACGATCATCGTCGACGCGCCGATCGAGGTCGACGTGGGCGGCGGGCGGGTGTGGCGTCCGAGGAACGCCTCGAACCGCTTCTACGGGCCGACGCCCCTGCGCACCGGGATCGAGCGGTCGCGGAACCTGATGACGGTCCGTCTGGCCGAAGAGGTGGGAATGCCGACCGTCGCGGGCTATGCCGAACGCTTCGGCGTGTACGACCGGATGGACCCGTTCCTCGCCAACTCTCTGGGAAGCCAGGAGACGACGCTGTTCCGCATGGTCTCGGCCTACGCCATGTTCGCCAACGGCGGCGAGCGGGTCGAGCCCACGCTCGTCGACCGGGTGCAGGACAGGTGGGGCACCACGATCTATCGCCACGATCAGCGTACCTGCGAGGAATGCGGAGTCGAGGATCTGGCGGCCGGAAAAACCCCGCGCATCATCACCAACGGCAAGCGCGTGATGAACCCGATCACGGCCTACCAGCTCACCTCGATGATGCGGGGCGTCGTCGAGCGTGGAACGGCGGCGGGGCAGGTCAACCTGGGTGTTCCCACGGCCGGCAAGACCGGCACCACCAACGACGCCCGCGACGTCTGGTTCGTCGGCTTCACCTCGACCATCGCGGCGGGGTGCTATATCGGTTACGACCAGCCCCGGGCTCTTGGACGCGGCGCGTCGGGAGGCGAGTTCTGTGCGCCGGTCTTCCAGAACTTCATGAAGAAGGCCGTCGAGAAGTACGGCGGCGGCCGCTTCGAGATTCCGCCCGGCGGGCACTTCATCAACATCGACCGCTACAACGGTGCGCGGCTTCCCGACAATGCGAGCGGCGAGAACGTGGTGGCGGAGTACTTCCGCGAGGGCGAGGAGCCGGTCTTCGGCATCGCCTTCGACGGCGGTTTCGCCATGGGGGCAAACCTGCCGCTCTACACCGAGGAAGTCTCGCGCGCGACGCGCCAGGTCGAGACCTCGGACGGCGACGTGGTCAACATCCCCAGCCAAGCGACTGCCGGCGAGATTTCGTCGGGCGGGCTGTACTAGGACAGCGCCGCCACGCCGATGAAACGGTCAGGAGGTCTCAGTCGTCCGACTGGGCCTCGCCTCGTTTCATCCCCGAAACACCGAGCGCGAGTGTGGCAGCCATGAAGCCGTCCAGATCGCCGTCCAGCACCCCTTGCGTGTCCGAGGTCTCGTGCCCGGTCCGCAGGTCCTTCACCATCTGGTAGGGCTGGAGGACATAGGACCGGATCTGGTTGCCCCAGCCCGCGTCGCCCTTGTTCTCGTGCGCCTCGGTGATGGCCGCGTTCCGGCGGTCCAGTTCCATCTGGTAGAGCCTCGACTTCAGCGCCTTCATCGCGATGTCGCGGTTCTGGTGCTGCGACTTCTCGGACGAGGTCACCACGATCCCCGTCGGCAGGTGCGTGATCCGCACCGCCGAGTCGGTCGTGTTGACGTGCTGTCCACCGGCGCCAGACGAGCGGTAGGTGTCGATGCGGATGTCGTTGGCGGCGATGTCGATCTCGATGTTGTCGTCGACGACGGGATAGACCCAGACACTGGCGAAGGAGGTTTCGCGCGTGCCCTTGCCGAAGGGCGAGATGCGGACGAGTCGATGCACGCCCGCCTCGGTCTTCAGCCAGCCATAGGCGTTCGGGCCCTTGATCTGGTAGGCGCAGGACTTGATGCCCGCCTCCGATCCGCCGATCTCGTCCTGAAGCTCGACCTTGAAGCCGCGCTTCTCGGCCCACCTGATGTACATCCGCTGAAGCATCTGCGCCCAGTCGCAGGCCTCGGTGCCACCTGCGCCCGCGTTGATCTCGAGGAAGGTGTCGTTTCCGTCCGCCTCGCCGTCAAGCAGCGCCTCGAGTTCGGCTTGGGCCGCGCGGTCGCGAAGCGCCTTCAGCGCTGCCTCGGCCTCGCTCACCACCTCGGCGTCGTCTTCCATCTCGCCCAGTTCGATCAGCTCGACGTTGTCGGACAGCTCTTGCGACATGGCCTTGTAGCGCGTCACGGCGTCGACCAGCATCTGCCGGTCCCGCATCAGGGTCTGCGCGCGCGCCGGGTCGTCCCATAGCTTGGGATCCTCGGTCATCGCGTTGAATTCTTCCAGACGATGCTCTGCCGTGTCCCAGTCCATCCGCTGCGCCAGCAGATGAAGCGACTTCTGGATGGCGGCGACCGTGTTCTCGGCCTCGGCGCGCATGGGACCTCCGGGGGGTGAATGCCTGTCGGCGGGTGATACCAACGCGCGGGTGTGGCTTCAAGCACGAGGGGACGGGCGGGTGATCTGGATCAAGGCGCGGTCGCTCCGCGCCGGACAGGACTGAGCGCATGGAGGATACATCGCATCCGTTGGCGCTTCCGGCTTCGCCGATCCCCCAGATCGCGCGGGTGACCGTGCCGGAACTGGTTTCGGCACTGAAGGCCGGGATCTGGGACTTTCGCACCGCACCCCTTTTCGGGATTGCTTTCAGCACCTTCTATGTGGCCGCGGGACTGGCGCTCTGGTGGCTCGGGGCGGGGACCTTTCTCTGGACGCTCGCCTTCGCACTCGGTTTCCCGCTGGTCGCGCCCTTCGCCGCGGTCGGGCTCTACGAGGTCAGCCGCCGGATCGAGGCCGGAGAGCCGCTCGTCTGGGGCCCCGTGCTGTCGGTCGTCTGGCACGAAAGGACGCGGCAGCTTCCATGGGTCGGTGCGATCCTCGCCTTCACCTTCCTGTTCTGGAGCTTCTTCGCCCACATGACCTTCGCGCTCTTCATGGGCCTCGGCGCCATGCATCACGGCCCCCTGACGTTGGAGGCGTTCATGACGCCCGAGGGCCTGACCATGCTGGCGGTGCAGGGCCTCGTGGGCGCAGGCGTGGCCTTCCTGACCTTCGGCATGACCGCGGTGTCGCTGCCGCTTCTGGTCGACCGCGAGATCGACTTCGTGACGGCCATGATCGTCAGCCTGAACACCGTTCGGCACAACCGCGTTGTCATGGGGCTTTGGGCGCTGACGATCGCGGCAGGGCTGCTCGTGGCGATGCTGCCGGCGTTCCTCGGGCTCTTCGTGGCGCTACCCGTCTTCGGTCATGCGACGTGGCATCTCTATCGTCGCGCGCTTTACACGCCCGCGCCCTGAGACACGAAAAAGGCGCCGCGGGTGGCGGCGCCTTCGAACATCCCCAGGGGACGAAGCTTACTTCACGCCGCCTGCCGGGGCGCTCGTGCCCACGCCCATGCCGGGCTTCGGCGCGATGCCGCCCTTCGAGTTCAGCGGGTCTTCCTGTCGCTGGACCGAACCCTCGAAATGGGCGCCGGATTCGATGGCGATGGTCTTGTGGATGATGTCACCCTCGACGCGGGCGGTCGAGGTGAGGCGAACCTTGAGGCCGCGCACCTTGCCGACCACGCGGCCGTTCACGACGACGTCGTCGGCGATGCACTCGCCCTTCACCGTGGCGCCTTCGCCGACGGTCAGAAGATGCGCGCGGATGTCACCCTCGACGTTGCCCTCGATCTGGATGTCGCCGGTCGTCTTGATGTTGCCGGTGATCTGAAGGTCGGCCGAGAGGACCGATGCCGGCGGCTTGGCCTTCGGCGCGGAAGAGGACGAGGAGGGGCTGAAGTCCGAGCTGCTGTTCGACTGGTTCATGACGGGCGCCTTTTCTTCCTTTGCTGCCTCAGTTCCCTGCTTGGGGCCGGGTTCGTTGATTTTGCTCTTAGAAAACATCTCTAGCTGCCTTGATGAATTTCATCGGGTTGAGGGCGTCACCGCCGATCCGGATCTCGTAGTGGAGATGGGTTCCGGTCGACCGTCCGGTGTTCCCCATATCACCGATCAGGTCCCCGCGCGAGACTCTTTGCCCAACCTCGACCCGGATTTTGGAGAGGTGTCCATATCGTGTCTCGTATCCGAAATCATGCCGTATCTTGATGAGGTGGCCATATCCTGACGCCGTTCCGGCGTGCGTCACCACCCCATCGGCGGTGGCAAGGATCGGCGTCCCGGTGCCGCCGGCGAAATCATGCCCCTCGTGCATCCGGCCCCATCGCTTGCCGAAGCCGGATGTCGAGCGGTAGCTGCCCTTGATCGGGAACGAGAACGGCAGCTTCTCGGCGGCGATGCGATAGAGGTTCGCCTCGTCGAGACGTCCCAGCACCTCGTTGGCGCGGTCGGTCAGGGGGTCGGGCTCGGCGTCGCCGCTGGTCGAGAAGACGATCGGGGTCAGAGGGCCGCCCTGGCCCGAATAGCTGCGGCGGACCTGCTCTAGGATCGAATCGGTCGGAAGTCCCACGGCCGAGAACATCTCCTCGATCGGCGACAGCGACGTCGTCACCGCCTCCTCGATCTGGCTGAAGATGCGCTCGTTGCGCTCGGCCTCGAGTTTCTGGTCGAAGGCGACTTCCTGGAGCATCGTCTCGGCCTCGACGACCTTGTCGTTCATCTGGTCGCGCTCTCCCGCCAGATCGCCCAGGGCCGCCGTCATCACGTCCAGCGTCGTCTCGAGATCGCTCATCCGGGTGATGTCGGGTCTCTCGGCCGCGCTCTCGGCGATCTCGGCCAGAAGAAGTTCGGACTGTTTGCGGGCCTCGTCGCGTTCCTTCATCGTCTCGCGCAGCGTGCCGGCGATGACGTCGACGCCGGTTTCCAGTTCACGCCGGCGGTCTTCGGAGGCGAGGAGACGGGACTGCATCGCCGAGACCTCGGCCAGCGCCACCGCGAAGCGCCCCTGCGCGTCGGAAGCCTCGCGCGCTCTCGCGTCGCGTTCGTGGGAAAGCTCGTTCAGGCGCGCCTCGTACACGGCCTGGTCCCGCAGCGCCTGTTCGCGCAGGTCGCCCGCGCCGAGGCTGTGCATGATGAGGATGGCGGACGAGACGATCGTCCAGCCAAGGAGCAGGGCGCTTCCGGCGATGCCGACGAACTGCGTCGCGGGCGAGAGGCGGACGAACCGGGTTTCGGTGTCCGACCTCAGGAAAAGCCTCTGCTCAGGAAATGTGCGCTCCAGCGCACCGCTCAGTCTGGATATCATTGGCAGCGTCACAAGGTCCTGTCCCGTAACCTCGAATGAGGAGCCGGGCCCTGTCCGGCCCTTCACCCCGCGAAAGTCTTAAAGGCTGGGGGGGAGTCAGGCAACCGTGCCTTGCTCCCGCCGCGGAAATGCCGCGATTCAAGCGGAAAGCCGCCGAAAGATCAGTTATTTCCGGCAAGTGGCCAGTAGAAGTCAGGCGGTATTCCGGCCTCGGCGCGCTTTTCCTCGTTGAAGGGCGGCTTCAGCGCTCCGTGGAAATAACGGCGGACAAGATCGTGGAACACGGGCTTCGGATCGAGGTCGCCGCGCCCGCAGAGAAAGTTGAACCACTTCGAGCCGTAGGCGACGTGGCCGACCTCTTCGGCATAGATCGTCTCGAGCGCGGCCACTGCACCGGCATCGCCGGACTTGCGGAAGATGCCGATCATCTGGGGCGTCACGTCCAGACCGCGCGCCTCCAGCACCATCGGGACGACAGCGAGGCGTCCGATCAGATCGTCCGCCGTATCCTCGGCCGCCCGCCACATGCCGGCGTGGGCGGGCAGGGCGCCGTAGTGGCTGCCCTGCGCTTCGAGGCAATCGGCGACGAGTCCGAAGTGCTTTGATTCCTCGTCGGCCGCTCGGACCCAGTCGTCGTGAAAGCCGGCCGGCATGGGAACATGCCCGAACCGCGCGACGAGGTCCCAGTGCAGATCGACAGCGTTCAACTCGATGTGGGCGACCGCGTGCAAGAGCGCCGCGCGGCCCTCGGGGCTGCCCGGCTTGCGCTTCGGCACGTCGCGCGGGTCGAGAAGCTCGGGCCTGTCAGGTCTCGCGGGGCGGTCGGGCGGCGAGGCGGTGCCGACGGGGAGGGTCTCGCCTGCCTCACGCGCCGCGAACCAGCGGGCGGCCTGCGCCCGCGACAGGCGGCACTTCTCGCGCGCGTCCGCCGTCGTCAGGACCTCGACCGCCATCTCCGTCAGCGTCTGTGTCATGGCCGTCCTGTCCGGACCGAGCGGCTCACAGCGCCTTCACGGCGTTCAGAACCTCGTCCGCGTGGCCGTCCACTTTCACCTTGCGCCATTCGCGCGCGACCGTTCCGTCGCCCGTGACGAGAAACGTGGCGCGCTCGATACCCATGTAGCTCTTGCCGTACATCTGCTTCTCGCCCCAGACGCCGTACCGCTCGCAGACGTCGCTCTCGGCATCCGACGCCAGGATCACGCCCAGATCGTACTTGTCGCGGAACTTGTCGTGCTTCTGCACCGTGTCCTTGGAAATGCCGACGACAACGGCGCCGGCGGCCTCGAAATCCGCCGCGCGGGCGGTGAAGGCCTGCGCTTCCAAGGTGCAGCCGCGCGTGTCGTCCTTGGGGTAGAAATACAGCACGACCGCCTTCGGGCGCAGGTCGGAAAGGGTGATCTCGCCGCCTCCGTCGCGGGGGAGCGTGAAGTCGGGCGCGGTCTGTCCGTCGAGGCTCATGGGATGTCCCTGTGTCTTCTGCGATTACAGTTTGGTGTTTTAGTCCGCTTCGGCCCAGAATACACCCCGGACGCAAATGCCGATGGCAGAGAACGACGAGCAGACAGAAGGGACGCAAGACGTCCCGCCGCCGGTCCGCCGGCCGCGCCGCCCGCGTCACGGGCGCGTTGGCCTTGGCATGGTCCTGACCCTGTCTCTGGCCGGGGTCATCTTCACCATCCTCGTCCTGTCCCTGTCAGGCCGGACGATCGCCGTTCCCGACACGATCCGTGCGGGCGTCGAGCGCCGGATCAACGCCCGGCTCGAGGGCACGCCGATTTCGCTGGGCGGGATCGAGGTGGGGGTGGGCCGGGACGGTATCCCGCACCTCTTGATGAACGACATCCGTTTCGTCGACCTTCAGGGCGGGGCCGTGGCGCAGTTGAACCGCATCGGAGCGGAACTGTCGCCCGGCCGTCTTCTGCGCGGAGAAGTCGCGGCATCGAGCCTGTTTCTTTCGGGCGCGCAGATCACCATCCGCCGGACCGCCGACGGCAGCTTCGCCTTTCGGTCCGACCAGGTGGCGGCGGACGAGGCCGAGACGCTTCCCGAACTTCTCGAACGCATCGACCGCATCATGGCCTCCGGCGCGCTGGCCTCGCTTCAGGAGGTGCAGGCGGGCGGTATCGTGCTGACGCTCGAGGATGCGCGATCGGGGCGCATCTGGCAGGCCACGAACGCCACGGCCATCGTGCGGAAAGGCGGTGAGGGGCTGAACCTCTCGGTGGCTTCGGACGTCTTCAACGGCACCGACGACCTCGCCGGAATACAGTTCTCGGTCTCGCGCAACCGGGGCACGGGCCGGGTGTCGCTCGGCTTCACCGTGACGGGCATGCCCGCAGGCGACATCGCGCTTCAGTCGCCCGTGCTGTCGTGGCTCTCGGTTCTCGATGCGCCCATCTCGGGCTCGGTTCGGACCGAGATCGACGAAACCGGGCAACTTCTGTCCTTCGCCGGAACGCTCGACATTGCCTCGGGTGCGCTTCAGCCGACCGAGGAGGTGACGCCCGTCGCCTTCGAAGCGGCGAGGGCCTATTTCACCTTCAACCCCTCGCGGCAGAGGATCGACTTCTCGGAGATCAGCATCGTGGGACCCGAGGGCCGTCTCCTCGCCTCGGGTCACACCTATCTCGACGAGCTTGACGGGCCTTGGCCGCGTGCGTTTCTCGGCCAGTTCCGCGTCGAGGCGCTGGACTACGAGGGCGGCGGCATCTTCGAAGCGCCGGTGACATTGACGGACGTCCGCGCCGACCTGCGCCTGCGGCTCGATCCGTTCACCGCCGACCTCGCGCAGGTTGTCATCGACAACGAGGGCACACCGATCCGTGCGACGGGTCGCGTCGAGGCCCGCGAGGACGGCTGGCACGCGTCGGTCGACGCGACGACCGAGCGCATCGGGTCCGACCGCGTTCTGGCGTTCTGGCCCGTCGAGGTCTCGCCCATCACCCGGAAGTGGCTGTCGCGGAACCTCGAACACGGAACGATGGTCGAGCCTTCGGTGGCGCTGCGCGCCCATACGGCACGGAAACCCGAGATCGAACTCAGTTTCCTGTTCGAAGATGGCAATGCCCGCTTCCTGCCCGCGATGCCGCACCTGACCGAAGCGACGGGGCGAGCCACCCTGCACGACCGCCGCTTCACGCTGGCGGTGGACGCGGGCGGCATGGAGGCCGAGACGGGCGATCGGATCGATCTCGGCGGCTCGGTCTTCCTCGTCCCCGACGTTCGGCCGAAGCCGGTGCAGGGCGAGATCACGGTGGTGGCGAAGGGGCCGATGCAGGGCATGCTGTCCATTCTCGACAACCCGCCGCTTCGGATCATGGAACGCGCCAAGCGCCCGGTCGATATCGCCGAGGCCGAGGCCGATGTGCTGGCCCGGATCACGCTGCCGCTCGTCGACGGCATCAAGGCCGAGGACGTGTCCTACGAGGTCGCGGCGACATTGAGCGACGTGCGGTCCGACAGCCTCGTGCCGGGCCGCGTGCTCGAGGCCGAGACGCTGGAGTTCTTCGCCGACCCCAGGCGTCTCGGTCTGGAAGGCGCGGCAACGCTCGACGGCGTGGCGCTGACCGCGCGCTGGCTTCAGCCGCTCGGCGAGGCGGCGGACGAGGGAGGGACCATCGCGGGCCGGCTCGCGCTCTCGCCCGACACCGTGGAGACCTTCGGCCTGCCGCTGCCCGACGGGTTCCTGCGCGGCGAAAGCGAGGGCGACTATCGCCTGACGCTGGCGCCGGGCGCGCCGCCCGACTTGCTTTTGACCTCGCAGATGTCGGGTCTGACGCTGTCCTTGCCCGCTGTCGGCTGGACCAAGCCCGCGGGCGAAACGGGCACGCTGACCGTCGCCGCCACGCTCGGTGACGTGCCCCGGGTCGACCGGCTGGAACTGGACACCGCCGGGCTGTCGCTGCGGGGCGGTCTGGACTTTGGGACCGAGGGGTTCACGGGCGCGACCTTCACGCCGCTTCGGGTGGGCGACTGGCTGGACGCGACGGTGAGCCTGACGCCCCGAGGCGCAGGGCAATCGCCCGCGGTGGCGCTTCAGGGCGGGACGCTGGACCTGCGCCGCCTTGATCTCGGCGGCACGGGGGGCGGGCGCGGCGGCGGCCCCATCGACCTGGCGCTCGACCGGCTGGTGGTGTCCGACAGTATTTCCCTGACGGGCGTGCGAGGCCGGATCGACCAGACCGCCATCGGACTTTCGGGCGAATTTCGCGGGCAGATCAACGGCGGGGCACAGGTGAGAGGTACGCTGGCCCCCGCCAACGCAGGGACCGCCATCCGCATTCAGAGCGAGGACGCGGCGGGCGTGCTGGCCAGCATCGGACTGACGCCAAACGCGCGCGAGGGGACGCTCGACATCGTCCTGACGCCGGTTGTGGGGGCGCCGTCGGGCACCTACTCAGGCCAGTTCCTGATCGAGCGCATCCGCATCCGCAAGGCGCCGGTGATGGCCGATCTCCTTGACGCGATCTCGATCGTGGGCCTCATCGACCAGCTCGACGGGCCCGGCATCCGGTTCGAGAGCATCGACGGCAGCTTCCGCCTCACACGCGACCGCCTGACGCTCCAGCAGGCGGCGGCGGTCGGGGGGTCCATCGGAATTTCGGCCGACGGGATCTATGACATGGCGTCGAAGCAGCTCGACATGCGCGGGGTGATCTCGCCGGTCTATTTCCTGAACGGGATCGGCTCGCTTTTCACGCGGCGGGGCGAGGGGTTGTTCGGCTTCAACTACCGCATGGCAGGCCCGACGTCGGACCCGTCGGTCAGCGTCAACCCGCTGTCGATCCTGACGCCAGGCGCCTTCCGCCAGATCTTCCGCCGCGCGCCGCCGGGGGGCTGAAGGGTGCGGCTGTCCGACTTCGATTTCGACCTTCCCGAGCGTCTGATCGCGACCCGTCCCGCGCGGCCCCGGTCGTCGTCGCGCCTGCTCGTGGCGACGCCGTCGACGATGACCGACGCGCACTCCATCGACCTTCCCGCGTTCCTGCGACCGGGCGACCGGCTGGTCCTGAACGACACGCGCGTGATCCCCGCCCGCCTGTCGGGAGTGCGGCGCCGGTCGGGCGAGGGTGGGGACACCTCCGCCCGCATCGAGGCGACGCTTCTCGAGCCGCGCGCGGACGGGACGTGGTCGGCGCTTCTGAAGCCCCTGAAGAAAGTCCGCGACGGCGAGGCGCTGGCGTTCTCGCCCGATCTGTCGGCCACGGTCGAGGGCCGCGACGAGGGCACCGCGCGCCTGCGCTTCAACCTGTCGGGCGACGACTTCGACGCGGCGCTGGCCGAGGCCGGCGCGATGCCCCTGCCGCCCTACATCGAAGGGCGCAGGCCGTCCGACGCTCAGGACCGCGAAGACTACCAGACGGTCTGGGCGCGAGAAACGGGAGCCGTCGCCGCGCCGACCGCGTCGCTTCACTTCGACGACGCTTTACTGGCCGCGCTCGCTGCGCGGGGGATCGACCGCAGCTTCGTGACGCTTCACGTCGGCGCGGGCACCTTCCTGCCGGTCAAGGTGGATGACGTGCGCGACCACAAGATGCATGCCGAGCGGGGAGAGATCACCCTGGAGGCCGCCCGAGAGATCAACGCTACGCGCAGCGCAGGAGGACGGATCGTTCCCGTCGGGACCACGGCGCTACGTCTGATCGAGACGGCGGCGGAGGACGACGGCACGCTCGCGGCGTGGCGAGGTGCGACCGACATCTTCATCACGCCCGGCTACCGCTTCAAGGCCGCCGACGCGCTTATGACGAACTTCCACCTGCCGAAGTCGACGCTGATGATGCTGGTTTCTGCCTTCATGGGGGTGGACCGCGTGCGCGAAATCTACGATCACGCCATGCGGAACGACTACCGCTTCTTCTCCTACGGAGATGCCTCGCTGCTCCTGCCGGCGGGCTGAAAACCGACAGAGGTCGTCGCATTCGGGCAAGTCGCGCCCAGTCAGCGCGCGTTAGGGCAGGCAAGACAGAGGGAGGCAGCACGATGCTGCAAGTGATCCGCAGCGCATGGCCGCTGCTCCTCGGCATTATCCTGCTGATGGTCGGCAACGGCCTTCAGGGCTCGCTCATGGGCATTCGCGGCGGGATCGAGCAGTTCTCGACCATCGAGCTGTCGGTCATCACCTCGGCTTATTTCGTGGGCTTCCTGTTCGGCTCGCGCACGGCGCCGGGCCTGATCCGGCGCGTCGGCCATGTCCGCGTCTTCGCCGCGCTCGGGTCTTTCATCTCGGCGGTGCTGATCCTCTATCCGACGATCACCGAGCCCTGGGCCTGGGTCCTGTTGCGCGTCCTTTTCGGCTTCTCCTTCTCGGGCGTCTACGTCACGGCCGAAAGCTGGCTGAACAACTCCTCGACGAACGAAAACCGCGGCAAGGCGCTTTCGCTCTACATGATCGTGCAGATGGTCGGGATCATGGTGTCTCAGGCGCTTCTGAACGTCGCCGATCCGGCGGGCTATGTTCTTTTCGTCATCCCGTCCGTACTCGTGTCGCTCTCCTTCGCGCCGATCCTCTTGTCGGTCACGCCGACGCCAGAGTTCGACACGACGAAGGCGATGAACCTTCGCGCGCTCTACAACACGTCGCCCACGGGCATCGTGGGGATGTTCCTGATGGGCTTCGCCTTCTCGGCGCTCTTCGGGATGGCCTCGGTCTATGGCACGGCGGCGGGCATGTCCGTGGCCGAGATCTCGATCTTCGTCACCGCGATCTTCTTCGGCGGCCTCGTGCTGCAGTTTCCCATCGGCTGGATGTCGGACCGGATGGACCGCCGCAAGCTGATCCTCTTCGCGGGGGTGGGCGGCGCGCTCGGCTCGCTTCTGGGCCTGGCGTTCGGAGGGAGCTTCGAAATGATCCTCGTCGCGGGTTTCATCCTCGGCGGCGTGTCGAACCCGCTCTATGCGCTCATTATCGCCTACACCAACGACTATCTTCCGAGAGACGACATGGCGGCGGCTTCGGGTGCGCTGATCTTCGTCAACGGTCTCGGCGCCATCGCAGGCCCCATCCTGACCGGATGGCTGATGGGCAACCTCGGACCCCCGGGGTTCTGGGTCTTCCTCGCCGCCAACTTCACGCTTTTCGTGGCATACGTCGCCTACCGGATGACGCAGCGCGTCTCGCTCTACGAGGGCGAGGGCGACTATGACGCTGTGACTTATGCGCCGCTGACCCCCTCGGCGACTCCGATCGCGGTCGAGGCCGCACAGGAATTCTATGCCGACAACGCCCCCCCCGAGCAGGACATTGCTGCCTCGCAGGAGGAAAGGGTTGATCGCCAGTGAGGACGTGGTAACGCTCGAAGGCGCCTGGGGAAGAGGCAAGGGTAGGTGACACGCATGGCGAGTCCTGAAGACATTCTGGCCTTCTGGCTGGACGAGACAGGCCCGGAAGGCTGGTACAAGGGCGGCGAGAAGCTCGACGAGACGATCCGCGAGAGGTTCGAGGCCGACTGGAACCAAGCAATGCAGGGCGCACTGTCGCTGTGGCTGACCTATGCTTCGGGAACGCTGGCCTACATCATCCTGACCGACCAGTTCTCGCGCAACATGTACCGGGGCACGGTCAAGGCCTTCTCGTCCGACCGGCTGGCGAAGTCCGCCAGCAAGGTGGCGATCTCGAAGGGCTGGGATCTCAAGATCGACGAACCCGCGCGTCAGTTTTTCTACCTGCCGCTCGAACACTCCGAGAACCAGGAAGACCAGGACCGCGCCGTCCGTCTGTTCTCGACGCGGATGCCCGAATCCGCCGAAAGCCTGCTTCACGCCAAGGCGCACCGCGAGATCATCCGCCAGTTCGGCCGCTTCCCGTTCCGCAACGAGGCGCTGGGCCGCGAGTCGACCGAGGCCGAGCGCGAGTTCCTCGAAAGCGGGGGCTACGGGCGCATGGTCGAGAAGCTGCGGGCGAAGAGCGCCGCCTGACGTCTTCGGTATGGCGGGTATTCCGACATGGCAATGTCGGACCGGGTGACTTCGCCTTTCGTCCGTGGCACATGGAGGACAGACTGTTGATCTCGCCTCGGGAGGAAAACCAATGGCAGCCAGGACCTTCGACGTCGTCGTGATCGGAGCGGGACCGGGCGGGTATGTCGCCGCCATTCGCGCCGCGCAGCTTGGCCTGAAGGCCTGCATCGTCGAGCGCGAGCACATGGGCGGCATCTGCCTCAACTGGGGCTGCATCCCGACGAAGGCGATGCTGCGGTCCTCCGAGGTCTTCCACCTGATGCACCGCGCCAAGGAATTCGGGCTGAAGGCCGAGGGCGTCGGCTATGACCTCGACGCGGTGGTGAAGCGGTCGCGCGGGGTGGCCAAGCAGCTTGCCTCGGGCGTGGGGCACCTGATGAAGAAGAACAAGGTCGAGGTCGTCATGGGCGAGGCGACCCTGACCGCGAAGGGCAAGGTCAGCGTCAAGACCGACAAGGGCACCGAGGAGCTTCAGGCGAAGAACATCATCGTCGCCACCGGCGCCCGGGCGCGCGAATTGCCGGGGCTCGAGGCTGACGGCAAGCGGGTCTGGACCTACAAGCACGCGCTTCAGCCGCCGCATATGCCGAAGAAGCTCCTGGTCATCGGCTCGGGCGCCATCGGCATCGAATTCGCAAGCTTCTACAACACGCTCGGCGCCGAGACGACGGTGGTCGAGGTGATGGACCGAATCCTTCCGATCGAGGACGCCGAGGTTTCTGCCTTCGCGAAGAAGGCCTTCGAGAAGCAGGGCATGAAGATCCTCCAGAAGGCGACGGTCAAGAAGCTCGACCGCTCCGACGACAAGGTGACGGCGCATATCGAGATGGACGGCAAGACCGAGACGATCGAGGTCGACACGGTGATTTCCGCCGTAGGCATCGTCGGCAACGTCGAGGGCCTGGGACTTGAGGAGTTAGGCGTGAAGGTCGAGAGAACCCACGTCGTGACGGACGCCTACTGCCGCACCGGGGTCGACGGTCTCTACGCCATCGGCGACATCGCAGGCGCGCCCTGGCTTGCGCACAAGGCGTCGCACGAGGGCGTCATGGTCGTGGAACTGATCGCGGGCAAGAACAAGGTCCACCCGGTCAAGCCGCAGGAAATCGCCGGCTGCACCTACTGCCAGCCGCAGGTGGCGAGCGTCGGCTACACCGAGGCCAAGGCCAAGGAACTGGGCTTCCAGGTGAAGGTCGGAAAATTCCCCTTCATCGGCAACGGCAAGGCCATCGCACTTGGGGAAGCCGAAGGTTTCATCAAGACCGTCTTCGACGAGAAGACCGGCGAGCTTCTGGGCGCACACATGGTCGGCGCGGAAGTGACCGAACTGATCCAGGGCTATATCGTCGCCCGCAAACTCGAGACGACCGAGGAGGACCTGATCGAGACGGTCTTCCCGCACCCGACGCTGTCCGAGATGATGCATGAAAGCGTTCTCGACGCCTATGGGCGCGCGGTCCACTTCTAGCCGCTGTAGCCGATCATCCGTCCCAGGACGAGGATCGCGGGCCAGAGGATCAGCGAGGGCAGGGCGGCGCGCTGCAGCGCCGAGCCTGTCGCGTTGAGGTGCCAGAGCGCGTTGGCGACGGCGAGCGCAAGAAGAGCCATTTTCGCCCGGAACCAGCCGTTCACGACGTAGTCGCCCGCCTGCGTGATGAACAGCAGCAGGCCGCAGGCCGCCGCCAGAAGAAGTCCGGCTATGGCCCAGGGATGCAGGCCGGCGGTCATGTCGCGGCCGCGAAGGGCGGCGACGTCCATCGGGATGACCGCTCCGACGAGGAGCGCTATGCCCAGGATGTGGCCCGCGTTGATGAGCGGATAGAGCCACCGAGACGCCTTGAGCGCCTGCGCCAGCGATGTCGCTTCCAGAAGGGCTGCAAGCTCGGTCAAACGCGGTCCGGGTAGAGGACGTACTCGGTGCCGCCGATGACCACGACCTCGGCCTTCATCAGAAGTTGCTCGGGATCGGCGTGGCGTTCGCCGAGAAGTGTGACTTCGGCCCCAGGCGCCAGCATCTCGTCAGTGAGACCGGCGTTCTGGTTGCGCCAGGGCTGGCCGACTTCGGCGGTCCATGACTCGCCGTCGGCGTCGACGGTCAGGACGCCGTGAGGGTTGCCGAGGTTCGCCTCGGTGACGATGCCGGTCAACTCGAACTGCCCGCCGTCGGTCCAGCGCCATCCGTGGTGCGCGGCGGCAGGCAGGGCGAGGGCAGCGGCTAGAGCGGTGATAATGAGGCGGCGGGTCAGCATGGCAGGGCTCCTTGGTGGCGTGGGGGCTTGTCGGAAAATCCTAGAGCCTCAGAGGCGTCCGTCGCCTGACAATCCCGTGTGCCCGCTCGCTACTGCGCGGGCCTCTGCCGTTATTCACAGGAAGTTCACGGAAAATCGGTGACGCGGCATGGATGTTCCGGTAATGTTCCGTTTACGCCATTGAGTCTCGCGGCCCCGTCGCTATCTCTGTGGCTTGCGCTTTGAGAGGTGGCTTGATGGCCGAGCAGAAGAACATCGAGGTGCGCGGCGCGCGCGAGCACAACCTCAAGAACATAAACGTCGACATTCCCCGGAACGAATTGGTGGTCATCACTGGCCTCTCCGGCTCGGGCAAGTCGTCGCTGGCCTTCGACACCATCTACGCCGAGGGGCAGCGTCGCTATGTCGAGTCGCTCTCGGCCTACGCGCGGCAGTTCCTCGACATGATGCATAAGCCGGACGTAGACCACATCTCTGGTCTGTCTCCGGCGATCTCCATCGAGCAGAAGACCACCTCGAAGAATCCGCGTTCGACCGTCGGCACCGTTACCGAGATCTATGACTATCTTCGCCTGCTCTTCGCCCGCGCCGGCACGCCCTATTCCCCCGCAACAGGCCTGCCGATCGAGGCGCAGCAAGTGCAGGACATGGTCGACCGCGTGATGACGATGGAGGAGGGGACGCGCGCCTATCTTCTCGCCCCGATCGTGCGTGACCGGAAGGGCGAGTACCGCAAGGAATTCCTGGAGCTGCGCAAGCAGGGCTTCCAGCGCGTGAAGGTCAACGGCGAGTTCTACGAGCTCGACAGCCCGCCCACGCTCGACAAGAAGTTCCGCCACGACATCGACGTGGTGGTGGACCGCATCGTGGTGAAGGAAGGCATTGAAACCCGGCTGGCGGACTCGTTCCGCACCGCGCTCGACCTCGCCGACGGCATCGCCATCCTCGAGACCGCACCCGCCGACGCCGAGCCCGAGCGGATCACATTCTCCGAAAAGTTCGCCTGCCCGGTATCGGGCTTCACGATCTCGGAAATCGAGCCGCGCCTCTTCTCGTTCAACGCGCCCTTCGGGGCCTGTCCGTCCTGCGATGGTCTGGGCGTCGAGCTGTTCTTCGACGAACGCCTCGTGGTGCCCGATTTGTCGCGGCCTCTCGTGCCGCTCGACAACGGCGCGCTTGCGAACTGGCGGAAGGGCAAGTCGCCCTATTACATGCAGACCATCGACGCCTTGGCGAAGCACTATGGGTTCGACAAGCGCACACCGTGGAAAGAGCTGCCCGAGACCGCGCAGCGGGGTATCCTGTTCGGCTCCGGCGAGGACGAGATCGCCTTCCGCTACGACGAGAACGGCCGCGTCTACACCGTCGAGCGCGCCTTCGAGGGAATCATCCCGAACCTCGAGCGGCGCTACCGCGAGACCGACAGCGCCTGGATTCGTGAGGACCTGGAGCGGTTCCAGAACAACCGCCCCTGCGGCACCTGCGGCGGATTCCGCCTGCGGCCCGAGGCTCTGGCGGTGAAGATTGGCGGCCTTCACGTCGGGGAAGTGGTGCAGAAGTCGATCCGCGAGGCGCTGGACTGGACGCTCGACGCGCCGAACCACCTGTCCAAACAGAAGAACGAGATCGCTTCAGCCATCCTGAAGGAGATCCGCGAGCGTCTCGGCTTCCTGAACAACGTGGGTCTCGAATACCTGACCCTGTCGCGGAACGCGGGCACCCTGTCCGGTGGCGAAAGCCAGCGCATACGCCTCGCGTCTCAGATCGGCTCGGGCCTCACCGGGGTTCTCTACGTTCTCGACGAGCCGTCCATCGGCCTGCACCAGCGCGATAACGGGCGCCTGCTGGAGACGCTGAAGAACCTGCGCGACGCAGGCAACACCGTCATCGTCGTCGAGCACGACGAAGAGGCGATCCGCGAGGCCGACTACGTCTTCGACATCGGACCCGGCGCCGGCATTCACGGCGGCGAGGTCGTGGCCCACGGCACCCCGGCCGAGATCATCGCGAACCCCGCCAGCGTTACGGGAGACTATCTTGCCGGGCGACGGGCGATCCCTGTGCCGCACGAGCGCCGGAAGCCGAAGAAGGGCAAGTCGGTCACGGTGGTGAACGCCTCGGGCAACAACCTCCAGGATGTGACGGCGAGCTTTCCCCTAGGCCAGTTCGTCTGCGTCACGGGCGTGTCCGGCGGCGGAAAATCGACGCTGACCATCGAGACGTTGTTCAAGACGGCTTCCATGCGGCTGAACGGTGCGCGTCAAACGCCAGCGCCCTGCGAGACGATCAAGGGGCTCGAACACCTCGACAAGGTCATCGACATCGACCAGCGCCCCATCGGGCGTACTCCGCGTTCGAATCCAGCGACTTACACGGGGGCCTTCACGCCGATCCGAGACTGGTTCGCGGGACTGCCCGAGGCGAAGGCGCGGGGCTACAAACCCGGACGCTTCAGCTTTAACGTCAGGGGCGGGCGCTGCGAGGCCTGCCAGGGCGATGGCGTCATCAAGATCGAGATGCACTTCCTGCCCGACGTCTACGTCACCTGCGAGACCTGCCACGGCCAGCGGTATAACCGTGAGACGCTGGAAATCCGATTCAAGGGCAAGTCCATCGCGGATGTCCTTGATATGACGGTGGAAGACGCGCAGGAGTTCTTCAAGGCAGTGCCGTCCATCCGCGAGAAGATGGATGCTCTGGTGCGCGTGGGTCTTGGCTACATCAAGGTCGGCCAGCAGGCGACGACGCTGTCGGGGGGCGAGGCACAGCGGGTGAAGCTGTCGAAGGAACTGTCGAAGCGCGCGACGGGGCGGACGCTTTACATTCTAGACGAGCCGACGACGGGCCTTCACTTCGAGGACGTACGCAAGCTGCTGGAAGTGCTGCACGAGCTGGTGGAGCAGGGCAATTCCGTCATCGTGATCGAGCACAACCTCGACGTCATCAAGACCGCCGACCACATCATCGACATCGGTCCCGAAGGCGGCGACGGGGGCGGGCGGATCGTGGCCGTGGGCACGCCCGAGGACGTGGCGAAAGTGCCCGAGAGCCATACGGGGCGCTACCTCGCCGGAATCCTTGGCGCGGCGCGTGTGGCGGCGGAGTAGGCTCCGCCGCGCCTTTGGGTCAGCTCAGGATGAGGTCGGTCAGCTCGATCAGGTCGAGCACGGCGCGTGTGCGGCGGTCGACCCGGATGATCGCGTCGCCGACGCGGACATAGTCCGAACCGTCGTCGAGCCGCGGCAGACGCCACGTCCGGTCGTCACGGCGGATCAGCGTGCCGTCGCGCGTGTCGACGACGATATATTCCCGTCCATCCAGCACGATGCGGTCGCCGACGCGCAGGACGCGATAGTCGTCCTCGTCGTAACGATCCCAATCGTCGCGGTCCCGGTCGTCCCGGTCCGCACGATCCTCATAGCGGTCATGGTCGCGGTCGTCGCGCGTCACGCCCTTCCGCGCAAGGCCTGGCGGCACGCAGGCGGGCGACTTCTTTGCCAGACCCGGCGGGCAACCCTTGGGGTCCTTGGCGAGAGCGGCATCGGGCAGGGCGCCGAGCGCCAGCGTGAGGGAAAGGGCAGTCAGAAGGATTTTCACGGGGTCTCTCCTTTGCTTCTCAAGCTAGGGCTGCTTTGAGGCAGAAGTAGGACAAGGCCCTTTGCGTTGGCAATTCGCCGCCGGTCAGAAGGCCCGGTTCATTTGCGCAGTGACGTCCTCGAGCACTTCGAGCGTGTCCGGGTTTACGCGGAAAACCTGATCCCCCACACGGAAATACCAGAAGTCTCCGCCTGTCGGCGGAAGCCCGTAATACTCGGCGTTGAGGAGGATTTGCCCCTGACCCCGGGGTACGACTTCGCCCGCGGCCACTTCGACAGAGCCAGAATTCTCGGGCGGCGTGAGGCACTTGCCACCCACGGTGCAACCATGCGCGCCCGAGATCTGGATAAAGGCGGCCAAACCGGCCAATACGAGGTAACGAACCATGGGACAACACCCCTCACTCACACCTGTCATACGAGGGGATGACGCGGAATAAGCGGAAAGGTTCCGTAAAATTCAGGCGTCGATGTCGATCCAGACAGGAACGTGGTCGGAAGGCTTCTCTCGCCCCCGCACGGCCGCCTCGATCCAGCAGTCGTTCAGCAGGTCGGCAGCTTGAGGCGACAGCAGGTGGTGGTCGATGCGAATGCCGTCGTTCCGGTCGAAGGCGTTGCGCTGATAATCCCAGAAGCTGTAGTGCCCGCCGCCCGCGTGGCGGACCCGGAAGGCGTCGGTGTAGCCGAGGTTCAGGATCTCGCGGAAGGCGGCGCGGCTGGCGGGCAGGGCGAGCGCATCCTCGCGCCACGCTGCGGGTCTTGCGGCGTCCTCGTCCTGGGGAATGACATTGTAGTCGCCGCAGATCACCACAGGCTCCTCAGTCTCGAGCAGCGCCTCGGCGCGGGACTTCAGCCGCGCCATCCAGGCGAGCTTGTAGTCGTACTTCGGACCCGGTGCGGGATTGCCGTTCGGCAGGTAGAGGCCGCAGACGCGCACCGCGCGTATCCCGATCACGGTCGCCTCGATCCAGCGCGCCTGCTCGTCGGTCTCGTCGCCGGGCAACCCTCGCGTCACGTCCTCGAGAGGTAGCTTCGACAGGATCGCGACGCCGTTGAAGCCCTTCTGCCCGTGGGTGTGGACGGTGTAGCCCAGGTCCTCGAAATGCTCGCGCGGGAAACCCTCGTCCTGCGACTTGATCTCCTGGAGGAGCGCCACGTCGGGCGCGCTTTCGGTCAGCCAGGCGGTGACGGCTTCGATCCGGGCCCGGACGCCGTTGATGTTGAAGGTGGCGATGCGCATGAGGGGAGATGACGGGTTTTGCCGGATGTTGTCAAAGCGGATCCGGCGCACGCACCGCGAAAGCGCACGGTCCGAGCCGGCCCTTTGCCTTTTATGGCGCAGCCTGATGACGGCTACGCCGAACTCCCAAAGGCTGCTTTGAGACCATTGGGTACGCCCCAGAAATCAATTGTCTTCGGTGTGTCGAGCGGGTCCGAATGGACCGACTTGGGCCAAGATTGTTTTGACGTCTGATTTTTCGTCCGGAATGCTTGCCTGGAACATCAAAGGGTCGGGCCATGGGAAGAGACGAATTCTTTGGAACCGACGATCAACGCGCGGTGCTGCGTCGGGGCCGTGGGATGGCTTCTTTACTGGGTCAGGACCGGCGCTACACTTATTACGGTCGCACGGTTGGCTTGGCCGGACCAGAGGACGGCGGCATTGAGCAACTTGCAGCCCTGGCCACGGTCCAGGGCAACGCGGCCTACGGTACCGTGCGGTTGAACGAGGCCGAAGCCATCAAGATGTCGCTGTCGGCGCGCGGGTTCGTCCCCGTGCACTATGACAAGTGGGAGGGCAATCGCTCTGCCATCGCGGCGGCGCGACGGGTTGTCGAGACGGTTTCCCTGCCCGAGGATCTTACGATGCTGCGTCTTGATGCGTCGACATCGGACGGGCACCTGACCTCTCTGGCCGACATGGCCTTGGGCTGCGGTGTCCTGCCGCTCTGCGGAGAAGTCTTGCGCGGCCTCTTGCGTCCCGCGCTCTGTTTGGTGGCCATTGACCGCACGTCGAAGGTGGTTTCGTGCGCAGCGTCATCGGCATACGCCCACGAAGATCATCCCAAACATGGCAGGCAGGCATGGTGGGGAATGCTTGCCACCGACCCTGCGCGGCGTGGTCAGCGGTTGTCTCTTGTTCTTGGGGCACATGCCTTGCTTGAGATGGAAGCACGGTTCCAATTCGGCAACTTCATGACTGGCGTTGAGCCTGGAAACGCGCCGTCGGAATCCATCTGCGCCCGAATGGGACTTTCGCGGGGAGACTTTGCGATCGTCGGATGCACCGATCCGCGCGCCTTGGCCGCTGGACGTATGACGAGGTAGAGCCTCAATGCCCCCGTATATGGAAGGCGGCTCTCCGCACAGGGGTTAGGTGAAGCGTACGTTTGTCGAGTCGATGGCGTGCCTGCCCCAATTTGCACGAGAAATGCAGAAGGCCGGGGTCCGAGCCATCCCTTCGATTGCATCCCCCGGTCTGTCAGGCGGGGATCGGCTCTCCCGTCCGCCGCTCTATCGCGATAAAGCGCCGGGCGCGCGTATCGGCGTCGGTGTGCAGAGGACGCCGTTGAAGCGCGATCGAATGCGGATGAGGCCGCGCTTCGGAGTCGAGCTTAGTGTAGCGTCGCGCCTTCGCCGGTCCTCCGGGGATACGCTTGCCGTCGATGATATGCTTGGTCATCAGAGCCTCCCTTGTCTGGGACAGCCACCCTAACAGATTCGCGCTATGTTTGCAGGCCCCACCGAAAAGCGAGCAGGCATAAGCTCTTACATCGAAAACGACGTCCCGCAGCCGCAGCTCGACGTCGCGTTCGGGTTCTCGATCACGAAGCGAGCGCCGATCAGCTCGTCTGCGAAGTCGATGACGGCATTCGACAGGAAGGGCAGGGATACCTCGTCCACCACGACCTTCTGTCCCTCGCCTTCCAGCACGAGGTCACCGTCCGACGGCTCGCCCATGTCGATGGAGTACTGGAAGCCCGAGCATCCGCCGCCCTCGACGGCGACGCGAAGCGCCCTGGGCGCGTCCGCGCCTTCGTTGATCTCGGCCAGCCGCGCAAAGGCGCGGGGCGTGACACGGGGAGGAAGGGCAAGGTCCATCTCGGACTCCGGCGTTTCTTTTGCTGCTTCAACGGAATATATGGGCGACGGGACAGGCGAACAAGACAGGGGACGCAATGCAGGCGCCCTATGCGTCGGACCCGGCGACAAGCCGGGGCCGGCTGCACGACGAGGACGAGTCCACCTTCCGGTCCGCCTTCCAGCGCGACCGGGACCGGATCATCCATGCCAGCGCCTTCCGGCGGCTGAAGCACAAGACGCAGGTCTTCATCGAACACGAGGGCGACTACTTCCGCACGCGCCTCACGCATTCCATCGAGGTGGCACAGGTGGCGCGGACGATTGCGGGCGCGCTTGGCCTCAACGCCGAACTGACCGAGGCGGTGGCGCTGGCGCACGACTTGGGCCATACGCCCTTCGGTCACACGGGCGAAGAGGCACTGTCGGCGCTCATGGCACCCTACGGCGGCTTCGATCACAACGCGCAAGCGCTGCGGATCGTGACTGCGCTGGAACGGCATTATGCGCGGTTCGACGGGTTGAACCTGACCTGGGAAACCCTTGAAGGCATTGCGAAACACAATGGTCCGGTGACGGGCGTGCTGCCTTGGGCGCTGGCCGAGTACCAGACCAAGCACGACCTCGAACTTCACACCTACGCCAGCGCCGAGGCGCAGGTGGCGGCGATCTCGGACGACGTGGCCTACAACCACCACGACCTGCACGATGGGCTGCGGGCGGAATTGTTCTCGACCGACGAACTTGGAAAGCTCCCCATCCTCGACCGCTGCTTCGCCCGCGTCGACGAGATCTATCCCGGCCTCAACTACTATCGCCGAAGGCACGAGGCGCTGCGGCGCTTTTTCGGGCTTCTGGTCGAGGACGTCATCGCGGTGGCGCAGAGATCCCTGGCCGAGATCCAGCCGGCCAGCGCGCAGGACATCCGCGAGGCGGGGTTCCAGATGATCCGTTTTTCCGAGCCGCTGTTCCAGGATCTGAAGGTGATCCGCCAATTCCTCTTCACCCGCATGTATCGCGCACCGACGGTCGTGAAGATGCGCGCCGAGGTGACCCGCGTGATCGACGAGCTTTTCCCGTTCTTCATGGCGCACCCCGACAACTTGCCGAAGCAGTGGCGGAAGGACGTCGAGGACGCCGAGGACGAAACCGCGCTCGCCCGCATCGTGTCCGACTACATCGCGGGCATGACCGACCGTTTCGCGCTTCAATGCCACGAGAGGTTCATCGGGGGCGGCGAGGCGGCGGCGATGCGTAGCGTGCCGGTGGGGTGACGTCTCAGGCTTTGCCCGTCGGGGTGATCTTCCGCCGCAGTCTGTCGAGCCGGTTCGTCAAAACGGTCCGGAGGGCAGCATCGTCGAGCGTCGGCTCGAGGTCCTTGAGAAAGACCATGTGCCGCCTGAGGCCCGCGGGGTAGTTCGGCAGGGTCATCGCCGCAAAATGCTCGGCCAGGTCCGGATTGGCTTCGAAATACGGGGCGGGATCGACGCCCGCCGCGACGAGGTTCAGCTTCGTCCGGACGCATTTCTCGCAGGTGCCGCAATTGCCGCCGATTTCCTTGTTCTGGCAGACCGACACGGCTCTCATCAGGTCGGGATCGGCGTCGACGATAGCCCGGACCTTGGCGGTCCGCCCGGCCTCGCCGCCGGCGTGATGGATCGGGAACCATGTGGACCCAAGCGCTTCGACGATAGGGCGCGAGTTGCCCCAGGGCGTATAGCCGTACTCTTGCGCCAGCGTGAAGTCTGCGGCGATGGACCCGTCTCGGAAACATTGGGCGTGGAAGGCCAGCATCATCGCCAGGACGCAGGTGTGCGTGGCATTGAAATAGAGCTTGTGGTCGCGGACCGTCGTTTCGGCCGTCACCAGCTCCAGCCCGAGGACCTCCGCGAGACGCGCCACCCGGCCGCGCCTCTCGACGAAGCCGGGCGAGGTGGCGCGCGGGTAGTCTGCGCCCGCGACGAGAAGGCCATGACCAGCCCGGCCTTCGGCGACGTCCTTCATGGCAGCGTAAGTTGAATCTATACCGCCCGAGAGGCAGATCAGGCCGCCGTGGCGCGGGGCATGGACTGGGGCCGGGACGAGATTGGTCGCTTCGATGGTGACGGGATAGCAGCGGCGAACGCGCCACAGATCGAAAATGTCGACCACGCGGCGCGCGGCGGCAAGGCCGTCCTCCGTAATCGGAAGATCGGTCCTAACATTCCAGTTGTTCCGCACCGCCACGGCGAGGGTGCCGAAAAGCGCGAAGTCGAAGACGTCGTGCGTCCCGATGTCGTTGAGGTCGGAGGTCACGTCGAACGCCGCGTCGCCAAAGTGCACTCGGCTGGTCGAGCCCTGTTGCACGACCGTCAGGTCCAACGTCCGTGCTTTCGGAACACGGATCAATCTTTCGGTTAGCACAGTCAGCAAAGCTGCAACCTCGAGAAGTGGCCCCCTTGGTTGTTCACACGGTGCGGCTCAAAGAACAACCCTGACGCCAAGGCATCGGCGGGGATAGGGTCGCTTGTATCGCGGTGGCCGCAGCACCAGCCGGAAGCACCGGCCCGCTTTCGTTGACGCCGGGCGCCGGAGTGTTAAACCCCGCCAAGAGCCAAGGACCGGACCCATGAACATCTTCGCCGACATCCGCACCTCCGTGATCGAGACGCTCGACGCCCTTGTGGCCGAGGGGCGGCTGCCCTCGGGCCTGTCCTGGGGCGCGGTGGCGGTGGAGCCACCGCGCGATCCGGCGCATGGCGACATGGCGACGAACGCGGCGATGGTCCTGGCAAAGCCCGCCGACAAGGCTCCCCGCGACATCGCGGTCGAACTGGCCGAGCGGCTGACGTCCGATCCGCGGATCGCGACAGCCGAGGTCGCGGGTCCAGGGTTCATAAACATCCGTCTCGTCCCCGAGGTCTGGCATGATGTCGTGGCCGAGGCCATCGACGCCGGGAGGTCCTTCGGCCATTCGGGCCTCGGCGCGGGCGTGAAGGTGAACATCGAGTATGTCTCGGCGAACCCGACGGGACCCCTCCACGTCGGACACACGCGGGGCGCGGTTTTCGGGGACGCGCTTGCGGCGCTGCTCGAATTCGCGGGCTACGACGTCACGCGCGAATACTACATCAACGACGGCGGCGCGCAGGTCGACGTCCTCGCCCGCTCGGCCTACGAGCGGTACCGCGAGGCGAACGGCCTTTCTCCCGAGATCGCCGAGGGTCTCTACCCCGGCGACTATCTCGTTCCTGTGGGCGAAGCGCTGAAGGTGAAGTACGGCGACCGGCTTCTGAACCTGCCCGAGGGCGAATGGCTGACCGAGGTCCGCGACTTCGCCACCGACGCCATGATGGAGCTGATCCGCGAGGATCTGGCGACGCTCGGCGTGAAGATGGACCACTTCTTCTCCGAGAAGTCGCTTTACGGCACGGGTCGGATCGAGGCGGCGATCGCGGAGCTGAAGAAGCGGGGCCTGATCTACAAGGGCACGCTCGAGCCGCCGAAGGGCAAGGTGCCCGAGGACTGGGAGCCGCGCGAGCAGACGCTCTTCAAGTCGACCGAGCATGGCGACGACGTCGACCGGCCGATCATGAAGTCGGACGGCGCCTGGACCTATTTCGCACCCGACATCGCCTATCACTGGGACAAGATCGCGCGCGGCTTCGACGAGTTGATCGACGTCTTCGGCGCGGACCACGGCGGCTACGTCAAGCGGATGAACGCCGCCGTCTCGGCCCTGTCGGACGGGCGCGTGCCGGTCGACATCAAGCTGACGCAGCTCGTGAAGCTCTACAAGAATGGCGAGCCCTTCAAGATGTCGAAGCGGGCGGGGACCTTCATTACCCTCCGCGACGTGGTCGAGGAGGTCGGAGCGGACGTGACGCGCTTCGTGATGCTCACGCGCAAGAATGACGCGCCGCTCGACTTCGACTTCGCCAAGGTGACGGAGCAATCGAAGGACAACCCGGTCTTCTACGTCCAGTACGCCCACGCCCGCGTCAGGTCCGTCATGCGCCGGGCCGAGACGATGCACCTCGACTGGTCGGACAATGCCCGGCTCGAGGACGAGGCGGAGTTTACCGTGGCGAAGAAGATCGCAGAATGGCCGCGCCTGATCGAGATCGCCGCCCGCAATCACGAGCCGCACCGGGTCGCCTTCTACCTCTACGAGCTGGCGTCGGATTTCCACGCGCTGTGGAACAAGGGCAACGACAATTCTGCCTTGCGTTTCGTGCAGGAGGGCAATCCCCAGGCCACGGCGGCGAAAATCGCGCTGCCCCGTGCGGTGGCAGTGGTGATCGCCAACGGGTTGAGGATCCTTGGGGTCACGCCGGTCGAGGAGATGCGGTAGGGAGCGGCGGGAGGGCGGTTGGCAGGAGTGCGAACAACCTGCGATTCATTGTCTCGCATAATGCCTCCTCATAAAGTTCTCCATGACAGCGACCTCAGAGTGCCGATGACCTCCAGGTTCCTCATCACGTTCGCAAAAAAGATCCTAGTGTTCGGCTCTGTGATGACCGGAGCGGCATACTCTATGGCGCACGCTGACGTTCGCGCGACGGCCGTAGCTTATGGCTGCGTCTCACTTGAAACAGAGTTCGAAGACGGAACACGATCAGACGAAACATATCGATTGCACCTCATTCAAATTGAGCGGCTAGGCGCAGAAGCAGACGAAAGTTCATTGGCTCTCTATTCATTGGGCCCGCTGATGAGAGCTGCGGGAGGTGGACTTTTTGTGAGTACGTCGCAGGTGATTTCGTCTTCGGCAAACACGCGCCGCGACGTCCTTGCCGAGGCGACTGTGGACGGAACTGAGTATGGCTGGTTTTCTATTGGCTCAACGCGCGTTCCAACCGGGAGGGAAAATCCTCTCTACCATGTGCGTCCCGCGTCTGAAGTGGAGGGTCTGCGTTCCGGTTCAGCTATTACCGAGTTTGAGTGTTCGCAGGTTCTTTTCGAGTAGCGAACACACCTAGGGCTCCTCGCTTCTCGTCTTCCAAGCGGAACACCAAGGCTGCCACACTCTAATATCCGACAAGAGACATTCCCCGCCCGCGGACCGCACCTCCCGCCACCAGCGAAAATCGCCCCACATCGCCCCGTAACCGTTGTTATTTCTGGCGGATGGCGTATCCTTGCTGTGACGCCGGTCTAGGAAACGCGCTGACTGCCGGGAAACCGGCCTCAACGACAGCGCCCAGGCCTCGCGTCATCGAGCAGTGGAGACTGCCGGAACAACCGGCGGCGGGCAGTTGAGGCATGAAACATGGCGGCACTCAATTACGATGACTATGGCGACGGATCCTATGGGAGCACCTTCGCCGCAGCGATGAACTGGGCCGGGGCGGGGCTGTCGGTCCTGCTGATCGCCGGTCTGGCGACCTGGGGATGGCAGCTTTGGGTGCGCGACGTGACCGGGGTTCCGGTCGTTCGCGCCCTGGAAGGTCCGATGCGGATCGCACCCGAGGATCCGGGCGGGCTGGCCAGCGACTACCAGGGGCTGACGGTCAACCGCATCGCGGAAGAGCGCGTCGATGTGGCGCCTTCGGACCGCGTTGTGCTGGCCCCTCAGCCCGCGACGCTCGACGAGGAGGAGGATCTGGCGATGGCCGAGCTTCCGCCGGTTGTGGCCCCTGCGCCGACGCCTGACGCGACGCCGGCGGTCATGTCGCTTGAGGACGACGCCTTTGCGACCATGCCTCCGGTCGTCGAAGTGGCGGACGAGGACGTCGCCGCCTTCACCTCCGATGCCGTGAGCGAGGACTTCGGCGCAGCTTTCGACGAGGAGGGCGTGGAGGACGGCTTCGGCACGGTCACCAATGCCGACGGCACCGCGGCCCTGACCGAGGAGCCCGCGCCGTCGGCCACGGATCTCGCGGTTGCTGCGGCCCTGGCGGACATCGGTCTCGCCCCGGAACCGCTCGTGGCCGAGCCCGCCGTCCTGCGCGTCGCGGCCCCCGCCCATGTTCCGGCGCGCACGCCGCGCCCGGTCGAGCGGCCCGCCCGCCTTCAGCGCGTATCCTTGGCGTCCGCCAGCGCCGCCGACGGCAGCGTCGATCCGGTTCGCATCCCGCCCGGCACGCGCCTCGTGCAACTCGGCGCCTTCGGCAGCGCCCAGGTGGCGGAGGCCGAATGGCTGGCCGCCGAGGAGCGCTTCGGCGAATACATGGGTGGCAAGGGCCGGGTGATCCAGGAAGCGCAGAGCGGTGGGCGGACCTTCTTCCGTCTTCGCGCGGTCGGCTTCGACGATCTTGGCGACGCACGGCGCTTCTGCGCGGTGCTGGTTGCCGAGGGCGCCAACTGCATCCCGGTCGTGCAGGAATAAGTTGGGGCAGGGCGCGTACATCGTCGCGCCCGCCGGCCCCGTCCTGACCGAGGACGAGGTCGCCTTCTTCCGCGACGCCGACCCGTTCGGGTTCATCCTTTTCGCGCGGAACGCCGAGACGCCCGAGCAGCTTCGCCGCCTCTGCACCTCGCTGCGCGAGGCCGTGGGGCGCGAGGCGCCGATCCTGATCGACCAGGAGGGCGGCCGGGTCCAGCGCCTCCGCGCACCGCACTGGCGCGAGTGGATGCCGCCGCTCGATCAGGTTGCCGCCCTCACGCCGCATGAGAGTGCGGCCTTCCGGGCGATGCACCTGCGGGGCCTGATGATCGGGGCCGAACTGCGCGCACAGGGCATCGACGCCAACTGCGCGCCCTCCGCAGACATCGCCTGGCCCGAGACGCATCCCTTCCTTCGCAACCGCTGCTATGGCACCGACGCCGCGACCGTCACCGCCATGGCGCGTGCCTGTGCGACGGGACTTCTCGAGGCGGGAGTGTTGCCGGTGCTTAAGCATGCCCCGGGACACGGGCGCGCGACGCTGGACAGCCACCTCGCATTGCCGCGGATCGACGTGCCGCTCGCCGAATTGCGGGACACGGATTTTGCCCCGTTCCGCGCTCTGGCCGACCTGCCCATGGCCATGACAGCGCACATCGTCCTGCCGGAAATCGACGCCGAGACGCCCGTGACGCTGTCGCCCGCAGGCGTCCGCTTCCTGCGCGAGGACCTGGGGTTGCAGAACTTCCTGATGACCGACGACATCTCGATGCAGGCTCTTTCGGGCGACATCGCCGAGCGTGCCGCCCGCGCCATCGCGGCGGGATGCGACGCCGTCCTGCATTGCAACGGCGATCTGTCCGAAATGCGGGTGATCGCCGAAACAGTGGGTGCGATGGACGGGGCTTCCCAACATCGCGCAGATATAGCGCTTACTTGCCGGGCAGGCCTACCAGATATTGACATTTCGGCTCTCGAAGCCGAGTTTGGCGCCCTGATGCAGGGACGTGCCCATGCCTGATGGCGACATGGATTTCTCGGATGTTGGGGACCGGCTTGCCGCCGAGGCCCTGATCGTCGACGTGGATGGGTTCGAGGGGCCTCTCGACCTTCTCCTGATGCTGTCGCGCACGCAGAAGGTCGATCTCCGCAAGATCAGCGTCCTTGCCCTGGCCGAGCAGTACCTGTCCTTCGTCCAGCGCGCCAAGACGTTGCGGATCGAACTGGCGGCCGATTATCTCGTGATGGCGGCCTGGCTCGCGTTTCTCAAGTCGCGGCTGCTGCTGCCTCCCGACCCGTCGGACGAGGGACCCTCGGGCGAAGAGCTGGCAGCGCACCTGGCCTTCCAGCTTGAACGCCTCGCCGCCATGCGCGACCGCGCCGCGCAGCTCATGGCGCGCGACCAGAAGGGCCGCGACTTCTTCGTGCGCGGCCTGCCCGAGGACGTGACACGCGTGCGCCGCGTCCGCTATACCGCGACGCTTCTCGACCTGATGCAGGGCTATGCCCGGATCCGCACCAAGGACGAGTTCCGGCCCTACGTCATGGACCGCGACAATGTCTTCACGCTGGAGCAGGCGCTGGAGCGGATGCGCGGCCTGATCGGCTATGCGGGCGAATGGACCGACCTTCTGTCCTACCTTCCCGAGGGTTGGGAGAGCGATCCGCAGCGGCGGCGCTCGGCCACGGCGTCGCACTTTGCGGCCTCGCTCGAACTGGTCAAGACCGGTGCGATCCGCATCCGTCAGTCCGACACCTTCGCGCCGATCCAGATCCGGGCGGTCGCCCGTGCCTGAGACCGGCCCCGAGGCCGCCGACGACCGGCCCCCGCGCGAGAGCCTTTTCGAGGCGCCGCCCGAGGCCGAGCAGGAGCGGATGGTCGAGGCGATCCTCTTTGCGACGGTCGAACCGATCGGGGTCGCCGACCTGAACACGCGCCTGCCGCACGGTTGCGACGCCGCGGCGACGGTTGAACGGTTGCGGAAGCGCTATGAGGGGCGGGGCGTTTCAGTGGTCAAGGTGGGCGACGCCTGGGCCATGCGCACCGCGCCGGACCTGGGCTTCCTGATGCAGAAGGAGACGGTCGAGACGCGCAAGCTTTCGCGCGCGGCCGTCGAGACGCTGGCGATCATCGCCTATCACCAGCCGGTGACGCGGGCCGAGATCGAGGAGATCCGGGGCGTCAGCGTCAGCCGGGGCACGGTCGACCAGTTGCTGGAGCTCGAGTGGATCCGTTTCGGGCGGCGCAAGATGACACCCGGACGCCCGGTGACCTATGTCGTAACGCAGGAATTCCTGGACCACTTCGGGCTTGAAAGCGCGCGCGACCTGCCCGGGCTGAAGGAATTGCGTGCCGCAGGCCTCCTGGAGAACCGTCCGCCGCCCGGTGACGCGCTGCAGGGCGACGACGGCGAGGACGACCAGGACCAGACCGACATGTTCGAGGACGAGGCATGAGCAGATGAACGCGAACAGGCTGATCAACATGGCGATCAACATGGTCTTCCGTCACGGGATGCGCTGGCTGAACAAGGGCCAGAAGGTCGATCCGCGCGTGAAGAAGACGCAGCAGACCATGAAGGCGATGCGGAAGATCAACCGGCTGATGAAGTGAGCCTGCGCATCCGGCGTCTCGTGTCGGTGGACGAAGTGCACGGGCTGACGCCGCACCTGGCGGACTACGTCCGCTTCGTTTGCGACGACCTCGTTCGCGCCGGCGCGCCGCGATTCCAGCCAGACGGCCTTCTGTCGAAGACCCTCGCTCACCTGCAAGACGTGGTGCCGCCGCGTGGCTATGCTTTCGTGGCCGAGGATGACGGGGATGCTGTCCTCGGCATGGTCTTCCTGCGTCCGTCAGGGGCAGGCGCAATGGAGATCAAGCGCCTCTACGTTCCGCCCGCGGGTCGCGGCATGGGCGTCGGTCGGGCTCTGGTGATGGCGGCCGTGGCAGCCGCGCAGGAGGCGGGAGCAGCGGTCGTCCGGCTCGATTCAACGCGCAACCTGACGCCCGCTCTCGACCTCTACCGCAAGCTCGGCTTCGTCGAGAGGGACGCCTTTCCCGAAAGCGACCTTGCAGGCGATCCCGTCCTGGGCCCCTGGGCGATCTACATGGAGTTGCCCCTCAGCCCTCAGGGCCAGAGCATCCAGAGATAGACGACGTAGAGCGCGAGGAAGGCCAGGCCCTCGGTTCGCGTGACGCGAAGACCCGTTCGGCAGACGACCAGAAGAGCCACCGTCGCCGCAAGAAGGATGCCGCCGTCGCGGACCGACATGTCGGCCGGCACGGTGATCGGCGTAATCAGCGCGGTCAAACCGAGGATACCGAGGATGTTGAAGATGTTCGAGCCGATGACGTTGCCGAGTGCAATGTCGCCCTCGCCCTTGCGTGCCGCGATCACCGAGGTGACGAGTTCGGGCAAGGAGGTGCCGACCGCGACGATGGTCAGCCCGATCACCGCCTCGGACACACCCGCCGCTTCGGCCAGCGCCACCGCGCCCTGCACGAGAAGCATGGCCCCCCCGATCATGCCGACGAGGCCTCCGGCGAGGTAGGCCGCCGAACGCCCCGCGCCGACCATCGCCGTCTCCTCTTCTGCCTCGGGCCGGGGCGAGGTGCGGATGACATAGGTGAGGTAGGCGATCAGGCCAGCGAAGAGGACGAACCCGGCAAGCCGACTCGCCTCGCCCAGAAAGAGGATGGCGACAGCGGCGAGGGTGGCCGCGATCAGCACCACGGAATCGCGCTTGAGCGCCGACCGGTCGACAATGATCGGCATCATCACCGCAGCGAGGCCGAGGATCAGGAGGATGTTGGCGATGTTCGACCCGACGACGTTTCCGACAGCGATGCCGGGAGCATCCTCGAGGGCTGCGACGAGGCTCGTCGCCAGTTCCGGCGCCGAGGTGCCGAAGCCAACCACGGTCACGCCGATCACGAGGGGAGAGAGACGCAGGCGGCGCGCCAGTGCCACGGCGCCCCGGACCAGAAGCTCGCCGCCGACGACGAGGACAACAAAACCGACAAGGATGAGGACAATGTTCAAGAGGCACCTGTGCACGAGCGGCACGGGCGCCGCGTGAGAGACATTGTGGCGGAGACGCTTGGCGTCAAGGTCGGTCGTGGGTTCGGGAAAAATGAAACTGGGCGCTCAGTTCCTAAGCGCGCGGAAATGCTTCGACAGCTTCAGCCCCTGGCCCTGGTAGTTGGACGCGATCTCGCGGCCGTAGAGCGTCTCGGGCATGGCGGCCATTGACTCGTAGACCAGCCGTCCCACGATCTGGCCGTGTTCCAGGACGAAGGGCGCTTCGTGGCACCGGACTTCCAGCACCCCGCGCGAGCCCGAACCGCCCGCCTCGGCCCATCCGAAGCCCGGATCGAAGAACCCGGCGTAGTGGACACGGAACTCGCCCACCATCGCGACATAGGGCGCCATCTCGGCGGCGTGGGTGGGCGGGATCGTCACCGCCTCGCGGCTGACGAGGATGTAGAAAGCGCCGGGGTCGAGGATGATACGGCCGTCGCGGGTATGAACCTCTTCCCAGAAATCCGAGGGTTCGTAGTGGCCGATACGGTCAAGGTCGATCAGCCCTGTGTGCGGCTTGGCGCGATAGCCGACGAGGCTGCCCTTTGCGGGCCGCAGGTCGACCGAAAAACCGAGCCCGTCGTCGATCACTGCCTCGCCGTCGACAAGACCGACCCTGCCGTGAAGGGCCGCCAGCGACACGTCGTCCAACTCGGCATGACCCTCGCGGAACCGGATCTGGTTCAGGCGCATTCCGGGCCGAACGAGAACCGAGAACGAGCGGGGACAGATCTCGGCGTAGAGCGGACCCTCGTAACCCAAGGGGATGCGGTCGAACTCGGTGCCGCCATCGGTGATGCAGCGGGTAAGGAGGTCGAGACGCCCTGTGGAACTCTTGGCGTTCGCCACGGCGCTGACCTGCGGCGGCAGCTTCAGCCGCTCCATCAGCGGGACGACGTAGACGCAGCCTTTCTCGAGCACCGCGCCGTGTGTCAGGTCGATCCGGTGCATCTCGAAGTCGGACAGGCGGTCGGCGACGGTCGCATCTCCCGTCAGGAACGAGGCGCGGACGCGGAAGGCCACGCGCCCAAGGCGAAGGTCGAGAGAGGCGGGCTGGACCTGCGCTTCGTCGACATCGCGTTCCGCCGCGACGGCGCCCTCGGCGACAAGCCGACGGAGACGGGTGTCGGGAAGAACGCCGGTCATGCCGCGCAGGCCACCCGTATGACGGGCCGCGGCGGTTGGTTCCGGTGTCGATTGGTCGGGCTAGCAGGATTCGAACCTGCGACCTTCCGTCCCCCAGACGGACGCGCTAACCAGGCTGCGCCATAGCCCGACAGGGCGCCTTCTGGCCGAAAATCGAACCGGGGGCAAGACCCAAGTCGGGCGCCGGACACGGTTCAGGACGCCCGGTCGAGAATGGCCCGAAGGCGTCCGGCGGCGGCGGCGAGATCGTCGCGGTAACGGGCAAGAACGGCGGGGTCCGCAAGCCGCAGGCGCAGTGCGGCCGAAGGGGCGGCGGCGAAGCTTTGGTCGTCGTCCTCGGGGTCCGCGTCCGGCACGTCGGGCGTAGGCGGTATGGACCCACGCGGGGGGGCGGAAGCTTCGGGGGACGCGGCTTCGGCGGGCGTCTCGTCGGTGTCCGTATGCCCGTCGTCGGACGAGACGCTGGCATGAACCTCGGGTTCGGACGTGGGAGCGCTTCGGTGCGAGAAGAGCGGGGCCGGTGCCGCGATCTCGTCGTCGAGGACCGGGTCCGGCGCGGCGCCGTGCGTCGAGCGGGCAGGTGCCGCGGGGGTCGCCGGGGAAGCGGGCGCGGGCCGCGCCTCGACCGAGATCACCTCGTCGTCCGCGTCGTCGACCATCCCGAAAAGCGGCGGCGAAAAGCCCGAGACGTGCTTGATCCCCTGTTCGCGGAACATCTTCTGCACGCCCCGGATCGTCATGCCCTGGTCGTGCAGCAGCGTCTTGACGCCGCCGATCACGCGCATGTCGGCGGGGCGGTAGTAGCGCCGCCCGCCCGCGCGTTTGACCGGTTTGATCTGGCTGAACCGCGACTCCCAGAACCGCAGGACGTGCGTGGGCACGTCGAGCCAGTCGGCGACCTCGGAGATCGTGCGGAAGGCGTCGCGGGACTTCTCCACCAGGATCAGCCCTTATTGCCGGCGGCCACGCGCTCTTTCATCAGATGGGACGGACGGAAGGTCAGCACGCGACGCGGCAGGATCGGGACCTCCTCGCCGGTCTTGGGATTCCGTCCGACGCGGGCCGCCTTGTCACGGATCGAGAAGGTGCCGAAGGACGAAATCTTGACCTGTTCGCTTTTCACGAGGGCGTCCGACATGTGCTGAAGGACGCTTTCGACAAGCTGCGCGGATTCGTTGCGGGAGAGCCCGACTTCGCGGAACACCGCGTCGCTCAGGTCCATCCGCGTCAAGGTCTTCTCGCTCATTCGGTCCCCCCGGTGTTTGCAGGGCAGAATGAGCGCGAAGAAATTCCGAGTCAATAACAAGCGCTTGGAATGAGGCGCTCAATCGGGGCCTTAGCTTGGCGGGGGCGGGGTTCCGCGCAGGCCTGCCTGCTGCCCCTGTTGGTGACCCGCGTGGGCTTCCCGGAAGGTCCGCTCTACGCGTCCAACGTGCCGTCCAAGGTCACCACCGCAGCACCACCGACCCCCAGGCCAGTCCGCCCCCGATCGCTTCGGTGACGACGAGGTCGCCCCGCTTGATCTGGCCGCGCTCGACGCCGACCGACAGCGCCAGCGGGATGGACGCGGCCGAGGTATTGCCGTGGTCCTGCACGGTAACGACGACGCGGTCCATGCCGACGCCCATCTTATGCGCCGTCGACTTGATGATCCGCAGGTTTGCCTGGTGCGGCACAATCCAGTCGACGTCATCGCCGGTCAGCCCCAGTTTGCCGAGCGAGGTGTGGGCGGTCTGGGCCAGCTTCTCGACCGCGTGGCGGAAAACCTCCTTGCCCTGCATGCGGAGGAGGCCTGTCGTCTGGGTCGAGACGCCGCCGTCGACGTAGAGGATGTCGCGGTGGCGTCCGTCGGAATGGAGGTCGGTGGCGAGGATGCCGCGGTCGTCGTTCGTCCCCTGTCCGTCTTCGGCCTCGAGAACGACGGCACCGGCGCCGTCGCCGAAGAGGACACAGGTGCCGCGATCCTCCCAGTCGAGAATGCGCGAGAAGGTCTCCGCGCCGATGACGACGACGCGCGTCGCTTGGCCGGACACGATCAGCGCGTTGGCCTGCGCCAGCGCGAAGACGAAGCCCGCGCAGACGGCCTGGATGTCGAAGGCAAAGCCGCCGGTCATGCCCAGACGGTCCTGCACCATCGTTGCGGCCGAGGGGAAGGTGAGGTCGGCGGTCGAGGTGGCGACGATCAGCGCGTCGACGTCGGTGGCGGCGATGCCTGCCATCTTCAGCGCCTTCTCGGCGGCCGAGGCGGCCATGCCCGAGGTGGTCTCGCCCTCGGCGGCGAAGTGGCGGCGTTCGATGCCGGTTCGCGAGACGATCCACTCATCGGTGGTGTCGATCTTGTCCTCGAACCAGGAATTCGGAACGACGCGGGCGGGCAGATGGTGCCCGACGCCTCGCACAACGGCGCGTAGTGTCATCTTGCCTGCTCGTCTGCGGCCGCTCGTGCGGTCTCGGTCGCGGCATCCTGCCCGTCGGTGTCGCCGGATGCAACCCGCGCCGCGAGACGTTCGGTGAAGCGTGACTCGGCAAGTTGGAAGGCAAGCTTGATCGCGGCCGACACGCCTGTGGCGTCGGCCGAGCCATGGCTTTTCACGACGGTGCCGTTGAGGCCGAGAAAGACACCGCCGTTGACGCGGCGGGGATCGATGCGCTTCGACAGGCGGCCGAGCGACGTTACGGCGAGGAGGGCCGCGATGCGGCTGAGCGGCGTGGCCCGGAAAGCGTCGCGCAAAAGGTCGCGGATCAGACGCGCCGTGCCCTCGCCGGTCTTCAGCGCCACGTTGCCGGTGAAGCCGTCGGTCACGATCACGTCGACGCGGTTCGAGGGGATGTCGCCGCCTTCGACGAAGCCCACGAAGTCGATCTTGGCCTCGTCGGCGGCCGCCGTGATCAGGTCGTGCGCTTCCTTCATCTCGGGCCGGCCCTTGTTTTCCTCCGTCCCCACATTCAGGAGCCCGACCCGTGGGCGCGAAACGCCGAGACCATTCCGGGCATAGCTGCCGCCCATCCGCGCATACTGGAGAAGGTCCTTGGCGTCGGCGCGCACGTCCGCACCCACGTCGAGCATGACGTTGAAGCCGCCCGGATTGCGCGAGGGCCAGAGGCACGCGATGGCGGGGCGGTCAATGCCGGGCAGTTTCCTCAGCCGCAGCATGGACACCGCCATCAGCGCGCCGGTGTTTCCGCAGGACACCACGGCCTGCGCCTCTCCCGACTTCACCGCGTCGACGGCAGCCCACATCGAGGTGGACTTGCCGTTGCGCATGACATGGGAGGGCTTGTCGTCCATGCGGACGACATCGGGGGCATCGCGCACCTCGACCCGAGCGCCGAGCCGGCGCTTGTCGATCAGCGGCCTGATTTCCGATTCACGCCCGAAGACGAGAAAACGCACGGAGGGGTTTTTCTGGACGCTCTTGGCGATCCCGGCGACGATCGCCGTCGGGCCCAGGTCGCTGCCCATTGCGTCCACGGAAATGGTTATGGGCGTCGCGGCGCCGGAGGGTCGATCGGTCTGGTCCGTCATCGCCACGGCGTCACGAGGACGCTCAGGCCGCGTCGTCGTCCAGGTCGATCTCGTCGGCCTGCGCGATCACTTCGCGGTCATCATAATGGCCGCAGGCGCCGCAGACGTGGTGCGGACGCTTGAGTTCGCCGCAATTCGGGCACTCTCCGGGATTGCCCGCAGTCAGCGAGTCATGCGCGCGGCGCATGTTCCGGCGGGACGGGGTGACTTTGTTCTGCGGGACAGCCATGTCCAATTCCTCGGTCTAGACGGAGGGGCCGTGCCCCGGTTTCTGAGGTCGAACCGGTCTTACGCCCCGGGGCGCACCATGTCCAACCCATTGTACGAATGAGGGCCGGAACATACTGCGATTCCTCAGGATGGCAAGCGGGTTTTCAGGCGTCCTTGTCTTCGTTTCCGGAGAGTCCGTCGCGCAGCGCCCTGAGTCCGGCGAAGGGCTTTGCATCCTCGTCCGTCATGGGGGCGCGACCGGGTTCGGTGACCGAGACCTCGACAGGCTCGACACCTTCCGCGCGGGGAAACAGGGGCAGGGCGAGCGCGAGGGCCTCGACCATCACCGCCTCGACATCGACGATCGAGGGCAGGGCCTCGGCGTTGTCGTCCTCGGGCATCTCGACCTCGTCGCCTTCCGGCTCGATCCAGTCCGAGAGGTAGCGGCGCGTCACCTCCTCGTCGATGCGGGTCGTGACGGGGGCGCCTGTCACCACGCAGGACTGAACGACCGTCGCGCCCAGGTCGGCCTCGAGCGTCACGTCGCGACCGCCTGAGGGCGCGAGGGTGCCGATGAAGCGCAGCTTCTTCAGACCCACGATCCCCAGTTCGGTGGCAAGGGCGTCACGCGCCGCGGCGTCGGGCTCGACGGCGAACGAGACGATGTCGCGGATCTTCGCGACCGGGAAGCGGCTTTCAGGCATGAGCCTCTCCTTGATCAGCAGGCGCAGTCTGGATATGCCGACTAGGCGGCAGCGGGCCGCGTGGCAAGGGGCGAGCGACATGACGGCAGCGCGGACGGCGATGGTGATCCTGGCCCTGGCAGCCGTGCCGGGCTGCGCGCGCATCGACTCGAGCCACGGCTATATCCCTGACGAATCGACGCTGCGCGATATCCGGGTTGGCCGCGACACCAAGGAAACCGTCGCGCGCATCGCCGGACAGCCGGGAACCGAGGGCGTCATCGACGACCGGGGATGGTACTACGTCAAGTCGGACTACGAGAGGTTCCTCTGGCGTGCGCCGGTCGAAACCGACCGCGAGGTCGTCGCGGTCAGCTTCACCGAAACGGGCGTCGTTGAGAATATCGAGCGTTTCGGCCTCGAGAACGGCCGGGTCGTGGCGCTGAACCGCCGCGTCACCACGTCGAACACGCGCGGAGTCGGTTTCCTGCGCCAGCTCTTCTCCAACCTCGGCAACATCGACGCGGGCCAGTTCCTTGGCGGCGGCAGCCGGGACTCCAACTAGGATGCGCGGCCGGAGGGTCATTCCTCCGGCTCGAACTCCAGCGACACGCCGTTGATGCAATAGCGCAGGCCCGTGGGTTTCGGGCCGTCGGGGAAGACGTGCCCCAGATGTCCCTCGCAGCGGGAGCAATGAACCTCGGTCCGGCGCATGAAGAAGCTCCGGTCTTCCTTCTCCTCGACCATCTCGGGATCGGCCGGCTGGTAGAACGACGGCCAGCCTGTGCCCGACTCGAACTTGTGCGCCTGGTCGAACAGGGGCGCGCCGCAGCCCTTGCACAGGAAGGTGCCTGGCGTCTTGGGAAAGTCGTCGTGCGTGAAGGCGCGCTCGGTCCCGTGCTTGCGCAGCACCTTGTATTCCAGGTCGTCGAGCTCGGCCCGCCATTCCGCGTCCGTCTTGGTCACCTTCTCGGCCATGTCGTCCTCCTGTCATGTCTCCGTCGCAGCTTGCGCGGCATCCTCGGGCCGTCAATATCTAGGAGCGCGGCGCCAAGCCGCCAGTGCCGGAGGCCCGCGAATGCGGTCACGAGAGCGATTTAGGGCGCGTTTGGCGACGACGGACGACGACCTGCGGCGCGCGCAGGCGCTGCGCCATCTCGCCTTCGTCACGGCGCGGAGCCTGCCAGCAAGGCCCGGCGGCCTTGAGACGGACGCATTCGACGCCATCTGCCGGCATGTCCTCGTCGAGGACGCGTCCGCCGACCTCGCCGCGACCTTCCGGTTCCTGCCGCTGACCTCGGGGGCCGAGATAGGGCGCAGCTACTCGGCAAGTTACTACGACCTGGCGGCTCTGGCGTCCTATGACCGGCCGATGGTCGAGATGGGGCGGTTCTGCATTCGCCCCGGCCTGCACGCCCCGGACGTGTTGCGTTGCGCCTGGGGCGCGATGACGGACTTCGTCGACCGCGAGGGCGTCGGAATGCTGTTCGGCTGCTCGTCGTTCGAGGGCACCGACTGGGCCGATTACGCCGACGCCTTCGCGATGCTGCGCGAGCGGCACCTCGCGCCCAAGAGGTGGCTTCCGCGCATCAAGGCGCCCGATGTCTTTCGCTTCGCCGCCCGGCTGAGGCGCTCGCCGGACCGGGTTCGGGCGCTGAAGACGATGCCGCCGCTTCTGCGGTCCTATCTCGGGATGGGCGGATGGGTGTCGGATCATGCCGTTGTCGACCGCGACCTTGGCACGCTGCACGTCTTCACCGGGCTCGAGATCGGGCGGATCCCGGCTGCGCGGGCGCGGCTGTTGCGGGCCTCGGTCGCCTGAGGGCGGTGTTGACGTTGCGCTGCGGCGGCTCTACGCCCCGCCATCATGGCCCGTCCCCCTCTCCTGCAACTCACCGACATCTCGCTGACCTTCGGCGGCGATCCCGTTTTCCAGGGCCTGTCCCTGACCGTCCAGCCCGGCGACCGGCTGGCGCTGGTCGGGCGCAACGGGTCGGGAAAGTCGACCCTTCTCAAGGTCATGGCGGGTCTCGTCGAACCTGACGAGGGCGCCCGCGTCCTCTCGCCCGGCGATGGCGTCGGCTACATGGAGCAAGAGCCGGCGATGACCGGTTGCGAAACGCTGATGGACTTCGCCCTGCGCGACCTGGGCGAGGCCGATGCCTGGCGGGTCGAAGCGGCGGCCGAGGGTCTGAAGCTGAACCTCTCGCAGCGGGTCGAGACCGCTTCCGGCGGCGAGCGGCGGCGGGCGGCGCTGGCGAAGCTTCTGGCGGAAGCGCCGGACCTGATGCTTCTCGACGAACCGACGAACCACCTCGACATCGAGGCCATCGGCTGGCTGGAGGATCGGCTGTCCGAGATGCGCCAGGCCTTCGTCCTCATCAGCCACGACCGCGCCTTCCTGCGCGCCCTGACCCGCGCGACGCTCTGGATCGACCGGGGCGAGGTGCGGCGTCGCGAGGGTGCTTTCGAAGGATTCGAGGACTGGCGCGACACCGTCTGGTTCGAAGAGGACCAGGCGCGCCACAAGCTCGACCGCAAGATCAAGGCCGAGGCGAAGTGGGCAGTCGAAGGGATCAGCGCGCGGCGCAAGCGCAACCAGGGCCGGGTACGGGCGCTTCAGTCGCTTCGGGAGGAACGATCCTCGCAGATCCGGCGCGAAGGCACGGCGGCGATGGCGCTTGACTCGGGTCCGAAGTCGGGTCGTCGAGTGATGGAGGCGAAAGGCATTTCAAAGACCTACGGCGACAAGTTGATCTGCCGCGACTTCTCGCTGCGCGTTTTGCGGGGCGACAGGGTTGCCTTCGTCGGGCCGAACGGCGTGGGCAAGACCACGATGATCGAGATGCTGACCGGGAAGATTGCGCCCGACGAGGGCACGATCACGCTTGGCACAGGTTTGGAGATCGCCGTGTTCGACCAGCGCCGCGCCGCGCTCGACCCCGAGATGACGCTTTGGGAAAGCATGACGGGCGACACCGACATGCGTGTGTCGGGACGCGCCGACCAGGTCATGGTGCGGGGCACGCCCCGGCATGTCGTCGGCTATCTCAAGGACTTCCTCTTCGACGAGGTGCAGGCCCGCGCGCCGGTGGGATCGCTCTCGGGCGGCGAAAAGGCCCGGCTTCTGCTTGCCAAGCTGATGGCCAAGCCGTCGAACGTGATGGTGCTGGACGAGCCGACCAACGATCTGGACATCGAGACTCTGGATTTGCTTCAGGAGATCCTCGACGACTACGACGGCACGGTTCTACTGGTCAGCCACGACCGCGACTTTCTGGACCGGGTGGCGACCACGACGGTCGCGTTCGAAGGGCAGGGACGTATCGTCGTCCATGCCGGCGGCTGGTCGGACTATGCGCCGAAGCGGAAGCTGGTCGAGGCCTCCGTCTCCTCCACAAGGGCCGACAAGCGTCGGCAAGAGCAAGAAAAAACCGCATCGAAGGATGGCGGCCTGACGTTTACGGAGCGCCACCGGCTTGACGCGCTGCCGAAGGAAATCGCGCGGCTCGAGGCGGAAATCGCGAAGCTGTCGCTTCTGATGTCTGACGCCGAATTGTTCAGCCGCGAGCCTGTCAAATTCCGCAAGGCGACCGACGCCCTCGCGGAGCGGCAGTCGAAGCTGGCCGCGGCCGAGGAGGAGTGGCTGGCGCTGGAAGAAAAGGCGTCAGGCTGACGGGTGAAGGACGGGACTGAAGCCACCCTTGAGGGCAGCGACGCTTGTCGGGGGCGTCAGGACGGTGACGATACCCGTCATGCGGGGGCGGGGGTCGCCATAGCCTGAGGGCGACACCGGACGCAGGCGGTCGCCCTGGACGAGCAGCGGGATGGTGTCGAGGATGATCGCCCCGTCGGGCAGGGTCGCCGCATCGGTCTGGTAGCGGCGCTGGCCGAAGGTGCGGGGAATGGCGCGTTCGGTATGGAGGCGGTCATCCATGTCACTTGCTCTGGACGTGAGACCCGCTGCCCGTCGGTAGGCATCGAAGGCGCTCCGACGGCAGAGCGCGCAGGGGCGATGGCCGGCGGCGAGGGCCACGGCGTCGTCGAGGAAGAACAGTTCGGTATAGGCGCCCGGCGTCATGACCGTCCGGTGCCAGCCCTTGTGCTCGAGAACGCAGATGATCCAGGACTTGTGTTTCCAGAGAGCGCGGCCGATGTGGCCCCGCTCGTCGTGGAGGATGCCGCGATTCCCCATGAAGAGACCTCGAGCGGGGTCCGCCACGAGATCTCCGGTGGCCAGCATACGGTTGCGATGCGTCATGCCCCGAGTCTAGGGCGCGGCGCATCGCTTCGGAAAGGGAAAGATCAGCCCTCGGAGCGGCGGCTGACGCTGAGGAACACGATGGTCGCCGCGGCGATGGCCACAACGACGGGGACCGGGTTGCCGAGGCCGATGGCGACGGTGGCGAGCGCGAAACCCGCGGCGAGGAAGAGGAGGAAGAAGTTGGCGATCATGCGATGTCCATCCCGAACTCGAAAATACTCTCACTGGACAACATACTGGACGCGAATTGGGTCCATCCGATTGCCAAGGGACGGATTTTTCGAGGTTCTTTCAGGCGTTTCGGAGGCGCGCCAAACCCGGACAATTTTGGGGTATTCCAATACCATAATAACAAGCTGCTGAAATTTAATGACTTATTGGGCCAGATTGACGTTGACGGCGCCGCCGATTCCTTTAGAAGCCGCACATCAAACGCAATCCCATCCAGGGCAGAGACAATGAAGACGTTCACCGCAACACCGGCGGACATCGATAAGCAGTGGATCATCATCGATGCCGAAGGCGTCGTGCTGGGCCGCCTTGCCTCGATCGTCGCCATGCGCCTGCGCGGCAAGCACAAGCCGTCGTTCACCCCACACATGGACATGGGTGACAATGTCATCGTCATCAACGCCGAGAAGGTCCAGGTGACCGGCAACAAGCGCGAAAAGCCGAACTACTGGCATACGGGCTTTCCGGGCGGCATCAAGTCGCGCACCACGGGTCAGATCCTCGAGGGCGCTCATCCCGAGCGCGTCGTGATGCAGGCCGTGAAGCGCATGCTTCCCGGCGGCCCGCTGTCGCGAAAGCAGATGACCAACCTTCGCGTCTACGCCGGGACCGAGCACCCGCACGAAGCGCAGAAGCCCACCGTTCTGGACGTCGCGTCCATGAACAAGAAGAACACCCGGAGCTGAAGATGGCCGAAGACATCAAAACGCTGGACGATCTCAAGGACGTCGTTTCGCAGGACATCGGCGGCGTCACCGGCGCCCCTGCCGAAGAACGTGCGCCGCGGGAGCAAGTCCGTGACTCGCTCGGCCGCTCCTATGCGACCGGCAAGCGCAAGGACGCGGTTGCCCGCGTCTGGATCAAGCCGGGCTCCGGCAAGGTCGTCGTGAACGGCAAGGAAATCGCGGTCTACTTCGCGCGCCCCGTGCTTCAGATGATCCTTCGCCAACCCTTCCAGGTGGCTGGCGTCGACGGCCAGTTCGATGTGGTCGCCACCGTCAAGGGCGGCGGTCTTTCAGGCCAGGCCGGCGCAGTAAAGCACGGCATCTCGAAAGCGCTTCAGCTCTATGATCCCAGCATGCGCGGCGCTCTCAAGGCCGCCGGCTTCCTGACCCGCGACAGCCGCGTGGTCGAGCGGAAGAAGTACGGCCGCGCCAAGGCCCGGAAGAGCTTCCAGTTCTCGAAGCGCTGAGTTTCGGGACACACGATCAGCATCGGGCGCGGCTTCGGTCGCGCCCTTTGCTATTGGACCGAAAGAAAAAAGCGCGCCCTGCAAGGCGCGCTTTTCTTCACCTTCCGGTCTGTCGGTTCAGCGCGACTTGCGCACCAGTCGCGCCAGAAGGACAACGGCGATACCGGCCGACAGAAGAGAGGAAATACCGAGCAACTCGTAAACGGCCATGACAGGTGACTCCTTGAACACTCTTAAACAAGGCAGAAACTAGCACCGATCATGGCGTGATTGTGGCGAAATCTGGCCGATCTCACGGAAACAATCCGTTGCCGCCTGCGCAGCCCGGTCAGCCGCCGGATTGCTCGAGGCGTTCCAGAGCCTTCAGCCACAGAGCCTCGGCACGCTCAAGACCGTGCTCCACCTCAGCGAACTTCCTCTGCCAGCCTTCGGCTTCCTTAAGGCGCGTCTCTTCGTAGATGGCCGGATCGGCGAGCTTGACCGAAAGCTTCTCGCGCATCTCCGACAGCTTGCCGACGCGCGACTCGGCGTCCGACACCGCCTGACGAAGCTGCGCGATGTCGTGGCGGCTGGCGGACGGCGCCCGTTCCTTCTTGCCGGACTTGGGCGCAGGCATGTCGAGAAGCATCCGCCGGTAATCCTCGAGATCGCCGTCCCAGGGGGCCACGCGCCCGTCCTTCACCAGCCACAGGGCATCAGCGACGTGGGACAGAAGGTGCATGTCGTGGCTGACGAGGATGACTGCCCCGGAATAGGCGGTCAGCGCCTCGATCAGCGCCTCCCGGCTTTCCATGTCGAGGTGGTTGGTCGGTTCGTCGAGGATCAGCATGTGCGGCGCGTCGAGCGTGGCGAGAAGAAGCGAAAGACGCGCCTTCTGACCACCCGACAGCCGTCCCGCAACGGTGTCGGCCTGCTCGGCGCCGATGCCGAAGCCGGCGAGACGCGCGCGGAGCTTGGCGGGGGTCTCGCCGGGCCGCAGACGGCGGATGTGGTCGAGGGGCGTCTCGTCGATGTGCAACTCGTCGAGCTGATGCTGCGCGAAATAGCCGATGCGAAGCTTGCGGGCCCGCGTGATGCGTCCGCCCAAGGGGTCGAGCTTGCCCGCCAGCAGTTTCGACAGCGTCGACTTGCCTTCGCCGTTGCGACCCAGAAGCGCGATCCGATCGTCCTGGTCGATCCGGAGGTTGAGCTTCGACAGTACGGCGCGCCCGTCGTAGCCGACGCTGGTGCTTTCCATGTTGATGATGGGGGGCGACAGCTCCTCGGGCTCGGGAAAGGTGAAGCGGCGCAGCGCCGCTTCCTGCGGGCTCGAGATCGGTTTCATCCGCGCGATCATCTTCAGCCGCGACTGGGCCTGCACCGCCTTCGACGCCTTGGCGCGGAAGCGGTCCACGAAGCTTTGCAGGTGAGCGCGCCGCGCCTCCTGCTTGCGGTTCTCGGCCTCGGCCACGGCGAGGCGGGCGGCGCGTGTCTCGGCGAAGGTGTCGTAGCTGCCCTGGTAGAGGGTCAGCTTTCGGTCCTCGAGATGGAGGATGGACGTCACGGCGCGGTTCAGAAGGCCGCGGTCGTGGCTGATGACGATGACGGTGTGCGGGTAGGAGGCGAGATAGCTTTCCAGCCAGAGCGCGCCTTCGAGGTCGAGATAGTTTGTGGGCTCGTCGAGCAGGAGAAGATCGGGCGCGCTGAACAGAACCCCCGCCAGCGCCACGCGCATCCGCCAGCCGCCCGAGAAGGCCGAGCAGGGCATTCCCTGTTCTTCGGTCGTGAAGCCGAGGCCCTTGAGGATGGCCGACGCCCGACCCTCGGCCGACCAGGCGTCGATGTCGGCGAGGCGCGTCTGGATCTCGGCGATGCGCGTGGGATCGGTTGCGGTCTCGGCCTCGGCCATCAGGCTCGCGCGTTCGGTGTCGGCCTCGAGCACGGTGTCGAGCAGCGAGGTCTCGGAGCCCGGCACCTCTTGCGCCACGCCGCCGATGCGGGCGCCCTTCGGCACGCGGATGTCGCCGCCCTCCAGCACCAGCTCCCCCCGGATCAGGCGGAAGAGCGTGGTCTTGCCGGTGCCGTTGCGTCCGACGAAGCCGACCTTGTGGCCGTCGGGAATGGTTGCCGAGGCGCCCTCGAACAAAGGGCGGCCTTCGACCGAGTAGCGGATGTCGTCGACTCTGAGCATGGGGCGGCATTAGCAGCCTTGCCGGAGGTCCGCCAGACGGGGTTTCCCTCACGCGACCGCCATGCTAGGCGGGCGGCCAAATCCGGGGTGGGACGCATGGGGCGCCCCGCCGGGACGTCCTGAGAGGCACATGACCATGGCGACCGAACGCACCCTTTCCATCATCAAGCCCGATGCGACCAAGCGCAATCTGACCGGCAAGATCAACGCCAAGTTCGAAGATGCGGGCCTTCGCATCGTCGCGCAGAAGCGCATCCACCTGACGAAGGCGCAGGCAGGCAAGTTCTACGAGGTCCACGCCTCGCGGCCGTTCTACGACGAGCTGTGCGAGTTCATGGCCTCGGGACCGGTGGTCGTGCAGGTGCTGGAAGGCGAAGGCGCCATCGCGAAGAACCGCGAAGTCATGGGCGCGACCAATCCCAAGGACTCTGCCGCCGGGACGATCCGCGCGGAATTCGCGGAATCGGTCGGCGAGAACTCGGTCCACGGCTCGGATGCGCCCGAGACGGCGAAGGACGAGATCTCCTACTTCTTCGCGGGAATGGAACTCGTCGGCTGAACGGCTGACGCGTCGACAGTCAGGGGCCGTCCATCGGGGCGGCCCTTTGTCTTTTCGACATGCTCCCTCAGCAGGGCCACGTTCCGGAGGTTGGCCTTGAAGCCGACGTCGAACAGGTCGCCGAGAAGGGGGATAGTGCCGATGACCCAGTCGATGCCGGAGTTGACCGCCATCCGGCCAAGGACGTGGTTGGGCGCGCCCATGTTCCAGGCGCTGCCGATGATCCAGGCGGACGGGGCGAGGGCGAGGGTGTCGCCGATGCCGGGGACGAGACCCACGATACTGTCGAGGCCGACGCGTATCCGCGTGCCCGGAATGCGAAGGGCGCTGTCCATGAGACTGGCCATGCGCTCGAGCTTGGCGAGGCGGGCGAGGTCGTCCACGCCGTCGTACCTGCGGGTATAGGTGGTGTCGGTCATATCGAGGCCCAATCCTTGAACGAGCGGCGGTAGTTCAATGGCGCCTTGCGGGGCGAGGGAGTCTTCGGCCTTTGCAGCGGCTCGCCCGTGGCGCGTTCCACCAGGGGGGCGATGCGGGCGAGGCGAGAGCGAAGGACATCTTTGCTTTCGCGCGGGCGGGGGGGATCGGACGCCTGTGTCATGGCAGGGAAACCTCCGGAAACGCGGGCGGTTCCGAAAAAGTGCCGCTCAGGAATCGAGCCGGACGCCCAGCCCGTCCAACTCGCGGCGCAGCGAGAGGCTGGGCCCGTCGTTCTGCGGCCTGGGGCGTGCCCCCGCGCGGAGTGCATCGAAGCGAACGCGCAGGGCATCCTTCTCAGGCCCCTTGCAGTCGTGCCAGGGGCGGCCCTGAAGGCCCATGACGAGGGCGTAGTAGCCGATGAAGTGCGGGCGGGTGCCGGTCTCGAGAAGGCGGAGGTAGGCGGTGTCGGCGCCGATGGCGCGGATCGCGTCGGCCGTGGGCAGGCCGGCGCGGACGAATTCTTTCTCGGATGCCGGGCCGAGATTGCGGATGGCGGTGACGGGCTCGCTCATGGGGCCGAGGTTAGCGCCCCGCGCGTGCCGGCGGAAGGATCAGATCGAGGCCCAGTCGCGGATGGGGCGCGGCAGGGGCGCGTCCTTCGGTCCGCGCGCGGGGGGCGTCTGCGCCTCGGGGTCGCGGCGGGGCGTCCAGCCCTGCGGGTCGGGGGTCTTGTCGTCGCTCATGCGCAGCTCCAGTCCCGGATCGCCCCTGTCTTACGCTGTCCTTGGCAAGGGGCGAAAAGATGGCCCGTGTCGGACGACGAGGGGGTCATTTCGTGGGCGGGGGCGACGGGTGACCGGATTGTGGCGAGAATGTGGCGGCTCGATTTGCCGCAGGAAAGTTGTTCAGAAGATTATCCACAGGCTGCCGGGCCGGTGCTGGAGGCGACAAACCGCGCAGCGGGATTGGGGCCGTTGCCGAGGAATCCTGAGAAATCAGGGGTATTTGTGGGCGTTTCTGCATCAATCACCTCTCATTCGGCGTGTTGTTGCCGGGCGTCGCGCCGAAGGTCATCCACAGCCCTGATTCGCGGATTTCCGCCGAGGGAATCGCCCTTCAGGCGGCCAGTCTCCGCCGCAATCCGTCCGAATCCAGCCACATTTGTCCAAGAAAACAACCTAAGAGCGAAATTCTCATCTGAATCGACGATGTGGGAGGGGAAGGCGGTCGGTATCTTAAGAAATGAGCCGGGGGGGACAGTGATGTCGCCGGTTCGGGTGGGGACGCGTGATGCGTTCATCTCCAAGTCATGCGTAATAGGAGTACTGAAATGCGCAATCTTTTCCTGAAATTCCGTAAATCCGAAGACGGTGCGACCCTGGTCGAATACGGCGTCGCGCTGATCCTGGCGATCGTCGTTGGTGGAACGGCGCTGCTTGCTCTCGGTGGCGATGTTTCCGAGGTCATGGGCAACGCCTGCACGAGCGCCCTCGCCGACGGCGGCGCCGATTGCGCCGCGCCTGTGGTGCCTGCGCCTACCGTTCCGTGAGATGATGTGCCGGCATTGCCTCAAGCAATGCCGGCCTCTCCTTGCTTGCAAGTAGACACTTCTGAGATTCAAAACATGACCGCGATCCGTAAATTCATTGTCGTCGCCGCCGGAGCAACTCTTGTAGAGTACGCCGTGGCTCTTTTGGTGGTTATTATCGTCGGTAGTGCAACGATATCCGCCCTCGCCAACGCAGTCGGCACGGAGATCCGGGAAACCACCAGCGCCTTCTGACGCCACTTAAGGAGTGATTTCATGCGTATGCGTTCGCTACTGACCCTCGTGATCGGAATCGGCGTCGCCGGCTTTTCGGTCTATGCCTCTCGCGAGCTTCTCCAGGTCCAGACGGCGACCGCCTCCATCGACGCGAACGAGCCGAAACTCGTCAGCGTGGTCGTGGCCGCTCAGGACATCCCTTTCGGTAAGACGATCGAGGCGCACAAGCTGACCACGATCCAGTGGCCGACCGACGCGGTGCCGCCGGGCACCTACAGCGATTTTTCGACGCTAGTTCCTGAAGCCGGACAAGAGCCACGCCGCGCCAAACGGGCGATCGCCCAAGGCGAGCTCGTCCTTGCGAACAAGCTCTCCGAGTTCGGTGAGAAGGTGACGATCACCCAGACGCTCGGCAAGAACTCGCGAGCCATGGCGATCCGCGTCAACGCATCAACCGCAGTCGGTGGTTTCGTCACGCCGGGCGACACCGTTGACATCGTGCTTACCCAAGGCGGCGGCGAGAGCCTTCGGGCGGTCACCATCCTTCAGAACATCCGCATCATCGGCGTCGACCAGCAGGCCGACGAGAACAACGAGACGGCGAACGTCGCCAAGACTGTGACGGTCGAGGTGACGCCCGAGCAGGGCCAGAAGCTGGCGCTGGCCGAGAAGGCCGGGCAGCTTTCGCTCTCGCTTCGCACGCTCGACTCGGTTGTGGACGAGCCGATGGAGTCGATCAGGCTGTCGGACATCATCCGCGAGAAATCTCCGACCGAGGAAGGCCCGAAGATGACCATCAAGGTGCGTCGCGCGGGCGTCAACATCGAGAACGTGGAAGTCGAAGAACGCACCAACTGACCCTGCGGCGGCGGCCCGGATCTGCTCTCTGGGCCCCGCACCGCAGTTTCGCCTGGGGGACATTGGAATGGGACGGCATGTGATGGTACCGAGTGCAAAGCGCTTCGCCAAAGACGAGACCGGCGCCCTTCTGGTGTTCTTCGCCATCTGCTGCGCCGCCATTTTTCTCCTCGCGGCGCTCTCCTTCGATATCGGTCGGCGCGCCTCGACCCAGTCGGAACTTCAGTCCTTCGTCGATAACGTGGCACTGGCCGCAGCAGGCGAGTTGAATGGCTTTCCGGGCGCCCTGCAGCGCTCTCAAAATGCGGCGAACGACCTGATCCGGGACAGGTTTGCCATCGGCGGGAACGGAGATACGGACCTCGACGGGGAATCCTTCCACCTCGATTTCTATTCAACGCTTCCCGCAGCCGATTTCACGCCGATGACACGACTGCCGGCCGATGGTTGGCTCGATCCGGGCGAGGCTTCCAACGATCTCGTGGCACGCTTCGTCCGTATCTCGATGATCAACGACGAGCGCGGCGACAAGCGCGTCCAGGTGCCTTGGGCCTTTGCGCGACTCCTGTCGATCTTCTCGACCGACGACCTGCCGACCGAGATGGTCGGCGCCGAGGCGGTCGCGGGATTTACAAGCCTCGCCTGCGATGTCAGTCCGATCTTCTTTTGCATGCCGCCAACGCCGGCTAGCGGGGAACCATGGGATCCTTCCGCCAACATCGGCCAGACAATCCGGCTCGTTGCCGAAGGGGGCAACGGCAACGGCGGGGATTGGCATCCTGGCAACTTTGCCTGGCTCGACGTCTTCGATCAGGTGCCTGCGGAGGATCTGACCGACCCAGGTGGTCCCTGCTATGGCTTGAGAAACAACGATCTCTATGCGTGCCTCGTCGCAGGCCAAGGGGCGCTTTCACTCTGTTTCGAGAACGGCTACCTCAGCACCATGACGGGGAGGGCCGAGGGCTGGAGGCCTACGACGCTCAATTCTTTCTTCGACATGTACGATTCGGCGCAGATGGACATGGAAGACGATCCCAGGTATCCACCTGCGCCCGTGGTGACTAAGAGTTACGTCGATGGCTCGACCTGCGGCAACAACTCATCGCCAGATACGACAAGCACGACGATGGATCTGCCGCCCGACGATTGCTTCCGAGACGTCGGCGTGAGCGAATGTACCGCGTACTCCGGCGCGGGTGACCGCTATGGCGACTCTGATTGGACGCAAGGCCGGATTGACTATGTCGAGGCGAATTATTCGGTGGACCCTGATTCCCTTGGTAGGGTCGAGGACCACGAGGAATGGATTGATGATGATGGTACGATGTATCACGTCGACGACCCGTTCCGACCTGGAGCAACGAACATCCTTGCTCCCGTTCCGCCTCTTGAGACACAGCCTGTGGTGCGCGCTGGCCCCGACACTACCCGTTGGCAGTATTACAATGCAGAGGTCGCGACGTCGCTCTACTCAAATTCTGGTGCCTACTCTGCGGGTCCGGACGTAGTACCAAACCCCCGGCCTGGCGGGCCGCTTGACCTGATAAAAGACATCTACATCAACCCCGGTGATGCAAATCCTGCTTACGTTCGCGAGGGAAGTTCTTTGCCTTCCTGCAGCACCGACAACGCCGGCAACTCACTTGCTTCGGATGACCCGCGCCGCCGCGTCATTACTGCCGCTGCCGTCGACTGCGAATACTGGAGCAGTAATGCCAACCCGTTTGGCCGCGACCAGTTGAATGGTAGGTCGGGACAGTTCCTGGCGCAGTACTTCGTGGAACTGTTCCTGCTGAACCCGGCACGTCCGAGCGGGACAACCCGTGAGCTCTACGCCGAGGTCATCAGCGGTGCGCTTAACGGAGGCACCGACAACGTCGCGGAAGGCACCTTCCGCAACCTCGTGCAGCTTTACCGGTAGGGCGTAGACATGAAAATCAGAACTGCCCTTATCAAGTTCCGGAGGTCCGAGGACGGTGTGGCGCTCGTAGAATTTGCTTTGCTTCTTCCGGTCTTTCTACTTGCCTTCTTCGTGATCGTCGAATTCACGCGTTTGTTTTTTTCCTATCAGGGCGCCATCGTCGGTGTTCGTGATGCGGCGCGTTATATGGCTCGAACGACGAACGGCGATATCTGCGCCGATGCCGGCAGCGTCGGCGTTCCAGAAGTTATAACTTACAACGACGGCGACAGGTATTACGCCATTGTCCAGCGGAGCATGGATACTGAAATTGATGGCTTTCTTCCCGAACTCGTCGTGCTTGACTGGGTTTCTCGAAGTGTCACCTGCGTTAGCCACGCTGACGCTGACCGTTATCGGCAAGCCCGCGTGCCGATGGCAGAGGTTACGGCGCGCTTCACGATAACCTTCCCGTTGGTAGGCATCCTCGAGCTGAACGGACAAAGGGTACTCGAACCCTTGTGGCGCGATATAACAGATCTTTCTCGGGTTTATGGGGTGTGACCGTGACTATTCACTTGAAATCCCTGCCCGGTCGGTTCCGCAAAGACGAAACCGGAACCACCATGGTCGAGTTCGCGGTCGTCATCGCGCTGTTCCTCCTGATCCTATTTGCCATCCTCGATTTTGGCCGACTTGGTTACAATTGGGTATCGACCGAGAAAGCAATGCAGCGTGCCACCCGTATCGCCTCGGTCCGGCCGCCTATTTGCGCCAACATTCCATTGCATCATCGTCGAGAAGAAGGCACCAGCGCAGAATATCCCGCCGGCACCCTTTGTAGCGCAAATAATGGCATCTGCCAGCAGGTTAACCGTAGTTGTAGGCTGTCCGAGCCAAATGCTGCGAGCCTCGAGGCGCAGGCAGCCGCTGTCGAAATCTTTGATCTGATCGAGCCGCTATTGCCACAGGGCGCTACTAGCGCCAATGTAGTTCTGCGCTACAACTACGACCGCAATCTAGGTTTTGTGGGTGGACCGTACGTTCCCAACATCACAGCGGAGTTGGTGGGCGCCCAGAATGTGTGCGGCACCCAAGACCCCGTGGAAGGCGACGAAGACGCCCCAAGATATCCGCTGTTCTGCTTCGAATTCATGACACCGCTCAGCGCACTCGCTTCTACAGCGGGTGCCGCCAACGCCGATGGCATCCCGACAGGCGACGGCACCAACGCGGCTCGTATCCCTTTCCCGGATATCTCCGTCACTCTGCCTGCCGAGGATATGAATCTCGGAACCCGCGGCTGAACCACATCAAGGACCAACCGATGCACAATTCCATCCTCCTCATCTCCTCCGACGGCGCGATATCGGACCGGGTCGGAGAAGCCCTGTCCAAGATCGAAGGCGCCAGGGTGGCGACCGAGGCGGCGTCGGTCTCGCAGCTGAACGGGGCCGCAGTGAAGATGGCGGCCGATCATGACGTGGTCATCTTTGCGACCGATCCGTCAAACGCGGCCGACCTGACGGCGATCGAGCATCTGACCGAGCAGCGGAAGCCGGGCACGGTCTACCTCGCGCTTACCGACGGCGACCTGCCCCTGTCGAAGGCGCGCGCGCTGACGCGGGCCGGGGTGGACGACGTGTTACCCTATCCATCGTCGACGGGCGAACTGGTCGAGGTGGTAGGCTCGTGGATCGCGCGTCGCCGGGCCGAGACCGAAGAGCGGTACTCAGGCCCCTCTGCGGCGACCGGCAAGCTGATCGCGGTCTCTCAGGCGCGGGGCGGCATCGGGTCGACGACGGTCGCAGTGAACCTCGCCGACCAGCTTCTGCAGCGGAAGGGCACGTTCAAGAAAGAGGCGGGCAACCGCGTCTGCATCGTGGATCTCGACCTTCAGTTCGGAACCGTGGGCGACTTCCTCGACATGGACGAGCAGGAGGGACTTCTGCAACTCGCCTCCGAGCATTTCCTGCCCGACGCGCACTGGATCGAGCAGACGATCGTGCGCCTGCCGTCGGGGCTGAGCGTCCTCGCCGCTCCGCGCAAGTTCGCGCCGCTCGACTCGCTCCAGCCGGAGCAGATCGACGCGCTGATGAAGACGCTCAAGCTGATGTTCGACTATGTCGTCGTCGATCTGCCCCGTGCCCTTGTCAGCTGGGTCGAGCCGGTTCTGGCCGAGACGGACCGGATGTACATCGTCATGGACATGACGGTGCCCGCCGTCCGCGCCGCGCGCCGGCTGATGGATTTCGTCCTTGCCGACAACGCGCAGCTTCCGATCGAGTTGATCGTCAACCACGAGAAGAAGCCGATGATGCTGCGGGAGCATCACCGCGAGGCGCAGAAGGCGCTCGACACGTCGTTCACTCATTGGATCGCGCACGATCCAAAGGCGGCCCGCGAGGCCGTCGACTATGGCAAGCCGGTGTCCGAGGTGGCGGGCCGGTCCGATCTCTACAAGGGGATCGCCGCGCTCGCGAAGTCCACGATCGCCGAATTGCCGAAGTCCAAGGCTTCGGTACGAGTTTAAGGAGACACGGTCATGTTCAAGTCCTTCGGAAAGTCCGACGTGAAAACCCCGGCCGCGGTGGCGGTCAATGGCACAAGCCAGAAGGGGATGGACGCCGCGAACCGCGTCACCTCGTCGGCGTTGCGCTCGCTTGCCGGCAACGACAAGGAGTTGACCGACCGGCTGTTGCTGAAGAGCCGGCTGCACGAGGCGCTGCTCGAGCGGCTGAACCTCAGCGTGATCGACAAGGTGCAGACGGACGAGCTGCGCCGTGAAGTCGCGAACCTGGCGCAGGCGGTCCTGGCCGAGGAAAAGCGGCCGATGCGGACCGAGGACTTCAAGCTCATCGTCGACGAGCTGATGCACGAGGTGCTGGGCTACGGTCCGCTCGAGCCGCTCCTGGCCGATCCGACGGTGAACGACATCCTGGTGAACGGTCATGACAGCGTCTACGTCGAGCGCTTCGGCGTGCTGGAGGCGACCAAGGTCCGCTTCCGAGACGAACGGCACCTCTTGCGGATCATCGACAAGATCGTGTCGTCCATCGGACGCCGCGTCGATGAAAGCCAGCCCTGGGTCGATGCCCGACTGCCCGACGGCAGTCGTGTGAACGCGATCATCCGCCCCTGCGCCATCGACGGGCCGTCGCTGTCGATCCGCAAATTCTCGAAGAAGCCGATCCTTCTCGACAAGATGATCGAGCTCGGGTCGCTCAGCCAGGAGGCGGCGGGTCTGCTGCAGGCGCTGGTCGAGGCGCGGATGAACATCCTGATCTCGGGCGGTACCGGCTCGGGCAAGACGACGCTTCTGAACGCCATGTCGCGGTCGATCAGCGAACACGAACGCATCGTGACGATCGAGGACGCGGCCGAGCTTCAGCTTCAGCAGGCGCACGTCGTCCGGCTCGAGACCCGTCCGCCCAGCCCGAACGGCACCGGCGCGATCAGCCAGCGCGATCTTGTCCGGAACGCGCTTCGCATGCGCCCCGACCGGATCATCGTGGGCGAGGTGCGCGGCTCCGAGACCTTCGACATGCTCCAGGCGATGAACACGGGCCACGACGGTTCGATGACGACCGTCCACGCCAACACCGCGCGCGACGCTCTCAGCCGGATCGAGCAGATGGTGTCGATGATGGGGCTCGACCTGCCACTCTCGGCCATCCGGTCGCAGATCGCGTCCGGCATCAACTTCATCGTCCAGCTCAACCGACTGTCGGACGGCAACCGCAAGGTGATGAGCGTGTCCGAGATCACGGGCATGGAAGGCGAGACGATCACCATGCAGGACATCTTCGTCTTCAAGAAGACCGGCAAGGGCGAGAACGGCGAGGTTCAGGGGCAGTTCATGGCGACGGGGATGCGGCCCAAGTGCGCCGAGGCGCTGCTCGCGTCCGGCGTCGACCTCAGCCAGACCTCGTTCCTGGCACGGGGGAAGTAAGTCATGGACATGAAGACCATCACCGATCTTCTGGCCCAGGTCGACCTGCGCTTCGTCACCTATGTCGGTGCCGTCCTCGGGCTGCTCCTGGTGTTCGAGGGCCTGCGGCAGATGCTGTCGCGGACGGCCAACGTCGAGCAGGCCAAGAGCCGCCGGATGCGCCTGATCCAGAAGGGCGCCACGACCGAGGAAATCCTCAAGATCCTCAAGCCGACCGAAAAGCGCAGCTTCGTCGAGAGACTTCCCTTCGTCGGCGACCTGCCGGTGGTTCTCAGACAGGGCGGGATCACGATGGCGCCGGGCGCCTTCCTCGTGACCTGCTTCGCCGCCGCGGTGGCGATCTTCGTCGTGGGCATGCAGTTCATGGGCTGGCTCAACGCGCTGGCGCTTGGCTTCGTCGTCGGCCTGTTCCTTCCCATCCTCCAGGTGCGGATGAAGCGGAACGAGCGGATGAACCTTCTCGTCAAGCAATTGCCCGATGGTCTCGACCTCATGGCGCGCGGCCTGAAGGTGGGACACCCGCTGAACACGACGCTGGCGGCCGTGGCGAACGACATGCCCGACCCGATCGGCTCGGAGTTCGGCATCGTGGTCGACCAGGTCAGCTTCGGCGACGACCTGACTGAGGCCTTCCGCGACCTTTCGTCCCGCATCGACCAGGAGGACGTCCACTACCTCGCCACCGCCATCGCGATCCAGCACGGCACCGGCGGCGACCTGGCGCGGGTTCTCAACGTCCTGTCGCGGACGATCCGCGACCGTCTCAACATGCGCAAGAAGGTCAAGGCACTGACCGCGGAAGGCCGGCTGACAGCCGCGTTCCTGTCGTTCATCCCGGTGCTGATCTTCGTGGCGATGCAGATTCTGACGCCCAGCTACTATGGCTCGATCGCGAACGAACCCGAGGCGGTTCCCCTTGGCATCGCCATCGTCACGCTTTCGGTCCTGAATGCGCTGATCCTGCGCAAGCTCGTCAACTTCCGGTTCTGAGGAGGGCACAGAGATGCTTGAACAGATCACAGCCTTCTTCGGGAACGTCGGGTCAGCCGGCGGCCTCGTCATCATGGGGATCTTCATCGGGACCCTGTTGATCGTCTATGGCTTCTTCGGCGGCCTCGTCGCCTCGAACCCGGTCGGTCGGCGCTACAACGCCGGCAAGGCCGTGACACGGCGGACGGCTTTCGAGGCCGGTCTTCTGAACAACGCCGACGTCGACCCCAAGGGCCTGATGAAGGCGCTCATGCCGCACTCGCGCGAGAAGCGCACCAAGGTCCGGCGCCAGCTGATGAACGCGGGCATGGTCGGGCGCGACGCGATCTTCAAGTTCTACACGATCCGCATCCTTCTCGCCGCAGGTCTGCCGGCGCTCTACCTCGCCGTCCTGGCACTTCGGAAGGCGACGCTTCTTCCGCTGCCCGATGGTGTCGCCGCCCTGATCGACGGTCAGAGCACGATGCTGACCTACTACGTCCTCACTTCGCTTCTGGTGATCGGCTACTTCTTCCCGGCGCTCTGGCTTCGCGCCAAGTCGGACGAACGCCAACTCCAGATCGCCGAGACCTTTCCGAACGCGCTCGACCTCATGGTCGTTGCCGTCGAGGCGGGCCTCGGCTTCGACGCCGCCATGACGCGGGTCTCGAACGAGATGGAGGCGTCGGCCCCGGCCATCGCGCAGGAATTCCGGCTTGTGCAGCTCGAGGTATCGGCCGGTGGCGACCGCGAAAAGGCGCTGATGGACATGGCGCAGCGGACTGGCGTGGACGAGGTGATGTCCTTCGCCAGCGTCATACTTCAGTCGATCCAGTTCGGTACAAGCGTGTCCGGGGCGCTGACGACCTATGCCTCCGAGATGCGCATCACGCGCGAATTGAAGGCGCAGGAGATGGCCAACAAGTTGCCGGTGAAGATGTCGGGCGTCATGGCGTCCCTCATGCTTCCGGCACTTTTCCTTCTCATCCTGGGTCCGATCGCGATTCGGTGGGTCAACACCTTCGGCGGCTGACGCGACGTGCAGCACGGGCGGGCGCCCTGACTCGGGCGTCATTCGTCTCGCGCCAACAGTAGCGGTCCTCGTGCAACGACTGTTGCCGATTTGTCGAGAACCATTCCTTCGGCTTAACCCTGAAGAGCGTCAGACGTGTCGCGTCCTTGACGCACCGTCGCCCTTGCGGTCTGATTGCCGGGAGGGGAAATCGACCACCCATTGAGATCGGTTTTTTTATTGAGCAGTCCACGGGGAAACTCCCGGCTTGTGCGTGTTTTGGTTTAGAGGACAGAGACGTGGACACTAGGGATGGGTCCGCACCTATTTCCAGCCGGTTAGGGCCGACGCTGAAGGTGCTGGATGGGATCGCCGGCTGGTGCGGTGGATTGCACGGGTCGATGCCGCTCAAGGACGCTCTTGCGACGCTGGCGTCGGGCTTGGGAGCAGACGCCGCAGCGATCACGCGACATAACACGAACGAGGATCGGCCGCGTACCGTGGCTGTCTACGACGCACGCGAGGGCGATCCCGACGTGCCGCTTCTCCGGCGTGGTCTGTGCCGGGATGCCATGGGGTATCTTTACCCCAAGGTCCGCGCCTCCACGGCGTGGTTCCTGACGGACCTTCTGACCGACCGAGCCTGGGCGGGTACCGACCTTCTGGAGAACTGGCGCATATCGCGCGACGTCGCCGAGATCGTCAGCCTGCCCCTGGCCATCGATGCCCGTCGCCGGGATTTCATCGAGCTTCATTTCTCCCGTGGCTTCACACATTTCGAACGCCTTGAATTCGAGGCGTTGGTGCCGACGCTCGTTCGGTCCTGGGCAGGCCGGAAACCGGGTCTCGTCACCGGGGCCAGCATGGACGACCGCATGATTGCCGCGCGACGCATAGCTGCGCAGGTGGGGCAAATCCGCCGGACGATTCCGGTTCTCGACGCATCTAATCCCGCCAACCTGAGCCGCGCCGAGTTTCGTGTCTGCCTTCTGCTGTCGCGGGGTCTGTCGGTGAAGGCCGTGACGGATGAGCTTGGTCTCAGCGAGGCCACGGTGCGAACGCATCTGCGGTCGATCTATTCCAAGACTGAAACCACGGGGATGCCCGAGCTTCTATTTAGGATCCTATCGCCGGCGACCGAAACCGCCCAGGAGAAGAGGCGCGCCATCGCCGGCTGAGGCGCGACGGTCGAGGCCGACGACTCAGGGGCTCTGTTGCACAAAGCGCCTGATGTTAGAGGTTCCCCTTTTCCCGGCCGAATGTACCCCCCGGTTTCTGTGACAGGGACGCCAAGCGCTGTGTAGCGGTTCATGAGGGCGATGCGGATTTGAACCACCGCGACCTGTCGTTCAAGTCCCACGCCATGAGGCGCTGCCCAAGCAGTTTCATATAGTGCATCTTCGTTTCGGCACGGTTTCCTCGGTGGTATCCGCTCCAGTTTCGCCAGATCGCGCGGCCGAGCTGTTTCGCCGCCCGCAGGGCCTCGTACCGCGCCAGCGGTGACGGTCTTCCACGGCTTCGCGTTCTTTCAGTGTGGGATGACGGCGTGGGCGCCGCGGTCAGCAATCGCATTATTGCATTTGCGCGTAACACGGGCGCCATTAGCCCTGACGCTGACGATTTCCTCGCCAGTTGAAGTCTGGCTGAGCAGGCCGGGCAGGACCCGGTGCATCGCCGATGTGGCTCCCGGTGATCTCAACCGCTCGAACATCCAGTGTGTGCTCGGATCCAACGGGCTCACCGCACAGGCCGGGCGGATCGACACCTGCCAATCTGCCCGCATCTCGTCGTTCAGCGTCCTCTTCCGGGCAGGCCTCAGAGATTTCGCTTCATGACGTCCTGAAGCATCTCTTTGTCGAGCGACAAGTCCGCAACGATCTTCTTCAGCCGCGCGTTCTCCTGCTCGAGTTCCCGAAGGCGCTTCATCTCGGACGGCATCAGGCCCGCATTCTTCTTCCAATTGAAGAACGTCGCCGAGCTGATCCCGGGCTTGCGACAGACTTCCGCGCCAGGCGTCCCGTCTTCAGCCTGCTTAATGATGAACGGCTGTCTCGCGCGTCCGTGAACTTGCTCGCCTTCATGGGCACTCCGCTCCTCTCCCAGCCAGGGATTCGGTGCTCAAGACTTTAACCAGGAGCGGGGCGGTTCCGGGGGTCATATCATCCGTCATCCCGCAGACCACGTTCTAGCGGTGGATTTAACGGTAGTCGCCTTCGGTGCAGCGGATTTCGAGGATCAGCATTTGCGCCTTGGTCGCACCTCGAACCGCATCAGCGCCGATATTCGGTGGTATCACCATTGAGGACACTTGCGGCAGCGTCATCCGATACGCGTAGGCGCTCCGTAAGAGAAGCGGATCGGACTTCGTCACCAAGCTCCGATGCAACCGTTATCGCTAGCTTTAGAAGTTCGACGTTTTCGGGATGACGGTCCAGCGCTGTTTCAAGTAGCAAGTCGGCGCTTCCATAATTCAATTCCGAAATGAGGTGGTTGGCAAGGCGCTTCGCCTCCGGTGCGGCCCCTCTCGAATATTCATAGGCCAAGGCAAATTGCTGGCCGGCCAGAGTGCGAAGGCCTTGGAGAAGATAGACCTCTCCGAGAAGCGTCGCGTATTCTGCATCCCGGGAAAGCTGGAGATTCGCCCCAAGGAGGTCTCGGAGCGCATCATCTGCGAGGCCATCTTCAAGGTTCCAACGAGCCCGGATCTTCAGCGCTGCTGAATTTTCGCTGTCCCAGCCGAGGAGCCTGTCTATTTCTGAGCGGGCTCTTTGCCTATCGCCCGAAGCGTCGAGGAGTCGCGCGAGCCTGACAATTGCGTCGGACCTTTTACCGGTACCATCTCCACCTTCAACAACCGCCTCTAGTGTTCGGACCGCAAACGGGACATTTCCCACTTTTTCCCAGAGGTCAGCCAGAGCTAATCGAAAGTCGGGTTCGCCAACGGTAAGTTCGCCCGCATCGAGGAGTTCTTGGAGTCTCTTGGCCGCGCCGCCGTCGCCTCCGTGTCGTTGCAGAAACTCGACATACTTCGGTATCGATGTTTCCGTTCGGCTTTCCTTCTGGGTCTCGGCGAACAAGATGTCCGACGCCGCGCGAATATCGGAATTCGCTTCGAGCCAGGCTACATACCATCCCGAGAGCTCCCTTCTTTCCGGGTACTTAGCGTGCATCGAGGCAAGCTGTGCGCCTATCCTAGGATTGTCTCCAACATCTTGGAGCGCGGCAAGCTTGAGTTCGTCGTACTGGTAGAGGTGCGGCTGCCGCTGAATCAGGGCCTCGATGATTGGCAGGGCTTGGGTGCCATTGTCGGAACGGAGCAACCAGTGAACAACTACGTAGGCAGCGACACCGTCCTCGGGATCCTTGTCTAGATGGCTGCGCTCGCGAGAATAGGCTTCGTGTGCGCTGTCCTCGTCGTTGTCGGTGATCGCCGCGATGTAATCGCGCGCGGCGCGTGCCGATCCTGCGTGTTCGAAGTCGGAGTCACTCTGGATTGCGGCCGACAGCTGGGTGATGGCCTCTGACCACCGTCCAAGAAAGAGGGAGAGTTCCGCGAGACGAAAGTGGTCGCCAGCGTCCACCGCTGACTGGTTGACTTGCGTAAGCATCACGGCATATCGCTCCTCGAGCGTCCAAGAGTGCTGCGCTGCTTCAGGCGGTCGTTCCATGGAGGACTGGGAACCAATCGACCCCAGCCGTCCGGTCCAGACCGCCCCATAGCCGACGCACAGAAGTATTAGTGCCGCAAGGATTGCCAGTATGCGCATATTGACTAGATTACGCGAGCTGCGAGTGAAACCAGACGTCAGAACCCTACACCATCGTTCGGCCAAGTCAAAAGCGAGGCATTTGCGTCGGCTGAGGGATGCTGTTGCAGAAACCGTTCGCTGGCCGAGGTTCCGTTGTCCGCGGACGAACCTACCCTACGGCTTCTGTGACGGGTATGCCGAGCGCCCGTGTAGCCGTTGAGGACGGCGAAGCGGACTGAAGCTCGGCGTGCTGGCGGTAGAAACCCCTCGCCATTCGCCGCTGCCAGCAGTTTCATGCCGTGCATTCACTGACCCGCAAGGGTTATCCGCAGCATGATTCCGCGAGGTTTCGTCTCAACGCGGCTCCGGCGGTGGTATCCGCTCCATCGTTGCTAGAGCGCGCGGCCCACGTATCTGTCCGCTGACCGGCAGGGCATCACGAAGTGATGTCCCGAGGAGGTATCAATAGATGCAACGACCCGCTGGAGCCGTGGTAGGGGATGATGACGGCCAGGGTCTTCTGGCAGCGGCTCTGCGTGCTGAAGTCGGGCGCGATCCAGTCCAGGCCGACTAGGCGCAGCAGGCTCTCGACGAAACCGGTCGTCTGCCCCAGCGCCATGCCAAACAGCCCGGGGGCTTCGCCCGTCAGTGCTGAAAACGGTCCGCGAATCGTTTTCCGCGCGCCCTTCACCTTCATCGTCAGGCAGGTCTCCATCGCGGCATCGCTGTAGATCTGCTGCCGACCGCGCCTACCTGTAGTTTAGGCGTCCCGGTTCATCTCGGGATCGATCCCAGACCGTCAGCGACCCCCGGCGCCTGAGCGCTTCGCTATAGGCCCGCCAGTTCCCGGTCTTGTAGGTGGGGAAGGACGGGCTGCTCATTCCCGCTATCACGCTGGATACACAACATGAATCCCTCACGGGATTTCTGCAACAGAGCCCCGTAAATGGCTAAGCGACACCCCTAGCGCTCTCTTCGATCGGAGTCTTGCGCCTTGAACGGGTGATCTGGCCAGAAAGCAGAAATGCCCTAGCTACCCGAACAGAACTTCGTGACCGGAGTTATACCGCATTGACCATGGGTAAGACTAACGTACTAAAGATCAGCTTAGGATGTGAGGGGTAGACGTCTGGTGAGTAGGGCTGTAGTTACCGGGGGAGCTGGCTTCCTAGGCAGCGCCTTGTGCGACGCGCTCATTGTGCGCGACATGCATGTAACGTGCATAGATAACCTGTCGAGCGGTCGCATGAGCAACGTGGCTCATTTGCTTAATCGGCAGAATTTCACCTTCGTGAAGCACGATGTCGTAGAACCCTTTCCGGAGATCGAGGCCGATCTCGTCTTCAACCTGGCGTGCCCTGCCTCGCCCGTCTTTTATCAATCCGATCCGATCAAGACGGCCAAGACGGCGGCGTTCGGTACGTTGAACGGACTTGAATTCGCTAAGCGTAGTGCTGCCCAGTTTTTTCAGGCCTCCACCTCGGAAATTTACGGCGACCCCGAGGTACACCCGCAGCCCGAAACCTATCAAGGCAATGTGTCCACGACGGGTCCCCGTGCCTGCTACGACGAAGGCAAGCGGTTCGGCGAGAGCCTGTGCTTCGACTTCCACAGGATGAGTGGGCTCGAGATCAAGGTAGTTCGCATCTTCAACACCTACGGACCTCGGATGCAGGTTGCTGACGGGCGTGTTGTGTCGAACTTCATCGTTCAGGCGCTCCGCGGCGATCCGATTACGATCTACGGTGATGGGTCGCAAACGCGCTCGTTCTGCTACGTCTCGGACCTGATCGACGCGTTCCTGGCGGTGAGCGAAACCCCTAAAGGCGAAACTGGACCCTTTAACATTGGGAACCCGGAGGAAATTACCGTTCTCGAACTGGCGACGCACATTCTCGACACCATCGGAGAGCCCGAGAAACTGGTGTTCGTGGATGCGGCCAAGGACGACCCGCAGCGCCGAAAGCCCGACATCTCGAAGGTCACGGCGACCACCGGATGGCAGCCCCAAGTTGGACTTCGCGCCGGATTGGACGCCACGATCGAGTATTTCCGCACCGCGATCATGCTTTCGGAAAGGCCCACTCCTATAGCGAGGCCGAGTTGGACAGTCGCATGACACACGGCGTAAGCGAGGACATCGGCCACACGGTCGTCATTGGCGGCGGTCCAGCGGGTCTTTCGTCAGCCTATGAACTGAAGCGTCTGGCACCGAACGCCCGCGTCACCGTTTTCGAGGCGAGCAATCACCTCGGTGGTATCGCACGCACGGAAAGATATAAGGGGTTTCGTTTCGACATCGGCGGCCATCGGTTCTTCACCAAGGTTCCGGAAGTCGAAGAGATGTGGCATGGCGTCCTTGGGAAGCATTTTCTTAGGCGGCCCCGTAGGTCGCGCATCTTCTACAGAAACAAGTACTTCGACTATCCGCTGAAGCCATTCAACGCACTGTCAAAGATCGGCATCTACGAGACTGCCCGCATCCTCTTGAGTTACATCAAGTGGCAGGTCCGCCCAAAACGCCATGAAGACACCTTCGAGGAATGGGTCATCAACCGTTTCGGCGGCCGGCTCTACATGCATTTCTTCGACAGCTACACCGAGAAGGTTTGGGGAATCTCGCCTAAGCTTATCCAGGCCGACTGGGCCGCACAGCGTATCAAGTCGCTGTCGCTTTCGAAGGCAGTCATCAACGCGTTTTCGGGCCGGAGCGACACCACCTCATTGATCGAGGAATTCCATTACCCGTCGAAGGGTCCCGGCATGATGTGGGAGATGACCGCCGAACTCATCGAAAGGAAGGGCGCGGAAGTTCGCATGAACGCTCCGGTAATCGGGATCGAGCGGAACGACAATCGTATCGAAGCCGTGATAGTCAATACGCCCGGCGGGCCAATTCGCGTGGCTGGCGACCATTTCATCAATTCGATGGACCTTCGGACGCTGATCGGCTGCATCTCTCCGCCGCCGCCGCAAGAGGTCCTCGATGCCGCCAGTGTACTCCGCTTCCGCGACTTCATTCTTGTTGCCCTCATCCTAGACAAACCCGACCCCTTCCCAGACAACTGGATATACATTCATTCACCAGATGTCAGGGTCGGGCGGATCCAGAATTTCCGCGCTTGGTCGCCGGAGATGATTCCGAACGACCAGCAGACCTCGATCGGAATGGAGTACTTCTGCTGGACCGATGACGATCTTTGGAGTTCGGCGGATAGCGAGCTTGTCGCCCTTGCCGCCCGCGAGCTGGAGCAACTCGGGCTGGCCCGGCGCGAGGATGTGGTTGACGGCACCGTAGTGCGGCAGCCTAAGGCGTATCCCGTATACGACACCGAGTACCGGGCCGCGGTCGATACCATCTTCGCGTGGCTCAAGAAGTTGGAGAATTTTCAGAGCATCGGGCGAAACGGCCAGCACCGCTATAACAATCAGGATCATTCGATGCTCACCGGCATGCTGGCGGCACGCAATATCCTTGGCGAGCGGCATGACGTCTGGAATGTCAATGTCGACCGTGCATATCACGAGCAATTTGAAAGGCCGCGAGACGACCGTCCGAAGAACAGCATGGAGCGAACGGAGCTTCGAAAGGAGCCCGCCTGATGGCGGACGTTTTCAATTCCGCTGGGGAAAGTGGCCGCGCTGCTCCGCTCTTCTCTCTCCGCGGTCTTCCCGTAGCGCTTCTGATGTCGCTCGTGATGTGCTGGCCCTTAGCTGCAACCGGCCATTTCATCGCCTTCCCGGACACAAACGCCTACATCGCCGGCGGCGATGCTATCTGGAACATCGTAGGCGATATGCTTTCCAGCAGCGATGGAGGCGACGCCGGGGCAGCTGGGCGCGGTGGCGTTGGCTCGCCCACAAGCCAACTCGGCGACACCTCCGCAGTTTACGGCCGCTCCATCACCTATGCAGCCCTTTTCGCCGCCGTGGTCCGCACCGCGGGACCCTACGCAATGACGTATCTCCAGGCGTTTCTGATCGTACTTTCGATCTTCGCGTGCATCGACCGCGTGGCGATGCAGCGCCCGGTCGTTCTGACAGCCGGGTTCGCCGCGCTCCTCGCCGTCAGCCAGGTCGCATGGATGACCACTTACCTGATGCCGGACATCTTCGGTGCGGTCGTCCTAGTTTTCGCGGCGTTGCTGGTCCGGCGCTTCGACGAATTCAGCGTCGGTCAGAGACTGGCGTTGACAGTGCTGGCCGCTTTTGCAGTTTCGACGCATTACGGAAACATGCCGTTGGCCTTTGCAGTGGTTGCGGCCGCACTTCTGCTCCGTCTGATACGGAGAGCGCCGCCGACGATCCCAACCAGACACGGCCTTGCTCCCCTCGTTGCCGGTCTGATCGTAGTCGCCGTCGCGCCGACCCTGAATCTTGGCGCCAGCATGGCGATTCTCGGCGAAGTAAGCTTCGCGCCGCTCCGTCCCCCCGTCACGCTGGCCCGCTCGCTCGAAGATGGGCCGGCGCGTTGGTATATCGAGAAACAGTGCGCTGAGGGCGGCGAGTTGTGCGACGTCTTCGACGGGCGTGTGCCGGACTCGCATTACGCATTTCTTTGGGGCGAGAACGGTCTCGAAACACGGGACAAGGCTGCGCGGGAGCAGATCCGGGACCGTGAATGGGAGATCGTGGCGGCGGCCGCCATGGAGTATCCGCTCCAACAGTCCATCGCGGCCGCCCGCAACGCCGCCTATCAGTTCATTCGGGTCGCGGAGGCTGGTAAGGCTTTCGTCTGGACCGGTCAAGAGTTCGAGCGCGGCACGCCTTCCCTCATCATGGGTCTTTCGGAGCTCGCGATGTATGCCGCCACCTTCCTTTCAGCGCTTGTGCTGGGAGCTCTTCTGATTGCCGGACGCCTGACCCGGTCGCAGATCGAGATCCTTGCCGTCATCGTCTTCGGCCTTGTTGTCAACGCGTGCGTCTTTGGCGTGCTTTCTGCCCCGGCACCACGCTATCAGGCTCGCGTGGAATGGCTCCTGCCACTCTTATCGTTGCTTTTCGTGGCCGAGGGCGCACTGCGCCGCCGGGCCGCATAGTGACTAGGGTGTCGGTCGTCATCCCGGCGCTCAATGCTGCGAGTACGCTCGACCGCACGCTTGACTCCGTGCGGGCGCAGACGCATCCCGACATCGAAATCATCCTTGTCGATGACGGCTCCACCGACGACACCTTTGGTCACGCAGAGACCCACGCCAAGGCGGACCCGCGCGTCCGGATCATCCGTCAGGCGAACGCGGGTGTCGCGGCCGCGCGAAACCGGGGCATAGCCGAGGCAAGTAGCGATTGGTTCGCCGCGCTCGACGCGGACGATCTCTGGCACCCGGAGACGGTGACGCGCTTTCTCGCCGCCGCCGATGCCGCGCTGCGCCAGCCGGTCATGGTCTACACCTGGTCGCGCCGGATCGACGCCGACGACCGGCTCCTGGCCGATCTCGGTAGGCCGGACTATGCGGGCGATGTCCTGACACGACTTTTGACCGTCAACTTTATTCGGAACGCCAGCGCCACCATGATGGACCGGGCAACGGTGCAGAGGATCGGCGGCTACGACGAGGGCTTCCAGAAGGCGGGAGCGCAGGGAGCTGAGGATATTGACCTCTATCTCCGGCTGGCCAGGATCGGGCCGGTCGTTGTAGCGCCCGGCTATCATGTCGGTTACCGCGAGACCCGGGGTACGATGTCGCGCGACGCGGACCGGATGCGCAATTCGGTCGACATGGCGCTGGAGAAACTGGAACGCGAGGACCCTTCTCTGCCGCCAAAGCTGCTCCAACTTGCGCGCGCAAACTACGACCTCTACGCCGCTGGTCTGTCTCTTTCGGCCGGCTTTCCGGGCGGCTTTGCACGATATACAGGTCGCGCATTACGAAAAGCACTGCTTTCGTCGACAGCGCATCTTGCGGCCTTCGGCCTCTACACGCTATTCGCTCGGCTGAAGTCGAGTCCGGGACCTGTCTTTGAAACGCTGGACCCCATGGCGCGAGGTGCGTTCCCGGTTTTTGAGCGTTACATGCCGGTTCAGGAATGGTTCATGCGGCTGGCGGCCCGGCCGCCAGAACTGGACAAGACATGACTGCGGTGGCGCGTCAGACTGGCGCCTGTACGGCCGAGCGAAGGGAGCCACTCATGCGGGGAACTGTCCTCGTCACCGGAGGCGCCGGCTACATCGGAAGCCACACTTGTAAGGCGCTAGCGCATTCCGGCTTCACCCCTGTCACCTTCGACAACCTCTCCATCGGCAACCGCTGGGCCGTCCGCTGGGGCCCCATAGAGATCGGCGACATTTCGGATATCGCGCGGTTGGGGGAGGTCATGCGACGCCATAACCCGGTGGGCATCGTACACTTCGCAGCGCTTGCACTCGTAGGCGAATCGATGACCGAACCCGCGCTCTACTACCGCCAGAACGTCGCAGGGACCCTTGCCGTACTGGAAGCCGCGCGCGCCGCCGGGTTACCGCCCTTCGTCTTTTCCTCGACCTGCGCAGTCTACGGAACGTCCTCCGAAGGCTGCATCGACGAGAGCCTGCCCACGGCGCCAATCAATCCTTACGGCGCGTCGAAACTCATGGTCGAGCGCGTCCTCGAGGATTATGGCAGGGCGTACGGCCTCCGCTCCGCTACACTCCGCTACTTCAATGCAGCAGGTGCCGATCCCGATGGTGAGATTGGCGAGTTCCGAGCCAATGAGACCCACCTCATTCCCAATGCGGTTGAAGCGCTCTTGGGCCGGAAGCAGGCGTTGCAGGTCTTCGGGCGCGACTATCCGACCGAGGACGGCACCGCCATTCGGGATTACATTCATGTCTCCGACCTCGCGCTTGCCCATGTTCGCGCGCTCGAACGGCTGATCGGAGGGGGCGATCGGTTCGTCTGCAACCTCGGCACCGGCTCAGGGGCCTCGGTCGCCCATATTGTTGCCATGCTGGAGCGCCTTGCGAACCGAAAGCTCCCGCTCGAGGACGCCCCCCGACGTCCGGGCGATCCGCCAGAGCTTGTCGCCAATCCTTCGCTGTCGAAAAAGCTTCTTGGGCCCGACCTCACGACGCGTTCTGATATCGAGACGATCCTCAGAACTGCACTCGTCTGGCATCAGGGCGAGCGCTTGGCCGCTCTTGCACCATCGCTGCAGGCGTGAATGGCGCCAGTGTTGGATCGCGAAGCCCGGCCTCGGGCAGGAGCCGCGACCTAACGCTGGACGTGGTGGTTCCGGCACACGAGGCCGAGACCACCATCGGCGCGTGTCTTGACGCGCTCGTGGCGGCTGGATTTCCTCCTGAGCGTATCGTGGTTGTCGATGACGGATCGGCGGATCGAACCGGCGACATCGCCAAGTCTCGCGGCACGCAGGTCCTGAGAAACGACACGCCGGCACGTCCAGCGAACGCCCGCAATCAAGGTGCAGCGGCCGCGTCCGGAGATGGCATCCTGTTCGTCGATGCCGACGTCTTAGTGCATTGCGACGTGCGGGCGCGCATCCTGCATTGTCTCGGTGATCCTTCCATCGATGGCGTCATCGGAGCCTATGACGATGCGCCAGGCTCGGAAACTGTCGTCGGGCGTTATCGCAACCTACTGCATTGTCATACGCACCGGCAGGCTGCTGGGCAGGTGCCGACGTTCTGGACCGGCCTGGGCGCAATTCGCAAAGCGGCCTTCGACCACGCAGGAGGATTTCTCAAGGAGTGGGAAAATATCGAGGATGTTGAGTTCGGGCTGAAGGTCACGGCGGAGGGCGGGACGATCGTTCTCGATCCGGGGATCATGGGCAAACATCTGAAGGACTGGACGCTGTTCACGATGTTCCGGACAGACATGAACGGGCGTGCGGTGCCGTGGACAAAGCTTCTGATCTCCGGCCGGATGCCCCGGGGGGTCTTGTCGACGACGTGGGACAAACGTGTTTCGGCCGCAGCCGTTGCGCTGGCCGTTCTGTCCCTGCCGCTGGCTCTTGTCTGGCCAGCCGCATTGCTGCTCACCGCAATCTGTGGCGCGGTCTTCACAGCCGCCAATGCCGACCTGATCCGCTTTCTGGCTACTCAAGGCGGTCGCAGCTTCGCCGTACAGGCAGTGATTCTGCACGCTCTCCATCACCTCGCGGCCGTGTTGGGATACCTTAAGGCGCGGCTGCGCATTGGGTGAAGACACGTCTGCATAAATGGACTTGGTCCGAAGTGTTCCGCCTTGGTGTGGCCGTATATCCTCTCACGCGGCGTCAGATTGTTGTTGCCGTCTTAAAGACAGACAGTCTCAACACTCTCGGCAAGCGCGTAACCCGACAATTCACCGACCGCGTCGACCTCGTCCTGCGCGCCCTGGTAAAATTAGAGCCGTTACGCTCAGGTTCAGAAGGTGTTGGGACGATTTTTTTGGATAAATCTCGCTGGCCGAGGTTCCGTTGTCCGCGGACAAACCTACCCCACGGCTTCTGTGACGGGTATGCCGAGCGCCCGTGTAGCCGTTGAGGACGGCGAAGCGGACTGAAGCTCGGCGAGCTGGCGGTAGAAACCCCTCGCCATTCGCCGCTGCCAGCAGTTTCATGCCGTGCATTCACTGACCCGCAGGGTTATCCGCAGCATGATTCCGCGAGGTTTCGTCTCAACGCGGCTCCGGCGGTGGTATCCGCTCCATCGTTGCTAGAGCGCGCGGCCCACGTATCTGTCCGCTGACCGGCAGGGCATCACGAAGTGATGTCCCGAGGAGGTATCAATAGATGCAACGACCCGCTGGAGCCGTGGTAGGGGATGTTGACGGCCATGGTCTTCTGGCAGCGGCTCAGCGTGCTGACGTCGGGCGCGATCCAGTCTAGGCCGACCAGGCGCAGCAGGCTCTCGACGAAGCCAGTCGTCTGCCCCAGCGCCATGCCAAACAGCCCGGGGGCTTCGCCTGTCAGTGCTGAAAACGGTCCGCGAACCGTGTTCCGGGCGCCCTTCACCCTTCATCGTCAGGCAGGTCTCGATCGCGGCTTCGCTGTAGGTCAGCTGCCGACCGCGCCTGCCTGTAGTGTGGGCGTCCCAGTCCATCTGGGGAACGTCCAGACCGTCAGCGACCCCCGGCGCTTGAGCGCCTCGTTATAGCCGCACCAGTTCCTGGTCTTGTAGGTGGGGAAGGATGGGCTGTTCATTCCAGCTATCACGCTGGATACACAACATGAATCCGTCACGGGATTTCTGCATCAGAGCTCGCTTCCGCGACGATTCATCGCTGCGCAACCGTCGGATGGACGATATGGTGATGCCAACATCAGCATACTCAATCGCAGTGCGATCGGCCGCTGGGGTTTAGTAGAACGAGCAAACTTATCGAGCCCTTCGGAACGCCCCGAATTTTGGACGAGACATAACGGTAAGACATGGCGACCAAAATCTTTGATGTTAGCCTTGGTGACGCCGGGCAAGATCGTAGCGGAATTGAAGGCTATGACCGCGCCCTGTTACTCTTGCGCGAAGGGCGACGACCGGTTGGCCAGGTCACCGTTCCAATTCGCAATGGCACGGTGTCGGGGGCTGAGGTCACCCGCGCAATTCCCGCCTTTACATTGGAGCTTGCGGCGGCTTGTTCCGCCGAGGCAAAACTGTGTAGCCCCGTTGCTGCGCCTGAGTTACTGGCGACGGTTGCGATCTGTACTCGCGAGAGGCCGGACGATCTGCGTCGCGCCCTTGCAGCTCTTATGCGGCTTGAGACGCCCGCGTCGATCCTCGTCATCGACAATTGCAGCACTGAGACGTTGACGCGCCAAGTGGTCGAAAGCTTTCCGGGCGTTAAGTACGTGATGGAGCCGAACAAGGGTCTCGACAATGCGCGCAACCGTGCGCTGCGTGAGTCGGAAACCGACATCGTGGCCTTCATCGACGACGATGCGGTGGCGGACCGCTACTGGCTCGATGCCATCCTGACCGCCTTCGCTGACCCCGAAGTTGGCTGCGTTGCTGGCCTGACGATGCCTTACGAGTTGGAAAATGATGCGCAAGAGCAGTTCGAGCGGCTGGCGGGTTTTTCCAAGCGCGGATTCGTCCGGCGCATCTTCCGGATGCCGGGCACCCATCCTCTGGCCACTGGCCAGATAGGTGCCGGTGCAAACATGGGGATCCGTCGCTCGGTTGTCGAAAAGATCGGCTACTTCGATCCTGCTCTCGACGCCGGGACGGCTACACAATCGGGCGGTGATCACGAGTACTTTACCCGCCTTCTGCGTGGCGGCTACACCATCGTCTATGAGCCGGCCGCATTAAACTGGCATCGCCATCGGCGGACTCCGGACGAGATATTGAAAGCCGTTCACGGCTATGGCGTCGGCGTTTACGCCTCATGGACGCGGTCGCTGCTCGTTGACCGAGAGTTCGGCGTGCTGCGGCGTGCTGTCGAGTGGTTTCTGTACGAACAACTTCCCTCGCTCATACGCAGTTTCATCCGCCCGGCGTCGGTTGCACCCCGCGCTGTCATCATGGCTGAACTGCGGGGCTGCATGAAGGGTCCCTTTGCCTACCTGAAAGCGCGTCGGATCGCGCGCGAGTCCGGACATGTCTGACGGCTCCCCCTATCAGCTTTCGGTCGTGATCCCGACACACAACCGGTGCGCGGCTCTGCTACGCACGTTGGACGCACTCTGCGTGCAAACCACTGGCCCCGATGCGTTTGAGGTCATTGTTGTGATCGATGCTGGCACCGACGACACTCTGGCGGCGCTCGATGGACGGCGTTGGCCTTTCAGACTGGTTCACCGTCCAGCGGTCGGCCGCGGGGCGGCGTCAGCGCGCAACACCGGCGCAGCGATTGCCCAATGCGACAGGATCGTGTTCCTCGACGATGATATTGTCGCAGATCCCGGCTTTCTAGCGGCGCATCTCGCTGCTGGCGAGCGTCATGTAGGCTCAGTCGTCGTCGGCCAGTCGGCGCCCTTTCTAGCCGCGGGCGGCTGGTTCGGCGCAACCGTCACCGAGTGGTGGATCGGCCGTTTTCGCGAAATGGCCAAACCCGGCTATCGCTTCGGCTTCACCGATGTGATGAGCGGCAACATGTCGCTCCCGCAGGCGGACTTCATCTCAATTGGAGGATTCGATGCGTCGCTGAAGTGCCGCGAGGATTACGAATTGGGCTTTCGTCTGATTTCCTCCGGCGTGCGGGTGATCTATGCGCCGAACGCCCGCGGTCTGCACCATGATGCCAGCACGCCCAAGCGCAACCTTGTGCGGGCGCAAAACGAAGGGGCGGCCGACTATCAGATCGCCGAGAAGCACCCCGCTCTGTTTCCGTGGCTGCGGTGTGCAAACATGACTGCTAACACCCACGGAGCCAAACTCTTGGGTCTGGTTTGCTTCCGGGTGCCTTCAGTCGCCCATATTCTGCTGTCCCTCGCCGCGGCACTTCTTTCCATTTTTGAAGGTTCGCGCCTTTTCGCTCCGTGGCAAAGGTTGAACATCCTGTCGCGTGCGCTTGCCTATCAGTTGGGCGTCGCCTCGGCAGCTAAGAACTTCGCTGCGCTAGAAGCGTTGCGGAACGCCGCGCCTGCCGTCAAGGTGCTCAGTGAGGCCGAGATAGACCTGCTCGACGGCATGTCCCGCGCCCGCGAAAGACTGGCAATAGGTTCCGTCGCCGGGTTGAACATTCGGATCGGCCCTGAATTGATAGCGCGAATGCACGCAGCACCTGGGCTCGAACCAATTAACACGCGGCATCTCGACGCGCTGCTTTGCGCCAAGGTCTCGCAGTGGGCACTCACCGACGAAGCAGCGGTGCTGCTGTCGCCCGTTCCCGCGGAGGAGCCAGATTGGCTGTCGGAACCGGGCACAACCCTACCGATGCGAGGAAAAGGTGTGGCGGAGCTTGATCTGGCGGACTGGTCGGTCGTCGCGCGGTCCGACGTGATCGGTTTTCCGCTTCGTGTGCTCGTTCGGTTTGCGCAACAACCGCTCGGCTGGGTCAGATTTGACGGCA